>CAVUXQ010000021.1:187500-287897 GCA_963745265.1 uncultured delta proteobacterium
GAATCTTCGAGATGGTTTCCGCAATGCCCAGCATGTGGCCGCCGCCCTGATGGCCTATACGGACGGCAGGTTTTTGATCCATCATCTGGGACAATGCGTCTTTGCGGTGGTGGCACGCCGCGAGGAGATTTTCTCGGTTGAGAAGTTCAGTGCCGGCCTGGTGCATTTCCTGAAAAAGGACGGTTTTTACAAGGTGCACATTGGCAGCAGTAATAGCGAGTTGCCTGCGGCCAGCGAAAAAGAAGGTGCAACGACGGGAAGACGCCTGCTCGACAGTGCCTGGACGGCTCTGCAAACCGCCGGCCGACGCGGTCCTTTTAGTTTTTGTGATTATCGTTTGTTGGTCGATGCTAAAGATCATCCCCTCCACAAGCTTGCCTCCCAACTGCAGAGGAGCCTGCAGCGACTTTTTCGGACCACGGATCGTTTCTGCCTGGCGGAGGTGGGAGGAAAGTCCGCTGCGGGCGCCGTCGCCCATTTTCAGAGGGCAACCGAGCACATTGAGGGGGGCGCTGTGCTGCCTGCAGAGGATGGCGTCCACCTCTTTTTTCCAGGGTATGCCCCGGAAAAGGGCGTGAAGGCGGCCAGGGAAGTGTTGGCAAGGGTGCGCCATTTTCCGGAATTGGCCGAGATGCACGCTGGGGTCAGTTGCTTTCCCTGTCAGGATTTCAGCAGAGCGGAAACCATCGCCAATGCCCGCAAAGCGCTGCTGCATGCGAACTTTTTTGAGGCGGGGGAAGTTGTCTTGTTCGATGCCGTGAGCCTCAACGTTGCCGGTGACATCTATTTCGGTGAAGGGGATCTGCCAAGTGCCGTGCGGGAATATCGGCGGGGACTTGTGCTTGAGCCGGATAATGTCAATCTCCTCAACAGCCTCGGCGTTACCTACGCCCTCCTCAACAAAACCACGCCGGCACGTCGCTGCTTTGAACGGGTCCTGCAAATCGACGGCGAAGATCATATGGCGCTCTACAACCTGGGGCTCGGCGCCCAGCTTCGTGGGGACATTCGCGAGGCGCTCGACCGCTTTGAAGCGGCGATCCGCAGTTGTGACGACAGTGAGGACAATGCGGAGGTCAAGCGGGATCTGCAATTGCAATTGGGGCGTTTGCACTGCCGCAAGGGACAATACAGAGAGGCCCTTACCTATCTCGAAGAATGGCGAGTCGGGGTCTCCGAGCGCCGGCAGGGCGGAATTTTTCGCTATCTGGGGGAAGCCCACCGAGGGCTCGGGCAGGGCCGGGAGGCGATGACCTGGCTCCATCGCGCTCTCCAGCACAATGGGAACGATCACGAGGCGCTGAGCCTGCTCGGCATCACCATCCTCGAAGAAAGAGAAGGAAATGATATCGCCCTGTCGCTGTGCCGCAAGAGTGTGGAACTCGCGCCTGATAATCCGGTATTGCGGTTGCGGCTCGCAGAAGTGCAGCTCTCTGATCGGCAACCCCGGCGAGGCGCTGGAGAGTCTGAAACGCTGCAGGGGTGGGCGGGTCGACAGGCGGCGGGTGCAGCTCCTCAAGGCGCAGGTATATACTGAAATGAAGCAGCTCGGCAAAGCTCGCTACTGGGCGAAGAAGGTCATGGCCGATGCGGAAGATACAGCATTATCCAGGCGGGCCAGGGCCTTGCTTGATTTTATGGAACAATAAAGAGTGTAACGATTATGACATTTACCGAGCGAAGAAGAGTGCGGCGAGAACCCAAGTACGTACTCGACAATACCGTGGTTGGCGATTCCTGGAGAATGTTCAGGATCATGGCGGAATTCGTCGAGGGTTTTGATGCGATGTCGGCGGTCGACGTGCCCGCCGTAACGATTTATGGTTCTGCCAGAACACCTCGGGATGACAAATATTATTTGCTCACAGAGCAGATTGCCGGCCATCTCGCCCGGTTGGGCTACGGGGTGATTACGGGGGGCGGCCCCGGCATCATGGAGGCAGCCAACAAGGGTGCGATTGAAGCTGGGGGTATCTCCATCGGCCTCAACATCAGCCTGCCGCACGAGCAAGCCCCCAACCCGTATACAAACTTTCCTTTGCATTTCAAGTATTTTTTTGTCAGGAAAGTGATGTTTATGAAGTATTCCATGGCATTTATCTGTATGCCGGGAGGGTTCGGGTCGCTCGACGAGTTGTTTGAGGCGCTCACTTTGATCCAGACCCAACGGATCAAACCCTTTCCCATTGTGCTGGTAGGGAGTGAATTTTGGTCTGGACTTGTCGACTGGATAAGAGATAAACTCTTGACAAACGGTAACATAAGCGACGAAGATGTGTTCCTGTTTCAAGTCCTCGACGATGAAGACGATGTGGTGAATTATATTAAGAAGACGGTAATCTACTAAAGCGTTCGTAAGAGCAAAGTACGTTCCGGGGTGCCGGAAATTGTGCAAGAGGAAGCATCATGGCCCAGATTGACGCGTTTTTTAAACTGATGAACGATGAAGGCGCTTCGGACCTCCACATGGTGTCCGGTCAGCAACCCCTGCTGCGTATTCGCGGGGACATGGAACGGGTAAAATTTAAAAAGCTCGAAAATGATGATTTGCGGGCCATGCTCTATGAGATCTGCCCGGAAGAAAAAATCAAGGAGTTCGAAGAGACGGGAGACGTCGATTTCGGTTACGAGATTCCCGGACTGGCTCGCTACAGGTGCAACTTTTTTCAGCAGAAATTTGGTGTCGGCTCGGTTTTCAGGGAAATTCCCAGCGAGATCATGACCTGCGAGCAACTGGGTCTGCCCAAGGTCATCTCCCGGCTGGCTCATCTTCCCAAGGGCATGGTTCTGGTCACCGGACCTACCGGCTCCGGTAAATCGACCACCCTGGCCGCCATTGTCGACGAAGCCAACAAGACCAGAAAAGATCATATCCTGACCATCGAGGATCCGATCGAATTCGTGCACCGCAGCCAGAAATGCGATTATCAACCACCGTGAGGTCGGGTCTCACACCAAGAGTTTCGCTGCCGCACTGCGCGGGGCGCTGCGTGAGGACCCGGATATCATCATGGTAGGTGAGATGCGCGACCTGGAAACCATCGCCCTGGCAATGGAAGCGGCCATGACCGGTCATCTGGTCTTCGGCACCCTGCATACCATCAATGCCATGAAGACCGTTGACCGTATTATCGAGATCTTTCCGGCCAATCAGCAGGGCCAGGTGCGCTCGACCCTGGCCGATGCCCTGCGGGCGGTGGTCTCGCAGACCCTGTTCAAGCGGGTCGATGTCAAAGGCCGGGTCGCTGCCCTGGAAATCCTGATCGCGACTCCGGCGGTGCGTAACCTGATCCGCGACGGCAAGACCTTTCCAACTCTTGTCGGTCTATGCAGACCGGGAAAAAATTCGGCATGCAGACCCTGGATGACGCGATCATGGGATATCTGGAGAAGAAGATGATCAGTCCGGACGATGCCTATTCCAATGCGGTTGAAAAATCCAAATTCTTGAAATTCCTCAAAAACCCGCCATCGGATTTTACCGAGGTCTAAGCCGCATTTCTACGGGCCGACTCCAGCTGTCGCTGGATAGACGCGGACAAGCTGCTGCGGTCGCCGTCGAAGCGGTTCCCCGTCTCCGCCACCATAGAGGAAGATCCGCAGCTTGCCCCTTCCGCCCCCAGTCACCGTGATTGTCCCGTTGTCCGCGGTGGTCCAGAGCGGTATTGCATGCTTTCGGCAATACCGGCGAAGTCGCGGGGCGGGAAAAGAGGAACGATACGAGTGGCCGGCGCTCACCAGAATTACCTTGGGTGCCACTGCCCGAAGAAATGGTGGTGAGTTGGAGGTCGCCGAACCATGATGGGCGGCGAGCAGTACTTCGCTTTGCAAAGGCTGGAACCGTTTCACCAGCCTTGCTTCGATCGGACGTTCAATATCGCCGGGGAAGAGAAAGCTCGCACCCCGATTTTCCACTTCAACAACCAGACCGCTGTTTCTCACATCTGCAAAGCTCCCGATATCTCTGCTATTGGCGACACAGGTCAGTGTTGTCGTCCCCAACATTAGCCTCTCGCCCGCTTTGGGGCGAATGACGGACATGCCCCGGTCGGCGGCTAAGGCAAGCAAGCTGCGGTAGGCAGTTGTTCCCTCGGTGAGCGTGCTTGTCCAGAGGAGCGAGGGCGAGAAATGCTTGATCAGAAAGGGCACGCCGTTGTAGTGATCGGCATCGGGGTGAGTCAGGATGATCATGTCGAGCCGGGTGATTCCTCGCTGCCAGAGAAAGGGCGCGATGACGCGCTGGCCCACCGATTCCTTGCTAAGCGATGAGCCGCCTCCATCGATCAGCACCGTCTTGCCGTCCGCGAGTTCAAACAGGGTTGCGCTTCCCTGACCGACGTCGAGATAGCGGGCGATGAAGGGTGCCGACCTTCGAACCGTGGGACGCAATGTCGGCACCAACAAAACAACAAGGGCAATGAAAAAGGGGAGAGTGAACGGGATGGATGTCCGGGAGCGTCGAACCGCAGCTCGGATCGCAACCAAAAACGCACCGTAATAGCATACGATCAACCAGGGACTCGGAGCCGGCATCCAGAGGTCTGCTCCGGGGATTGAGGCGAAAAAACGGGCAACAGGCAGGGCGAGGGCGAGCCCCACGGCCCCGGTGTGCAGCAGCAGCTGTGCCAGCTGGGGAAAGAAGAAGATGAACGGGAGCGAACAGAATCCGAGCACCAGGGACCAGAGGCAGATGAGTGGTTCGAGTATGAGTGTGGCCAGGGGACCCGCAAGCGGTATGCGGTTGTAGACGGAAAGCACTATGGGGGCGGTGCCGAGCACGGCGGCGGCTGCAACCAGCAACCCTGCCACCAGCCAGCGGTTGGCTGCGTTGGACCATCGGAGCAGGCGCCTGTCGGGTTGCGAGGTTTCCCGTTTTGTCAAACGCGTCAAAATCGGGATACAAAGTGCGATGGCCGCCACTGCCGCAAACGAGAGCTGAAAGGATGGGGTGAAGAGCGCTTCCGGGCAAAGCGCCAGCATCAGGAGGGCGGCCAGGGCCAGCAGGTTGGATATGCTTCGGGGTCGATCGGCCTGGAAGGCCAGAATGACGATACCGCTCATGATGGTGGCGCGAAAGACCGGACTTCCCAATCCCGCCAGCAGGCTGTAGCCGATGAGAAATGGGAGGCAGAGCAGGCCCGCGCATTTTTTCAAGTTCATATGCAGGACCGCCCACTGCCAGCGTCGCAGCAGCCAGTAGAAAAGGGCAAAGAGCAGACCGCCGATAACCGTCATATGCAAACCGGAGATTGCCAGCAAATGGGTCACGCCGCTGGCCTTGAAATCCTCCAGTGTGGCTGCTCCGATCCGCGAGCGGTCACCCAGGAGAATGGCCCGATACAGGGCGCTGGCCTTTGGGGGCGTATTGTGGTCGATGAAAGTGCCGATACGGCTGCGCAGCCGTTCGGGGAAGTAGCGAAGTGAGTACCAGGCGGATGTTTGTTCCCTGATCAGGTGCAGTTGGGCGGGAGAGCGGACGGAGCCGGTTATCCAGATGCCCTTTCTCGCCAGGTAGGCAGGATAGTCGAATGTTCCCGGGGTCTTGTCGGGCGATGGACGTTTAAGCCTTGCCCTGATCGCCATGAGGCAGCCGGGGCGGTACTGCCTGGGCCAGGGAAATCGCATGCGGAGCAGAACAGTGCCGCGAGAGGGTTGGAAGTCGGGCGATCCTTTCAGGCGGATGCCCCGCAGTTGCAAGCGTATCGTGCTGGTTATGCCGTCATAACCGGGCATGGCGGCCAGGCGGCCGACAGCTACCACGTCCGATGGCCTTCGGATTCTCTGGTAGATGTTCTCCGGGCCGGAGGGGGAGAGACTGGCGACTGTGCCCTGAGTAATTCCAAGGCAAAAGAAAAAGAGCAGGCAGAGCAACTGAGGCAGCGGATAGCGGCCACGCAGCAGGGCGGCGAGAAGCAGCAGCGCGGCGATGAGGGTGACGGACACCACCAGCACTACAGGCAAAGCCAGCCGGGGGCCAAGAGCGATGCCGCAGATATCGGCAACAGCCAGTACGGCGAGCAGGTGATGGTTGAGCAGCGGCCGAAACCGTTTCACAGCAGCGATCGGATCAGTTCAAGATGGCAGTCGATAACCCCCCTGCGGCGTTGGACCGAATTCGCCGCGAGTTCTCCCATATGGCGCCGGCGATCGGCATCGCCCAGCAACCGTTTCAGGGCGGTAGTGAGTTCCGCTTCGTTGTCGACGATTTCCGCGCCGCCCGCCTGAACCAGATCCGAGGCGATTTCACCAAAATCATCCATATGTGGTCCAAAGAGTACCGGTATTCCCATCGCCGCCGGCTCGATAGGGTTGTGACCGCCGGATTTCACGAGGCTGCCGCCGACAAAGGCGACGTGCGCGTGGCGGTACAAGTCCACCAACTCCCCGATTGTATCTACCACCAGGGCCTCGCCACCGGCTTCGGATACCTGCGAGCGCCGGCTTGCTTTCCAGCCGTATTTTTGCGCCAGCTCCAGCACTTCCGAGGCACGGTCGGGGTTGCGCGGTACGAGAACCGGGTAGAGACGAGGAAATTCGGTTTGCAGCCGCGTGCAGGCGCTCAGCAGAATCTCTTCCTCGCCCGGGTGGGTGGAACCGGCGACCAGGATGATGTCGTCCGCTGGTAGCAGGCGGGCGATGCTGGAGGTTGGCTTTTCGCCCCTGACTGGGGTATCGTATTTGAGATTTCCGAGGGTATGCAGCCTCTCTTTCGCGACTCCCAGGCTAGCCACGTTGGTCCGGTCCCGCTCGGTCTGCAGGCAGAGATGACTAAAACTTTGGAACATGGGGCGAAAGAAAAAGGGGAATTTGCGATAGGAATCCAGCGATTTTTGTGATATACGGCCGTTGACCAAGAGGCAGGGGACCCCGCGCCTTTTTAAAACCGCCAGTAGATTGGGCCAGAAGTCGGTTTCCACCAGAATGAACAGGTCGGGTTGAACGCGGGTTGCAAAACGCGATACCACCCATCGCAGATCGACGGGGGAGGCGAGTAGATGGTCGACGCGCCCGGCCAGGAGTTCCCTGGCGGTGCACTCACCAGTTTCCGTGCTGACGGAAACCGTCAGGACGGCGCGTGGAAAACTGCGGCGCAGGCCGGCGATAAGCGGCAGGGCAGAGGTGACTTCCCCAACCGAAAGGGCATGCAGCCAGATGACCGGCCCGCTCTCCGGGGCGGCGGCACGGCTTTCGGGCAGTCCCCAGCCCAGGCGCCTGGCGATGCGCCGGCGATATTTAGACTTGAGCAGCACAATCGCCAGCAGTGCGGGCCAGAAAACGATCAATACAACGATCTGCAGCAGGTTATACAAAAGTAGCGACAACTTCAGTCCTCCTTGGGTGGTAAGGGAGATTCCCGTTAGAGGTTTTGATCTTTGAACCCAAAAATCCGGGTTGGCTGAAGGCGTAACTATACCTGCACGATCTGAGAAAAACCATACGATAGACTCAAGAGAGTGTCGCGGAAATGAATATAATCCTCGCGGAGCCGGAAGAAATTGAAGACGGGCGGATAGTGCTGACGGACCACCGCGCCGAGCATCTTATCAAGGTGTTGCGCGCCAGGGTGGACGATACCGTGCGGTTTGGGGTGCTTGACGGCAAGAAGGGCACCGGTGTCGTCGAAGCCATCCACAAGAAGCGCCCCCGATCCGTGCGGCTCAGGGTGGAACTGGCAGACCCGATGAATTCGTTGCCGAGGATCGACTTGATTCTCGCCTTGGCCCGGCCGATCATGATGCGGCGGATCCTCAGCCAGGCGACCGCGCTGGGCGTCGGCAGTTTTCATCTGATTCATGCCAACCGGGTGGAAAAGAGCTTCTGGGAGGCTTCCCTGCTCGAGCAGGAAAGCTATTGGCAATGGCTGGTGCAGGGCTTGGAGCAGGCGGTGGACACCCGGCTTCCCGATGTCACCTTTCATCGCCGTTTCAAGCCCTTTGTCGAGGATTACTTGCCGACGATCACCAACGAGTATTCCCACTGCCTTATCGCCCATCCGCAGGCCAAACAGAGCCTTCCGGCAGCCTTGACCGGAGCGCCCGGGCGGGTACTACTGGCTGTGGGTCCCGAAGGCGGCTGGGTCGACTACGAGGTGGAGAAATTCATCGAGTGCGGGTTTTCCGATTGTACCATTGGCGAGAGGATCCTCAAGGTGGACACCGCGGTGGTGGCGCTCCATGCCCGTATTTCTCAAATCTGCGGGGATTGAAGCATAACAGGCCGACGACAGACATGATGAAGAACGCGTTGAAAAAAAGATTGAAGACGTTGCGAGCATTGTGCACCGATGCGCAGTATCGGGAGCTCAAGCGGTCGCGGCTCTTCGATCCTCGTTTTTATCTCAAACGTAACCCGCATATCGCCTCGCTGCCACTCGACCCGTTGCTCTACTACCTTCAGACCGGCTGGCAAGAGGCGCGACCGCCCAGTCTGGTTTTCGACACCCTGCACTACCTGCGCGCCTATCCGGACGTTTGCGAGGAGAAAATCGATCCGTTGCGGCATTATCTGCGGAAGGGATGGAGGCAGGGAAAAAATCCCAATCCCTACTTTGATACCGTTTTTTACCTCCAGAGGTACCGGGCGGAGATTCCTGCCGACCGGGAACCGCTGGCGTATTATCTGTGCGTCGGCTGGAAGAGAGGACATTATCCCGCCCCCGTGTTCGAGGACGGGCGGCTGCACCGGGAATTCGCGCGACTACAGAGGCTGGGTGGCAACCCGTTGCTTGACTTTCTTAGCCAAATCGAAGAGCTGCGGAACACCCCGGACGAGGTTTTCGACGAGAGGTGGTATTACGACCGTACGCCAAGTATCGCCGGATCTCGGCAGGATTTGTGGCATCATTATATAGACTTCGGGATTTTTGAAGGGAAGAGCCCGCTGCCGCTGTTCGATCCCGAGTATTACCGAAGGCACAATGATGATGTCGACGATTATGTTCGCGAACCGTATGCCCACTTTCGCAGCCGGGAAAAAAAGGACCACCGCCGTCCTTCGGCCTGGTTCGATCCCGCATCGGTATCGTAAGACCGTGTCTGATCAGCAGATCGGGAAGTGTACTTCTCTGGAACATTATCTACGCCGCGGGGTGTACGAGCAAATCTTCACCGACTCCAGGGTGGCGGAACTCCCTGGAAAGACGGTAATTTCCATTGTCGTCCCAGTCTACAATCCTGCTCCGCATCACCTCAACAACTGCATCCGTTCGGTGCTGTACCAAGCCTATCCGCACTGGCAGCTCTGCCTCTGCGATGACTGCAGCACAGAGCCGCATGTGCGAGACCTGTTGGCCGACTGGGAGGCGCGGGACAAGCGGATACAGGTGATTTGCCATGAGAAGAACACAGGTATATCCGGAGCGACCAATAGCGCCGCCTCCATCGCCACCGGCGACTATCTCGGCTTTCTCGATAATGATGACGAACTTACCGTCGACTGTCTCTATCAGGTGGTGAAAATTCTCGCTAAAACAGGTGCGGATCTGGTCTATACCGATGAAGACCTCATCGGCGAGGACGGCAGGAGCTATTCACCGTTTTTCAAGCCGGACTTCAATCGGGAGTTGCTGCTTTGTCATAATTATATCACCCATTTCGTGGTTACAAGCCGCGCATTGTTCGAGCAGGTCGGTGGATGCGATCCGGCAATGGATGGCGCCCAGGACTTCGATCTGCTACTCGAACTGACCGAGCGGGCTGGCGGCATCGCGCACGTCCCGGAAGTGGTCTATCACTGGCGGGCCTCGGCTACCTCGACCAGCGTCAATCACGAGCAGAAGAGCTATGCCGACGAGGCGGGCCGGCGAGCGGTGACCGAGGCGATGGCGCGGCGGGGTATTAACGGTGAGGTTCGGACCACCGAGTGGAAATATTATTACCGCGTACTTCGGGAGGTGCGCGAGCGGCCCCCGGTTACGGTCATCCTCACTCTCAAGGACGACCACGCGATGCATCGGAGTCAGGTGGAATCGCTGCTGGGAAGGAGTTCTGCCACCGAGGTAGATTTTCTGCTGGCGTCAGCCACTGCCGGTGTCGAGTCCCGGCAGTGGCTGGCAGGCCTTGCAGAGTGCAGTGACCGAGTCGCCTCTGTGCTGAGCGACCAGCCTCTCTCCCATGCAACCCTCCTGCAGAAGGCGATTGCCCAGTCCCGGGGGCGCTCGACCTTGCCTTTCTCTCCAGCGATGTTCGTCCTCGCTCGGAAAATTGGCTGGAGCGGCTTCTCGAGTATGGCCAGGATGCCGAGGTTGGCATGATCGGTGGCCGACTGCACCCGGATGATGGCCGGGAGATGCTCTCCACCATGCCTGATATCGCGAGCGATTCCCCCCTCTATTACCGCCAGTTCCTGCTCTACTGTTCGGTGCATTTGAACGGCCTGCAATGGCCCCAGGAAGTGGTGGCGGGTGCCTCTGGACTTCTGTTTGGTGAGAAAAAGCGTGGTGGAGGAGTGCGGTGGGCTTGATGCTGCACTGTTTCCCGATCTTTTTGCCGGCGCGGATCTCGGTCTGAGGCTGCGCGAACAAGGATATTCAAACATCTATACCCCGTATTGCGCCGCCGACTGGTCGATGGCTGGGCTGAAAATGCGTGAAAAAAATATGCACGCCCAGTGGCAGGAGGAGAAATCAGCATTTCAGGCGCAGTGGCGCCAGATACTTACTGGCGGCAACCCCCTATATAACCCTGGCTGTTATCGGCAGCAGGGGATCGGTGTTGAAGCGTTCCAGAACTGGTTCGTCGGGGTCTGATATTTTCTCCAGCGCAAAATGACCTGCAAAGTGGCCGACGGCGTTATCCCTTTTCAGCCGGGTGAAAGTGGCCGAAGATCTGGCGAGCAAGCTCGGGTCCGATGCCTTCCACAGCCGCCAGTTCATCGGCTGCGGCCAGTCGCACCTGTTTGAGGCTGCCGAAATGCTGCAGCAACCGTTTTTTGCGCAGCCCGCCGACCCCCGGGATGGCGTCGAGTTCGGAGGCTAGCGTCGACTTGTTTCGTAACCGGCGATGGAAGGTCACTCCGAAGCGATGGGATTCGTCGCGGATGCGCATCAGGTAAAGAAGCACGGGGTTATGGGCCGGCAGCAGGATCGGATTCTTACGCCCGGGTTTGTAGAGCTTTTCGCCTTCCTCCTCTCGCTCCTTGGCGATACCGATCCAGTCAAGGCTCTCCTCGATGCCAAGTTCCCGGGCAACACCCATGGCCATGCCGAGTTGCCCCTTGCCGCCGTCCACCACAAACAGGTCGGGGAGATCCGCTTCCTCGATGCCGCGGGCGAGCCGGCGACTGAGCACTTCGCGCATCATCGAATAATCGTCGGGGCCGTCCACGGTCCGTATCCTGAAGTGCCTGAAACGTGATGTATTCGGCTCTCCCTGCTCAAAACAGACCAGGGAGCCGACCGCGAGTTTGCCGCTGGTGTTGGAGATATCCAGGCACTCGATGCGTTCCGGCGAGCGGGTAAGGTGCAGCTTGTGCTGAAGGGCGAGCGAGAGGCTCTGCCAGGACTGCTCTTTTTTCTCCCGTTCGGCGAAGACCTGGTTGCTGTTGGTCTCCGCCATCTCCAGCAGCGTGCGCTTATCTCCCCGCTGGGGAACGCTCAGGTTGACCCGGGCGCCCCGCAGGTCGGAGAGCCGCTCGGCGATCAACGCGTGGTCTTCGGGGAAGAAGGGGAGCAGAATCTCCTGCGGCAGATAGCTTTCCGGATCATAGAGCTGCGCCAGCACCTGGGAGAGAATGACCTGGTCGTCTCCGTACGGATCCTCGAGAAAGAAGGTGCGGCTGCCGCTGATCAGACCGTCACGGACAAAGAGCAAGGCAAGGGCTACCGAGGCGCCCTTGCGGGTAAACCCGTAAACATCCAGGTCGTTGCCGTGTCCGGCTGCCACCACCTGCTTTTCCAGGGTGCGCTCAAGTGCCGAGAGCTGATCGCGCAAGCCTGCAGCCTGCTCGAAATCAAGCGCCGCCGCCGCTTCCTGCATCCGGGCGGTGAGGCTTTTTTTCAGGTCCCGGTTGCGGCCTTCGAGCACCATGAGCACCCCCTCGACATGCTGCAAGTAGGCGTCTTTGTCGGCCATGCCGGCGCAGGGGGCCAAACACTTGCCCATCTGGTGGTTGAGACAGGGGCGCTTTCGGGGTTTGAGCGTTGCGCCCTTGCATTTTCGAAGCGGAAACATAGACGAAATAAGGCGCAATGTCGACCACATGGACGAGCTGGACGCATAGGGGCCGAAATAGCGGGCGCCGTCCTTTTTCCGGCGCCTCGACATCGTCACCCTGGGCCACTCTTCCTGTACCGTCACTTTGATGTACGGGTAGTTCTTGTCGTCGCGCAGAATGATATTGTACTTGGGCTTGTGCTTTTTGATCAGCGAAGCCTCGAGAATCAACGCCTCCTTCTCGGTACGGGTGAGGATGGTATCGACCTTCTCCACTTTCCCGAGCATGACCCTGGTCTTGTTGTATTCCGCCCCGCCAGCCCGGGCGTAGGAAGAGAGGCGCTTGAAGAGGTCCTTGGCCTTGCCCACGTAGAGCACCGCCGATTTGCGGTCCAGCATCAGGTAGACGCCTGGCGAGTGGGGAACAGAGTCGAGAAAATTTTCGGGAAACATGAAATGACAGCTGTGCGTTATAAAAAAGATTCCCGGCCGACAAGCAACCGTTCACCGGTCGAGCCCAAAGTTGTCCAAACCACTACCGTGTTCACAAAAGAAAATAAGCAAGGTTTGCGTAATATGAAATCTTCGCCGGGCACGTGCGGTAAGCGCCTTTTGAGTCACGACGCGATCAGCTCATAATTCCGGTCGCCGAAACCGAGTTCTTCGGCGTAATCCAATTGGAACCGGTATGGAATGTCGTGGGCTATCTGGGAAAGCGTTTTGCCCGCGCGTTTTTCCACCAGATCAAGCGATGCGGCGTCGAGTGCCACCGGATCCCGAGAAATCAGAATGCCAATATCGGGAGTGATCTTTTCAAACGTATGGCCCATGCAGTCGCAGTCTTTGGAAATCCTGGTAAGCACGTTGACAAAGAGGCTCTTGCCGGAAAACAGCGAGCAGACCCCCATGGCATGTTCGACCACTTTTTTCTGCAGGTCCTCATAGGTCGCCCCCCAGTTGTACTCCACCGAATCGAAACGGCACATGGCCAGGCACTCTCCGCAGCCGATGCAGCGCTCGTCATCGATTACCGCCACCTCCTCGACCATGGCGATCGCTTCCTCAGGGCACCACTTGACGCAGGTTCCGCAGCCGGTGCATTTTTCTGCTGCGATTGTCGGTTTAGCCGTGGAATGCTGGGCCATTTTTCCCCTGCGGCTGGCGCAGCCCATGCCCAGGTTTTTCAGCGTCGCCCCAAAACCCGCGGCGAGATGGCCGGTGAAATGGGAGACCACCACCAGGCTGTTGCATTTAGCGAGGAGAGCGGCGATATGCACGCTGGAGTGGATCTTCCCTGATATGGGAACCGTGCACTCCTCGTCGCCGAAGAGGCCGTCGGCCATGATGATGGGCATGCCGGTGGCCGCATAATCCAAAGCCCTGGCTGTTGGCATGGGCGATATGGGTGACGGCGTCGCTGCGGTTGCCCTTGTACAGGGTCGAGGTTTCGGTTAGAAAACGGCGCGCCGCCTCTCTCTTTGATCTGCTCGCCCAGCATTTTCAGATACAGGGGACGGGCATATCCCAGCTTGGTCGATTCACCGAAATGGGTCTTTACCGCTGTGATATCCCGCTCTTCAATGAAGCTGAGCAGATTTTCGGACTGGATAATGCGCTGCAGCTTCTCGCAGAGCAGGTTGTCGGGCTCGTTATCGGTTGCTTCAATAAAGTAGACCTTTTCTCCCACGGGCTGTCTCCTTCGGCATAAGAGTGGTAAGGCGCCGGCAGCACATGGCACGCCGGTCCAGGAGTTCTAGAGTATGGTGACACTTGTCTTGTTTGCGGTTGAGATTTGCTAACCATTACCACTTGCTCCCCACCGGCTGCAACCGCAAACAAGCATTGCCGCTTTGGCAAGCGGCAGGTGAAAAACCTGGAAGCGGGGCTTGCGCACCTTTGCCTTTACAAAAGGGAGCGGCTCGGGTAAGCTCGCAACTACATTGATGGATGCTCATTCAGGTGTTTCGCTTTCCTTCAACGGAGCGAAATGAAAAGGGAATGCGGTGAAAATCCGCAACGTAGGGCCAGCGCTGTGAGCGGGGACGAGGGTCGCAATACGCCACTGTCCGGTTTTTTTCATCTCAAGGGTGAAAAGCGGGATGGGAAGGCGCGATCCGAGAGAGATCCGCGAGTCAGAAGACCTGCCTGAAAGAGAGAACGACTTTATCGTCCAAAAAAAGTCCGTGTCGTGGCGTATGCCCCGGCACGGACTTTTTTTATGCCCACGGACAGATGTGCACCTCTTAATAAAAGGAACAGATTGATGAAAACTCAGATCGAACTGGCACGGGAAGGCGTGGTCACACCGCAGATGAAAACAGTTGCCGCCGAAGAGGGCATGCAAGAAGAGGTAATCCGCCACGGCGTGGCGAAGGGCTACATCGTCATTCCCTGCAACCCGGCCCGGCCCGGTCAGCACGTGGTGGGGATCGGCAAAGGGCTGCGGACCAAGGTCAATGCTTCCATTGGCACTTCATCCGATATTAACTCGGTCGAGCTGGAGATAAAAAAAGCCAAGGCCGCCGAGGAAGAGAAGGCGGACACCCTGATGGAACTTTCGACCGGCGGCGATCTTAACGGTATCCGCCGGGCCGTGCTCGACGCCTGCAGCCTGCCCGTGGGCAACGTCCCGCTCTACCAGGCCTTTGCCGAGGCTGCCAGGAAATACCGAAACCCCAACAAGCTCGACAGCGAGTACCTCTTCGACTTGATCGAAAAACAGCTTGCGGACGGCATTTCCTTTATGGCGATCCATTGCGGTATCAACCAGTTCTCCATCGAAAGGCTGCGCAAACAGGGGTTCAGATATGGTGGTCTGGTTTCCAAGGGCGGCACCTTCATGGTCTCCTGGATGGAGTATCACCAAAAAGAGAATCCGTTGTACGAACAGTTCGATCGGGTCTGTGCGTTGATGCGCAAGTACGACTCGGTGCTCTCTTAGGTAACGGCATTCGGGCCGGAGCTATCCACGACAGCCACGACCGGGCCCAGATGGCAGAGATGATCATCAATTGCGAGCTTGCCGAACTCGGCCGAGAGATGGGTTGTCAGATGATGGTAGAGGGTCCGGGCCACGTGCCGCTCGACGAGATCGCCGGTAACATCATGCTGGAAAAACGGATGAGCGGCGGCGCCCCCTACTATGTGCTCGGACCGCTGCCCGCCGATTCCGGAGCGGGCTACGACCATATCACCGCCGCCATCGGCGCCGCCAACTCCGCCCGTCACGGTGCCGACCTGATCTGCTATATCACCCCCGCCGAGCACCTGGCGCTGCCCAACGAACAGGACGTGCGGGAAGGGGTTCGGGCCACGCGGCTGGCCGCCAGGATCGGCGATATCGCCAAATATCCCGATCGCCGCGAGCAGGAAAAAGAGGTGGCCCTGGCCCGGCGCGACAGTGCCTGGCAGGACCATTTCAAGCTCCTGGATGTTTCCGCAGCAAGCTGAAGAGATCCGCAAAAGTCGGACTCCGGAGAATGAAAAAACCTGCACCATGTGTGGCGACTTCTGCGCCATGGAACGTGGCTATGCCCTTTTTAAAGACGATATCAGCGGTGATCGCTGCCGCAAGACGCAACCGGGGGTAGAATAAAATAGGCTCCTACGCGCCGAAATCGCCCAGCGCAGCCCGAAACAACGACTTGGTGTATTCCTGTCCGGGGGGAGGCGAAAATCTCCCGGGCAGGCCCCGCCTCGACGATTCTGCCGTTTTGCATGACGGCGATATGGTCGGAGATGGCCCGCACCACCCGCAGATCGTGGGAGATAAAGAGATACGTCATATTGTAACGCCGCTGCAGATCAAGCAGCAGGGCGATGATCTGCCCCTGGATGGTGACGTCCAGGGCAGAGGTCGGCTCATCGAGGATCAACAGGCGGGGCTTGAGCACCAGCACCCGGGCGATGGCGATGCGCTGGCGCTGGCCGCCGGAAAATTCGTGGGGATAGCGCCAGGCCATCTCCGGCGTAAGGCCGACTTCTTCCATGGCCTGCACCACCCGTTCGTCCCGCTGGGCGGAGCGCAGATGGCGCTGGTGGATCTTGAGCCCCTCTTCGATGATCTGGTGCACGGTGAGCCTGGGGGAGAGCGAGGAAAACGGATCCTGAAAGACGATCTGGATATCGCTGCGCAGAGGCCGCATCTGTCCTCCGGAGAGGGGTTGCAGCTCGGTTCCGGCAAAGGAAATGGAGCCGCTGCTGCGCACCAGCTTCAGGAGCGCCAGGGCCAGGGTACTCTTGCCCGAGCCGGATTCGCCAACCACTCCCAGGGTGCGGCCTTCCTCAACGCGCAGATCCACTTTGTTCACCGCGTCGACGGTCTTTTTCCGGCGCTTGAAAAGGCCGACCCATTCGCTGGCCAGTTCGAAGCTGCAGGTGAGGTCCTTGGTGGCAAGCAGCACGGGCCCGGCAGGCTTAGGCTCCGGGGCGCCGCTCGGAACGGAATCGAGAAGGTGATGGGTGTAGGGGTGCCGCGGGTTGGCAAGCAGCGTCTCGGTGGCGCCTGACTCAACGATTCTGCCATCCTTCATTATCGCGACCGTGTCGGCAATCTGCCGCACTAGAAACAGGTCGTGGCTGATAAGCAGCACGGCCATGCCGAACTCCTGCTGCAGATCCTTGATGAGTGAGAGAATCTGGGCCTGGATGGTGACGTCCAGGGCGGTGGTCGGTTCATCGGCGATCAGCAGCTTCGGTCGACAGGCCAGGGCCATGGCGATCATTACCCGCTGTCGCTGGCCGCCCGAGAGTTGATGCGGGATAGACCCGCAGGCGGGACTCCGGCTCGGTGATGCCGGTCCGATCAAGTAACCGGACCGCTTCCTTTTCCGCTTCCGCCTTGGACATTTTTTGATGGAGCATGAGCGGCTCGACCATCTGGTTGCCCACCGTATAGAGCGGATTGAGCGATGACATCGGCTCCTGGAAGATCATGGCGATATCATTGCCGCGGATCTTCCTGATAGCTCTGCGCGATAGAGTCAAGAGATTCTGGCCGCCAAAGCGGATGGTACCTTCGGTGCGGACATCGCTACTCTCCTCGAGCAACCGCAGGATGGAAAGGGCGGTAACCGATTTGCCCGAACCCGATTCTCCGACCAGGGCCAGGGTACGACGAACATCGGTTTGCAGTGAAATGTCATGGAGAACCTGTTGACGCGAAGCGCCGCCTGTGGCCGTTTCCTCGAAAAACCAGAGATTGAGATCGGAAATTTCCAGTAGCATGACAGTCCGGACTAGTAGCGTATCTCGAAGCGGGAAAGGTCTTCCGATGCCGCAACCTCATCGGCTTGAACCGCTGAAACGACCGCGCTCGGGGGGCCGTCATGAAACCACTCGACCATACTTTCGACCTCGCTGTCGCGGCCCGAAACCAGGGCTTCGACCGAACCGTCGGGCATGTTTCGCACCCAGCCCAGCAGGCCGAGCTGTTGAGCCTGTCGCCGTGTGTAGTCTCGAAAGCACACTCCTTGGACCCGTCCTTGGATAACAACATGCAACGTCTTCATAGGCTTGAGTATTGAAAAGGGTTGTCGGGTTGCAACCGTTCACCGGGGCGAACTGGCGCCGGCACAACCAATGAACGGCAAACGCTTAGCAGTATCTTAAACGTACCTCCAACAAACGGCAATAGGAACAGGAAGAAACAGAAAGGAAACGCAGGCGAACGTTTACGATAGCTTATGGGGATCGGGAAAAGGCATTATCCGACAGGTTCCTAGTGCTCGGGTGCGAGAGAATGGGCTTGCGTTGAAGCGTTCGTTTTGCGGAGAAAATCAGAAATTTCGTTATTTGCCGTTTTGGCCATCTCTTGAAACGAGATGGCTATGCCCATGTCGTAGCCGTTGCGCGGAGATCTTGTAACCCGTACTATTTTGCCGATCAAGAGCAGCGGACTGCCGGTACTGATCGGCAGGCTGAGTTTGACTATGGTTCCACTCGGTAATGCATGGTCGGTTTCAATCAGAACTCCTCCCATACAGATATTCTTACTGAAACCGGAAAAGACCCGGTTATCGCTGAAGCCGAATTCCTGAACAAGAACAGGCTGGCGCATTTTCATGCGCAGATAGCGCCGCTGTTCCTGCGTGAAGTGGGATATGGTGTTTTTTCCGGCACCTTTAGCAAGATAGACGGCGCTGTCGGCCATCTGGAGAAGATCTCTCGGGTCTCTCGAGTTGAGCGGATAGGTGGCGAGGCCACCGCTGATGGTGAGTCGGAATTTGGCATCCCCATAATGTATTTCGGTCCGTTCGATTTCCTTGCGTATGCGCTCGGCCAGAATGTAGGCGTTATTGTTATTGGTGAGCGGCATAAGCAAGACGAACTCCTCGCCGCCGTAACGGGCGGCGATGTCGCATTCGCGCTTGGTGTGCGCGATGACCTTCGCCACTTTCTTCAGTGCGGCGTCGCCGGCGGCATGACTCATGTTGTCGTTGACCTCCTTGAAGTCGTCGATATCGAGAAAGAGAACCGAGAGGTCCGTTTCATAGCGATTGGCAAAGGAGATCTGCTGCTCGTAGGTCTCATCGAAATAGGGACGGTTGAACAGACCTGTGAGATTGTCGTGGGTGGTCTCCAATACGACACGCTCATATGTGCGTGAATCAACCAGACGTGAAAAGGGTAAATATTTTGGGGAACAATCCAGGAAGTCGCTGAGGGCGGTGACAAGGTTGATGGTGCGGCCGAGCTGCTCGCTGAGCAGCTTGCGGTGCTCCTGCACTTTGCCCCAATATGCGACTGCGACTTCAAGCGGAAGATCGAGCGTGGTCAAGGTGTTGAAAATAACCGGGCAGACGCTGTCGCCGTACAGCGAGATGAGATCGTTCAAACTGGCGATAAAGGCATCATCGTCCTTTGCTGATTTTCTGCTGTCGAGAATCGCTTTTCTTAGGGGATCCATGGTGTAATTTTCCTGCCTGAGAGGGAAAGCAAATATATGATACCATAAAAAATATCAACATAACATGTTGATGGTGCATTTTATCATAGGCTTTTCCTCCTGTGAATGGAAAATATTCGGATCGGTTCAGCCAAATAGGAAGAAAATGAAATATCAGGAGGAAAATAAGGAACAACGGTGAGACACGTTAGGTGTGTATACGAAGCATATATCTTGTTTTACTGCTGTTCTCAATAGATGGACCATTCGTGGGAACGGCCTGGTGGTGATCATATCTCATGCAGTAGAAACCCACGACTGTGATCCATCTTGCATACGGAGATAGTTTAAATATATCCTGACAAAGAACGATGGTCAAGTTGTGCCAGATGAGAGTGGTGTAAAATCAGGTAACCGTTCACCAGGTTAACCAAACAGTGGCTAAACCAATGAACGTTTACAACGCATTGGATTGGACAATTTCATGAATGCCCGGTGAACGGCTACTTCTCATCTTATGAACATGACAGCGTGTATTCTCGATTGATAAGCAAAAAACAGGAGGGGATCATGAAAATTATACAGGAATTCAAGACGTTTGCTATGCGGGGTAATGTCGTCGATATGGCAGTGGGTATCATCATCGGCGCAGCTTTCGGAAAAATAGTATCCTCATTGGTTGCGGATGTCGTTATGCCTCCAATCGGATTGCTGATTGGGGGCGTCGACTTCAGCAATCTTGCCATAACCTTAAAAAGTGCTTCGGGAAGCATTCCGGCAGTTTCCTTGAACTATGGCAAATTCATTCAATCGGTCTTCGATTTTCTCATTGTCGCCCTCGCCGTCTTTGTCCTGATCAAACTTATGAATGCGTTGCAAAGGAAAGAAAAAGAGGAGCCGGAACCGCCAGCTCCTCCGAAGCAGGAGGTCTTGCTGGAGGAGATCAGGGATATCCTGCGCCAAAAATAGACGGGTCATGCCTTGGATTTGGAAAGTTCGGGCATGCCCGGTGAACGGTTACAGCGGGAAGATACAATCAAGAGCCAATGCCCAGATAATGCCCTTTCGGTAACTACATGGGATAATCGTAGAAAATGTATGAGCAATCTTGCTAACAAGGCAATGATCAGCTAGGCTTATATTGTGCCTGTAGATTATTTGGATCTGAAAAATTTTTTTATTAGCGGTCCCTCCTGCGAGGAGTCCTTTTCGGAACCAACGAAGAGATGTGGCAAAATTCAACAGACTCCTCGAGCACCACGAAGCGTCGAAAGGGATACCACATGAAATGCAAACCGGCATGTTTGGCCGCCGGACTGGCACTGCTCGCAACGTCATGCATGGTCGGGCCGAATTATCACACGCCCAAGGCCAATGTCGCCAGTCATTGGAGCTCGACTTCGGATGTTGCCAACCGCCCATTTGGTGAGGCGGAGATCGCCTGGTGGCGCAACTTCAACGATCCGGTGCTCAACCGGCTCGTTGAGACTGCGTGCCGTAACAATCTCTCCCTGCAAATTGCCGGGGTGCGCGTATTGGAAACCCGGGCGCGACTGGCCGCTCCATCGGCAATCTGTTTCCGCAACAACAGGGCATTTCCGGGCAGGTCCAGTACTCCCAGCTCAACGAAAATATTCTCGGCAAAATTCCCGGTGTGAACGCCGATTACCTCTCTGGTCAAATGGTGTTCGGAGCTGGTTGGGAGATCGATTTCTGGGGCAAGTATCGGCGCATGATCCAGTCTGATCGGGCGAACTATCTGGGCACCATCGCCGATTATGACAACGCGATGATCACGCTTATCGCCGATGTAGCCAACACCTATGTGAACATTCGCACGCTGCAGGAACGCATTCGAGTTGCAAGAGAAAATGCCGAAACCGAGAAAGCGGGCCTGCGCATTGCCACGGTACGGTTTAACGCCGGACAATCCAGCGAGCGCGATGTGCAACAGGCCACTAGCCGCCTGGCGCAGACCACGGCGCAAATCCCGCTGCTCCATTCCGCTCTTGCCCAAAACCAAAACGGCCTTGCCTTACTGCTGGGCGAAACCCCGGTACAGATCGGCCGACAGCTAACGGGACCTGCGAAAATCCCCAGTGTTCCGACAGAAGTGGCGGTCGGCATTCCCAAGGATTTGCTGCGTCGCCGACCCGACGTGCTGGCGGCCGGATTGCAGGCAGCCTCCTATTCGGCGCTGATCGGGGTCGCCAAGGCCAACATGTATCCGTCCTTTTCACTTTCGGGCGAGTTCGGATTTGCCGGCAACAATCAGTTCGGCAATGATCTCGGTAATATGTTCAACTGGAGCAACCGCGTGGTCAACGTCGGGGCAGGGGTGGTCTTCCCGATTTTCAACTATGGCCGGTTGGTAAATCAGGTTCGCGTTCAGGACGCTTGGTTTGAGCAGGCGTTGCTCAAGTATCAGAACACGGTGTTGATGGCGCAACAGGAGGTGGAAAACGGCCTGGTGACCTTCGCCAGTCAGCGGCGCGCACTGGTCTCGCTGCATCAGGCGGCCAAGGCGGCGCGTCGTTCAACGGAGCTGGCCATGATTCAATACCAGGAAGGCCAGACGGATTTCACCACGGTACTCACCGCCGAGCAGCAGCAGCTAAGCGTGGAAGACGATGTCGCCGTCACTCGCGGCAACGTCGTGCTGGGGCTGGTCTCCGTCTATCGTTCTCTGGGGGGCGGTTGGCAGATACGTGGCGGCAGCGATGTCGTCTCCGATGCAGTCAAAACCGAGATGGCGCGACGAACCGACTGGGGGAAAATGCTCGAACCGTCGCATCATTTACCGGCAACAACGCAGGCAACAGGGCAGAGCGTGAAAACCAGCAAGCCCGAGGACGATTGAGAAGGTCACGGGTTCTTATTCTGGGGAGCATATATCGCGGACTGCCGTTTTATAAGGGCTCGTTATGAAACATAGACCAACGCGTTTTTTCAGCTGGGCGATTGTCGCCATTCTCGTGCTTTGCAGCTGCAACAGGCCGGAACAGCAGAAGCAATACGTCCCGCCGCTGGTCACCGTCAGCCACCCCAGAGAGGTACCGGTGACGGAGTATCTCCATTTGACCGGCACGGCGGCCGCCTCGCAATCCGTGGATCTGGTGGCCCGGGTTCCCGGCTATTTGCAGTCCATTCATTTTCAGGACGGCGCGTTTGTCAAAGCCAACCAGTTGCTATTTGTTATCGAGCCGGAACCTTACCAGCAGCAGGAAAAAATAGCGCAGGCACAAGTGCAGCAGGCCCGGTCCGAGTACAAGCGTCAGCAGCAAATGATGAGGAAAAACGCCACCTCGGCCGCAGATGTCGAACGGTGGCAAAGCCAGAGCATTCAGGCAGAGGCGCAGCTTGAGTTGGCCAAGCTCAATCTCGGTTACACGCAGGTTAGCTCACCTTTTGGTGGTCGGATCGGACGTCATCTGGTGGATGTCGGCAACATGGTCGGCGTTGGCGGCGATACCAAGTTGGCCACGGTGGATATGATCGCGCCAATCTACGTGTATTTCAATCTCAACGAACGCGATGCCCTGCGCATTCGGGCGGCGATGAGAAAACTCGGTATCGAACCGGGAGCGAACGTGGGCAAGGCTCCCGTCTGGATCGGGCTGCAAAACGAAACCGGATTTCCGCACAGGGGGACGCTCGATTTTGTGGACACGGGTATCAGCACCTCCACGGGAACGATTCAACTCCGGGCCGAATATGCAAACCAGGATAGGGCGCTGTTTCCTGGCGTGTTCGTGCGTGTGCGGATTCCTCTGGGTAAACCGAAGTTGTTGCCGGTGGTGCCGTGTGATGCCGTCGGCACGGATCAGCAGGGCAATTATCTGTTGGTGGTGGATGCAAATGATGTCGTGGCGCGGCGTTCCGTGGTTAAAGGTCCGGTCACCGAGAAAGGATGTTCGGTTAAACGCGGAATCGCCACCGGCGAGCGGATTGTGGTGAATGGTTTTCAAAATGCCAGGCCGGGGGAAAAGGTGCGTGTGCAACGTGCGACCGCGGGCCCGTCCGATTCAGCGAATCGGGCGCAGTGAACTCTTAGACGAGACCTGCCATGGTATCCAAATTTTTCATTGAGCGCCCGGTATTGGCTAATGTCGTCGCTATCGTCATGATGTTGCTCGGCGGAGTGGCGATCATTTCGCTGCCCGTCGCCCAATATCCTCCCATTACTCCTCCCACGGTTCAGGTCACGGCGAATTATCCGGGGGCTAGTGCGAAAACATTGCTCGAATACCGTGGCCCTGCCCATCGAACAGCAGGTAAACGGTGTCGAGAACATGCTCTACATGCAGTCCACCTGCACCTCGGATGGGCGGTACACGCTGACCATCACCTTTCAAGTCGGCACCAGTCTGGATTTCGCGCAGGTGCTGGTGCAGAACCGGGTTGCGGCCGCGATGTCGCAGTTGCCCCGAGCCGTTCAGCAACAGGGCGTGGTCACCCGAAAAAAATCCACCGCCATCCTGCAAATCATCACGCTCACCTCCACCAACAAAAAGCAGGACGCCCTGTTTTTGAGCAATTACGGCACGATTACCCTGCACAACAAACTCGCGCGGTTGCCGGGTGTGGGCGATGCGATTGTATTCGGCATCGGCCAATACGCCATGCGCGTCTGGCTGAGTCCGCAACTGATGCGTGAACGTTCGCTGACCCCCAAGGACGTCATCCGTGCTATTGACAAACAAAACGCCAAGGTCGCCGCCGGTCAAGTCGGTATGCCGCCCGTGCCGCCCGGCCAGGATTTTCAACTGACGGTGAACGTGCAGGGGACCTTTGCCGATGTCGGATCAATTTGAAAATATCATCGTCAAGACCGATCCGAACAACGGGGGCCGGATTACGCGCATCCGCGACATCGGCCGAGTGGAACTGGGCGCCCAAACCTACAGCCAGTTTTTCAAGATGGACGGGCGGCCCGCTGGCGGTATCGCCATCTATCAACTACCCGAGGCCAATGCGCTCGACACCGCCCAGGTGGTGCGCAGCGCCATGAAACGCTATGCCAGGGATTTTCCCGAAGGCATGTCCTACTCGATCCCCTTCGATACCACTACCTTTGTGCGCGACTCGGTCAACGAGGTGTATCGACACCCTGATTGAGGCGGGTATTCTGGTGCTGCTGGTCATCATGGTGTTTCTGCAGAACTGGCGGGCCACGCTTGTTCCCGCTACCACGGTACCGGTGACAATTATCGGTGCCTTTGCGGGCATGGCGCTGCTGGGTTTCAGCATCAACCTGCTTACGCTCTTTGCGGTGGTGCTGGCCATCGGCATTGTCGTCGACGATGCCATCGTGATCGTGGAGGGAGCCTCCCAGCACATCGAGCGGGGCAAGACACCCAAGCAGGCGGCGATTGACGCCATGCGAGAACTGTTCGGCCCGGTTATCGGCATCACTCTGGTGCTGATGTCCGTGTTTCTGCCGCCTGCCTTCATGCCGGGCATCACCGGTCAGATGTATCGGCAGTTCGCGCTGGTGATCGCCGTCACCGCGCTGATCAGCGCCATCAACGCCATTACCTTGAAGCCGACGCAATGCGCGCTCTGGTTGCGTCCCGTCGAGCCCGGCAGGAAAAAGAATTTTTTCTTTCGCCGCTTCGATGCGATTTATGAATCCGGCGGAACGGTTGTATATGCGCCTGGTGAGGAGGATGGTGGAGCACAGCGGACTGATGGTGGTGATCGCGCTGGCGCTCGTGGCGCTGGCCGGCTGGGGACTCACCCATGTCCCACCGGTTTCATTCCCACCGAAGATCAGGGGTATGTGATGGTCTCGGTGTAGTTGCCCGACGGCGCCTCGCTGCAGCGTACGGAAAAGGTCATGGACAAGGTCGTGGGACTGGGGCGTGAAGTTCCCGGCGTTGCACGGTCCATCGTCGTTGGGTGGTATCTCGCCGCTGGAAAACAGCGCCTCGCTGGCCAACGCGGGCATCGTCTATTTCATGCTCAAAGACTGGAGCGAACGCGGCAAGGGCGAAGATCTGCTCAGCATCTACGACAATCTCAACAGCAAGCTGGCCGACTTTCAGGATGCCGCCACGCTCGTGCTGGTGCCTCCGCCCATCCAGGGACTCGGCCTCTCCGGCGGATTCCAGATGCAGGTGGAACTGACCGACGGCAGCTACGATTTCGCGCGCCTGCAGCGGGCGGCGGAGGCCATCGCCGAGATGGCAAGAAAGAATCCCGTGATTCGGGCGGCCTTTACGCCCTTTCGCGCCGAGGTGCCGCAAATCGCCATGACGGTGGACCCGGCGCAGGCGGAAACGCTGGGTGTGCCGGTAGGTGACGTGTACGACACGCTGCAAACCTATCTGGGCTCCAGCTTCGTCAATCTCTTCACCAAGTTCGGCCACAATTTCATGGTATTGGCGCAGGCGGATGCAAAAGACCGCCTGACCGCCGACGCTCTAAAAAGCTATTATGTGCGCAGTCAGACCGGGCAAATGGTACCGCTCGGCACTTTGGCGGACATCCGGCCCACCGTTGGCCCGAGTGTCATCTCGCTCTATAACCTCTTCCCTTCGGCCACGATCAACGGTGCGGCCAATCGTGGATACAGCTCTGGTCAGGCGCTGGAGACGCTGAGATCCATCGCCGATAAAGCCCTTGGGCCCGGCATGAGCTATGAGTGGACCGCCATGTCATATCAGGAAAAACTCGTGGGCAACTCCGTCTATTTCATTTTGGCCTGGCAATTCTGCTGGTTTATCTGGTTCTGGCAAGTCAGTATGAGAGCTGGATCACGCCGGCGGCGGTCATCTTCGCCGTACCGCTGGCGTTGCTGGGCACGGTGGGGGCCATGCTGGGCATCGGGTTTGCGAACAACATTTACGTGCAGATCGGCCTGGTGCTGCTGATCGCGTTGTCCGCTAAGAACGCCATTCTCATCGTGGAGATGGCGCGGGAACACCGCGCCGCCGGCGAGAGCATCATGGATGCGACAGTGGAAGCATCGCGGGTGCGTTTCCGGCCCATCCTGATGACTTCCTTCACCTTTATTCTCGGTGTCATGCCGCTGGTCTTCGCCAACGGAGCCGGCGCCTATGCCCGTAAGTCGATCGGTATCGCCGTAGCTTCCGGCATGTTGGCATCCACGTGTCTGGCGGTGTTGTTCGTGCCGGCGTTCTATGTGGTGCTGCAGCGTTTTGCGGAAAGAAAAAACAAAAAGCGGATACCGGTTGAAACGTAGTAACCGGTCACTAGGAGCCTGTCGGATTATGCCCTTTTTCCCCATATCTTCGTTAAACTCGAAAAAATTATCCTCGGAATATTCAGTATATGCCTCCGGTAATTTTTTCGAGTTTGCCTCGATCTGAGCAAAAATGCCTATAATCCGACAGGCTCCTAGGGCCTCTAAATTGGTAGTCGAACCCGAGGCTTGTAAGCGTTCACCAGCACTCCCTTTGTGCACTAACAGGAGGATAATTATGTCGGTTATTCATGGCAGCAGAAAGATATATAGGTATGCATCCATCCTGCTTTGCAGCCTGGCGGTTTTTTGTCTGGCCATAGCTATCGCGCATTCACAATCACGTTGCGATAAAAAGGCACGCGTCCAGATTTCGACCAGGATCTGGGATCGCGAGCCCCAATTTAATCTGGGAAAGGGCTGGCAAACAGGTCGTGTCATTGGTTCGCTGAAAAAAGATGCGGAGATTTACATCTGCGAGCAGAAAAATATCGGTTTTGGCATGTCAACGCAACGTTGGTATAGAATCGCATATTGGAATGGCTCCGGGTGGAGTTATGGCTGGATTACCGGCAAGGGGATACAGCTGCTAAGCGCTACGCGATCTTCTTCTCGTTTTCATTTCGTCTCGACTGCCTACGCCGTCGAATTCGGTTCTCCCCCAGCCAGTATCACTCCCCCCAACTTACCGGCGCCAGTCAATGCCAGCGGCGCGGCGTTGGTCCAGCAGTTGCCGGACAGGGCGGATCTGTATTTCTATTTATTCCTGGCAATGTTCCTTGGCATGATTGCCAAGATAGGCTTCGACGTCTCTCAAACTCCGGAAACCGTTCTCTTGAAAAAACACTTGCGAAGAGGCTTGGGATCGCTCTTTGTCTCTCCAATCGTTTTTTTGTCGATTGTTTCAGGATTTGGGACTGCTCTTAATATCCAGGAAAATAGAGAGTTGATCGTCTTTCTGATTTTTGCCTTTCAGAATGGCTTCTTCTGGCAAAATCTCTTTATGGGTTCCGTTGCTTCGGTGCGCCCCCGGCAGGCGTAAGTGTACATGTCGAGTGAACGTTTGCCAGGTCTGCGAGGGCGCATTTTTGTGTCATGCTGACCTTATTGTCGATATTGTAAATTTTGTAACCCGGCGGCATTTTCAGCATCGCCCTCGGAGAGCGACAAAGCCCGATTTCTTCAATGTCCACGCTCCACTTGGTGAATTGCGATATGTTGGCACGAGCGTTGCTATGACAAGATGAACATTGGCAACGTGGTCCGATAGTTTGTACCCGTTCACCAAGTCAACCAAACGTCGGTCAACCCAATGCATTGTAAACGTTTACCATTGCTCCAGCTGGGTGCAGGCAAGCAGAGACACC
Source organism: uncultured delta proteobacterium (assembly GCA_963745265.1). Taxonomy (GTDB): domain Bacteria; phylum Desulfobacterota; class Desulfobulbia; order Desulfobulbales; family Desulfocapsaceae; genus Desulfopila. The sequence goes on from CAVUXQ010000021.1 coordinate 215,113, forward strand.
GAGCAGGCTGCTGGGCACTAGCCTATCTCTGTACGCCAGCCTGATCGTGCCCAGATGGGGTGCTGGTGAACGTTTACAATAGTTTAATACAATATCTGCAATAGGAGACAACCGTGGCAAAGAAGAATGTGGAAGAACTGTTGATAGCCGGTGGCGCTGATTCAGCCTTGCGCGCCAAATACGATAGCCTCAAAACGATGGATGAGTTCGCCGCCCTGGCCGCGGCGGACGGATATACTTTCACCACTGAAGAGTTGAGCGAAGTTCTGCGCGAATCCGGGGATTCATTCGAGTCGTTCGGTAATCCGCCGAAACGGACCATCTGGTGGTACTGAGAGCGGAAATTCCATGCCATGTGCGCTTCCGGGAGGCGAGAGGAAAAAAGTGGACATAAACCCCTCCTGATTGATAAGGTGGGGGATACGTCACATCACTTTCGCCCGTCCGAAAAAAAGGAAGATATATGCCGAAATCATTGAAGCGCACATGGGGTATTTTCTGGAAGAGTTGGGGCTCCTCTCTCGTTATCGCGTTAGTGATCGCCACCTCTTTTAAATCGGCGATCGCCGATTGGTATGTCGTTCCCACCGGTTCGATGAAGCCCACGATTGTCGAGGGTGACCGGGTGTTCGTGAACAAGTTGGCATATGACTTGAAAATACCCTATACCTCGTGGCATGTTGCCGAGTGGGGCGAACCGCAACGGGGGGCGATTGTGGTATTTCCATCACCGACGGATGGGATGCGACTGATCAAAAGAATCGTCGGTGTTCCCGGTGATACCGTGGAAATGAAGAATGACAGGCTGATTATCAACGGCAAGCCGCTTGCTTATGCGGCCGCGAACAGCAGGAACGGTACCGCAACAGGGGCGAGCAGGCCTATTGTGAGCTGGGACGCTGTCGAAAACCTGGATGGTGTGCGTCATGCGGTGCAGTTTCTCCCTCAGCGCCTGGCGATGCGATCATTCGGGCCGATTACCGTGCCTGAAGGGAAATATTTCATGATGGGCGATAATCGTGATAACAGCGCCGATTCAAGATATTTCGGGTTTGTAGACAGAGACACTATTATCGGGCAGGCTAAATACATTGTCATTTCCCTCAATATCCTCGATAAGTATCAGCCTCGCTGGAAACGTTTTTTTACGGCGTTATTGTAAGCTCCCCCAAAAGGGGCTTCTCCGGGAAAAAACGAATGATCATCAGCGCTAGCCGCCGCACCGATATTCCGGCGTTTTATAGCACGTGGTTCATCAACAGGCTGCGGGCGGGCTTTGTGCTGGTTCCCAATCCCTTCAATCCGGGTCAGGTCAGAAGAGTCTCGCTGGCGCCCAGGGATGTGGATGCAATCGTGTTCTGGACGCGAAATGCGGCGCCGCTTCTACCGCACCTGGCCGAACTCGATGCACGCGGGTATCGCTATTATTTTCACTACACCATAACCGGATATCCAGCTCCACTGGAAAAATCGACGCCTGGCCTCGAGCAGGCTCTGCAATGCTTTTGCCAGCTGAGCGATGCGGTTGGCCCGGACCGTGTTTTATGGCGATACGATCCGATCCTGCTCTGCAATCTTGTCGGTTTCATGGACCATCAACGAAGCTTTGCGGAGATTGCTTCGGCCTTGCAAGGCATAACAACGCGAGTCACCATCAGCTTTGCCGATTTCTATAAGAAAACGCAGAAAAATCTCCGCGGCGTTGCCGGGCTCTCTTTTTCTGATATAACTCAAGATCTCGATCGATCACGGAAACTGGTTCAGAGTCTGGCCCGGATTGCTGGGCATTGCGGAATGGATCTACGGACCTGCGCCACCGATATCGACCTGATGGATCATGGGGTAACCAGCGGGAAATGCATTGATGAAAAACGGCTGAAAACAGTTTTTGGTATCGATTATCCGCACCAGAAGGACAAGGGGCAAAGGCCAGCGTGCGGCTGCGTAAAAAGTATCGATATCGGCCAGTATAACACCTGCCTGCACGGCTGCGCTTATTGCTATGCAACCTATGATCATGCCCGGGCCGCCTCCAATAAAACGCGCCATGATCCTCATAGTCCGGTGCTCCTTGGCCAGCCTCCCAAGAACGACTCGGTTGCAACGCCACGACAGTACACACTGTTCTGAATTCAGAGAGATGCAGGTCCCGTATCCTCCGTTCATCTTGCTTCTTCCTGAGGTTCTGATGGGGCATTGGCGCAGAAGCTATTACAAAATAATAAAAAAAATCGGAACATATATTTTTCTATTGAAAAAAATAATTATCTACACAAAATTGTAATAACCTGTTGATGTACTCACTGGAAAATTCGAGGGATGATAAAAGGGAAAAATTTTGGAAGATTTTGCAACGCTCACTTATAACGGCAAAGAGATCAAGCTGCCCGTAATTACCGGAAGTGAAGGGGAAAAAGCCCTGGACATCTCGAAACTCAGAACCGAAACCGGTATGATCACCATGGATCCGGGGTATGTGAACACCGGGAGTTGCATGAGCGCCATCACCTTCATGGATGGCGAAAAGGGCATCCTGCGCTACCGCGGTATTCCCGTGGAGCAACTGGCGGAAAAGTCGACATTCAAGGAGACCGCCTATCTGCTCATTAACGGCAGACTGCCGACCCGCGACGAACTGACGAAATTTTCAGTGAACCTCAACGATAACAGTCTGGTTCACACGGATTTGAAGACCTTTTTTCAAAATTTTCCTCGACAGTCCCACCCCATGGGCATTCTCTCCTCCATGGTTAATGCCTTGAGGAGCTTTTATCCGACATACGGGCCGCTGGAAGAGGAAATCAACCTCACCATGACGCGGCTCCTGGCCAAAGTGCGCACCATGGCTGCCATGTCCTATAAAATTTCCAGGGGACATGAGCTGGTGTTGCCCCGCCCGGATCTGACCTACTGCGAAAATTTTCTCAACATGATGTTCGACACGCCGGTCAAGCCGTACGAGATGAGGCGCGAGGTCGTTACAGCACTACGGGTATTCTGGATTCTGCATGCGGATCATGAGCAGAACTGCTCCACCTCGGCGGTTCGCATGGTCGGCAGCGCGCGGGTCAATCTCTACGCGGCCATCTCCTCGGGAATAGCCGCCCTGTGGGGGCCGCTGCATGGCGGCGCGAACCAGGCGGTTATCGAGATGCTCGAGGCGATTCAAGAAGACGGTGGGGACTGCAGACAAGCCATCGAGCGGGCCAAGGATAAGCAGGATCCCTTCCGGCTCATGGGTTTTGGGCATCGGGTCTATAAAACCTACGACCCGAGGGCCCGGATCATGAAAAAGATGTGCGATGAGTTACTGGAGGCTTTGCAACTTTCGGATCCCCTGTTGGATACAGCAAGGGAACTCGAAGAGATTGCGCTGAAAGATCCGTACTTTATCGATCATAATCTCTATCCAAACGTTGATTTCTACAGTGGAATTATTCTGCGGGCCATCGGCATTCCCACCAGCATGTTTACCGTGATGTTCGCCCTGGGGCGCCTCCCCGGTTGGATAGCCCAATGGAAGGAAAGCGTGGACGACCCCAACTGGAAGATCAGTCGACCCCGACAGATCTATATAGGGCAAAGGGAATATGATTATGTTCCGCTGCACGCCCGGTAGCATCGTGGCAACCCTTCGCCGGTGTTCAGTGCGCCGGTGAAGGGGTAGCACTATTAAAACCCCGGTAACTTAAACTTCATGGTTACCTCGCCGGTTGTCGTATCGATCTGAAGCAGTTTGCCATCTTCCGCCGCCGGCTCTATTTTCTTGCCGGTGGCCATCTCCAGAAGCCCCGAGATGAATGACATGCCCTGGTTGAGAACCTGTTCCATTTTCTCCGGACTCTGTTGCGGAGCTGGCTGGGCTTTCCTCGATCGGGTTGCCTCAGACGCACCATCGTCTTCGTTTTCCGGCATGGTTGCGGCGGAGATATCCGACTCTTCACCGGCATAGTCGACATCGCGTTCTTGTGCCAGCACCTCCGGGTTCAGAAAATGCGGAGTGTCTTCGGGGATCTCTTCTTGCTCGAGCGCTTCGCCGACCACCGGTTCCGGCTCTTCCCCCATAAGTTCCCGGAGCCGGTTGAGCATCTCCGTTCGTTTTTCCCTCGAGAACTCGACTTTTTCCCCTTCACCGTCGAAGACCCCTTTGAAGAGATCGGTCTTGAGCTGGATGCCGGCATAAATTTTTTCTTCTATGCTGTCCTTGGCGATCAGGTTCACCACATTGATGCAACTGCTCTGCTGGCCGATTCGGCTGACCCGGCCGATCCGCTGATTGAGGCGTGCCGGGTTCCAGGGAAGCTCGAAGTTGATGACGCAATCCGCAGCCTGAAGATTGAGGCCGGTGCCGCCGGCGTCGGTGGAGAGAAACACTTTGCAATCCGGATTATTGGTGAATTCGTCGATCAAGGCTTGACGCTTGGCAACTGGAACCTTGCCGGAAAGTTCCACAAAGGGTATGCCCGCCTCGGAGAGATGCTTGCCGATCAACATGGTCATGGTGGTCCACTCCGAAAAAATCACTACCTTGTGACCGTTCTGGATCACCAGTTCCTCGAGCAGTCCTTCCAGTTCTTTTAATTTTGGCGAGATGTGGGTTTCGCGATCGATCAGGTAGGTGGAGTTGCAGCTCTGCCGCATCTTCAGCATCAAGAGCTGGATTTTTCTTAAGTCCACCGGGGTGAGGTATTTCTTATTGAGCAGCGGCAGCAGCGACTGCAGAAAGCCGGCGTGGATCTTCTGCTGCCGTTCGTGGAGATCGATGTAGTAGTTATTGGTGATTTCCCGGGGCAGCTCGGAGAGGACCTGTTCCTTGCGGCGCCGGATGGCCACCTGCTGCAGCCGGCTGTGAAGTTTGTCGAGATTGTGGTAGCCAAGGATTTTGCCCTTTTTGTCGCGGCTCAGCATGAAGTGGTCGGCGGCGAACTTCCACAGGGGCGAGAGCATGGTGGGTTCGAGGAACTGGACGATGGAGTAGACGTCCTCGAGCTTGTTTTCAAGCGGTGTACCGGTCAGTACCAGGGCATGTTTGCGCGGCAGGGATTTGACTGCGGCGGCGGTTTTGGTGGTGAAGTTTTTAATCCGCTGGGCCTCGTCCAATATGATCAGGTCGGGCTTGAAACGGCAGATGGTTGAAACGTCTCGGAGCACAGCCTCGTAGTTGGTGATTTTGAACAGGCTGTCGTCGTGCATATACTGGCTCTTGCGCTGTTTGAAGCCGCCGGCAACCACCACCGCCTTCTCATCGGTGAAACGCTCTATCTCGCGCTGCCACTGCGCTTTGAGGGAGGCCAGGGTGACAATCAGCACCTTGCCGAAGCCGAACATTTCTCTTTTCAGAAGGGCCAGGGTGATGGCCTGCAGGGTCTTGCCGAGACCCATCTCATCGCCGATAAGGGCGGCCTTTCTGTGCGCGGCGAATTGGACCCCCTCCAGCTGATAGGGATACAGTTCCGCCTTGAGCCCACCCGGCATGGCGACAGGTGTTTCTGCCAACTCCCGCAGCTCTTCCCGGATGAAAAAATCGTTGACCCGATCGAGGACGGACTCCCGGATTCGCACCCGTTTTTCATCCGTCAGAGCGCTCATCAGCCGGGGAAAATCGGCCAGGGTCTCCAGGGAAAATCGGCCGTCTTTATCAAAAAAGCGGCCGAGAGCCTCCTGTACCACCGGGCTTTCCGCCGAGCGATCCTCGCAGAAGCATCGTGGCAGTTCGTGTGTCGAATCCCAGTAGATATCGACAAAGGGAAATCGTTCTTTCTTTACCTTCTTCAGAAAATTTTTTCGGCTTTGCAGATGCTCCTGCAGATGCATGAGGTGCTTGCAGGTGCCGAGCATATTGGTGAGATAATCCGGGCAGCTGCAATGACCTTCGCCGGATTCCGGATCGTGCATGGTCACCACATAACGACGGCCGTCGGCGGTTGTTACGATGTGCTCCCCCTTGTACATATCGCCTAGGGAGATGGTAAACTTCTCCTTTTTCGCTCGACTCGCGCGGTCTTCAATGGCCTGCTTGCGGATTTCTTCCGGGCTGAGGAATCGTTCCGGATCGAGAGCTTTCGCCCCCGGTCCAGTCGTGTCACCAGCCGTGCTCCGCCATTTGTTGATTCGATCGATGGCGTCCAGCAGCACCGCCACCGTATGTTTGCAGCCGGAACCTGGATAGGGGCAATCGCAGAAAGTGGTCGGATTTTTCCCCAGGTTGATCCTGGTAGTGTAATCCCCGTAATTGCCATCGACCTCATAGACGAAAGCGCCGCTTTCCAGGTCCGCTTCCACACAATTGAATGCGCCGAATTCGTAAAGTGTCAATCCGCGTTGAAAAATAGCTTTGGAATCGGCTACCTGCGTTTCCACGTACTTGCGGTTCAGTTCGATCATCGGTGTCCCTGTTCCTTTTTGCGTTTCATTGGTATGATGGGAGATTTCTTTTACGCTCGCCCTGCTCAATCTTTTGCCTCCGCGAGCCTATTGTTCAATGGAATACACAGTTCTTCAAGGAAAAAAGTCCGGTAGCTCGAGAATGATTCACTCCCAAACCATCACGCAATCCTGACTATGCACGTCAGCCAGATTGTATCCTGGTAAGCGCAGACTCCGGATGGGGTGCTGAAGAACGTTTACAAAATTTTCGCCTTTGACGAAACCGATCTCCCTGGATATATTACGCAAAATTTCAAGGGAAGGCACAAACGATGCGGTGATAGAGGCAGGTATTGATATCCTTTGAAAATACTCGCGGAATCAAGACTACCTCCCAGAGTGGATGATTTTGCTCTGAGGTTATTCGAGACAGGAAGAGGAAAGACTGATTTGAGTGAAGGCGCCCATACCACTTACACGCTGCACCCCTTTACGGCAAATCCTTCTCTTGCCCTGCACGGTACTGTAGAGCGCTGCGGAGCAATTCTTCGTTGCCGTTATATCTTTGAAGGTAAAGTGGAAGTGGAGGATGTAATCATCCCGCCTCTTTCTCGGCAGCCCTCTCGCAGAGGAGGACTGTGGCAAGAGACCTGCTGTGAAATTTTTATGAAAACCGCCGAGAGCCCGGAATATTGGGAATTCAACCTCTCACCGAGCGGTGACTGGAATGTATACCACTTCACTTCGTATCGAACTGAAATGATGGAAGAAAGGCGCATTGGTGCCCTTGGGGTTACCGTCGATACCAGCCGGAATCCCCTGGAGATCGAATGCAAAGTCGATCTGCCGCCTCTTGGGTTGGAAGGGCAGGGGCTAAGGCTTGCTATCAGTGCGGTTACCGTCCACCGAAAGAGACCACCAAACTATTGGGCGTTGTACCACCCCGGACCGCGACCCGATTTTCATTTGCCGGCTGGCTTTCTTCTCAAGCTGGAAAGGTAGACAAGCGGCACGAGATGCTGTGACTACTCCGGCTATGCCGGCGCACTGGTTGGCGTTGGCCCACTTTGCTGCGCGGCCTGTGTGTCGCTCAAGGTGCCCGTTTTCCCAGCTATGAAGTTGTCGATATCGTCCATTGCCTTTTTAATGGCTTGATAAATCGAGCCGGATCCATCCTTGTTGCCAATCTCATCCAGATGCTGCTGGAATAGCTTGTCAAGCGGGCTCTTGGCCTGGCTCAGCTGCTTGTCGCTATGGCCCTCGAATTGCTTGAGGAGCTTTTTAAGAAATCTACTGAGGTCAAGTGCCTGGCCGACCTTTTTCCCCTGGCCTGCTTGAGGGGGCGGCGCCGCATCCTGTGCTGAAGCGGAAGGCGCATTGTGGTTACCGCTGTTGCCGGCCGAAGACGAGACCGCGGCGGCAGCGGTTGTCGAACTCATTTCAACCGATTGCTGATAATGGATTTGCGCCGAATACGATGATACCGAATCATAGCTTCCCATATTCAGGGCATTATCCAGAGCACCGGAGATGTCCCCGTCTTTTACCTTCGATATGACAGAGTCGAATCCTTTCAGGAGATTGGTGATGTCGTTGAGCTCATCTTTACTCAAATCGCCATTTACCGAAAAAGTGAAGCTTTGCCCCGATGCCAGGGTGATCGAGTTCTGTTGAGTTCTGGCAACGGCGGTTCCCCCTTCTGTCTGGACGATTCCCTGGCTGTCATACATGAAAGCGTCCATCTGGGAAAAACTGCTCGATGACAGGCTCACCTGATCACCTTCCTTGGTCTGCAGAACAAAACCCGTATCGAGACCTTCGTAGGATTTCAGTGATTGCTGCTTGGCATAACCCGCAGCCTGAAACTGGGAAAGAGAATTCGACCCTGAAGGGTATACCTGTGGGAGTTGGCTTCCGATAGTGCTCATGCTATTCCTCCTTGAATGCACGGCATAAATAGCCGTATCATCTTTTATCGGTAAAAGAGCCGAGAATCTTAAGAGCGAGGTCAATCTTTTTAAAACGGGCCGAGATCGGAGAAATCGTGGTCTGTCCCCAATTTACCCTGGAAGCCGATTTGACGAATAATCTGCAGTCCAACATCGCTAAGCTTTACCTCTTCTCCTTTCTGAAGATGAGCCTTTTCCCGATGGCGATCATCACCTTGTTCTGGAAGGATCAGATCGGCCTGAGCCTGACGCAGATCCTGCTGCTTCAAGGGATCTATTCCGTGGCCATGGTGATCATGGAATATCCTTCGGGTTACCTCAGCGACCGGATCGGTTACCGCACTGCCCTCAGTTTAGCCTCCGTGCTGGGGACTATCGGCTGGGGATTGTATACGGTCGCCGGTACTTTTACCCAAGTCCTGGTCGCCGAAATCACTCTTGGGGTTTCTTTTTCCTTTATCAGCGGGACGGACAGCGCTTTTCTCTTTGAAAGCCTCAAAAACAGCGGCAATCAACAGTTGTATGCCAGATATGAAGGGAGGATGAACAGTTGCGGGCAGATCGGTGAAGCACTTGGCGCTGTTTTTGCCGGGGTGCTCTATACCACGGCGCCGCTGCTGCCATTTTTTATCCAGGTTGGAGTTTGGGTGCTGGCCCTACTGCTGACCCGCGGCATGGTCGAACCGGAGCGCAAACTCAAAACCCCCGCAAGCCACCTGCAGGAGGCATGGCAGATCACCCGATTCGCCCTGTGGGAAAACCGCTATCTTCGCTCCACCATCCTGCTCAATGTAATTTTGGGGCTTGCCTCTTTTTACCCGGTCTGGCTGATCCAGCCGTATATGCAGACGCATGGCGTACCTGTAGCCTGGTTCGGCCCGATCTGGGCCGGTGCCAACCTCAGTGTCGCCCTGTTTGCCCTTGCCAGTCACCGCAGCCGGCTGCACCTTGGCGATACGCGTATGGTCCTGCTACTGATCGCCATGATCATCGCGGGCTATGCCGGGCTTGGGCTGATCGGCGGGTTCTGGGGTTTTCTCTTCTATTACGTGCTGACCGCCATGCGCGGACTGCGAGGCCCGATGTTCCTTGCTCATGCCCAACAGCAGAGCCCTTCGGCAAACAGGGCGGGCATCCTCTCTTTGCAGTCGCTCTGTTTCCGCCTCGGCTTTGTCCTGACGGGTCCGCTGATCGGCAGGCTCGCCGATGTCGCCGGTATTCAGCAGACCTTCCACCTGTTGCTGTATCTTTTCCTGCCGGCGCTTCTGCCGGCCGCTTGGCTTTTTCTTAAAAATCTGCCGGAGAGAGATCGCAACGGGGTGCCGGTGCGTGCTTTTTCGTTTTTTACTGGAGGAAAATCAAAGCGATTCCGCCGCCGATAACAGCAAGGTTGCAGATTGCCGACACTGCGTGCAGTTTTCTAAACCGGACGCGAAACGGATCCTCTTTCGGGGTAGTCTCAAACGAAGGGATTTCTTTCTTTAGCGCCGCTGCTCTGGGTTCAATCACAAATGCCTGGACCAGGGTGATGGCGAGCATGACTGGGAGCAGCACCGCCGAAATCATCACATGTTTGACCGCTGTCGATAGAAATAGTGCGGCCAGCGCAATTAGGCCGCAACCCAAACCCCATCTGAAATATCCGGGAAAAAGAACCCCGACGATTTTTCCCGCCATATCCCTGTTATATGTTTTGAAAATGGTGGGCGTGAGAACAAAAGTAAAAAGGCATGTTCCCCCAACCCAACAGGCGATGGCGAGATGGTAAAAGAATGTAAGCATGTAACTTAACTCCATAAAAAATACTATCAATTTTGCTTGTTTTCCACAAAACTCTACAATTCAGACAAGCGGTTCTCTTACCCGCCAAGTGTTTTCAGAAATGCAGCGACGGCGCCCCCGACGCCATGAATGAGCATCTGCACGCCGATTACAGCCAGGATCAATCCCATCAAACGGGTCACGACCTTCACCCCGTTTTCTCCGATGTAACTGACGATGCGCTCGCCCAGGATGAAGAACGCATAACTAATGATACAGAGTAAAGCGAAGGCCACAACGGTCACGATAAAGTCCGATGTGCCGCCGGCAGAAGCGAAGTTCATGGCGGTGGCTATGGTTCCAGGCCCTGCGAGTATTGGCATGGCCAGCGGAGATATGGCAATCTCGAGCTTGGCATCCAGACTCTTCTGTTTGTCCTCTATACTGGGATGTTGGACAGAAGAGTGTTCACCACCATGCAGCATTTTGTAGCCAACCAGAGCAACCAGAATCCCACCCATGATACGAAAAGCCGGGAGGGTTATGCCGAAAAGGTTGAATATCAGTTTTCCCGCAGCTGAGAAAACCAGAATTATCAGAAAACTCACAATGAGTGCTTTCGCGGCAACCTTACGCCTGACAGCGGGATCATCTGCCGCAGTAAGCCCCAGAAACACGGGCGTGTTGGCAATGGGGTTCATGATGGCGAAAAACGCCATAAATACCGAAAAAGCGTGGCCAATGAAAGCATTCATTCCGCAGTCTTCCTTTTGATATACTTCATGGGGATATATCTTGAATCTATCCTCTGCGCAATTCCAAATAGGCTTCCTTCATGAGTTGCGCTATCGGCATGTTTTGTGGGCATATTTTTTCAGCCATCGAATAGTCGCTATCGGCTATTTTGCTTTGAATTTCGTCTGGTATTTGGGAAAATCTTTGAGCAGCCCAGTCAGATTTGCCGTATCCTCTTGAATACATGAGCAACTCCAGGATGTTGAATATGGGTATTTTGTCCGCGTTTGTCGTTTCGCATGCGCCACAGCGTCTGCAGAAATATTTTCCGGTGCTATTGGCGTAATCTTCCAGTAATTTTACAGTTTCTGGGAGTAGTGGATGGTCATCTGTCGCAGCCGAAACATTTGCATGTAAAATAGCCGCATTCGGCATAAGGGAACAGATTGATGTTACATGGGAATTCTGCCAAATCGCTCGCAATTTCAATTGCTCAAAGGACATGTCGAGGTCTTTGGCCGCTGTAACTATCTTTTCTCTTTGCGAAAATTTCTGCAATTCTGTCTTTTTTCGGACGCTGAGCCCCATGGATTTTACTGCAAATATCCCAATACCCTTTTCATGACATTTTTGCAAAGCATCTTCCATTCTTGTTATGCTTCGCATCCTGTAATTGTAAAATGTTTGAATCCCATCTATCCAGCCAAGGTTGGAGGCGCCGATAAGGCAAGGTTCCATATTCTTATGGGTGCAGAACCCGAAAAAGCGAATCTTTTTACTTTTTTTAACTTCCTCAACCCATTTTCTGACGGCAGTATTCAAAGCACTAATGTCATCTATTTGATGAATGGCTAAAAAATCAATGTAAGAAGTCCCGTTGTCCTTGAGTGCTTTATTTAACTGTTCTTCCATAATAACGGGGTTTGTCGAATAGACTTTTCCAGACAAAAATACCTTCTCTCGTATTCCTGGATTTTTTTCGAAATATTCGCTATAAACCTTTCCAGTAAATGAAACGATTTCCCAACAATCCACGCCTTGTCTCAAGGCTTCATCCAGCAATAAGTGGCTATCGCTTTCTCCAAACGATCCTCCACCAAGACACAGTTTTGATATCTTTATTCCAGTATTGCCAAATGTTCGCTTTGGCATATTTGAAACTGATATATTATTTGCCTTCATATGAGGTTTCGTGTGTGTCAGGTGAAGTGTATTTCTGCAATAGTCTGGTGTTATCTAGGCATCTTCTGGCGTTATCCTGCAAGCAGAGATGCTCTGGGTACCAAACTGATAGAACCTTCGGGTGCCCAATTCACTTGGCAATTGATTTATTCAAAAATCGGCTTCATAAAACTTCGTTCACAGCATATAATGCATTTCGTTTTCTCAGCATATTCAAATGCTATATTGCATTTTTCATCCCTTGCCATTTTTTCTCGATATTCTTCATATCTGGCTAAACTTTGGAAGCTAAAAAGTGCATAGGCTATATTGTTTGCGCCTTCATGAGGCAAGAAGTAACCATGGTGTATTCCACCAAAATTTTTTACTAGAGGGATCCACATCTTGGCGTATTTTTCAAATTCATTGACTTTATATGGATCAATAACGTATTTAAGATAGCATGTGATCATGTTGTGTTCCTTTTGTAAACGTAGCTTTTCTGTAGACGCGATTTTGCACCTCGCTGCAAAGATTTGGCGGTGTGCCGGGCACGAAAAAGGTTAATTAGGGTCTGTCTAACTTACCAGCTCTGGTGATGTTAGGCAAGGCCAAGCCTCAGGCGAATGGGGACGAAAGAAGAGCCACGAACGTATGGTAAACGTACACCAGTACCCCATTTTGGCACGATCTGGCTGGCATGCATAGATAATAAGTTACAGCCCGTCAGCCAGCTCGGAGTCTGCGCTTACCCGCGCCAAGGTGGGGTACTGGTGTACGTTTACAGTTCATTGATTTGGTTGCCGTTCAGTTGGCCTTTGTCCGGACTGGAGATTTGTTATCCAGATTAGGCCTTGTTGAGGTAGGTTTCAAAAGCAGGGAGTGCCGGTTTGCCGTTAGCGGTTTTGACTCCTTTGAACCACCGATGGTAGATCTCCGGGTGCATTTTGAGATAGCTCATGCCGGCTTCGCCGTGGGTAAGCTGCTTGTCATTATGGAGCATGAGGGAAATCTCGTTGATCATCGAGATCGGAAGGGTGTAGTTCTTCAGAAAATGGGCCACATTGGGGTGATCCTTTGAGAATATCGGTGTAGACGGTGGCGGTGCCGTCATTGGCGCCGAAGGTTTTGGCGGTGCTGCCGGTGAGGTATTTCATGTCGATGATCTGGTTCATGTAGTGCGGTGACCAGCCGAGAAATACGACTCATTTCCCTTGCTTGCCGAGTGTCTTGACTTCGGAGAGCATGATGGGCTCCGAGGTGGCGATGAGTTTGAAGTTGCCGAGCCCAAACATATTCTTTTTAATCATTTTCCGAATGATCAAATTGCCGTCGTTTCCCGGCTCGATGTCGTAAATCTTTTGATCGAGCTTGTCGCCATATTTGGCAATATCGGCGAAGTACTTGAGACCGGCATCAACGACGTAGTGATTCCGGGGACAGTATATAGAACTGAAAAAAATGGAAATTTAATTTGACTCTACTTCAATATGATATCCCCGGAAATTCAAGGTCCGCTTGGCTGAGCCTGAAATGATGCCGTTTCCCAACGAGGAATAATTCTGGACGTGGCCGCAGAATTATTCCTGTACGCTTTTCAGTGCATACCAGTCAATCCTTCTAGTGAGATACATGATGGTCGCCAGCAGCAGAAACAGTCCGATTGAGCCGGCAAGCAAGGCATAATCCTGGTTGATCAGCAGAGTGTAGAGATAGCCGTAGAGCAGGGAAAGAAAAATACCGATTATCCCTGCTCGTTTTGGAGATTTCAGCACACTGAAACAGTAGAAGCTTTCCAGCAGGACGATGGCGGACGCCGCCGACAGATAGGCGGGCAGGAATCCGATCTGTTCGGCCAGTGACAACTCCAACAGATAGAAGAGGCACATTCCGCCACCCACCAGTAGATACTGGAGCGGATGGACCCGTATCCTGACCAGGATCTCAAAGAGCCAGAGGGTGGTGAAGGTGAGGGCAAGAAAAAGGAACTGATATTTGACGCTACGCTCTGCCATCCGGTACGTGTCGATAGGCTGAATGAAATTTACCCCGAACATATCTTCAGCAGTCTGAGTGGCAGCACCCGGCCTATCGATCCACTGTTGTGAGAAATTCCCTCCCAGAGATCCGATCCTCCATGCTGCTGTAAAGCCATCTTTTTCGATGACTTGTTCGGATGGCAGCCAGTTTCCCTGAAAACTCGGATCGGGCCAATTGGATTGGATGGCGGCCGTGGTACTGCGGCCCATCGGGGCAAAGAACAGGCCGCGGCTCCCTTGGAGGGAGAGCTTGCAGGAAAAGGCAAAGGAATCTGCGCTGAGATTATTCTTTAGTGGTACCTCAATTCCACTACCAGGCTTGAAGAATTCGCTATTCCTCGGCTCAAATTCGATATTTTTCCCGTTCCATACCAAGGTTGCCTGGGGGGTGATGGCACGCGGGTCGGAGATGAGAATGGTCAGGGTCGCCTTATCCCAGAGGATTTTGTCCGGCTCCACATTGAGATCGGAAAAATCCGGTTTGCGGAATCGTCCGCTCAAGTGCAGATCCATACGATACACCGGAACGTTAAAGATTCCCCGGTGTCTAAAGAAATTGTCGGTTTTTGCCTCGATATGAAGGGTATCTGCGAGAAAATGGGCATATTTGATGGCGACGGTGGTTTTTTTGGTGGCGGCAAAACCTTCGGTTTGTTGAACTTGGACCATATTTTTTTCAAAAGGCACGGTGAGGAACGGCCCGATGATATTTTGTTCATGACCCCATTTTCCGGCAATCTCCCGCGCTGCCTGCATGTCTCGATTCTGACGTTCGCTTATCGTGTTGTCGATCATCATGATCGGAATCTGTAAAAGCAGCGCAAGAAGCGCAATCATCACCACTTTTACTACTTGCGATCCCTGAAGTGTCTCAACGATGGTGGTTCGCGCCGTTCTGCCCTGCTCCTTCAGTAGAAATTCGTGTTCGAACTCCATCTCCTGTGTCGGTTGCTCCATTATTTCCTCCCTGTTCGGTTGAGTGGTTGGCGTGCATTGCCAAAAAAACTTTTGGCAGAAAACGTACCGACTCAATGTGAAAATTCTTTGAAGTGAGGAAGAAAATTTGATGAAAAATCAGTTGAAGAGAGGAAAGCAGAGGGTGGCCCTTACGCCGCCGTATGGAAGATTCGCCAACTCCACTTCGCCGTTATGCAGAGACATGGTTTCCTTGACCAGACTGAGCCCGAGGCCAGAGCTTTTTTTGCCAGTATCTGGGCGGCCGAGAGAATAGAACCGTTCGTAGATTCGCGACAGACCATATTCAGGGATTCCGGGTCCCTGATCATCCACCGTCAGTTGGGTGGTGTCGCCGATGATATTGATGGTTGCCAGGATGATCCCTCCCTGGGGTGAGAATTCAACTGCATTCTGCAAGATGTTCGACAGGGTCTGTTCAAGGAGAAAGCTCTCACCCTCAATGATGGCAGAGGGCTCACCATCGATCTTGATCTCCACGCCACGGCTCTTGCAAGTGGGGAGCATGGCAGCTGCCGCCTTGCTGAGCAGCGCCGAGAGATTGACGGCTTGGGGGTCTTGCAGCTGCTTGCGGTTTTCAATGGAGGCGAGTAGCAGTAGGCGTTCGATCAGGTGCCGGAGGCGATCGGACTCGTTCTCGATATTGGTAAGAAACCGCTCTCGGACCTCCTGGGGCATCTCTTCTTTCAAGAGTTCCGCGGCGCCACTGATGGCAGCAAGAGGACTCTTCATTTCATGGGTCAGGCTCTGGACATAGTTCTCGACATACTGTTTGCCTTCCAGGGCGACACGCATCTCCTCGAAGGCCTGACCAAGCTGACCGACCTCGCCGCTGCCCAACTGTGGTAACGGGGGCCGCGCGCCCCGGCCGACTGCCCTGGCATAGGTGGTCAGCCGTTCGATGGGCCGAGTGACCATTGCCGAGACCACCAATGTCGCTATTACCACGGCCAGAAAGGTGAGAAGACCGCCTTGGCTTACCTTTTTCTGGGAGTTCTTGACAAAGGCGTTGACGTTGCGTGTCGGTTTGCCGACACTGACCACTCCGACTATTTTGTCCCCCTCTTTAATCGGGGCCGCCACATACATCACACTCAACTCCGGGTCCATCTGGGGATCGCTTGAGGTCCTGGTGCCGTATTTACCCTGGATGGTCAGGAGGACGTCATTCCAGCGAGAGTAATCGGCTCCTTCGTCGCGACCCGAGGAATCAAAGAGAACCTTGCCGGTTTTATCGGTTATATATACGCGTATATCAGTTGTTTTTTTGACAAAACCGTAGATTGGCGAGGGGGTGATCCGGTGGGAGAGGTTGTCGAAGACCGTGCGGAATGCGCCGACATTAATGATCCCGTCATGCATCTGCGTCGAGGCCAGTGCAGCCAGCATCCAGGCGGTGTCCACCAGGGGTTCCTCCGTCGACCGTCGGAATTCCGGCTTCAGGTCGTTGGAAATCCAGTTGATGAGCAGGGCAAGACCGATGCCGACGGTCACCAGCATGGCAAGGAAAATCCTGATCCGGGTCTTCATGACTCTTCTCTGAGGGAGTAGCCGATGCCACGGTGGGTCACAATCCATTCCCGATCGGGATCTGCCTGACGCAATTTTTGGCGGATGGTCTTGATATGGGTGTCGACGGTACGTTCAAAGCTCATGTCCGGTTCGTCCCAGACCTTTTCCATGAGCTGTTCCCGAGTGAAGACTCTGCCGGGATGGCTTACCAGGACCCGAAGCAGCCGGAACTCATAGCGGGAAAGATTAAGCGGGCGGTTCATGAGAGAGATGGTGTATCTTATTTGGTCGACAGCAAACATTTTGGATACCGGTTGTTTTGCAGCGGATAAATGTTCCGCCGTTTGTCCGGAGATGGGCGCAGCGGTTCGCCGGAGCACCGCCCGAACCCGGGCTGTGAGTTCCCGGGGGCTGAAGGGCTTGACCACATAGTCGTCACCGCCGATCTCCAGGCCGACCACTCGGTCGATCTCACTGTCTCGGGCGGTAACGAAGATGATCGGTACCATGAATTCTCGCCTGATCTGTTTGGCCAGCTCGAAACCATTGATATCGGGAAGACCGACATCGAGGATGATAAGATCTATCCCTCCGGCGTAAAGATCGGTCAGGGCTTCCCGGCCGCTGGTACACCAACGGGCCGCAAACCCTTCGGTTGTCAATGCGTAGGTGATGTTGTCAGCGATCGAAGGTTCGTCTTCGACAATTAAGATATTTTGGCTCATTGCATTGAAGAATATGGAGTTTGAGTAAGCGTTCACCAGTACTCCAACTTGGCACGATCTGGCTGGCGTGCATAGATAGTGTCCATCCGAAAACCAGGGATTTGGTTGGAGATCGAGGCATTCGAAAACTTTTCCCACAGGCATATAGGTGATATCTCGGAGTCTCACTTCGTTCGCTTACCGGAGGATAAAAATTTTCGAATAACGAAGATATCGAGCCAGATAAGCGGAGATTTCGAATAACAATTTTCGGATGGAAATTAGATAGGCGACAGCCCGTCAGCCAGCCCGGAGTCTGCGCTTGTCTGCGCCAACCTGGGGCACCGGCGAACGGTTTTACTAGGGATTAAGTCTCGTGTCCACGGAATCCTTGCTATATACGCCCATATACGCGGCCGGGGGTTTGACTTTTCAGTAAGAAATTCTACAATTATTTCATCGATCAATAAAAAGGAGAATTTCTATGCAGACAACCATATCCAGCAAATTTCAGGTCGTCATCCCCAAACCGGTCCGGGAGCATCTCAACCTCAAACCAAAACAGAAGCTGACTGTTATCGAAAAGGACCGCATGCTGGTTCTGATTCCCCAGGTTACTTTGGATGAACTGCGAGGCATAGCCAAAGGTGCCAAAACCGACGATTACCGCGATAAAGAGGATCGCATGTAATGATTATTGTTGATTCCTGTGGCTGGCGGAATGGTTTACCGACGGGAAACTGGCCGAAAAATATAAGAATTATCTTGAAGACCAGGATAAACTCATACTACCTGCCATCATTGTCTATGAGGTCTATAAAGTAATCAAAAGAAAAGTGGGCGAAGCAAAGGCGCTTCTCGCTACCGGCTATATGAAAAACTCTCCCGTAATCCCCTTGGACGAAACCCTCGACATGGCGGCTGCCGATATCTCCCTGGAAGATAAACTAGCCATGGCCGATGCCATCATCGTGACCGTTTCCCGTGTGCATAATTGTAGTATTATTACTTCGGATGCCGATCTCATGGACCAGCCCACTGTAATCTATCTTCCGGCAAAAGAATTTTAGTCTATCTCCCGGTTGCACGATCACGCGGCATTCGCGTCGTCCATATCTCAAGATGTGGACACTTTCGGTGCCAGGTAGCCCGCTTGACTGAAGCCCATCAATGTCACCAGGGGCCAGGGTACCTCCCAAATAACGCCGTCGAGAATGCTTTTCGAGACGAAAAGCGCGATCAGCAACAGAGTCCAAAACAGCATCTGGGCTTTGGCGAGAGACAACCGTGGGGGCTGGCCAGGATCGAATGTGCTGAGCAAATCGGCCAACTTCGGCGACAAAGAAGAAGAGACGGGCCCCGTGGCAGAGAGCACCCGCAGTTTCTTCGCATCCTGAAAATGGCCAACCCCGCCGGTGACGAGCGAGGCGCCCATGAGTACCAGCAGGGAGGCAGGAATCTCCGGGACCTCTAATTTCACCATGCCGTAGCCAAGGACCACACCGCCGATCACCACGGTCCAACAGCTCACCTGGGTCAAAGACAAGGAGAGATGCCCATCCACCCCGGACAGGAGTTTGAGAGGGGATTCCCCACTCTTGCGAGCCAACCATAAAATAAGCCCCACAGTGATAACGAGGAAGAGAAGGGTCCAGCCGACCACGGCAACTATATTCCCCAGATTTACCTCTTCGGCGGCTGCCACAAGGCGCTCGGACCCTCCTTCGCTCCATCTGAGAATCGGAAGGACACGCATCATCGCCTTGAAATGAAAGGGTAGACTGCTCAGGTCGAACAGCAAGAGGGTCCCGGTGCGTTGTACCTGCTGACCGTCGATCTTTTCCATCCAATGCTGACCGGGAGCCACGATCTTCGGCTCGATGCGGGCGGTTTCGTCCACCGCTTTTTTGGTTATGGCATGGCTGCGGAGAAGCATCAGCCGCGGTTGCTGCGCAGCGGAGATGTCCTGATCGAGGTAGACCCGTACCGTATGCGACTTGAGCTGTCCATCGGGCATAAAAAAGGATGGCGATTGACTGGAACTCGTCGCCAAGGCTACCGGAGACTGAAGCAAGACCCATACACAGAGAAATTGAAAAGCCCATTTCATAATACGCCTCTCATGGCTAATACTGGAATCGAAACAGAATGTTACCTTCATGGTATTGGCTGGTCCTGGATACTGCCTCTTCGCTCACCTCCTTGATCCGCCCTTTAATGGGTGACCCCATTTGCATAGAGAACAAATGTGCGTATCGTGGGGACGCCCTTAGCTTATAAACATTATATCCGATAAGTTAATAAGTTAAGGATGTCCCCTTCTTCAGGATTTGACCGCGTTTATTCTTACCTGCAGGAGTCAGGCAAAATTTTGACCCGATTAGACAATCCTAATGTCATCACCATACAGAAAGGAATAACTTTCAAGGTTATTTTCTAAGTATTTCCTCATTTGAAGGCCTAGATTTTTCTCATAGTAATTAAGTAAACTTTCGGCAACAATACGATCGCCGAGGAAACTTAATCTCTTTAGCTCATTAATCAGTAATCCTTTAAACTCATTTTTCATGGGATCGAATTTCAAATTCCGTTTTTCTACTTTTTATTGGATTGGATAATGGTAATAATTTTTTTAAGCTTTCAATAATTTCTTTTTCTTTAAGTACATTGCCATCCATATAGTATTGAAGGACATTTTTCGAGTGGATACAGACAGGAGATCCGGTAAATCCTTCAGATGTAACAATTGGATAATGTTTAACGAAAATTTCATTATCTATTGGTTTATTAAATTGTATTTCCAAATAAAATGATTGGATTATCCTCGTTGAAACTTTATTTGCAAATAATGATGGAATTTTTCTTGTTTCATGAACCACTAGAATATTGTTAATTTCGGTTGAATTTATAATTAAATAAATTCCTGATCCTTTTTTTGGGGTTTTAATCCCCCAATTCAAAGGAAGAACCAAACTCCCAATCTTAAATCCGAGAAGAAATTTAGAGCCTATTTGAAATTGAACGCGTATTTGTTTGATCAGAAATATTAGAAATATAATTTGGCAGAAAATGTTAATGATAAATATGAACAAAGGTAAACCACGAAAAAGAAATAAATATGCAATTCCAACGATCCAGCTACTAATGGAGATGGTACCGATTATTGGTGAATACCAGGAATATCCGATGACCTTTATTAAATGTAAATTATTTGATGTAGTTGTTTGCATTTGAATAAAAGATCCTAAAAGATTAATAAATTAGCAGGATGCTCATCGAAATAGCAGCAACGACCTACAGGGATACTCAAAAGGAAATTGGTATCAATTTCAAAATCAGACGACTGCACGGGCATGTTTATTTTCGGGAAGAAGGGGAATCCCATTCAAATATAAAATAGCTATTCATTCATCAGACATACTCCTTCAGCCAAAACGATCTGTTCAGCTCGTCTGGCGCAAACACTAACACGCGGTTGATAAATATTTAGCAATCCGGCCAACTAGGTCATTGTAACCCCCGTTCAGCGGTTTTGGAAGAGCTGGCCCCTGCGGTGATGTCTGCGGTTAAAACTCATGGCGTGGCCGGTCAATAGTCAGCGCATGACTGCAGACAGTGGTTGGCGGCCGGTACGCAGTAACAGATGGAAATGGTTGGAAATCAGGGCCCAGGCAAAACAGCTGGTCTTTGTATCGGACAGAATAATGCCAAATCGTACGAGAAACTCGTCACGGTCGATATTGTCCTTGAATATCTTTCTTTGTTCAATCCCCCTTACAATCACACGATGAAGTGCTCCGGGGCGTCTATGCGTGCTTGACGTGGCATACACCACCTAACATGTGATGATCGATACAAATAGTTATAATTTTATGGGTGTTTTAGCCCCAATTCCTATACCAACTAGTCAGCCAGAATCAAGCCGATAGGTAGCTGACCTCTAGAGGCAGCTTGTGCTTGCATAAATTTATACTTACTTTATAACTGGGTTTCCTTTGTGCTACTCCATTTATAAGTTGCTGCTTGATCAAAAAATATGCGATTACAGGCAAAAGCACTGGCCATAAGAGGTGACGTATGAATAAGAAACGTTTGACGGGATCGGCCGAAGCAAGGCAAGGGATTGGGCGCCGAATGTCTTATTCTAAATCATCTTCTATTTTGCAATCAAGCCCTCCCATCTCAAGGATGACCTTCTTTAATCCTATCCAGAGACTTCAGCGAACCATGGGGAATCGACAGGTATCGCAGTGGATTCAAGCAAGGCGCCTTACTCCGCAAGGCACGGTTATCCCGCTGAGGAGGAAGCTGAAGGTCAGCGCTGCAGACGATTTATACGAACAGGAAGCGCACCGGCTGGCCCGTCAGGTAATAAGCATGCCTGATGCAGTTACCGAAAACTCGGCGCAACATCCGCTTTCTCCCAAAGAAGATAAGGACAAGATAGCTCAAGCCAAGCCCCTGGCAGATTCTATCACTTCATTCGTCCAGCATAAGGGGCTGGAAGACAGCGAGGAAGAAAAACCGGTCATGGCAAAATCTAATCGAGCAAAGACCGGCAATTTCGAGGTTGAAGGAGATGTCGAAACCCGGATCATGCAGAGCAAGGGGAGCGGGATTTCGTTGCCGGAGCATGTGCGTACATTCATGGAGCCAAGGTTTGGCGTTGATTTCAGCGCGGTTCGCGTTCATACCGGTAGTAACGCCATCAAGCTGAACCGGGATGTGGGCGCTGCAGCTTTCACCCACGGTTCCGACATCTTTTATGGCGCGGGAAGCTCGCCTGAAAATTTGGAATTGACCGCGCACGAGTTGACACATGTGGTGCAGCAGGGAGGTGCGGCTATCCGACGGAAACACTCAGACAGGGTGCCGGCCGGTAATATTGAGGAAGAAGGAAACAAAGGGGCGGTAGCGGTGAGGCGCAAACTTGCCCGTCAAAAAACAAAGCTGCGGCAGGCATGGGCGGCAAACAAGCAAAAAAATCTGCAAAAGCTCATGCTTTCAACGTTGCCCGCCAATGTGCTTCAGTGCCTGCCGGCACGCGTCTGGGGCTCAAAAGATGCAACGGTTTCCCGGCCGCCAAACCTTATCCAGTCGCATATAGCCAAGAATATTGAGATCGACGTCTCCGGCGTCTCCTGGCGGTGGGTATGGAGATCAGAATGGAATATCTATGACGCTTCCGATAAGGTGGTTGCCAGTGAGGGTTCATGGAAATATCCTGATTTCACGCTCAAACAGGACGTAATAAAGAATGGTACGCCAAGCGATGGCAAAGGAAATCCGTGGACTGCCCGCTTCGAGGTGACGGAGACGGGATATCCGTTCGGAGGTGATGATCCGGACAACTTCCCATGGGGGGAAGCCCATTTTCATGTGTATGCCTCTCCAATCGCCAACGCCAAGTTTGACAAAAAAGAAGAGGTCGGCAACGAGACTTTCGTGATCGATAAGATCGATGTGGGAGAAGGAGAGACGGCTGACTATTCACTGACCACCTCCGGCTCTGAAACCCGATCTGACAGCTCCAGTGTGACGATAACCAATACCGCTAAGATTTCTCGTGAGAGAGAGTCGTCCTTAAGTCTGGAATACGAGGGTGTCGGGGGCGGCTTGAAGAATAAGGTCGGTTTCGAAGCCTCCCGTTCGATTGCCAGGATGAACGGCGAGACGCTGTCAAGAACGCAGTCTTTGTCAAGAACTTTTAGTAAGAAAAATCTTTCTCCTGGTTCTCACACGTTTTACTTACGCCCAGTCTTCCTGGTGCTTACAGGCAGTGCCGATGTGCTATCTCAAAATAAGGGGGTGGTTTCGGAAGAGAGCAATGCCACGGGCAGCATCAGGATCTGGAAGGGGTATAAACTCGAAGATAAATGAACAAACGATTTAGGAAGTAGGAGAAACCTCATTGAGGAGATTGCTGTGATGCTGTATCAGCGGTCCGCAAAATCTCGGCAGGTACCAAAGAAAACGGGCGGTCAGGTTGCGGCAAATGCCAAGGCAATCCGTTCTTCTCAGGTAAACGTTCATCCAGCGCTTCAACTTCAGCGCTGCATTGGTAACCGTGCTGTAGGTCGTCTGATTCAGACAAAGAACTTTGGACCGCAAGGAAAAATTTTCACTATTCTGCACAAGCTTCCTTCTAGAACCAGTCACCGTCAGCATGAGCGGATAGCGGGCGGTCTCGCCCCACATAACCCGACGAAGCCGGATCTTGTGGCGGCAGGCTCGATGCAACGAGCCATATCAGCGGAAACAGATAAGAACAAGAAGACGATAAGGGCCGACGAGGTGCGCAAGCAGGCAGAGCGTGAAGCGCGTCTTCAGCAAAATCTCGTGCTTTCAACGTTGCCTGCCAATGTGATTCAGTGCCTGCCGGCGCGCGTCTGGGGCTCAAGAGATGCAACGGTTTCCCGGCCGCCAAACCTTATCCAGTCGCATATAGCCAAGAATATTGAGATCGATGTCTCCGGCGTCTCCTGGCGGTGGGCGTGGAAATCGGAATGGAATATCTATGACGCTTCCGATACGGTGGTTGCCAGTGAAGGTTCCTGGAAATATCCTGACTATACGCTCAAGCAGGACGTAATAAAGAAAGGCACGCCAAGTGATGGCAAAGGAAATCCGTGGACTGCCCGCTTCGAGGTGACGGAGACGGGATATCCGTTCGGAGGTGATGACCCGGATAACTTCCCATGGGGGGAAGCCCATTTTCATGTGTATGCCTCGCCAATCGCCAACGCCAAGTTTGACAAGAAAGAAGAGATCGGCAACGAGACTTTTGTGATCGATATGATCGATGTGAAAGAAGGAGAGACAGCCGATTATTCACTGACTACCTCCGGCTCTGAAACCCGATCTGAGAGTTCCAGTGTGACGATAACCAATACCGCTAAGATCTCTCGTGATAGAGAGTCGTCTTTAAGTCTGGAATACGAGGGCGTCGGAGGCGGTTTGAAGGATAAGGTCGGTTTTGCAGCCTCCCGCTCGATTGCCAGGATGAGTGGCGCGTCCCTGTCGAGAACGCAGTCTCTGGCAAGAACTTTCAATATGAAAAATCTCATTCCGGGTACCCACGCTTTTTATTTACGCCCGGTCTTTCTAGTACTTACAGGCAGTGCCGATGTGCTGTCTCAAAATAAGGGGGTTGTGTCCGAGCAGAGCAGCGCTTCGGGCAGCATCAAAATCTGGAAAGGGTATTATTTGGAGACGAAGATTAAACGTGCCGGTGGCGGGAATCCTGTGCTGCAAATGAGCCCTGAAGAATTCCAGAAAGACAAGAAAGCGCAAAAAACACTCTATGCAATGGCCAGGCAAGCGAGAGATCGACAACAAAGTTTTGGGGAAAAACTCCTAAAAGACAATAAGATAACAGGCGGGAAAGTAAAATCAATACTGAAGAGAGACAATCTCGAGGAGTTCGTGGAAGGAATTGTCGCCAAGTGCAAGCGCAATGGGTACAAGACCATCGGTGAGATGGACGACATAATTCGTGGACGGTTTGATCTGGCAGCGAAACAGGACGTTGATGCTATTGCTGCCGCGCTTAAGAATCAATCGAAATTTCGGGTAAAAGTAGTAGTTGCCCCCAGAAGGCCTCAAAAGGGAGGTGGCTATGGGTACCCGCGTTGGCACATTATTGTACGGGACCCCGAAACGGACTTGACACATGAATGGCAGATTGGAACTCGGGCCGTAACCGAAGTATATGAGAAGAAAGGGATAGAAGTACCGGATGAGATGAAGGACGATATCGAGAAGGGAAGAATTAGCAATGACATTCACGATATCGAATATGATATTTTTCAGCAAATAAAAAGGAAATATCCAAAGGTTCACAAGCGGTATGGTTTGCAGGTATTTCACGATAAAGTGGATCAGCTGTCGGCCGAAGCCGGACTACAAGGGGATAAGACTCCTGATCTACGGAAAAAGATTGACCAACTCCATAAAGAAGCGGCAGAGTATTTAAAAAAATTGATCGACGAGTTCGGTATCGATTGGATCCGGCAGTTCTATCATTAGAAGGATTGACGTGAAGATGGAAGACGGGAAGGTTTTAGAAAATGATAAGTTGTTGGGACTGGAAATGAAGTGCACGGAATGCGGCGCCACGATGAACTCGACAGGGAGGATGCAGTATAATGCGACTATGTCCGAGTGGTTCGTGGAATATTGGTGCCCTAACGATCAAGAGATTTTTCTGATCTCTACTCCGGAGACCGATGAGCTGACCAGAAAGATAGATTATGAGCTTCGCTAGCGTAAAATCGGGACAGACCACGTTTTTTCTTGATCATCCATATTCCTCCCGAGTGATCGTAACCGTTCACCCGTCTGAGGGGGGAGATATCCCCCTCAGACACAGTAGGTTTTGGCAGCCTGGTGGTGAATAACCACTAGATGGTTGAGCCTGAAGCGTTCTGGCTCTGTTGGGGAGCGCGGCCAGGGAGTATTGATACGTTCCGGAAGTGCTATTCCGAAATTTTTGCTATTGTTCGCACCGAAGCGATGTTTTCCCAATCGTAGTATGTATTGATACTGATGCCCTCGGCCGATTCAGTGATCCGAACGAACTCGTCCCCCAAAAAGAGGGTGGCGCCGGCATAGGTCTTCCCTTCATTGATTTGAACGCTGATGTCCTTTCTCAGCTTGCGCGACAGGGTGCCGTGCAGGGGCATTGACGCATATTCGAATATTTTCTCTAAGTTAGCCTTTTTCATCGAATCATTCCTTTCGTTCATGGCAGCAGCGGCTGCACTGGTTGTTACTAACAGCGGGGTCCGGGATACGGCGCAGCAGACCCCTCCACAAAAAAGGTTTAGCTGATCAGCTCACAATGGACTGTAAATACAGCAAGATCAATGCCAGCGTCCCAGGCGGGGCCTCCCTATCAGTGCGAGCTATTCAACTATCCGGAATATAGGAGAGAATTTGTCGGTTTGCTGTTGGGACAGTGCCGGCAGGATTTTTCGATAAGGACAACAACTACTTTTTTGTAGGAATGTTACGGAGGAGGGCACATTTCTGAAAATATGAAAATGGGGACAGACCCCGATTACTTCGCCACCTGGCCGCGCGAGGTAAAAGAGATGCCTTGCTGGGTTTTGGTGCTGATCATCACCGATTCGATCAGTGGAGGCGATACCGGCTGATCCGACTGCCAGGTGATGAGGAATTTTGCTCCAGAACCTCCGCTTCTGTCCGTCTCGGGCACCATGTACTGCATAGTGCCCATGGCATTGAGCGTTGTGGGCTTGTCCAGATAGTGTTTGAGAGGTTTGCCGTTCGAATCGAAATAGTCCACCGCCGTAAGCCGGATGGCAAGTTTTCTATCCGTGTTGCAAATGCTCACAGTAACCGCCAGATCGATAGTCTTCCCCCGTTTGCCGCTGTAGATCTGCGAGTAGACAGGCACATAAACAGTCTGATCCTTGAATACCCGTGGCTCCCCGGCAGCCGATATCGTTGCGGTGGCGCTTGCGGCTGCCAAAACTATGCAGAGTATCCATGCCAGTCGGTTCGTAAAGGGTGTCGACATCCCAAAGCCCCCCATGAATAGAGGTCGATTGCCTAAGAAGGTTTGCCGGCGCTGTCGCTCTTGGCACGAACAGGCCAGTAGGCATAGTTAGGCTATATCATGAAACCGATACTGATGACAACCTGTAGGGGGGAGGTGGGGAAGTCGACTCTTGCCCTGGGAGGCTGTCCGAGAATGCCCTTTTCACCCAAATCTTCGTTGAACTCAAAAAAAAACTTCCTCGGAATAGTAGCTATATGCCTCTGGAGAACTTTTCGAGTTCGCCTCGATCTGCAAGAAAATTGCTATTCTCGAATAACCCCCTGGCCATTGACACCCGCGTGTCTTTTTGAAATACTGGGTTTATTCTGTTCCTAACTTATCATTGATTCTGAAGCGCAATCCGAACGGTACCATTTTCACTTTATACCCGGCGAGCACGTTCCCTGTTCTTCCTTTAATCCGACCAAAAGGAGATCGGCCATGATTCGCTTTACACTCAACGGCAAACCCGTTTCCGTCGACCTGCCCGGCGATATGCCTCTGCTCTGGGCGTTGCGGGAATATCTTCAACAGACCGGCACCAAGTATGGCTGTGGCATCGGTCAATGCGGGTCCTGCACGGTGCATGTCAATGGGTCCGCAGTGCGCTCGTGCACAAGCAAATTATCCTCCGTGGAAGGCGCGGAGGTAGTCACCATCGAGGGGTTGGGTGGCGAGGAAGAGCATCCCCTGCAGAAACGATGGATCGAAGATCAGGTACCGCAATGCGGGTACTGTCAATCCGGAGCGATTATGCAGGCCGCAGATCTGCTGCAAAAAAATCCGGATCCCGCCGATGCCGAAATCGAAAAGGCCATGCAGCCCATCCTCTGCCGCTGTATGACCTATCCGCGCATGAAAAAAGCGATAAAGGCGACGGCGAGCGATATGAAATCGTCTGCGGGAAATCAGCCGGCTGCGGCTGCTGCATCTCAATCATCCTTTCAGGCAATTTCCCCGGGAGCTGGGGAAACCGTACTATTCGGCTGGTCGAAGGAGCGGGGAGCGGCGCGATCCGAGAGCAAAATCGCCCGCAACTTGTGGTTTGAAATCGATGCTGAGGGCCGTACGACCATCAACATTACCAAGGCGGAAATGGGCCAGCATGTGGGCACGGCGCTGGCGCAGTCCCTGGCCGAGGAGTTGGAGGTGCGCTGGGAGGACGTCCGCATTCGCCATGTGGACACGGACCCTAAATGGGGAGTGATGATCACCGGCGGGAGTTGGAGCGTCAATTGGACTTTCGACACCTTGAGTCGGGCAGGTGCCGCCGGTCGCATCGCCCTGATAGAGGCGGGAGCCGGTTTGCTCAAAGTGGATCCGGCCGGCTGTTATGCTGAAAACAGTGAGGTGATCGACCGTCAATCGAAACGTTCGGTTTCCTATGCAAAAATCATTCGAGACGCGACTGTCTCCTTTGCAATGGAGGAAGCGGAACTGGCCAAAATCGAGCTGAAAAAGGCATCCGCGTACAAGTTGGTCGGGCAATCCCTGCCGGCCCTGGACATTGCCGCCAAGACGAACGGCAGCGCTACCTACGGCATCGATGTCTTTCTCCCCGGCATGGCCTACGGGCGGTTGGTGACGCCCCCGGTTCGCTATGGAGCCAAGGTGCTCGGCATCGACGACACCGAGGCGCGCAAGGTTTCCGGTTTTCTCCAGGCGGTCGCCCTCGAGGACCCTACAGAGAGCGTCACGGGATTTGTGGTCTGCGTGGGCGAGACTTATGGCGCCGCCGAAGAGGGGGCGAAAGCGCTCAAGGTGGAATGGGACAACGGCCCCAACCAGGATGTGGACAGCCTCGCGCTGACCAAAGCCGCCGAGGAGCTGACGAAAAACCCGACACGGTGGGGCAACTGGGTGCTCGATGGCGATGCCGAGAAGCATCTTGCCGGGGCCGCAAAAACCTTAACGGTCGCCTACACAACATGCCTCAATCTGCACGCGCCGTTGGAACCGGCCAATGCCGTCGTCGAGCACAAGGACGGCATCTGGCATGCCTATACCGGCAATCAGAATCAACTCGCCGGAGTACCATTGATGGCCAAGGCGCTGGGTGTGGATGAATCGAAAGTCGTTATTCATCAACACTACCTGGGCGGTGGTTTCGGCAAACGGCTCGATTCCGAGTATATCGCGGTCGCGGCGCTGACCGCCAAGGCGGTGGGGCGTCCGGTCAAGGTGATGTATACCCGCGAACAGGACATGCAGTTCGATTTTCCCCGTTCACCGTCCCTGCAGGTCCTCTCCGGCGCCCTCGGCGGGGATGGTCGGCTCGAAGCCGTGATTCACGATGTCGTTGCCGGCTGGCCGACGGCGCGGGTGCTGCCGGGACTGCTGGCGGAAACCGCGGACAAGGAGGCGAAGGTCGACAGTTTCGCCGTAAGCGGGGCTGATTTCTGGTATAGCGTACCCCATCACCGGGTACGGGCCATTCAGCATGACCTGGTCCAAAAAGCGATCCCACCCGGATACTTGCGTGCCGTAGGTCCCGGATTTACCACCTTCGCTGTGGAGTGTTTCATGGATGAGATGGCGGCGCTGGCCGGTGTCGATCCGGCCGTCTTCCGATTGGCAATGCTGGATGCCAAGGGGAAGCAGGCCGGTGAAGCACCCAACTCTGTAGGGGGAGCTTCTCGCCTGGAGAACGTCTTGAAAAGGGCGGTCGAGCGATCCGGCTACGGCGGCAAATCCCTGCCTGGGAACTCCGCCATGGGGCTGGCCTGCAGTTTTGGCCAGGAGCGGACCATGCCGACCTGGATCGCCTGTGTGGCCGAGGTCGATGTGAATCCTGAAAAGGGCGATTTTCAGGTGAAAAAACTGACCCTGGCAGCAGACGTGGGCACCATCGTCAATCCAGACAGCACACTGGCGCAGATGCAAAGCGCTCTGCTCTGGGGGCTCAGCCTTGCCACCCGGGAGCAGGCCTCGGTGGCAAAGGGAGCGATCGAGCAGAAAAACTTCCATCAGTACCAACCGCTGCGCATGGCCGATATCCCGGAACTTGAGGTCCACCTCGTTGAAAACGACTACTACCCGGTCGGTACCGGCGAGCCCGCCGTGGGCGTAGTGGCGCCGGCCATTGCCAACGCCATCGCCAACGCTGTCGGCGCCCGGGTGAGGGATCTTCCCATTACCCCGGAGCGGGTGAGACAGGCTCTTGAAAGCACATAACTCCTCGCTGTGCTTATCGGTGCAGCAGCTTTTGACGTTGTCATCGGGCCGGGAGAGGGTGGGCTGTGTGCTCAGGCGCCCTGTTCGCCCTCGCGCTGCAGCCTTAAAGAGGAGAAGAGGAGCGTAACCGGTTGCAATCAGAAATATCAACTGGTTTTGATAGAGAATGGTCTTACCTTCTCAGAGAGTTTGGCAGACTACCCATGCGATTCGACGTAAACGTTCACCGGCGATTGGATGCCGGTGCGATCCGGTTGGGGTGAGCCGAGATAGCCAGGTGCCTCTCGCGTTGCCAAGAGCACCTCGGCCAACCCTTGCAATCAATTACAAGAACCAGGAGAAACCAACTATGGCGAAAATTCTCGTTGTATATTACAGCATGTATGGCCATGTGGAAACGATGGCCAAGGCGGTGGTTGAAGGTGCGCGGACTGTTTCCGGCGCCGAGGTAGTGCTCAAACGGGTAGCGGAGTTGATGCCGGAGGAGGCGGCCCGCAAAGCCGGGGCGAAGCTGGATCAAGAGGCGCCTGTCGCCAGCCCCGATGAAATTGCCAACTATGACGCCATCATTTTCGGGACGCCGACCCGGTTCGGCAACATGTGTGCCCAAATGCGCAACTTTCTCGATCAGACCGGGAGGATCTGGATGAGCGGCGGCTTGGTCGGCAAGGTGGGCAGTGTCTTCACCTCGACTGGTACGCAGCACGGCGGCCAGGAAACCACTATCACCTCGTTCCACTCCACCCTGCTGCACCAGGGCATGATTATCGTCGGTGTGCCGTATTCCTGCCAAGAGCTGATGAACATGAGCGAGATCACCGGCGGATCGCCCTATGGCGGCGGCACGCTTGCCGGTGCGGATGGGGGACGGCAACCCTCGGAAAACGAACTGAAGATCGCCCGGTTTCAGGGCGCGCACGTTGCCGCGATAGCGAAAAAGCTAGCAGCCTGACCCGAGTGAATTATGCCATCCAGTGGCGGAGGCGGGAGGGGAAACCTCACCCCTGATTTTTCATGAGGATTGCATGCGGCCGCACCTCAAGGCAATATGGTAACCCAGCAAGTTTTCAACGAACAGATCCGTTTGCTCTATGCAAGATCGAAAGTGCCGATAGCCACCTCCGTGCTGGTTGCGGCGCTGCTCTGCTGGTCGCAACAATCGGTGAGCTCCGCGACCCTTCTCCTCGGCTGGTTCGGCTCCATGGTCGTTATCTGTGGGGCCAGGATGGGCTTGACGGTACTGTTCGCAAAACGTGACCCCACCGCGGAACGTCCCGACATGAGCGCATGGCAGTGGTATTTTCTCTTCGGCGCCTATGTGACCGCCACCGCCTGGGGGGCAGCGTCTGTTTTTCTTTTCCCGGAGCATGATCCTTTACACCAAATTGCCTTTTTCGTCATCATGGCGGGGATGGCCGCGGGAGCTGTCGCCTCGCTGGCCTCCCATCTTCCGACCGTCTGCGGTTATCTCTCGTTGATGCTCTTCCCTCTGGCCCTGAAAATGGTGCTGGAGGGCGGCGAGCAGCAACTTATCGTCGGCACCCTGATCCTCCTCTACTGGCTGGTCAATGTCGTCAACGCTATAAAAATCCATATCGACATTCGGGAAAATATCCGGTTGCATCTGGAAAGCGTTCGCCGGGAGAGAGATCTGAAAACCAGCGAAGAACGCTATCGCCATATCTTCCATCATGCCCCACTCGGTATCTTTCAGTACAACGACCAGAGTGTCGTTGTTGATTGCAACAACGCTTTTCTCCATATTCTCGGGACAGCACGCAACACTATCACCGGCTTTAATATATTCAACTCCGTGAAAGACCGGCGGATGGTGGCCGCTGTGAGTGAGTCTCTCGAAAATGGGGTCGGCTATTTCGAGGGCGATTACACCTCCAGCACCGGTAATAAGACAACGCCTATCCGTGCTTTTTTTAAATCGATCGAGGCAGCCGACGGAACGGTTATCGGCGGGGTCGGCATCGTCGAGGATTTTACCGAAAAAAAACTCTCCGAACAGCAGATTCGCTACTACAGCACCTATGACGCATTGACCGAACTCCCAAATCGTCGCCTGCTGCTCCATCAGCTCAATAACGAGATATCCCGATCCAGAAGGCATGGGCGATTCGGAGCCTTGCTCTTCATCGATCTCGATAACTTCAAGACCATAAACGATTCGCTCGGCCACGCGACAGGAGACGAGCTGCTTAAACTGGTGGGCAGGCGCCTTCTCGACAACATTCGCAGCGAAGATTGTGCCTCCCGCATGGGGGGAGACGAGTTCATCATCATTGTCAGTGAGTTGAACTCAAACATCGAACGAGCTGCTGACCAAGCCAGATTTGTTGCCGAAAAACTAAAAAAATGCCTTACCGCACCCTGTTGTATTGACGGGAGGGAACTGCATGTGACTTCGAGTATCGGCGTCTCGCTCTTTCCCAAAGAGAATCTTGGCGCCGATGATATCCTCAAACAGGCCGATGCGGCAATGTACCGCGCCAAGGGTTCGGGTCGCAACGAGGTCTGTTTTTTTCTGCCGGAGATGCAGAAATCGGCCGACCAACGCCTGCGCCTCAGCACCGAAATCAGAAAGGCCCTTGAAGACCATCAACTGACGCTTTTCTATCAGCCCCAGGTGGATAGAACGGGCCGGATCACGGGAGCCGAGGCGTTACTGCGCTGGAATCATCCGAAAAACGGGCTGTTGGCGCCAGGGGCGTTCCTGCCGATAATCGAAGATACCGGGATCATGGGACAGGTCGATCGCTGGGTGCTGCGTACGGCGTGCGAGCATATCCGGGCATGGATGGACTCCGGGCTTCTCGTTGAAAGTCAGACCATCTCGGTCAATATCAGCGGCAGGGAGTTTTCCTCGCCCGATTTCATCACAACCGTAACGGAGATTCTGGAGATTACCGGCGCCGCGCCAACCTATCTCGGTATAGAACTTACCGAGGGCAGTATCGTCGCGACCGGCACCGCTATCGTCGACAAGATAATGAAACTCCGGGAAATGGGGATTACCTTTTCGGTCGACGATTTTGGAACCGGTTACTCGTCGCTGAGCTATTTGAAGCGTTTGCCGCTCAATGCGCTCAAGATCGACCGCTCGTTTGTACGTGATATCAAAGAGGCGGAAAGCGAGGTTGTGCTGGTGGACACCATCATCATGATGTCTCACAACCTGGGTTTGAAGGTGATCGCGGAAGGCGTGGAAACCGAGGAGGAACTGCGCTATCTCAGCAATCGAGACTGTCAGTTTTTTCAAGGGTACTATTTCGGTAAACCTTCACCGATCCAGAGCTTTACTTCGATGCTCGAATCGGGCATTTCTTTGCCTGTGCTTTGAACCTATTTATTCAGTACTGATTTATTTGCGGCGAATTTTTGCAGAGCCTGCGCATAAAGCGGATAGTCGCTGATGGTATTGTGACCCGCGTGCGGAATTACGACTTTTTCCGTCAGATGCGGATCCATGGCGGCTACAAGCCGCTCACTGTTTTTCCTCGGTACCACCTCATCGTTTTCAGCCAGGAGCACAAGGGTGGGAACTTTCAGATCCATAGCGCGGCGCTCGGAATCGTAGCGGTCCTTGAGCAGCAATGAAACGGGAAAAAACGGATAATGGTGTTGGGCGAGGCTGGTCATACTGGCGAACGGCGTTACCAGAATGAGCAGCTCGGCTTTGCGCTGCGAGGCAAGGTAGACGGCAACTCCCGTACCGAGACTTCTCCCCATGACGGCGATATCCCGATGGTTGCCATGAAGATGATCATAGAATGCCACCGCATCGGAGAACAGCGCCGCCTCCGAGGGCATCCCGGTGGAACCCCCATAGCCGCGGTAGTTGAAAAGGTAAATGGAGTATTTCGGGAAAAGTTTTTTGAACTGCGGAATATTGAGTGCGACCTCCTCGGCGTTGCCGCCGAAATAGAGAAGTGTTCGGTTGCCGGTGCCCTCGATATGCAGGACTTTCAGTGACTGCCCGGCATGTGAAAAGATCATGGTTTGCGCTTCGCTTGCCGGCACCGTAACCGGCGGTGTTGGAAAATAGATCATTCTGCGTTGGACTATAAAGAGGAAGAGACAAGAAACGAGATAGATTGCTACTACAGGCAGGGTGATCAACACCGCGGTTTTCATCCTGGCTCCTGATCGATTCGGCACCGTTATGTCCTTGTTTGATGGAATTATGTAATTGTATTCCAATCTTATCATATCACCTTTCTTCTACCAAATATATCCCTGCAGGTCGCATATGCAGTTGCGCAGCTTTGGGGTGGCTTGCTGCCTCCGCCATAAACCATATGCCATTGCGCATTATCAATATTGCAAACATATTGAGCAATTAGAGCATAAGCGCTGGGATTTTTGCTACATTGTGGGGCTTAAAAGAATTGACAAAATGCGGCGTTAATGATTTTCTAACATAGTGTGAATCAGTCTCGGACGTCCTCTTGTTGCGGCAAAACCGAGTGTTTGCATGAACTTGTGCCGAACCGCCTTGGCCGGGTGAGTGGTTGACCTGGCGAACGGTTACGAGAATTAGTATGAAACTGGTTTTTTCCGACCTGATCGATGTAGCCGAGGCCCAGAAACTCATGGACGGCTACTATGCCGTAACCGGAATCCCCACCGGCATCATCGACGGCGAAGGCAATGTGTGGACCGCTTCAGGCTGGCTCGACATCTGCACGAAATTCCATCGAATACATCCCACAACCGCTGCCCGGTGTAAGGAAAGCGACACCTATATCAAGCATCATCTGCAATCTGGTAATCTCTATGTGAGCTACACCTGCGCTCATGGCTTGACCGATGTGGCCAGTCCCATTGTCGTGGCAGGCCAGCACGTGGCCCAGGTGATGACCGGCCAGCTTTTTCTTGAAAAACCGGACCGGGAATTTTTCCGTAAGCAGGCGGAGCAGTTCGGTTTCGACCAAGAGGCCTATCTCGAGGCGCTGGATGAAGTGCCGATCATTACCGCCGAACGGCTCGATGTCATCATGAAGTTTCTGGTGATGTTGGCCCGGTTTTTGGCGGACATGGGGTATAAGCGCCTCAAGGAAATGGAGGCTCAGGAGGAAGTCGTGCGGTTGAACCGGGAGCTGGAGAACCGCGTGCAGGAGCGGACTGCCGAACTCCAGTCGGCAAATACCGAGCTGGCACAGACCCTCGACAGCCTCAAGGAAACCCAGGCCCATCTCATTCAAACGGAAAAACTTGCCGCCCTGGGCGACCTGGTTGCAGGCGTAGCCCATGAAATCAATACTCCCACCGGTGTCGCGGTAACCGCCGCCTCCTATCTTGAACAAAAAACCCGAGAGTTCGCCGAGAGTTTTCGAGGCGGCAACGCCCGCAGATCGCAGCTGGAGAAGTTTCTCGGGTTGTGCGAGCAATCCGCGGGGATCATCATGATAAACCTGCGGCGAGCCGCCGAGATGATCACCGGGTTCAAGAGAGTAGCGGTTGACCAGGCCAGTGAACAGCCAGGAGTTTTCAGGGTAAGGGAGTATATCGGCGAAATCCTCTTGAGCCTTAAACCAAAGCTCAAACAGGCCGCTTTCTCGGTGGAGATCACATGCGACGAACGCCTGGAAATGGATAGTTATCCCGGCGCCTTTTCTCAGATTCTCTCCAACATGCTGATGAACACCCTGATGCATGCCTACGATGACGGAGAAAGGGGGCGTGTCGTAATCGCTGTCGAAAAGCAGGAATCCGCATACGTTCTCACCTATGCCGATGACGGCAAAGGGATTGCCTCGCATTACAAGGACAAGATATTCGATCCTTTTTTTACCACCAGACGAGGCAAGGGAGGCACCGGGCTCGGTCTCTATATCGTCTATACCCTGGTGGTTCAGAAACTGCACGGTACGGTGGAATGCGACAGCACTCCTGGCAACGGAGCGACTTTCACCCTGAGAATTCCGGTAGCACCCGAATGGAGCACAGCATGAAACCAGACACCTTCGACAACGACGAACTTTTCTTTGCCGAGGAAGAGAGCAAAGAACCGTCGACCACGGAGGTCGAGGCGCCGCTCTGGAAAGTGCTGGTTGTCGATGACGATGAAAACGTGCATGCCGTGACCCACATGGTTCTTGCCGATTTCACCTTTGAGGGGAGAAAGGTGGAATTGCTCGATGCCTATTCCGGCAAAGAGGGCAAGGCGCTTCTTGGCGAGCATCCCGACATTGCGGTCATCATGCTGGACGTGGTCATGGAGCGGGACGACTCGGGGCTGAGGCTGTCTCGCCATATTCGAGAGGTGATGGGGAACCGGAACGTTCGGATCGTTTTGCGCACCGGGTTTCCGGGGATGGCGCCGCCCTCCAAGGTGTTGATCGACTATGATATCAACGATTATGTAGAAAAAAATGAATTGACGGCACAGCGGCTCGTCATGCTGCTGATTGCTTCGCTTCGCGCCTATCGCGACCTTTCCGCTTCCACGAACCTCGCCTCTCGCTTGCGGGAGGAAATTGAGGAACGAGAGCAGGCCCAGGAAAAGCTGCGAGCCAGCGAGGAGATGTATTCCGCCATTTTCACCAATATCGGGATCGGCGTCACATTATTAAGCCCCAAGATGGAAATCCTCTTCATGAATCCCGTGATGAAGAGGTTGAATCCTCATATCCGGGTTGAAGAGAGGCCCTTGTGTTTTAAGAGCTTCAATATCCCGCCTCGCGAGGATATTTGTTCTTACTGCCCAACTATTAAGACATTTCGAGACGGGGAGGTCCATATCGCCGTTACCGACACCCCCACTCCGGTGGGAATTTGCAATTACCGGCTTATCGCCACTCCTGTTTTTGCCGAGGACGGCACAGTTTCCTCGGTCATCGAGGTCGCGGAAGATGTCACCGAGAGAAAACAGGGACAGGAGAGGCTCAGCCGTAGCGAGGCGTATCTTCAAGGGATTATCGAAGCGACCGCCGACGGTATTGTCGCGATCGATGGTAACGGCAAAATTATCAAGGCAAATAACCGATTCGCGGAGCTGTGGAACATCTCCCAAGACTTGCTTGAGAAAGGAGATGAAGCTGCGGTGCTGGAGTGCATTCTTGGCCAACTCGTGGATCCCGAGGCGTTTCTGCTATCGCTCGGTGCCTCGAACCAGCAGGTCAAGAGGGTTGCGGAGAGGATCCGTTGCAAGGATGGCCGGGTTTTCGAGCGCATATTCTCTCCACTGGTAAGGGGTGGCGAAACTATCGGCAAGGTCTGTTCGTTTCGTGATATTACCCACAAACTGAAGATGGAGGAAGAAATTATCAGAGCGCAAAAGCTCGAATCCGTGGGTCTGCTGGCTGGAGGGATAGCGCACGATTTCAATAACCTGCTCACCGTGGTTTTGGGCAATATTTCGATGGCGAAGGTTTTGTCTTCGACTAGTGACAAGGTGACGGCTCGACTTGCCGAGGCGGAAAAGGCGGCGCTTCGGTCCAGAGAGCTTACCCAGCAGCTGCTCACCTTTGCCAGCGGCGGCGCTCCGGTGCGAAGGAGCGCTTTGGTAACCGAGTTGCTGCGGGATACCGTTGGTTTTGCCTTGAGTGGATCCAAAGTCCGTTGCGAGCTGACGATCGATTCGGCGTTGCCGCCCGTGGAGATCGATGAGGGGCAGATCAGCCAGGTTCTCCATAATCTGATCATCAATGCCGATCAGTCCATGCCGGAGGGCGGCACCATTCGGATATTCTGTACCCAGGTACGTTCGACCCTGGGGGAGGCGCCTTCTCTTGCGCAAGGCAATTATGTGCGCATTACCATAAGCGATGAGGGGGTAGGGATTCCCGAGGAACATCTGGCGAGAGTATTCGACCCGTATTTCACCACCAAGGAGACAGGAAGGGGGCTGGGGCTGGCAAGCGCCTATTCCATCATTCGCAACCATGACGGGCTGATAACGGTTGCTTCCCGGACAGGCGGCGGCACGACCTTTACCATCTATCTGCCGGCATCCACGAAAGAGCCCAAAGTGAAAAGGATCGAAGACGGACCGCTCGAGATTGGTTCAGGGCGAATTTTGATTATGGACGACGAGGAAGGCATCCTTGAAATTGCCGGAGAGATCCTCAACCATCTGGGCTTTACAGCGGAATTTGCCCGAAACGGGGAGGAGGCAGCGGAACTGTTCCAGAGAGCGGTGGAAAATGGCAATCCATTTCAAGCCGTCATCTGTGATCTCACCATACCCGGCGGTGTCGGCGGACGGGAGATTGTTCGCGATCTGCATGCAATCGATCCGCAAGCCAAAATGATCGTATCGAGCGGGTACAGCAATAATGCGGTCATGTCCGAATACCGTTCCCACGGTTTTGACGGCGTCATCGTCAAGCCGTATCGGCTCGAAGAGGTCGGCCGGGTCCTGGCTGAAACCCTCGGGCGTGGTTGAGCGGTCCGCACACCGAGATTTTTTCCCTTTTCAGTATTGCCCCTCAGTCGCCATTTCGCGACTTTCCACACATTTTTCTTGACAGGTTCCGAGCGCTTTGACGTACAATCGTTGGTGGGAAAACTATCGATAAGAATGATTGAACGGTCAGGGCCACAGACGGAAAACAGAGGGGGACCTATGAGACTCGAGGGAAAAGTAGCGCTTATCACCGGGGCGGCAAGCGGGCTCGGCAAAGAGATTGCCCGTACCTATTGCGGCGAGGGAGCCAAAGTGGCGATTGCGGATATAGCCTTGGATGCCGCCCGCGAGACCGCCCGGGAACTCGACAGCGCGGGGACGGCGGCCCTGCCGGTCCACATGGATGTGACTGACGAAGAGGCGGTCGAAGCCGGGGTCCGGGAGGTTATTTCCTCGTTCGGGACGATCGATATCCTGGTCAGCAATGCCGGGATTCAGCATATCTCTTCACTGGTCGACCTGGAGTTTAGCAATTGGCGCAAGCTGATCGCCATCCACCTGGATGGCGCCTTCCTGACCACCCGCGCCTGCCTGCGCCATATGTATTCGACCGGCCGGGGCGGCACCGTTCTCTATATGGGCTCAGTGCATTCCAAGGTGGCTTCGCCTCTCAAAGCCCCCTATGTATCGGCAAAACATGCGTTGCTCGGGCTGTGCAAGGTCGTCGCCGTCGAAGGCGCCAAGTATGGTGTCAGATCCAACGTTATCTGTCCCGGATTCGTCCGCACCCCGCTTGTTGACAAACAGATACCGGAACAGGCGTCCAGCCTGGGGATCAGCGAGAAACAGGTGGTGAAAAACGTGATGCTCAAAGACACCGTGGACGGTGAGTTCACCACCACCATGGACGTGGCCGAGGTGGCGCTTTTCCTGGCCTCCTTCCCAACCAACGCCTTGACCGGCCAGTCCGTCGTCGTCAGTCATGGCTGGTATATGCAATAATCCTTTCTAGGAGCCTGGGGTGAGATTCGCTGTCTGAAACAATACGGATCGACGGCGGTGAATATATCCTCACCCGAGCCATAGACCACAGCCGCACACCCTCTGCACAAACGCCGGATGGCGCAGGTGGCGCAGCCTGCGCTCCCTCGCCTATATCCGCGGGCTCTTTCGCTCTGGTAGGCTTGGATAAGGGAACGCTCATTTATATTGCCGATGTAGGAGGGGAATTTTCTGCAGGCATGAATTTCGCCGTCGGGAAGCACGGAGAGAAAATTGAATGCCGCACCGCACCCAAAGCCCGTACAGCCGCCTCTTAACGGGAGATTGTTTTTGTCCTGGAGAATATTGAACAGATTGTCCTTAAAACTGAGAATCGGGTTTTGTGCGGCAGCTTTTTCGTATCGTTCAAGGAACGTCACATAGTCTTCGGGCGGCACCGGCGCAAGTTGAGCACCTTCGCCAACTGAGGCGAGGCGATTGAAGGTGAACAGGTCGACCTTGTCGCGGAGCAGCTCGGCAAGGGCAAAAACATCCTCCATGTTATCTTGTGTCAGGGTCAGCATGACCATGGAATAGACGCCGAGATCTCCAAGCAGCTCGAGAAAGGTCATGACTCGGTCGAAATGTCCAAAACCCCTGATGATATCGTTGTGGGCGCGAAGCCCTTCCAGGCTCACCTGGTAGAATTCCGGCGGTTGGATGTCAATGAGTTTCTGCAGGATTTCCCGAGAAGTGGGGTTGCCAAGAATAGCCGTCAGAAAGCCCCGATCGGCCGCTTCCTGATACACCTTTGTAAAGTGTGGGTACAGCAGAGGATTGCCGCCGCTAAAACTCACCTGGCCTTGAACGTTATACGATTCGCAAAAATCATACATGCAATCCAAAACGCGGACAGCCTGCTGCCAACTCATCTCCTTCCTGTTGCTGCGGTCATAGCAGTGACGACAGTGCAGATCGCACTTCTGGGTGACATGCCATTGGAGAGTAAATACCTCCGCGCAGTCATCAACTTCTGGTACAGATTGATTGGTGCCGCAGTCCATCGACCGCCTGATTTTTGAACCGGCCGAGAGTATCAAACCCTTTTCTTGCGCCTGATACAGTATTGCATTGATTGTCGCTACGCTGGTAGAGGCGGTTTTGGCGACTTCGCGTTTATCCAGCTCTTCCGCCACAATTTTCATCGCCAGGAGGTCGTGGCCCGATACGGCAACGATTTGGGGCACCTGATGTTCAGGGCGTTGGTACACCGCTAAATATTCTTGGTGTCGAATGGGTTCATTATCCTTGCCCTGGAGCAGACCGGGCAGGCCGGACCAACTCACGGGCAGCAGTTCAAGGGTAGGGTTGATAACCTTTTTGCTTGTTATTTCAGTGAAATTAACACTGCTCCTGCCAACCGTGTGGACGCTCCACTCCACTTTTGCCAGATCGGGGAGAAAAGGGGGGAAGGGGGCGTTTTTTTCAATAGAGCCGGCAAGAACTCCAGGCAGCTCGGCGGGCGGGGGGAAGGTGAAGTTACTGGGGAGAAAAGCCGTGGTTGCCGGGTAGATATCTTTACAGATTGGCGCCATAGAGGAGTCACATTCTCTTGTAAACATGTTGATATCTGTCACATATGCTTTGTTCTGCTCAAGTTGATCCGCCGGCGAAAGCCAAAAGAGTCGACATGAGTTGAGACGAAAAAAACGATACGAAACCGTAAACGTCCTCCACATCTTCATCCGAATCCTACGCTGAATGTAAACCCGGTTGGAGTATCGGAGAACGTTTACAAGGTGTCGGTCTTATTTCGGCCGACAGGAAAAGACCCTCACGCGGAAACGTACGACCGTACGTTTTCTTAACCGCTTCACCCACTCTTCGCGGGTTTTTTGGGCGGAACTTTTTCGTCTGCCTCCCCCGCCTTGGTTTTGGTTGAATCCATGTCTTGATCCATCTTCTGCTGTTGCTGGTCAGCGTCCTTTTGCATTTGTTGGTCCGTGGCGCTCTCAGTCGATTCGCTCGAGCCGCTAGCGGGAGCGGCTTTTTTTACATCAGCACGACCTGTGCTGGCGTTGGCAGATCAACCACTGGAGCTTCCACTGGCGTGAGCGCCTGGCAGAGAGAGGCCTCCTGCGCTGATTAATCCGGCCACTCCCAAGCCTGCCAAAAGCTTCTTCACCTCTTTTTTCATGATGGTCTCCTTTGGGGGCAAAGCATTGAATTGCGATCACGTATCCCTATGGATGCCGTGCATTGTATCGGTAACGTATATCAAAAGAAATGTGGCCTGTCAAATAAATGGATTTGTAAATAATCGGGGACAGACCCCATTTTTTCCGCGCAACGTTTTACCCCGGGTGGGACGATGGCGAATGTTTATCCTGCTTTTATCAAAAGGAGGTGTATCATGCCGTATCGAATAGCAAAGAGGTTTCAGAGCAATACACTATGAAATTGCTTCGTAATCCCGAAGAACTGATTTTTCAGACATCGTGAAGCTCGGGCCGGAACCAGCGAAACCAATTCGTGAGATCCTCCGGAGGAGCACAATGGCAAACGTTTACAGTTCCATGGTTTTGCCGCTGTTTGCTTGACCTGGCGAACGGTTACGTAAAATGCAACAGAGTGGTATTTTGTCCGCATGAGATTATAGTTGCTTGTAGCATTGCCTCAACCATTAGGAATCTAAACGTTCACCGCTCCCTCTTTCGGTATGATAAGAGTATTGTGCGGAGAAGTCTTCAAACCGTAAATCGTGACCGGACGAGGTGCAGGTGAACGTTTACATATTGTGCGAGTGACGAAGAGTTCGCAGGGGAGTGCACTTCGTTGTTGGTCCTTTTAGTGGAGAAGCTCATGGAGAAGAGGAGAGTCTTATTTGTAGACGATGAGCCAAACGTGCTGGACGGACTCCGACGGATGCTCCGTTCTCTGCGCAAGGAATTCGAACTCTATTTCGCTGAAGATGCCAGGCATGCCTTGGCAGTGATGCAAGAGTACGAGATTGACGTAGTAGTTTCGGATATGCGAATGCCGGGCATGGACGGTGCGGATCTCCTGATCGAAATTCAAAAAAAATATCCTCATTCCATTCGGATCATGCTGACCGGCCAGGCGGATGACCAATCGACTCTGAAAACGATCGGGGTTGTGCATCAATTTCTGGCCAAACCCTGCGAACCCGAAAAATTGAAAAGCATCATTCTCCGGGCAAGTGCTCTGCACAAATTGATGGCGGACGGCAAGCTCAAAAATGTTATTTCGGGTATCGACAGCCTCCCCAGCTTGCCGAGTGTGTATGCAAAATTACAGAAAAAACTCCAGGAGCCCGACGCCTCGCTTGACGATATCGCCGCAATAATAAGCGAAGATATCGCCATGACCGCCAAAATCCTCCAGCTCGTGAATTCTGCATTTTTCGGGTTGTATACGAAAGTGGACAGTCCCGCGAGAGCGGTGAAGCTCCTCGGTGTCGACACGATTAAGGCCATGGTGCTCGGGTCGCAGATATTTTCTGAAATAAAGACCTCCAGAGAGCTGTTCTCCGCAAAAAGTCTTTGGCAACACAGCATGACCGTCGGAACCCTGGCTAAAAAAATTGCCGAGAGTGAAAATACTGAAAAAATAGTCATTTCCAACAGCTTCATTGCAGGCGCCTTGCATGATATCGGCAAACTGATCCTGGTCTCGAAGATGGAGTCGCTTTACAGCCAGGTCATCGACCTGGCGCAAGCGGAGAATATACCTCTGCGTCTGGCGGAAAAAAGGGTGTTCAAGGCAACGCACTGCGATATGGGCGCCTACCTCACCGGGTTGTGGGGATTTAACAGCGATATCGTCGAGGCTATCGGTTTTCACCA
This sequence comes from uncultured delta proteobacterium, assembly GCA_963745265.1. Taxonomy (GTDB): domain Bacteria; phylum Desulfobacterota; class Desulfobulbia; order Desulfobulbales; family Desulfocapsaceae; genus Desulfopila. The sequence continues at coordinate 258,260 of CAVUXQ010000021.1, forward strand.
TCAGCTGGGGGAATATCCTTCCGGAACGTTCACTCCCGCCCTGTCGGTTCATATCGCCAATGTGATGTATTACCGCTATCATCGGAGTGAAGTCGTTGGCGCCGTCCCTGAATTTAACGAGGAATATCTTGAAAAGCTAGGGCTGAAGGATAACCTGAAAAAGTGGCGTGATATATGCTTTACCTATCTCGACGAGATGTGAAATCGCAACCGTTCACAATCCGTCGAGTTGGCGTCATTGTGTTGTCGTCGTGGCTCCTTTTAGAATTGACTCGAACTAATACGTCCTTGTCAGCCGTTCGAGCAGGGTCGGCCTTGCTATCGATTGTGCCGCGGCAATCTCTGTTGTTTTCGGATTTTTTCCTTCCAAAGTCACCGTGCCGAGGATATCGCCTTTGCGGATCGGCAGGGCCATTTGCTTCAACTCCACGTGTAAATGGAGTTCCTTTCTAGGCCAGACGATGCTGTCGATGGGTTGGGTAGTCTGCAGCGACAGCACGTGATTCGGTCGGAAGCTCACCGTTCCGATCTGCTCTTGCTCTTTTACAACGCGCATGAGGTGCAAAGATCCCTTGGTTTCCTGCAGCACATCCAAGGCGCCGTTCAAGGCGTCCATGATGGGCGCCTTGCCCCTCACACCAAACAGTGCGCCGATAAGCAAGACCTTATTCCCCCCGACTTCATCATAGGAAGCGAAAACGAAATTTCCCCCGACCTGGGGCATGGAACCTGTCTTGATGCCGACGACTCCACCTTTTCCGAGTACATAATTCACGTTGTATACGATACCGACCACAGGCAATTTTGCCTGGGGCATGCGCACGATTTCCCTGAACACATCGATTTTCATCGCTTCCTGGGCGATCAGCAGCTGGTCGTACGCACTGCTCTGCGTGCCCAGGTCGATTCCGGCCGGGTCCTTGTAATGCGTGTTTTTCATGCCGAGCGATTGGGCGGTTTTGTTCATTTTCTCGACAAAGGCGGCAACGCTGCCGCTGTCCCACTCCGCCAGTGCCGTGGCGATGTTATTTGCCGAAGGCAAGAGTAAAGCCTCTAGCATTTGTCTCTCGGTGAGTTTTTCACCCGCCACAACTTTTACTACGGATTGACCGTCGCTTTTATCGTGGGCGTAGGTTTTCTCATGTTCGGCAGTGAACTCAAGGGTGGGGCCATCCTGAAAGGCCTTCAGCGGGTGGTCCTTCAAGATAAGATACGCGGTCATTATTTTCGCCACGCTGGCGGTCGGTTTCGGGGACTGGTCCGGCGTTTGATAAATCACTCCCTTATCGGCGATACATATCGCCCCTTGAGCATTGGGGGGCAAGCTGAGATTGAGCACACCGGTCGTTGAGGGGTTCGGGTTGATGGTCAGCGCAATTTTCGGTTTGCCGAATGGCCGCGCCAATTGCGCGATAACCGCGATGACCACAACGAGCAATAGATAATATGGCCACATTATCTTTTTTGATTTTGCCTTCATTCTCCTGTTTGCTTTTCTCATCTTCTTTTATCCTCTTTCTGGGCGAAATATGGTGGTGGAAAATGCTTTCAGTTTGAAAAATAACGCTTTAAATCGATGCTAATCATTTTGAATAGGAGTGGATTGGATATCGGCGTGAGAAAAAGGATACCGCCTCGATTGAACCGTTCCGACCGGTACATTTTCAATCCCCGTGATACGTTTGATAATTTTCAGGGTATGTCCATGGCTTGTGCCGACGAAATCCTTGTAGCTTTGTCTTCCGCCGCTGATTGCGGTACCGGCCAGAAAAATTCCCGGTACATTTGTTTCCATGGTCTCGGGATTGCAATATGGAATCCGTTCATCACCCTCAAGCGTTACACCGACCTGTTCCAAAAGGGTAAGGTCGGCATGGAATCCCGTTGCAACTAGCACAAAATCCGTTGGGATCTCCATCAGGCGGTCATCGCTCTCTTGGTCGCCACTGATATTTCGTAAAACCGCAAAGCCCGGGCGAAACCTGGCGGGAACGGTCTGAGGATAAAAATCGATGCGACCTTTTGAAATAAGAATCGACATTTCAAGGTGAAGGCGGGAATTGGTATGTTCTTTGTCCAGGGCCTTTTTTCTGTAACTCAAAGCGACCTTTGCCCCGCTTCGAAAACACCGCAGTGCGGTCTCCAAAGCGGTGTTTTTCCCGCCCACAATCAGAACGCTTCTGCCGAAGTACAGATGAGGGTCCTCTAAGTTGTGACGGATCATGTTGATACCCAGGTTCTGATAAACTGTGTCTTCCCCTGGTATCTCAAGTTTGTTGCGAAAACTCATGTCACCGGAAGCAAAGACAATCTGGGTGCAGGTAATATCGCGCCCGCCAGTTAATCCTTGAGTGACAACACGAAATCCATTTCCGGATGATCCGATTTTCTCAATGGATATCGCCTTTTCATAGGTCGAAACATCCAAACCCCGTATTTCCACGACGTTTCTAAGATATGCCAGGTATTCCTCTCTGGTTATCATCTCCTGGTGTGGGGTCTGAATAGGGATTCCGGCAATGGCGACTCGCTCGGGAGAGCTGAAAAAGCGTGCTCTTTCCGGCCAGTTGTAGATGGTTTGCGCCAATGCTCCGGCTTCGATCTGGATATATTCAGCTCCGGCACAGGCGAGTCCCGATGCCACTTCGATGCCTATCGGACCGGCTCCGATGACCAGAACTTTGGTTGTAACATCCTCTCTTTTCATTGCAAGGTTCTCTCATTCATGCCTTGGTATTTATCATGGAGTTCGCTCCGGCTCGGCTTATTTTCAGCACCGCACTGAGCGGATCTTCGGCATTTTCCGTGAAACTGACGCCATACACGGGCGTATCCTTGAGGGCATTGCCCAGCTCATCCTTAAAGGAAGCGATAAAATCCGACACTTCTTTCGAATCGCTGTTGAAGCGGATATAGACGCCCTCGCCACTGTAGAGGAAATCTATCTTGAGATTGCCGAGTGGCGAGAGTTTGAGATAGAGAGAAAAGTGTTTCGGCATCTCGCTTTCTCCCCCGCCTTGTTGCGACTGCTGCTTGTAATCCTCGATCACCAGATAGCCTTGTTGGAGAAAAGGCAAGGGGAGCGGGATGACGAAAGCATCCTGGCGGAACGTCTGCAGCTGCGCAAGCTGGAAAAACTCAAGGGAGTTCAGGGCATGCTTGCCGGTTTCGGTGAGTTTACTCTGCTGGGTGAAATTCTGCACCAGCTCCGTTAAAGCGGATTTGACCGTGGTGGCCGCTTCTTCCTTGTTTCCCGCGGCCAGCATGCCTTCCAGATTCAGGCCAAGCTTGTTGACGAGGCGGTGCAGCATTTGTCCGGCCGTGTTTTCAGGACTTTCCGCTCCGCCCTGAGGGAGGAGAAGGGCCTCTGCCTGCGCCTGGGTTAGGAGATCGCTCTGCAAACTATCGCTTGAAAAAAGCTGGAGGAGATTTTCCGGGTTCTTCATCAGAAAAACGATTTCGAACAAACCCGATTTGAGGGTATTGAGCACAGGTGCCGAGTTCGCGGTGCTGAGCGCGGTGCCCGGTTGCATTTGTACGTGTTGAAACAACTGGTTGAAAATCGCCTCCTTGGCATCCGGGCTTGCATCGCTGTTTGACTGCAGCTGCGAGATGGCATCGAACAATTGTTTAGTCGATGGAGAGAGTTGCTCGAGTTGGGGCAGAGCCTGCTGGGGGATTTGCTCCTTTTCCTGAAAAAGAAGGGCAATATCCTGGAGGGCGGATTTTACCGAAGCAAGAGCCGCCTGACCTTGGCCATCGGCGATGAGATTTGCTATCCGGGTCCCCAATTGGGTGAAAACTTGCTGCAGCACCTTCGGGCCATACTCGGTTGCCGAAACGCTTTGACCGGTAGTCGCCTGGAGGGGATGGCTTGTTTGTTGTTCGGGGACGAGTTGCTGCAGCAACTGGGCGAAGTCCTGGAGCGTCTGGAGGCTTGAATTGCTGAGATTGGCGAGTTGAGAAGGCTCAACTTGCTGCAGAAGGGTGAAAAATGAACCAAGGTCCTGGTTGTTGCCGAGTGATGTCAGGGCGCGGCTGAATAGACTGCTGACCGTATCCCCTGTTATCTGCAGCTCAATTTTCGGTTCTGTTGCCAGCACCTGCAGATTCAGGCTTTGGCCGGGGGCGAGCTGTACACCCGATTTCACTTCGAAGCGGCTGCCTCCGGCTTCCAAAGTAAACGTGTTTTGACCATTTTCCGCCACGACAACCGCCCGAAGCGTTTGTCCCTGTGAAAAATTCAGCACATCGGGCGCGTTTGCAGGGGATTTTGGTCCGGAACCGGTTTGAACTCCGGCAGAGGTGAACCTGTTTATGACGGATAATGGTGGAAGGGTATTCATTCGTTGCTGCCCAAGCGATGCAAAGGGTGCGTGTCTCTCTCGAGATTGCCATAGTGCCGCAGCGGAAACGCAAACGGCTATTCTTTAAAATCTTAAGGCATTTATTCAAAGCACACCACCGTAAACGTGCACCCGCATCTGATCTCGACCACCTCATGCGCTGGTTTTCATTGCTGCGTCTTACCTGGAAAAAGCCGGATTGAGGGCATAAAATGGAAAGAGATACGTGCAGAAGTATTCGAAACAAAAAGCCTCCCGGCAGGAGTTGCCCATTTCCCATGAGTAAAAAGTCCGCCACCAAACACTGCCTTGAACGTGACGAATACCCAGTGCAAACGCTGAGAAAGCATGAAGCCCATTTGCGCACCTTGCTTGAAACCATACCCGATCTCGTCTGGCTCAAGGATCCGGATGGCCTCTATATCTCCTGCAATCCACGATTCGAACGCTTTTTTGGCGCCAAAGAGGCCGAGATTGTCGGCAAAACGGATTATGACTTCGTTGATCGGGACTTGGCCGATTTCTTCCGGAAAAAAGACAAAGAGGCGATGGCAGCAGGCCACCCCCTCGTCAATGAGGAGGAGGTGACCTATGCCGATGATGGCCATAAGGAGTTGCTCGAAACCATCAAGACCCCGATGTACGACACTTCTGGAGAACTGATCGGCATATTGGGCATTGCCCGCGACATAACCGAGCGAAAACGCACCGAGAGGGCACTCAAACAGAGCGAAGAAAGGATGCAGATGATACTCGATGTCGCCAAGATCGGCATCTGGGACTGGAGCATCGAAAATGATTCCTGGTATGCCTCGCCAATCTATTACAGCATGCTTGGTTACGAACCTGTCAGCGAGCCTGCCGACCGAGAGGAGTGGCTTCGTCGGATTCACCCCGATGACAGGCGGGATGTCATTCGAAAAATACGCGGCATCCTCTTTCATGAAAGTAATGAATATGAATACGAAGCGAGGATGCAACATGCCGACGGCACATACCGTTGGCATCACGTCATGGGGCATGTGCTGGAGCGGGATGCGCAAGACAGACCGAGCCGGTTGACCGGGGTGCGAGTTGACATCACAGAGCGTAAGGAAACCGAACTGGCGTTGGCAATGCGCGGAAGAGAACTCGAGGTGTTGCACCGGATATCGGAAATCGCCCTGCGAGACTACCCCTTTGAACTCACCTTGGAAAAAATTGTTCAGGTGGTTACCGACGCGCTGGGCTTCCCGATCGTTGCCATCGAGTTTTATCACCAAAACCGAGAGGAGATGGAGCTGGTTGCCATATCAGGCGCCTCGCTGCCGTCGAATAGCTCGTTTCTCCGAGTTCGCGTGGATCAGACCCCATCCGGCACCGTTGCCGTTACCGGCATGCCGATGGTCGAGACTTCCATCAAAAAACGGACGGAACCCGAATTCGAACCACTGCGCGAGCTTGGAGTACAGACCTTCCTGTGCGTACCCATGGTGGCTGAATCAACCATCCTCGGCACGCTGTCGATGTCGAGTCAGGAAGTCATCGCCCTCACGGAGCGAAGTGTTGCGATGGCGAAAAGCCTGGCGAACTTTATTGCCTTTATCATCGAACATAAAAGGAGCCGGGATGAAAGAACCAGGTTGGAGAGTCAGCTGCAGCAGGCCCAGAAGATGGAGGCCGTGGGCCGACTGGCGGGCGGCGTGGCGCACGACTTCAATAACATGCTGGGAGTTATTCTTGGCCAGACAGAACTTCTCTTGAGCACGGCAGATCCGGACAAACCCTTGTTTTCGGCACTTCAGGAAATCCGCAAGGCTGCCAAAAGCTCCGCAAATCTCACCCGGCAACTCCTCGCTTTTGCCCGCAAACAAACAATAGCCCCCAAAGTGGTCGATCTTAATAACGTCGTCGAGAGCATGATCAAGATGCTGCAACGCATAATTGGCGAGGACATCCATCTGATCTGGCTTCCCGGTAATAACCTGTGGCGGGTTATGGTCGATCCCGGCCAGATCGACCAGATTTTGGCCAACCTGTGCGTCAATGCCAGAGATGCGATAGAAGGTGTGGGCAGAGTGACTATTCAAACGAGCAACAGCACCTTTGATGAGAGATATTGCGATGAGCACCCGGGCTTTACGTCCGGAGAGTATGTGTCGCTGGCAATCAGAGACAGTGGCTGCGGCATGGACAAGCAGACGCTTGCAAATATTTTTGAACCCTTTTTCACCACCAAGGGCATGGGCAAGGGGACCGGGCTGGGGCTCTCCACGGTATATGGCATTATAAAGCAGCATAACGGGTTTATCATTGTCGACAGCCGTCCGGGTAAAGGTTCGGAGTTTAAGCTCTACTTTCCTCGTCATGCCGCAGGGGAGGAACTCATTAAGGCAGAGCGTCCCGAGAGGATTATTGCCAGTGGGTCGGGGACCATTTTGATTGCCGAAGACGATGAGTCCATAGCCAATATCAGCACAATGATGCTCAAGACCCAGGGATACACGGTGTTGACCGCCACCTCGGTCGATGAGGCTATACGGCTGGCAAAAACATTCGAGGGATCCATCGATCTGCTCATCACCGATGTTATCATGCCGGTGATGAACGGCAAAGACCTGGCGCGGACCCTGGCTTCGTTTCGTCCGGAAATGAAGATTCTGTTCATGTCCGGCTATACTGCCGATGTCATTGCCGAGCACGGGGTACTGGAACAAGGCATCAATTTTATCCAGAAACCGTTTTCACTGCAGGAGCTTGCCGACAAGGTACGGAAGATCCTGACGGAGGAGAGTGGGAAGGGAGCATGATCCGATGAGCAAATCACGGGTTTCCGCAAGCATTGCCCAGAACAGGCTGTATCTGACCATTTTGGGGAATATCAATGAGCAGGTTCTGCGCCCACTCTATACAGACTTGCGCTTCTGCGTCGCCGATCTCAAGCCGGGGTTCGAGGTCATCGTCGATATGTCGCAGAGTAACCTTATCTATGTCGAAAGTCTGAAAATCTATAAGAAAATAATCGATTATCTTATTGAGGCACAAGTAGGCGAGATTATCCGGATTGTCCGGGAGAACTCGATCAGCTGTACGCAGATATCGAGTTATACGAAAAAGATACAAACCTATAAGGCAATGTATGTCGGCAGTATGGACGAAGCCGAGGAAAAACTCGCTCGACCCGTTCGTCGTGAAGCTATTCGGTTCAATCTGCACGAGGTCGGAGTCCGCTACTCCTCCGGAGATCAAGCAGGCCGGGGACTGATTTTCGATATTTCCACGGGGGGATGCGCAATTTCTTCGCCTACTCTGCCGGTTGCCGAGCAGGAAGAGATCGTGATAACCGTCTCTTTTGGCGAACACGATACGCTTCCTGCTGAATTTTACTGTCGAGCAACAGTTCTACGGGTCGAACAGGACTGTATTGCCGCTCGCTTTAGCGATCTTTCCGAAGAAGAACGCAAACTGCTCTACAAGCGCCTGGTCCATGAATCAAAACGTGAAGTCTAAAGCGCTATGCCCCAGTTTGGCATCAACTGTTGTCCTTCCAAATGAAAACAGGACCCGGTTCGCGTGAGAACCGGGTCCTGTACAATGTGCAGCGAGTAGTAAGATGTTGTTTGAGAGCTTCGACTTAATCGAAGACGGGGCGGGGCAGTACCTTGGCCTGTTCGGCGATTTCAGGTACTTTGTGCTCCCATTCGATGGCCATCATATGGACACCGTGGACGCCTTTCATTTCCTTGAATTCCTCGATCTGCTCGCAGGCGATATTGATGCCTTCCTGGGCGACTTGTTTTTTGTCGACCCCTTTCAAGCGATCGATGATTTCATCCGGCACATCCATACCGGGCACCTTGCTTTTCATATACCTCGCCATACCGACGCTCTTCATCGGTGTGACACCTGCCAGGATATAGATTTTTTCGGTCAGTCCCTCTTCGTTGGCGATGCGGATGAACTCACGGAATTTTTCCATGTTGTAGATGCACTGGGTCTGGATGAAGTCGGCGCCGGCCTCGATCTTCTTGGCCAGGCGATGAACGCGCCAGGTAAAGGGTTCGGCGAAGGGATTGGAGGCTGCGCCGATAAACATTTTCGGCGGTTGATGGATCTCGTTGCCGCTGAGGAACTTCCCTTCATCGCGCATCTGTTTGACCAGGGCGATCAGCTGAATTGAATCGATATCGAAAACGCCCTTGGCATCGGGGTGATCCCCGAATTGCTGGTGATCGCCCGAGAGGCAGAGCATGTTGCGGATGCCCAGTGCGGAGCCACCAAGAATATCGGCCTGCATGGCCAGTCTATTCCGGTCTCGGCAGACCATCTGATAGTTCGGCTCGAGTCCTTCCTGCAGGGCAATAAGCGATGCCGCCCAACTGGACATTCTCACCACCGCGGTTTGATTGTCCGTAATATTGACGGAATCGACGTTTCCTTTAAGAAAACGAGCCTTTTCCTTCACTTCTTCGATGTCGGTCCCCCTGGGCGGGCCCAGCTCACCGGTGAAGGCGAACTGCCCGGATTTCAGGACCTTTTCCAAATTGCTTCCTGAATGGACTTTTGTTTCTGTGGTCATATGTAATCCCCTGCATCCTGATAATGGTAAGAGGAAAAAAATGGCTTATTTTATTTTGTCATTTTGCCATCTTCTCGGGTTTCTTGTAGCCGGGCTGAATAAGGGTTCTTGGCACTTGATCGTTCCAGCCCCGGGTGATGTTGATGGATTTGATGGCATCGAGACGGCCCTGGCCGGAGAGACGTTCGTGGATCTTGAACCAGGCGCATGGCTGTTCGCTGGAGATCTCGCAGCTTCCCTTGTTGGTCCCACCGCAGGGCCCGTTCAAAAGACCTTTTGCACACATGGTGATAGGGCAGATACCGCCGGTGGAGCCGAGAACGCACTGGTTGCAGGAGCGGCAGCGCTCTTCATACCAGCCGACGGCCTGATTGACGGCGAGCCCGTTGGTGTCCACCGCGGGGAACGTGGGAATGAGCGGATACCTCTCGGCGAGAAACTGGATGCCGACTCCGCAAGCCATGGACATCAGGGCATCGTACTTTCCCCGTTCGATGAGGTCGTCGAGTTCGGCCAGATACTCGCGGTCGCATTGCCGCTCGATGGTGTGACCCTGGATGTCTATGGGATCGTCATCGAGGCGCCTGGCCATTTCGAGTTCGGTGTTGAGGACGGCAACCTCTTTTTCGCCACCGGCAAGACATACCGAAACACAGGTGCCGCAGCCGACGTTTAAAACCTTTTTATACCCTTTGAGCATGGCCTTGATTTCGGCAAAGGGTTTTCTTTGAGCAGTTATCATAAAATCCTCCAAAACGACCCGGAACGGAATGCGTTCCGGGTCGGGCAGATGCTAAAGGCCTACGCCGGCTAGATCCGGACCCAGGTAGACTCGTTCGTTTTCACCGAGCATGCCCATGGAGAGGCAGATGAGCGTCCAGAGATGCACAGTGTGCCAGCTGCCGTTATAGTGCTCGCACAGATCGTGGATCTGGGCGTGGCAGTTATGGCACGGGGTGATGGCGTACTGGGCGCCCGTGGATTTGATCTGTTCGGCCTTCAGACGTCCGTAGGCACGGCGGGCATCGGGAAGCCCCGACTGCAGGAAACCGCCGCCGCCGCCGCAACAGTAGTTGTTGGACTTGTTGGGCGCCATATCGATGAAGTTTTCTTCGCCGACCACCTTCTTCACCACGTAGCGCAGATCATCGGCAACCGGGTCGCCGAAGGATTTGCGTACCAGCTGACAGGGGTCCTGGACGGTGAAGGTGACTTTGAGGTCCTTGTTCCAATCGGAGTTGACCGGCAGGCGTCCCTCGCGGATCCATTTGGCGTAATACTGAATGATACTTGCGATTTCGAATTTATGAGAGATGTTGAATTTTTTCAGTCCGGCCCGGACTGCGAAAAGTTCGTGTCCTCATTCCGTGTTGAGCCACACCTTGCAGCCCAGATCGTCCACGGCCTTCGCCTTGACCCGGATGATATGCTCCCAGTGTTCGTTGTCGGCGAGGAAAAGGCAATAGTTCTCAGCCGCCCATCCCTTGGACGCGTAGGTCCAATCGGCTCCCACCTTGTCCATGATCTTCCAGAGCGGGATCATCTCGTCCGGCTCGGTCACCGGCTCTCGTGAGTTCTGGTTGAGGAAGAAATAGGCGCCCTCCTTGTCCATGGGGGCCTGCAGTTTATCAAAACCTGGTTGGTCGTTACGAACCTCCTCGGCGACGTCTTCCACCACGAACCGCCAGTCTTCCTCGGTGGCTCCCATGGCGCTGCAGGTATCGTTGCGCAGGGCCATATCGCAGGAACCGAGGATGCCTTTGGGACGCTCTTCGCGAGGCCTGCTTGCTCTAAGGTTGAAGATCAGTTGGGGAATGTTGATCTTCATCGGGCAGACATAAACACAACGCTCGCACATGGTGCACATCCACGGCCAGTCGGAGGCCATCAGCTCCTCGTCCATGCCGAGAGCCGCCATGCGCAGCACCTTTCGTGGGTCCAGTCCTTCGAGTCCGGTAGCCGGGCACCCCGAAGTGCAGGCGCCACAGGTAAGACAGGCGTCAAGATTTCCGCCTTCAGGCAGAAGTCCCTTGACCATGTCAACGAACCTGCTCTTTCTTTTACCGCTTATTTTTATTGTTCCAGCAGACATAGTTGTCTCCTCTTGTTATTCAACGCATCCTTTAAAGGTTTCATCCGTTTTCAGTTGTCATCTTAGGGGAGGGCAGCGGCCTCCCTGGGTTTAGCCTTCAAAGGATTGGGCCCAAGTGAGAGGATGTGCTCGGTCATTTCCTGAGCGTATTTCGCAAAGGTCGGTCCTTCTCCCGAGGAGAGGTTGTACATCCTGACCCGGTCGCCTTCGATGCCGATCTCCTCGAGTAACTCGTGGATGTGTTCGACACGCTCGCGGCAGCGGAGATTGCCCTGGTTATAGTGACAGTTGCCCTCGAGGCAACCGACACAGAAGACGCCGTCGGCGCCTTCCTGGAAACATCGGAGCAGGTACATCACGTCCACTTTGCCGGTACAGGGCACGCGGAGTATTTTTATATTAGAAGGGTAGGTAAGCCTCATCGAACCTGCCAGGTCCGCAGCGGAGTACCCTCAATAGTCGCAACAAAATGCTACAATAGTCGGTGTGAAATCAGTCATTACATTCCTCCCGCCAGCAGAGTTTCAATCTCGCACGTGATCTGGTCGTCTTCGTAGTTGTTGAGCTTGATGGTCTGCCTCGGGCAGACGCAAGCGCAGACCCCGCAACCCTGACAGAGTGCCGGATCGATCTGGATCTCGCCTTCCTCCACGTTGAACCTCGGGACCTCAAACGGGCAGGACCGCACACAGGTCAGACACTTGACGCAGTGGTCCGGATCCACCTCTGCCTTGATGGCCGAGAGTTTGATTTGATCCTTGGAGAGGAAGGTGACGGCGCGGGATGCCGCGGCGCTCGCCTGAACGATGGTCTCGGAGACCAGTTTCGGGCCGTGCGCGGTACCGCAGAGGAAGACGCCGTCGCTGCCCATATCCACGGGCCGGAGTTTGACGTGCGCTTCGAGGAAATATCCTTCGGAGTTGGTGTTGAGCTTCATCTTCCTGCCCACCTCCTCCGAGCCGCTCGGCTGCACACCGGCGGAAAGCGCCAGGATATCGGAGCGGATCTCGATGTCGCGTTGCAGGACATGGTCCTTGACCGTAACCAGCACGCCGTCGTCCGCGGCGTTTACCATCGGCGGATTGTCTTTTGCGTAGCGTATGAAAATAACACCCTGCTTTCTGGCTTCGGTGTAATAGTCTTCCATCATGCCGTACATGCGCATGTCGCGATAGAGGACAAACACCTGGGTGTCCGGACTGCTTTTCTTGATGGCCAGCGCATTCTTGACCGCCGACTGACAGCAGATCCGCGAGCAGTTGGGGCGCTCGTCGTTGCGGGAGCCGACGCACTGGATCATGACGACGGAATCCAGATCCGCGGCGCCTTTTTCCTCCAGCCTGTCGCTTAACTGGATCTGGGTCATCACCCGATCGTCTTCCCCATAGAGGAATTCTTTCGGAGTGTATTCACCCGCGCCGGTGGCGACGATGATTACGCCGTGTTCGATTTTCTGGGGTTCTTCACTGCCGGTTGCCTGCACCACGGTCTTGAAGTTGCCCTGGAAGCCTTCGAATTCGACGATTTCCGCATCGGTCAAGCACGGTGATCTTCTCATCCGAGGTGACCTGGCCCGTCAGTTGATCGACATAAGCCCGGATGTCGGCGCCTTCGATGGTGTGATGGAGCTTTCGTCCCAAGCCGCCGAGTTCGCTTTGTTTTTCGACCAAAGTGGATTCGAATCCCTGTCGTGCCAGATCCAGCGCCGCGTTCATGCCGGCGATGCCGCCGCCCACTACCAGGGCCCGCTTGTTGACCGGGATGACCTTGCCCTTAAGCGGTTTCAAGAGAACGGCGCGAGAGACGGCCATGCGCACCAGATCCTTGGCCTTGGCCGTGGCGAGGTCGGGATTGTTGGCATGTACCCAGGAATCCTGGTTCCTGATATTGGCCATTTCAAAGAGATATCTGTTTAAGCCGCAGGCCTCGAGCGTCTCCATGAACATCGGGGCATGGGTTTTCGGACTGCAGGAGGCGACGACCACCCGGTTGAGCTTCTCCTCGAGGATCTTGTCCTTGATCTTGGCCTGGGTGTCCTGGCTGCAGGTAAACAGGTTGCTGTCGGTAAAAACCACTCCCGGAAGCGTCCCGGCATATTCCTGGACGCCGGGAACATCGATGACGCCGGCGATATTGGTGCCGCAATTACAGATAAAGACGCCGACCCGCGGTTCCTGGCCGGAGATATCGATTTCTTCCGGTACCTCCAGGACCTTGGTGTCCGTGCCCCGCGCCTCGGCTATCTGGCAGCCGGCAAGTCCCGCCGCGGCGCTTGCTTCCGTCACCGAGGAGGGAATATCCTTTGGTCCTTGGAAGGTGCCGCAGGTGAAAATGCCGGGCCTTGAAGAGGCCAGGGGGGCAAAGGGGGTGCTTTCGATGAACTTGTGCTTGTTGACACTGACGCCCAGCCTGTCGGCCAACTCGAGGGTGGCCGTCGGAACTTCGAGACCAACGGAGAGCACGAGCATGTCGAACTCTTCCTCCGCGATCTCGCCGTTTTCATCGGCATAGCGGAGAATGAGGTTTTTATTCTCCGGATTCTCGATCACCGAATGGATTCTGGACTTGACGAAACGGATGCCTTCCCGGTCCCTGGCACGGTCGTAATATATCTCGTAATCCTTGCCGAACGAGCGGATGTCCATATAAAAAATGGCCGCATCGAGATCGCCGCCGGAGTGCTCCTTGGCGATCATGGCATCCTTCATCGCGTACATACAGCAGACGGAGGAACAATAGGTGTTGCCGCACTTATTGGTATCCCGCGAGCCGATACACTGGAGCCAGGCGATCTTTTTGGGTTCCTGGTGATCCGAGGGTCGGACCAGGTGACCCATGGTGGGGCCGCCGGAGCTGAGCAGCCGCTCGAACTCCAGGCTGGTCAGCACATTGGGGTTTTGTTTGTAGAGATAGATATCGGAGAGCGGCGTGGGATCGTAGGGCTTGGCGCCGGTGGCGAGCACCACGGAACCTACCGTGAGATCCTTGTCCTGGGCGACCTGGGTGTGGTCGATGGCTTTTGCAAGACAGGCATCGAGACACTGGTAGCATTCCGAACAGAGCCCGCAGGTAAGACAGCGTGTCGCCTCCTTTTGTGCCTCCTCTTCGTTATAGCCGTGAGAAACTTCGAGGAAATTGCGGGCACGCTCGCTGGGGGTGAGGGCATTGACCTTGATCCGGTCCTTGGTCTCTTCGTTCTCGATGTCGGGCCGGACAAACTCCCAGGTCTTTTCGCGGTCTTCCCGTAGATCCATGTTATTGATGAAGCGATGGATGCTGATCGCCGCTTCCTTGCCGCAGGCGACCGCGTCGACCACCGATTTCGGGCCGTAGAAGGCGTCGCCGCCGGCAAAGACCCAGTCGATGGGGGTCTGCAGAGTGACGGAATCGGCTTCCAAACCGCCCGGCCGGGAGATGGCGATGCCCTGCTCCCTGATGCCTTCGAGGTTGGCGCTCTGGCCGATGGCCACGATCACCGTATCGCAGTGAAAGGTCTGGCAGACGTTTTCGTCGAACTGCGGGTTGAACCGTCCGTTTTCATCGAAGACCCGGCTGCAGCTCTTGAACTCGATGCCGGAGACCCGCTGCGTTATCCTTATCGATGAAAAAATTTCTGGGACCGAAGCTGTTGACGATCTCGATATCGTCTTCCAGCGCTTCGATGATCTCATATTCCCAGGCGGGCATCTCATCGCGGCGTTCAAGGCAGATCAGCGTCACTTTTTCGGCGCCGAGACGTTTGGCGGTCTGGGCCACGTCGATGGCCACATTGCCGCCGCCTACGACGACAACTTCGCTGCCGAGTTCGGGCTTTTTGCCCTTGGCGGCTTCGCGCAGAAAATCGACACCCTGCAGCACGCCGTCCATGTCTTCATTTTCGATGCCCAGATTTCTGCCGCTGTGCAACCCTATAGCCAAAAACAGGGCGGAATAGCCGTCCTCTTTCAGGCTCTCCAGGGTGATGTCGCTGCCGAAGGCGACCCCGCATTTGATTTCGGCGCCCATATCCTGGACGACCTTGATCTCACCGGCGAGGATGTCTCGGGGCAGGCGATATTCGGGGATGCCGTAGCGCATCATGCCGCCGGGTTCATCCTGTTTTTCGAAAATGGTGACCTGATAGCCTTCTTTTAATAGATTATAGGCTGCGGTGACGCCTGCGGGTCCGGAGCCGACGATTGCCACTTTCTCGCTGCGTTTTTCAGCCTCGATCTTGGGAATGTAATATTCGCCTTTCTCTCGTTCGTAGTCGCCAAGAAACGGTGCAGTTCCCGGACGGCCAGGGGCTGGTCGACCTCGGCGCGTGTACACTCTCCTTCACAGGGGTGATGGCAGACCCGGCCGCAAACTCCGGGAAACGGGTGTTCCTGCTTGAAGAGTTTCAAGGCTTCGTCATACCTGCCGTCGCCCACCAGAGCGACAAAGCCCTGTATGCTGACATGGGCCGGACAGGTGGCCTTGCAGGGGGCGGTTCCCCGTTTGCTGATGCCGAATGCGCCTGGAATAGCTTGTGGGTATTGCTTGAAAATGGCTTTTCGAAAATCGAGTTTTTCGTTGTACTCGTTGGGGCTGGAGACGGGGCAGACCTTCGCGCACTCGCCGCAGCTGGTGCATTTGGAGAGGTCTACATAGCGGGGCGCTTGGTGAATTTTGGCGGAAAAGTTTCCAGGCTCGCCCTCGATGCCCAGAAGCTCAGTGTTCGTGAGGAGTTCAATGTTTAAGTGACGGCCGACCTCGACCAGTTTAGGTGAGATTACTCACATTGCACAGTCGTTGGTCGGAAAGGTCTTATCGAGTTGCGACATGACTCCGCCGATAGCGGAGGATTTCTCTACAAGGTAAACGTAATAACCGGACTCAGCCAAATCGAGCGATGCCTGCATACCGGCGATTCCAGCTCCTACAACCATAACCGATCCACTCTTGCTTCTTTGTGCCAATTCCCATAATGACTCCTTAAGTGCTGATGGTTAAGTGTTTTCGCATACCTCTTCGCATACTTCGAAGATATGTTGTATCTGCAGTGAACCATTGCGAGCCATCACCTAATCTCGAGCCCATCCAGAATTGGCTATCTTTCCCTGACTCTTCGTTGCGCTGAAAAATTTACTCCTCGGGATATTCAGTATATACCTTCGGTAAAATTTTCCAGTGCGCCTCGATTCAGAAAAAAATATCTCATTTCTGGCTGGACACTAATCTCGCAGATAGTCGTCCTGCAGGAGTTCGCCTCCTTAGTGGTTAAAATTGCGTTAAATTACAATGGAGTGATAATCCATTGATTTCGGGCAGCGATACAAAGGACTTGCCCGACCATTGTGCTCTGGGATCAACGACAGATGCTAACGTTTAATTGGCACCGTATCAACATTTTTTCGATATTTTTTGCAATTACTTTACAAAGTTTGGGGTTGAACCGGTGGTGCCCCCAACAGGTGCTTGCTAAGTGTTGGAATTAAGGGAAAACTCTGCTTGGCTGGAGTTTGGAGCTGTGGGTTGATCGCATCCCGGGTCAGGTCGTTGGAGAAGAGGAGGGAGAGGTTAGGGCGACCTGCTCGATATCTATTCTTGCGTGGTGGGGGAGATGTTTACTATGGCTTTGATCCTGAAGTCGCTGAGCCGCAGCTCGCTTTCCCATTGAGGTAATCTCTCAGCGGGGCCTTCGATCCGCACCAATGGTGGCCGGCGATCCGCGAGTGCATTGATTTTTGCCCAGAGGGTTATGTCTCCCCAGAACTGTGGAGGAATGTCGGCGGCGGCGACGGAGGCGAAAATGTTGCCCGGAGTCTCGCATCCGGCGCGAATTGCCCTCAGGGCGAGATCTTCAAGTTTTCCCAGCCCGGTATCAGGGGCGGGCCGTTCCTGCAGCCATCTGGCAGCGGCGGCGGGAATCCAGGGCAGCGGGGCATCGGTTGCCCGGGACAATTCGCTCAACGCGCCATCGTCCTGGGTGGCGAAAATTTCATCTACCTGGGCAGCAAAACGAAACTGAGTGTCGGTGAGAGGTTGGCGCTTGTCATACATCCGGGCCAGTTGCTCGGGTTGCATCTGCCCAAGCCCGTTGAACGGTTCGATGCCAGGGAAGGCATCGATACAAAGAAGATCAACCTTTCTGGCGCGTTGAAGTCGCAGGCAGGTGAGGATATGGGCAAGCATCGATTGATCGAACAGGCAGGCGTCAAACCACAATACGATGTGCCTGTCGGCAGCGGCCTGCGCCAGCTTTCGGTATTGATTGCGCAGCGTCTCGAGAATGTACTGCCTATCCAATCCGCCGGCGGTAGTTTCTTCCAAAAAGACCGCTCGGGCGCTCAGCGTCGCCTCGTCGGGCCACCCGGGGCGTCGGGGACCGTCATAGAGTATGTCATGCCAGACAAACACTTCCCCTGGCAGCCCGGCTTTCGCTAGACTTCCTCCGGCGATGTCGCCGCTTGTTATATGAAGGGCTTGAACCATTGTGTTCTCATAAACCGTCACCAACGCCCTATCTTAACAAAATAAGGCCGTTGTGCATAAAGAGGAGTTATAAAGAGCAAAGTGTATAAATACTTGCCCGTTGTAGTTGGCCCATCACCAGGGGGCTACGGACACTATAAGCCAGAAAATTGTTTTTATGGTATCTCTGATATTGCACCTTGCCACATTGTATACGTTGTGAAGTTCTCTGTTCGAGTCGTCCGTAGTCTCTTCGGGAGCAAGACGAGCGAAGAGGTTTTCGGTGATTATTGGTGAACGGTTGCTGAAATTGAAATATCTGCAAAAATAGGATATTTAATGTCTTCGTTCATTCCGACGGTTAGTCGGAGCGATAGCTAATACTTTGCAGATATGGGATGATGCTGTGAGCTGTTTCACTGCGGGAACTGGAAAATGGAATGTCGAGGGCCGTGCCTTCAGCGTGGTGCTGGCGCTGACGCTGATTTCGCTCATGGGGGGATATGCTGCGGCTTTTCCTTTTCTGATCCGTGCCTATGGTCCGGCTATTCGACTGTTTTCCATCGTTATTATTTTCCCGGCGGCCTTTTTTCGCGGAATCCGCGTCGGGCTTTTCACCGGCACGGCGACCGTGGCTCTCAATAGAGTTCTTCATCTTCGTTACGGCGTCACATTCGAAGGCGGCATCATCGGCCCTGCCGCAGTGTTTGTCGCCGTTCTCGTGGTGGGGAGACTGAGCGACCTTAGCCGGCAACTGCGGGTAAAGGTCCGTGAACTTCGGGTAGCCCACGATGCGCTGAAGATCAGCGAAACCAAATACCGAACCCTCTTCGAGATGGAATCGGATGCCGTATTTGTGGTGGAGACGAAAACCGGGATAATTCTCGACGCCAATCGGGCCTCGGAGAAACTCTTCGGCTATAGCCGCGAAGAATTCATGCGGATGCGGGGTCAGGATCTTGCCGAGGAACCCGAAAAAGCGATAGCCACGATGAAGCGTGGCTCTAAGAGGTTCCCGGTTCTCTATGCCCGAAAAAAGGATGGCGGCGTTTTCCCGGTCGAGGTGACGGTCCGCCATTTCGAACTCCTGGGACGCAGGGTTTCCCTGGCCACCCTTCGAGATATTACGTTTCGGAGGCAGGCTGAAGCGGAGAGAAAAAAACTTGAAAGCGAACTGCAGCAGACCCGGAAAATGGAGGCCATCGGCACCCTGGCCGGAGGCATTGCGCACGATTTCAACAATATCCTGAGTGTCATCATCGGGTTCAGCGAACTGATGCAACACCGGGGGGAGACGATCGATGCGCAGCAACAGTATTATCAACAGCAGGTTCTTGGTGCCGCCAACCGGGCAAAGGAGCTGGTGGTCCAGATCCTGACCTTCAGCCGCCAATCCGAAGTCCGCAATCGGGAGATTTCGGTTGCGCCGATCATCCAGGAAACACTTAAACTATTAAAGGCAACGCTTCCCGCCGCCGTTGAAATCCGCTCATCGTTAAAGGCGGAAAGGGACACGATTGTCGCGGACCCCACCCAGATCTTTCAGGTGGTCATGAATCTGTGCACCAATGCGGCCCAGGCTATGCGGGAGGGCGGTGGCTGCATTGAGGTGGCATTATCAAACGTAACGCTTGACGAGACGTTTAGCGATCTTCATCCGGAGATCGAACCAGGTCCCCACCTTTACCTCCTGGTCGCGGATACGGGCAGCGGCATGACCGAAGGGACCATCGATAGAATCTTCGATCCTTATTTTACGACCAAAGAAAAGGGCGAGGGCACGGGGCTCGGGCTATCGGTGGTCCATGGTGCTGTAATGAAAATGCATGGCTGCATTGTGGTAGAGAGCGAACCGGAGAAGGGGAGCAGGTTCCATGTCTATTTTCCCCTCGTGCTCCCCAATACACAATCCGGGCAAGCGCCGGCAGCCCGGCTACCGATAGGTAATGAGCACATTCTCATCGTCGACGACGAGAACGCCCTGTGTGAGATGATGGCGGAAATGCTGCAAAAGCAGGGCTATCGGGTACACCACCGGAGCGACAGTCGCGAGGCGTTGGCGCTTTTCAGGTCGGCCCCCGGAAATTTCGACATCGTGATTACGGATATGGATATGCCCAATATATCCGGCCTGCGTCTCAGAAACGAAATTGCCGCAATCAATCCGGAGGTTCCGGTTCTCGTCTGTACCGGATATGGGGATCTATTGAGCGAAGAAACGGCGGAGAGCTTCGGGTTCAAACGTCTGCTCCGAAAACCCGTCCCTTTCCGTGAACTGGCCCTGGCCGTCCGGGAAACGCTCGATGCCCGCAGGGAGCAGGCCACGGTCTAAGACTCATAGCCTGGTTGGATCGTAAATGTTCTCCGGCGCCCCAGCTCGGCATGTTCAGGCGGGCTTGTCACTCTTTCGTCGGTGGGGGCAACCTGGCCAGCAACAAGGACGGCGTTTTCCCTCCTTGAGTTCCTTGCAAACCCTCTCTATCCGCTTGAACCGGGTTTTTGGTCTTTTCGCGTCTTCAACCCAGCAAATCCACTCATTTCGGGCAAGAGGTGTAATCCCCTCCCACCGTTGCAGTGCGATTTGGTCGGCTGCAAGGCTTTTCCTCAAATCCTCTGGGACGCTATGTAACACACCTGTGGCGATTTCTTTCGGGTACATAATCACTGTTTGGTCAGTTCTTCTCTTGGAGAGCAATGTTCCGGCAGTTCATTCCAGGGTGGGGAGAGGCCCAACAGGCAGCGCAGGTAGGCTGCGTTGTGGAACGAGGTGGATGAGTGTAACAGATATCAACCCCCATGGGCACTCCGGGAAGATCGCCGCAAGAGTGTGCTCTGCCGCTTCGGTGTCGAAGGCAGCTTGAGCTCGACGGTGGTTGTATACGGCTGGTCGGCATTTAGCGCTGCTGTGAACGGTTCCAATCCCGCAAGGCGACCGGTGGGCCCAAAATTTCCGACCAGACGACAGCCCGGCGAAGATCGGCGCGGCTTCGACCGGCAAAAACTGTTGCCGCTTTCGCTGCGACGGGTCCAGATTGGCTGGGAACCTCACGCGTATTTTCAGATGGTTCCATCTCTCGATCTTCGGCACCGATTTTGTAGATCGAAGAAGGTTCGAGTGACGCGGCGAGCCACTCATCCTCTTCCAGCTCCCGGTCGTCGTAAAATTCTCGATCCTGCAGGGCGTGATCCGGTTCTGATTCTTCCTCCGCCGTCATTGTCGTAATCGGATTGGCTGCCATCGGTCAGTGATTCTGCGATCCGCTTTTTCAGGATGTCCAGCAAGCCACTCTCCTGGTCGGCTTGGTTCCTGCGGCGTCTCAATTTTTTTATTTTGCCAAGGATTGATAGGGCGACAATCATGAAAAAAACGATTACCGGAATAAGATCTTTCATAATCCGTTGTCCTATTTGGTTTTATCGTCCGGTTCGCCAATCTTGTCTCTCATTTGGGTGTCCGCCTCGATATTTTTCATACGGTAATAATCCATCACGCCCAGATTGCCCTGTTTAAAGGCCTAGGCCATCGCCAGGGGCACCTTGGCTTCTGCCTCTACTACCTTCGCGCGCATTTCCTCGACCTTGGCCTTCATCTCCTGTTCCACGGCAAAGGCCATGGCGCGGCGTTCCTCGGCCTTGGCCTGGGCGATCTTTTTATCCGCCTCGGCCCGGTCTGTTTCCAGTTCGGCGCCGATATTCTTGCCGACATCCACATCGGCTATATCGATGGACAGGATTTCATAAGCCGTACCGGCATCCAGTCCTTTTTCCAGAACGCGTTTCGAGATCATATCGGGGTTTTCGAGGACCAATTTGTGGGTGTCGGCAGAGCCGATAGTGGTGACGATACCCTCGCCAACCCTGGCCAGGATGGTTTCTTCGCCGGCACCACCTACGAGTCGGTCGATATTGGCGCGAACGGTAACCCTGGAAATGGCTTTAAGCTGGATGCCGTCCTTGGCCATGGCAGCCACCAATGGAGTCTCGATGACTTTGGGATTAACACTCATCTGCACGGCTTCGAGTACATCGCGGCCGGCAAGATCGATGGCGGCGGCTCGATTGAATTCCAACTCCATATTGGCTTTATCGGCAGCAATCAATGCCTGCACAACCCTGGATACGTTGCCCCCGGCCAGATAATGTGACTCGAGGGCATCGGTTGAAAAATCCAGGCCGGCTTTAACGGCCATAATTTTGGAAGTGACGATAAGTTTGGGCGGTACTTTACGAAATCGCATGAAGACAATGTTTAAAAGCCCGACGTGCGCTCCGGAGACCAGGGCCTGCACCCAAAGCGAGATGGCAGAGCCGACGAAAAACAGCAGCACAAGTGCGGCTATGCCGATTACGATGAGAAAAATCATGTTTATTTGCATAGTTAATCTCCTGACGGTGTTATGTCGTCTTCTTTTCTTTTCACGATGATCTGATTGCCCTTTACGGCAATGACAGTGATTTCGGTTTGCTTTTCTATATATTCGCCGCGGGTGACCACATCGAGCCGTTCGTCATTGATATGTGCCGCTCCGGAAGGTCGCAAATCGGTTATAGCGTAGCCTTGGCAGCCCAGGTATTGCTGCTGGTCCGAGGATTGGGAGGTTACACCATCCTTGCTTGACAGGATGGTGTTCAGGGTAGCCGGGGATCTGGCCAGAAATTTGAGGCCCGTGTAGATCAAAACAGGGATAATCAGTATATCGGCCAGAACAAAGACGGTGCCCGCCAGCGGTGATATTTCGGTATAAACGAGATAAAGCGAATAGCCAAACAGGCAAGTGGCCATGATGGAGAGGATGCCCGCCGAAGGAAGGATAATTTCGGCGATGGTTACCAGGATGCCGAGTAATTGGAGGATTACGGGCAATAAAAATATCTTAGTCATCCGCTTTAGTCCCTGCAACAACGATTTTGGTGCCTCGTATCCTGAGCACTCTAATTCTCTCGCCTTTGGCTATGAATTCTCCCTGGGTGACGACATCATAAGGTTCGCCGTCGATGGATGCCTTACCAGACGGGCGCAATAGAGTCAGGGCTATGCCTGTCCGGCCCGGCTGCAGATCTATTTTTTCGGACAAGTCAACTCGAGCATCTGCTAGATTGGCCTTGAGATACGGACCACTGCTTGCTCTGGATAATTTGGGCAAAATATAGCGCAAGAGCAACAGCGCCAACAAGAAAGCCCCCACCGTAGCGCTGATTATCTTCAGCAGGTTGTTGACCAGAAGGGCTTTTTGCCATGGCAAATTGGGATCTGGGAGAACAAAATCCTGAAAACTCAGCAGCAGACCTACGGTAATCAACACGATACCGGCGATACCGGCAACCCCAAATCCGGGTAGGACAAAGATTTCAAATCCTATACAAATCAGGCCGGCAACGAGGATCAGCAATTCCGTATAGTCGGCCAGGCCGACCAGGTACTGGTTAAAGAAAACCAGGGCCAGGCAAAGGATCCCGATAATGCCGGGGACACCGAAACCGGGGGCTTGAATTTCGGTATAAAGGGCGCCCAGACCTATCAGAATCAGGATGGGGGCGAACTTGCCGATATATGTCACCAGGGTTTCGGACCAGCTTTTCTCGATGTGAGTGAGAGGATGATCGCTTAACCCCATTTTATTGAGCATCTCACCCAAATTAGCGACACTCATCGTTGAAAAGCCGAGGTCATGGGCCTCGCTGTCATCCATGGTCAACAACTCGCCTTTGGCCACGACGGTTTTTTTGGAGGTGATCTGTTTTTTGCGTTTCGAAGTCAAGTCATTATATTGCCGACTATCCATGTATACCGTCGTGTTGGCGAATTGAATTCGATACACCTCCATTTCGGCGGTGACCATGGCCTCGGCCAACACGGGCGGATAGTTGTTTCTTCTGGCCAGAGCCCTGAACTTGGCGCGTAAAGGAGCCTGAAATTTTTCCCCCATCATTTTAGGTCCTCCGCCGGAATAGGTGATCGGTGCGCAATCGCCTATGGTGGTATGGTATTTCATTACCAGCTGGTTGCAGGCCAGGGAGATAAGGGCTCCAGCCGAGATGGCTTTGTTGGTTACAAAGGCAATGGTATGTGCATTTTGCAAATTGGTCAGGCTGTCGACCATCTCCAGCGCCGAATCAACCCGTCCGCCGAAGGTGTCCATTTTCACCACAACGGTGGTATCTGATGTGTCGGGAATATTGCGCAGGGCGTGTTGTAAAAATGCCGCCATGGCCGGATCGATCTCGCCGGAAATGGGTATGATAAAAACGCTTGGGACCGGGTGTCCGGGCTGCTGTAAACCCGCCTGACTAAAAGTAGCAAAAAGCAAAACTGCAGGGAGTAGCCAGATCGCTCTCCGTAGTTTCCAGCCGAAAACTGCTCTTTGACGTGATATTTTGGCTATCCGAGAGTTGGTATTCTTGGAATATCGTTTTGTTGGCTGTGGCAAAATATCTCGAGCGCCTCCAGGTAAAAAGATATGGCAAGAGTAGCAGTTAGTCCGACATCATATCAAGAGGGGCGTTGGTAACCGTTCGCCGGGCAAACCCAGAGCTTCACAAGCCAAGGCGTTGTAAGCGTGAGCCTGTGCCCAGATGGGGTGCTGGTGAACGCTTACGATTTTCCTCACCCATGCCTCTTCTGTAGTCAATTTCCTTGGCATTTAAATTTGGGTATCAATTGTTCTCGGATGGAACCGTCTACCAGTGAAATACCCCATATTTCATATTCAGTGACTTCTATACATAAGCATGGGTGAAAGAATACATCTTCATAGATTTCTCCGGGTGTAATATATTTCGATGAGAGTATTTCGCTTGGCATATCATTATTCTTATCGATAACGTTCTGAGTGACCGGCCGGGAAAACGAATACGGTAGACTCAAATGACAAGTTTTATGATGACTCTGTTAATGTAAAAAATAACATCGTTTTCCCGGTCCGCTGTCCACGCAGTGGTTATGCAAGGATCATTCACGTAATGGATTAGAAACACAGGATATATCGTCTATGTTCCAAGCAAACATTTTTCTGAGCTATTATGTCCCTCGTAATAACGTGCTTCGATTAGATTATCTTCTGGATCTCGAAAATAAATGGAAGTCCCGCTACCATGCGCACCCCAACGGAGAACAGGCCCTTCGTCTATTTCAATATTATTGTCCTCTAAGACGTTCAAAAAGTCTCTTCCACACCTCCTTGCTAAGCGAAATGCAGAAATGATTCAAATGCTTGCGCCCCAGCCTATCATCGCCTGTTGTCTGCCACATTTTTTTCGGAAACAGATCTATGATTGTGTCTGGATTTAATCTCACTGAAGGAAACGGCACTTGTCCTTGCAGGTATTCTTCTGTGCGTTCAGTCTCTAGCATTAGCACTTTTGAGTAGAATTCGAGCATTTCCTCGTCGTTTTCTACATTCAAAACTATATGATCCATAAGACATTGCATCATCCAATCTCCTCGTTTGTAGCACCGGATAGGACGGGAGTCTCGCAACTCCCGCCCCTCCTAAGAACCGCACGAGCGAGTTTCCCTCGCAAACGGCTCAAGCACTCATAAGACTCCGTGTTGAGGAGTCCGGCGGTCGTTAAATTATTGGTCAGACAAGGCGTATATTTGTCGCCTTGTTCCCCATAGCAAAGTATTGCCAGTATTTCGGATCTAAGGGGTGGCTTCTCCTTTGATTTTTATATACCGTACTCTGGCTATGTCTACCATACGTTGGAGATAACTCCGTATCCCTCCCATTACAGAAGGGCCTTCGCTTGGTAAGGCGTCTTGCACCCGCAACACCATCGGCCTGCCTTGCGGTTGAGCTTGCCTGCTGGTGCAGCTGTGTAGGCGATGTTACGAGCTTACCACGTTCCGCAGTAAATACTGTTAACCGACTTAGGTCCACTCCGTATACCGGCGGCACAACATCCGCGTCGGGCACACGTTATAAACTCCCGACCTGGCCGCTCACCGTTTGGTGCAAGCCTATCAGCACTCTTTGCCTTGTTACTATTTACGATACTGCAGGTGTTTGCATATGCTGACCATATCAGTCAATCCTAGCCCCAACCCGGACGAGGCTTCTAGGAGAACAGTCCACTTACGCTTCCTGTCCCGACCTTCCAACTTCGAAGATCCTCAGTACATTGTCAGGAGAGCTTCACACCCCGTCATCAGCGCAACGGCAGCATGCCTCCTTGGGATGCCGGTGGCGGAACACCGGGTTTCTACTAATACATAATAGGAAAACATATATTTAAAGCGACATGGTGTCGCGAACAACGGTTATTTCACCGGCGAGCTTCAGCGAGTCCGAGTGATCGCAGCGAACGTGTGAAACGACTTCTTATGCTATTTTTACTATTTTATAGTTATCAATGTACTTGTTATGAACTGAAAACATCATGGCACTTACTTCAGGGAACAGATCTCGCTTTTTGCCCCAATTCAACACATGCCAATTGATATCTATACTCTCATAAACTCCTTTGGAGTTAGAGGTATTGCAGACAGGGCTATGAGCAAATATTAGCAGTTTTTCAGAAATATTGATTCTTTTTCTGACATCCTCAAACTCAACATCCACTTCATCTGCTATTCTACCAACATAGATTTCTATATTATTACTGTCATCATGCCAGTAGTTCCAGTCTTCTTGCGTTATCCTTGTATTAAATGTCTGGTTTTCAACTTTTCCAATATACATTAGCACCGAATGGCCGTACAAGGCGTGTTGCCCATATACTTGGTAAAGCCCTATGTAATGGTATTTATTATTAAGATTCTTTATAGAATCAAAGCTATATGGTCCTTCCCAAACTATATGTATATATGAGTGTCTCATATTTAATTTAGTATAACGTTTACATGAGGGTCGCCAATAATAGAAGTAACCAACTTATGAAAGCAACCAACTTGACTACTCTAATCAATATGAATTGATAATAATGGTTCGATAAACTGGTGATATTGGCGTCCCTATCAATGTGATTGTTGGCAAATATATATTGATAATTTAGCCATTTATAGAGTTTCATTTCCGATGGAAAATGCAAATACAATCACCAATGATATGATTAAAACTCCAATAAAGATTCTCCATATAGTTTTTGTCTTGCTACCCATATAAATGCTTAAGTCTGGATTTCCAATACTTCCTTTGGTTGGCATAATAAACTCATAAATATCTTGTGTTTCTATCAAATGTTGAAGCCTTAATTTCATTATCAGGCTTCCAATTGCAAATGCTGGTGATGCGACAAGTATCACTAACAATAGAAGAACAATTTTTGAAATTATATCAGGTGCTGCTAGATTGCCTTCACTTAATACTTGGTTAGACAGATATGTTGCTGAAAATAAATAAACCATCAAAATCAAATATAAATTGATTTTTGAAAATAATCTCTTTTTTATGCAATCGGGGGTATTCATTTGTTTTGGTGCTAACGGTGAATTCACCGAAAGCCGCGCTGTTTGCGGCTTCCGGTACAATGATTTGTTATCGAAATTATTTATATTTTTCTGGAATTGCATAAGGGTAACATTTACCACAGTGAGCTACTATTTCTCTTTCGTAGTTCCATTTTTCTGGTGGTATTTTTTGTCTTCGGCCAATTCTCGGAGCCACACCCCAACGGCTTAGAATACGATGCAGCTCTTCTGAACAGCATTTTTCGCAGAATCTTTTTTCAAATGTCGTTCTATCTTCAAAATAGTTTTTTCCCATTTATGATATCTTTTATATTTTCCACCATTTTTGATTTTTTTCTAAAACGATTCCTAATTTTTCGAGATCTTGTGGTCCCTTAACTTTCCACACCCATGCCTCTTCTGTAGTCAATTTTCTTAGCATTGAATTTTGGATATCAATTGTTCTTGGATGAGAACCGTCTACTAGTTAAATACCCCATATTTCATATTCAGTAACTTCTATACATAAACATGGGTGAAAGAATACATCCTCATAGATTTCTCCAGGAGCAATATCTTTCGATGAGAGTATTTCGCTTGGCATTTAATTTTTTCTTATCGACCGGATAGGACGGGAGTCTCGCAACTCCCGCCCCTCCTCAGAACCGCACGAGCGAGTTTCCCCGCATACGGCTCAAGCACTCATAAGACTCGTGTTGAGGAGTCCGGCGGTCGTTGAATTATTGGTCAGACAAGGCGTATATTTGTCGCCTTGTTCCGCATAGCAAAGTATTGCCAGTATTTCGGATCATAAGGGGTTGCTTCTCCTTTGATTTTTATATACCGTACTCTGGCTATGTCTACCATACGTTGGAGATACAGGACAACTGTTTTGCCCGTAGCATCCTTGTAACGAGCCGAGAAATTCCAGTCCCGTTTTTTGGTAGGTCGGATATATTTCCTCTTTAGCCATTTCACGCTTTTATTCGGATGTCGTCGCCGCATCCAGCGTTTCAGAGCTTTGAATACGAAGTAATCTATCTTGTAGAAGGCTTCGGCGGACTGGATGTAACGATGATACATGGCCCAACCGACCATTCGGGAGTTGAGCGCTTTGATCAGGTCCACCTCACTCTTGCCGTTATGTGCTTTGATGGTTTGCCGCAGATTCGCCGTGCAACGCATGACAGCGTCTTTGGCTGGCGTGATTTTCATCTTATTGCCAAATTTCCGCAGGTTTTGGCTGAGAAAATCAAAGCCATCATCAATTTTGGTAATGTGGGTTTTCTCTTCGGAGAGGACGAGTCCTCGTTCGGCAAGAAAAGCTTCGATTACCGGGACGACTTTTTCCTCCAACAACTCCTTGTTCGCTGCGGTGACGATAAAATCATCGGCATAACGGACAAAGTTGACCTTGCGGCCTCTGCCTGCGGCAGCCGCCAGTATAACGCCTTCCAGGCCATCGAGGGCCATATTGGCCAAAGTTGGAGAAATGATGCCACCCTGTGGCGTGCCTGCTGTGGTGGGAAAGAGTTCATTCTCCTGCATGTAACCGCAAGAGAGCCACTGATCGAGCATCTTCCTATCCATGGGGATATTCTTACGCAGCCAGTCGTGACTGATTCCATCAAAACAGGCTTTAATGTCACCTTCTAAGATCCATCTCGCAGAGTACCGTTTGGCAAGCGCGCAAAAGCACTGGCCGATGGCATCACGGCAGGCCCTATATAGTCGGAACCCATAAGAGTTCTTGTCGGCAAGCAATTCGGCAATCGGCTCGAGGGCCAGCAAATACAACGCCTGCTGTGCTCTGTCGGCCATTACCGGAATGCCTAAGGGACGTTTACCATGACTTTTCTTTGGGATGAGAATACGTCGTAGAGGTTGGGCACGATAGCCTCGCCGTCGCAAGGCAAGCGCCCCTTGCATCCTGGATTCCGAGTCACGCCAAACGACGCCGTCGATTCCAGGAGTGCGGGCGCCCTTGTTGGTGGACACCCGTTTTACTGCCAATAATTTAGCAGACCAGGAGTGAGTGAGAAGCCATTGCAAGGCCCTCACCTTGTGCCGTCGCTGCTGTTTGACCGCCTTCGCGATACGCATCTGAAGCCTTTTAACTTCCTTTCGTACTACATCCCAGTCAATGATGTCCCATTGACAGGCGAAGCTTGGAAGTGCACCAGTCATAGCGACCGTCATTTGCGATTCTCCCATGAAAAGGTTCTTCGAGATTCTCTGACGATTGAGCACCCGCCAAAATTCAGCTCCCTTTCGGGCCGGAGATAACTCCGTATCCCCACCATTACAGAAGGGCATTCGCTTGGTAAGGCGTCTTGCACCCGCAACACCATCGGCCTGCCTTGCGGTTGTGGGCTTGCCTACTGGTGCAGCTGTGTAGGCGATGTTACGAGCTTACCACGTTCCGCAGTAAATACTGTTAACCGACTTAGGTCCACTCCGTATACCGGCGGCACAACATCCGCGTCGGGCGCACGTTATAAACTTCCGACCTGGCCGCTCACCGTTTGGTCCAAGCCTATCAGCACTCTTTGGCTTGTTACTATTTACGATACTGCAAGTGTTGACATATGCTGACCATATCGGTCAATCCTAGCCCTTATCCAGATGAGGCTTCCAGAAGAACAGTCCACTCACGCTTTCTGTCCCGACCTTCCAACTTCGAAGATCCTCGGTACATTGTCAGGAGGGCTTCACACCCCGTCATCAGCGCAACGGCAGCATGCCTCCCGAGGATGCCGGCGGCGAACACCGGGTTTCCACAAAACTGAAGTGGAAACATATATTTAAAGCGACATCGT
>CAVUXQ010000022.1:0-182605 GCA_963745265.1 uncultured delta proteobacterium
GGAGTACCAGGTTGCACCGGATCAGGATGTCGTCATCCACTTGCCGGAAAATCCCAGCACGGGATATCGCTGGGAAAATGTGTCACCTGATACGACGATCCTCACCCCGCTTTCCTCGGATTTCTCGGCGGCCCAAACCGGCCTTTTGGGTGCCGGCGGCATGCGAACGTTTGTTTTCAAGGCCCGTGCGTCCGGCAGCGCTCCCCTCCGGTTCGTGCTCAAAAAAAGCTGGGAGCCGGTGGACAAAGCTGTCGACCATTTCGAGGTCGTGATTCTTGTCCATTAACTTTAACGAAAAGGTACATCCGTACCACCTGGTGGGGAAGGGAGAATACTAAAGGAGGTATGACATGACTTTGAAAATAGGTATTGATTACGGTATGGGATGGATTCCGGATTACCCGGATTTCAGGGATTTTACCCAGGAACACACCGAGCTCCCCTCGCGGCTCAAAAAGCTCGGCCATAAACCCATTAAGGACATGGTCAGTCAGATGGGCGTGTTCAGGGCATATGAGCAGACTCTGCCCGCCAAGGTGGACCTGAGCAAATGGTGTTCGCCCATTGAAAATCAGGGGCAGCTCGGTTCGTGCACCGCCAATGCCGCGGCTGGCATGATTGAATACTACGAACGGCGCGCGAATGGGAATTACATCGATGCTTCACGACTTTTTATTTACAAAGTCACTCGTACTCTTATTCATTCGACAGGAGACTCGGGTGCTTATCTGAGATCGACCATGGCGGCGATGGTGCTATTCGGCGCTCCGCCGGAGGAATTCTGGCCGTACAACATCGCCGATTTTGAAAAAGAGCCGTCCGCTTTTTGCTTTGCCTTCGCTCAGAATTACCAGGCATTGCAGTATTTCCGGATCGATCCGCCCGATGTACCGAAAAAGCAGCTGCTCCAGCAAATCAAGGCGAACCTCGCTGCCGGCCTGCCGTCCATGTTCGGCTTTACGGTGTACGGCTCCATCGAGCAGGCGGCGAAAACCGGGAAAATCCCCTATCCGGGCACGGGAGACCAGACCGTGGGCGGCCACGCCATTGTTGCCGTCGGTTATGATGACAGCATGGAAATCGCCAACACGGCTTCCTCACAGAAAACGACCGGAGCCCTGAAAATCCGTAATTCATGGGGAACCGGCTGGGGTGACCAGGGATATGGATGGCTACCCTATGAGTATGTCCTGAAAGGGTTGGCTACCGATTGGTGGACTTTGTTGAAAAACGAATGGATAGATACCGGCAAATTCGGGCTGTAGAGCCGGGAAATACCGCGTATCGGAGGTTTTGTACTCAAGGCAGGGAGACGAAGAAGTGTTGAGGAGCTTGTGTCTCCCTGCCAGGCAGTGGCGTATGCTTTTCCACCCTCAGAACAGCAGAACGGGACAGCGTACATTGTGCAGCACATGGTTGGCGACCGAGCCGAAAAGGACGTCCCTGATCTCGCCGCCGCCCTCATGGCGACCGATAACCACCAACTGAAAGTCCTGCTTGTTGGCGATCTCGATAATCGTGTGGCGCGGATCGCCGGTAACCAGCATCTTCTCGCAGACAAATCCCACCTCCTGCAACATGCCGCAAAATTTTTCCAGCAGGTGCTTTCCCGCCTTGCGGGCGTTTTCCTTGATCATGTCGAGCTGAAAGTCGGGAATCATCCGATAGGCCAGCTGCTCCTGGTTGATGACGTGCAGCACGGTCAAGGTGCGCGGAAAGCGCTTGCGTTGAGCGATAATGGCTTCGACGGTGCGGACGGCGGTAGCTGAGTCATCCACTGGAATGAGGATTTTGGGCTCCATAGGTATCTTCTCCTGGACGTAAGGGGAGCATCGTGAAAGGATTATATACGCTAATGATACTGATTTAGCGGTCGATTGCCAATCGGTGGTGCTGTGCACCGGTGCTCATTTCTATTTCGGAGGTTTACCACGTTGAATATTCCGGTTGTCTTCAAGCAAAGCCAATGAAGTCGACAGTTCACGTCTTTGTCAGCTCCACCTGGCTCGACCTGCGGCCGGAGCGGGAAAAGGTCGAGGAGGTGCTCGCCGGATTTCCGTGAGACCAAGTTTGGCGGAATGGAGCACTTCGGCAGTCGGGACGAGACCACGCGAGAGGCGTCTCTTGCCGAGGTGGACCGCTCCGACCTCTACATCGGTATCCTCGGCGGACGCTACGGGTCGGGCATCACCCACGACGAGTACCGCCGCGCCCGGGAGCGCAGGCTGCATTGCCTTATTTACCTTAAAGACGAAGCGGTCATTGGTACGGATCAGCGTGATGCCGAGCCTGGCAAAGCCGAGCAGCTCGAGGCGTTCAAAGAAGCGGTCCGCGTCAATCATCTGCTGCGCGCGCATTTCGGCAATCCGGATGAGCTTGCCAAACAGGTGGCGATCGACCTGCACCGCTGGCTCTTTGATGCCATGCGCACCCAGGCGACGGTCGGCTATCCGCTCCTTGCGGACTTTATGCTGGAATTCCGCCCGCTCATCGCCGAGGCATTGCGGAATTTTGTCGGGCGCGAGTCGGTCTTCGCCGCCATGGAAGAGCTGGCACATAAACATTGCTGCGGCTATCTCGTAATCGTCGCCGATGCCGGACTGGGCAAGACGGCGCTGGCCGCCGCGGTTGCCGCCAGATTGGACACGCCGGCCTTTTTCTGTAGCGTGGCCGGCAATCTGACCCGCCCGCATCAATGCCTGGAACATCTCTGCGCGGATCTGATCCAGCGCTACGACCTGCCTCACGATCATCTGCCACCCCGCGCCGGGGAGAACTCCCATCACTTCACCCGCCTGCTCGCCGAAGCCGCCGATAAGGCTGCCGAAGCGGGATTGCCCCTGTGGGTGGTCGTGGACGGCCTGGACGAGGCGGACGATCTTACCGGTGGGCGCAATCCGCTCTTGCTGCCGCCGGCCCTGCCGGCCAACGCGTTCATCCTGGCCACGCAACGGCCGACACACCTGCGGTTGGTCAGCCAGCCCGGCACGCCCCTGCGGGAAATGGTGATCAGGGCCGACGATCCCATGCAGCGTGCCGACATGGAAGCCTATCTCAGGGGCCAGGCTGAAAGGCCAGAGATCGTCTTCGCCTGCAGCCAGGCCTTGCCGCCCGTCACGCCCGAAGGCTTCGTGCGCCTGCTGGCGGAGGCGGCCCGGGGCAACTTCAAGTACGCGGAATATGTTATCGCCGACATCATGGAGGGTGAGATCGGCTACCGCCCCTTCGTCCCCAACCACCTGCCTGGTGGTCTCGAGCGGTATTACGAACAGTTCTGGGGGCGCATGGGCCTTGACCAGGCCGCGGCCAACGCCTGGGAGGTCTGGAGCGGGCTCTATCGCCCGGTCCTTGCGCTTTTGGGTGTTGCGGCCGAGCCGGTCGGCGTGGACTGGCTCGCCTTCCATTCCGGACGCAGGTGCGATGAGATCCAGGCACGGGTGTTGCGCCCCTGGCGCCGGTTCCTGGTCGCTGCGGGGACGGCGGGATCCGAGAGATGGTGCATCGTGCACAAGTCGTTCGCGGACTTTCTTGAAAGCAAGCCCGAGTTGGATCTACCGGGTTTTCATGGCCAGCTCGCAACAACCTACCTCGAAGGCCGCTGGCCACCCGCGCACGCGGAGTATCGACAACGCTATCTCGCCAGGCACCTGCGGCGCGCTCACCGCATCGATGAGCTTTTTGCACTGATTGGGCGGCGCGACTGGTTCGACGCCCAGCTCGAGGCCGATCCAAGCGGTACGCTCTTCCTCGACGACGTGGAGCAGGCCTGGGGCGCGGCGCGGGAAGCTCCGCCTGCGCCGGGCCGCGAAGTGCGGTGCGCCCTGTCCGCCGCAACGGTGTGCAGCCTCTCCTCGAACTTGCCGCCTGAACTCATCGGCGCCCTCGTTCAACAGGGCGTTTGGAACACCGAGGTCGCTTTCAAGGCAATGCGGCAAATGCCGGACCGGGAGCAGGCATTGCTGGTTCTGGATAAAATCGTCCGCGTGACCGCAGATATTGCAGCCGTGCGCAAGGCAATCGAATACGCGCGAGGGATGGCCACGGCTCGGCGATATGGGCAGGTGTTGGCTCCCCTGGTGGCAGGCCTGGCCCGGCTGGGGCATCCGGAGGAGGCGTTTGCGCAGGTTGGGGCAGAGGGTGACGCCGAGACCCGTGCAAGGCTGCTGGTTGCCATTGTCCCGCATCTGGATAAGTTGATGACGAAACGGGCCATTGAGGAGGCGATGAAACTCGCTGAGGACGAGAAGCGCCGAAGGGAAGTAAAAGAGCGACGGGATGGTAATCGCGTTTTAGGAATGGACTGGCATGTGGAGGCGCTTGCCGAAATTCTGCGCTACGCGAGCCTTGAATGCGCGGACGAACTTCGACGCCGTTGCGAGACGCTGTTTAGGAGCGGATGGGCGCAGGCGCGGCTTTTGCGGTCTCTGGTCGCTTCTCTCTTGGCAGGTGGCGACCCCGCTCGCGCCCTGGCTTGGGCGGGTGAGATCGACATACGGCATGAGCGCGCCGCCTGTCTGGCGGATATGGTGGAGAGTTTGCCATCGGCCCAGCGCGATGCGGTGTCGGTCGGGGGCGCCGACGATGCGCTTGCCGCCCTGGTCGACTGGCCTGATCCTGAAAACGCCAAAGTGCTGACCCGCCTTCTCCCGCATGTACCGACCGAACACCGGAATGACGCGCTGCTCGCCGCCCTGCAAC
Organism: uncultured delta proteobacterium; assembly: GCA_963745265.1. GTDB lineage: Bacteria > Desulfobacterota > Desulfobulbia > Desulfobulbales > Desulfocapsaceae > Desulfopila. Next base: position 4,699 of record CAVUXQ010000022.1, read on the forward strand.
GGATAAGCGGGGGCACGATGATGGACGGTGAAATCCTCGCTGCCTTGGCTCCAGCATTTGGCGACGAGGTTTTGCTCGAACGCGCCGTCGAAGTCGCCAGGCATATGAAGGAGACCCATGACCAACGCGTCGCCCTGGGCGCACTCGCCGCCCGGGCCGTGCCACTGCTAGGGGCCGCTCCGGCTTTGGCGCTTGCCACCAGGGGGTTGGACAGCTACGACGGCTCGCAGGCGGTTATCGCTCTGCTCCCCCATCTGGTGCGTGCGGGATTTGTGAACGAGGCCTTGCAGGCGGTGCGCGACATCGGTCGTGAGCACTTCCGTCCCGAGGCGCTGGAGGCAGTGGCGCAAGACTTGCCGGCCGAGTCGATTGACGAAGCCATGACTATCGCCGAGGCGCTGCCGGACCGCAAAGGGTGGCGGCGCGCGGCAGGCGCCTTGGCAGGAGCTCTTGCCCGCCATGGGTTGACTGAGCGCGCCTTGTCGCTGTTGCGTCGAGTTCGCGATGGGGCCGAAGTGCAATGGCGACTGCAGATGGAGTGTGCGGTGCTGCAAATGCGGGGCGGGGGCGGTGCTATGGCCCTTAAACGCTGCATGCGATTGAGGACCGAACCTGGCGAGCACGCTGTCTTGAGGCTATGGCGCCTGATATGATCTCAGCGCATTCGGGGGAGGCATGGCAGGCCGCTGTGGATCTTCACAATGCATCCCGGAGCACGACGCCCTACGGCGAGCCGGTCTGGGATCTGAAGAGCGAACGAGCCGTGCTTGCGCTCCTGCCGCGCCTCGTCGCTGCCAAGGGGCCAGAGGCCGCCATGGCGATGGTGGAGGAAGTTGAGGATCCTTTTCTCCGTGACCAGTGCTTTCTCACCGTCGCCGCGGCTTTGCCGGAGGAGATGCGTGATGTCCGCCAGTCCGAGGTGCTGGCCCGCTTCGACGTGCGCCTCGAAAAGGGCGGTTTTCCGGTGTACTGGCTGCTGCGGGACGTGGCTGGCCAGCTGGGAGAGCCGGCGCTGCGCTGTGCGCTGGCTTTAGTGGCGGCAGAGCGGCAACGAAGGCGTGGCGGCTTCAGCACCGACGAGCTGGAGAAAGCGGAAATAGCCCTGCGACGGCGACTGGGCGCTTGTGGCCATGTGGAAGAGGCCCGTCGCCATGTCAACCACCTGCATGCCAAGGGTCGCGTTGAACTGCTCGCGGCGCTCGCCGCCATGCTCCCTGAAATACAGCGCGGACCGCTGATCGAGGACGCCCTGCGGACCTTCGATGATAGCCTGCTAACAGGCTACCGCGCCGAGGCGCTGAAAGCACTCGCCACCGTGCTCGGGCCGGAATCCATCGAGGCGGCGGTCGCTATCGCAAGCGGGCTGAAGGAGGAGAAGGAACGGGCCGAGACCATGTGCGCTATCGTTCAGCGCTGGGGCCGCATCGCGTCGCCTGGGGTCCTGCTCCCGCAGGTGCTGAACTTCTCGGATGCGGCCGTGCGAGGAGGGGCGCTAGCCGGCCTGGCTCCGATGCTCACCAATACCGATGAGGTGATACGTGCCGCGGAGGCGGTGCGCGACCTCCCGTGCGACTATTGGACCGAGCCGATCTACGCGGCTGTGGCGGCCCGTCTTGCAGAGTGTGGGTGCATCGCCGAGGCGATTGTTGTCGCAGAAAAGGCCGGCAGCACCCATAGCGGACCGGTTGTTGCGGCAATTGCACCCTGGCTCGATGTCGAGGCCGTGATGCACGTATTGCTGTGCCCGGGCATCTCGGACCGTGAGGCTAGTTCGGCTAGAATCTCTCTGGCAACCCGGTTGGTGGCCCTGGGAGAGGGAGATCGGGGCATCGAGGAGGTGGAGTCGCTGGCGGATCTCATCGAGCGCTGCAAGGGTCTGCGCGCGGCGGTCATGGCCCTGCCGGACGACGATGCCGCCATGGCGCGTCGGGTGTGGCAGCGATGCCTGCGGTCGGCGTCGGGGCGGCGGCGCGACGAGGCCCTGCTCGAAGTGGCCGCTGTGTTGCCCCTGGCACTTCGTTTCGGCGGCGTCGGGGTCATATCGGAGATTCTCGGGGCTGCGCGGCAGGTGCTTGCGACCTGGCCATGATTCGGCTACCCGATTATGCAGGGTAAATTTATCCTGCCGCCTATGTGGTTGTATTTCCGTTGTCGGTTAAATCCGCAAATTTAGCCCCATACAAATGAATCCAGCAACCTGCATTACGTAAAATCAAACAGTTGACAAGATAGAATACATGGATACGGCAACTTAGTATGCAGAGTCAATCAAAATCGCTATTAACAATCTGTTATTACAGCATATGTCGTACTCGACAAATTCACCGTGCCCGATTATGTGTTTCTTTTGTCACGATAATCGTCAAAATCTGAGCAAAGTTTTTTTGCACAATCAGGACAAATGCCATGACTGAATTTCGATTCAGAATGGTCTGTAATGTAAGATTCAATTTGAATCCAATGACCTTCAGCATCTCTTATTTTTTTACATGATGCGCATATGGGAAGAAAACCGCTTAGTGTCTTTATCCCTTGTACTCCTTTTTCTTTTTCCTTGTATAGGTTTCTTTTTTGAATGCCTAGAATAGCAACTACCCAAATGGCAAACAAGGCGATTGATCGGTTGGCTAGAATTTTCCATAATTCACTTTCACCACCTGAGGGAGACGAATAAATGCCAACAATGGTTAATGCCGATCCTGCAATCGCAAAGTAAATGGGCAAACTATTTCTATAACCACGAAAGGAGATTAGGACGGCTAAAATATATGGAACGCCTCCAGCCACTCCGAGAGGAATATAGGAATCAATAATGAATATAGCCAGACACAGAATTGAGCAAACTAGTATCAATTTAATGTCATATCTTTCTGTAGCAATATTGTTTCCCATGGCGGCAATAAGTCCTATTGTCCAATATGGTGTTGACTGGTGATAGGGTAAACGCTTGCCAGAACTTCTCTTGCAGCGGCTTGTACGTTTCAATGCATTGCAAATATTTCTAGTCGAAGGTGTTCTTTATGAACTTGGCTGGTGTTCCACCAACAACTGTATTTGAGCTCACATCATTGGTGACTACAGAACCAGCCGCCACAACCGCACCTTTGCCTATTGTTACACCTTGAGTAATTATGCTTCCGGCACCTATCCAAACTTCATCTTCAATAGTGATTGGTTTAGTCCAGCCTCCGCGTCCCTTATTGGGCTCATATACCAGACCATGGTTTTTAGTCTCAAACATTACTCGTGGACCAATTTGCACTCGAGCTCCAATGGATACTTTATCCTTTGGTACACCAAATCTGACGTCTGAATTAATAAATGTACCTTCTCCTATTTCAATATTCTTCACACCACCTATTGGCCTAATAGTAAAAGGCCCCCATAGTATGCATTTGCCCTTTATATTCATCCCAGCCCATCGGAGAAAGATATAACGAATTCTGTCGCAGAGTGTTAGTCTTGGTAAGTTATTTGCAATTGCAAGAAATATAAACTCTTTCAGGAATTTCATATTTCGATGACCACCTGTGGTTTAAAGGTAAACACTCTTCTTGTAAACGTTCACCAGCATCCTATTTTGGCACGATCAGACAGGCTATAGGCTCCGGTTATTTTTTCAAGTTTACATTGCTCTGAGAGAAAAGCCTATAATCCGACAGGCTCCTAGTGCCCGTAGATAAGGTGCGGCAGCAACAGCACCAGGCTGGGCCAGTAGGTGAGGAGCAGCAGGATGCCGATCTGGATGAGAATAAAGGGCAGTACGGCCTTGGAGACATAGAGCAGGTCGCGGTCTACCACGGAGCCAGTGATATAGAGGCTGACCCCGAGCGGAGGGGTGCAGTAGCCGATGCCGAGGTTGATGGTCATCAGCAGGCCGAAGTGCATGGTATCGATGCCGAATTTGCTCAGTAGCGGCAGGAAGATCGGGGTGAGGATCAACGTTGCGGAGATGATGTCCATGAACATGCCGACCAAGAGCAGCAGGATATTCACGGCGAGCAGAAAGACCCAGGGCGAGCTGATGTTATCGACCACTACTGAAGCGATCTTGCCGGGCACCTGCTGGAAGGTGAGGTATTCGCCGAAGACCGACGCCCCGGCCACGATCACCAAGAGGGTTGCGGAAGTGACGGCCGAGGAGACGATAACCTTTTTCATGTCCCGGATTTTCATGTCCCGGTGGATGACGATCTCCACGAAAAAGGCGTAAAAGCAGGCGACGACAGCGGCTTCATTGGCGGTGAACAGGCCGGAGTAGATGCCGCCGAAGATGATTACCGGCAGCATCAGCGCCCAGAAGCTTTCTCGCAGCACCGTGATGGTTTCTTTCAGGGAAGGGCGTTTGTGCCGCTTCATGCCCATCTTCCGGCAGACGAACCAGGTGTAGAGGCTCATGGCCACTATGATCAACACACCGGGAATAAAGCCGGTGAGAAACAGGGCTTCGAGTCGGTCGTTACTGATCATCGAATAGAGGATCATGGCGATCGAAGGCGGGATAATGATCCCCAGAATCGGGGCGGTGGTCATCACTCCCACGGCGAAACGCTCGTCATATTGATTTTCGATCAGGGCGGGAATCATGAAACTGCCGATGGCTACCACCGTGGCGACGGTGGAGCCGGAGATGGCGCCGAAGAACCCGCAGGCCAGGATGCCGGCCATGGCCAGACCACCGGGCAGAAAACCGACCAGCACGTTCGCCGTCTTGATCAGCTTCTGTACGATCGAGCCGGTGGTCATGATATTGCCGCAGAGCACGAAGAACATCACCACCACCAGGGCGAACTTATCCATGCTGCGATAGAGCACTTCGATCACCACCTGGGGGTCGATGCCCGCCCCGTATACCAAGCCCACCAGCCCGGTGAAAAAAAGCGCCATGAACACCGGCATGGTCGAGGCGAGGCAGCCGAGCAGCAGGGCGAAGATCATAAGATAACCGGAATGCATGACTTACTCCTTCTCCCCGGTGATGTCGTTTTCGCCGCGCCAGTCTTCGCGCATGACAATCAGGGTGCGCAGAAACATCATCACCCCCATCAGGGGCAGGACGGCGTAAAAGATCCATTCAGGGAGTCCGCAGCGTCGAGGTGAGGGCGTACTGGTCATTGAACATCATGACGGTCATCTCGATGCCGAGCTTGACCATGATTACGGAAAAGAGCAACACTGCCAGGTGGGAGAGCAGGGTGAGCGGTTTTCGCAGCACCGGCAGCATTTGCGGCAGGGCGTCGATGCGGATCAGCGAGCGGTTGCGGATGGCGGCAACCGAGCCGATATAGGTCGTGAAATAGATGACTTTGCGGACCACTTCGTCTGACCAGTAGAGGCTGTAATCGCTGGTAGCCTTGCGCAGCACGACGTTGGCCATCGCCGTCAGCAGGGCGATAACCACGGCCCCGCAGAGCGACCACTCCTCGATGAAGACGAATGCCCGGTCAACGGCCTTGAAAAGTCTGAGCCACATACCCAACCTCTGCACGTATCAACAAGAAAAAAGGGTCGATGAGAGTACTCTTCATCAACCCTTGTAATCAAAACACCCCTCGGCCCTTCTCATCCATTGAAAACGGCCGGGCAGGCGACGACGTCTCCTCTTGGGGGGACGGCGCGGTTACCTCTGGTTTTAGCTGCCGAGATCCGAACGTACCTTGGCAAGGTAATCCGGCCCTATCTTTTGACCCCATTTTTTCAGAACCGGCTCGGCTTCCTTTTTCAATTCCTGAATCTGCGCATCGGGCAGTTTAATGAATTCGACTCCGGAGGCCTTGGCTTTCGCCACTTCCGTTTGGTACTGCTTTCGAGTCAAATCACGTGTTTTTTTACTCTCTTCTTTGATAACATCGAGGAATGTTTCCCGCAAGTCTTTTGGCAGCTTGTTGAGCCAACGCACATTGACCAGGTGGATGAAAAGGCCCTGGGCATAGTTGAGTTCGGTGAAATAATGGGCAATGGTGAATTTTTTGGTGATATTGCAGACAATGGCGGTATGGTCGAGTCCGGTGATGACGCCGGTCTGCAGGGCCTGGGGCACGTCCGGCCAGGGCATTACGGTGAATTTGAGGCCCCATGCTTTATAGAGGTCGGTGTTGACCGGAGCCTCGGCGATGCGGAAGTTGACGGTCTTGGCATCGGCGATGCTGCGCACCGGGGTGGTGGTGGCCCAGCCGTATGGGCCGTAACCGGTGATGTCGGCGACCACCACTCCCTGCGATCTGGCGCAGTTGGCAAACGGTTCCCAGAGTTCGGGCGTGTTGCGGAATTTTTCCACCTTATCGAAGGTGTCCACCACATAGGGCAGGTTGACCACCCCCAGGCGATCGGCTACGTTGGCGGCCGCTACCGAGGAGGAGAGCATGCCTTGAATCGCCCCGATCTTCAGTTTGCTGATCACATCCCTTTCGCCGCCGAGTTGGGCAAGAGGGCGAAAATCCACATAGATTTTACCATGGGTTTTTTCCCAGACGGCGTCTCGAATGCGGTAGCCCACCGCGACGCCTTCGATAACCGGGTGCGAAACATTGGAGAGAATATATCTATATTCCGCTCCGCTGGGATCGAATTTTGGTTTCCATGCCGCCAGGGGATCTTTTTTTGCCGCTGCCATGGCAGCCGCGGGTACAACCAGGGCAAGCAACACGAGCACGATAATACATTTTTTCATATGGTGATCTCCTCTCCGTGAAAATGGTGATACATGACAAAGACGTTGCCGAAAAACGCCGACAACTCACCCCTCTGCAAATTTTCCAATTAACATAAATGGATGGAGCGGGCAATCCTAATCTCGGAACAGCGAGGACTCTCCAGGAGTATGGCGAATGTGTTCACAGCACCGATCTGGTCAAGAATCACCAGGAATTCGGGGTCGGCAGAGCGGGCCCGCACCGGAGTGAACGTTCACGGTTCATTGTTCGTTAAATATCAATCAAACTGCGTTAGCAACATACCACAATGCAAATAAACGGCGGCCATTGTCCACGGCCGCTCATCAAAGGGAGAGTTATGGATCGAAAGAATAACAGAGATGCAGCGGCGTTGAGGCCGGTGAGCATTGAAAGAGGGGTGCAGTTGAATGCCGACGGTTCCATCCTTATTCGGATGGGCGATACCCATGTAATCTGCGGGGTGAGCGTTGAGGAGCGCGTCCCGCCATTTCTCGAAGGGCGAGGGCAGGGATGGATTACCGCTGAATACGGCATGTTGCCCTGTGCTACCGGTGGTGGGCGTTATCGACGCGAGACTTCCGGCCGTTCCGGCCGGACCTACGAAATCCAGCGACTGATCGGCAGGAGTCTGCGTATGATGGTAGATTTGCGCAGCATCGGCGAGCGGACCCTGCGTGTCGATTGCGATGTCCTCAACGCCGATGGCGGTACCCGCACCGCTTCCATCACCGGTGGCGCACTGGCTGTGCGCGATGTCCTCAAAAAGCTGGTAGCACGCGGAAAGTTGCCGACTCTGCCCAAGATTCAGCCGGTGGCAGCGATCTCGGCTGGTATCGTCGCCGGCAACGCGGTGCTTGATCTTGATTACAGCGAGGATTCGGCGGCTGAAATCGACGCCAATTTTGTGATGACCGGGGAGGGCAGGTGGATTGAAATTCAGTCCACCGCGGAGGGTGCCTCTTTTTCCGATGAGCAATTCGTGGCCGTGATGGGGCTGGCGAGAAAGGGGATTAGCGAGCTGTTCGCTCTCTGGCAGGAACCGGATGCGGTTTGAGTGGGCTGAGCCGGTTGTGGGCAAAACGAATGTGCCCACAACCTCCATTTCACCATCTGAGAGCGGCGTGAGGTACAGGAGAAAAAAAGAAAATGAAAAGAAGTCAGTGCGAAGTAACCGATTCCGATACAATCGAGGCCGTTCTCACCAGGTGCACCATCGGCCGCCTGGCCACTTTCGGCGGGGACGGCTACCCTTACATTACCCCGCTGAATTATGTCTACTATCAGGGGAGCGTCTATTTTCACTGCGCCAGGAGCGGGGAGAAAATCGATAATATTCGGCGCTATCCGAAGGTTTGTTTCGAAGTGGATATCCCCCTTGCCTATCTGGATCTGGCATTTGATCCGACGCGGCCTCCCTGCCAGGTTCATCAGTTCTACCATTCGGTCATCATTCGCGGCAGGGCGGAGCTCGTCGAGAAAACCGACGAGAAAGTGGCGGCGCTCAACGCCCTGATGGCCTCCCATGAGAAGCATCCGGATTTTTCCGCAATAACGCCCGACGATCCGGCGGTGGCGATCTGCGCGGTTGTCGCTGTTCGGATCGAATCGATCAGCGCCAAAAGCGATCTGGCCCAGAAAAAAAGCGATGCGGAAAAAACGCGGATCGCCAAGTACCTGGAGCAGCGCGGTCTGCCTGGGGACGCCGAGGCCGCGATGTTGATCAGGCCACGAGCCCATTGACGAGCCTGCAAAAACCACTTGAAGGTTGGGAGGAAAGGGCATACAACAATAAGAAAATGTTCATGTTTTTGTTTCTCTTTCCACATTGTATTTACGCACTATGAACGCTATGACCGGTATTTTGCAGCATCTGGTAGCCAGGGTGGAGGCCATTCCGTCCTTTGATCTGCTGGCTCTCTGTATTTTCATTATCAGCATGGGGGTTTACCGCTTTTTTATCTCCCGCGCCCTCTGTGACAGGAACAGCACGTGTTACATCGCCCGCATACAGTCTGTTCGCCAGGCCTGGATAGAAACCTACGGCATGGGGGCCAATCCTATTCTGGTGGTGCAGACCTTTCGCAACAAAATCATGATCTCCTCCTTTATGGCCTCGACGTCCATCATTTTGGTCATCGGCGGCTTCAATTTCATATTCGGTCTCGATCTCGGGAAGATCGAAGCGGAGAAGATATTCCTGCTCGCCAACCGAAATCCCGATCTGGAGATGCTCCGGGTCATGCTCATTATCGTGATGCTGCTCTACTCGTTCTTTCACTTTCTGTGGCACACGAGAGAATTGCATAACATGTCGCTTATTATCAACGTGCCGGCGGAGCGACTGCAGGAGGTTACACCCCTGATGCCGGCGGAATTTCTGGCAAAGATGTATGTGAATTCAGGTATTCACTTTACGCTTGGAATCCGCGGATATTACTTTATGATCCCGCTTCTGCTCTGGATGTTCCATCCTGTGCTCATGCTTTTTTCGCTTCTGAGTATTATGGTCTTTCTGGTCAAACGCGATTGCGGCATGGCCGCCTATCAGCGATAGAGAACAATGGTTCCTCCGGATTTTCCATATCGAAGGCAGAGAGCGGATGAGAATATGGGATATCGACCCCGGTTACCTCAACCGGCAGAGCCTGCTCGGCGAGCATCGGGAGTTGCATGGCATCGTCTCGATTATCGTTAACGGCAAAAAGGGGTATTCCCGGCATCCAGAGACCCGGCGCTGGATGGGGCATGGCTGGGCGCTCGGGCAGCGGCATCGGTTGCTGGCCTGCGAGATGGCCCTGCGCGGATACACGGATCGATCGCCGGTTGATTTCCAGTCCAATCCGGGGGCGTGGCCGGCGCCGTTTATCGATGAGCCGGGCAGGCAGTACGAACTGTTGCGGGAAAAGTATAGTGGTCGGGAATCCGGTCGCATCCCGCTTCCCCACAACCCCATCGAGCTCTGGAGTCACCACAAGTATTCCGTGCTCGCCCGTTCACCAAAAAGAATATAAGGAGATCGGCCGCCGGGTGGCCGCCGGGGGCGAGTGTTTCGATGCTCTCGCTGCGCATCTGGTGGAATTATTGCGAGGAGCGCCAGCGCCGGGCGGCATGCGAAACGCGATCGAACATATGTGGGGCTATGTGTCGGAGCATGAACCCGTTTCAGGCGATGAGGTGCTGTCATGGCCGTCTCGCACCTTGCTTGCAGAGACACAAAAGAGGGCGGTGGCGTTCGGGCAACCGTACCTGCTGGCTTCAACCGCGCTCGGCGAACTGGCTGCCTGGCTCCCTGAGCCATGAGCATAGCGCCCCTTGCAACGTACTCCCACGAAGGATCGTCCGTGATGGCACGTAGAGTATCACTTGCAGTATTTCTTTTTATATTGGCACTTTGTGTGTTTCAGGCACTGCACTATTATCCACTGTTGCCCGATAAGGTGGCATCGCATTTCGGGCCGTCCGGAAAGCCCGACGCCTGGTCGACGAAATCGGTATTTGTGACGCTCTACCTCGCCGTTATCGGGGGCTGCGCCCTGTTTTTTCTCGGTCTTGGCTTCATTATCAGGGTAATCCCGAGGTCGTTGCTCAACCTGCCCAACAAAGCGTACTGGCTGGCCGAGGAGCGCAGAGAGCAGACCTATGACTTCATGTTGTCCTACACTCTCTGGTTTAGCTCGGCGACTTTAGCTGTTATTGCTCGATTTTTTCCACCAGGCTTTTCAGGTTGCCCTCGGCAGGGTGATCATGCTGCCGCACCCCGTATTCAGCCTTGGCCTCTATATCGCTTTTACGGTGCTATGGCTCATTGGCCTGATCTTGAAATTTAGCAAGCAGGGGAGAGAAGCGGGGCCTTGATTCCGACTGGTCGCGGTCATATCGTATTCATATGAGAACCTCAGCTTAGGTGCGGCGACAGCCTACTCCCTTCCAGGGACACCGCATCGGGAAATTTTCTCTTGTAGCTCAGGGAGAAAGCCCGTGAATATCTCATCGCTCAACGGCAGCACGTTTTATCAAGCCCAATCCATCTATAAAAACAATCTCGTCTCACTTGGTACGGGAAACGGCCAGGGAACGGCTACCCTACAGAATGTGGTTGATTCCGTACAGATTTCGAGTACGGCGTTGGCCTTGCTGCAATCGGCTCGAAGCGCTCCAGGCAAAACCGGAACAGCAGTCGGCACATCGACAACATCCAAGACCGGAACTTCACCCGCGACGACCACAGCCACCGTAGCGCCGAAAAACTCGACGGCGACGAACGCCACAGCTGGGGCAGCCGGCGCTATCAGGAACACTTCGCGGAATACCGGTACAGGTTTGATTTCCCCATTGGTGGTCGGCGGTAAAACCTCGTCCTCAACCAGCGTGGCCTCGAGCAGCAATTCGATCAGGGTGACGACCCTGGAAAACCAGATTAAGACGCTGCAGCTCAAGATCACCTCCCTGTATGCCCAAGCCCTCACCGACTCAAACGCCAGAAAAGAGCTGGATTCCAAAGAGGCGGAGATGTCGACGCTCAAGGCACAACTCAATATTCTGCAAAACCTGTAGAGCGAGCCTGAACTGCTCTTTGTCGTTGCCTGGACTCCTCAACATGGCAAGGTGTTGATTTTTGTCCCTCGCTGGGATAGGATTCTCCTTATTTCCAGGTGAATGGGGGGCTTATGCAAAAGAACAGGTTAGCTTTTACGATTGTGCCTGCTATGCCGCAGGATGTGTCTGAGTTGACAGGGATCATCCGTCATTCCTTTCAGAATGTAGCGAAAACCTTCGGGCTCACTTCTGAAAACTGCCCCAGGCATCCCTCCAACTGCCGCCCGGAGTGGATTGAAACTGCCCTGAATAAAGGTGTCCGCTATTACATGCTCGAGTCGGAAGGGAAGCGTTGCGGATGTGTGGCGCTGGAGCAGGCACGGCCCACGCTCTGTTATCTGGAGCGCCTGGCGGTTTTGCCGGATTGCAGGCGCCGCGGGTATGGCGGCGCTCTTGTGGAGTTTGCGCTGAACACCGCACGACAGCTCGGCGCCGAAAAGGTCGATATCGGCATCATTGCCCGGCAGGAGGAGCTAAAAGACTGGTACCAGCGGCTGGGATTTATGCCAGGGAAAAACAGCGACTTTTGCCCATCTCCCATTTGAAGTAAATTTTCTGCGGAAAACACACCTGCCTTCCCCAGCATCATAAAAATTTCGCCTGGCGGTTGCTTTTTTCTTTGCCTCTTACGACAATAATGGAAGAAGTGCGGCGGTATTGTGCGCGCAGGCATGCTCGGAGCAGTCGATAGAGATACCCAACAAACGGTTGCATATTATAGCTGTCTGTCCAGTGCAGAGGAGGCATCCTTTCATGACGACCTCATATGCATTCGGAGCCCGCGTTTTAGATGACGGCACAACGCTCTTCAGGCTGCTGGGCCCCTTCGGCCGTCATGGTTTCTCTTGTTGTGGAAACAGCCGGGCGCACCGAGCGGTTTGCCATGCAAGCGGAACGTGGCGGCTGGTTTTCGCATACTCTAGCCGTCTCGGGAGAGTTCGCCTGCCACTACTGGTTCCGGATCGACGACAATATCAATGTGCCCGACCCCGCCTCCCGTTTTCAGCCCCGGGATGTGCACGGTCCCAGTTTGCTTGTCGCTCGGGACCAAGCGTGGCATGGCACAGGCGAGTGGAAGGGGCGGCCCTGGCGGGAAACCGTTATTTACGAACTCCACGTCGGCACTTTCACCCCCCGGGGGACACTGGCCGCGGCCACGGCGAAACTCGGCTATCTCGCCAAACTTGGCATTACCGCCGTCGAGCTGATGCCCTTGAGCGATTTTCCCGGCAAACGCAATTGGGGGTACGACGGGGTACTTCCCTTTGCCCCGGATAGCAGCTACGGAACCATCACCGACCTGCATCGGTTTATCGACACCGCCCACGACCTCGGTCTCATGGTCTTTCTCGACGTGGTGTACAACCATTTCGGTCCGGAAGGAAATTATCTCTACGTTTACGCCAGACCCTTTTTTACCGAACGCCATCACACACCCTGGGGACAGGCCATTGATTTCGAGGGGGGAGAGTCGCAAACGGTGCGACGGTTTTTTATTGAAAACGCACTGTTCTGGCTGGAGGAGTTCGGGTTCGACGGGTTGCGGTTGGACGCCGTGCACGCTATTTTCGACACTTCCACACCGCATATCCTCGAAGAGTTGGCCCGGGCGGTCCAGGAGGGGCCGGGCCGCAAGCGGTACATCCATCTGATGCTGGAAAACGATGCCAACATCGCCCGCTACCTGCGCTGGCATGATGACACCTCTGGCAGGCCCTGCTTCGCCGCCCAGTGGAACGATGATATCCACCACGCCTTCCACACCTTGCTCACCGGAGAAAATGAAGGATATTACAGCGACTACAGCGAGGCGGCCATCGATCACCTGGGCCGCTGTCTCACCCAGGGCTTTGCCTGGCAGGGGGAAGCATCCCGCTACCGTGGCGGCGCGCCGAGGGGCGAGCCCAGCGCCGATCTGATGCCCACCCGGTTCATCGCCTTTTTGCAAAACCACGACCAGATCGGCAACCGGGCCCTGGGAGAGCGGATTTCCCAGCTCACGCGTCCCGAACCATTGCGCGCGGCCACTACGGCCCTGCTGCTGGCGCCTTCCATCCCGTTGCTGTTCATGGGCCAGGAATGGGCGGGCACCAGTCCCTTTCTGTTTTTCTGCTATTTCGAACCGGACCTGGCGGCCAGGGTGACCCGGGGCAGGCGAAAGGAGTTCGCCGGTTTTGCCCAATTCCGCAATCCCAGGCAGCGTGAGCATATTCCGGACCCCAACAGGGAGGAGACCTTCTGCAGATCGATCTTGAAATGGCAGGAGACCGAGGTGGAAAAGCACCGGCAGTGGCTGCGATTTCATCGGCGGCTGCTGCGGTTGCGCCAGGAGAAGATCGTGCCGCTGCTCGAAGCGGTGTGCGCGGGCCGGGCGACAAGTCGAAGGCTGGGCCACTTTGGACTACGGGCGGAGTGGCCGCTGGAAGATGGCCGGCGTCTCATTTTGCTTCTCAATCTGGGGAAGCGGCCGATCGCCCCGGTCGAGCCACCGACGGGGAAGCTCATTGTGCAGGTCGGGGGCGCCGCGGGCAATGGCGGACACGTGCTGCCACCGTTTTTCTGCGGCTGGTATCTGCAACCCGGAGTCGGGAGCCCGGAGGCTGGAAAAACCGGGAAAGACCACCAATAAAAGGCTCGAGCTCTGCCCATGGAAAAGCGCAACGGACTCGATCAGCTGGCCCTGGATGCCGGAATTCAGCCTGGCTATCATGACGTTCGGGGGGTCTATCGGCTGGTTTCCGACGAAACTCGGAAGGCTGTGCTGCAGGCCATGGGGCTGCTGCCTGAAGGTGCCGACCCGGAGTCGGTGCTGGCCGAGCGTAGTGCCGCACGACGGCAGAGCCTTTTGCCCCGGGTGCTGGTGCGCGGCGAAGAGGAAAACGTGCATGCCGTCCCCCTGCTTCTCGACCCGGAAGAGCTTGACGACGGATTGGATTACTACCTGGCGGCGGATCAGGGTGAGAGTTTCTCGGGGCATATTCCCCGAGAGCACCTGCTACGTGGTGAATCTCTCGCAACTGCCGAACCCCAGCGGCAGCGTTTTCTCTTCGAATTCAAGGAACGGCTGGCGCCGGGATATCACCGACTGACCCTGCACACCGCCCAGCGCGAGGCGACCATGCGGCTGATCGTGGTGCCCTCCACCTGCCATTTGCCTCAGCGACTCGCCCAGGGCCACCGCCTCTGGGGCCCTGGGCTCCAGCTGCAATCGCTTCGTTCGCGACAGAACTGGGGGATTGGCGATTTCGGTGATCTCGAACGCTTTATCGATCTGGCTGCAAACATCGGCGCCGACGCTGTCGGCCTTGCGCCTATGCACCTCCTCGGTTACCCCCGCCCGGGGGCACCCCAGCCCTCTTTGCCTTCGAGCCGCTATTTTGTCGACCCGCTCTTTCTCGATCCCACCCGGATATCGGATTACAGCGCCGAACGGTTTCAGGACCCGCAGCTGACCGCTGCGCTCGGTGACTGCCGCGAGGCAGAGGAAGTCGATCACCTTCAGGTCGCGAAACTGAAGTACCAGGCTTTTCGCATGCTCTATCGCGATTTTCACAAATATCACCTGGAGACCGGGTCGGAGCGGGCGAGCGAGTTCCAGATGTTCAAGGCCGCCGGCGGCATGCGGTTATTTCGTCATGCGGTTTTTCTCGCCCTGCGCGACACCTTTGCCGAGCATGACCAATCGGTGCGCGGATGGCGGCAGTGGCCCAGGGAATTTCAGCGGCCCGACACCGAATCGGTTGGGCGTTTCGCCCGAAAGCACTGCGAGGAAGTCGATTTCTATAGCTACCTCCTCTGGCAGACAGAGCTGCAGCAGGCTCTCGGTGGCGAGCGATCGCTCAACCGGAGTCTCGGCGTCGGGCTCTGTCCGGAAATCGTGGCCGGCGCCGACCCCGACGGTGCCGAAGTCTGGGAGAATCAGCCCCTCCACAGCCTGACGGCGACCATCGGCTTTCCCCCGGACGAGATGCATCCCGACGGCCGCAACTGGCGACTGGCGCCGCCGATCCCCTGGCGACTCACCGAGGCGGCGTATGAGCCGTTCATCGCCCTGTTGCGCTGCACCATGCGCTACGCCGGGGCGGTGCAGGTCGATCACGCCATGCAGATGTTGCGCCTTTTCTGGATACCCGACGGCGGCACCGCTCGGGACGGCGCTTACGTGCAGTACCCGCTGGAGGATTTGCTCGGCATCCTCGCCCTGGAGAGCCGGCGCAACCGGTGCGTGGTCTTTGCCCGGGAGCGGACCTCGGGCACGCAATATTTCGAACGTACACTCCGGGAGAAAAAGATATTCTCCGCCGGCTTTTTTTTCTCGGCCAGTGACGAACGCGGGCTTCCCGGTTCCCCGGCGGAGTATCCCGAACAGAGCGTGGCGATGACTTCGGCACCCGGCCTGCCGACCCTGGCAGGCTACTGGGAAGGGCTGGACCTGGAGGGGCGGCGCCGGCAATTGGAGGCGGTCTCCCGGGAAAAATTCGAGGAAGCCCAGGCGCGCAGGCAAGCCGAGAAACGGCTGGCGCTCGAGACGCTGGATGAAGAGGAACTGTTGCCTCCGGGCACCGAGATCGAGGCGGACCGGGCGCCGGAGATGAGTGATGCGCTCAACCGGGCCATTCACCGCTACCTCGGCCGGTCGCCGGCCCAGCTGGTGATGGTGCGCCTGGAGGATATCTTTCTTCAGCGCCACGGTGGGCCGCTCTATTTGGGCGGAGAAGACGAGGCGGCGGAGTGGCCCCGGCTGCAGCCGCTCTTCGAGGAAATGGCGGACTCATCGGTGCTGACGGACTTCGCCGCCGTGCTCGGCAGTGAACGGGCCAGGCAACCACTCGCCCACGAACACCGGGGTCACCAGTCTCCCGTGCCGATTATCCCCCGGGCAACCTATCGGCTGCAGCTCAATCGGGAGTTCACCTTCGCCCAGGCCGCGGCCATCGTGCCCTATCTGGCCGAACTGGGGATCAGTCACTGCTACACCTCTCCGTGCTTTGCCGCGCGTTCGGGCAGCAGCCATGGGTACGACGTGGTCAATCCCAACGATTTCAACCAGGAGCTGGGCGGTATGGAGGGGTATCGCACGCTCTGCCGGGCGCTCAAGGAACACGGGATGGGGCAGGTGATGGATATCGTGCCCAATCATATGGGGGTCATGGGCAGCGACAACGCCTGGTGGCTCGACGTGCTGGAAAACGGCCCCGCCTCCTCTTATGCCCCCTTTTTCGATATCGAATGGGAGCCGGTAAAGGGGGAGCTGCGCCACAAGCTCCTGGTGCCGGTGCTCGGCGAGCCCTACGGTCTGGCTCTGGAGCAGGGCGCCCTGGTGCTCGAGGCCGATATCGCCGGCGGCGCCTTTGCCGTTTGCTACTACCAGCACCGCTTTCCCCTCGATCCGCGCACCTACCCCCTCATCCTCAACCGGCGGCTCGATATCCTCGAAATCCGCATGGGGCAGGACAACCCTTCGCTGATCGAGCTGCTCAGTCTGATTACCGCCTTCGGCCAACTCTCGCCGCCAACGGAAAGCGACGCGAAAAAGATTCGCATCCGCAGGAGAGACAAGGAGATCTTGAAAGAACGGCTTGCGGTGCTGGCCGAAAAGAGCGAGGATATCAGGCGATATCTGCAGGAATCGGCGGCCGAATACAACTCGCGCACGGCAGATAGCGCCAACCTCCAGAGTCTTTCACGCCCTGCTCGAGCAACAACCTTTCCGGCTCGCTTACTGGCGGGTCGCCGCCGATGAGATCAATTACCGCCGGTTTTTCGACATCAATGATCTCGCTGCTCTCTGCGTGGAGAAGGAGGAGGTTTTTGGCGCGATCCACCAGCTGGTTTTCGATCTGGTCCGGCAGGGCAAGGTCGACGGTCTGCGCATCGATCATCCGGACGGGCTCTACGCGCCGGCCGAGTATTACCGTCGCCTGGCCGCCGAGTTGCAGCCGGGCGACGGCGAGACGGTAATGCCGCCGGTCTTCCTGGTGGTGGAGAAGATCCTCGCTCATCATGAACACCTGCCTCGCCGGTGGCCGGTCCATGGCACCACCGGCTATGATTTCGCCAACCTGGTGAACAACCTTTTTGTCGATCAGCGCGCGGAAAAGCGGCTTTCCCGCATCTATCGCCGATTTACCGGGGTAACCGACAATTTTGACACCATCCTCTACAAGAGCAAGAAGCGGATCATGCGTCTGGTGCTTGCCAGCGAGCTCAACGTGCTGGCCAACCGCCTCGACCGGCTCTCCGAGCGCAACAGGCAGACCCGGGATTTTACCCTCAACAACCTGCGCGAGGCGCTGGCCGAGATTGCCGCTTGTTTTCCGGTGTATCGCACCTATGTCACCGTGGAGGAAGTCACCGCCCAGGACCGCAATTTCATCGATTGGGCGGTGGCCCAGGCCAAACGCAACAGCCCGGTCTCCGATCACACTATTTTCGATTTCGTGAGGGATATCCTGCTGCTCGAGTCCTCCCCCTCCGCCGACCACGATTTTCGCCGGGCCGCCGCCGATTTCGCCATGCGATTCCAGCAGTTCACCGCTCCGGTGATGGCCAAAGGCATGGAGGATACCGCTTTTTATATCTATAACCGACTGGTATCGCTTAACGAAGTGGGTGGAGATCCGCGCCGTTTCGGCGCCAGCACAGCTGCCTTTCACCGACTGTGCCGCGAGCGGGCCGAACGGTGGCCCCACACCATGCTCGCCACCTCGACCCATGACAGCAAACGCAGCGAAGACGCCCGCTGCCGGCTCGACGTTCTCTCGGAAATTCCGGAGCGTGGAGCGAGCGGCTCGAAGCGTTTACCCGGTTGAGTCGCCACCTGCGCAAAAAAGTCGACGGCCAGTGGGCGCCAAGCGCCAACGACGAATATCTGTTGTATCAGACCCTGCTGGCCATTTGGCCGGTGGGCGAGCTGGACGACCAGGGGCTCGCCGAGTCTGCGCCGGCGGGTGTCGGCATATATGGAAAAGGCGGGTAGGGAAGCGAAGACCCGGAGCTCTTGGGCGGAGCCGAATCCGCGCTATGAGCAAGCGGTATCCGCGTTTGTTTCGGCATTGCTTGGCGACGGTCAAACCCGGTTTCTCGCCGAGTTTCAGCCGTTCCAGCGCCTGGTCGCCCGGCTCGGACTGTACAACAGCCTCAGCCAGTGCCTGCTCAAACTCAGCGCCCCGGGGATTCCCGATATCTACCAGGGGTGCGAACTCTGGAACTTTCGCCTGGTGGATCCCGACAACCGGCAACCGGTCGACTACGGGCTGGCAAGTCGTCTGCTGGCGGAGTTCGGAGAGCGGTTGACGGCCTCCGAGGAGAGTCGCCGAGGGCTGGCGGTGGATCTGCTCGGCACCATCGACGATGGCCGCATCAAGCTCTTTGTAACCTGGCTGCTCCTGGGGTTTCGCCGGGACAATCCGGAAATCTTTCGTCAGGGAAGCTATTTACCCTTGTCGGCGGAGGGCGGCGCCGCGGCGCATGTGATCGGTTTGGCCCGTCGCCTTGGGAAAAAGTACGTGGTGGCAGCCGCCTCCCGTTTCTTTGCCGAACTCACCGACCACGGGAAAATGATGCCAATCGGTCCGGTCTGGCGGGATACCGTCCTGGAGGCGCCGGCCGATGCTGACGGAAGCTGGTTCGATGTCCTCACCGGAACGCGCCTGGAGGTCGAGGCGGTGGGTGAGAAAAGGGTTTTCGCTCTCAACCGGCTTTTCAGCACCTTGCCGGTGGCGTTTCTGGAGTTGCGCCAGTAGCGGTTCACCGCCGCTACGCCTCTATCCCGCCTTGCTTTCTCTCACCTCATCGTAGGCGCATCCTGCCAGAATTCCATGACAAATAAAGATCATATTGAATTTGGGGCAAAAATAGCTACCTTTTGGTTTAGACCAATACGGACGGGGATAGGACAGGCTTTCGCGCCAGGCGTTTGGTGACAGTCGGCCCTGATCCTGCCGGGGGGGTGCCCCTTGATTCGTGCAAGCAAAAAACGGTAACAAAAGAAGGTTGTCATGGATAATACGAGCGTCGCTTTACTGTCAATGATAATAGCCGTCCTGTGTTTCCGGGCGGGAATCGACTTCTATGAAGCCCATCTACAGGCCAAGGAGCAAGCCAGGGAGGAGAAAGAACGGCTTGCTCGGGCCGAACGCATAAAAAAACTGACAAACAGGATGTAACACGGCGAATTGAGTTATATCCAGAGCGTTTCTGGGAACTCGCTTGAGAGTTCCCTTTTTTTTGAGCAGATTGGCTCGTCGGCCTTGCAGGTTGGTAAACGATTACCGCAGGCCGACGTGGCTCATGCATGGTACGACATTTAGCTCTCAAGTGTTTCGTTCACTTTTTCCAAGAGCGTGTTGGCGGAAAAGGGCTTTTGCAGAAAATGGATGCCTTCTTTTAAGATACCCTGGCGGGCAATCACATTCTCCGTATATCCCGACATATAAAGAACTTTGATTTCAGGGTGATACTCTCTTACCTTGTTGAAGACCTCGGTTCCTTTCATCTTTGGCATGATGACATCTGACAATAAGAGATGGATCGGCTTTTTCGAGTCCCTGGCGATTTCCACAGCCTTATCCGCATCCAGAGCCTGGAAAACCTGAAATCCACCTTGCCGTAAAATCCGACAGGCCAGTTTCATCAGCGCGAGTTCGTCCTCAACCACAAGAACTGCCACCCCTTCTTGCAGGACATTCGGCTCTCCCGCCGTCTTCTTCTCCTCTTGCTTGAGAAGTGGCTCACTGACCGAAGGCAGATAGATCTTGAATGTGGTTCCTTGGCCCGGCTCACTGTAAACCCAGATATTGCCACTATGCTGTTTGACAACACCATAGACGGTCGCAAGGCCGAGACCTGTACCTTGACCGACGGGTTTGGTGGTAAAAAATGGTTCGAATATCCGCTCAGCGGTCTCATCATCCATACCGGCACCATCATCGCTGACACTGAGCATGACATGGGGGCCCGGATGAGACCCGAGTTTGGTGGCCACATAGGATTCGTCCAGATTCACATGGGCGGTTTCGAAGCTCAGGGTACCGCCGTCGGGCATCGCATCACGGGCATTCACAGCCAGATTCATCATAATCTGCTCCAGTTGCGAAATATCTGCCTTGACCAAAGCCGGTTCAGGGGCTAACTCGAGAACCATGCGGATATCCTCTCCGATGGTTCTTCTGATAAGACTGGCAAAATTTTCGACGACCCGATTGACATCAACGGTTTGCATCTCCAGCATCTGTTTTCGGCTAAAGGCAAGCAGTTGTCGGGTAAGCTCTTTCGCACGGTCGGCTGCTCTATGGATCTCTTTTGCCGCTTCCTGCCGAGTGGGTCCGCGTCCGGACTCTTCAGCCAACATTTGCGAGTAGCCAAGAATTACGGTAAGCAGATTATTGAAGTCATGGGCCACACCGCCCGCCAATTGACCTACCGCCTCCATTTTCTGTGACTGGAAGAGCTGCGACTCGAGCCGCTTCGTTTCCTGTTCCGTCGTCTGCATCGCTTTTTTCATTTGCAGATTGTGGATCGAATACGCCAGGTCTTCCGCCAGTTCGACAAAGAGTCGTTCCTCTTCCGCATCCATGGGGATATCGAGGTCAAGACTGACCGCAAGATAGCCATACGCTTGGTCCTGATGTGCAAGTCGAACGGACATCTTTTGTGGCGAGAGACAGCTATCGGCAACAACACATGTGTCGCAGATATTGTCAGTCGCCTCGATCAGGCAGACGCCCTTCACGGCATTGGCAGCCCGGCAGCACGCAGGCAGCTCCCCTCGCTCAAGTTCCTCGATCAGCGGCTGAAAGCTCTCCCCAACACCTGCCTCCGTATGGCTTACCGGTCTTCCCTCCGTATCAGTGAGGACAATCAATGCACTGACATAGCCTCCATCCTTGACCAGGATTTCACAGGCACTATTAGTCAACTTATCAATGAATTCGGCTCTTACGATTAATTGATTGATACTGCGAATTGCCCGAAGAACTCTGTTGAGATGTTTTATTCGGGCTTCAGTCTGCATTCTCTCGGTTATATCCCGGATGGTCCCAAGAAGGCAGGTTCGGCTTCCGAATTCGATGGGAGCGGTATTGATATCTGCAAAGAAAACGGAACCGTCTTTGCGCTTCATCGGTATATCCGTCGCTATGGAGATATCTCCACGGGCCAGGAGTTGAAACTGTTCGACAACAACCGGAAGATTATCTTCAGGATGAATATCATCAATGCCCATGGAGATCAGCTCTTGCTGATCGTACCCCAGCATCTCGCCGCTGGCTTTATTGGCGGCAATTATCTGTTTGCTTTCAATATCGGTAACCATGATTCCGTCTTTGGCATTCTCGAAGATGGTCATCAGTCGCTTCTCGGAATCTTCTACCGCTTTTGCAGCCATATATCTGAAGCGATAGAATTGTGCCCGCTGGTTTCGCCAGATCAGTGCAACGATTGCTCCAGAGCCGAAAAGCAGTGTCCCGATCAAGCAGGTTATCCAAAACAGGCGCTGATAAAGGGGTTCATTCAGTTCATTCAGATCCATCTTGGCGACGAGATACCACGGTGAATCGGGGACGCTTCGAAGCGCTGCCAGAACAGCTACCCCTCGATAATCAAGGCCTTGAACAATCCCTTGCGTACCGTTGACCGCCATGGCCGCCGGCAAGTCGGTTCTGGTCAGCGGCAAACGCATGGAGAGGGCCGCTCCTGTTTTAAATCGCAAATCATTCAAGAACAGGACCTTGTTTCCATCCTTGCGAACAAGCAGGCTCTCCGCAGTCTTGCTCGGTATCGGCCATCTCTTGATTAACGGGTACAGATAATGTTTCGGGTCCACACGTAAAAGAAGCATGCCTGATACCTTTTTCCAATGCGGTCCGGAGAGGATCGGAATGGCGATATCCATATGCAAAGCTTTTTCGGGAGGGTCCCGATGAAAATCGATGATCGAAATTTGTCCTTTATGCAGGACTTGAAAAAAATCGGTCTCCTTTAAGGAGTCTTCATATGGACCATCGGCAGGAATACCCAGTCGTTGAGCACCATGCGCGTCCATCAAATAAATATTTACATAGCCAGAATCTTTTTGAAAATTCTGCAGCCAGTCTTGAAGTCGATTACGGTTGTTGCTGTCGGTGGGATCTGTGAAAAAATTGGAGACGAGACTGGAGAAAACGGTATTTCTATAAAAGAGGGACGCATCCCGCAAACGTTCCCGCCGCCATTGCTGCAAGTTGTCGATCTTCAAATCGGCGATGGCCGTAAGTTCAGCCTCCACCTGTTTATGAAAATGTTCTTCAGGTTCCTCGAGTAGAGATAGCCCGCGGAAAGTATGCCTGTTACCACCAGCAAAAAAACCAAGGTGAGGATAACGGTCCCCTGGGAGGAGGTATCGTTATACAGGGAATCATAGGCCCAGATTTGCTGACCTTCGAGGCACAACAGCGCAATGCCGACCATGAGGAAAGCAAGAGAGGTGGTCATGGCCGGTGGAATGATGCCTGTTCCATAAAAAAGAGGAGCTCCGACCAGGTAGCCGATTATCAGGACAACGCTGATCAGAAAGGAAACTGCCGCCAGCCAGAAGGAAACAAGGAGACGCTTGCCGTTATGATACTGAAGCAGAAGAGATGTGCCGACGATTACAAAACAAAGCGCCGTCAAGGGCGACATGTGCCCGACCGGTGCCCCACCCACCACACCTGAGATATTCATTCCCAGGTATTCGACTCGCAAATGAATGCCAAGGCTTGAGACGATCAGCAGGAAAATGGCAAGAAGAGTTGCGATCCATGCCAGGAGACGGGAAAAAACAAGGATCGGCGAAAACCTTTGCAGATGCAGGGCGCATGCGATTGCGGCCCCGAACAACAAGAACAACAGGGCGGTGCTCGGGGCCATTGGTATGCCGCCAGGCCAGAGCGCGGTGAGCCATCGTATGGCCCACACCCAGCCTATCAGGGCAAAGGCTCCCAAGCCTAGACTCAAAAAGCAACATAACGAGGCAAGGCGAAAGGGCAAATGTCGGGGAGATAAAGCAGCGTCCGTCATTGAGACTTCCTCTTAATTTGGTGATACAGGCAGCTCTACATCATCAAGACAAAGCGTGGACATACGGAAAAGACTACCAGATTTCTTGCAAAATAAAACAAATTACTGTTTTTGGAAGTTCCCTGCAGGGAGGATTCTGCGTGATGTTCTGCTGCTGTACTGAGTAAACATCCATTCCTTTTCGCGTTTGGCGGGAACGCTGCTCAGCTGGTGCAACCAATGGGTTTGGTTTTGCAATCGCTTCTCCTGCGAAGTGGAAAGGCGCTTTCCGGCATCGCGCAGCCTGGCCGGCTATGGCGGAATTTTCCCTCACTGACGAAGTATTTCTGTTCTTCGGTATAACTAGTCGAGATGTTGAACTTTTTTTTGGTGGTTTGATGATTCCATTTTGGCAATATCTATCTCCCGGCCTTTACTCACTTTGTCATGATCCTATCTTATATACCAAGTATTTCCGGATTATAGTTTCTCAAGCCTGTTTCCATGTAAGCGTTCGCCCGGCATCGGCGATCGGGGGGGTACGCATCTGCGGTGTCTGAGGCATCGAGTCTGTGTCGGGTGCGCGTTGATCAAAACCCGGGCGGCGACCGGACCGTCCGGAGAGGAGTTGCGTATGGCACCGAAAAAATCCGGCAACCAGCCACCCGAACCCTTTCAGTTGCGCGATTGCGCGCTGGTTGCCCAGTCGACCGGTTTCAAGGCCCAGACCCTGGCGGAATTTCACGACAGCCTCGGTCGCGTGGATGCCGCCAGCATCTACCACCATTTCTGGGGCCGATTTCTTGCTCCCCGGTTCAGCGAGCCGGAATACAGTAACGATTTCGCCTCCTGGGTCTACCGGGCTTTGCACGAGAAGGCGCTGGCGGAAAAGCTGAGTATGATCAATCCCACGGCCTTGGGCGCCATCGAGGATATCAGGGAAGAGGTGGTCGAATGCATCGCCGAGCATCTCGATGTTTCCGAATACATGCCCTGGGCGAAGGCGGATCAGCGCTTCTATTTTCTCAAGTCCCAGATCGTGGTTTTTGATACCGGCCGTGATCTCGAGCATCCCGAAGACCTCCTGGCGGTGATGCCCGGCATGTCTCTGGGGTCGATATTCTATCACTTCATCGACGCCCGGCGGCGCACCGATGGGGGCAGGACGATTTCAGCGCCTGGCTAATGGGGTGGGGAGATGATTATCATGGGTTGGCCGTCAATCTGGCCATGGACCCCTTTTTCTCCTCGCTCAAGGAGTTGCGCTGGCGAGTGGAGCAGTTGATGAAAACAGCGCTCGAAGAGGTGCGCAATGGTCCCCTGCTTGAAGAATATGCCGAGATCGCGGGTTATGAAGTGGTCGATCATCTTCGCCAAATGGCCGAACCACTTGCCGGCATGAAGGTGGTGCATGTGAACTCCACCCGTGAGGGAGGGGGCGTTGCCGAGATCTTGATCAAATGATTCCGCTTGATAAAGGCCCTGGGGATGAAACCAGCTGGGAGGTCATCGAAGGCAGACCGGCATTCTATCATTGCACCAAAGCGTTTCACAACGGGCTTCAGGGCAATCGGTGGCCCGCCGGACCATGCTCACCGCCTACGAGGAGGTCACCGGGAAAACTGCGAGAGGTTTCGGCCGATGCTCAACGAGGCCGACATTGTGATTATCCATGATCCGCAGCCGGCCTCGTTTCTGGGTCTGTGCCCCGAGCCGCAGGGAAAATGGATTTGGCGTTGCCATATCGACTGCAGCCGCCCGTACCGTCCGGTCTGGAAGTATTTGCAAAAAACATGTTGCCGCCTATGACGCAAGCATCTTTTCCTTGCCCGATTTCGCCCAGCCGCTGCCTCACCCCCAATACCTGATCGCCCCCTCCATCGATCCGCTCAGCGAGAAAAACATGGAACTCTCCGAGAACGAGGTGAAGTCGCGACCCTGGAGGGATTCGGTATCGGTCGCGAGCTGCCTTTGGTGCTGCAGGTCTCGCGCTTCGATCGCTTCAAGGATCCCATCGGGGTCATCCAGGCGTATAAGATGGCTGGCCAAGGCTACCCCTATGCAGCTGGTGCTGGCCGGCGGCGGCGCCACCGACGATCCGGAAGGGGAGGCGGTTCTCGAAGAGGTGAGAAAGGCGGCGGGGGATGAGAAAAATATCCGGATTCTTCTGCTGCCGCCGGATGCCCACCGGCAGATCAATGCCCTGCAGCGGGCTGCCGATATCGTGCTGCAGAAATCAATCAAGGAGGGATTCGGGCTCACGGTCTCCGAGGCGATGTGGAAGGGCAGACCGGTGATTGGCGGCGATACCGGCGGTATCCGGCTGCAGGTCATCAACCATTACACCGGATTTCTGGTCCAAAGCCCCGAAGGCGCGGCGCTCCGCATCAGGTATCTGCTGCACAACCGAGAAAAGCGGGAAGTGATGGGCAAGCGGGCCCGCCGGTTTGTCCACGAGAACTTCCTGGTGACGAGGCATCTGCGGGAATACCTGGCCCTGATGATCGGCATCCACCACGGTCTGAGCGATCGCATCGATGTGACCAAAATGCCCGATCTGCATCACGACTGATGCGATAGGCGGCATGGTGGTGGGCATGGTGGGCGCAAAAAAGGGCGTGCCCGCCTCCGTTGCTCTAATCCGACAGCTCTCCTTACCAGAGACCCAGCTCAGCGAGAAATTCGGGCGGCATCGGCGGCATGGCGCCTTTTTGTGAGCAGACATAGGCCGCCACCTTGTTGGCGCGAGCGTTGATGGTGTCGATATCCTCGCCACGCAGCAGACCGATAACGGTTGCGGCGGTGAAGGAATCTCCGGCGCCGATGGTATCGACCAGGCGGGTTGGGGGGACGCCCGGGTGGTCCGAGTAACCATCGGCCGCCACCAGCAAGCTGCCCTGGGCGCCTCGAGTGAGCGCGGCAAGCCGCAGGTTATACTTTGCAACCAGGGCGGTGAGCACATCCCGTTCCGTGCCGGCTAGCCGTAACATCCGGGCCAGGATCGGCAGTTCCTCGTCATTGAGTTTGACCACGTCGGCATAGCCTAGCGAGGAGGTGATCACGGACTCGCTGTAGAAATCCTGGCGTAGGTTGATATCGAATACTTTGAGGGTCTTTTCGGGCGTCTGCTCGAGAAGCCGCACGATTTCCCCTCTCGAGTCCGGCGAACGTTGGGCGAGGCTGCCGAAACAGACGCCGTCAAGGTCTTGGGCGACGGTTACCGCCTGCCGGTTGCACGTGAGGTGATCCCAGGCGATATCGTCCGGAAAATGGTAGCTGGCCACCCCCTGTTCGTCCAGACGCGCCAGTACATAACCGGTATCGTAGCTGTCGGTGACGGTGATGAGTTCGGTGCAGAGGCGCCGCTGCCGCAGTTCGGCGAGCGCTCGTTTTCCCCGGCTGTCATTGCCGATGGTGGATATGGCGTACCCTTTGGCTCCCAGGGCGTTGGCATGGTAGGTGAAATTGATCGGCGCTCCACCGAGTTCTTCGGTATCGTCGAGTACGTCGAAAAGAATCTCTCCTATCCCGGCAACAGTAAACGCCGTCATGGTTACCTCGTTGTTGTTCACGTTTCTTTCTGGTTGATCCCCAATTGAGAAAGGGAGGTGAATTCCCCGCCCAGGTCCGGTTCTCCCAGTCTTTTCAACATTTCCCGGCGGGTTCGGTCCCGGAGTTCAATTGCCGACTGCCAGTCCGATCCCTCTGGCTTGAGGGCCGGGCAGAAGGTGATGTCCACCGCGCCATGCCGTGGAAACCAGGAACCTCCGCGCAGGATATTGCGGGTACCGCGGATGACGATCGGCACCAGCGGCAACCGCTCCTCCGCGGCCAGCACGAAAGCGCCCATCTGAAACGGCAGCAGTCCCGGCATGCGTTGTACGGTTCCTTCCACAAAAAACAGCGGTCGACGACCCAGGTGGACACTTTCGGCAATTTTGCGTGCGTCTGCAAGGCCTTTTTCGACATCGAACCGGTCGACGAACAAAATGTCCAGTTTTTGCAGCGGCCTGGCCAGCAGAGGATTGCCGGCCAGTTCCTTTTTGGCGATGATGCTGCACGGTTCCGGAAGCGTGGCGACGAGCAGGAACGAATCGATATAACTCATGTGGTTGCCGGCCAGCAGGTAGGGGCGGCCGACAGGGGATGTTCTCCTGCCCCGTCAGGCGGATGGCGGTGCCGGTCAGCCAGGCGATCAGCCGTACTGTCTGCCCGGTCAGCCGCCAGCAGGTCGCACCTCGCGGAACTATCTGCAGCGCGCACCAGAGGGTGGCGCCGGCGATCCCGAACAGCAGCCAGCTATAGATGGCGAAGAAGGCGGCGGCGAGCCGACCGGCGAGGCGGCGGGTGAGCGGCGGGATGCTGCCCAGGCCCAACCGCAGCAGTTGCAGCCGCACCCCCGCCTTGCGCCGGCCGATTTTGCCGCTTTCATAGAGCTTGAGGCAGGCGGAACGGCGGATTTTGCCGCTCGAGGTCTTGAGGACCGAGCCGGGCGGGGCGATGACGACCTCGTCGCACGCCATGCCCAGCAGGTCGGTGGCCGCGGCATTGACTTCTCGTTTGAGCGCGCGGCGTTCCTCGTCCGTGGTACGCCGCGATTCCGCCAGCACCACCAGCCGTTCGGTGCCGCGCTTCTCGACTCTCGCGGCGAAGACCGCGACGCATCCCTTGCGGATGCCGTCGATGTTGCCGATGACCTCCTCCAGTTCGTGGGGGTAGATGTTGCGGCCGCCGCGGATGATCACATCCTTGACGCGGCCGGTGGGATACACTTCGCCGGCGGCAATATAGCCGAGATCCCCGGTCGCCAGCCACTTGCCCCGAAACAGCCGCCTGGTCTGGTCGGGATTGCGGTAGTAACCGCTGGTCGCCGATGGCCCCTTGAACTGGAGCCGCCCTTCCCGGCGCTCCGGCAGCTCGCGGTCGCCGGTGTCGACAACCCGAATCTGGTGGCCGGGCAGGGGCTGGCCGCAGGCGACGAACTCCAGGGTAGCACCTGCGGGCTCCGAAACGGGGACAGCCCGTCCCGAACGAGCAAAAGTCTCACGGTCCACCCTGTCGATGCGCATCTCGCTTCCCAAAACGGGGAAGGCGAGTCCGAGTGAGCATTCGGCCAGCCCATAGACCGGAGTCATGGCGGTGGCGGGCAAGCCGTAGGGGCGATACCGCTTCCGGAACCGTTCGATGGTCGAGGGACTCACCGGTTCGGCGCCGTTGAAGGCCAGCCTCCAGGAGCTGAGGTCGATCTCGGCCAGTTCGGCCTCCTCGATGCGGGTGCAGCACAGCTCGTAGCCGAAATTGGGGGCGGCGGAGAGGGTGCCGCTGTAGCGGTGGATAGCCTGTAGCCAACGCGACGGGCGGGCTAGAAAAGAGAGCGGGGGCATGATCACCAGCCGACAGCCGTGGCAGAGGCTGCCCAGCCAGGCGCCGATCAGCCCCATATCGTGATAGAGCGGCAGCCAGCTGACAAAGACGTCTGCCGGCGTTACTTGGCAGAGCCGGCCCATGGTTCGGATATTGGTCAGCAGGTTGGCATGGCTGAGCACCACCCCTTTGGGATCACCGGTGCTCCCCGAGGTGTACTGGAGAAAAGCGGTATCGCTCTGGGGCAAGCGGCGGAGGCGCGATGCCAGACGGGGGCCGGAAGAGATCGTCGACGGTGACGATTCTCGCCAGCTCTGGAACCTGACTTTTCAGTAGCCTGGCGACCGGGCGGATTTCGGTTATGGTGATGAGGATTTTCGCGCCCGGCGTTGGCGAGGATTCCGCGATGGCGTCGCACGTGTTCCTCGATCTGGGTGGGGCGGGCCGGGGGATAGAGTGGCACCGGGATGCCGCCGGCGCAAAGGATGCCGAAAAAGCAGAAGAAATACTCGGCGCAGGTGGGGAGCATGATCGCCACGGTATCGCCCGGTTCCAGGTCCAGTTCCCGCAGGCGCGCTGCGACCATCAGCGCCCGCCGCTGCAGTTCACCGTAGCTGATCCGAACCTCCCGGTCGCCAAAGAGCAGCAGGATGTGTTCTTGATCCGGCTGCACGGTCGCCTGTTCGTTGAGCACTTCGGTCAGGGTTTCGACCTGGTCGAGCCGTGCCCGGTGTCTTCGTGCGCCGGCAGGGGAAACAGGGGGCGTTTCGCGCTGGCCCGAAGTCGCTGAGGCCCCGAGCGCGGGGTGGTGGAGGTGACGCAGAAGGTCTCTGGGGGTTTGTGCGGTGGTCAGCACTTTTTCCGGCAGCCGGAGATCATATGCCTTCTCCAGCCGGGCAAGCAGCTCCATCCGGCTCAGGCTATCGAGACCGAGGTCGCGGTCCAGGGCGCTGTCGAGGGTGATCTCCTGTTGCGAGGAGGCCGCGTGCGGATGCAGTTCCGCCATCAGGGTCGCGATGATGGCCAGCAGGGTATCGGCGGAAGTATCGGCATGCATGCGGCGGTCCGGCAGTGAGGAGGTCGGTGGCGTGGTCTGTGTGCCCGCTGGCACACATCGTATGGGTGCAAATTTTCACTCAAGTGTAATACAGGTCTGGAACGAGGTGGAAATAAAAAACTCTTCCCTCCATCTTCTTTTGACGCCGCTCCGATGATGCGCTACAAAAGGGGGAGAAATATTGCGTTTTATTCAACCCTGGTAGACTATGAAAGAACTTCTCTTCCACTTCCCGAAGCCGCTCATCAATTTCGCCACTGTCTTTTTCTTTTCGCTGCTTATCGGCATGGAACAGCGGCGGCATTACTCGCAAAAGCAGAAATCGAGCTTCGGCACCGACCGGACCTTCACGTTCATCGGCATTCTCGGTTTCGTGTTGGTTTCTTTTCCTACGCCGTTCTTTTTCATTGCAGGATTTCTGGTTCTGGCCTTTTTGCTGGGCATCTTTTACTACTCGAAGATCAAAGACGGGCAGGGGTACGGTCTGACCAGCGTGGTTCTGGCGCTGCTGGTGTTCTCGATGCCACTCATGGTCCAGTCGGAACCGCGCTGGATGGTGCTGCTGCTCTATGTGTTGTTGCTCCTCTTGGCTGAACTCAAAGGATTCTTCGAGTCGTTTTCCCGGCAACTCGATAAAGACGATTTCTTTACACTGAGTAAGTTCATCATCATGGCGGGGATCATTCTCCCCGTGCTGCCGCACCAGAATATCAGCTCTTATCTTACCGTTTCTCCGTATCAGATCTGGTTGGCTGTGGTGGTTATTTCCAGTATCTCTTACATCAGTTATATCCTGAAAAAATATATCTTCCCGGAATCGGGACTGTTGCTCACCGGTATTCTGGGCGGGCTGTACAGCAGCACGGGCACCACCTTTATCGTGGCCCGGAAGAGCAACGAGCAGATGACCACCGCCAATCATTACGCGGGCGCCATCCTCATCGCCACGGCGATGATGTATCTGCGCATCTTCGTGTTGATGTTTCTTTTCAACAAGCCGCTGGCGGTGGAGTCCCTGCCGTACTTTTTCTTTCTGCTGCTTGTCGCTTTACTGACCGCCTGGTGGATCTACCGCCGAAACGATGGGGTGGAAGATACCCGCGCCCGCATCTCGGGGGAGCACAACAACCCCTTGGAATTCAA
Source organism: uncultured delta proteobacterium (assembly GCA_963745265.1). Lineage (GTDB taxonomy): Bacteria > Desulfobacterota > Desulfobulbia > Desulfobulbales > Desulfocapsaceae > Desulfopila. The sequence goes on from CAVUXQ010000022.1 coordinate 35,551, forward strand.
GATAGCAACGATATTTTCCCTGCTCTTCATGCTCTTTTCCGCCCTCACTGTTTTCACGCTGCGGTTTTTCGGGACCACCGGGCTTACCGTTCTCTCGTTTCTGGTTGGTTTCACCGATATCGATCCGTTTTTGATGAACCTGTTCCAGGGTACGCATACCGTGACCGCGGCCATTCTCGCTATTGCCACCCTGCAGGCCATCTTCAGCAACAATGTCCTGAAGATGGTGTATGGTATGGTACTCTCGCGCGGCGAGGTCCGCCGGCTCATCGGCATCGGGTTTCTGGTAAATATCGTTGCCGGTGTTGTCGCCATTGCGGCGATGTATATACTTTTGACATGATGATGGCGCGTGCACCTTCCGTTTTTCGCTGGGTGCCTGCTTCGGTGCTACTGATGTCTAAAGCGAATTTTAGTAAACGTTCACCAGCACCCCATCTTGGCACGATCTGGCTGGCGTGCATAGATAGGCTATTGCCCGTCAGCCAGCTCGGAGTCTTCGCTTACCTGCGCCAACCTGGAGCACTGGTGAACGTTTACAGTTCATTGGTTTGGCCGTTGTTTGGTTGACTTGGTGAACGGTTACGAATTTTATTACAAAAAAATAATTGCTGTTGGTGCAAGAAGGGGATAGGATTGGGCAAAAGACGAGGGCACGGGTCTGCCTCGCCGTCAAAACGGTTCACCTATGCGAGTTTTTCCAGCCGAACATGGAGCAGTTGAAATCGTTGCCGACATCGACAAAACCCACGGGGTGTGGCCGGAAATTGTAGTTAAAACCAGGCAGTACGCCTGGATCTCGGAAGAAGCTGGTTGAATTTTTTTTTTTATTTGGAGGAGTCATGAAAAAGTCTGTGATTCTGTTTGCTGTTTTAGTATTTGCTTTGTCCGCCTGCAGTACCATGCAAATGGGAAGTTCCGGAGCAAAATCTGTGGCCACTGGCAGCGCCGGTGGCGCCAATGCTTCCGGCGCCAATCCGCAACTCCAGAGATGCGCCAGGCCGTTCGGCACGTTGGCCGTCAACGAAGAGCAAACCGCCGACTGGTACCCGTGGTTGCACAGATATGGCATGGAGTCGACCGTGCCGGTGCTGCGATTGCTTGCCCAACAGAGCAACTGTTTCGTGGTGGTTGAGCGCGGCTCCGGCATGCATATGATGACCAGGGAGCGGGAGCTGCAGCGGTCGGGCGAATTGCGTGCCCACAGCCATTTCGGCAAGGGCCAGATGGTGGCGGCCGATTATACGGTAACTTCCAACCTGCTTGTCAATGCGCACAACACCGGTGGCATAGGCAGCGCGGTCGGCGGCCTGTTCGGTTCGATCGGAGCAGCCATCGGCGGTTCGTTGAGTACCAGCGATGCCCAGAGCATGCTGACCCTGGTCGACAACCGATCCGGCGTGCAGGTTGCGGTGGCCGAGGGCAGTGGCCGGTCCATGGACATTGGCGGTCTGATGGGCATGTTCGGCTCAAGCGCGGGCGGTGCTCTCAGCGCCTATACCAGCACACCGCAGGGTAAGGTGGTGTTGGCATCCATGACCGATGCCTTCAACAATATGGTCATAGCCACCAAAAACTATGCGCCGCAGCAGGCGCCCACTGCCAATGGCCTGGGCACGGGCGGCAGGTTGAAGGTCAATTGATATTGATCAAGGATTTTTTTGCTGTCGTAACGGCTTACCGGGTTGGGCCATGCCGGCTCCAACCCGGTGCCAAGTTCGGGCATGTCCTGAACCATCCCCTCCTTAGCTGAAGCGCATGTCTTACGATGTGCGGATCTGCACGTTTCTCACCATCTCCTCTTACTTAAAATATCGCTCAAACCCATCGACGACGCGGTTGATATCCTCGCTGCCGATATCGAGATGGGTGACCAGGCGAAGGTGTTCGCCCGGGGTAATCCGGATCCCGGATTCTTCAAGAAATAGGGCGAGTGGCGCGACATCGTCCGTGGGCACGGTGACGAAAACCATATTGGTCTGACTCGCCGAGTACTCGACCTGGATCCGGTTGATTGTGGCAAGCCCTTCGGCCAGCTGCCGTGCGTGGAGGTGGTCGTCGGCGAGGCGCTCGACATGGTGCTCGAGGGCGTGGAGTCCCGCCGCCGCCAGGATGCCGGCCTGGCGCATGCCACCCCCGGCAACCTTGCGCCAGCGCCGGGCCCGATCGATAAACGTCCGGGAACCGCAGAGCACCGAGCCGACCGGTGCCCCCAACCCTTTGGAGAGGCAGACCGAGACCGAATCGAAGGGGCGGGCGATATCGCGAGCGGCAACCCCGGTCTTGATGGCGGCATGAAAGATGCGGGCACCGTCCAGATGCAGCAGTAAACCGTGTTTTCGCGCGAAATCGCCGGCTGTATCGAGGTAGGCAAGCGGCAGCGCCTGGCCGTTCTGGGTGTTTTCCAGGCAGAGCAGCCGGGAGCGGGCGAAATGGAAATCGTCCGGCTTGAGCTTGGCCGCCACCGCGGACAGATCCAGGGTGCCGTCTGATTCAAATTCGATAGGTTGGGGCTGGATGGAGCCGAACACCGCCGCCCCGCCCCCTTCGTAGCGGTAGGTATGCGCCTGCTGGCCGACAATGTATTCGTCGCCCCGCTGACAATGCGCCAGCAGCGCCACGAAATTGGTCTGGGTGCCGCTACAGCAGAACAACGCGGCCTCGAAACCGAGGAGTTCGGCGGCGTATTGCTGGAGCCTGTTGACGGTGGGATCGTCGCCGTAGACGTCGTCGCCGACCTCGGCCTCCGCCATGGCCTGCCGCATTGCCCGGGTGGGTTTGGTGACGGTGTCGCTTCTGAGATCGATCAGGTGGGGGCGGTCATTATCTGTTTTGACATGCGGATTCATGGTGTTGTTGTCCTGTGGAAAAATGGTAATGTGAAAGCGGGCATTGGGAAAGTGGGGAAAAGGGTAGACGATTTCCCTCTCTTTGTCGATACGGGAGGACATGAAAATGGAGAGCAGCTTCATGGACCAGGACCGTCCCTGCGGCAGGGTGGCGGAGTTCCCGGTGCTGGCGACGCCAATCGAACCGGAACAGTACCGGCAAGCCATGGAAAAGGCGGAAGGACTTGGTCTGCACCGGCTGGAAAGCAAAGATTTGGGGCGGTTGTTGCGACGGCTCTTTGGCTAGACCAATGCCCCATTTGCGGCCGCCAATTACGATTTTGTCCTTTAACTTTGTGCTACCACTTTGTATAACAAAAGGTAAGGGGGATGAATAAAATTGGCGTGGAACTAGATAGTAAAGAGTACCAACAAACGCTTGATAAGTGAGGAGTCGCTATGAGTGCAATCCAATCGACATGGGAATTTTTGGAATCCACTGTTTTTCAATCGCGTATCAAACGGGTTGCAGCCTCACTTTCCCTGGTCATTTTCATCCAATTGGTATTCTCAGTGGTCCTGCTTTACTTTCTTGTCGATATCAGTGGGGCAAGTGGTGATACACCGGATACGGCTGCCATCGCCGTCGACATTCGCCGGTGCGTGGTGCTTACCTGTGCCTCATTTGTGGTTGTCACGCTGTTCTGCCTGTTTCTCTGGAGAATGTTCTGTTACATGGCGACCAGGCCTCTTCACCTGGTCAACACCATTTTTCGACGCCTTGCCGATGGGGAGATCGACTGGTCTGAGGATATCGAGGATCTTCCTTATCCGGAACTTGGGAGTGTGTCCCTCGGGTACAACAGGTTTATGGAAAACATCCGAAGGATTATCGAAGATATACGGAGCTCGGGGATTCGCATCGCCGTAGGCAGCGCCCGTGTCTACAAGGCTGTCGAGATTGCCGGTGAGAAGACCAGTGAGCAAAAAGGGCTTTCCGAGCAGGTTGCCGGCGCCAGCGCCGATGGCAATATCGCAATTCAGGAGTTGTCGGAAAATACCAATTATGTCTCGGAAAACACGAGTATAAATCTCAAAAAGGTGCTCACCTCCTGTGAAGAGCTGGAAAGCGTCGTCCGGAAGGTGGAGTCCATCAACCGGACAGTCTCCGGTTTTGGTGCGACCATTGATGAACTCAATCGCAATTCGGCAAGCATCATGGAAATCATTGCCGTGATCAACGACATGTCCGATCAGACCAACCTGCTCTCGCTCAACGCCACAATAGAGGCCGCCCGGGCCGGAGAGTATGGCAAGGGGTTTGCGGTGGTGGCGGAGGAGGTGCGCAACCTCGCCAAGCAGATAAAGCCGGCGACAGAGGATATATCGCAAAAAATCAACAATATGATAGTCACGGTGGAGAAGACGAAGGCGGAGAGCGACACGATTATCGATGCCAGCAAGGAGGTAAACGTTACAATCAACGACACGGCCGTCAATTTCAAGTCCATGATCGGCGATTTCGAGGAAACCAATGAACAGCTGCTGAAAATCGCCGCTGCCATCGAAGAGCTGTCGCTAACCAACAACGAGGTCAATGAAAAGGTGGCGAGCATCAACACCCTCTCCCGTGAGGTGTACACCGATATGGACTCCTCCCGCCATACGGTGCAGGAACTTACCGGCATCACGGAGAAGATGCAGGAAATGGTCTCCCACTATAGAACGGGCAGAGGCATACTGGATACGATCATCAGCCTGGTCCGCCAACACAGGGATCATATCCAGTCGACCCTGCAGAAGCTTAGCAAGAAAGGGCTCAACATGTTCGATGAGAATTACCGGCCCATAGGCAAAAGCGATCCACCAAAATTCACCACGTGCTTCACCGATTCGATGCGTCAGGAGTTGCAGACCTATCTGGATCGAATCCTGAGAGAGGTTCCGGGTTGCGTCTATATCATCCCGGTCGACAGAAAAGGCTATCTGCCGGTTCACCATTCGCACTATTCCAAAGAGCTTACGGGAAATTATGAAAAAGACCTGGTGGACAGCCGCAACATGCGCTTCTTCTTTAGTTCCCAGTGCGATATCCGGCGGGCGACCAACACCGCTCCCATGCTGCTGCAGACCTATTTGCGGGACACCGGGGAGGTGCTCAACGATCTGTCCATGCCGATTACGGTAAACGGCAGACACTGGGGTGGTCTTATCGTTGGTTTGGATCCCGATGTGTTGACCGAACGCCGCCAGGCCGTCGCCAATTAAAATAGACGGAAACGGTGTTTGAGGGTCGATCCTTTGCTTCACAAGGCAAAGAAAACAGGTTGTTTCGCGAGCATCTATCGGCTAGGATACAAGAGTTCTCAAAGGATACCCGTTCACCAGGTCAACCAAACGTTGACCAACCCAATGCATTGTAAACGTTTACCCGTGCTCCAGCTGGGTGCAGGCAGGCTGCTGGGTAATAGCCTATCTCTGCACACCGGCCTGATCGTGCCGAGATGGGGTGCTGGTGAACGTTTACCTCAAAGGTGAATGCACAACAGATTGTAGGGGGATGAACACTACGTAACCCTGTCTGCCGAAAAAAGGAGGTGATGAAAAGAAGTTATCTGGAAGAATCGTTTGCGACTTCAATAACTTATTTACGAGGAGAAATCAGATGGCAGAGATGAAACTTGGCAACCCTGCAGTGGTGGGTCTTGGCGGCTTCGGTATGACAACCTTGGTATTGCAGTTTCATAATCTCGGCTGGGTCGGTTTAGCCCCGGTGTTATGGATTGGGCTCTGTTTTGGCGGCACCGCCCAGCTGATCGCGGGTCTTTTGGAATTCAAGACAGGAAACAACTTTGGTTTCGGTGCCTTCACCGCATACGGAGCCTTCTGGATCTCGCTTTGCTTTTTCGTTATCTTCGGCACCAACGCGGAGATAGTCAAGGCGTATCCCGTTCTCAAATTCGACGGCCATGAACTGGGGATCTATCTCCTGATGTGGACCTTCTTCACCATCATTTTCTTTATCGCCACGTTAAAGCACCATACTGCGCTTATCCTTCTTTTTCTTACCCTCTCAATCGGTTTCATCGGCCTTGATCTCAAGGAACTGATGGGCATGGAAGCCGTCGGCACCTTCGCCGCCTGGGACCTGATCGTCTGTGCCTTGATCGCCTGGTATCTGATGGCGAACGTCATCTTGAGCGAAGTCGGCATCAACCTTCCGGTCGGCTCCGCCTGGATCAAATAGCAGCGGATTTCGACCTGTCGCGCAACTCTCCGGCATCGAGCAGCTCCTCTCCACGCGGCGCAAGCTACGGTGGAAAATGTGGGGGGCGCAACTAGAGGGAAAACGGCCCGTGCGCCCCTGTTTAGGGTGCCGGGCCGTTTTGTTGCAATCGTTCAGCAGTATGCTTTTTTGAGAGTGGATCGGGCGCCGGCGAAGTTCGTTGCGGCGTTGGCGGCACGAGCTTGACGGTGCGTGCCTGCACCGTGCTTGTGGGCGGGTGGGCAAGTCGGCTCAAATGGTTTTGGCCATGCGCTGCAATTCCGCCTTTTTGCCGATAACGACGATAACATCGCCGGCGTTGAACGTTTCCTCGGGACCTGGATTGAAGATCATATCCCCGCTAATGCGTTTGATGGCGACGATAATGACCCCGAACTGCTGGCGAAGGTTGCTTCCCACCAGGGTCTTGCCGGTAATGGGCGACCCCTCGGCGATGACGGCTTCCTCCATCTGCAGTCCCAGTTCAGAGGGCATCAGGGTATGATCGAGGAAGTCCACCACCGTCGGCTTATGCAGCATCGCCGCCATTCGGCGGCCTCCCATCTGGTATGGGCAGACAACCCTGGAGGCTCCGGCGCGTAGGAGTTTACCTTCGTTTTTCGCATCCGAAGCGCGGGCCAGAATAAAGATATCGCGCCGCAGACCTTTGGCGGAAAGGGCGATGAAGACGTTGTCGGCGTCGGCACCTACCGCCGTGACCAACCCTCTGGCCCTTTCCAGACCGGCGGTGGTGAGGGCTTCGTCGGCAGTGGCATCCATGTTGAGATAAAGGAGGCCTTGGGCTTCCAATGCCTCGATTTTTGTGGGGTCCTGCTCGATTACCACCAGCGGGATCCCGGCGGTGGTGAGTTCTTTGACGATGACTTCGCCTATCCGGCCATACCCGCAGATAATGTAGTGGTTTTTCAGTTTTGCGACCTGCTTTTCCAATTTTCTCCTCCCGAAAAACTTTTGCAGCTCTCCCTCCACGAAGATTCGTGCCACCTGGGTGAGGGTGTAGGTCAGGAGGCTGATGCCGAGGATAATGATGATAATGGTGATGATTCTACCGATGGTAGACAGGGGGGTTATCTCGGCAAAACCGACAGTACTGATGGTGATGATCGTCATGTAGAAGGCATCGAAAGGCGACATGCCCTCGAAGAAGACATATCCGCTCGTGCCGAAAGCGATCGTGGCAAGCAGGAGCAGCAGTGAGTTTCTCAGCTTTGAATAGTTCATGAGCAAGGCGTATTGGATACTATCGAAATGGTTTCCCGATCATAACGGGAAATCAGCAGAAGATCATGCAATATTTGCTTGGCTTCTCTCTCATCTTTGTACCACTTCGGCTGGACACGATCAGGCTATCTTTTATAAGATAGGCTATAGCCCAGCTGCCTGCTCTTGCCAAGATGCCGCGCTGATGAACGTTTATCGACCTTTTTTTTATTTGTGGTGGCATATGAATCCCTATGATGAGGCGCATCTTTTTGTGGCGGCGATACGAATACTTCAGCACCAGAAGCACTGTTCGCCAGCGATCGAGGACGTTTGTTCGGTGCTTGGCATCTCCGTTGAAGCCGGTCATACGCTCTGTAGAAATTTGGAAAAGCGTGATATTGTCGAAATATACCAAGATCCTTTTGGCATCAAACTTGCGGTAGCCAATCATTTGGAGATCGAAAAACTCCCCAGGGAGGCGCAAAGCGAGAACACTTTGGCCAAGGAACTCGAGAAATTCAAAGCCAAGAAGGTGGATATGGAGAAAAAGGCCGAATCGATTCAGGCGGAGCTTGAAGCGAAAAAGAAAAATATGTTCAAGAATCTCGAGGAACAATTCAAGAAGAAGCTAAGAGAAGACTGAGATAACCGTTGCATGCGGATTCAATTATTTTTTTGCCCAACTCCCGCATTGTCGAATAAAATATAATCCTGAGAATGTCTGGTGTATCACTGGGATTGTTTGGCATCATCTCAACGTGATGATGGGGGATTGTATTCTCTTGGCCTAACTAAATAATATACCGGTTTGATTTGGATCGGAAACCGTAGGAAAGGTATCGGAAAGAAGGAGATGTATTATGAATAGAGGTTCAAATTTGTCGATAGGGAAAAAACTGATTGTTGCCTTCCTTTTCATTGCGACAGTTTTTATCCTGTTTGGGATTTTTACACTCGATACAATAAATAAAATTAAGGTGAGCGGCCCTATCTACCATCAGATCATCAGTAAGAAGGATCTGGTTGCCGATATTCTGCCGCCTCCGGCCTATATAATTGAAAGTTATTTGTGTGCAATGGATATCGCCACCGTTGAAACGAATCAAAGCGCGCGAGAAAAATTGTTGGAGCGCTTGAAGGAATTGTATGATGGTTCCGGATATTACCGTGATCGTATGGAATACTGGCGGAAACACCTCCCGGAAGAGCAAATTCGCGAAGTGTTTTTCGGCGATGCGTTGTCGAATGCGAAAGCTTTTTATTCCACTGCCTTAGGCGATTTCGCTCAAGCAGTACGAAGTGACGACATGGCGAAGGCGCGAGAGATTTTTCTTAATCAGTTGCGGCCTGATTACGAAAACCACCGCAAGGCAATCGACAAGGTCGTGCAATTGTCAAACGAACGTTTTGAACAGATTCAAAAAAATGCGGTGGACGAACTGCACTGGCGACGACTTGCCATGTTTCTCTCTTTTGGCGGTGTCGTGGCGCTCGCTGTATTGCTTGGCTTTTTTATCGCCCGCGGTATCTCCATCCCGATTAATGCGGGGGTGAACCTTTTGGATTCCATCGCCCAGGGCGACCTGACCATGGCGCTGCCGCCCCAGATGCTCGGCCGCAAAGACGAGGTCGGAAATCTCTACCGCGCCATGCATGAGATGATAGGAAATTTCAAGAACGTCATCCATGATATACATTCCGGGGTTGCGGTCCTTGATAGTTCGGCCTCGGAGATGAGCTCAATTTCGCGAAAGATGTCCACGAGCAGCGAGGAGTCTGCCTCATATTCAAAAACCGTGGCTGCCTCGGCTCGAGAGGTAAGCTCCAATATGTCATCGGTAGCGGCGGCCACCGAGCAGGCAACGACCAATGTCAATATGGTTGCCTCGGCAACCGAAGAGATGACCGCGACCGTCAAGGAGATATCCCAGAATACGGAGAAAACCCGTAATATAAGCGAAAAGGCCGTAGCCATATCAAAAAGCGCATCTGAAAAAATAGATGACTTGGGCAGAGCGGCAGGCGAAGTTGGGAAAGTTACGGAAACCATAACCGAAATCTCCGAACAGACAAATCTTCTCGCGCTCAATGCCACCATCGAGGCGGCCCGTGCCGGAGAGGCGGGCAGGGGATTTGCCGTTGTCGCCAATGAAATCAAAGAGCTGGCCAAGCAGACGGCGACCGCGACTTTGGAGATCAAGCAAAAGATAGAAGGAATCCAGCATACCACGGCGGATACTGTGCACGAGATAGAGGGAATCTCAAAAATCATCGTTGATGTAAACGATATGATTGCGGTTATAGCCACGGCGGTGGAGGAGCAATCGGCTACAACCCAAGAGATAGCAAGTAACGTTGGCCAGGCGGCAATGGGAATTCAGGAGATTACAGGAAATGTCTCACAAAGTGCAGTGGGCTCCGATCAAATCGCCGGCGATATCACCAAAATCAACGAGTCGACCATGGAGATATCCGGGCTCAGCGCGAATGTCGATTCGAATGTCTCGCAATTAACAGACATGGTATTGAAGTTAAAAGGAATCGTTTCAAGGTTCAAGGCGTGATAATGCTCCTAGGAGCCTGCATAAGAGTTGCCACCTCGGTGACGATTGGCTAGGATGAGTGAAGACTGCTAAGAGTTACCACCACTTCTCTTCATCGCAAAACGGGATAAAATCGTGATCATCGGACTTGACGTGGGCGGCACACATACCGATGCCGTATTGTATGGCAAAGCTGGACTCGTGCGTGACATCAAGGTGTTCACCGATCACGGCGATCTGTTCGCCACGGTGCTTCGGGCCCTGGAACGCCTGCTCGATGGGGTGGACTCCGCCGATGTCAAACGCATGGTGCTCAGCACGACCCTGGCAACCAATCTGATTGTTCAGAACAACCTGCCGGCGGTGGCCATGGTGGTAGCAGCCGGACCGGGGATCGATCCGCTCAATTTCCAAATCGGCGATCACTACTTTGTGGTCCGTGGCGCCCTGGATCACCGAGGCCGCGAGATTGAAACCCTCGATGAGAAAGAGTTGGCGGATATAGGGAAAAAAATCAAGGAACTGGGCGTTTCCTACGCCGGGGTGGTGTCCAAGTTTTCCAGCCGCAACCCCGTACTCGAAGAGAGGATGGCGGCAATCCTCTCTCCTTATGTGCAGCGGGTGTTCATGGGCCATCTTTTTTCCGGCGCCCTGAGCTTTCCTCGGCGCATCGCCACCACCTACCTCAATGCCGTTGTCTACCCGGTGCATCGGGAATTTTTTGAGGCTGTGGAGAGGTCCCTGGCACACAAGGGGCTTACCGTGCCCATCAGGATCCTCAAGCCGGACGGCGGCAATATGCAGCTCGAGGCCTCTCTTGAGTGTCCGGGGCAAACCGTACTCAGTGGTCCGGCGGCCAGTGTCATGGGGGCGGTCGCCTATGCCCCGTCCGACGAGTGTTGCCTGATCCTCGATATCGGCGGTACGACCACCGATATGGCGGTCATATTGAACGGCGCCCCGGTTCTAGTGCCCCAGGGAATAGAAATCGGCCCGTACAAAACCTTGATCAGGGCCTTGATGACCCGGTCCATCGGCATCGGCGGCGACAGTGTCGTGAGAATCCGGGACGGTCGGCCAGGCATCGGTCCCGATCGCCTCGGTGTCGCCATGGCCTATGGTGGCCCTGTCCCGACCCCCACGGACGCCTTGACGGTCCTCGGGCTGGCCGGCGGCGACCTCGAACTTGCCCGAGAGGGGTTGACCCCGATCGCCGAAGAACTCCAATTGACGGTGGAAGCCGCCGCCGAGTCGATTTTCGATACTGCCTGCAGGCAGATCCTGGCTGCCGCCAGGGAAATGGTCGAGCAAATCAACAGCCGGCCGGTGTATACCGTGCACGAGATGCATGAAGGCCTGCAGATCACGCCGCAGCGCCTTCTGGTGCTGGGCGGGCCCGCCCAGCAGTTCGCCGGCAGACTCGCGACGCTGTTTTCCGGGACGGTTGAGCCGGTGCCCCATTGGCACGTGGCCAATGCCATTGGCTGCGCCCTGGCCCGCACGACCAGCGAGATAACCTTGTACGCCGATACCGCCCAGCAGGTGGCCACCGCTGCGGGCGAACAATATATCCGAGGCATTTCCGGCCGATTCAATCTGGAAGACGCCCGCAAAATGGCTTTGGAGATGGTGCGTGAAAAAGCCCTGCGCCGTGGCGCTAACCCGGATAGTCTCGAGGCTGGAGGTGATCGAGGAAGAAGCAGTTCAATATGATCCGCGGTTTTCGCACCATTGGAAAAAATATCCGGATCCGGGTGCAGATCAAACCCGGGTTGATCCAAGGCTATGATGCCGCGACCGGAGACACTCGAACCGCAAAGATCTGTAACGCTCTGTATCGACAAGGACGATGAAATCATGCTGCGTGCCAAATACAAGAACCGGGTCTGGTTTTTTTTCCGGCCTTTGACTGGGCCATCAGCCCGACCCATCCCGAACGGGAGGAGCGGTTGCTCTATACCCAGGATCAGGTATTTGAGGAAGGGTTGCTGGATATCGAAGGCATTGATCGAATTCAAACCCGATCTGGTGACGGTCAGTGACGTTCAGCGGGTCCATTTCTGCGTTCCGGATCCGTGGGCCGTCATGACCGAATCCCATTTTATCAGCGCCGGGGGCGCCAAGACCATCGGCATGGCGGTTATGGAGGGCAAAGTGGAGCGCGGTTTCGCCCTGGTCCGGCCGCCCGGCCATCATGCCAATCGGGTCGTCCACGGTGCCCGAGGGTTTTGCAATGTGAATATCGAAGCCATCATGGTCGAATACCTGCGCCGGGCCTATGGCGTTAAAAAAGTGGCCATCGTGGACACCGACTGCCATCACGGCGACGGTACCCAGGACATTTACTGGCATGATCCCGAATACCCTGTTCATCTCCATTCACCAGGATGGCCGCACCCTCTATCCCGGGGTCAGGTTTTTTAAATGAGATCGGCGGTCCCAATGCCGCGGGCACCACCATCAACATGCCCCTGCCGCCGCATACCTCCGACAGGGATTTCTATATGCCGTCAAGGAGATCGTGCTGCCCATCCTCGACGACTTCAAACCGGAATTGATCGTCAATTCCGCAGGGCAGGACAACCACTACTCCGATCCGATCACCAACATGAATTTCACCGCCCATGGTTATGCCGAACTCACCGACCATGCTCAAGGCGGACATTGCCGTATTGGAGGGAGGATATTCCATAGAAGGTGCTTTGCCTTATATCAATACCGGCATCATTATGGCCATGGCCGGCATGGATTACGGCCACCTGCAGGAACCGGACTATAGACCGGAGCAGCTCAGGCAGAGCCGTGAGATCAGCCAACATATCGAAAAGACGTGCGATAATATTCTCGAACTCTGGGGAAAACGCCGGGAGTTGGCAGAAGCGATACGAAAGAGACCGGACTGCAACCAGCGCGAACGGCAGATCTTCTATGATACGGACGGCATCATGGAGATGCAGCAGGAGACTATTCGTCTGTGCGATTCGTGTGCCGGTGCCCTTGCCATCGACAGCAAAACGGATCGCGGCGCGCACATTTTCGGGGTGCACCTCCCGCGCAGGGCATGCCCAGCCTGTCGGGAGCAGGGGATGCGGTGGTATGAAGAGGCGGACCGTAGTGATTTCGACCAGATTTTTTTGCAGGATCGGGATGCCGATAATTACCTTTAACCTGCATGACTCGTCTAACGTAGTGGCGACAGTATCCTAATTCGCTTTACGCTTGGCAAATTCGGCATCCAGAACCTGCCGCACCTTGGTGACCAGATCCTGCATGGAAAACGGTTTTTCAATGAAATTGACGCCGTTGTCCAGCATTCCATGGTGGGCGATCACATCGCCCGAGTAGCCGGACATGAACAGACAGGCAATTTTCGGGTAGAGTTCAAGGATTTGCTTAACCAGATCCCGCCCGTTCATTTCGGGCATGATCACGTCGACAATGAGCAGGTGGATTTCACCATGATGCCCATCGGCAAGTGCAAGGGCCTCTCCCGGCGTTGCCGCGGACAGGACGCGATAGCCGAATTTTTCCAGCATCATTTTGGCCATGGCCAGGATCGATTGTTCGTCTTCCACCAGCATGACGGTCTCATTGCCTCCCGCGGCGGGAGACGCCTGCATCTGGTCATGCGTATTCTTTTCCGCGCTTGTTCCGCTGTGCCGAGGAATGTAGAGCTTGAATGAGGTGCCTCGCCCCGGTTCGCTGTAGACATTGATAAAGCCGTGGTTTTGCTTGACGATGCCGTAGACCGTGGCGAGTCCGAGGCCCGTGCCTCTGCCTATCGCCTTGGTTGTATAAAAGGGCTCGAAAATTTTGCTTACGGTTTCTCGATTCATTCCGCAGCCATCATCGCTTACTGTCAAGGAAACGTACTCGCCCGGAATAGCGTCCGGATAGTAGGCGCAATAGGTCTCGTCGAAGGTACTGGTGCCCGTCTCGATGGTGATTCTGCCCACCCCGGTGATGGCGTCGCGTGCATTGACGCAGAGGTTGGCGAGGATCTGGTCAATCTGGGAAGGGTCCACCTTGACCGGCCAGACGCCAACCGCCGGTTTCCAGACCAGATCGATATCCTCGCTGATCAACGGTCGCAGCATCTTGAGCATGCCGGCCACGGTTTCATTGAGATCGAGCACCTCGGGCGCGACGGTCTGTTCGCGAGCGAAAGCCAGCAATTGCCGGGTCAAATTGGCAGAGCGTCCGGCGGCAGCGCGGATCTCTCGGAGGTGGGCAAAAATCTCGTGGGAGGAGTCGAGCTGGGCCATGGCCAGCTCCGCGCGGCCGATAATGACATTGAGCATATTGTTGAAGTCGTGGGCGACGCCGCCGGCCAGTCTGCCCACCGATTCCATTTTCTGGGACTGCGCCAGCTGCTCCTGCAGTTTGCGTTTTTCCGTCACATTGTTGACGGTCTCGATAACGGAGGCGATGGCGCCGGATGCATCGAAGATGGGATAGGACTTGAGTTCCACGTGCAGGTGGGCGCCGGAGGCATCTTTGTGTGTATGGTTGGCGGTATAGGATTGCCCTTTCTCGAACGTGCGCTTGACCGGGCACTCCTCCCCCGAGGCGAAACAGGGTTGGTCGCTATTGTGCGAAATGCTGTGGCATGGCGAGCCGATGATCTGATTTTCACCCAACTTCACCATGTTACAGTATGCTCTGTTTACGGAAATAATGCGATACGTTGGATCGATAACGATGAAACCTTCGTCGACCGAGTCCAGGATGGTGCGCATCATGGCTTCACTTTGCGCCAGTGCCTCCTTCACCTGCTTGCGTTCCCGTCGGTTCCGGGAGTCCTTCAATGCTCTTCTGACAGCCGATCCAAGGCGTACCAAATTCTGTTTGAGTACATAATCGGTCGCCCCTTCGGTCAATGCCTCGATGGCCGCCTCTTCACCCATGGTGCCGGAAACGAAGATAAAGGGAGTATCTGGAGTTACATCCCGCGCCTTTAAAAGTGCCGACATGCCGTCGTACATCGGCAGCCGGTAATCCGCTAGAATGATATCATAAATGTTTCGTCCCAGGGCGGCTTCAAATTCATCCCGGGTCTGGACACGGGTTATCCGGCTCGCCAGATCGGCTTCCTCGAGTCTGACTTGTACGAGTTCCGCGTCCAACGGATCGTTTTCCAGATGCAGAATGCGGACCAAAGGATCCATAGCGTTCCTCCCCAGGGCTGCTGTGATCGCTTATCATGTAGATGTGCTTGTCATTACGTTATCGGTACATGTTCAGGCGGCGGTTGGTTGACCATCGCCCAGAATATACCGGTACGTTTGACGGCATCGACGAATTCGATGAATCGTACCGGTTTCACCACGTAGGCGTTTACCCCGAGTCGGTAGCATGTTGCAAGATCCGGCGATTCACGCGACGATGTCAACACCACAACGGGTATCAAACGAAATTGCTCCTGTTCCCTGATATGGCCAAGGAGCTGCACTCCGTCCATGCGGGGCATTTTGAGGTCGAGCATAATCACCACCGGATTGCCCGACGGGCGCTGTTCGAATTCACCCCGCATATAGAGGTAATCCAGCGCTTCCACACCATCCCGCGCCACCGCAACCTCGTTGGCCAGGTTGTATTCGGCAAGCGCGGCAAGAGTCAGTTCGATATCTTTGAGGTCGTCCTCGACCAGGAGTATACGCTTAAAGTTGTCCATTTTCTACTCCCTTATGTACTATGCAGCAGGGTAAAATACAAGGTTGCACTTTCATCGAGTCGTCCTTGGGCCCCAGGTACGACCACCGTGACAGGCGATGATCCGACGCACGCTCGCCGGCCCGATGCCTGGGCCCTCGAATTTTTCCTCACGGTGCAGGCGTTTTCATTGTTTGGTCCCGGAACGCTCATGGGTTTACGGCTCATTGGCTTGGCCAGTCTTTGGTTGATTCTGTGAACGGTTACTCTATCCTAACGATAATCATCATAATTAATGATATATGTATCATTGTCTCAAATTGGAAAGAATTTGACAGAGGTTGGAATCATTTCATATGCTGGAAGAGATTTGCTCAACCAACAATTGTAGTCACTTTGGGTCGCCCATGATATCATCAGGTACAGCCCGGCTTACGCTTGCGCTCTGTAACCGTTCACCGGGTCAACCAAAGACTGGCTAAACCAATGACTGTAAACGTTCACCAGTGCCTCTGGTTGGCACGATCTGGCTGACAGGCTATAGCCTATCAATGCACGCCGGCCAGATCGTGTCAAGATGGGGTGCTGGTGAGCGTTTACTGCGCTCTATCCCAGGAGGTGGAGATGCCTGTCAGCGATTTCATGAATCGGCTTCGATTCTTTCGTCCCCGCGCGATCAAAAACGGTCAACGCGAAGAAGGTTTTTCAGACGGTTGGGCCGATGAACGGTTGGGTCAGCGGGAGTGGGAGCATTTTTATCGTGATCGCTGGCAATATGACAAGAAAGTGCGGTCCACCCATGGGGTCAACTGCACCGGTTCCTGTTCCTGGGATGTCTACGTTAAAGACGGCATCATCGTCTGGGAAACCCAACGAACCGATTACCCGGACTGCGGCGAGGGTTTTCCCAACCATGAGCCGAGGGGCTGCCCCCGGGGCGCTTCCTTTTCCTGGTATACGTATAGCCCGGTTCGCCTCAAGTACCCCTTGATCCGCTCTGCGCTACTCGAGCTGTGGCACGACGCCCTGGCGGAACGTGGCGACCCGGTGGCAGCCTGGCGCGATATCGCAAGTGACGCCGAAAAACGCTCTCGTTATCAGCGGCAGCGGGGCAAGGGGGGATTGGTGCGCCTTTCCTGGGATGAAGCAGCCACCCTGATCGCCGCCTCGCTGATCTATACCATCCAGCGTTACGGCCCTGACCGGATTTTCGGTTTCACTCCCATTCCGGCCATGTCCATGGTCGCTTATGCTTCCGGCGCCCGCTTCCTCTCGCTGATCGGCGGCTCGCTGATCAGCTTCTACGACTGGTACTGCGACCTGCCTCCTGCTTCGCCTCAGGTCTGGGGGGAGCAGACCGATGTGCCGGAGAGCGCCGATTGGTATGAATCGACCTATCTGATCGTCTGGGGCACCAACGTCCCCCAGACCAGGACGCCGGACGCCCACTTTTTCACCGAGGCGCGGTATCGAGGCGCCCGGGTGGCGGCGGTGGCCCCAGACTATGCCGAATACGTGAAATTCGCCGATACCTGGCTGCCGGCAAAGGCGGGCACCGACGGGGCTCTGGCCATGGCGATGACTCAGGTCATCGTCAAGGAATTTTACCTCGATCGCCCCACCCCTTATTTCATCGGCTACGCCAAACAGTTTACCGACCTGCCCTTTGCCGTCGTCCTGCGGGAGGTCGGCACCGACCTGGTGAGCGGCCGTTTTCTGACGGCGGCGGATTTGGGGGCGGACGTTACTCACCCGCGTTTTAAGACCGTGCTCTTCGACAGTGCGAGCAATTCCTGGGTGTTGCCCAACGGCAGCCTCGGTTTTCGCTGGGATGAGGCAGGGGGTCTGTGGAACCTGCACCTGCGGAATACCCAGACCGGCGCGTCGCTCGAACCGCTGCTCAGCTACGCCGGCGATGCCGATGGTTGGCGCACCGTCACCCTGCCATTATTTGCTGACAGTGGCCCGGAGACGAAACAGGGCAGGGTGCCTGTGAAGCGGGTCCGGACATCCAGCGGCGAGATCCTGGTCACCACGGTGTTCGATTTGCTGGTCGCCCATCTGGGGCTCGGCCGGACCGAAGACCTGGAGCCGGATGCGGCGGCTCTGTATCCCGCAGGCTACGACGATCCCAAACCCTTTACTCCGGCCTGGCAGGAAGCGATCACCGGCGTTCGGGCCGAGGACGCAATACGGGTGGCCAGGGAATTTGCCGAAAACGCGGAAGAATCGCGGGGAAAATCGATGATCCTGCTCGGCGCCGGCACCAACCACTGGTATCACAGCGACATGATCTACCGGGCCATTTTGAACCTCACCACCCTCTGCGGCTGCCAGGGTGTAAGCGGCGGCGGCTGGGCCCATTACGTCGGGCAGGAAAAGGTTCGGCCCCAGGCCTCCTGGGCTCAGGTGGCGTTCGGGCTTGACTGGTTGCGGCCGCCACGGCAGCAGAACGGCACCTCGTTTTATTATTTCGCCACCGATCAGTGGCGGTATGACAGCTTTGATGCCCGGTCGATCCTCTGGCCCGGGGCCGCCCAGGACAGGCCGCGGCACATGGCCGATTATAACGCCATCGCCGTGCGTCTCGGCTGGTTGCCTTCGTACCCCCAGTTCAATCGCAACCCGCTCGATATCTGTCGCGAGGCCGAAGAAAACGGGGCGACAACAGATGCGGAAATCGTCGCTCACGCCGTAGAGCGACTCAAGGACGGCTCGCTCGGATTTGCGGTGGAAGACCCCGACCACCCGGACAACTTCCCCCGCGCGCTCTTTCTCTGGCGGGCCAACCTCCTGGGCTCCAGCAGCAAGGGGCATGAATATTTTCTAAAACACCTGTTGGGCGCGGAACACGCGGTGCAGGTCGCCGAGAGTTCGCTGCAACCCCGCGAGATCCGCAGGCCCCAGCCCGCCCCCGAAGGCAAGCTCGACCTGCTGGTCACTCTGGAGCTGCGCATGTCCACCAGCGCCCTCTATGCCGACATCGCCCTGCCGGCGGCCGGCTGGTATGAGATGCACGATCTCAGCACCACCGATATGCATCCCTTCATCCACCCGTTCAACCCGGCCGTCGATCCGCCCTGGGAGGCGCGCACCAGCTGGGACCAGTTCGCCACCATCGCCGAGAAGTTCTCGGAGCTGGCGGCGATTCACCTGGGCGAAATGAAGGATCTGGTGGCCACGCCGCTTCTGCACGACAGCCCGGCGGAGATGGCCCAGCCCGAGGTGGTCGACTGGAAGGCGGGCGCAGTCGATCCGGTGCCGGGGCGGACCATGCCGCAGCTCACCGTGGTCCGTCGGGATTTTCCAAACGCTTATAAAATGATGACCGCCTTGGGCCCCCTGGTGCATGAGATGGGTGTGGGGTCCAAGGGAATCTCCTGGAAAGCGGAGGAAGAATATCGGGAACTGGCGGCGGAATTGGGCACGGTGGAGGAGCCCGGCAAGAGCCACGGTATGGTGTCGCTGGCAGACAGTCGGGCGGTTGCCGAGACTATCCTACGGCTGGCGCCCGAGACCAACGGCGCCACTGCCGTCAAATCGTGGGTGGGGCTCGAGAAGAAAACCGGGCTGTCGCTCGCCCACTTAAGCACGGAGCGGGCAGGGGAGAAGATCACCTTCGGCGATATCACCGCCCAGCCCAGAAAGATTATCACTTCGCCTATCTGGAGCGGTGTGGAATCCGCCGACCGGCGCTATTCGGCCTTTATGATCAACATCGAGGAAAAGGTGCCGTTTCGCACCCTCACCGGCCGGGCCCAGTTCTACCTCGACCATCCCTGGATGCTCGACTTCGGCGAAGGGCTGCCCCTCTACCGGCCGCCGCTTTGGCCCGCCTCGTCCCCGGATGCCTACAGCCTGTCTCGGGTGCTGGCGAGGATCACTCCATCTATACAGCAAGACGACCGCAAGGCCCTGGTGCTCAATTATCTCACCCCGCATTCCAAATGGTCGATCCACAGTACCTATTCCGAGACCTTGATAATGCTCACCCTTTTCAGGGGCGGGGAGGCGATCTGGCTCAGCGACGAGGACGCCGGGACCCTGGAGGTGCGGGACAACGACTGGCTTGAATGCTTTAACGAAAACGGGGTGGTAATGGCGAAAGCGGTGGTCAGCCATCGCATTCCGCCGGGCAAGGCTTTCATGTATCATGCCCAGGAGCGACTGGTGAACACACCGGGGGCGCCGATCTCCGGTAAACGGGGCGGCACCCATAACAGCGTTACCCGGATCATGGTCAAACCGACCCATATGATCGGCGGGTACGCCCAGCTCAGCTACGGCTTCAACTATTACGGCCCCATCGGCTCCCAGCGGGACGAGGTGGTCGTGGTGCGCAAGGCCGGGGAGGTCGACTGGTATGAAGATTAAAGCCCAGATCTGCATGGTGCTCAACCTCGACAAATGTATTGGCTGCCACACCTGCAGCATCCCCTGCAAGCATGTGTGGACCAACCGTCGGGGCGCCGAATACATGTGGTTCAACAATGTCGAGACCAAGCCCGGCATAGGGTATCCCAAGGAGTGGGAAAACCAGCGACTCCGCCGCGGCGGCTGGACCATGGACGGAGACCGGCTGCGCCTTGCCGCCGGCAGTCGGCTGGAAAAGGTGGGCCGGATTTTCCATAATCCCGACCTGCCGACCATCGACGACTACTACGAGCCGTGGAATTACAATTACGAGCACCTGGTTACCGCACCTTCAAGTACCTACCAGCCGGCCACCCGGCCGCAGTCGCAGATCACCGGCGAGCCGATGCACGTCAAATGGGGACCCAACTGGGAAGACGATCTGGCCGGGGTGTGCGAGACCGGGCAGCGCGACGTCAACTTTGCCGGCCTCGACCACGCCGTCTATCTCTCGTTTAAGCGGGTCTTCATGTTCTATCTGCCCCGGCTCTGCGAGCACTGCCTCAACCCGGCCTGCGTCGCCTCCTGTCCCTCGGGAGCGCTGTATAAGCGCGACGAGGACGGCATCGTGCTGGTGGATCAGGAGCGCTGCCGGGGGTGGCGATACTGCGTTTCCGGCTGTCCGTACAAAAAGGTCTATTTCAACTGGCAGACCTCCCGCTCCGAGAAATGCCTCTTCTGCTACCCGCGCATCGAGGCTGGCCAGCCCACCCTCTGCGCTCACAGCTGCGTGGGCCGCATCCGCTATATCGGGGTTATGCTCTACGACGCGGATCGCATCAAGGAAGCGGCCTCGGCCACGGGTGACACCGGGGTTTATCCCGCCCAACTCGACCTGTTCCTCGATCCCGCCGACCCCGCGACCCGCGAGGCCGCAAAAAGCCAGGGGATTCCCGACCAGGTGATGCGCGCGGCCAGGCGTTCGCCGGTTTACCTGTTGATCAAGCGCTGGCGGCTGGCCCTGCCGCTGCACCCTGAATTTCGCACCCTGCCCATGGTCTGGTACGTGCCGCCGCTCAGTCCGGTGGAAGCCGGCGCGGCGGGGGGCGACCTGCTCTCGACCGTCGACAATCTGCGGATACCGGTGAGGTACCTGGCGAACCTGCTCACCGCCGGGGACGAGGAACCGGTGCGCACCGCCTTGAAACGGCTGGCGGCGGTCCGGGCGTTTATGCGCTCCGAGCGTCTTGCCGGCGAGGCCGATCCGGCGATAGCGAAAAACGTGGGGCTTGAAGGGGATACCCTTCGCCACATATACCGACTTCTGGCCATCGCCAGGTTGGAGGACCGGTTCGTGGTGCCCTCCGCCGGTCTGCCGGAATCGGGGCGTACCCGTTCCGCCCAGGGGTGCGCCGGCTTTCCGGAGTATCGATAAATAAAGAAGGGGAAAAGAGATGCCACTGCTGGAAAACGACCGTCTGCTCGCTAAACTTCTCTCGCTGCTGCTCGACTATCCGGACAGCGGCTGGAGCCCGGCGGTGCGGCAGGCCGAGGGACTCGCCGCTTCACTCGGAGATGAACGCGAGCAGCGGATCGTGGAAACGTTCATGGCCTACGTGCGGGCCACTCCGCTCATCGCGGTCGCCGAGGAATATACCGCTACCTTCGATCTCGACCCCGCCACCAGCCTGCATCTCAGCTATCACCTCACCGGAGACAGTGAGGAACGGGGCAGGGTGCTGGTGCGCCTGCTCTGGGAATATGGCCGTCATGGTTTTGAGACAGGTGGGCGGGAACTGCCGGACTACCTGCCGATGATGCTCGAATTTCTGGCGATTTGTCCGCAAGCCGAATCGGCGCCGGTGTTTTTTCACTGCTTTGGCGCGGTTGCCGCCCTGGCGGATAAGCTCGAGGAGCGGCAGAGCCCGTATCACGGCCTGCTGAGGCTGGTAGCGGCAATACACGAGCGACTCAAACACGCGATCCACGCAACGGAGGAAGGCTGATATGGATATGGGCAACACACTGGCATTTCTGGTTTTTCCCTATATCTCCCTGACCGTTTTCTGCCTGGGGCACGGCTATCGCTACCTCACCGACCGATACGGCTGGACCGCGAAATCGAGTGAATTTCTGGAAAAGGAGCACCTCTTCTACGGCGCCATGATCTTTCACCTCGGCATTATTCTCGCCTTTCTCGGCCATTTCGCGGGTCTGCTCATCCCCCAGCGTTTCCTCGACGCCATGGGCATCGATAGCGCCACCCACACCCTGATCGCTCATTACAGCGGTTTGGTGGCCGGAGGTGCCGCCTTCGTCGGTCTCGTGCTGCTTCTCCGGCGCAGGATTTCCTTCCGACGCATCCATCGCACCACCACCATCAACGATTATATCACCCTGGTTGCCTTGCTCGTTGTCGTCGCTCTGGGCCTTTTCAATGTGTTTTTCGGCGAGTATGACGTTCTGCATACGGTGGCTCCCTGGATTCGTTCCATTCTTCTGCTTTTCTCCCCACCCCGAACTGATGCGATCCGTGCCTCTTGGCTACAAAGTGCATATTGTGAGCGCCTTCGCGCTCCTGGCCTTTTCCCCCTTCAGCCGACTGGTGCACATCTGGAGCGCTCCGTTCGGTTATTTTTTCCGGGGTTGGATTCTTTTCCGTCGCCATATCGAGGAGGTGTAAGGGAGAGTTCTCTTAAGCCTGCTCAGCGTTAAGGGTGAAGAGAGGCGACATGCGGTCGCGCAAGAAAATACCGATCTCTATCAGCAGCAGCACGAACACCACCCAGGCAAAATAGTGTAGCATGAGCCGATGCAGCAGCTCGAGGAACGACCCGGCGGCGGCACTTTGAGAAAGGTGAAAATTGAGGGTAAAGGCGTACAGCATGCCAAAGGTAAAGTTTCTCGACCATTGGCTCGCATCGTATACGAACAGCCCTGCGGCGAGGCCATGGAGGTTCACTCGTTTTACCGCCCGGAAAATTTCGACACTTTCAATGAGAACGAACCAGGATACCGCCCATAACCAGATCAGGAGGGTGAGATTGGCGGGGACGACTCCGGAAACGGCGCTGGCCAGGCCGGTGATCGACATGGCTCCATGGGTAATGCAGTTGGTGTTGAACCATCCCTTGTCCAGATCGATTTCCGCGCCTTCTCCGGCATAGCGTCGGGCGATGAGGAAAAAACTGACGAAGTAGAGCAGCACCCCCCAAAAGATAATCCAGGGCGCGATGAATCGATAGGCCTCGCTGCTGCCGAATGCGGCCTTCCAGACGATGACCAGCGACTGCGTGCTTACCGTTGAAAGAAACAGGACGCCATGGACCTGACGCCAGGCTCCTGATGTCATGAATCGACGAAAGCTTCCCACCATTCGGTATACGAAATAGAACCACAGGCCGATATTACCGATCACCAGGACCTGCACCACCGGCTTCCAGGTCGGCAGCCTCTGACAGAGCGCTATGCCGCAGACAGAGGTGCCGGCGATCCAGGTGCCGACGGCGAAGCTTGCGACGCTCTGCTCAAAATGTCTCTTGAAGATTTCTCCTTTGACGGCATCGGCGGCATAGGAGTAAGCAATGAACACGAACAGAACGAACAGCATCATGGCAAAGGGAGTGGCGAACCGTTCGTTGAGAAATGGAAAATGGACTATCGCGCCGTTGATGAAGATGCCGATAGCCATCACGATAGCCCCGGAAGCGGTGGGTGAGGGGAGCCTTTTCATGAAAAGGGCTCTGATAGCAAGAAACAGGAGGAAAAAGAGCGTTAAACGCAGAATTCCCGCCGGCGTTTCAAACCATGCGGCTGTGCTCAACCACAGGATGGCAACCGTGCAACCGAGCAGCGACAACAGCCCCTTAGCACGAACGATGGATATCCTCATTGGTTCCATCTCCCGAATCCAGGTCACGCTCTTTGTTTAAGCAACCCTATAATCCGACAGACTCCTTGGTTGATGAAAATCGCGGTCTATTGGGAATGGAGTCGCGCGACCTTCGGGAAGAGGATGTTGTTTTCCAAATGCACATGCTTGTGGAGGTCATCCTCGAATTCCTTGAGTTTTTGGTACGTCACAGTATAGGTGTTGCAGGCGTCGTCGGGGATGGCAAAACCACCGGCAAGCGAATGGATCTTGTGGATGGCGTCTCCCACCGCCTCGTGATCCTGGACAAGCCTGTCGAGCGCGGTCTCGATCGACTCCCGGTCCGCCGGTGCCGGAGCGGTCCCGGCTTTCTGGCATTCTTCCATTCGCTTGACTGCCGGAAAGAAATCCTCTTCTTCCTCCTTCAAGTGGTTGAGGAGTTCGGTGGCGATGCCATCGAACAGTGAAGCGATTTCCTGGAGCTCCGGATGGCGGGCGCCATGAACCTCGGCAATTTTGTGCGTATAGTCTCTAAGTTGACCGGTGTTTTCCTTGACGTAGGAGTGGTGGACATTGACGATGTAGTCGATGAGAAACGAGAGCGCCCATGCGGAATAATTCTGATTTCTCTCGATAGTGCCTTCTTTTGCTTCGCTGAGTTCCTCGATAACTCTGGGGAGTTCGATCCCTCTTTCTCCACAGGCCGTCGAAAGTGCGACATCGCCCCCACAGCAAAAATCCATGTCATATTTTTGAAATACCTTCGCCGTTCTATAGTCCTCGGCAACGATCTCGCCGATTGTTCTCTCTTTTTCCCTCATCTGCATACCCCTCGTGAAAATGGTATTCGCTCAGCAATCCTCCTGAGCCCGGTTCACTCGATGCAAACCGGCCTCTTCGGTCATGCGACAAGGAAAAAATAAGAATTGACGCCGTGGATACCAAGGGAATCGTAAAGGTTCACCAGTGCTTCATCCAGGAGGCAGTCGGATTAGGCCTTTAATTATTTCTTCGTTACGCACGTCAGCCTGAATGTGCCCGGAAGGGGTACCTGATGAATGCCGACCAGAAATCCGGGTTAGAGTCTTCTCAACCGCTGCATGGCCTCTTCGAGTATGGGCATCTCTTTGGCGAAACAAAATCTCCCCAATCCCTCGCCAACAGGTCCCCGAAAGAAGGCTGTGCCCGGCACGCAGGCTATCCCGGTCTTTTCCAGTAAGTGCAGGGCTCGTTGTTTGGCTGTTGAGCCGGGCAACGAGCTGATGTTCGCCAGTGTGTAGTAGGCCCCTTGCGGCACGTGCGGGGTCAGTCCGGCATTGCGCAGAGCATTGCAAAAGAGGTCGCGCTTTTTCTGGTGATCACGTCCCACCTGCTGGTAATACTCCTCACCCAGAAGGTTCAGGCCTTCGGCGGCGCCGAGTTGCAGTGGCGCCGGTGCGCAAACATAAACCAGGTCGTTCATATGCCCGATGGGCTGGCTCCACTCGGGATCGCAGATTACGTAGCCCAACCGCCAGCCTGTGATGGAATATACCTTGGAGAGGCCGGAAATGGTGATCGTGCGTCGGGCCATCCGGGGCAGGGTCGCGGGAGCGATGTGCACCTTTTCGTCGAAGACGAAGTGCTCGTAAATCTCGTCGGTGAAAACGAAAAGATCGTGTGACTCGGCGAAATCGGCGATGAGCCGGAGTTCGTCGGAGGTGAAAACCTTGCCCGCTGGATTGGACGGCGTGTTCACAATTATGGCGCGGGTGTGTGCTGTGACGGCATCTTCAAGGCAGTGCGCGGTAAATTCCCAGTCGGGCGGCTCAAGGGAGACATAAACCGGTTTGATACCCAAAGATCGCAACGTCTCGATGTGATAGCCGTAATATGGCTCGAACACGATGACTTCGTCGCCTTCATCGAGCAGTGCCAGGCAAGAGGTGTAGAAGGCGCCGGTCGCGCCGGCCGATACGATCACCTGGGTTTGCGGGTCCACCTCCATGCCGGTAAATTTTTTCTGCTTGGCGGCGATGGCTTTCCGCAGTTCGAGTCGTCCGTCAAATCTGGTGTAGGTGTTGAAGCCACGGCGCATGGCGGTCTCCGCGCCACGGATCACCTCTTCGGGCACGGGCAGGTCGCAGACGCCCTGGGCCAGGTTGAGCCCATCGACTCTGGCGCATTCAAGGGTCATGTTGCGAATTTCCGATTGGCCCACGAGAGGCATACGATTGCTCAGGTGTAATGACATAGTGCTCGATCTTTTGAATTGAAGGCGTTTGTGGTTTTCGCCGGGAAGATCAACTATAGCATGTCTGAGGCATTGTGCACGTCGAGAAAATGGCGAGAATAGCCTGGAAAGCGAGCTGGATCAAAACAGTGTAGCGGTCAAGACGCCTCAGGGAATGGCTGGGAATACGACAGAAATATTGCTGTTCGCCCACCGATCGGCTAGGATGGGCTTGAGCTGGCAGAGAGTTTGGGCCCGGGAGTTCCAATAAGTAAAAAAATCGCTGAAAAAGCGTGTTGCTACTACCTCACCTCACTCATCTTACCCACGTAATCACTTCACCTTCGAGAACCTGAAGCAGTTGAACCATGAGTATATGGCGGTGGTGGGCCGCATGCTCCTGTGCAACCCGCTGGTGTTCTCCCAAGCAATGTGTTCATAAAAATCAGGAGGACTCAACTATGGAAAAGCAGAAAAGCAAATGCCCCCGTTGCAGCAATGAGACGCCCGATAATGTGCTTTACCAATGTTGCCGCTGCTTTACGAAGTATTGCGGGGCATGCGACGATGCCAATTCGGGGAAAAACTGCCCCCAGTGCGGCATGGGAGCCCGCATTGTTCTTGACCAGGGAGATTCCAAAAAGGCGGCGGCATAATACATTCTATACCCGCTCCGCTTCGCATAGTGTGCCCGCCTTGATCGTTTGTATGTTTCAATGCGGGCCCAACCTGCCTTCACTATGCCGGCAGTAGACAATCCCTCCGATATCAAGGGCTCCTGGATACTGTGAAAGGCTTGAGTTTGCAAGGAGCGAGAGAACGACTTGGGTCACAGGCTAATTGGGGAGCTGATTCATTTTGGCAAGAAGGTGGTTGCCTCGCTCCCGCACAGCCGGAGTACCGCTGGCGATAGACTCCTCGATGCGTGAAAGCGCAACAGGTTGCCAGGTCTCATAGCGCTCGGAAAGATCGTAGAGCGCTTGCATTGCCGATATCTTCACTACGCTGCTGTGGTCGTTCATATAGCTGTTCAGGATCGATACTACCGCCGTCTGTTCTGTTATCGAGAGGTGCAACCTGGCAAGCATGGGCGCGACATGCCAGCGCATCTCCGCCTGCTCTATTCCGGCAAGGGACCTCAGCAGCAAGGTCTTATAAGGTGTGAGATATTTCGGATGGATGGCCGTGACCTTTTCAGCCGCATCGGCGCTGCGCAGGCGGATTAAGGGGTCATCAGCGAGCAGCCCCGCAAAAAGGGTGTCAAATAACTCCGGTTTATCGAGAACCATCGCCACTACTTCGTCTGAATTCCCAGTGGAGTGTCTGTTGCCGTTTTTGAGCATGTTCAATACGGGGTTCATACTTCCATCCCTCCTTCAGCTGATTGGATAGCGGAAAGAAAACCTGGATGAGTCTGTCGTAGCTAGTCATCGGAATCGACAGGGATAGCACCGAAGATGAGCCTTGCCACGAGTTGGGGTATGGCCTAACCATGGTGAACGGTTACTAACCGGGCATGCGAATCGGGTTATTGCGATTTCAACACCCCGCTTGGGTCCCACGACATGGTGCGCCATCAAACGTCGAAAATACGAGGGGTCGTATTTCAAGCCATAGGCAAAGTATACATCAGCCTAGCGACTGCTTGTCAAGGTGGCAAATCAGTTCATCCGAAATTAGAGCGGTCGCAACGCGGGCATCAAAACGAAGCTCTTACGTGTGGCAGCCTCTAAAACAAGGTCCTCATTCTGACAAGGGCAAGAAATAAAAGGGTTAAAAAGTGAGGACGATCTTGCCGATATGGGTGCTTGTTTCCATCAATTGATGTGCTTCGGCGACATTTTTCAGGGGAAAGCTGGCGGCGATTAGGGGCTTGATGTTTCCTCGCTCGATCAGGGGCCAGATGTTTGCCTTCAAGCCTTGTGCGATCCTCGCTTTTTCTTCGGCGGTTCGGGGACGCAGCGCGGAACCGGTGATGGTGAGGCGCTTGAGAAGAACCGGCAGCATATCCACATTGACCCGCGAACCTTTCATGAAGGCGATGCTGACAACGCGGCCATCCAGGGCGGCGACTTGCAGGTTGCGATCGACGTAATCGCCGCCAACCATATCCAGGATGACGTCGACACCGTGTCCTTTGGTCTCTGCTTTGAGAAACTCCACAAAGTCTTCCTGGCGATAGTTGATGGCAAGATCCGCTCCCAGCCGGCGGCACGCCTCGCATTTTTCTTCGCTGCCCGCGGTGATGAAAACTTTTGCCCCCCACGATTTCGCCATCTGGATGGCGGTTGTGCCGATGCCGCTGCTCCCGCCATGCACCAGCAAACATTCTCCGGGTTTAAGTGCGGCGCGTTCAAAAACATTGGCCCAGACCGTGAAAAAGGTCTCGGGCAGCGCCGCCGCCTGTTCGCTCGTCAGACCTGCGGGAATCGGCAGACACTGCCCGGCGGGTACGGCGACATATTCCGCATAGCCGCCGCCGTTGGTAAGGGCGCAGACGGTGTCGCCCACCTGCCAGCCGGTGACGTTTACACCTGTTCGAGCAACCTCGCCGGCCACCTCGAGCCCAAGGATCGGCGAAGCGCCGGGCGGTGGCGGATAGGACCCCTGGCGTTGGAGGATATCCGGCCGATTTACGCCCGCTGCGTGAACCTTGATTAGAATTTCGCCTGCTTTCGGATCCGGTGTCGGGCCGTTTTTTACGGTCATGACCTCAGGTCCGCCGTATCCGAGCATATCGATGTAGTGCATGATCGTCCCCAGTGTTTATAAGAAATAATGTAACCATTCAGTAGGTAGCTGCCGACTCCTCGATTAGAGGACCTTTCCCTGTTTGGTGTACTCGCGCAGGATGGCGGCTTCCAATCGTTTCAAATCGACGGATTTTGATTGGTCCGCCAGGGCTTCCAGGGCGCAATGGTGGGTCACATTGAGGATGCCTCCGCCGGTTAATTCGAAACGAGCCGCAATTTGCCGCCAGTCGATATCCTCGGCGATATCGAGATGGAGCGGGAACGTTTTGCGCCAGATCTGGTATCGTTCCTCCGAACGCGGCATGGGAAATTGAATGATGGTCTGAAACCGGCGGGTAAACGCCTCGTCGATATTGCCACGCTGGTTGGTTGCCAGTATCACCAGCCCGTTAAACGTCTCGATGCGTTGCAGCAGATAGGCAACTTCCTGATTGGCGTATTTGTCGTGGGCATCGCGGATGTCCGTTCGCTTACCAAAGAGCGCATCCGCCTCGTCAAAGAAGAGGATCCAGTTTTTGTTTTCAGCTTTATCAAAGAGTCTTGCGAGGTTTTTTTCGGTTTCGCCGATGTATTTCGACACCACCCGGGAGAGGTCGATGCGAAAGACATCCTTGCCGGTTTGCTTGCCCAATAGAGTTGCGGTCAGGGTCTTGCCGGTGCCGGGCGGGCCGTAAAACAGGGCGCGGTAGCCGGGTTTTATTCTTTTTCTCATGCCCCAGTCCTGCAAGAGCGTCTCGTTGTGGGTGATCCAGTTTTCGATCTCATGGATCTGGCGCATGGTTTTGGGGGTCAGCACCAGATCGTCCCATTCCATCTCCGTTTCGATATATTCCGCCGGAAAGTCGACACTGAAACGGGGTTTACTCACCTTGCCAAGGGTGAGGAGTTCGACGATTTCGGAGTCAAGGACCAACCTTCCGCTCATCATGGGTTCGCCTTCGGGAACAGACTCGAGCCGAAGAATCCGTTTTCTGGCAAACCAATGATCGCTGCTTAAAAGACGCTGGGCTTCAAGGCGCTTTTCAAGATTGTCGCCGGCGAGGATGAACTGGGCGGTTTCCCCAGTGGGAAGGATGCCCCGGTGATTGACGGTTTTGACGCCGCCGAATTCCGGGAAATCTCCTCCTTCGGGAAGGTGTGTTGAAATAATTTTGCTGAAGAAATCAGGCTGTAGATGAGGTATTAGAGCGAGCAAGAAGATTATCAGCTCTTCACTGGAAAGCTGGTGCGTTTCGATAAATTTATCCAGACCAACTCCCTCATGTATTGATTCGAACGGCCTGACATTAAAGTCCTGGAGTTGTCCCAAATACATTTGCAGGCAACCGGTTACGACTGTATGTAGCCATTCCAAGGCTGATCGCAGGTTCGTGGTGTATTGTGGCATGAACGTGGCACACCCCGTTTCAGGGTTTCATTTCATACGGAGAGATATCGAACTCTTTTTTTAAGTAAAGGAAAGCTTGGTTCAGGTCATTAAATGTCATTTCCTTCTCATCAATTGTCTCTCCTGTTGACCCGGTGGGATAGTAGGCATCCAGCAAAAGATGATAGAGTTTTCCTACTTTGCGTAAAGTTGCTGCAATATGATAAGGTCGTGCAGCCACTTCAATATTCTTGTGCACGACAGATACGGGTCGGCCAAGCTCTATCAAGCGTCTGATCTCTTTCTCCTGCCTTGATTTCCATCCCATCTCAAGCACTCGCAATGTAAATTGTCACATCAATACTTGTCCGCTTAGCTGTTTCACCGCTTGCGGTTATCTTGGTGCCTTCCACATTTATGTGTGGAGTGGTTCGATGTGGGTGTGCCTCTTCAACGGTCTCGTGGCCATAGAGTACTCCATCAGCTTCTAACTTTTGGTATTTTGGAAGATTTCGATTAAAGGACCGTTCCGCATCCTGCAAGTGTCGTATCTGGCCTCTGAGTTCGCTTATGCGATTGTTGAGGGTTTCAATTTGATTGGCAAAATCTCTGCGCGCTCCTGGTGGAGTTGGACCTCTATGCTTAGCCTGTCTTCGCACGATCTCGTCGGTAATATAATTTATCGTTTCCTGGGCAGCTTGTATAGCGCCTTCTTTACGGGTAATCTCTGCGGCAATCGCGGGGAGTATTTCGGAAACTCTATATTTTTGCGTATCGACGTGGAATACGATGAGCCGTTGTCTATCTACTCTGAATTGGTCGATCAATCTCGCGATGTCCCCCGAACCATACGCAGAGCCAACAGTAGCGCCGGGGCGCTCCAATGCTTCAGGGAACACTTGAGCAACCACTTGTCTGCCATCCGCTTCTGATCGAACCGTTACCTCATGCCTCCCTTGCAATACCGCTCTTACAGCCTCGGCGACGGTCATTGTATTGGGAACGGTGGATTTTTTCTTTGTTTCCTTCCGTTTTTTCGGATTGATTTCCCCTTCAATCCACCATTTTCCCTCACTCTCCAGCGCCTTGAGGGATTTAAAACCATACCTTACTCGCAATCCAGCAAGCAGCGGGTTGATGAGCGTAGCGGTCACCGCTGAACCCGAGAGTGCGTTTACAGCGGAAACAGCGGCATCTAGTCCAATCTGTAGCCTTTGCTTGGGATCCTTCGGCGCCCCTGCCTGGACCACTTTGCTGGCCAGCTTCTTCAACATAGCCCCCAGCCAGCCCACAATCTTATCCAGCGCCTTATCTATGGGCTTGCGGATTTTATTGATAATCCCGACAATTTTCGCCGGGATGCCCCCCAGACCGGCGAACTTGGCGAGAAAGGCGATCACCACGGTCAGGGTGTTGGCCATGGTCTGCTCCACCTTTTGGGCGGCGGCGCTCACCTGGCCGGCGGCGATGGCGGCGATGGAGTTGATAAAGGCGCCGACGACCGCGGCGATCTGTTGAATCTTAGCGATGAAGAAGCTGATGGTGTTGTAGATGGCGATGATCGCCTGGATGACCGCGCCCGCCGGGTTGAGCATGCTCACCAGCTTGACGATGGCCGCCTTGACGATCTCGGTGGAGACCATCTGGATAATCATGCCGATCAGTTGGTCTTTAAGTTCGCTCAGTTCGGCTTTGATCTGCTTCCAGGCCGCCACCGGCCCGTCTTTGACCAGGGTGACCAGAATACCGACGGTTTTTTCCAGAACAGTCAGCACCGGATCCGGGATGATCTTGACCAGTTTGGCGCGGATAGCCTGCCAGGTCAGCCCCAATACCGACAGCACCAGTTTGAGAATTTCAATAAGACTGAAGGATTTGGGGATATAGACGCCGGCGTCGGCCAGGGGGCCCACGATCCACTTGATCAAGGCGGTTTTCAGATGGAGGACGATATTGCCGGCGAACATCTGGAAGCCCAGTTTGCCCGCCCGCACCAGATTGCCCACGAAGCCGATGGGATTTTTCAGGATGGCGACAAAAGCCGCCTTGGCTTTTTTGATATAGGGCATGACCCCCGGGGCGACCACCGAGAACAGGATCTCCAGCAGGCTGACGACCTGGTTGAAGGCCCAGCCCATGAACTCACCGGCGATACCGGCAAAGGCGCCGACGATTTTGGTGAAGGCGCCGGCCACCGTCACGATGTCCTGGATGGTGAGTGAAGTCAGGATGTTGATAATTCTTCCCGGGATAGACCGGGCAAAGGCCAGCAGTCCCGCCAGCGCGCCCTGGAACCAGGCCCAGGCCCGGGCGACGGCATTGCCTTTTTTGAGATTGTTCCAGATCTCTTCCTGGCCGATAAGCTTCATGAAGCCGCCGATGAGTGTGTCGGCATTGCGGGGAACGGGCTCTCCCGTAATGGGGTCTTCACCGAGCAGGGCGCAGAGAAGGTCGTAACCCCGGGTCCCTTTCGCCAGGGCGGCGAGGGGTTTTAAGATCGCATCTTTTATAAAGGTGATAATGTCGCTTACCACCCCTTTGGCGAAGTCGATGAGGCGACCGATGGGGTCGGTGAAGATGCGTTTGGCCCGATCCCAGACATCCCCCCAATTCCAGGGTGCCAGGTCCGATAGTCCCAGGGAGTCGATAAAGTCCATCAGGGCATTCTTGAACATCTGGCCGACCATGCCCAGCGCCTTGACCTTTTGTTCCATCCAGGTGGCTATCTTGGTGAAAATGCCGTGGTTGTCGAGGGCACTGGTAATAAGCGCGCCGCCCGGCATGAACTCGATGAGGGCCCGCAGGATATTGGCGGCGCTCCGGTCCACCGATTGCATATTGATCGGATTGACACCGAGAATGATGGTGAACATCCGGAAGCCGGGTATGTAATTGGCTTTATCGGCGATCCAGTCGAGAATTTCGCCGACAGCCGAGCGTTGGATAGGTGGCGGGGTACTGCTGGTGCTGACCTGGGGCTGACGCTGGACGGCGTGCCCCTGCTGGATGGTGTGGGTCAGCTCATGAGCCAGAAGCTCTTTGCCCGAGCTGGTGCCGGGTTGATACTGGTCTCTAGAGAAGAAAATATGGTTTTGGTAGGTAAAGGCTCGGGCGCTCAGGCGGTTGCTGAGCTTGGCCGAATCCGGATCGTTGTGGACGCGCACCGTGCTGAAATCGGCTTGAAAGCGCGGCTCCATGTAGGTGCGGACCTCGCCGGCCAGCGGCCGGCCGCCGGTGAGTTTGCCGCGAATGGCCGATTGGACGGGGGCGTCGACCGCTCCGGCGCCGCTGGTGTGAGCGCGGCGTTGGAGTTTTTCCTGTTCTGCGGGAGCTTTTTGCAGCTTGTCTTGCTGCTGCTTCTGGATCTTCTCCTCGGGAGCTTCGGCCTTATGCAGTTTGTTCTCGTCTTGACGCTGGAGTTTCTCCTGTTCCGCGGGAGCTTTTTGCAGCTTGTCTTCCTGCTGCTTCTGGATCTTCTCTTCGGGAGCATCGGCTTTCTGCAGTCTGTCGTCGGCTTGACGTTGGAGTTTCTCTTTTTCTGCTGGAGCCTTTTGGATTTTTTCTTCTGGAGCTTCGGCTTTCTGTAGTTTGTCGTCGGCCTGGCGCTGAAGCTTCTCTTGGCCGGTTGATGCTTTTTGCAGCTTTTCTTCTTGCCGCTGGAGTCGGTCCTTCTTCTCCGGAGCCGGCGCCGACGGCATGCGCATCACCTTGGACGCCGTCTTATCGGCTTCCTGCTCGAATTTGTCGCCCGGCTGGTTGACCGTCATCTTGGTTTGGACCGCAGGGACGGAGGTCCGCGCGGCCGGCGCAAAAAAATCGCCCCCACCCGCTTTGGCGAAAAACGGCTGCTTGTTCGACCAGGTCGTCGAAGTCGTGCTTGATGATTTTTTAGCAATGGATTTCATGGCGTAAACCTTCACAGGTTATCATCAAGACCTGCATTGCGATGGCATTCGATGCATGGTTGATACTTACTTCCATTGCACTGATAATATCCTCTCCATCCACGGCAGTTTGATCATCGAAATCCCCCAGGGCAGATGGTCTAACAGAATGTCGAAAGACCGCGATTCCACCTGTAGCAACCAATCGCCCTCCTCAGGTTGGGAGAGTTTTCCGGGTCGAATGAGAAATGTTCCTCTCAGGGCGTCGGCAGAGGTGTTGCGCAACACCTCCCAGTGGCGGACCACGGCCTTTAGCAGGGTGTCGGCTTCTTCCATTTCGCCGTCGGTCGGCTCCAGGTTGGTATCGACCGGTGAGCACAAGGGGATACCACAGAGGATTTTAGGCAAGCCGAGTTCATATTCCGGGGCCTTGGTCTGCCCCGTAGCCAAAAAATGCAACAGGACCAGGGCGCGTTCCGGTTGCAGGATCCTGTCGTTCTCCGCCAGATTCAAGGCCTGAAAAAACTGGGGCAGAAAGGGGTGCAGCAATACCAAACCAGCATTGTCGATATAGATGCCTTCCCGGGCATCGGGGTGTTCGCTGCCGGTCGATCGTCCGGATTCTGCGTTGGTGGGGCCCGACGAGTCGGGGGCGGAGGTGATTTGGAACGAAGGCTTAGCCGCAAGCTCGTCGCTAACCGATGGTTGGGCGGCATCGAAACGGGGTGCTGCCCGGGAGCCGGAACTCCCGTCGGCTTCGGAGGCGGGAAAAACACGCTCGGGCATACCCGAAATGTTGGTATCAGCTGGGGTTTGGGAGATGCTTTTTTCCGAGTGATGGCGCAGTAATACTTTAACCAGCAGCGGATACGAAGCTTCCGTGGACTCCCAAGCCTGGCGAACCAGAGACTCGATGCTCACGGCCTGTCGGAGGGCAACCGCGGCGAACACCGTCTCCCAAAGGAGATGGGCAAGATCTTTACTGGTATCGGAGGGAAGATCCGCACGGCGAATGGCGCTGAGGGACTGTTCCAAAACAGGTATGCTTTTCGGCGAGAGCAGAGCCAGCAAGGTCGCCGGCAGCTCAGGAGAAAATTGGCGGACCAGGCGTTTCCTGCTCCCTGGATCGGACAACACCCTCAACATCTCATCGACATTGGGCAAAAGTGGTGTGCCGATTTGAGTGGCTCTACGCCAGGACTTCAGTACGACTCTTTCCAGAGTGTGCTTTTCAGGCAGGCGGAACGACCAGGGCAAACTGCCGGTTTGCAGAAAATAGATGAAGGCTTCCGCCGTGGCGACGTGAGTGGTTTTGTGTTGGATGGTACCGGTTCTATCCGATGGTGCAGGAATGCCTTGAGTAAGGTGTTCTGTAAGGGCTTTTTCCAGAACCTG
Organism: uncultured delta proteobacterium; assembly: GCA_963745265.1. Lineage (GTDB taxonomy): Bacteria > Desulfobacterota > Desulfobulbia > Desulfobulbales > Desulfocapsaceae > Desulfopila. The sequence goes on from CAVUXQ010000022.1 coordinate 70,897, forward strand.
GGCCGCTTTGTGCGGCAGAACGTGCTCCAGTTGTTCCAGCGGCATGGCGCCTGCGTCGATGGTGAGCCGCTCGATACAAAGATGGCCGTCCTGGGGCGCAAATCGTGCCAAGACCCGGTCAAGGGCGGGGTTCAGCCAATCGCGGCAGAGTGCCGCCAGGCGGCTCTGCAGAGCCAGCCCATCGGAGTCGCTGCCGGTCACCTCGACGTGGAGGTGTTGCTGTCGGATAAGGTTTATCATGGAAATTTCTGTTGGCCAACGCTGAAGCAGCCCGCTTTGGTAATCGCCGTGAGTCTGGCAGCTCCGGCCGGTTTATTGAGTTGTACGCTCACTGTGTTCCCCTGGTAGAAGGGTTCCGACGGCAGGGCGATGGGAACATCCCAGATCCAGGCGGCGATATTCGCCGGATCAGCATTGGATACGTTGCCGAATAAGGTGAACGTCGTATCGCTCAATCGCTCTATGTTGACAATTGCTTTGAATGCGGGATCCTTGCAGACTTTCTGGTAATCCCCGTTAAGACATTGATTACGCTCGCTGCAGTCGAAGGCCGGTACCGTTGTCGCTTTATTGTTCAAGCGCCGGTTGAGCAGGCTCGCGCCGTCTTTTGTGTACCGCATGGTCAGGCTGAAAGTGGTCGCGGGGTCCGAAAATGAAAAGTCGAACTCGATGGAGAAAGTTTCGCAGACGAAATATTCAATCCACAGGATCCCGAAAGGATCGCTGCCGGCTGGTTTATAGCTGAGAACCAGACGATTGCGGCCCAAGGCGTCACCGTATTTGGCTATCAGCGCCTTGGCGATAGCGGTATTCAAAGCCTCGATCGCGCCGGCGATGGCCTTTTGGAAATCCGAGTTGAGTTGCTGAGCGGAGAGTTGGAGAAATGCATTCGATCCGGGCAGGGCTATGGTTTCTCCGTTGAACTGAAAGCGAATCTCGCTTTCCTGTTTATACCCTTTATAGAAACCATCGACTGCCGGTGGCTGCAGCCATAGCCGGTAGGCGCAGTTGCGCGACAATCCATCGCAAGGCAGATTGCAGGTTTGTTCTACCGTATGCTGAAATGCTTTGGAAATTTTGCATCCCGCACTATCACTGATCTGCACGGCGATGGACGAGCCGCTCTTCACCGGATCGCTGGTGAACGTGCTGCCCGCGATCGTTCCGGAATCGGCGCCATAGGGCGCGGTGCCGCCAGAGACGGTGAAACTGACCGTATAGGTTTGGGCCTCCAGATCATCGGCGTAGGTCTCGGTGCCGATGGTGAGCGCTTTCGGTACGCTCAGCGAATACACTTCCGATTCGGCCCCGGCGCTATCCCAAACTGTTATGGTATGCGGGCCTTCGCTCAGCGCGATGGTGCCCGCAAGCTCTTGGGGAGGCTGCTGGTCGAGCTGATAAAAGAAGGGATCCGCGCCATCCTGCGGTTTCAGCGTGGCTTCGGCGACGCCGGTGGCATCGGTGCAGCCAAGCGACACCGTCAGGCCGAGCGGCGGCGTGGGAAGCACATACTGGATGGGCGGACAATCCGAGCAGCACAGATAGGGCAGGAAAAAGTCGGCGATAACCGTGCCGTCATCGAGCGCGTCCACCGTTTTCTGGATGAGTTCGTCCGTCTGGTTGGCTTTTACTGGCGGCGGCTTGTTCACTCCCCCAATATTGCCGAAGGCAGCATCGATAAGGAGGTGAAAATCGATATTGTCTTTGAGTCCGGGTTGGGCGCCGAGGCGCTTGATGGCATCTCCTACACTAGAGAGTGCGCGCTTGGTTCTACCTGGAGCTTCTTTTGCTGCGAACTCTTTTTTGCCGATAACCACATCAAAGTTCGAAGGCGGTGCTACGGAAGGCTTCGATTTGCCGTGATAGACCACGAGAAAGGTGCCTCCCATGGGAACGCCCGCCTTGTGCTGAATGCCCGGATTGTTTTCAAGAAAAAAGCTGAGGAACTGTTTCTTTCTCACCTCGTTGAGGCGAGCCTCGTATTGCTCAGAGGTGGCTTTGAACGGTTCGAGCCTGCAGGCTGAAAGCAGTTGATCCAGGTGGTCGATCAGATCTTCCTGGGGGATGAATTCACTGAGCACGCTGGAGAGCTTGGTGGCCACGGTATCGCGCACGAAGTGAACCAGCGCGATGACATCCTCGCCTTTGTTTTCGAATTCGGCGGTATCCAGGGTGTCCAGGCTGTCCGGCAAGGCGTCGGCGAGGTGGGTCAGATAAAAAATCAGGACCAGGAAGGGAAGATAGTCTCCGTCGAGTCCGGTGGTTCCGATCAGCAGCAGCTTGGCGATTTTGAGCAGCTCGGCAGTGCCAAGGTTGTTCTGATCGATATCGATATAGGGCACCGAGAGAACCTTGAAGTGCTTTTCGAACCAGGCCCCCATGGTCCCTGCCGTGTAGTGATAATCGGGAGCATAGGCTTTAACTAGAGGATGCTGCGGCTTGCCGCCGGCAAGTTCCGACCCTGCTATGGGAATGTCGTAAAAATATATCACGCCGGCGCACAGACCGGCGAGAAAGGCCTCCCGCAGGGTGTCGTACAACGCTGTCAGATCCTGAAACAGGCAACCCTCCAGGCTCGAATCCACGGGCATGGTCATATCGAACGCCCCGGTGCGCAAGGCGATGATTTCGATAGGCAACCGGTGGGTTGTCTTATAGGTGAGCAGGGATTTGACAACGCTTTTGAAGTCTTTGCCCAGGTGCCCTTCGACGCGCAGGAAGTTATAGGGCTCCAGATCGTAGCCCAGGGCGTTGGTGACGAAATCCGGCGCGGCCGGCGTATATTCGTCGGAGCGGTAGCTCAGGTTGTGATTGGCTTTATTTTGCCTGCTTTTCGTGTAGTTCCAGAGCTGGAAGAGGGGCGGGGCGCCATCCTGAAGATAATAGTAGGGAATCGACTTGTCGCTTAGAGAAACGTTGCCCAGTATGCTCGGGGTGAGGCGGATCTGCGTGTCGAGCTCGGAGCCTTTCGACGGCGCGGGCAGGGGCGGGGCGTTGGAAAAGCGAGCGGTCATTTCCACCAGGCGCTGGAATATCTGCCGCACCTCTTTGCTGCAAGCGGTATCGACGATGGCAGGCGAAGCCAGAAAGCGCTGCCGGTAGATGCTTGGTTTGTCGTCGGAATCAGAAGCCAAGAGGCCAAGCATCAGATGGCGCGGGAAGAGGCCCGCCTGCGGACAGCAGGCGCACAGAAGTTCCAGTCCACTGCGGCGCAACTCACAGTAGCATTGCAGAAGATCGTCAAAGAGATCGTAATAATATTGGGCGAAGAGGACCTGGCCGGTGTCGTCGGGGGCTACGTCCAGGAAACCGAAATTATTACTGAAATTCGTAAAAGGATCGGCCGGATAGTTTTTCTGCAAAATGGGTTTGAAGGCCTGGTAGGCCGCGCTCAGGGCGTCGCCGGTGGCCTGGGCCAGCTTGGCGGAGATAAATACCGAGAAAAACGCGGCGTAGACATCATTGGTGGTGACCGGTTGGGTGTTGGTGACATCGTATCTGGGCAGGCGCAGATCCGGCAGATTCAGCTGGGCGAGCAAAGCGTTTTCGAGATCGGCGGTGGTGGAGTCGGGGGGCAAGGAGTTGGCGGCGGAGATGATCGTGTTGAGATCGGCCTGTTTGATCAGCAGCCGCCGCACCGTTAAGGTCACTTCCGAGCCCCTGTCATCGCAGTCGTTGGCGCTGCAGGTCCTGAGTCCTGCTTTTTTCAGCTCGCAAAACAGCAGCACCGCCTTGTCGCTGAGAAAATTGGTCGGGGTGTCCAGAGGCGTTGTCTCCGGCTCGCCCGCCGGAAACAGCTCCCAAAGGGGAAACTGGGGCTTTTCAGGGGTTGAAGCGTCTCGAAGAGGCGGGTAGTCCAGGTCGGTCGGCAGGATATACTCGCGGTAGGCGACCAAAGCGACATCCTGCGGCTCCACGATGAGATACCCCTCCGAACTCACTCCGCACCCCCTGGAGAGGTGGATGGTCGAGGTGGTTCCGTTTGATTCCAGGCGAACATCGAGCCCGCAGACGATGCCGATGCCGATCAGGTCGGCGCGACTGAGGCGCTGCTGCTCGTCGAGGTAATCGAAAACCTCGTTGAGATGGGTGTTGGAAAGGACCTGATTCGCCTCGAAGACTGGATATGTGTTGTGTTTAGGTTCCATAATCCGGCACCTTTGTCAGATTCCTAAAGCGGTTTTTCCCAGGCGTACCGGGTTTTGGTCGCTGCCGACATCGCAGTCGTGCAGGGTCGCGGCGGGGTACGTGCTGCGCAGCTGGCTGAGCAGGCTTACCACAATCCAAAGTCGGTACGAGACTTGCCTGTAAGCGGCGTAGCGGTCCGCCAGCAGGTGTTCGATCTGTGCGGCAGTGTCCGATGCGAAAGTGAAATCGGGGCACAGCGTTATCGGCGCGGGGGTAAAATCCGGCGGGTCGTCCACGGTGTTCCCGGCCTTGAGCTTGGTGTCCATCCAGGTGTAAAAATCCATCCCGTAGGTCGAGAGGATAGCGGCGGCGCATTGGCACAGCTCATCTGGCACGGAGCTGGTTGCTTCCGGAGCGCTCTGCAGGTTGCCAAGCAGTATCGCCGTCACCCGCTCCTGCAATCGCTCCACCGTCCAATCGAATTCGGCGTTGGCCTCCAGCCATCGGCACCACGCCGCTTCGAATCGTTCAAATTGCCAACCATACAGAGCGATATGATGAAAATGAGAGACCATAAGGGCTGCAATCGCGGCCGCCAGGGCCGTGTCAGCACAACGGCGCAGGTGACGGTCGTGACATCGACCGAGGCGTCAAATTCCGTTTCCAACGCCTTTTCCAGGGCATCTGAGTGAAAAAAGTCCAAAAGCTTATCTGCATACCAGCTCTCAAAGGCCGAACTGTAGGCGGCGTAAATGGCTGCCGCACAGTCGCAGGCCTGCTCATCCGTGGGCTTGAGGCCGTCCGAGGTAAGGCCTTGTGCGGTGAGCAGCGTCGCCAATTGGTCGATCACCGCGTCGCAGGGGTCTGAGATAAAGCCGTCGTTTCCGACCCAGCAGATCTTGGGCAGCAGGTGCGAGGGCGTTTCTTCGCGGATCGTGCGCTCGGCAAAATCGCGCATGTTCATATTCGAGTTGAAAGGCGCCGTCCAACCGGGCATGACGAAGGTCAGCTTGAAGGAATAGGGGTCTTCGTTGCCGCAGGTCTTGCAGGCGCCGTCCGTGCATGCCGGATACAGGGCATCCCCCGGGAATTTGGGTCGCAGCAAGAGATGCTCCACGACAACGGCGCGCTCGTTGCTGCTCCAGTTCGACAATTCGTCGGCATAGGCCTCGGCGTCGGTTTTCTGCTCGAAGGTCTGTGGATATTGGCCAAGCAGGTTGTTGTCGTCATCATCGAGGTTGAGCCGGAACGTGCCGCTGTCTTCCACGATGCTCCAGGAGTCGGCCTTGGTCATTTGCTGCAGCAGCCGGCGCGAGGCGATGGTGGGGGCGCTGTCCGCCGAGGCGGCGGTAACGGTGATGTCGCCTTCCAGCCAGACCCGGTCGTTGCGGTCGAGGAGCTGGAATGGCAGTTGATAGTGATCGCCGCCCAGGTCGATAGCGGCATCAAAGGCAAAATGGAGATCGGGATATCCCAAAAGCAGGCTGATCCGTTTTTTCAGGCCGGCAATATTGTCGGGGCCGCAAGGCGCTGCCTGCGCATTGATGGCCTTGGCGCGGTCGTGACTGACCAGAGGATACGCTTTGAGGAAGGAGATTTTATCTTCGATGAGCCGAGCCTGGGTTGCCGGTCGACCGTCATAATTTTTAAGCAGGAGCGAATATTCATTAAATTGCTCGCCGAAGCGGGCCATGATGTGATCGAGAAAACGATGGCGCCGTTGGTAAAATTCCGGCGTGGTTTCCAGCATGGCGGCAAGCGCGGTGGCGTCGAGGCCGCTGGTGATATCGGTATAGCCGTGGATGCTCTCTTCGCTGAACTCGTGGGCAAAGTAGGTGTGTTGCACATCGGGGGCGAGGGAAAACAGATCCGCCGTGTGCGCCACCTGCGCCAGGGCATTGCCGAGGAGTTGCTCATAGACCATGAGGTAGGCTTTGAGTTGCCGCGCCTGGGCGATTCGCTCGCCTGAAGCCTGTGCGGGCAGTCCTTCGGGGCCGATGCCGTAGGCTAGAGGAAAACCGTTTTGCACGGGGAAATATTCCTCGGGGTCGCGGAAGGTCCCCGCCGGTATGGGGAGATCATTTTCCGTGTTGAAGATTTTCGGCCGTTCGGCCTCGCCGCGCAGCTGGGTGAGCGTATCGTAGGCTTCGTCAAGACGCGGCAGGAAGGGGAGCCCGCCAATGGAGAACAGAAATCGCGACCGGTTGTGATAGAGCCTGGGCTGATGTCCCGGAGTGACAAACAGCAGCCAGGCCGCACTGATTTTTTCGGCATCGAATACCGGCTGGTCATTGACCCAGGTGGGATCGGCGGCGCCCTTGATGATGCGGCCCTCGGCGTCGTATTTGGTCAGCAACAGATTGTTCACCGCCAGCACACCCTCGATATCCATCAGGCGGTTGATGATATCCGAGACGCGCAGCACGGTCTTCAAGCCGGCGGCTGCCAGGTCCTCGTTCTTGATGAAACCGTTTGCCAGTTCCGGGCCGCTAAAGATATCCTCCACCGCGACACCCGCCGCCATCAGTTCTTTTAAGGTGTAAAACTTCACCGGTGGGTTGAAATAGCTCTCCAGTTCAAACCAGATCCGGGCCTGAATCTGTTCGATATCGGCATCGGGCGCTGCCTCGACATCGGCGCAGACCGCGATGTCCTCGACATCCACGATGCGCACGCGACAATAATCTTCATCGAGATTGCGATGCCGGCCCAGGGTCGCCTTGGCATCGCTGAGGGCCTGTTGCGTTTTTTGTATTTTCTTGAGGTAGCGCGGGAGAAAACCGTCCGCGGTGGCGTCTTCCAATTTTGCGATCAACTCGTCGAGCGTCGTTTGGGATTTGGCGTAGGAATCGCTGAACAAGCAGAGCGCGGCATTGTCGATGGTAAATGCCGGTCCACCGTCGGAGAGGGTGACTGCATAATCTACATAAAAAACCGTATTCCAATGATCGCGCAGGTATTGATTGCGTTTGTTCGTATCGGATTCGCTCAAGAGGTTGTAGCTCTTCGTGGCGCCAAACCCTGTGAGAGTAAAGCTGAAAGTGTTGGCGGGATCGAGAAAACGTTGCCAATCCAACCACTTCGCAAGACCCCAATCCGGGAAGCGGAGTTCCATGGTTACGGGGTGCGTCTTGGCGTCCGGATCCACAACGGGCAGAGAACCCTCGATTTTACGGTCGTTGAGATCGCCCAGCTCCGCGTCGGATTCGAGTTCGAGCAGAACTTCGTACAAACCGAGTGGCGTGACCGGCTTATACTCAAGGCTTGTATCCGCCGGCTTTTTAAACGACAGCCGCAAATCGTCTTTTTCACACCAGGCATAGTAGTCGAGATCGCAGGCGCATTCCTTACAGATAACCCAACCATTGCGCACCATGGCGAGATCGATGAGCAGACGGCGGAAATCATCGGGAGTCCATGGGTTTACGGTCAAAATATCGCGAGCCGTAAAGAAAGGCTGGTTCGCAAACGGCTGCTTGGGGTCCGGTGAAAGACTGGCAGGCGCCAGGATGTCCCGGATATCCCAACCGGTGCGGTAGGCCAGATCGGTAAGGGCGTAGCAGAGCGCTTCGAGAATGGTAATGCCGGGATCATGGGTATTGTAATCCGTCCACCGGCTACTGCCCATCTCCTCGATGAAGCCGATGCCTTCCCGGCGCAGCCGATAGTAATCCTCGGCGGGTTTTGCGGTCGGTTGCTTGGGTATGGTGGGCGATTGTTTGCTCATGCTTCACACGCACATTTTTCGCCGGAATTCTCTGACTCGGCGGGATGGATGGGAGTGATCAGATGTTTCTTGGCGGAAACCAGAAGGGAGACGGCCGTGGAGCCTTCCACTTCGTTTTTTTCCTTAGTTTGCTGGACGTTCTCTTCATCGAGGAAGATATGAAACAACTGAACATCCGTCAGATAGTCCACATAGGGCAGATCCTCCGCGAAATTGATCACTTCCGATTTATAGATTTTCCCCCCGAAGGACGGGTGCCCCCCTTCGGCAAACGCCCAGGGAGAGAGAAAACGGGTAATATCCTCCTGCAGCTTTTTGACATAAAAGCTTTCGTCGCTGCCCTCGGACAACCTCACCTTGAACGCCACCCGGATCTCTTCGAAGAGCGGATTTTTGACATGCAGATTGATAAAACACGAGAGGCGCCCGCGCAGAAATTCGCCGATTTTCTCCAAAATCCCCAGGCTGGTGTAGGGCCGTAGCGGATCGCGCTGGGCGGAGGCCTGCAGGTTCGGTATGGTGACCACGGTCACATGTCCGGCGGCCAGCTCCCGATAGATGCCTTCGTCGGGTTCGTATTGGGTGTGGTTGAGGCATTTGACCTGGTAAATCTCCGGAAACGCCTCGAGCACCAGTCGTTCATAATCCCACAGGGCGATGGCGCGGTCCTTGTGCCGCAGTCGCTCGCTCACCCGGGTGTAAAAAGCCGAGGATGGTTCTTGTCCGCGGCCGCCGAAGCTCGGAAAAGGTTGGCTGATTGATTTGATGGCGGCGTCGGGGCGGGCGAGTTTGGTGATGGTGCCGGGCGGCAGCACCTTGGCGGCAAAAGCGGGATCGTTGCCCTGATCTTTGAAGGTGGCCGTAAACGCGGAGGCCGCCACCAGCAGCAGCCGGCACACGGCGTCGCTTTCGGCGGTGACGGCTGCCCGTATCCAATGCATCCCGGAGGGCAGGAGGCTATTGTCCGCCGTTGCCTCCCGGGGCATGTCGAAGGTGATGATGCCGGAGTTGAGGAGTGCATCGGTCTGATCTTCCACTTCGCTCTCGGCAAAAGCGGTCCACTCGTTGTCCCGGAGGTAGCTCCAATAGATGTGCGGAACAGGTTTTTTGGCGAGTGGATTGGCGGTGCCGTCCACCACCTCAAAGAGCAGGCTGAGGGTTTGAGGCGGTGCAAGCCCGGTGATGCCGATATAGAACTCGGCTTCGCTCTCTTGTTGGGCGTCATCGCGCTGAACGGCGAACTGGGGCAGAAGGTGCACCTCGCCGGTGGACTCGAGGTAAGGGTGTTGCTCGGCCTCGCCGAAAGGCGCCAGATGAAAAAAACGGGCCGTACGGCCTTCGAAGGCCTCGGCATCGGTGGAATCCAGGGCGTATGGTTTGTAAAGCGCCGTAGCTCAACGACAAAGCATTCACGGTCGGCCCCACCGGAGGCGGCCCCGGCTCGGTCGTGGCATCGCTATCTTTACGTATATATTTCAGCAGATAGGCCTGGTAGTCCTGCTGGCCGAAATCGCTATCGAGCCGCAGACGGACAAAACCGCTGCGCGAGACCGTGGCGAAATATGCGTTGGTGTCGAGGTCCGGCTCGTCGACCACCGGGTAATCGAGGTTTTGCGAGAAAAAGTAGTACGTGGCATCGACATCGATGGCAGGGATGGCGGAGGGGAGCCATTCTCCGCCACGCAGAAAGTCGATTTCGACCTTGACCGCCTTATCCGAGGGATAGGGATTGGGAGCGGATAACCAGGCAGTCTGCACCGCGGCCGAAGTGAGATGTTTTTGAAAAACCTCCTTGGAGCCGATCACCAGAGCGCTGCCGGCCACCGGTGAGGCGCCATAGGGTTGGAAGGGTTTGGAGGTGTCGATCGGCCCGAAATCGTTGGATACGGCTAACGATCGCAGATTATCCACATAAACCTGCAGTTCGATCTCCGTGACCACGATATCTCGCAGGGCGTCATACCCGTACGTATCGGTTGGGTCCTGGTTCAAGGTGACCGAGACGATCGGTACGTCCGTCGCAAAGGTAGAGCCGTGGGTTTTTTGCTGGTATGGCGTAATGGGAGGGTCGCTGCCGTCCACTTCAATGTAGACAATGAAGGTATCCTGGGTATAGGGGAAAAACCACGCCGTTTTTTCGATCCAGCCTTTTTCCGAGGTCAGCCGGCAAACGATTTTGTTGCTCAGATCCTCTCCTACCGAGCCCGAATACCCGCTGACGCTGATCAAGAGCAGGATCTCACGATACCCCTCGGCCAGGAGAAGATAATGGGAGGCGAGAGCGAAACCAACCTCCGCGGGTGCCATATCGATGTCGGCAAGCAGACCGTCCTGGTACGTTTTGTTATAAAAGGGATGCCAGGAGGGATCCTCCGGGGGCAGCGGCGCACCCTGCCCGTCGGCGGAATCGGCGACGGGGGAGCCATACAGTCTGCCCTTGTCCATAATGGTGGGAGAGACGAGCCCGACCGGTTCATCGCCGTGGTGATAGAGCGTTTTCAGGGATGCAACCTTCGCCCGATTGATCACCACATCGCGGTCGTTGGCAAAATAGGCGTCGATTCCTTGGTCGTCCTTGCCGGCCTTGAATAGCGCTCCCGCCTCGATGAGGTGGGTTGTCGTCTGTTTGCTGAGCTCCGCCACCAGGTGTGCTTTGGCCGGTACGGCCGCCTTTTCTTCGAGTTGCAGCACGACCCGGTAATAAAAGTCCAAATGCCGCCGGGTAAGGGTGTTTATCTCCGAGCGCGCGTGACCGAAGAGGCGCAGGAAGGCGAGAAATAGCGCGTAATGGGGCTCGTGGCGATCATATGCAGTAAACGTTGCTTCCAGAGCCGCTTGCGCTTCGCCGGCGGTGCGGGCATAGGCTTTGAGGAACTGATCGAGTATCGAAGTGAAAAGATTGTGGGTGGCGAGATGGTTGGCCAGCTCGAATACGGTCGATCCAGGAGGCGTTCCATAGACCGATGCGTCGGCGGCGATCGCTTGGTAATAGGTCGGCCAATCGGTGCCGTCGGTCCAATCCGTTGAAAGATCGGCGTCTTGCAGGTCGGAAAACGGCCCTGCCATAGCCCCCAGGATTTCCAGGGGCGCCGCCTTTTCAGCCCCCGCGTTATTGATCGGGGTCGGCGTAAGGGTGAGTCCGCCCTCGTGATAGGCGATGAGGTGCGTTAGAGATGGCGCCAGTTGAGTTTGTACGAGGTTTCTGAGCAGATCCTTGAAAGAAATCTCAGCAGGGATGGCTGCCAGCAGCGCATTCAAGCCGATGGCCAGGGACGCGCAACAACTGAACAGATAATCCAGGTGGTCGCGTAGCTCCGCATCCTTGCCGTCGCTTGCGCGGTCGTCCAAAAAGTTGGCGTAGGTTCTCGTCTGCTGCCGGTAATTCTCGACATCCGCCACCGCCGCCACCGCCAAGCGCACGGATACATCGGCGCTGAAAAACGGCTGCCAGTCTCCGGAGCCAAGGTTGCTGAGGTTGAAATAGGTGAGGTATTTTGCGTACTTTTTGGCAAAGACCATGGCGTGAGCCGGGGTATGCTCGTCCACCGGCGCCGACCCTGGATCGAGGGCAGGGGACTCGCGCAGGTCCTGGGGCGTACCCTTGCGGATGAGTTTGAGCGCATCCGTATTTTTTTTGCAATCGGTCGGGTCCGGCATGGTCATGTGTTGTCGGGCAAAAGGTTGATGCTGGTTGTCAGGTTGATGTCCGTGCCCTCGATGATGTAGTAGGGGAAGACAAAGTTAAACCGGGAGTTGGTGGACTTTACCCGGTAGACGATTTCTATCAGGACAACGCCTTCGAGTTCGCCGCTGTCATCGAGGTTCACGCTTTCCAGCTCGATGCGCGGCTCGTGGTACAAAATGGCGGATTCCACCTTGTCGGCCATCAGGGTTTTCATGCGGGTATCCAGATTTTCGAAAACCAGTTCCGTCATATTGCAGCCATATTGCGGCAGCATGGTGCGCTCACCCGGGTAGGGTGCTGAGCAGAATCTCGAGGCTGGAGGCGACGTCCGCCTCCGCTTCCAGCATCTCCACGCCGGGACGGCTGCGGTTGAAGGTGGGAGGAAACGACCATCCGCGGCCCAGAAATGTCAAATCCATATCAGCCTCCTATCATCACGGTCAGGGCGCCGGGCGGCATGACGGCGCCGCCAGCGGCGGTCAAATCGCCGACTCTGGCGGCCGGCAAGCCCCCGATCATCACGGTGACCGAGCCTTTGGCGATGGCGTCCAGCCCACAGGTGTCGCCCATGCGCGCGGCCGGCAGCCCGCCGATGAGCACGGTGGGCGCGCCGGGCGGCAGTATCGGCGTGGGCACCCCAAGGGTGGCGCTGCTGACAATCATATCGGTGATGCGTGCTGCCGGAAGCATGGCTTTTCCTCAAAAGAGTTAATCAGTGTCGGGGGTAGTCAGTGTCCATTCAGAAACGAGATATTTTGGTCTGAATCGAGGCGCACTGGGAAATTTAACCGGAGGCATATATCGAATATTCCGAGGATTAAATTTTTCAGTGCAACGAAGAGTCAGGGCGAAATAGCCGTTTCTGGATGGACACTAGTTTATCTGCACCACCCCTCCTTGTATCACCGTGTTGGCGCTGCCTTTGATGGTGGTGCTGGCTCCGGAAACCTCGGCGCTGGCGGTGGCGGAGGCTTTAAAGGCAGATTGCGATTTCAACTCCATGTTCATACCGTCGAGCGCGATATCCTTGGCGGCCTTGAGCCCAAGATCCTTGGCGCTTTCGATCTGGATGCCGCTGTCGTCCAGTGTTATCTTGTTGCCGTTCTGGTCTTCGATGACGATGCCTTTGTCCTCTTCCGAGAGGGTGAGCTTGTTGCCGGCGGGCGTTTCAAGCACGATGGACTTTTTTTCGTCGTCGAAGATAAATTGCATTTTCTCTCGACTCACATAGCCCTTGCGGGGGTTGCTGTCCTCGGCCGGTTCGGGAGCGGGTTTGGCGCTGCTGTGGCACATCCCCAGCACGATGGGATGGCGCGGGTCGCCGTCGAGAAACCCGACAACCACTTCGTCGCCGATTTCGGGCCGAAAAAACGTACCCCGCTCCTCTCCCGCATCGAGGGTGGCAAGGCGCGCCCATATCCCTTCGTCGGCGGCACTCACCAGGGGCAGCCGCACCTTGATGCGGTCTTCGCCTTCGGGATCGTTCTCCAATACCGTGACCACGCCGATCTGCAGGCCGCTTACCGCCGGGAGCAGGCCCTCGGCGGGCAGGGGGCGCAGGTCGTAGGTCTCGGCGAACAGCTCAGGGTCCAGGCCCAACTGCACATCGGTTTCCCAATTGCCGTCGGCCACGGCCTGGCGCACGCCTGCTACATACATGGCGCCCTCGAAACGTTCGCCGATGCCGGTCAGTTCCATCATGTTGCCGGGACGCACGCCGGCAAAGCCTTGAAACTTGGCTCTGCACCGCACCTTGCCCAAACGTTCTCGAAGGAGCCGACCGTCCGCCCAGGCCTGCAATTCGGGTTGGCTGAGCTTGCCGCCATGTTTGATTTCGTGCTCCTCGCCGCCGATCACCTCGGCCAGATCGGTTATCGACAGATCGCCGCTGGTGGTGACGGACGGCTCCTGGGCGTCCACTTCCACGACCTCCTGGTCGGTGGCGTTCCAACTGCTGGATTTGATCCCCTTGCTCTGTAGTCGGGCGTCGATCTCGGCATCGAGTTCCAACAAGGTCGAACCGTAACCGATGGTGATGACGGGATCGTTTGAGGTTGCGGGCCGGGCGATGGTCGTTTTGCCGTCGCTCACGATCACCACCTGGCCGTTGGCCTCGGCCCGGCAGAGGAGAAAATCCCAATCCGTGGCATTGTACTGGGTCACCGCTTTGAGATCGGCAGTGGTGGCCTCCACCTCTTTATCCAGCTGATAGGCGTCGATAATCTCTTCCATGATGTCGCTATCTTTCATGTCGACGAAATACCGGCATTTCTTTCCGCTGGTCATCTTTACCGCTTCGTCGTAGCATTCAACGCTCAGCAGGCTGCTATTTTTACGAACGCGAATGGAGTGCTTGACGACTATTCCCTTGAATACCGAATCGTCCTGGGAATGATATCCGAGCCGGATCTCGATTTTTTTCCCCGGTATAAAATTATCGCTGTTGCTCGCCGCAAAGGTGGCTTTGGATGCTTCTCCATCCAGCAGTTGGATGGTTGCTTTCGGGATGCGGTTGATTTCCCGCACGACACTAGCGGAGAGCACCTGGTACTCGCCGGAAATCTCCCGCCCCTCGACCAGAATGGCGATGGTGCAGACATCCGGAGAAGCCGGCGTTGGTATGATCGATCCGCTGCTCACGTTGCCTCGCTCGACTTTTGAATGGGTGGGAAAATAAGATCCGTTCCCGGTTGCAGGTATCGGAAATTATCGAGATTATTTATTTTTGCCACCTCGAGATAATATTTCGGATCGCCGTAAATCCGGTAACACAGCAAAGAGAGCGTATCTCCCGTTTTTACCTTCACCTGGTGTGTGAGGTCGGGGGAGCTTTTGTTTTCCTTGGCGGCGCGTTTCTTCTCTTCGATGCTGCCTTTGAACTTGGCCTTTGCGATTGCGCGAATCGGTTGCCCATCGGGATTGAACAGCTTGTAGGTGATGCCCAGTTCGATAGCCCTGCCTTTAAAGATGAGGTTTCCCCAGATCAGTTTGAGATGGTAGGGTTCGTGACTTTCGCCTTGGTATTTGGTCAGCAAGTCGCGAAAATGATTCACATCGTCAAAAATGCCGTCCGCTTTGGGGTTGCCGTCGATGATGCCGGTGTTGTCGAACAGGAACTCGAAGGTGAGCTCCTCCGGCATCGTATACTCGAATTTCGCCTGGGTTCCGCTGGATCCCTGCCCCTGCCCGTCGGAGGTTTTTACCTTGTATTCCAGGGTATAGGTTTCCGGGTTGATCAATGCCTCGAAACTCTCCTTGGCTTCCGCCTTGCCGCCGCTCTCTGCCGCCTCGGAGGTTTCAAAGGCCAGAATCAACATTTTTTCCAGCTTGCCCCTGGTCGCCATTACCTCTCCTTTTTCCTTTGCAGAATATCGAGCACCGACTCCACGCATTCGTCGATGAGCGCTTTTCTCGCCTTCTCATCGAGCGATGGGCCGGAGCCTCCAGGGGCGGTTCGCTCTCCCGCTGGCTGCCCGCCCGTCGGCGGTTGGACCGAAACCCGGATATGCAGTTCCTTGATCTCGATGGGCATGGACTGTGGTCTCCCTCACCGGCCGTCAGGCAGGCCAGTGGTTATTGGTAACCGTTCACCGGGTCAACCCAAAAGTGGCCAAACCAATGAACTGTAAACGTTCACCAGTGCCCCAGGTTGGTGCAAGCTGGCTGACGGGCAATAGCCTTATCTATGCACGCCAGCCAGATCGTGCCAAGATGGGGTGCTGGTGAACGTTTACGTTTATTGCATGGTGAAATATCTATAGGTCAACTCCAGGGTTTCAATGACCACCGCGTTTTCATTGGCGTTCAAGTCACTCACCTGCCATTTTTTGGGGATGGCATGCGCCACTTTCCAGGTGCGCAAGGGTTCACCCTTCTCGTTCATCAGAATGACGGTAACGGTGGCCGGCTCGAACTCCCGGTCGCGAAAGGCCTTGAGGCACCAGTCGATCACCTCGGAATCCGTCAGCATGCCGCGTTTGAGCACCATGTCGGCATATTTGGTGCGCACGGGGAGTTTATGGACGAAGCGATTTTCGCCCCCTTCCTTGAACTCTTCCATGTCGTATTCCACCGACAGTCCGGACACCGTTTGAAAACGCACGTCGTCTTTGCTCTGGCTGATATCGAATTCCACCTTGTAGTAGAATCCCCAGGGCGGATAGTAGTCGCTCATGACCCTAGACTTTCATCAGTTTCAAGCCTTCGTGGGCGATTTCGATACTCTCGATGGCTACCTCATTGGCTTCTGATTTGAGGTCCGGGGCCGTGACTTTCACCGGGAAGCACCGGGTCGCGAGCCACGCCGCCACCGGCTCATGCTTTTCGTTGAGCAGCCGGATGACCACATCGCGCCTGCCTTCCACCCGATCATTGGCAACATCATTCAACCAGTTGTTATAGTCGGAATCGCCTTCGAACTTTCCGCGTTTCAAGGTGATGTTGTTGTTCTTCACCATGCCCGGCATGCTGATCTTGTTGAAATCCTTACTGTCGCTATGCCGGTATTCGATTTTTTCCCTCTCCATCACCAGGCCGGTCACTTCGGTAAAACTGATCTTGGCGCCGCCCCAGTCGACCTGAAAATGAAATCGGGGTAACGGATATTCCTGTGCCATATCACGCTCCTGTCAGTAGAGAACAAGTGAAAGGATGAGATCCCGTTTATGATTCCGCCATCTTATGCGAGAACCTGAGGATGATGAACTCCGCCGGCCGCACTACGGCCATGCCGATTTCGATAATCATGCGGCCTTCGAGGATATCCACCGGGGTCATGGTTTTTCCCGAGTCCCACGGCGACATAGAAGGCGTGCTCGGGTTTCACGCCCTGCAGCGCGCCCTGGCGCCAGAGGACGGTGAGAAAATTCTCGATCATGGCCTGCACGCGCACCCAGGTGTTGGCATCGTTGGGCTCGAAGACGAATTGCTCGGTGGCCTTTTTCGTCGATTCCTCCACGAAGTTAAAGAAACGGCGAACGTTGACGTAGCGCCATTCGTTGTCGTTGCCGGCCAGCGTGCGGGCTCCGAAAATGAGCGTCCCCTTGCCGGTGAAGAAACGGATGGCGTTGATGGACTTGCCGCTGTTGGTGTCCACATTGAGGGCATCGAGCTCAGAGCGGGTGAAGGTGTAGGTCGGTCCGATGATGTTACTCACGCTCACATTGGCGGGGGCTTTCCACACACCGCGGGTGCGGTCCACAAAGGCGTATAACCCGGCCACGGCCCCGGTTGGCGGCACGCTGGTATTGGTGTTCTGGATGCCGGTGAGGATAGACTTGTAGAGCGAAAACGATTCCGAGAGCCCGTCGTGCTTTTGCTCTTCGAGTTGCTGGGCCGCCCCCACCACACTGCCGAGCCAGGCGGCGTTGATGGTGTCGAAAACCGCCTCCAGGCGGGGCAGAATGCTGTCCATTTTTTCGGCATCCGTGGTCCCGGTTATGACACTTGAAGCCGCCGGGGCGTTGGCGCCGAAGATGTTGTTCCACTGGGTCGCCGAAGGCGGCGAGTTCGAGAATTGGGCGCTATACGCCGGGCTGACCTGGCTTTCGAGTTCCTCGTCGTAGCTGATCAGGGTTGTAAACTGTCCCACCAGGGTGGAGGTGATCAGACTTTGCAGATCGGACTTCAAGGTTGGATCGCTTACCGAACCCGCGCCGCCGCCCACCAGGGTATCCACCTCTCGGGCGACATCGAAGAGGCTGTCGACCAGCGCCATCATGTTGGCGGCCGTTTTATTTGCCAGGTATGCCCCCTCCAACGCGGTGAATTTGTCCCGCAACGTCGTTTGCGGGCTGGCCAGTGTGGTGGTAGCACTGTTTATCGTATCGACATCGGCTATGACCTGCTCGTATTCCGCGATCAATGTTTTGACGGTTGCATCGGTTGTCAGGTCGGCCAGGTGAAACTGCGTGGCGCCCTTGAAGATGACGTCCTTAAAACCGCGGTATTGGATGTCTTTGGGGAAATTGACATTGAGCCACGGTGAGTAGGACATGCCGTATTTCAAGCTGTTGATGCCCGTTCCGGATCGAAAATCAGCACCGTTGGGGTCGCTTTCCTTGACGTGGAACAGCCCGACCCGGTCCTGTAGATTTTCGCATTGGCTCAGGGCGGCGGCGTAGACGTCATAAAAATCGGATCCGGTGGTGAGCAGCGAATTGTCCGGAAAGGCGAGAATGGTGGGCTCATCGAATTTTTCCAAGGCATTGACGCCTTTCCCCGGGTCGGTGAAATCACCCTTCACCTTACCGGCTGATTGATAAACACCCGTTGAAACGATGTAGCAGTCGCCCCCGCCGTTGGCGTAAAACAGCCGCATGCTGTCATACATATAAAAGAGATTGTTGATGGTCGCCGATTTGAAATTGTTGGAATCGTCAAGGGTTACCTTACTGACGGTGGGCGATGCCCCTTGACCGAAGTACAGCTCGTATTCGGCGATGGAGCCGATCTTGGTGGGGACGTTCAGCAGATCGCCGGGTGTGATGCTGTCGGCTTTTTGCGTATAGCCGACAAAGGCCGGTATCGCCGTTTCCACGGGGGCGATGGAAGGAGGAAACTTGACGATTTCTTCGATGTAAACGCCCGGTGTCTTGGGTGATAGTGTCATGGCTCAGTGTCCTCCTTTGGTAGGTTGGAAGGGTAAACAAACACTATACGAAGATTTCCGATATGAGCTGGGTTATCCGGACGCCGCTTCTCTGGGGTTTCACCAGCCCCTCCGAAGGCTTTTGCCGTGTGTCGGCGTTGCCGAAATGGGTCAGGGGGAGGGCGGTAGCGGAGGCGGAGAGCGTGGCGCCGGAGTTTTTGTCGAAGAATTGCCGGAACGTCGAGCGGTTTTTAAAACGCGCTTGAAAGACCGGGTGCGGCGCCTTTGGGTGCCCCGCGCCGTCGATACAACTGAAATCCCCGTCACTGGCCCGCACGGCGGCTATGCGGATGAGGGAAAAGACCTGGTCGGGGATGTCATCCGCGAGCAGGATTCCACGCGCGGGCGCCCCGACAAGACCCACAGGCGGCACGATCGCCGGCACGTCGCCCTGGTGGACAAAAACCGGGAGAGAGGTGGCCGGCGCGCCCAGTTGCTGGGTGTTGGCGCCGGGCTGGTCGCTCGTCAATTGCATCAGGGCGTTGCCCACGACAACAAGGGATTCCACGGTGTCGGTAGCGGCCAGCGTCGGAAATTCCCTGGATAAAAAAAGCGTCTTGCCCGCCCCAGCGCCTCTGGAGGCTCCGGTCAGATTGGATAGGACGGGCACGTTTTCCTTGTAGCGGTACGTCCGCTTTTCTGGCTGATAGTAGATCTCGTAAATCTTTGTTGCCGGTAGTGTAAGCGCCGTGTAATTGAGTAGGGCTTGGTTGCGCACCGAAAGCGCAAATTCAAATGCAGTATCATCCGGAACCACGGTGCCTTCAGGCACTGCCACAATGCAGCCGAGCGTCGTGCTTTTATGCACCCCTCGCAAGCCATCGAGGGTTGCAACGGTGGTTGCGGTTGGCTCCAGAGCGAAGAACTTTCGCATATCATATGCGAGCAATCGTCTGTCTCGCTCCTCCTGCGAGGAGATCAGGTCGAACACCGTCGCCCCCTCATCCAGCCAGAAGTGATGGAGCAAGCGGATTTCAAACAAAACCGCGTATTTTTTTGAAATACGTTCCGTCATCTCAATTGCTTGTCGCGTCTTTTTGAAAAAAATCGTTGATAACTTCCGTAACCAGGCCGCCCTCGTGCTGTACCGCCCTGAATTTGAGGTCGAGCATTCTCAGCATGTATAAAACAAAGGGGTATTGTTTCCCTCCCAGAGTGCCCCACAAATGATTGATTTCCTCTAAACTGGGAGAATACAGATCGAAAATCAGCTTGAACGATACCAACTGGTCGAGAGGGTTGATAGGTACGCTCGAGGTCGTTATAGACGCCGGATCCACATTGTCCTGGGTCAGCACGTTTTTGAATTGGAAAAAGCGAATCGCTCTCGAGAGGACCGACAAGGCGTTGGTGTAGTCGGTGTGGGTGGCCGTCATCAGCACCAGAAAATTTAAAAAAACAGGGGCATTTTCATACGTTACTTTCAGTGCCGCATCGTTGCGAGCATAGTTGGGCACATTTTTCAGGGATTGTTCTTCCTTGATATTTACGATGGAGAGGTAGAGCATGTCTCGTGGAACGCCGCCGTTTCCCCCTCCGGTAACAAATCCTTCCGCCAAATTTCCCAATCCGATCTGGGGGTCGGCGGAGCCGTACGTGTCGGTGAAATGTTTGTTCATTTCATTGATCACGATGGTGAGGGCGTGTGAAATCATATCGGCTCACAAAATGGAACGAGGTTGGAGGAGTAAGGTGAACTCATACCCCTTGATGAACCATTTTTTTCGGTTTCTTCTGAAGACAACTACGGCTCGTTAATCATTTGCAGATATCCTGTCTTTGGTGCTGAAAAGATGGGCGACAGGTATCGCTTGCTCTTAAGTTGAGCCAAATGGCAATACAGCACGAATCGGCGCGGATGCGCCCAAAAAGAAAACTGGAAGATTGTGTATGATTATTGAGTGTTTATAATCAGCATTATATACTGAATATAGCATTCAAGGTGGGTTGTCAAGGCACAGGAGTGCTTGCCTTATTCTGGTGATCTGTAGAGGTATTTCCTGGTGATAATAACTGAAAATATAAGCGATTTTCGTCACGAACGGATACGAACCGGCAAGGGTGGTATGCCCTGGTGTTCATCCACTTCTACAGAAAGATAAGGCGATAGATACGTTCTGGGCAACCGTTCACCAGCACCTCATCTTGGCACGCCAGCGTGATCGTGCCAAGATTGGGTGCTGGTGAACGGTTACTACAGGTTGACACCATAAAAAATTGATGGCAGGATAACTATATGAACTTCTCATCATTTATTTAACCATCTTGTAATGTTGCAGTATTCTCATCCAGTATCAAACAGACGGATGGCGAGTCTATTCAACGTTAGGAAAATACACTGTTTCGTCGGAAACGTTAAAGAAAATTGGTAGCGAAAAAGAGTGAGGATAAAAGGGAGACCATTTCATGGTACAGGAGCGAGCCGGTCTGGCCAAACCTCAGGCCACCAAAACACAATCCCAACCGACCCATTCGGAAACACAATATTCCAACGATATTGATATTAATGATTTGCCAACTTACTTGAAACTCCGCAAAGAGCCACCTTACGATCCTCGTGTTGCCAGGGCTATTATTCGGTTGCAGTCCGCCGTGGGGAATTCAGCAGCTTCCAATTTGATTCGGCGCTTCACCAAAGATCGAGGTATCTCGAAAAAAATCGGACAAATACAATCTGCAGAAAAGTTAACCACTGAAATAAGTCAACGGCGATATACGATACAGCGCTATCGGGAAAGAACTGACGTTAACAATATGGGATCCGGTATAGATCCGTCAACCGTTACTATAAGCAGCACCTACGCCACCGTGGAAGCGAATGCCCCAGCTTCTATACCATCGCCCAGCCTTTTGAATTTTGGCGGTTCAAGAGTCGAAAATGTCACACTCGGGGAAGGAACACGGGCTGGACGAGTAAGGATGAACATCTATGAAAGTGCCAACATAAATAATTTGATCTTTGACGAAATACAATGGGGAAGCTGGGATGGGACAGTTCCTTTTACAGTACGCAATAATCAGGTTACGTTTGGGGCTCCTATTGTTGATTCAGATTCTGGTGGTTCAGGAGCTACACTGTCGGTAAATATGGCCAACAGTTCTTGGAATGGAGGTGGATACGTAACCTTTACTTTAACCGTGGCTTCTTCCGGCAGTGTGTCCACTGGCGGAGGAATTGGCGTAGGGCCAATTAGTGGTTCGGCTCCGGTATCAAGCTCCTCTAGCTTTGCCGGTGGTATTTCCCGATCATTTACAGTTAATTTACGCATTACCCCACCTCAACCCATTACTGCACCGGACGTTTCCTTTCAAGTTGGCTCCGCACGCCTTGAGGATGGCCAGGAGGGTGCCATTGCCTCTTGGTTTAGAACGCTTTCCACCACAGTTAAAGACGATATCAGGAATGGAAGGCGAAGCATTTCCATCTCTGGATATGCCTCGCGAACCGGCCGACGCAGGAACAATCGGGATCTTTCAGAACAGCGGGCAAATGTGGTAAAACGCATTCTTCGTGGCTTTGCTGGGTCCAATGCCAATATAAATATTTTTTATTTTGGCGAAGATAATGCAACAACACCGGATGAACGGGAAGATCCAAGATGGCGGAGAGCAACCATCGTCGTGCAGACACCAACTACCACGGGTCCGCAAATGCCTGGTCCAGCTCCTTCACCATAATTTCTTATTTAGTAGACGAATTCAACAGCTACAATCGAAACTGAAGTCTTTGCCGTTCCCCTCACCCAGAGTGAAAGGGTGTGATATTCAGGATCGAGTTGCATGTCCTGGATGGGGAATGTTCTCTGATACGGCTCTTCTGAAATAACAATTTCCTCAATGACCTTTTCCCTGATATGTTTTTTTGTTTTGACATCCCAACCGCCCTTGAGCAGTTCTATTTCGATTTGGCCTTCGTTTTTTTCTCCCGCGATCCGAAGGGCGGTTACCCGGGTGACGCTTGGCGGGATGGGGATATCCATTGTTCCGGCGGCGCCGCCCGGATCGCCTGGATTTGCCGGGTCTGCGGATCGAGACTCCGTGGCGCCGACTTGAAAGGGAGGTGGAGGCTCTTTGTCGCCATGCAGTGGATTAGCCAGTGGAAAGGGCCGAAAGGGCATGCGTAACCATCCTTTTCTCAAGGTCTCGTCCAAGTTCTCGGCCTTGATCACACCCTGGGCCATTGTACGTACATAGAGCGTGCTTCGGTAATCGATGGCATTTTCCGGCAGGTTGCCCTCATCGTCAAGCTGGAGGAGGGCGAGCGTGACCCCTTCATCTCTTCCGGAATCCTTTGACAACACGATAGATGCGAAATACTGTCGCCTCTTTTTTTGCGCAGAGGAGATATCGCCGGTGTCGTCCTCTTCCTCGTAAACGAGAGTCACCCTGATCGAATCGTTGGCCTCAAACTCCGATAGGTTTATATTTTTTATTGTTTCTATTATTAATTCGTTCCCCGCCTCATCGATGGCAACGCCGCCGTGTATCGTTATGGCTCGGTCGTTTTCGCGTGAAATAGTGAGTCCCTCGACAACTCCGAAGCCATGCAGTTTTTGATTGTGCCTGCGGCGGGCGCTCATATGGAATCGTTGTTCTTCGAGAAAGTCATCTTCGAGAAGAAGCTGACTGTTATAGTAATGCGGTCGCTGTCCCAAGATGGATTTAATTTTCTTCATAGATCGCCTCTTTGAGAAACGTCGTGTTGTATTGACAATTCGTATAGCGTGTGAGCCGGTTTGGCGAGGTCGATGACCCGGCGTATTCTTTTTTCTATTTTATGTTGGAATTCTCTTGTTCGAGCGGAAGAGTCGGGAATGGAAACAGTTATGTCAACCCTGAACCAGAACGGTCTGCCTTGCTCGAATCGTGAGGTCGAACCGAGGATTGCTTTTCCGACGATGAAAAGACCCAAATTATGATCTTCCACTTCGATCGATGTTACTTCCGGGATGAAAGAGGTCAGGATCTTTTTTAAGAAAGCGCTGGTTCCTCTTTGGGCATAGAGAGGGACGATATGGGCTATGAGCTGTCGTTTTGCGTCTTCGTCGAGGTCCTCTATATCATCGAGAGCCACCCATTGCGCCAGCCATGGCAAGAATTCCCTTGGGGTTTCGAAGGCATCGAAGAGAGAAGGTATCGCAGAGATGCTCTCGACAATGGGCAAAGTTTCCATGATGGAGGAGCGAAGTTTGCCTTCCTCCGGCGGATCCTTTTCTTCCCCGTATAAAATGATTTCGAAAATTTTCAGCAGAGATGCCAGGTCCTGAGATTCTTGGTAGATCGCAGGAAGCATTGCCAATAATTTTTCCGTGTCTTCTGCCATTAGCTTTATCCTGATTGCAGCACGATGGGGTGAATGCGGGCTTATGCTTTTCCCGTAACCGTTCACCAGACCAACCAAATAGTGGCCAAACCAATGAACTGTAAACGGTCTCCAGTGCCCAAATGGGGTGCTGGTGAACGCTTACTCGATCTGGATCTCATCGTCTCTTATGCTGAGCTTGACCAGTTCGTATGGCCGCAGTTTGATCGACATCAGCCGTCCGTAATCATCTCGTATCAGACGTTTTTCACCTGCCGCCATTTCGTAGCCGATCCGGGATGTTACGCCAATCGTTGCTGTTGCGGGATCCCCGATCTGCACGCCAAGCGCATCGCGCCCGGGCGTCTGGACTTCATGCGTGGCGCTCAGGCGAAGTACCCGAATATCCTCTACGAAGTCGACGCCTTCGATCCCGTCCAGTTGTTCATACACCTCCGAGAGATAGATCGAACGGCCGAATGCCCAACCTTCGTTGCCGGTTTCCGGGTCGGGCAGCGGGTGAAAGAACCGCTCCAGCTTTTTCCTGCTCTGCTCTTGCAGATAAATCGGGTCGGCGCCGGGGACCGAATGGATGAGCGCGCTGATGGAAAAAAAGAGGTATCGGGGGCCCACCATGTGAACTCTGGTCGTCAGCAGCCGTTTATCCTCGATCTCGTTCCGCACTTCAGCGAGCATGGCTTGAATGGCTTGCTGGGGGTGATGGTTGTCAGGGACGATTACCACGCTGATATGGCCCGGACAGTCGTCGACCCCACGCCTTTGCCCATCGGCTGCCTCGAGATCGGTACGCATGAAACATTTTACTCTTTTGAGTGGCGAATCGGGGGCGGTCGCTGCCGTGCCGGACTGGACGAGCCGCTCATAATCTTCTGCGGTCACTGCGCGTTGCGGTTTTCTCAGAGCCAAAACCGTGCGGTCCAGAGCCGCGTCCAATTTTTTTATCGGAGTGCTTGGCGAGGCGAGATAGTCCTTTTCACCATCTTCAACCTTTCGGAGCAATTGAAGAAACTTTATCTTGTTGGCTCTCGATATCCGATTGAGACGATAAATTTGCATCTCCGAAAAATAAGCTAGCAGCTCGATCAGGGTAATTCCGGGATCGGAGGGATTGTGATTCGTCCAGGTCGGTGCATATCTGGGCAGAAGAGAAATCGCTTCCTCCACCAGTTCGGGGAATCGTTGATCATCCATGTTCGCAAGAGTCAGCGGCATATGCTATGCGACCTCCTTGAGCGGATATTGCTCGTATTCGTTCACCAGCACTCCATCTTGGCACAATCGGGCATTGGCTATACTCAATTCACCATTCCAAGGTAATTTCATGTTGCCCAGAACTTATTAAATAGTGCGGGCTCTGGAGCACCTCGGGATGCTTTGCCGCTACTTCGATATGAAGAGAGCGGACGGATTCCAGGCCTTCGATCGATTCCAGCAGCGCATAGACATCGGATTCAGCCGGCAATTGACCAAAACACCATCCTCTTCCATCTCCGCCTCCGGTCAACGGGTGCAGAAACCTCTCCAGCTCCTCTCGGCACGAATCGACAAGATGGATCTCCGGTTTGTCGACCGAGCCCGTCACGACCACTTTCAGCGAAATCTCGACATAATCCGGTTCGAGCACAATGAGTTCGGCGTCAGGCATTCGGCGTGCGTCAAGGAAAGCACGTACCCTGCGGAGGAGGCCGGCTTTCGGGGTCGGTCGTTGCTGCCGGCCGTGGGGAACCACGATAAGGCTCACAATGCCTGCCTGGAGGTCTTTGGATCCGCTTTCGAGCGAGAGGTTGCGGTTGGCGATGCATTTCGTCCTTGCCACGGTCGGCGATGCCAGCATTGCCAGGTCCTCATAATCTTCAACCGTTACGGCCCGACCGCGATGCCTCAGCACGCTTGCCCCTCTCTTTCTGACCGACGGCCAGTCCTCCGCGTCCAGTCCGCCTTCCGCAGCCTCGAGGTTCACCACGGAATCGACATAGAGAATGCTGCTTCTGAGTTGGGTGATGCATCCGGCCGGTTTGTTTCCCGAAGCTCCACCGCCTATTGTATACTTTGCGAGCCTGACGTTATTCGTTCCCCGAGGCGGGATAAGGCCGTTGATTCCGTCGCCGAAGTGCACCTCGCCCTTCTGGCGGTCGACCACGAAATGACGATCACCAGTAGCGGAGCTGAGAAAATCATCCACTTCAGTCCAGCGCACCAGAATTTCTTCGATATTGCCGTGCCTGTCATGATGAATGGTGAGAGGCGTTTTGCCATCCCCTTGACGGATGCTTTTCAGTTCGACTTCCGACGGGATGGCCGGTTCGACGATTTCCAGTTCCAGATCGCGCAGCAGCGGTCTTCTGGCCGAGCGAAAAACCTGATTCGGCAGGCGATTGCTCGAGCCGAGAATTTCATTTTCAATGGTATCGGTGTGGATTGCCGGAACTGTATTTAACAGGATTCGGCTGACCTTCGGCCGACAATCGTAGTCGCCTTTGCTCCATATCACTCTCAACCAGTGCAGTTTGCTCTTTTCGTGCTTGTTCTCCTCCTCGTTGCCGCCGAAGGAACTTTGCCGCCAGAGGGCGATATCTTTCGGCATGCGAATATGAACGAGCCCGGAGACGGTAAGCGAATCCGTTCCGTCATCCACCCGCAGATCGAGCCAAGCCTCACCGTTCCAGTATTGCCATGCCAGCTCCGCGGCAGGCTCCGTACTGTCGGTTTGGATGAAGATTTTTCCGTCGTAGCCGCAGATATGAAAGTAGAGATCGATATACTCGTCCGGCAAGGTGCCGGTCGCTGTTTCGGGAGCAAGCATGCCCAGGTAGAGTGCCCTGTGATGCTCCGCCTCCCGGTGCGACCTGGTAACAGCGACGCCGTCGAAGATGGAGTCGAAAGAAAAATGGCTGTTGGTGAGAATCTGCTCGGGCGCTACGGGTCCGCGGGTGAACGATGAGGTGATCTGAAGCGCGCGGATGCTGGGTGGAGTGAATTGCGAGGATGTGAGGCCATCTCCGCCATAATTACCCGCAACGAGCCTGGCCCGTATCCACGGGGCTACCGTGCCGTTGACCCTTGCGGGGGTCATGTCGCCGGGAAGGGTGAAGGTTACCTTGCCATCCGTGGTGAAAGACTCGGTTCCGTCCTGGCAGTCCAAAGGGTTCCATTGCCTGCCGTTCCACCATTCCCAGTGGATGACCGGATTGCCGCTTTTGTCGACGGGGGGAAGAGGCGAGGTGTCTTCAGAGGATGCCGGATTGGTCATTTCGATACCGAGGGAGACCTGCGTATTTGGCCTGGAAAAAGCCGAGTCCTTGAGATAAAAGACATCGCCGAAACGAGGCGCTTCACCCAGCGGGAAAAAATCCTTCGAGAGATCGAGCGGCAGCGTATTGAAACAGGCGCTTTCAACCGGCACCTCGTCCTGACTCCAGGATGAGCTTATGGTCGCTTGCAGGAGTTTTGCAATGCATCCTGGCAAGTCGGGAGGTGGTCCTGCGTCCCGAGGTTGCGATCGCGGCGAAAAACGGCATCCCAGCCAGCGGCATTGCCGGTCGAATACCTCGCAGGTCGGCCACTCGGGCAGATTGACGAATACGATTTCACCGCTTCTGGTAAGCCCGGAAGTGCTGTCTTCTCTCGGAGACAGTACGATCTCGCCATCCGGGGCCGGAATGAACCATTGAGCCTTGCGAGCCGATGGGTACGACTCGTCGGGGTGGGCCAGGGTGAATTTGAGGCGAAGTTCGCTGATCATATCGGCGCCGAAAATGGCGGCATGCGCAAGGTACAATTCACTGGGAACCGAATCGGCGCAGGAAAAGAGGAATTCGCCGGTATGGGGCTGCGGCGTTATCGATGCCAAACTGCTTTTGTCCGAATAGAGATTGTGGCGCGGATCGATACTATACACCCTTTTTAGGGTGGTATTGGTCAGGGTGAGGATTCTCGTCGTTTCGAAAACCGCCGGTTCGCTTTCCCCTTCACCGGGAGGCGCCGCCACCTTGGTGCGGGCCGGGACGGAGATCGTGTTGCCGGTTTTCGGAAGGTTCTTTACCGGAGTAAAGCTCAGGGGGGCCAGGGCCGCGCTCGGCGGGATGGGGGAAGTTCTCAGAATGTTTAAAAAAGCATCGAGGTTCTTGCCCGGAACTCTGTTCAACCTTTCGATAATGAGCTCACAGTAGCGCGAGAAAACCTGAAGCAGCGCCACGGAAAACTGATCGCGCTCGCGAATATCGACGCCGAATCTTGCTTGAAACGAATCGGCAAGCATTGCGAAGATCTGATCGCGTGATCGGGTATCTATTTTCGGAGCGTCCGCCATGATTACAGCCTTCCCCTCTCGAGGTAGAATGGGTACACCAGATTGAATCGGTTATCCGTGGTTCGCACCTTGTAACTAATGGTCAATAGAAGAATTTCTTCCTGATCGCCCGCTTGGGTGGCATGAACATCGAGGACTTCGATGCGTGGTTCCCAGTTCAGCAGCGCCTCTCTCACGTAGTGCTCGGCGAGACCTCGGGTGGAGGCGTTGTTGGGAGCAAAGACCAACTCATGGATTGCGCAGCCGAAGTCGGGGCGCATGACCCGTTCTCCCTTGCTCGTTGACAAGATGATCCGGATGGCCTGTTCGACGCTCTTCTCGAATTCGGCCGAGGCGAAACGCGATCCGTCCTCTTGGAACATCACGGGAAATTGCCAGCCGACACCAAGAAAGTCCGCCATGCCTCTCTTCTCCTTTTCTCGGGTATTGTACAGTCCTGGGAGCCGACAGGCTCCTGGCACTCCTGAGTCAAATGTTTGCTGGGCGTTTATTATCCGCCGATGATCACCGTCACCTCGCCCCTGGCGATTTTGTTCGGCGGCCCCACCGCCTCCAGGATCGTGTCGCCCATTCTCGCCGCTTGCAAGCCATTGATCAACACCGTCTGCGAGCCGTCTATCACCACCCCCGGCCCATGCGGGGGAATGGGCAGGGGGGTGGCGCAGGAATGAATATCGGCGCCCCCGGCCATGCTCGTTATCATGCTGCCCATTTGCGCCGCCGCGGCTGCTTTGGTCGCCTCTTCGGCCGCTTTAGCCGCCGGGGCGCCGGGAGTACCGGCGGCCGCGAGGGTAGCGGCCTCGGCGGTCTCGATGACTGCATCCGAGGCCTGTTTGGCCGATTGCAAGGCGCCGGCAACCGCGGCCGGCACGCCGCGCCAGGCGGGCAACGAGCCGATCAGGACGTTCGGGCTGCCGGGTCCCGGGGTAAGGACCGGCGGCAGGGGATGCACGACATTATCCGTTATTCTTGCAGCTGGCTTTTCCGGCATTGCATCAATCCTCCATCAGTTCAAGCGGATCAGCGCTCCTTTGACGCTCACCTCGGCACTTGCCTTGATATCTATGTTCTGGGCGGCCTGCGCCGATATTGCCGCCTGCGACTTCATTTCGATCCCGTTGCCCTGTAGCGTCAGTTTTCCTGTTTTTGATTTGATCGTAATATCCGAATTGGCCTCGATGCTGATACTGTTGTTCGCCGTATCGATGGTAATTTTGTTGTTTCCGCTCTTATCGATGATTTCGATGGTTTCGTTGCCTGACTTATCGTTGAGCCGCAAGATGTGGCCACTCCGGGAACGGATCGTCCTGTTGTTGTTTTCCCCATCGGCATTGTTTTCCGGTGGGGAATCCTTGCCGTTCCACAACGAACCGATGACATAGGGATGGTCGACCCGGCCGTGGTTGAAAGCCAGCAGAACCTCGTCGTCGACCTCCGGAAGGAAATAAACACCGCGGTTGCCCCCGGTCATCGGCGATACCACCTTGGCCCAGTTGCTCTCGATATTCTCACCGAGCCAGGGGAACTTGACTTTGACCCGATGCATTTTTTTCGGGTCCTGGTTATTGGTGACAACGCCGACGACAACTCCGAAAAAACGGTTCGTTTTCGTGGTGGAACCCAAAAGTCCTTGTAATACCAGGTCGTCCATTATGTTGCGTTCCTCCGTACCGTAATAAATGTCCGATACCCTGTGCCAGGGTGATAGGTATGCTCAGCGCTGGTCACATAATACGGTCCGCTGAAACGCTGACCGATTCCTTTGACTTCGACAAGCGAACCCGCATGCAGTTCGGCGGATCCTATGCAGTGCGCATAGCCTTCGATATAGGTCATTGTTATCTCGCGCAGCTGACTTTCGGCAAGCTGGTCGGCCTCGGCCTGACTGAATACCGGGAGGTCGACGGTGGTCTCGCCGGTATTGCCGAAGGCTTTTCGAGCCGCGCTGGAACCGGTGGTCGAACCGCCCATTTTCGGTTCCTCGCCGGCGCCCGATCGCGCGAGAAATTCTTCCTTATTAGCCGGGTCCCAGCCTCGCACCAGCACTTCTTCCACCTGGCCGATGGTACTCAGCCGGACATTGAAATCGATAAGTTCGATCTCCCTTCTCAGTGTAACCGCGGCGTTGCCGGTGTTGCGCCGAGGTCGAAAACTAAGGGTGCGATCCGAAACCACTACCTCGTAGCCGATACGCTGCGCCCTGATTTGCAGGAATTCCAAATCGGACTGGTTATGTTGCAAAACGTAGTCGAATGTTACCTTCGTATCCTTGATCTCGGGGGTCAGGCCCCAATCAACGGCGATCTGGCCGGCGATTTCACTGTCCTTCATGTTTAAAAAGGTACGAGTCTTTATCTTGCCCATGAGACGGTGTCGTCGATCGTAGCCACGCACGGTCAGCGTTGGGGGGGCATCCTGCGAAAATTCCGGCTCGAGCCCGGTGATCTCTCCCTTGAACAAGGTTCGCAGGTTATCGCGATACCCCATTTTGATTTCAATGCTGTTGCCGGCATCGAACATTTTGTCGTCAATCCATCGGGGCCGCATTTCCACGCCGTTCCAGCATAAGACGGTGAAGGTGAATGTCCCGATCGAAGTGACATCATCCAACACGCTTACCCCAATGAGATCAGCCCTTGTCTCGGCGGGCAATTCCTGGCCGTTGATGCGGACCTGCAGTTCCGGGATCAAGGTGTCGATGCTGCTACGGTCTGTCATGTTGCCTCGCTCTATTGCATTTGTATTGCCATGGTTATCGGTCTGCCGGTTTGGCGGCTGGGCCGGATCCTGCGCGAAGGGCCAGCCGGAATTGCTTCTACCTCTCTGGTGTCGACCTGTGGTTCAAGGTTGGAATGAGAAGTTCGGTTCCCGGGGCAATGAAAAAGGGATCGTCGATGGCATTGACTTCAGCAATCGGCCGCCAGAGACCTGGATTGAGGTACACCTCCGCGGCAATACTACTGAGGGTTTCGCCATGTTTGACAACCCATCGCTTGGCAATATCCGCCGACTTGCTGTTCTGCCTTTTCTGGTCTTTGGCATGTGGGCACCATTCGGTGAACGTGCAGTTGCACTTTGCGCGCACGGGTGTGCCATTTTCCATGAAAAGTGTGTACTGGGTGTTCAGACTTGCCAGCACGCATTTGAAAAAGATTTTTGAGGATCCCCAACTCAAATCGCACACCGGCGGGCGATGTTTGTCGCCATGAACCAGAGTCAATCCGTAGAGTTTTTCGGTATACTTCCCGACGCTCTCCTTCTCATCGGTCGACTTTTCACTGTCGTAGGTGTCGAAAAACAACTCGAGAGTGAGGGTTCGCGGCTGGCCGTTTGTAAATTGCAATTCGGGAACATCCCGTTCTTTTGCTGATTTCTGCGACCATTGAACGGATTTGGCAAAAACCAGTTTGTTGGGATTGAAAAGAGCCTGTATATCTTCACCCCACTCCGTATGAATGGTTAATTTTGCGAGACCCATTTCTTTAATCCTCTACGTTCTCGTTCTATTGTGAGTTTACGCATGATTTTCAGCCATGCTTTTTCCACCAATTCATCTAGATCGATTTCCGGGCGCGAGCTCGCCGATTCTTTTTGGTTTGCACTGCTTTGGGTATCGGTGCGAGCTGGGATCGATTGGGCGATAGGCGCAGTGAGAGCGTCTTCTCCAGCAGTGAGGAGACTGGCTTGAAGCATCAGGTCATCCCTTGGCTGGTTGGAGGATGAGGATGCTCCACTTTTGGTCGCCACGGGTGGCGCTAACGGCATGTCCCGGGGGGCGGTGTGTGGCTCGCCGGGATCTCCGGTGTGCGCAGCGGAGAAAACGGTTATGCCGAAAGATCCACGGCTTCCGGTCATTGGCAGAATTGGTGGCCGTGAGATCGCTCCATAGCTCCGAGGTGGAGTTGTGCCGGCGAACAATCTCTGTTGCTCAGTTGCTCTATAGGGATCGTGAAATCCGTTTATGGCGCCCGATTGGCTTGATACTGTTTGAATTTGAAGATCTCTGGCAAGCCGGAGCAGGGGTGAACGATTCATCGAAGAAGAGAACGCATTCTTGTCAGGCTTGCCAAGAGGTGGCAAGGGTGAGAGGCTGATCCCGGGGGTGAGGGGGGGAGGGATTGAGCCGTTATATAATAAAGAGATATGTGGTTCGGTTGTCTCCGAGGTCAGGCGTCGTTGAAGCGTGCCAAAAATCGGCCTGAGCCTGGTAGTCCCGGCCTGGTCGCGATTCAAGGAGGAAAACGGGTTCCTCAGGCTGGAAACTTCATGGGTTGTAACCAGACGGGAAAAAGCAATTGCCGGAGTGGCGCCGCTGAGTGGCGTCCTCCAACCTCTGATGAGATCATGAGGTGCATTCAAGTTGCTTTCGACCTTTATTGGGGTCCTGTCTCTTTGCAGCCGGGGAACAATCACAGGTTGAGTCGAGGAGGCAAATTCTTCCGGTGGAAAGGCGGAAACCTCCCTTGACGAAGAGTAGGCTGGAGTTGCTCTGGTGGCATCGACCGCCCGGGAGTCGGCAAACTGAAGCCGGTTGTCCACGCGCAATCGGAGGTCGGCCTTTTGAATCGTTAACGGCTGAGTGAATTTATCCTTACTTCCAGTGGTTGCTTTTGCGGTTGTACCGCCGGTTACGGTGGCAATGGGCAGGTTCGCATGGAAAACAGAGGAAGTGCCTCCAAGCTTGCCGGGAAGAGACGAAGAAAAGACTTTATTCGGAGTGTCGAAATTGCGCATCGATCGTTGCAAATGAGGCGATACAAAAGATTGGGGGGGCTGGGTAACTGTTTTGCCGGGGCCCCTGTGGTCGAGGAGAGATCTCTGTAAAGATGCTGGAGAGAATCTGTCCTTGGCAAAAACACCGTCGGCTTGTACGCCGGTCGAACCCGACGGTGCCTTTGGGGAACGAACACCCAGGGGGGAAGGAGCGGGCGCCAATGGGTGAGGCGGCACCTTGGAGTATCGTTGCAGCGTATCGGAAACGATTCTACTGTTCCCGCCAAGCGGGGAATCCCCAGGAATATTCACCGAACCCTTAGCGCTATAAAAGACACGGTTTACCGGGTGCAGAGTGTGCGACAAAGGATGGAGAAATGGTCCCGGCGCTGGAAAGTGGTATGCCGGTGCATTCTTGAGTTGCAAATATTCATTCGACGCTAGCCTCGTTGCGCCAATTTCCGGGATCTTGATTGCGGCAGCCCCCTTGTTTTCCGCGGGGCGCGATGGCCAGGTGGCTGTGGGGAAGGTTGTCTGTGTGGGTGTTGCCAGTGGATTTTCAAGTGGTTTTCCAAGAGATGGCGAAGCTTGTGACGATGGTGAGGCTTGGGAAAAAGTCGTGCGGTTGTCGGACAAGGTAGGGGAATGCGTCCCAGAGCCCCCTGATGGAATTTGACCGGCAGGCTTTTTCAGTATCCCAATAAAAGTGTGGCTCGCCGTTTTCTCAGGTTCAGCAAGCGCTTGAGTTCTGTTCCCTGAATCCGACCCCATCACCGTGTGCAGCATCGGAGCAGACTCGCGCTTGAGTGACGTGAATATTGGAGAATTCCCGTGTCCTGATGCTTGGGCGCTGCCTCTCCTGTAGGAGGCCGCCCAGCTTGTCACTGGTCTTTTGAGGAGGAACGATTCATTAGGGCGAATACTCCGCTGAGAGAGTCCCAGTTGATTTGAAGGGCGGGGCCGCGACCGATCCTGGATATTATGTAAAGGTTGACCGATACCTAACCGTTGGATGTTCTGCACGGAGTGCAAAGATAGGTTGGGGCCTGGTGTTCTTCCTGTTTCCAGTCGGAGCATTGGCATACTATTGCCGGTCAACGGTATGGCCGGCTTTTTGCCTATCCGGTAACCGGTATCCTTTGGGGGAGGAGAACCGGAGGAAATAGGGTTCGCATCAGGTTGGGGCTCCGGCATTTTTTCTAAGGGTATTGGACGGGACAGAGTAGAGACATGTTCTCTCTGTCCTGTATGAATCGGCAGTGGACTTGGTGAGACGTTGAAATTTTCTCCACTACCGGGAGTCGATTCCTGCTGTATCGTGAGGATCGGCGCTTGCCGGTCGGAATGTATTGAAAGAGATTCGGTTGTTCCGGTGGCCGAGATGTCGTCCTGGTATGACCTTTGGTCAGGTAAAGTCTGCGAAGGTTCAAACCTATGGCCTCCTGGTGCTTCGACAGAAGGAGTATCCGTCGCAGTCGAAGAATCCAGCCTCTTCGACGGCCTGCCAGATCGCTCGAAAGCAGGCAGTGCCTCTTTTTTTAATTCCATTTGAGCGGCGGCGACGATGGCTCTGTTGCGTTGAAGAGTATTTTGCCTGGGGAAAGGTATTATCCGAGATACCGGTGCCTCAACCCCTGGAGAATATGGCGCGACAGGGGGGCAGCGAATCGGCATGTTTGTTGAGGGGTGTACAACGTCCGGCGTATGTCGCATGGGAGTTTGGTGATACGCCGGCGTGTTGCGAGCAAGAAAAAATGGCAAATCCCTGTAGAACGGATACGATTCATTTCTTCTATCGACCTGCCATCGTCTGAGAATATCGGCAGCGAGCGAGAGGTGGAGGGGCGAGCCGAGAGAGCGAAATCGCTGGAAGCGATGTTGAAGAAAAGGCTGAGACAAGCCGAGGGCTTGGTTACGCAAATAGAGCTGCCAACCCAGACCCCCGGGCTCATCCCAGGAGGCTTTGGGGGCGGCATGATTGTCGATTTTTTTCGCATCCGTACGCATTCTCACTCTTTTTTAGCAGAGGCTGATAAAGTATACTCTTTGGCCCGGATTTCTATTTGAGTCCGCTCGGGTCATCGGGCTTTATTCCTTGGTGAATCAACTCGATTGACTCAAAAGCGACTTCGGTCGCGGTGGCTCGCAACTGTGGTCCGACCCATTTTACCGGACAAGCCTTTTGAAACACCCAGCGCCATTTTGCGTCGCCGGCATAGTCCAATAGGATGACAGTCACCAGTCTGCGATCGATGGTGCCTGCCATGATCTTCCTGTACCAGTCCCACAAATAGGTGGAGCTGGCGAGACCTCGTTTCAGGATCAACTTGGCTGGGAACTTGGCAGGTCCTGCCAACTCCAAGACGTGTGTATTGACGCCGCCTTCACGAAAGGACTCAATTTCGGTTTCGATGGATAATCCCGAAACCTCGCTAAAGCCGCCCGCCTCCTTCCCATCGATTTCAACTCGGTAGCGATAGGAGGCAAACGGGTCCTTGCGGTCGTCTTGCGTCGGGGGGCTGTTACCCTTATTCATAAGACTCCGTATGTACGATTTCATTGAGTCGCTTGTTGATTTTCGCAACCTCATCGACCCATCGTTGACGATCCCTGTGCTCAAAGTTCATGATCTGCTCGTATGGCCAGTGAAAGTGATAGGCAATATAGGCTACCTCCTCATGCAACTGTTCCAGGGGGTAGCCTATACTTCCCCCGACTGGCCGAGTGCCTCGATCTCGAATTCGGTTTCACATGCCGGACATTGCGCGGCTATTCGCGCATGTCCGTTCTGGTTGATTCGCCGATAAAGGTCTTGGAGGAACATGAAATCACCGGAAAACAGGCCTTCGACAACTTTGGGGTTGATATGCTCAAGAGTTCCCAGTCGGGTGATCACCCTCGAAAGCAGGATAACGACGAGATAACCCGGATTGGCCTGCACCCGAGGATCTTTCATCGGCGCAATTTCATCATAGGCGGTCGCTAGACGCATGACTCCATCCTTATGCGTCTCCCCCTCAGGGTCCATGTATCCGGTTGGCAGCGTAAATGGGAATTCGGTCTGAATTGTCATACTTTCTCTACCCCCTCATGGGCCAGTTCAAGGCTTTCGATAGCTACTTCGTTGCCGGTCGCGTTGAAGCTGGGTCCGGTCCATTTGGTCGGCCAGGCGTTTCGGAAGTTCCAGCGAACTTTCTCTTCTCCGGCATCATCGAGTAGCAGGATCGAGCCATTTTTTCTTTCAACTTTGCCATCTATTGCTTTTTTTCGCCAATCCCATAATTCAGCATCGTCGGTGGTGCCCCATTTCAGGGTTATATTGGAATATTTATTCAGGCTCGGCAACTTGCGGGTTGTCAAGGGTTCGTTTCCTTCCCGGTATTCTATAGGCGCTTGCGCAGAATCGATACCGGCACATTCTCGGAACCCGGCTCGGGTAATTCCGTCCATCTCGATGATAAAATTGTAATTACGAAACGGGTCTTTTCTCTCACCTGTAGGCATGATATGTATCTCCTCTATTCGGTTAATTTGCGTTCGTCCGACAGAAACTAACTAGCGGTAAGAACAGTTCCGCGTGTACTCGCACTGCTGTGTATAATGCGGAGGATGATAAATTCCGCGGGCGCCACCGGCGCCAGGCCGATTTCACAAATGAGACGGCCCGCCTCTCGCGATTCCGGTGGGTTGGTCTCGGCGTCGCATTTAACAAAAAAAGCTTCCGCCGGCCGAGTCCCTTTTAATGCGCCACGATCATAGAGTTCGAAACAATAGGCGCCTATTCGATCGACTACCGTGTCCCATAACGACGGTTCGTGCGTTTCAAAGCTTATATCAGCCATATTACGCTCTATCCAGCGTCTCAAGGTAATGAATATTCTCCGAATATTTACAAACCTCCACTGGAGTTGAGTGCTCAGGGTGCGAGCGCCCCACACCCGAATGCCACGCCGTGGAAAACTCCTCAGGCAGTTGATGCCCGCCTCGTTCAACTCGCCGTGTTCCGTATCCGTTACGTGATAGGTAAGATCGACCGCACCCTCTATGATTTCGTTTGCAGGTGCTTTGTGAACTCCATACAGCGCATCGGATCGAGCGTATATGCCCGCCACATGACCACAGGGTGGAACCGGCACATGACCTCTGCCTTGGTGGCGCGCCATTGGCGAGACAGAGATCCACGGAAAATACATGGCGCCTTCGATCTCTCGTCCCCTTTTTTCAAGTTCGCTCAACCGGTGATGTAACCGCGCCGGCTGTTGTGCTGGAAATGTTGAAGAGGAGGATTGCTCCACGGGTATTCGAGGCAGAATAGCGGGCCCGTCGAGGAGAGCGAACCTGTCTTCGAGTTCCATGCAATACTTGAGAACGTGATTTTGCACGTTCAGTAGTGCCAATTGTGCGCCGGGATGCACCCGGGTCACGATATCCGGGATGCATACCAGATCGACATCCGTAACATCGGCAAGGGGGCTTTTATTTGCCTTGGCGTCGAATAACATGCCGACTTCACGATAACAGGTTTCGTCATCTTCAGAATCCGGCGTTAAGAAAACACGACACTCTTTGCCTCCATTTTCAAAGAATCCCCTGACCGCATAATCGAGAACTCCCTGGGGGTTGCGGACACGAAAACATTGCTCGAAATGGTTGAAATTATGGATTCGATAAACGGCAAGATTGCCGATTGCGGCATATTCACACGCTTGAGGATCGTTAGTGACTCCTCCTCCCACAAACAAGGGGACCCCGGTTTGCATTATGTTTTCTTCGACGCGGGCCAACTCTTTAAAGTGCACGCCTGGAGGAAGAACTCTCCCGAGATTGTTGCTATATCCGCCGTTCATATCGGAATTTCCGTAATTCTCTTATGATTTTCCCGGCAGAGAGCCGGATTGTGAAATACGGAAAATAACAAATTCCGCAGGTCTTACGATCGCTATTCCAATCTCGGTTACAACCTGTCCGAGTTCCCGGATTTCAGGAGGATTCGTTTCCGCGTCACATTTGACGTAAAACGCCTCTTCCGGAGTGTTTCCGAACAGGGCGCCGGAACGCCAAATTATTGTCAGAAACTCGCTCACGTTTCGTCTGATTTTCCCCCAGAGCATGGAGTCGTTTGGCTCGAATACAACCCATTGGGTTCCTTCGTCGATGGATTCCTTCAAAAACAGGAACAGGCGCCGTACGCTGACATATTTCCATTCCATGTTCTTGTCGCCGCCTATGGTTCGCGCCCCCCACACGGTAATATTGCCGTTTATATTTCGGATTACATTAACGCCTTGGGGATTGAGCAATTCCTGTTTCGCTCTTCCTATATAGTATTTCACATCCAAGGCGCCGATAATCGGCGCATTTGCAGGAGACTTATGAACACCGCGATCTTCATCGGTTCGGGCGTAAATTCCGGCGACATGTCCGCTTGGCGGAACATAGACCCTGCCACGATACTTGAGAGGTATGTTGCGAGACGGGTCTTGATCCTGCAACTGTTTGGCTGGATCGACCACCTCGATCCAGGGGAAATAATATGCTGTGTTCTTGTTGGTTTTCGGCAGTACGTTGTCGGGAGGATCGTAGTTGAGAAGACCGATGTCGAGTTCATCGTCGGAACCCACGACCGGCGGACAATCCAGGATGGCAAACCGATCGTCGCAGGTCTCGCAGTGCGAGGTCACTCTATCCCAGATATCGGGACTGGTAAGCCCGGGCGCGGCAACGATTGCAATGGCATCGATGGATTCAAACTTTTCGAGGCCCTTGCCGATATCGGCAACATTTTTTACTCTGCAGACAAAACAGCGAGTCCCCCCATTCTTGAAAAAGCCATAGACCGCATGCGTCAATGCACGGTGATTGGGGTCTTTCGCAACGCCTGGATTGTTTTCTTCGTCGGCGGAAAAGGGGCCGAAGCTGTCGGTGTACTCACTAAAATTCGTACACAGTTTCGTCCGAAACGGTTCAATTCTCTGGGCGATGTTAAACGTCTCGAGTTTATACGGCTTGAGAAGCGCATCATCGAATTGTGGAGGTTTCTTCATCTCCTCCAGTTCATGATTGAGTCTTTGGATTTCTTCGTTGCACTTTTGAATTTGCGATTTATACGTATCTTGATCTCCTTCTAATTTCTTCTTCTCTTGAGGCGTTACCCCTTCGGCCTTTAATTTATTCTGGACGTCATTAAGCGCCTTTTGCGCATTGTTCCTCTCGTTTTCCTTTTGATCGATCTCGCCCTTCTTGGTTGCGAGCTTTCTGCTTGGAAATTTCGGGATCTTCGGCCTTTATTGCGGCATGAGTGGGATCATAATGCTCGTTGGGCACCGGATACTGAATTTCATCTCCAATAACGCCGATAAACCCCACGGTATTGGTGCCGACCCCCGCTATCGGTTTCTGCGCGGAAGGCATTTCTTCTACATAAACTCCAGGTGCCTGGTATACTAGTCTTGCCATGGTCTCGTCCTCCTTGGTTGTGGCCGTTCTTTATGGTCGAACGGGTTGCATCAAAAAAGATTTGTCTGACAGATCCGCAATTGAAACAATCGGTAGAGCGTTTGCGAGCAAGATCGTAACCGTTCACCGGTGAGCCAAACGGGTACCAAACCGTATGTGCCACCTGGCCTGAGGAGCTAAAGTAGGGTGAAATCCGTTTGCCAGATGGCAAGTTTCTTGTTTTTATCCCGGGAAACCGAAACATCCCGGTGCTGTTCAATCGCTTCTGTCTCACGGTACATGCTGAGTGTATATTGTCCGTCCGGGGTATCTAAAAAGTAATAAAGACCGTCCCATCGGGATATTGTACGGTCAATGGGCTGATCGTGATCTCCGCCACCTGTTTTGGTGGCTTTCTTTTCGTTTGCTTTTTTGTTTGTACGGTTTGTTGAAGACGCCGCTGTAAGGTCGACTTGTACATTGGCAAGAGGATTGTTGTCCTTATCCACTATGTAACCGGCCAGGGAGACCTGCCGGTGAATGATTTCCCACTCGCTCCATGCTTTCATAGTTTTTCAGCTATTTGTGATCGAACTTTGATTATCTTCTCGGTGACAAGATGGGCTTGTCGAGGTTCAGCCACATCGACGGAAAGGGTAACTTGATAATTGAGGGCCGCCTTCGGTTTGCCCCCAACGCTTGCCAGAATTCCCCTAAACTTTGCAGACGACCTGGCTGGAGCGAACTCACCGGCAGCGGGGGGCTCTGGTCTTTGAGCACTCCTTGCAGTACCTCCTCGGGAATCTTTCTGTAGCGCAGAAAGACGAGCATGACTTCGCTGAGCAGGCGATGTTCGTCCTGTGCCGGTTCAGGGACCTTCTCACTGGGCCAAGTGGTTACCAAGTAGGAGAAATCAACACGAATGGGTGAACGCTTTTGGGTGACGGTGCCGTCGTTGCGCCGATCGAATATGACCTCGTTGCTGCGCAACTCGTGATTTTCCCGCACATCGTAAAGAAAGAGATCGATGGCCGGCAGGGTAACCGATGGCGGTGGAAACTGATCGTCGGGGGTTGCAAAGCTGATTTGGACCTGCTTGGCCAGATCAGACGGTAAATCCCGGCGAAGTAAGGCCTTGAGCGTTTCATCCAGTGCGTTGATCACGTCGTTTCAGTTCCGTTGGTTTCGTTTGTTTTGAATTGCCTCTCAATCGATAGCTCCTAGGAGCCTGTCGGATTATAGGCATTTTTGCTCAGATCGAGGCAAACTCGAAAAAATTACCGGAGGCATATACTGAATATTCCGAGGATAATTTTTTCGAGTTTAACGAAGATATGGGGAAAAAGGGCATAATCCGACAGGCTCCTAGCGTTCCTTCTCCATTTTCTCCTCGTCCTCGGCTTCAGGTTGACGGAGGAGCGTCGAATCGCCTTCGCTTTTGGTCATCACCGGCTTTCCCTCTTCCTCTTTCTTCTCTTCATCCGGAGATTGCCGACGAATGTTCACATTGGATTCTGCTTGAAGTCTCCCTTGGTGCTCCCACTGTGAATACGTCTTGGCCATCTGGTCTGCTTCCTGTTCATAGATATCGCCCGGGGTGCCGACAGCAAGTTTGGTTCGGACGGTTCCCGCGGCCACCGAAGAACAGGAGCCGCCCGGACCACACGGCGGTTCGTCCGCATCCGTTCGTTGAAGCGTATGAGGATTCTGCTGGACGACATGGGTTAATTCATGGGCCAGAAGTTCTCTTCCACCCGAACTGCCCGGGTTGTATTCCCCATCTCGGAAATAGATGTCGCGTCCAGTGGTAAACGCTTTTGCATTGAGACTTCGATTCATTGAATCGGCCTCTGGACCTGTGTGAACGCGGACGGCGCTGAAATCAGCGTTGAAGGCGGAACCCATCTGCTTGCCCGCGGCGGCATCCAGTGCCTGTCCACCGCCTCTCGTGCGGTTGATGGCGTTCTCGACCTCGGGACCGGCCATGGTGTCCTCATCAGGCTCATGGTCGATTTTTCTTGCAATGGCAATTGACTGGCAGACGAACTGATTTCCAAGGTTTCGTTGCAGATGGAGCAAGGATTGATGTCTGGGAGCGCTCTTTGTGCGAAATGAACGTTGTATTTTACGTGCATGCGCCTGCGCACAGCACGTGTCGCCAAGTCTGCAAATGAATTGAGGGTGCGCAGCCGATTTCGTTATTGTCAAGCTCCTGGAAGCCTGTCGAAAGGTTTCATTGGCTACGCTCTTGAGCCGACCTTGCGGATCGTTTTCATTGAGTGGTGTTCGAGTGTGGTAAGTCATTTGAACCCTCCGAATGACGAATATTTGTCGCCAGGTATCGTTCTGGAGCCGGTAACCGTTCACCAGCACAACCAAACGGCGGTCAAACCAATGAACTGTAAACGTTTGCCAGTGCCCCAGGTTGGCATAAGCTGGCTGACGGGCCATAGCCTATCTATGCACGCCAGCCAGATCGTGCCAAGATGGGGTGCTGGTGAACGTTTGCTGATGTCAAAATCAATTACTGAACGACTGAACCCTTCATGTTGAATTCGTCTTGCACTATCACTTTGCCCATTTTCTGATATTCTCGTTTGGTGGCACGGAGTAAGTGATCCATATTGACAAGGCTACCATTGTCCGCTGCAAGAAAAGCTGCGGCAAGCGCAATATTTCGAATATTTCCACCGGTTATTTCGAATCGGCTGGCAAGAAGATTCAAGTCTAAATTTCCATCCAGAGGCGTGTCTTTCGGCCAAATTTGTTTCCAAATCTGGAGCCTGTCAAGGTTGTCGGGAAATGGAAACTCCACGGTGAAATGCAGGCGTCTGACAAAGGCATCGTCCATGTTTTTGCTAAAATTGGTGGCCAGGATTACGACACCTTCGTATTCTTCCATTCGCTGTAGGAGGTATCCCGTTTCAATATTGGCATAGCGGTCATGCGAATCCTTCACGTCACTTCTCTTGCCAAAAAGGGCATCTGCTTCATCGAAAAAGAGAATAGCGTTCGATGTTTCGGCTTCCGTAAAGATTTTTGATAGATTTTTTTCGGTCTCGCCTATGTATTTGCTCACGATTGCAGCGAGGTCGATTTTATAGAGTTCAAGACCCAGCGCACCGGCAATGATCTCGGCTGCCATTGTCTTTCCCGTTCCCGATGGTCCGCTAAAGAGAACGCTGAGGCCTTTTCCCATTGAAAGCTTGAGGTCGAAACCCCATTCACCATAGACGCGTTCCCGGTAGAGCGCGTGATTGCAGATCTCGTGCAGCTGCTCGAGATGGTCGGAGGGAAGCACTATATCGCTCCACGTATATTTGGGCGATATCTTGTGAGCCAGTGCGGCGAGTCGTTGATTTGAGTGGAGTCGACAAGCTTCGTACAGTTCATGCGGCAGGATCTCAGCTGAGCCTGGTCTCCGTTGCTTGGATAAATTGGCCACAGTGTTTGCTACATCGAGAATCTGCCCGCCGGTAAATTTGAATTTTGTGGCGATTGCAGAGACATCGGATTCAGCGATCTCAAGGTGTCTATTATAGAAAATTGTTTTCCAGATCTGAATACGTTCAGAAAATCCAGTAGTCGGCATTTCAATGCTGGCGAATGCTACTGGTCGCCATCCATCCGTTGGAACCCAAGGCAAGTTTCCAGCGAGAAATGTCAACACGGGTCGGTCCCGGAGATGAAATGTAAATATATCAAGCAAGGGGATGTGTTTTTCAGCAAGTAGAGTATCGAAATCCTTCCAATAAATAGCAGCCCCCTGGATTTTTGCCTCACGCTGTATTTTCACCAGCAGCAAAGAGAGAACGGAAATGTCGCAGAGTGCCAATGCTTTGATATCGACGACCAAGAGGCTGGACTTGGCCGTGTCGCTTACTGCCAGTGCCGTAGTCTGCTTTCCGGTGCCGTACGGTCCGTGGAGATAGAAAATTGTCCTTTCAGAACCGCAACCTTCTATGAAATTCTGGATATCCTCTACAGCTGGTTTGGATACGAGGCAGTCGGTTAGGGGATCATTGCAAGAAGACGGTATAGCGGCATAAGGTACGATCGAGTCGTCGAGTGCATCGCTGCCGAGCAGGTAGTGCACAATGCGATTGTCGATTTTTATATATTGTCCAAGTTCGGGGCAGAGTGGTTGCGAGGGGTCTGAATGCAGCTGGGCAAGATGGTGTCGAAAGAGCGATGCATCTGCGTCAAAATAGTGTCGGGCGGCAAATTTGCCATCTGCTGTTGAAGTCAGCAGGTTTAAAACCAAGTCGACGCTCGGGTGTTTCTTGGTGACATCATCTTGAAGATAGGCATAAAGT
Source organism: uncultured delta proteobacterium (assembly GCA_963745265.1). Lineage (GTDB taxonomy): Bacteria > Desulfobacterota > Desulfobulbia > Desulfobulbales > Desulfocapsaceae > Desulfopila. The sequence continues at coordinate 114,182 of CAVUXQ010000022.1, forward strand.
CGTTCATATCGAAGATCAAGTTCGACGGCAAGGCTGACAAGCAGGATATCGACTTCAAAGCGATCGAGTGCGAAGAGTTTCTCAAGTTTATCTAATCTGAGCTCAAGACCGAGAGCCAAGCTCTCCCTTTTGCGATTTTCGAGGGCGTCATGGATTTTTTCAATTTGAGCTGCCAATTTCTGCCGAATCCTCTCTTCCCGCGCCCATCTGGGCCGACCGAAAGGTTGATGGAGGAGCTCGTCAACATCGGAGTCAGGTATATAGAGGCCGCGGAACTCATCGTCGTGCTGGTACTACCTGGCGAGCATAATTGACGTGTGCCGCAATGAGCAGGTCAATTCGTTCAATCTCGGCAAAAAGATGATGTAAAGAATTCTTGAAAGGTGGCATTTGCTAACCTTATCCCCTGCGGAACCATGATAGGAGTAAGAGATTTAATTAATGGTTAGACAAACTATAGATACGAATACTATCTAGTAAATAAGTGCAGAAATAAAAAAACAGCATCCCAAGGTAGGGTACTATTAGAGTATCACAAAGAAAGCATGGGGGGCAATATTTTTTATGGTTAGGAAATCCTTGTGAAATGTTGTGATATTTGATAATAAATTAAGCCAGTTAAGTGAATGCGCAGGATCCTGCTTGGGAATGGGTGAGTTTGTCGCCCAGTTTATGTTTTTGAAACACATGAAATGCAATGCCCAATAGGGTATTTCTCTGTCCTGTGATCCGTTCCTATAGCATTAATGTGCTGTTATTGCATCATTTGTGAGGAAGGCTCTTTGGAATGACAGGCCAACCTACTCACATAACTCTCTTGTCAAGGTTGTATCCGATGGCATGGCATTGCCCATGGAGTGATGATAGTGAGAATTGACAACCTGCAGCCTGTGCGTGCTGACTTGACCGTTTTGTTTCGTGGCTATATTTTTTAGTTCTTCTTCAACCACCGAGCCGTTCAGTTCTCCGAGCTTTTTGATATAGTATTTGTACTGAGAGGTCGCCTCTTTTATTTTTTGATTTTTATCATTTATTACTTTCTTATATTGTTCGGCCAAGTCGGGAAAATTCAAATCCAGTGCTTTCTGCAAATTTTTCCGTTTGAGATCGACGTCTTTCACTTCTAAACAAACATTGGCAGCCTTATCCATGGCGTTATTGATCCAGAGATTGGCTTTTTCATGTTGGATTGAAGTCGCCTGGCGGTCGTGGATAACGACTGTATGCTTGCGAACAAATATAAAATAAATTGATACACCTGCGCTCACGATCGCCAGGGTCATGAAAAGGACGATAAGTTTTTTTAATATGCCGTCTTTTCCTGTACTTGTCTTTTTTGATTGGTAATCGTGGAGACTCTGAAGAAAATCGGCGCAACTCTGATAGCGATTGTCAGGGTTTTTTTCCAACGCTTTGAGAATAAGAGCGGATAGTTTGGAATCGATTTTGGCATTGCGTTGATGGGGATCCATAGGACGATTGTGAACCTGTTGCTCTCTAACGGCAAAATCCGATTCCCCATCAAAAGGCACATCGCCCGTGAGCATTTCATAGAGGACGATTCCGGCGGCATAAACATCGCTTCGCTTGTCGAGATGTAAAGGGTTTGTTATCTGTTCCGGACTCATGTACCATGGCGAACCGACCGCGGTGCCGGTCGCTGTGAGTCGCTCTCTGCCAAACATGATGGCAATGCCGAAATCCATCAGTCTCGCTCTGCCTCTTTCATCTATCAGAATGTTCTGAGGCTTTACGTCGCGATGGATGAGATTTTTACTGTGAGCATAATTGAGAGCCTCCAAAACATCCTTGAAAATGGTGAAAGCTGTTGTTTCTAGCAACGGGCCATTTTCCTTGATGATTGTGCCAAGATCATTTCCGTCGACATATTCCATGACGAAAACAAACTGATCCTTAAATTCGAAAAAATCGGTAGCCTGGACAATATTTGGATGATTGAGTTGCGCCTGATTGTGAGCTTCCTCGTAAAAGCGTTTGCGGAATTGAGCCGAGTTTGTCAGTTCTGAGGAAAGGATTTTCACGGCAAACTTCTTTCCAAGCGACAAATGTTCGGCGAGATATACGACACCCATTCCTCCTCTGCCTATCTCCGAGATGATTTTATAGTGGCCGACGGTCTCGCCAATCATTTTGGTCTCCTGGTGAACATGGCAATATGGAACTTTTTCTATTTTTGGATGATGAGTTTTTTGGTTTCTGAAAGATAATCGTCGGTGGAAGCGTTTTCCCCTTGTATCTTGTGGGTTGGCTCTAGCCCCACTTTCTGGAAATACATTCCGGTTGGTGTTAGCATTTTCCCTGTGGTTAAGATCAGAACCGAACCATCACTTAAAGGAAGAAAGTTCTGCTGTGTGCCTTTGCCGAATGTGCGACGGCCGATGGAAACGGCCTTTTTGTTTTCGGTAAGTGCGGCGATAAACATTTCCGCAGCGCTGGCGGTCGTTTCATCTTGCCAAATATATATTGGTAGAGGGACACCCATTCCATCGGTGTTGCAAGAAAATATCTGTTCCCCTGTTCTTGTGGCGATGCTACCTATTTTTTCTCCTTTGTCTAAAAAGAGCATAGCTGAGCTGATTGCAGCGACAAGTTTTCCCCCAGGATTACCTCTCAGGTCAAGGATTAGAGGCTTTTTCTTTATTTTTGCAATTTCTTGCCGAAGCTCATTCCTGGTGTTTTGGGAAAAATAGCTCAATTTGATGACTGGCAAACCATGTATCCAGGAGATAAGAACATTTTTGACATATAACGTTTGCCGAATGATACTTACCTGTTTTTCCGAATAGGTATTGGCTGCAACAGTAAGTTGAACCACAGTACCGGCATCCCCGACCATCTGGGCGACCAGTGAGGGGAGCGACTGCCCGCTCACTGGTGTTCCGTTGATACGTATAAGCCGATCACCGCTATGAATGCCGGATTTTTCCGCAGGACTTCCAGGAAAAGGGAAGCAATAATAATGACCAAGGTGATCTTTTTTGAGATCCAGGCCTATGCCGATATAACTCTCGCTTTGCAGTTGTTTGTACTGGTGGTATTCACTTTTTGTCAAATAATCGGAATAGGGGTCGTGACTGCTCAAGTATGCCTTGAGGCTGTCATTGACAATTTCTCTTTTTTTAGTTCCAGGCTTCATAAATAACGCATTTTTATATATAATGGAGATTGCCTCGGCATAGGGGAAGATATCTTGCTCTTCTTTTAGCCTGAGGTAGCTTGGTTCGGTCGTTTCAGGTTTTTTTTCTTGATGATGAACTAAAAGGAAGAGGGCCAAAGTTAATACGATGAGCGATAGAAAAGAAAGTGTTTTCCCATGTCGTCTTAACAGAGTCATCAGGCCAGTCCATTAATCAAGGCCGAATTGCAGATATACCTTTATTTCTTCTCGAAGTTCTTTTATCCTTTTTTCTTTGGCAGTTTTCGATAGCTGATTGTCTTGAGAACTCTCAGCGCTGTTTTTCAACGCTTTGATTTGGTCTCTGAATTGTTGAAGGCGCGATGAAAACAGTTCTTTTTTCTTGAGTTGTTCCGGAGTAGCGGCTCGAATTTTATCATTTTTCAATTTCAACTTTCTCAATTTTTCAGAGAGTTGGTCAAGGTTCATTTTGGTGGTTTCAAGCTCCTTTTGCAATTCTAGTTTTTGAGCTTGCAGAGAGATGTTTTGATTTTCCAATTCACTGAGTCGCTGTTCCTTTTGCTGAATCCTCACCTCGCTTTGCGCATTTTCGTTTTTCATCTGCAAAAGTGCACTTTGTTGGCACGCATTCACGGCGAGCGTAGCAACGGTAAGCAGAGCAATACTTCTAAATTGCATTGTTTCCTCCTGCTCTATACGTTGATTTTGGTGATCGTTTGGTGAACGGTTACATCGTTTGCGCCGATGAAGTAAATATCAGCTCGCTAATCAGACCATTAACGATATTAAAGCCTTTGACCTAAAGAAGCTATCGCATTGGTATTTTGTTTTAGTTCAGCAAGATTACTTTCCAGTTTTGCAATTTCGGCATCGAGCTTGTCAGATTTGTTTGGAGTTCGATTCTGAAAGTCTTTCAGATTCCTGTATTGTTTTTCTGCTGCCGCTAATGCTGTTTTCGTTTCTTCAACTTTTCTTTCAATGGAGCGCTTTTTAGCATTGAGCTGCTGCTGAGTGATCCTTTCTTGTTGTGCTTGAGCGACAAGGTTATTGACTTCAGGTGTTAAATTGGCGATGTCGCTCTTGAGGCGTTGATTATATTGCTGCGTATCATGGTTTACCCCCTCCGCAAATTTGATTTGAGCATCGAGGTCGTTTTCATGGCCCGCAAGTTCCCTATGCCGGTTGGCAATATTATCCGCATATGCGTACCCTATGGATCCGCCAAGAATACTGCCTAATGCCGCTCCAGCCAGTGCCCCTTTTTGTTTGCCTGCCGCATAGCCCAAGAGTCCCCCTAAAAGGCCACCCACAACGGCTCCTCCAGCTGTGCCCTCGGTTCTCGCTTGTTGGTTTTGGTTTGCACAGCCCAAAATGAGAATAAACAAAAGAGAAAGCGCTATCATGTTTTTCATGTTATTGCCTCCTGATATCAAGGTGTCTCAACGCATTTGATGTCACCTGCCTGTATAGAGTGGTCGGGTATATTTTGTCTCGTAGTTGTAAACGTTCACCAGCACCCCATCTTGGCACGATCAGGCTGGCGTGCATAGATAGGCTATTGCCCGACAGCCTGCTTATGCCAACCTGGGGCACTGGAGAACGTTTACAGTCCATTGGCTTGGCCAGAGTATTTGGTTGACCCGGTGAACGGTTACTCTTAGTTCAAAACTATGTATTAGAAGGTCGCTTTCCCGTCGCTTTTGTATTGCCATTGATTATATTTTCCTGTTTGTCAATTGGAGATATGTTCTTGCCGTTGTGATCGGTATCTTTGTTTACGTGGAAAATCATCCAGGCTGAGATTGTCGCGGCAATAATGAGACAGATGACAAGCGCCGCCAATGTGGTCTTTTTTTTAAAAATATCAAGTAGCCTTGCGTTTAGTTTTTCCCCGGATGCTCTGTGTTTTCGCCTGCCATATTGAATGAACTGCACGGTGATATTGTCTTCACTCGCTTTGACATCGAGGGCAAACTGGATTAATTTACCAGGTATTTCTTGCGCGTTTGTGTGGTGCTGGAGGATGGATTCGATTTCCGTATTTGAAACATATCCCGATAAGCCATCTGAGCAAAGAAGAATCGCATCGCCATCGAGCAATGCAAATCCATCTTCGATATCAATATCAATTTCTGGTTTGTTGCCGATAGCGCGATCCAATATATTCGAATCAGGATGATTGGCAGCTTCTTCAGGTGACAACATTCCGGCATCGACCATTCTCTGGACAAGCGTATGGTCCCTTGTGAGTTGCTGTAATCGGTTATTTCTAAACAGATACGCCCTGCTGTCGCCCACATGTGCTATTCTGCCGATATCTTCTTGGATTAACAACACAACCGCTGTCGAACCCATTCCTTCTATTGCTGTATCACCGCAATGCGCTCGTTCATATACGGCTGTATTGGTATGTCTGAAAGCGTCGCCGATAATTTTTTCGGTATCCGTCACATCCGCTGTGGTGGCAATGTAATTACTCAGTCCATGTACCGTCATTTTGGCTGCGGTTGCGCCACCTTTATGGCCGCCCATGCCGTCAGCGAGCACATAAAGTAGACCTGAAGGCGTAACTGTGTGACCTATCCGGTCCTGATTTTCATGCCGCACATTTCCTGTCTCCGAACTGGCGGCGTATTCAATTTTCTGCTTCTGGGATTTCATCTCGCTTTCACAAAGAAAAGCTGCAATATTTTTCAACCGGTACGACTAATGGTCGGATTCTCATATTAACTGAAAGACAGATCCGCCAACCTGGATTTTATCTCCCTGGTGGACCATAACGGGTACGCCAATCTTTTTTCCGTTAAGAAAAGTACCGTTACGGGAGTTCTGGTCAGAAAGAAATAAACCGCCATCCCGGTAGCTTAGCAAAGCATGCTTGCCTGAAATATATTCGTCATCTTTTACGCAGAGATCGTTGTCATTATCTCTTCCTATCTTAAAAAGCGTTTTGGCTATCTTATACCTATTGCCGGCGAGCAATCCCTCAACGCTGAGAAGGGTCGCTGCCGCTTTGGCGGCGGATGGCTCTGGGGAATACGTGCCGACCACCGTGGCCCGTCTTGGTGGTTTTTGCGTATTCTCGGTTGAGTGTCTCGAGGGTGTGAGTATATGCAACATCATCCAGTCAACCAGGGTGTCGCTGAGGCTTTTGTAATGGTATGCGCTTTCCATTGTTGGCCAGTATTTGATGTTGTTCGCCAGTTCCTGGCCGAGAGCATGGAGTTGTTTTATGGGCGTTGCGAGGTGTGCTTCGAGGGCATTGGCTTCAACGAGCCTATCAACCGCCGCATTGATTTGGGTAGCGGGAGTCATGGTTATATGGAGAGCGGAACAGGAATTATAGGTCGTTTGTTTGAGGGCGCTCCAGGCTTCCAACACGATATCGCGAGCAGTGAGATTACCCGCTTCAATTTTTTCTTCAGGGGGAGAGGAGATTTTGCTGGAACTGACATCTTTTTCAATGTCCTTTGCCTGGGCTTTTGCTTCCTGAACTATCTTGTCGAATCCGATCCGAAACTCTTTGTTTTCTGATTTGAAAACTACCTCGTTTATTTTGGGAATTAATGCTTTGATTTGTTGTCTGAAAAGGTAGACGAAGAACATGATTAAAACGACGGCGGATATAAGCCAGGCATAAGGGCTGATTCCATGTTTGATGCTCAAAATGATATCGTCCATGAGATAACTCCTGTGCGCCGGATTTCGTAGACCACGTGCCACAAATGCAGAGAGGAGATGGGGCCCGATGGTCTCTATTTGATAAACGTTTTACTTTTATCCTCTGGTTTCCTCTCTGTTTTCACCTCCTCCTCAGTAGGTTGCGGTGGACTAACATGCTCTTCCGCTTTTTTCGATGGCGCAATTTTTATGAAAGTAAAAACCGTTGATCCCGCCTGAATTTCGGAGTAATTTTCCAATCTGTGGGATTGATTTGCCGGAAGCATATCCCCGTTGAGATATGTCCCGTTGCTGCTGGTCTGATCAATGATCTCATATACACCTCCTCGACAAAGAATCAGCGCATGTTCGCCGGACATCCGCTCATCCTCTTGAATCTGTATATCGCAATCTTGATGGGAAGCATCGCTATATACCTTGTCGCTGCCAATAAAGTTTTTCCCTTCTCTGATTGGAAAAAGTTCCCCCTGTGGTTGCCAGGTAAAAGTTGTCAGAACTCCCACGATTTTGCGGGTATCCGCCTTGCCCATGTATCCTCGTACGCTGGGTGACCCAGTGGAGACCGGCATTACTTTGGTCATCCGTCCTTCGGTTCCTTCCGACTTGGGGGTGCCTACTCTGGTTTTGCGATCAGAACCGGTATCGTTATGTGCCATAATTATCTCCTTGTCGTTATGTCGTCCATATTGACCACGTCAACCAAACTGTCGTCAAACCGATGACCTGTAAACATTCACCAGTGTCCAGGGTTTGCGTTTACCTGTGCCAAAATGGGGTGCTGGTGAATGTTTACGTTTTGTCAATTAAGCAACCGGTAGTGTTATTTCAAATACGGATGTTCCGATTCGGATGAGTTCTCCTTCTTTGAGAACGACGCCTGTATCCGTGACTTGTGTATCACCTACGAAAGTTCCGTTCGTGGACCCCTTGTCGAAGAGCGTTAGACTGCCGTTTTCGTAACGGAGATAAGCATGCTCTGCCGAGACATATTCGTCTTGGCTAATGCAAAGATCGTTTTTTATATCTGCTCCTATTTGAAACAATTCCTTTTCGATCTGAACGTGGTTGCCTTCTAGCGGACCGCTTAAACCTGTTAAGGTGGCAATGGACAAGCCGGAATTGGCAGTGGAGAAGGTCGCGCCGCCTACCAGCGTTTCTCTCCTTTTTGTTTCAGGTGAATGAGGGGGAGGTGGTGCTGAGGTAGATAGCTTTTTGCCGAAGTCGATCTCAGGCTCGATGTTTTCTGGTAGTGGTTGGTTTTTTTTCCGTAACCGCCAAAACGCCAAAACCAAAAGCGCTGCGAGCAGAAGAAATACGCAGTACCACCAAAACCAATTTGATATTGGGGGGGGAGGAGGCACTGGTTCGACCGGTTCGTTTGGTGGTGGTTTTACGTTTATATTTGTCGTTGATGGCGTTGGGTGGATGTCAGTAACAGTCGACTGCGGTATCTTTGCTTGAACGCTATCTGTTGACGGCTTCTTGTCGGGCGGTTGGAATTGTACGCCGACGCGAGCCGTCTTTGGAGCGGCAGAGTCGATTGAACGTTGAAAATATACAACATAACTACCTAGTATGTCGTTGAATATCTTATTAATGGCAGTTTCGATACTTTCTCCGTCAGCACTGACGAAATTTCCGCCTGTATCATTGGCTAACGATCGCATCGTTTCGATATTTTTTGCCTTTGCATGCAAAAGCACCGCGTCTATAGCAACACCGGTCTCGATCGCCTTTTCCCTGACTTCGGTGGTATTCTGTCTCAATCCACCATCGTTTTGTCCATCTGTAATAACGAGAATGCGTTTGAAAACCGGAGGCGAGGCCTCTATTCCGTCACTGTTCACATACCCTAATGAGTCGAAAAGCGTGTCGTAGAGCACGGTATGGCGCCCTTTCATGTTTTTCAATTCATTAATTTTTTCATAAATTTTTTGAGATGGTGCGAACCACTGGATAACCCGCGATTCATTTTCAAACGATACCAGGGCCAGACGGTCCTGCTTTCTGAAAAGAGGCTTTCTCAGTAAATTTTTCAGCGCTGCCTTGATATTTTCCAACTGTTTATCGCTTATGCTGCCGCTCTTATCAATGCATAATACGACAGCCAACGTCCAGTTCGAATCCGCAAATGGCATGATAGAGCTGGCTGTCGCCGTAAGCTTATTATCTTCAATGAGACGGAATTGAGATGCCTCAGGCATAATTTCGGTCGGGACATCAACAACCAGGGAGACAGTGCCTGTCTGGTCGGAATATACCGATCGAACTCTGAGATTTTGATCCGCGAAAGCCAAGCTCCAAAAAAAGAAGAGCATAATTCCGAGACAAACCATTGTCTTGGCTTGCATTGGTATTCCTCCCTCTTTTACTGGTGGCGAATCAGTCATGAAAGAACCTCGATGTAGGGGCGAATGTACCCGTTTACCGGGTTGGCAAAAACTTGCCTAAATCGTAAAAGTTCACCGGCACCCCATCTTGGCACGAGCTGGCTGACGTGCATAGATAGGCTTTAGTCCGTCAGCCAGCTCGGAGTCTACGCTTACCTGCGCCAACCTGAGGCACTGGTGAACGATTACTGTTCTTTCTTTAAGAAAATATGGCGAAATTTTGCAATAGCAAGCGTGGTTTTGCTTTTTGCATCCGTATTGATAAAAGTATGCAACATTGTATATTTGTTAGCCATTTTATGTATTTGCAAAAGATGGGTGGCAAAAGGAGAATTGGCCGACATAAAACATGAAAAAGGTGTCGGGATATGGCCGTTCGCTAAGACAACCAAATGCCTGTTAATTCAATGATATGTAAATGTCTGCTAGTGCCTCTGGCTGACACGGGAAGAATGACGTGATTGGATAGGGCATAGTCAGATAATCGCCTCGCATCTAAGAGGAACGATGGTTAACACGTACCACCAATTGCAATCTGTTAAAATAATAACACAAAACTTATGTAGACTACAATATGAGGATAGGAAAAGAAGTGAAATGCTGAAGCACTGTCGGTCGCTATTGTGATAAGGCCGTCGGGCTATCGCTTATCTTTGCCACCAGCCTGATCGTGGCCAGTTGGAGTGCCAGGAGCCTTTTGGATTGCAGGCACTTTTTCTCAGATCGAGGCAAACTCGAGAAAGTTAACGGAGGCATTCGCTTAATGCCTCGGTGTCGCACTTTGTTTGCTTACCGGAGGATAATTTTTTCGAGTTTAACGAAGATATTGGGAAAAGGGCATAATCCGACAGGCTCCTAGTGAACGGGTATATAAATACTCCCCCAGTGCGAAGGTACGTTCAAGCTGGAGCGGTTGTTCCACACATCGATAATTTGTTGCGGCTCGCTCAAGAGTTCCTGCCATTGTCCATTCTCAGGAAAGCTCAGGTCGACCCAGTGGCTGAGCGACGAAAAGTTGAGTACGATAACCGCATGCTGCATACTGCCCGTATCATCGGTGCAAAACCGTCGATATATAAGGAGCTGCCTCTCGCAGTCAACACCTAGACCATCCGGATTAAACCGCGTCTGCCACTCCTCCCAGAAATCCGGGACGAACCCGTCCGACCGAAGAGCCGGGTATTGCAACCGCAAACTGGATGAGTTTCTTATAGACTTCATAGAGAGGTTTCCCCAGAGCGTCATTGCGATAGTCCCAATGCAAGGGCCGGGATTGAACCCGCCGTCCACTCCCCTTATCGTCCTCGGGGAGCCAGTGATCTTCTGCGAATTCCTGGCCATTCTGCACCATTGGCGCACCTGGCGCGGTCATGAGCGCGATGGCATAGGGTTGGGTGCGATACCACTCAATGGCTCCGTCGTTGTTGCGGGCGCCAGCCTGCCAGGCGACATGGGAATGGTCATGGTTGCTGAGATAGAGGGTCGGAACTTTTCCCGTTCCTCGCAAGTACCGGTTGTTGTTCAATGTGTTTAAAAGAGCCGGTCGAATGGTGTTCTCCCAAAGCCCGCGGAAGCACTCGCCGTAGAGGGCGTTGTCCCAGTAGCTTGTCGCTCGGGTACTTTTGGTGACTTCGACGGCATCCATTTGCAGGTGTTCCAGGGTGAGTGAAAAATTCTTCTGGCCCTTTATCGCCAATAGATTTTCGATATCTTGCATAAGCTCCGGCACACCCCGATTGTCGCCCTTTTTATAGAAGTTGACCGTGTTGTCGAAGCGGATGCCGTCGATCTCAAACGTTTCGATCCAGTATCGGCAGACATCGAAAATCAATTCCTGGGTGCAGGTATTGTTGAAGTCGAGATCCTGGAGGCCCGGAAATGTCCCGCCAAAGGTGCCGGTGAAGGGGCAGGACTCATCGTAGTCCTGGTAGAAGGCCTTGTAGGGAAAGCCGGTATAGACGTGGTTGAAAACACCATCCATGATCACATGGATACCACATTTGTGGCATTCGCCGATCAGCTTTTTCAACCAGGAGAGCTTCTCGGAAGGGTGGTTGAGGTCATTGGCATACCGGTATTCCACCGAATAATAGAGGGCAGGGGTGTAGCCCCAGCTGAATTGGGTGTTGTTCCATGCCGTCCAGGGCATAAAGAGAATGGCATTGAACCCCATATTCGCCAGATCCTTGATTTTGTCTCGAGCTGCGTCAAGGGGGGCACGCACGCCACGGTATTCCCAGGTGAAATCATCGATCATCATTTCGTAGATGACGAGGTCGCGCAAGGGCTTGCGGCCACCGGCGAGTGGTGCGATGAGGTTATCTTCGGGACGACTCCCTCCCACCACCACGGCCGCGTTCATTTCAGCTTCACCGCCGTAACGGGCAAACGGGTCGCTCACCCAGCGGGGCTCTACGGTGGGGTCGTTGAACGTGACGTAATATTTGTACTGGTAGAAGTGTGCTGGAAGTTCCTTGGGCGTGGTCCAACTCCAGATCTCCCCTTGGCTATGGGAGGATCTTGTCAGATATTCGGCAGCGTCCGGATCCCAGTTATTCCGGTTTCCAAGCGCCTTTTGGAAATCGCCCACAACCTGGATGGTCTTGATATTGTGGTTGAGGCCTGTGCTTTCACCAGGAAAGAACAGGCGGAACTCTACCTTGCCTTTCGTCTCGGCACCGCTGATCTGCCAGGACCCAAGTTTTTCATTCATGTGTTCCATGGAAAGCACCTCTGTTAGGCGACAAATACCCTGCATATGCGTTTCTCTCCATGCAGGAGTGCAGTTCCTCTTGTTCTAGCCATTAAAATGTGTCACAATGCCCGTCTATTGATGAAATTTATAACCATCATATGCCATCATTATACGCTATGATTGGTGCATGAGGTAAAGGAAATACACGGAACATTGGTTGGCTATTGCCAAATCAGCGGTTTTGGTGAGCCGGTCGTTTACCAGGTTGGCAAAATTTCCGGAAAACCAGTGTTCGTAAGCGGTTACAGCGCGCAAGTTTGGTGAATGAGCCTCGGCGGTGGAATAGGATCCTAGCAACGGTGATTTATGAACTTTAGCCATGCCTTTCGAAAATTATTGACATTTTTCCAGGCGCCTCCCGAATTCGCGCAGGATTTTCGCCAATACCGACGTGCACAGCTGGTAAATTTTTTCCTGCTGCTCCTGGCTTTCGTCTTGACCGTGGCAAGCATCTTCAACTCTTTGACAGTCCGGTTCTATTTGGTCAGCTTCATCGAAGTGAGCCTGGCCGCTTTCTGTTTTGGGACGTACTACCGATTTCGCACAAGGCTGGATCTGGCCTCCACGGGCTGGATTGTGTCGTCGATTATCGGTCTCATCACCCTGTCGCTGATTGTTTACGCAAAAGGGCAGTTGGATACGTATGCACTGGCAATCTTTTATCCCATGGTCGTTTACCCCCTGCACGGCACGCGGAAAGGGGGCTTTGCCCATGGAATCTATTCGCTCGCCGTCCTTGCTACCTTGCTCTATGGCTGGGAGCGTTGGTCGTTCGTCACACCTCTGTCCTCGATATTCAACGTGTTGATTGTCCTGGTTATGGGTGGCGGAGTCATCTATTATTATGAGCGGACCAAGGAGGAGGCGCTGAACAGGGTCCACGAGGCGGCGATGACCGATCCGTTGACAGGAATCTGGAATCGTACCATGTTCGATCAGATTCTCGACCGGGAGATCGCCGACAGTCGTCGCTACCATACTTCATTTAGCCTGATCTTGAGCGATCTTGATCACTTCAAACGGGTAAACGACACGTATGGCCATCATATCGGCGACAATGTGCTCAAGGAGTATGTAACCGTCATCGGTGAACGTAAGCGTTCCTCGGATCACCTCTCACGATGGGGCGGAGAGGAGTTTGCACTGATCTTGCCCAATACTCGGTTGGCCGAAGCGGAAACGGTTGCCAAGGCCCTGGGCGAGGCGGTACGTCATCACCGCTTCAGGGACATCGGCGGGCTAACAGCCAGCATGGGGGTTGGCGAATTCAACTATCTCACAAATCGTGACGAATTTTTTAAAGCAATCGACAACGCACTCTACGATGCGAAACAACAGGGGAGGAATAGATATGTCATCGCCGGACGTCCCCTCGTAGAGCTTCCGCGACCGATCAAGGCGCAAACCCTCTCCCGATCCGCTCTTTCTGTTTCGGATCCGTCCAAGGTAGAAGAAACTTTGTAAAGCTTGCGAAACTCCACTATTGAACTTGATCCGACATCAACCGACACCACTGGTTCAGCCCCCCACCAGCCAGCTGCCCTGGCTGGGAGTGCAACGCAACAGAAATCGGCGGGAGGGGTGGTAACGACGTTTGGCCACCAAATAGTAGTCCGGCAGGCGTTCAAGCTGATCGATATTCATGGTCAACGCGCCTTGCATCTTGCCGCTAAAAACCAGATGTTTTGCCCGGGTGCTTCGAAAAACAACCCGGCGGTGAAAAACGGCCGCCATACGGACCTGAAAAATAAGTTTGTCTTTTGTTCTGGCAATGGCGGTCACCGGCGCATCGACGCGAAAGAGCATGGCGGAAATCCCGGCGAAACAAACTATAATAAACACCAGCATCCCCAGTGGAATGGGCTGGGAATCAGTATGTTGCACCATCCTGTCGATGATGCTCCAAAGGAGAATAGCTAGAAATAAAAGCCCTAAACCTGTGCAGATCACCTCGAAAGTAGAACGAACGGGATGGAGAAAGACCCAGCTTTCGGTGGCTGTCGTCTTGACAGGCAGGCCCAGTTCCTGCGGAGAGTCGGCCCATCGCCAATCGTTTTGCCCCTCTTTATTCTCCGCCATGTAGGCAATTTCAGGATATTGCTCTCCCGCCCGGCGGTGGTTGCGCCAGAGCACGACGCCCCAATACCCCAAAAGGGCAAAAAAAAGGAGTTGTACGGGTAGGGGAAGACTGTGAATAAATTCCATTTGATCTGCCTCGGCTCTTTTGGTCTATCGAATATCCGGAAACGTTTACCAGCACAGCACCCTATCCGGGGTCTTCGCTTGCCTGTGAACGATTACACTATCACGACGTTCAGAGCGGTTAAGCACGGTTCTATCCTGAATGTCGATAGAGCACAGAGCAATGACCCGGCTTCTTGGCTTCTTGACTCCGCTTCTCTCGTGGCATGCGCCGCATTTATTACTATAGTGTCATCCAAGGCTGACCATGTCGAGGGCCGACAAGTGATAGATCAAGTTTTTCAAAATTTCACTTGAGGTCCTTTTTCTCGACAGACTCGCTTCGTTGTATAATTGCCCAGTCCATCTTTTCCACAGCTTCTGTCTCAGCAGCAATACCCCGGATAATGCATTTGGATTTGCCCGGTTGATCCCTCGTGCAGTACCGGTTGGTTGAGATGTTCGACGATCATGTGTTATTCCTCTGCACTGAAAAAAAGAGATATCCCTGCTCTCGCGTCCCCTTCTTTACCATCTTTGGATAAACCGGGGGCGGTCTTTCCCTTTGCGGTACCATCCCGCGCGTCGTGATATTGCCGCACTGGAAAGCCGTGAGATCAACACCAACGAGAAACCCCGTAAGAAAACCATGCAAACGTATCCCTTGAGCCATCCTCAGAGGCGAATATGGTTCGCCGAAGAAGAACATCCAGGCACTGCCATCAATACCATCGCCCTCTTTGTGTCCTGTCCGGCCGGAACCACCTATGACTGCCTGGAAGAGGCCATCAACGGATGTATTGGCGACAACGATGCGCTTCGGGCGCATATCGTCAAGGGCCCGGCTGGGGATGAGCGGTTTCCTGCCTGCCAGCACTTCACCAAATACACTCCCTATAAACTGAAACGAAAAGCCTTTGCCGGCCTGGAGCAAGCACGGAGCTGGATGCGGGAGGAGGCGCGGCGCCCCATGGAGATGTATCGTGCGCCCCTGTTTCGGTTCACCGCAATCGAGGCGGGCGGAGCCCTCGGCTATTTCATGCAGATCCATCATATTATTACCGATGGCCGTTCCACCAGGGTCATGATGGAAGAGATCGAACGGCGGCTCCAAGCTGCCGAAACGGGGAAGATCATCGACAGCTACAGTGACTTCATCGAGTTTGAAAACGAATACAAACGCTCCGAGCGGTTTTCAGCCGATCGTGAGTTCTGGATGAAGGAACTCTCCTCTTTCCCCGAACCGCTGCAGCTGGCGAACGGCAAAGGGGAGCCGGGGGAAGAGGTATTGCAGATCGCAAAATTGATCTCGCCTCGGTTGCACGAAAAAATCCATGCATACGCCGATGAACATGGAGTTTCGGTATACAAGCAGGTGATGACGGCATTTGCGATCTATATTGCCAAGGCCGCCCGCACCGAAAATTTCGCCCTTGGCATAGCCAACCACAATCGCTCGGAGAAACGTTTTTTCGATATGTGCGGCATGTTCGTCAGCAGCCTGCCCCTGGTTTTCAACTTTGAAGCCGGAAAAAGCTTTGCCGAGTATGCAGCGCAAACGGGGCGGAAGATCAACACCATCCTCAAGGAACATTCCCGGTACCCGTTGGACCTGCTGGTTTCGGATATGCGCAAAGGCTATGACATCGATGTCGGCCACATCATGAACGTTTCTCTGGTCGGGCACCCCGATAGAACCGATGGCCCCGCCTATGAAGTGATACTGCCCGGCCAAAGCCGGGATGGTCTCAATATCCATGTGAACAGCGCCGGCACCGACGCTGAAGGGAAGCTGGAAATCCTGTTCATGGCCGATGCGGCTCTCTACTGCACGGCAGACCTTGAAACCATGTTCGAGAGCGTGACGGCTCTTCTCGAACATGCCCTGGATGCGCCCGATACGCCTGTAGGAGGACTGCCGCTGGTTTGCGGGAAAGAGCGCGCTCGGGTGCTTGGCTTCAACCCCGACTTTCAACCGTACCGGGAGAGGAGTTCCATTCCGGCACTATTTCGGGAGCAAGCAGAGGCGAATCCGGATCATCCTGCCCTTGTCAGCAGCGAGGGCACGCTAACCTATACCGAACTCGATGCCTGGAGCGACAACATCGCTCGGGGGCTGGTGGAGGCCAACGGCGGGCAACCCCTGAGCGGACGGTTCGCCGGCGTCTCCATGACCCGGAGTATCGCCATGGTAGCCGCGATACTGGGCATCTTGAAGAGCGGTGGGGCGTACGTCCCCCTGGACCCGGAATATCCGGCGGAGCGGGTGGCTTTTATGGCGGAAGATGCCGGTATTTCCCTGGTGCTCGTCAACGACGAGCACGGTCGTCGTTTTGGTAGCCTCACGCCACTGGATATTAGCGCGTTTGCACGAGAACGCACAGGGGCTGCCATGGACGTGGCGCATCCGGAGGACCTCGCCTATGCGATTTACACCTCCGGCACCACGGGCAAACCCAAGGGCGTGCCCATCCGGCACCATCAGGTCGCCAATCTCGTCGATGGGTTGACCGAAGCGTTCTATATCAAAAAGGGAAGCAGGTTGCTTCAGTTCGCTTCCCTGAATTTCGATGCCTCGGTGGCGGAGATCTTCCCGGCGTTACTCACCGGCTCTACCCTGGTCGTCGCGCTGGATGATCAGCGCAGCGATTCCGTAAAGCTTGCTTCCATGCTGGAGGAATTCGAGGTCTCCATTGCATATGTTCCGCCTGCCATGCTGGCCGTCATGCCGTATCGGGATCTGCCTGCTCTCTCGACCCTGATCGTTGCAGGCGAGAGCACGGACCCGGCTGTGATCACACTCTGGTCCAAGGGCAGAAACATGGTCAACGGGTATGGCCCGACGGAAGGCACCGTAGCGACTTCCGTCGGTCGTTTCGATGCAACCTCGCTGCCCAACGATATCGGCACGCCTCTGAAAAACGTGAGTTGCTATGTGCTTGATCCCTACATGCAACTTTTGCCGGTGGGTATTCCCGGCGAGCTGTTACATCGGCGGTGTGCAGGTTTCCAGCGGCTACATCAACAGGCCGGAACTCAACGAAACGGCGTTTCAGGTCAACCCGTATGCAACCGAAGAACAACGCAATCCGCGAATATACAAGAGCGGCGACCTGGTGCGGTGGCTCGAGACCGGGCATATCGAGTTTATCGGGCGGGTCGATTTTCAGGTCAAAATCCGCGGCCATCGCATCGAATGCGGTGAGGTCGGCAGCGCCATATCCAGTCTTGCGGGGGTAACCAGCTGCCTGGTGATTCCCCTGCCCAGCGGCGCCACCCACAGGTTGGTGGCTTATGTTATCGCTGATGCGGAACAAAAAAAGGGGATCACGCCGGAGCTTTTGCGGTTGGAAGCGGCGAGCATCCTGCCGGGATATATGGTGCCGTCCGCATTCGTGATTATGGATGAATTCCCCATGACTCCCGGTGGCAAGGTCGACCGGCGCAAACTCCCCGTACCGTCCCACGACGATGCTACAAGTGTGGAATATGTGGCGCCGCGCAATGAACTCGAGAAAAAGCTGACGGAGATCTGGCTGAACCTCCTCGAGCTGGAGCAGGTCAGTGTGCTGGACGATTTTTTCGATACAGGGGGAGATTCCCTGCTCTGCATGTCCATGATCGCCGAAGCCGAGAGCCGTGGCCTCAATATGGATATTGCCATGGTACGCGAGCATCGGACCATAGAGAGATTGGCGCGGGCTATCGGCGAGCCTGGAGATGCGAAGCCGCAACTCCCCGCTCTGCAGAAAAGGGCGCACAACGAGCCGATCTCTCTGCCGATCAACGCGCTGATGATGCGCAGACAGGAGCAGAGCATGGTCGCTTCGGGCGTTCCCTGTCCGCCGTCGGTCACCATCTGGAGGATGACCGGCCCCATGGACGAAAAGAGCATGCTGGAGGCCTTGAATGTCCTGGTCGTCCGCCACGATGCCCTGCGCATTCGGATTTGCGAAAACGATGAGAAGGATGGTGTTGCAGCCGGTACTGACTGCAGGGCTCGGGGAGGTGACGTCTGTTCGGCAAGAGCAGCTTTCTGCCCTGATCGCAGCGTGGGCGGAGGCCGAACGTGGGGAGAACGATCCGAGCTGCGAATTCCGTCTCTATCGCCTCGACGAGAACGACCATATCCTGGCCATGGCGGGGACCCATGAATTGCTCGATGCCTGGGCCATGCGCAAGATGACCGACGAGCTGGCGGAAATATACAATGCGTTACGCGAGGGCCGCAAGCTTTCCCTGGCGCCGGAACCGTACCAGGCGATGGATTTTGCGCAGTGGTACAATGGACTGGTTTGGGATGGTAAGCTGGAAGACTCTCGTCGCTATTGGCAGAGCCGTCTTGCCGGGGCCAAGCCGGTTTTTTCGGCTCCGCCCTGTCCTGATCCCGGCCGTCACGAGTATGCCGCGGTCGGTGGCATGAAGCCGTTTCCCATGGCACTGAGGAACGATTTCGAGGCTCATGTGCAAAACCAGGGGGAGTACCTTGTTCGAAGGGTTGCTCGCCCTCTATGTTATGCTCTTGGGACGAAGGGGAAACACCAGCGATGTGCTCACGGCCTGTGTTACGGCGCTACGCGACAGGCCCGAGTTGCAGGATCTGATAGCCTGTCTGACCAACCGGTTGTATATCCGCGCGGACCTCTCCGGCGGCGATCATTTCGAAACCAGCCTCGAGCAGGTCAAGACCGCGTTGCGGGAAGCATCCCGTCACGCTCTGTGGCCCACCTGGCAGGACGTCGATCCGCAGGGACGGGGATATCCCGGGGTGTTTTTTCACTATGTTCCGGTGTCCAGGGACAATGGTCCGCAATTTCAGGATCTGGAGTGTAGGATGGATCCGCCCATGCCGCTCAAACACTGGCCGCTTCCCTTCGTCCTCATGGTCGTTGACCACGACAAGACCCCGGCACTGCAGAGCCTGGCCCGGGCAGGATTTTGCAATGAGTCGTATGTAAATGGCATGCTGGAGGAATACCTGGAAATCATGGCTGAGGTGCTGGAAGGGATCTATAAATAAGTTTTATTCAACGGTTCGGAGTTCGAAATGCAACAAAAGACGGACAAGCTGCTTGTCTTGAAAATGCCCGCCGAAGAGGGCTTTGTTCCTCTTGTTACCTCATATGTGCGTCATGCCGCCAAGGGGCTCGGAATGGACAGGGAAACCTCAGAAAAACTGGGGCTGGCGGCCGAGGAGGTGGTAGGCTATCTGGCCCGAACCGAAGCGGCTGGCCGGGAAATCACCGTAGGGTGCAAAGCCGGCAGTCATTATATCGAAACCACTATCTCGCTGCCCGTGCAGAATATGCATCTCCGGGCGTTCAATATGACCGCCACGATCAATTCGGAGGACGAGAGCGCGCTCGATCAGCTGGGGCTGCTCATCGCGTCGCGAATGGCAGACCGCTTTTGCATAGCCCGTTCGGCAGGCGGCAATCTGGTGCTGACCCTGAGCAAGGAGCTGCAGTATCCGGAACTAGAAACAGCCACTCCCGCAAAAGCACCTTCCGCTGTTCACGATTTCGCCCTGCAAGTCCCTGATAGCGCGCTGATCAAGTGGTTTGTTCATTTAGTGCATCAATGCTACTCGCCGAGCCAGTATCCC
Organism: uncultured delta proteobacterium; assembly: GCA_963745265.1. Taxonomy (GTDB): domain Bacteria; phylum Desulfobacterota; class Desulfobulbia; order Desulfobulbales; family Desulfocapsaceae; genus Desulfopila. Next base: position 133,951 of record CAVUXQ010000022.1, read on the forward strand.
ATGGATTTTCGCTACCCTGGCAAGATCGTGGATATGTGGGCGGCCGGTGACTATCAGATCCTGTTGGCAGTCGGTGACAATGGCGAGATAGGCGGGGGCATGCTCTGGAAATGGTCAGGGGAAAAGATGGTGGAGTTCTTCGGACCATACGTCTTTCACGGAGACAGTCATCCGGAGATGGCCCGTGAACTCCTGGATGGCTGTATAAGCAAGGTGGCCCGGACTTCGGCCCTGGTTCTCATCTGCAGAGAACCGACCGCTCAGCTTCCGGAGGGATATCTGGAGCGGTTGGGAACCTTGCCCGGTGGTGATGCTGGCGACGGACAGCAAGAACAGAACTCCTGTTTTCGGTTGATGCACGAGGATATGGGAACGGTTGTCTGGAGCCATCCCGACCTGGTCGATTTTCTTCAGAACGAGTATCGACGGCTGGTTTTTCCTCGCGATCTGCAGCAGAGCGTTTCCGAAGGCGAGGCGCAGGAGCCGCATTCCGTGTTGAGTGTCGAAACCGATCGCCGCCTCGGCGCCGCCACCATACGGTCGCTCTGGCCCGGGAAAGACTGCGAGGAAAATCTGGCGGAACATGTGGCGCTTCTGCGTAAGGAAAAATTGGCCCCCATCTTCTTCGAGATGGATCTGGGAGTCGCCTGGCAGAGTGGCTTTACTCCGGGCCTGCTCAAACTCGGCTTTTCCCCACGGTTGCTCCTTCCCTATGGCGGAACCGCCGATCTGGTCATTTTTGCTCTGGAAGGTGCGGCATGAACGGCGCAGCACCAATGCCGACACCGGACTTCGAGGTGCTGGTTCCGGGATATATCAAACGTTTCACGGCCTATATCCCCAGCAAGCCGGACGATGTGCTGATGAAAATGTCGGGTTGCAGCCGGCTCTTCCGGCTCAACAACAACGAGAACCCCCTGGGGCCGCCGGAGCCCTCGCGCAGGATCATCGCCGGTTTCTCGCCCCCGCGCGCCGCGGTGTACCCCAGCGGCGATGCCTACCATCTCCGCTGCCGGCTGGCGGAGATCTTCGATATGCATCCGGACCAGTTCCTGGTCGGCAACGGCGCCAACGAAGTCATCAGCTTCGTCATCAAGGCGTTCTGCCAGGAAGGCGACAACATCATCACCGCCGACAAGACCTTCGCGGTCTATGAATGGGTGGCCGAGTTTTCCGGTTTCGAGGCGAAACTGGTGCCGCTTTCGGATATGACCTTCGATGACGAGGGCATGCTCGCACAAATCGATTCGCGGACCAAAATCCTCTTTGTCTGCAATCCCAACAATCCTACCGGCACCTACTGGTCCGAGGCCAGATTGCGGCGTTTTCTGGACCGCGTGGCCGGCCGGCAGATCGTGGTGGTGGACGAGGCGTACTGTGAATTTGTGGAAAAGGATGACTTTCCCGACAGTATGCGACTCATCAAGGAATACCCCAACCTTGTGATATTCAGGACCTTTTCCAAGATGTACGGGCTGGCCGGACTGCGTATCGGGTATCTGGCCGGGAACCTGGAAGTGGTCGACATCATCCGGCGAACCTGTGTGGTCTATTCGGTCAATAGCCTTGCCCAGGAGGCGGCTTTCATGGCCATGAATGACCGGGAGCACGTTCTGGCCACCAGGGCGTTGGTCAGCGAGGCCAAACACATGTTGACGAGGGAACTGGAGGGACTCGGTTTGCACTATAATGTCGGGGAGGGCAATTTCCTGATGGTCCGTCTGCCCATGAGCGATACGCTGGCTTACCGCAAACTGATGACCCACGGGGTCATGGTCCGCAGCATGGCCGGATTCCGTTTCCCCAACTGGATCAGGATTACCCTGTCTTTTCCCGAGGTGATGGAAGCTTTTATCGAAGCACTCTCGGAGGTAATGCGACACACCCGGTAGTGCGAGAATGCGTCTTTGACGGAGATGACTACAAAGGAGAACAAACGATGAATCCAAACGAAGATACTCCTATCCAGCCGGGCCAGAAATGGGAGGTGCGCAGCTTCCGACCCGAAGACGCCGAGGGTGTGGCGCGACTCTTCCGCTCGGTGTACGGTGACGGCTATCCGGTTCGGACCTACCTGGAACCGGAACTGCTGATCCGGGAAAACGAGGCTCGGCGGACCATCTCCAGTGTCGCCGTCACCCAGGGTGGCGATGTCGTCGGCCACAACGCGCTCTATAACAGCGCGCCATATCCGGGCACCTACGAATCCGGAGCCGGTTTGGTACATATGACCTACCGGCGCTCCGGAGGCATGTTCGTTAAAATGGTTAGCCACGGCCTGGATCTTGCCGGCAAACTTCCAGAGGTCGAGACGGTTTTCGGAGAGCCTGTCTGCAACCATGTCATCAGTCAGAAGCTGTGTTATAAATTCAAGTTGATAACCTTGGCGCTGGAGGTGGACCTCATGCCTGCCGAGGCTTATGAAAAGGAGGAAAGCGCCACGGGGCGGGTAGCCGCCTTCCTCGATTTTAAGACCTACAAAAGTAAACCCCATACCGTGTACCTGCCCGAATCCTACGAGCAGGACCTGCGTTTTCTGTATCAAGAATTTGATGATGAACGGGTGCTGATCTTTGCCGGAGCAAGCTCTCTTTTCGACACTTCTTCTGATATCCGACCCGAAGTTTTTGATTATGCCGCCGTCGCCAGAATCGCAATCCATTCGGCAGGCACGGATTTTGAAACCCGCATGCAAGAGCTGAACACCAAACTCAGCGAAGACGGTGTGCTGGTCAATCAGGTCTGGCTGAAAGCCGACAAACCTTGGATCGCACCCGCGGTCGAGATTCTACGACAACAAGGGTATTTCCTCGGCGGGGTGTTGCCACGGTGGTTCGACACCGATGGGCTGCTTATGCAGAAGACAGACAAGGAACCGGATTGGGACGCCATCCGCACGTTTCCCGGCAGACATAACTCCGTCTTCAACCTGGTGAATGCCGACTGGCGGAAGGTAAAGTATGACACGGCACCTTGAAGCTGACCGCCGATTCATCATTGGAATAAACGGCAATCAGCCGATAAAAATTTTGACGCAACCAAGGAGCCATAATGAAGTACACCAGCCGCAAAACAGACAAGGCGTTAATCATAGAAGTGTCAGGTCGCTTGGATGCCGCTACGGCGCCGGAATTCGAAGAGGCCAGCCTCGCTTCCACCGAGCAGGAGGAAAACCGCGTGGTGTTGGATTTTTCCGGACTGGAGTATATCAGCAGTGCCGGTCTGCGCAGCATGCTGATCCTCGGGAAAAAAATCAAAGCCGCAAACGGCACCATGATGGTGGTGGGCCTTACGGGGATTGTTCGGGAGGTCTTCGACATTTCAGGCTGCGGTGCTCTGTTTCCCGATCATCCTACTCTGGAGGCGGCCCTTGAAGCCATGGGATGATCCGGATCTCCACTGGTTGCGCCTGCCCGGCACCCGGGAATCATTTACCGAGTTTCACAGATTCGTACTCGAGCAGGCTAGCGCTGCTTCTTTGCCGGAAGAGGTGCGGACCAGGGTCGATCTGGTCCTGGAGGAAGTTCTGATCAATGTGATCGACTACGCCTGCTCAGGCGCGCAAACGCAGGCCATAGCGGTGGGGTGCGCCGTGATACCGGGAAAGGGGTTCCTGGTGCGGGTGACCGATCCGGGGCCACCTTTCAATCCATTGGAGCAGCAAGCTCCGGAACTCGAACCCTCCATCGAAGAGCGAAAAATAGGCGGTCTGGGAATCCTCCTGGCCCGGAATATGAGCAGCGATATGGTGTATCGCCGCAGGCAGGATCGTAATATACTCGATATCTACTTCTAGGATCTTTGTGTCGGTACATCCTGGCACAAGCAGACTGCCGGGCTATAGTTCGACGGTCTGCTCGGAGTCTGCGCTTACCTGTACCAAGCTGGGACAATCAGCCAGGGTCGCATCTAATTATTCATTTCAGACAGTTAATAATTAGGATGTGCCTTATGTTTGCGCTGCTGATTCAATGCATTATGAAACAACACAGGGTAATTAAAGGCATTACATTTCAGATCGGGCAAAACTCGACAACTAAATTACCGAGAGATCCCGCATATACCGATGCGTGCGCGGCATCGATTTCCGTAGGATGAAGCGTTTTTGGTTGAGCATCGGTTTGAGTTTGCCTGCGTCGACCAATGCTGCTGCATTTCGAAGGATCGCTCCGTGGTGCGCCTGTCCTTTATTGGTGAGCAGAGGCAGTAGCGTAAATACACCCGAGTAGGTCGCGCCACGCAACGAAAGCGGGGCCAGCGAATGGGTGCTCCATCCCAGGCAACTTACGACGTGGCCGGTATAGTGTTTCACGGCAATGAAGGACGTGTCGATCGTTGTGCCCCCCACTGTGTCATAAACCACGTCGAAGCCCCGGCCGTTGGTATGAAGAGCGACATATTCTTCCACCGAGAGGGTGCGATAGTCGATGGCGGTTGTGCCCAGGGCTTTCGACGACCGCCTGCTTCTCGACCGAAACCGTGGGAAGACCTGGGCCCCGCAAGCCTGGGAGCTGGACTGCGATGTGTCCCCACCCCGCCCGCTCCAGCATGGACCAGCACCTTTTGGCCTTCTTGCACCCTTGCTCGATCGACCATACCTTCCCAGGCGGTGATAGTGATCAATGGTAACGCCGCAGCTTCACGCATCGAAAAGAGATTTTGGTTTCAACGCAACTAGATCCGCATTCGCCACAACCATTTCGGCCAACGTACCCTGCCGCCCACCAACGCCGCCGACCATGCCATAAACCTCATCGCCGGGGTGTAAGGTCGTCACTCCTGGGCCGATCGCTTCCACCACCCCTGCCATATCAAGGCCCAGAACCGCCGGCAGTGGCTGTTGGGCATGAGGGGCCCTCCCTTCGCGAATCTTAATGTCCAGCGGGTTCACCCCGCTGGCAAAAATGCGCACCAATACCTCGCCTGTAGAAGGAACAGGGTAGGGTAATTCAACAGAGGTAAAAGGGCCGGATGGCTTTTCAATAAGGTATGCGCGCATAATCGTTTTCTCCACATTTATATTATATTTCAATAAATGATGGGTAACCGTTCACCGGGTCAACCAAAGACTGGCCAAACCAATGACTGTAAAACGTTCACCAGTGCCTCAGGTTGGCACGTTCTGGCTGACGGACTATAGCCTATCTATGCCCGTCAGCCAGATCGTGCAAGATGGGGTGCTGGTGAACGTTTACAATGATGGCACTATTTTAAAACTACCTTGTATTACGCCCGAATGGAATTCTTAATTTGTGCATTCTTTTTCGTAAGGTATTGGGATTGATAGAGAGAATTCGTTTTCCAGCTCGGCTTGCTCGGTGAACAGATGGGAGACGAGTCAATACATGCCCACAAACTGCTCGAGACTTTAGCCGAATTTCAAGCCCCCTTCTTTTTCGTCTTTCAGATCGTTGCCAATGATCCGATATCTTGCGGTGAGGCCATCGAGGGAGATTTTTCAAAGCTCAACACGTTCAGCAATGTTCCGAGGCTCTGGAAGATCAACAAAATGCCCAGCACCAACAGGAGGACATTGGCGGTGAAGCTGAACATTCCGGATTGTGTAGCAAGACGTTCCATGGCGTCAATGGCACAGGAGGGGAATCAGTACAGGGGCTGTCGGGCGAAGATCAGTTCATATCCTTGGGCCAGCGTCTCTCTTGGCAGTGGCGGGATGCCGGCAATTTTTCGCAGTTTCACCCCGCACAGGCCTTGAGCGAACAATTCCTGTTGCCGCTTGAAATCGGTAAGCCCCACGGTTTTCACGCTCTCGATCTCCGGTTCCATGGATTTTTTGAGGTTCTGACAGGTGAGATAGCGCAGTTTGCCCCCATATTTGCTCTTGAGGTTTCTGAGCGTAAATCCGTTGCGCAAGAGGATGTCGACACTCCAGTAGTTCAATGGCGAAACCGTGGCGCAACAAAACTGATATTTTCCCATCGTTTTAATGAGCTGGAGCGCCCGCTGCATCATCCGGTACCCCAGATTGTTGCCGCGAAATTCCGGGTGGACGCAGGAAAATTGCAGGTTCGCTAGCGCATCGAAGTATTGGGAAGGCAGCTGGAGGTCGGGCCCCAGGTTCCACTCCGGTTCATCCCGATCCGGAAAATAGGTATTGCGGAACGCGATCAGCCTGGAATCCGCCACCACGCCCAGGGCAAAGCCTTTCTCACCCAGGTGAAGTCGCATGAATTCCTCGGGAAAGGGTTGCAGCATATGGGGGTGACTGAGCTTGGCCAGGATGAGGTCCTGAAGCGCCATCATTTGCGGCAGAAACGATTGATCCAGACGCAGCAGAGTAGAGTCGAGGGGCTCTGTTCTGTTGCGTTGGTAGACTATGCCCCGTTCCAGGATATCCTGCAAACTGTCTTCACTCACCTTTGTGGCATCCTCTAAAAGCTTATGGTTGTTTTTCTTCACCGATATTCTGGTAAATTTCGTCTGCTGCGGCGAGAACATCGAGAGGAGGGTCGAAGCCGATCATTTTGGCGACCTGCAGGTTGAGGGCGAGGCGGGGAGGCTCTAAAAACAGCATGGAGAGCTGGCGAGGTTTGGCGCCGTTGAAAATACGGGCGATACCCTTGGCGTAGAACTGACCGAGGTATTTGAAGCCGGCCCTCGAAATACTCATCAACGCGCCATAGCGCACCTGCTCGCCTCCCAGTTGTGAAAAGACCGGGATATCGTTTTGGTAAAACGGCTCGAGGAGGGTATCAAGATTGTGCAGGGTAATCCCTCGATGAACCGTAAGGTAGAAGGCATCGACTTCTCGAGCCAGTTTCTTATGGCAGGCCAGGACCGCTGCCGCCGCCTGTTGCTGCGAAACACCGGAAAAGGGTGCAATACAGGGGATGACTTCAAATCCATTTTTGGCGCTGACGCGATCGACATCGTCCAGGGCCGCATAGGAGCGTCCTGCAATGGAATCTTCGTACACGATGCCGAGTTTTTTGAATTTGAAGATGTCGTAGAAGATTTGCACCTGACGCTGGTAGCGGTTGGGATCGACATTGGCGAAGACATTGTCGTACCCCGAGTCGGTGACGCTTGTGATTATCTTTGATTCGACCGGGTTGCTGGTCGACATGACGATGGTCGGGATCGATTGTTCATGGCCCACCAGATCCTGGCCGGCCCAGGTGCCCATGGCAAAAATGAGATCGACGGCATGCGGTGTGTTGAGCATTGCAATGGCCGCCGCTTTTACTTTCCGGCGTTTTTGGGAGTTCCAGTCGCTGTCGAAAAATCCCTGTTTGAGAAATTCGAGGTAGCGGCTCTTTGTGTTGGCGGCAAGCCAGTCCCACATCTGGTGGGGATCGCCCATGTCAAGCGATTGCGGCCACTTGAATTTGTCGATCCAGCCCATTGTCTCAAGTGATTCCACCACTGCCCGCAGCACCACCGGGTAGTTTTGGTAATCTCCGCCCTGGTAGTAGGCAATTTTCCATTTCGCACCGTGATTGGTGCAGGGGGGAGCAGAAAAATCCGCGAAAGCCGATGAACGCCAGAGTGTCGGCAACAGCAAAAGGGCGGTCAAAAGGGTGAGAAGGCGGCGTTTCACAGGGGAGTCTCCAATTACGGATTCGTTGCGACACTGTTTTGGGGCTGGGGGCCTTTGTATCGCACCATCATCATGGCAATATCGTCGGACTGCGGCGCGTTGCCGACATGTGTCCGGATGTCATTTGAGATTGTCTCGACAGCTGTCGCCAGTGGTGCGGATTTTACGTTTTCAAGGCTTGCCAGCAGGGCCTTGTCGGAAAAGAGGTCTCCCTTTTCATTCATTGCTTCGGTGACGCCGTCGGTATAGAGAAACAGTTTGTCGTTCGGGCCCAGATGCAGGTGCAGCTCTTTGTACTCGGTATCCGGGATGATACCTACTATCGGTCCGCTGGTGCCTCTTAAAAATGAGACGCCGTTATCTGTTATCAAAACCGGGAGATTGTGTCCACCATTGGCATAGCGGATCTCTCCGGTTCGAATATCCAGGATGCCGATGATCAGGGTGACGAACATCGCGTTTGGATTATCGGCGCCGAGAATATCGTTTATCCGCTCCATCATCTTCGCCGGCGGCAGGTTCTGTTGGGCGGAGGTCTTCACCAGGGTCCTGGTAATGACCATATAGAGCGCCGCCGGAACCCCTTTGTCGGAGACATCTCCGAGGGTGAAGCAGAGTTGATGATCATCGAGGAAGAAAAAGTCATAGAGGTCGCCGCCCACCTCCTTTGCGGGTTTGAGCGTGGCGTACAAGTCGAATTCCCGATGGTCGGGGAAGGGCGGGAAGGTCTTGGGCAATATACCCATCTGGAGCTTTCTGGCCGTGTTTAATTCTCCCTGAATACGCTCTTTTGTCGCCGTGGTCTTCATGAGATTTCGGATATTGCTCTTGAGCTCCGATTTCATGAAAACAAAGGATTGGGCCAGTCGTCCAACCTCGTCTTTTCGTTTGACGGCAAGATCGTCGATGGGGCTGGAGGTATCGTCGTCGGAGGTGAAATCCAGGGTGGGTATCTCTTTTGCGGCCAGTCCCAGACGATGCAAGGGCAGGGATATGCGGGAAACCAGAAAATACATGACCACAAGACTGAAAAAGAAGATAAGGGCAATGGTCAGACTTTGATGTCGTATCAGGGTGCGTGCCGGCAGGGCCATTTCCTGCAAGGGGATAATAAAGGCGGCATACCAGTTGAAGAATTTGAAATAACTGACATGGACTTCCAGGTCCCGGTCGCCGCTCGTGGTAGGGAAATTGAGATTGAGGGCTTGTCCGGGGGATTGGGTGGCAGCCATGAGGTCGCCAAGAATCCGGTTGCCCGTTGCCGGATTGGTGCCCGACCAGAATTTGCCGTTATACGGCGAGGCTGGTGGAATAAGTATTTTTTTATCGGCGTTAAAGAGAAATACAGAGCCTGTTCGGGAGATGCGTATCTGGCTCAAACTCTCTTGCAGCGACTTGATGGCCTGGGCGGTCAATCGCAACGTCTCTGCCTTGACATCGCTGATATCGATAACTGTCACCACAGTCCATTTCCATTTGGGAAAAGCAACGAAGTAGCCCAATTTCTGGCTTACCGCTTCGGAATGCGAACTCTTCCAGTCGAAGACATCGAATTCGGGAATGGCCGAGCTGGTCCAGTCGGAAAAGATCGAACGTATATTTCGCCCTTTTATATCTTTCAAGGAACTGATTTCGGTGTTTTCCATTTCCTGATTGCTCGAAGAGATAATCCGCGCATCGGAATTGAAAATGAACCAGTCGATGCCCTGCTCGAAGGTGGTATCGTGCAGCCATGCAAGCGCCTTGATCTGTGCTCTTCGAGATGGGTCAGAACCTTCGTTTGCGGATTGCGAGTATCTGTTCAGGACGGAAACCGCAAGATCCGCCAGAAGCTTTAGTTGCTTTTTACGCTGGGCGATGGTTTCGACCTTTTGCGTCAGCAGCTGGCCGTATATTTGCTCGATATTGAGTTGTACGAAATGGAAGTCGTTTTGCACAGAGGTTTTCTGGGCTTTGAGCATTGCCCTGCTGACATCGCGTTCGGTAAAATAGAGGATCGATATGGCGGTCACCGCCATGAGGAGGGTAATGAAAAAAAGAATTTTGGAACGAAGCGATTGAAGCATGCCTGTACTCCTCCTTCCGTCGTGATGGCGAAGAGCCGTGCGGAAGGGATTTTGGAAACACAATCAGTTTATCATAAAAAAACATCACTCAAGAGGTGAGAACCTGGCGAAGTGCAGCGACACACTCCGCATTCCATTTGGTTCCTGCATGCCGAGCGAGAATTTCCAATGCTTCCTCCTGCTCCCCTGCACCCCGAAGAACAGGCAGCCATTGTGTTTGTTGTTCTTACGCTATGCTTCCAGTCGCAGATGCGCTGATGCGGCCTTGCTGTACGCGGCCGCGCAGATCAGCAGCAGACAGGCGCACGCCAAGAGGCAAATGGCTGCAAAAAGAAAGCCCCCTTTAGCTGCCGCAACACCGGTGAGACCCGCCGCGCCCCTGGCATACACGAGGGAAAAGAGCGACAGGCCAATTGCCCCGCCAACCGGCAAGGTAAGGGTGTTTATTGCCGAGAAGACGCCCTCCTGTCCTTTGGGCGCCAGCTGCAGGAGCAACGTGGTACTGGAAACCACGACGGCTGAACTGGCGATGCCGAAGAGAATAAGGATGCCGGCAAGCCCGGCCGAAGACGAAATTCGGGGCGCCGCAAGGGATGCCATGGCGGAGGCGAGCAGTGCCGCCGCGGAGAGCAACAGGACCAGGCTGCCGCCAAAGCGGTCGGAAAAACGGCCGACCAAGGGTGTCGCCACTGCCATGGCGCAGGCGTTGGTGAGCATCATCACGCCTGCCCCGGAGGCGGAAAGCCCCGCGTAACGGGTCAGGAAAAAGGGGAAGATGAGTAAAATACCGTTGATGATCATGTACAGCACGAATTTGACGCTAACGATGAGGACAAGCCTCGGGTCTGTAAAGAGTTCCAGCCGAATCAGCGGATTTTCAGCTCGCCTCCCAAAGTAAACAAACAGGCAGAGGGATACCGCAAAAAGACCGAACAGGCTCCACACCAGGGGCGAATGCCAGTCGCCTCGGGCGGCCATGCCCAGAGCCGTCGGCAGGGATGCGAACATCAGGCAGCTCAAGAGGGCGCCCCTGAGGTCCAGCAGCCGGAGTCTCTCCCCAATCGACGGCTTGGTTTGCTGCTGATTGCCGCGTTGATAGACGGTGATGCCACCTATCACAATGAGGCACAGGGGGATATTGATCACGAACGCCCAATGCCAGGAGAGATGCTCGACAAAAAAGCCGCCCAAAGGAGGTCCGATGATCGTCCCCACGCTCATGGCGGACAACAACACGCCGATGATGCTTCCGATCCGCTCTCGGGAAAAGTTACGGAGGATGATACCGCCAAAGGAGGCCGAAAGCATGGCGCTGCCAAGCCCCTGGACGGCTCTGCCCGCGAGGATCTGATGGAAGGAGCCCGAGAGGGCACACAAGATGGAGCCCGACAGAAAGACGATAATCCCGATTAAAAAGACGGCGACCGGATCGAAGAGGTCCGAAAAGCGGCCCAATAGCAGCTGGAAAGCGGCCATCATGGTGAGATATGCCGTGGCCAGCATCATGATCTGGGAGACGCCGGTTTTGAATACGCTCTGGAGGGTGGGGAGCATAATGTTGACGATGCTGCCGTCCAGTCCGCCGATCAGCAGCCCGATCAGCAGTGCCCACAGCAGAATGCGCCGACCCCCAGCGGGTGGTTCAGTCATTGGGTTTTCCTTTCTGTGAAACACCCAGCAGACGAAGGGTTTTCGTATCGCGCTCGCCTTTATAATACTTGATCAGCAGCTGCTCGAACACCGAATCGGCCGGTGCCACCTGGGCAAACAGCGTCGCAGACGATTTCAGCTTCATCACATCGGGATAGCCGAAAATTTCAGAAGCGCTCCGTCCCTCCACGGCAAGTACCGCCTCAGTACATGCAATCAGCCGTGGGCCGAGAATGGGATGCTTGAGGTAGGCCCTGGCCTCCTCAAGGCTTTTGATGGCATATCGCTCAGCCATAATGCTGAAGCCCAGACCGACATACTGCGGAAAGATGTACCACATCCAATGCGACCGCTTTCGACCACTGCGAATTTCAGCCATGATCCGTTCATGGTCGTCGCCCTGAGCCGTCAGAAACCGTCGCAGGCCGAAAAGATCGTCGCCGCCGGGTCGATTGGTTGTTCCCATGGCTATACCTCCTTCGCGCAACAGGCGCAGAATAACAAAAAAGACCGAATTGGTCCTAATTACTTTCTTTTCTCAATTTTTCCAGCTCTTAAAACTGAAAGACACAACCTCAATACCAGTTAACCGGGGGTAAACGTTCACCAGCCCGCCATCTTGGTACGATCAGGCAGCCGTGCATAGTTGGTTTCCCACCGAAAACCAGGGACTTGGTTGGAAACTATGAAGTGCGGAACCTTCTTGTTGCGTCAGGTGCCACAATGGAAATCGCCAATAAAATTCTTACCAGCAAACTATATGTCTCTTCGGCAGGATATACATGTACAATAACGGGGTCCCGTCTTGAAGTATAAGTATATGATATTTCAAGACCTGACCCCGAATTTTCAAGAATGGCGAGTTGAAGTACACTCCGTGCGATCAGACCGTCGATTTCTCAAAAGCAGGGACCGTATGGAAGTCCATCTACTTCAACCATCCGCAGATATGGCACAAGGTGCTAGAACAGTATCCGAAACTGCGACTGAATCTGGCCCATTTCGGGGGCGATTGCAGCGCTTGGCGCAGTAAGCTTGCCGATATGATCGACAGTGGGAAATATGACAACCTTTACACCGACATCTCCTGCCGGACGAACTCCGGCGAGCTGGAGGCGATTCGGGAAGAGTACAACAAATCTGAAAGGGTGCAGAAGCGGCTGATGTACGGCTCCGACTTAACGATCTTGCTGCTATGGTCTGATTTTTCGGATTTTCGCACGGGAGTAGAGAAAACTTTCCCTTTCGCTCAACATCAACCGGTATATGAAGACAACGCACGGAGCTTTCTCAAAATACAAGGGGTTTGAGCCAAAGGTCGCAAAGTCAAAGAAACTGGCGAAGGTTTCCAGCTCAGAGAGAAAGATGGAGTATATATTGCTGATTTCGACCATACAAATCGCTTCATAGAGCGTGATTGCACCTTCTCAGCTGGGTATAATTTCGTAAATATTGTGCCGTAGCATCCTGAAAGTCGGATAAAGCGTACACTATTTGGTGTCTACTCCCAAGTACTTCAAGAACAGTCTGTCTCTGGCCACTGACTCTGTGGACCATCGATGACTACTCATGGCAGTCTGTACTTTTGTGGTTTCAATGCAGTCGAACCAATCCAGGATTTGGGCGAGAGAGCGTTGCGCAAGCCAGGTTTCCAGTTTCTTTTCGAGCTTGACAAGTGATTTAGTTTTCCCGGGTTCTTTCTTCCCGAGCTTGGCTTGCACTTGCTTTATTTTTTTCGTCAGGAAACAATGATAGCCCAGCGAGACAAATTGTGAAAATTGTCTTCCACGCAAATTGTCTGGGTACCATGTGCGCGGTCGCGCACCGTCAAGCCTCCCCTTTTGCACGGCAAAGAGTTCTTCGATTTTTTCTCGCAGCCGATAGTTTTCAAGTGCGGTAAATGTATCCATGGTCTGATTGCTGACTAGTGCGAAATAGCCGAAGTACTTCTTTGCTTCGACAATGGCTTCATCGTTGAATCCCACCTTCAGCTGTCCCCCACGTCCCTTTCTGGAACAGGTTAGGTACTTGTCTATTTTCTTTTGCGCTGAATCCGTGAATTCGGTTACTCCTTCTTCTATTTGCGCCTTCAGTTCAAGCAGATCCTTACGGAAGGCGAGTTCTTTCTTGGCTTCGTTGTCGGGAGAATAGTAAACATGCACATACAGACGGCGCGATATCGTTTCTTTTTCACCGGCGACCTTGCCGTTGCGTGAGCGCTGGCGTACCCTGCTGAACTGGTGCATTCTAAGCGACGTTGCTCCGCAGATGGCCGGATCGAACGGGCAGGTGCTGGACATACTCGCCAGTGTTTCACGAAGCGCATCAACTGTCTCGCGGACCCAGGCTATATTCGGATCAACCAGGGTCAGAAACTTCACATTGCGCAAGGCGAATTCCATCATGTTCTTCTGACTGTAGTAGCCGTTATCAGTAACGATCAGTGGCTTTTCCAGATTGAGACACTTGAGTTGTGCCAGGGTGTTTTCAATGGATATGACATCCGGAATATTACCGGGTTGTTTCGCGAAAGCCATCGGTTCGCAAGCCTTCACGGAATAGAGGGTCAAAAGCTTGATCGTGTTGAGTCCGTCGCCATCCTTATTGAACCCTCTCCGAGCCTCCGACTGATTTTCAGAATAGGTCGAGATGGTGGTTGAGTCAAACGCCAGCATAGGAGACTCTCCCAGGCGTGCCGCCCGAGCCGAAAAATAGCGCTGGACGCCTTCTTCATTGCGACCAACATCCTTAAACAGCTTACCATACACGTCTTCAGTGATTGCTTCACGGTACGGAAGAGGGTGCATTACCTGCCAGCTTTCAAGGCGCGGCAGCGTGTTGCCACCGGAGCCGATCCAGTAGCGTGCGATAGAAAGCATCTTCTCCGCATCACCCTCACTGAATGAAGCATATACATCATCATCGATACCGGAAAACTTGCCAACCCATTCCAGGATGTCGGTGAGGCCGGTATGCCGACGTGTTGCACCGGCAATGCCTCCTCCTTCGCCTTTGCGTTTTTTCGGACGAGTCGCCACAATTTCTTGCGTCCCAGCCTTGATTTTTCCCTTGAGCTTCTGACTGACGGTGTAGGTCTTCCTGGTCTTCTCGTCATAGGCCGTAATCCGTTCATAGACGTAAATATCACCATTCGGACGCTTTTCTCGTCGTTCGCCGACGTGAGTTTTTCCTGTTATCGGCTTAGCCATGCATAATCTCCGCTTAAAATGTGCGTATAAATATAATACGCACACGTTAAAAAGCAAGAAAAAAAGCACGATTTTTCAACTAAACCGTGCTCATGGAGTCGTGTCTCTGGCTTAAAGTGTGTGCTTTATCCGATTTTCAGGGTAGCATGGCCCGACCCCATATGCCTCTCAGGTTACAGTCGGTGCAGTATGGGATCGGACCGAATCAACATGTTGAGATTATAAGATAAAGCAGAGATAATCCGCCTAAATATTAGCTTAGGAGGCCGATTTTAGAGCTGAAATTGAGCCTCTAAGAAAAATGCCAAGAACGAACCGATTTTGCATTCCAGGGCAGGCGTGGCATATCACCCATCGCTGCCATAAGCAGGAGTTTCTGCTCAGATTCCGGAGAGACCGGCAGCGGTGGCGGCATTGGCTGTTTGAGGCAAAAAAGCGTTACGGGTTACAAGTCCTGAATTATATGATCACTTTGAATCATATTCATCTTCTGGGGGCAAGGGATGGGGTCATGCAAGGGATGGGGTCCAAATCTTTATCTTTGACAAATATTTAACACATCGAAAACAGGGATAAAAACTCCAACGAAAACATTCTGCGGTCAAGCCGCAGTGTTCACGTTGTGGAATTGGTGATAAAAAACGGCTGGAACCTGGTCAGGGCATGGCGAAGGCACTTGAATATCAGCCAAAAAGAGCTTGCCGGCAGGGCGGGTATCAGTCAGCCGGCACTATCGCAGATGGAAAACAGCGACAACCTGCGCGGATCAACTCTGGAGAAATTGGCGGATGCCATGGGGTTGAAAATAGAGCAATTAATGGATTAATGAGGTGAAGAGATGGCTTTAATCGTTTGTCCGGATTGTGCAACCACCAGATCAGTAAAAACGCGAAGGCCTGCCCTCATTGCGGCGCGCTCTCAAGCTAAGCGATATGGCTGGGGAACTGTTTTGCTTTTTGTCGTTTTCGGTATTTTTCTCTACGGATATGGGTCCGGCAACAATTCGTCTTCCGCCCCTGTCACTACGCAGGCCCATAACACCTATCAGGGAACCGGGACATGCCGACAGTTTATTCAACTTGCTAAGGGCGGGAATATGCCGTACTATAGTGGACCCCATATTTCAGACAGTAGTTTAAGCTGTGCGCAACCACAAGGAACGAGAAATCATGAGCGAAGCGAAGAAAAGGAAGTTCCATACTCCAGAATTCAAGGCAAAGGTAGCTCTGGAGGCATTGCGCGGGGTCAAGACTGTCAACGAAATCGGCCAGGAATACGGTGTTCATCCCGTTACGGTCGGCCAGTGGAAAAAAGAGATACAGGAACGAGCCAAAACGTTGTTTGAAGGGAAACGAGGTCCAAAGCCGGTTGCCGCACACCAAGATCCGGAATTATTGTTCAGCGAGATCGGCAAATTGAAGGTAGAACTCGACTGGTTGAAAAAAAAGTCCGGGATCAGCCGGTCATGATACGGCGAAGCTGGATCGACAGCGCGGACATGGTGTCGGTGGTCCGGCAATGCGCTCTGGCGGGAGTTAACCGTGCGACGATTTATGCGCACCAAAAATGCCGGACGGTCGATGAATACAGTATTCTTCTCAGTCGGTTAATCGACGAGGAATACACACGACACCCGTTTTTCGGCAGCCGTAAGATGGTGGTCTTTCTCAATGCACGAGGCCATAACGTCAATCGCAAACGTATACAAGGCCTGATGCGGGGAATGGGGTTGGCCGGTATGGCACCGGGCCCCAACACCAGCCGTCCGCATCCGGAGCATAAGACCTACCCCTATTTGCTTCGCGGTGTTTGCGTGGTCAGGCCCAACCAGGTCTGGAGCACGGATATCACCTATATCCGACTGTCACGGGGTTTCGCCTACCTGGTGGCGGTCATCGACTGGTACTCCCGTCGGGTGTTGAGTTGGCGGGTCAGCAACAGCCTGGAAGCCGTGTTCTGTGTCGATTGTCTTGAGGATGCCTTGCGTGTGCATGGCAAGCCGGAAATTTTCAACAGCGACCAAGGATCGCAATTCACAAGCGATGCATTCACCGGCGTCCTGAAACGGGAAAGCGTCGTTATCAGCATGGATGGGCGTGGCCGTGCATTCGACAATATTTTTGTCGAACGGCTCTGGCGCAGCGTTAAACATGAGGATGTGTACCTCAAGGATTATGCCTCGATGGGAGATTTACTAGGCGGCATGAAAGAGTATTTCAACTTTTATAACGGTGAACGTCCTCATCAGTCTTTGGGGCAAAAGACGCCGGATATCGTGTATCGAACTGGGATAGGCGGCGGTGCAATGATCGTGGATAGGTACCCTCGCGCGGTGGAGGAAACCCCTGTTCCGCTACGCTCCACAGGGGTTTCCTCCACCGCGGTACCCCACTGGGAAGCATCAGCAAAGAATCAACCGGGGCAGCGCCGGGCAGCTGCGATTGAAACAGAATGTACAGCTTAAACTCGGCGGATTTCTGTCTTGACTAAGGGGTCCACCTTAGGTCAAGAATTAGCCAGTACGGGGAGCTTGTCGCTTCATTCGATCCGCTTTTTAATGCTGAGATAATCTCTTCCACTATATCCTCCTTTAAAATTTAAGCCGCCACAACCAGGCAATTCACCGGGCGCAAACTACGCGCCGGTGATCGCCGCGTTCTCGGCGGCTTCGCCGCCGAGAATCGCGGTGCTGACTTCGTCAAGTACCTTGTCCCGGCGCTACGCGCCAGAACAAGGTACTTGACCGGACACCGCACACCGATCAACCAGACTGCGTCTGGTTGATCGGCGCACGGCGCCGGTCAGCACCGCGATTAAGTTCAAGAGAGATAGATGAAGCAAGATTCCATAGTTATCGGAAAAGGTCAGGAGCTGGTGGCAAAGCTAACTGACCAAAGAGCAATAAAGTATTTGCGCTTTGGGTTCAATGTTCGCGCATTGCAAATTAAAGAAAGTTGGTTTCAGCTGAATGAGTTACTGGAAAAGGATGGCGGCAACAATAGAAATCCCTACGAAACTGTACAGACAAACATATACCTTAATTCATACTACTTAAATCTACTTGGCGCTATCGATAATTTGGCCTGGGTTCTACAGCACGAATTTAATTTAATTGAGGGGGCTACTGAGGCTAACGGGAAGCGAAACAAAATTATCATTTTTGGAAAAGACTTTATCGCAAAGTTAAATGCTTTAGATAGTGACTTGGTTAGAGATATTGACTCATATAAGAAGTGGTTTGAAAATGTGAAGGAGTTCAGAGATCCTGCCGCCCACCGAATACCCTTATACTGCCCACCGGGAATAATTACGGATAAACATATCGAGAATTATAAGCAGGCAGCGGAAAAGTATGCGGCTCAAGACTACTCCATAGATAGCGCTGCATTTATGGAGGCAATGCGTGAAATGGCTATGGTGGGTGAATTTAAGCCCATATTCGTTGGCTTTTCCGAAGGAGCGGAGGATGTCTTCTTCCCTTTGAGAAAGACGTTGATAGAAGACTATGACCCATTTTGGATCTTGGCTAGCACTGCTCTGGATGGCATCGAGAGGAACTTAACACGGCACTCCAGGTGACCCGCTACCGCGACGCTCCGACAACGTGAGGGTCAGGTCTTGAAGTATAAGTATGCGATATTTCAAGACCTGACCCCATGGCCTTGCATTCAAGATTGATGCATGGTAGTCGGCCTATAGCCTGTATTCGTACAAGCTTAATGTTTCTGCGCTGTCTGCGAAAGCAGATCGGAACCTAAAATGAACTGCTTTCCGGCCGGCACCATTAATACGCTGACGTTCGGGGCGAGCTTCTGCACCGTAAGGTACTTGATGAGTTCCGGCGTGATGGATTTGGTGAGCAAGATATTGGCTTCGGCTTCTTTTTGCGCCCTGACAAGTGCGGATTCGGCGTCGCCTTTGGCGATCTCGATCTTCTGCAGTGCCTCCTGGTGCTTGATTTTGACCTGCTCGGCGGCTGCGAGGGCTTTCTGGCTCTGCACCTGCTTGTTCTCGATAGCGTTCTCGAACTGTTTATCGAAATGAATGTTCTGCAAGAGAACATCATCAACGATTATGGAATGCGCTTCCAGTTCGTCGGTAATACGCTTGCGCACCGTCTGACGAATAGCATCGCGATGTGGAGCGATATCCACGCTGTTAAATTGCACGGTGGTATCCTTGAAATCCTGATACACCCGGGGATCGATCAGGATTTCTGCGTAGTTGGGCCCGACGGTCCGATACAGTTCCTGGATCTTGCTCGGCGACACATGATAGTTTACCGTCGCGGCGACATAGA
Source organism: uncultured delta proteobacterium (assembly GCA_963745265.1). Classification (GTDB taxonomy): domain Bacteria; phylum Desulfobacterota; class Desulfobulbia; order Desulfobulbales; family Desulfocapsaceae; genus Desulfopila. The sequence continues at coordinate 152,737 of CAVUXQ010000022.1, forward strand.
CGTTTTGGGTCTCTTTGCTGAACGAGGCGAGGTTTTTATAGTATCTGGACTGTTCTTGCGTGCTTGCAGCGGTAACCGATTCCCATGGCCAAACTATCTGCAGCCCTTCGTCGGTCTGGTTGATAATGGCGCCGAAGCGATAGACTATGCCGACGTGACCGGCAGGGACCTGGTATACGGCACTGTATGCCGCGAGCAGGACGCTGCACACTATGAAAAGTACAAAGAGAGCAGGCTTACTGATCCGTCTTGGGGTAGTAGTCTTGTCAAAATCCATGTGCAAACCTCTGATGTTTGAATTCGCCAACAGCAAGATGCCGAAAAAAATTGCCGTTAAAAGTGTGGCGCCAATAATGTATGACATGTTTGTTTCTCATTCTTTATTTGTGGTGGGTGAACGTTTACCCTTCTCCAGGAAAACATGCATCAACCCTTAATAAGAAGATAGCCGCCTAACGCAATTAAAATACAGGCGAAAATCCTCTTGAAACTTGCCGTGGATACACCTTCGATAAATCGTGCCCCGAGCTGTGCTCCGATAATGCCGCCGGTGCCGAGCATAATCCCTGCTCGGTAATCCACATTGCCAAGCTTTATGTGGGCAATAACAGCCGAAACGGCAATGAAGAGGGTTGCGAGAAAACAGGTCCCCACCGATTCCTGGGCCGGGTAACTCAGCAGCAGTAGAAAGGGCACGATGAGAAAGCCACCGGCAAGCCCGGTGAAAGAGGCGGCCATTCCCACCATGGCACCAAATACTACCAGCATTATCATCTGAAAGAGCATTCATTTCTCCCTTTGGTTGATTGAGCGAGCAGGAAGTGTAAGCATTCACCAGCCCGCCATCTTGGCACGCTCAGGCTGGTCGTGCCTCGATAGGCTATTGCCCGACAGCCTGCTCGGAGTCTGCGCTTACCTGTGCTAACCTGGGGCAATGGAGAAGGTTTGCAGTTCATTGGATTGGCCAGCATTCGATTAACATGGTGAACGGTTACCAGGAAGCCAAAAACAGGGCGATTGCCTTGGAGTGGAATACTGATATCGCAAAAGAACCGTAGTTTATCTGAAGCGATATGCGCTCAGGAGTCTATTGGATTATAACAATTTTTTCTCATATCAAGGCGAAAATGGAAAAATACCTTAGGCATGTGTCTATTATTGCGCGGATAATATTTTCAAATGTGACGAAGATAGAGGGAAAAGTGTATAATCCAACAGGTTCTTAGGCCGAATCAGACCCTCTCAAGAAATACATCATGAGCGATATCTCGTCGATAGATTTTCCAGTTCTGGTGCGCCGCAGTCGCCGACGCCTATCGGGCATCCTTGTCTACTTCCTCGGTTGCGCGATGCTGCTGGTCACCGTGATTGCGTGTTTTGGCATTGTCGGCCACCGCCCGATGGGCCCCTTCACGGTGGCGATTGCGGCAGTGGTGAGCCTGGTTGTCGCCCTGACCCTACTGGTTGCCGCCGAGACCTTCTTTATGCCCAGCGCGACCGAGGCGCTCGCACGAGACCGCCGGCTGCCGGTGGTTTACCTGCGCCCCTTTGGCGAGGACAAAGAGCGCACCTACGACTGGATCAGCGTAGGCGAGACCTACGCCCCAATCACTGCCAAGGCGGAAGACTTCCTCCTTGCGCTCAATGCCATTGGGCCGCTGATATCGATTGCCCAGCCGAACTGGCTGGCCCGTTGGGGTATGCATCCGCTGGGGGTTTACCGCGATTTCATAGGCGAGGGCGATTGGCAGGCACGAGTGTGCAATTGGCTCGATCAGGCCGGAATGGTGGTGCTGGCCATGGGCGACTCGCCCGGCATCGAATGGGAAATCGCCCAAGTGCGCCGGAGAATTCAACCCCAGTCATTGCTCATCTACCTGCCGCCTCGTCCAATAGAAGCCTGGACCCGCAAGGGCAGGCACGAAAAGGAGCGGGCTATCTACGAGCACTTCGCACCACTTGTGGAAAAACACTTCGGCATCACCCTGCCACCGTTTAGCGCAGCCACCCACGTGATAGGCTTTGCAGTTGACGGTACAGCCGTAGTCGCACCAGAGGCCGGGCGTCGCCGCTCGATTTTTACCGAATATGAGCGCGAGGCCGATGCGATCCGCAGCCAGCTTATCACCGTGTTGACAAAGGTGCGCCCCGATGTATGCTCGGATACTGGCACACGTGTTGGCCGCACCGGTCGTTGGAGACGCGTCGGGATTGCCGGGCGCTGGTGGCGGATCGTTGGAGCCATGCTGGTCGCACTGGCCGGTGTCGGTATCTGTCTGACGGGGATTCCGGCGAATGTCTTTCTCACCCTGGCCGCATCGAGCCTCATCGACCTCGCGATCGTCGCCGGTTGGGTGATGCTGGCGCGCTACTTCCATCGCGGCTGGGTATGGATCATCCCTCTGCTGCTCGGCATGCTCGTCGTACTCAACACCGGTGCTCAGATCTTGATGCAGGTCGCTGGAAGTGACGGGCCACTGCTCTTTCACAGCTCTTGGTACCTGGTGTCGATCTGGCTGCTCCGGCTCGGCTATGCCGGAGCAGTGCTCGCCCTGGGCATCGCGGTTGCCGGCCTGCGGGCATCTGGGGCGTGACGGTCCCGTGCTTTGAAGAGGGGGCTTGAATTGTCACTTCTTCAATCTCTTGCTAATAGCAAGCTTATAATTCAAGACCTGGCCCCGGATCTCCTTTACCGGTCCCTAGATCGGTTGCCGGCAGACTTCGATGACTTCCGGTTGCTTCTTTCGGCGGAGCGAATTGTTGTTCCCTTTTATCCTGGGAGGAAGAGAGATCAGTTGTCGCCGCTCGAGTTGGAGCAAGAGGCCGCGGCAGACCACATCTTTGAGTTGGCCGTTGACTTGCCGCCAGTTCCAGCATCGGCAAAGTTCTCTTGAGATAGCGGTCCGGCCTTGAGCATAGTAGTCTCCAATCACCTTATTGATAAAGGTGATGTCGTCTGCGGTGATGGTACGCTTGCGGTAGGTGAGGATGACGTTCATGAAGGATGGTATACCAAAACCTTCGTGTGAACGTTCGGATTATTTTAGGTGGAGGGTTTGCTACCCCGGTGAACGGTTACATTTTTCTCGGTTTGTGAATTCCCATAGCCATCAAAATCGTTCTCGCCGCTGTCCTGCAGAAGGTTCTCACCTGACCCAGGCAGAATCTCCCTGAAAGTGCCTGGTAATTGCAGATAAGAGATTTACTGAACTTTCCATTATCCGCATAGAAACGGGCGAGAGAGATCCGGCACAGGGCGATGTAGTCATCTAGGTTGGCCCGAGCCTTTGGGTCATTTTCCGTGTCTCGCAGCATAGTTCGGCTGCGAATTCTCTCTGAGAGCATTCTGAACGAATTGCCGCTCATATTGGCGTCGTGCAGCCTGCGAAGCATTCCCACACGGTTCACGATACCCACCGGAGAGATGCGGGCAAGACGAAAGTAAAAGTGAAAATCCTCACACGATTTCAGGGTCGGTTCAAAACCTGCCGTCGAGGCAAGCATGCTTCTCCTTATCATCAGGGTTCCAGCAATTCCGAAATTCTCCTTTGCAAGCATGGCGCAGGCCTTTTCGACTACCGCATTAGACCTGTCTTTCAGCAGGTACCCAAGGAGCGGACAAGTCTGAAAATGGGAGACATGGTGGTGGCCTTCATTTGTGAAGTTCCTGTAGTCACAGAATGAGAGCCCTATTCCAGAATGGCGTTCCATGAAACCAACCTGATGCTCCAATCTGTCGGACTCCATGAGGTCGTCTGCGTCCATGAAGCAGATATATTCCCCAGAGCACTGCTCGATCCCGGTGTTGCGGGGCACTGCGCAGCCACCGCTGTTTTCCTGGCGATAGTAACGGATTTTCGGGATGTAGCCTCGGACGACTGCTGCGGTATCGTCGGTGGAACCGTCATCTACCACGATAACCTCAATGTTCGCGTAACTCTGGACCAGTATGCTGTCAAGGGTTTCGGCGATGAACTCGCGGGCATTGTATGCCGGTACAACAACCGAAACAAGGGGGGGGATTATGCACAGGCGGACTCCAGTCTGTTTTCTCCGTTACTCGTTATGCTCCTGTTCGACCCGCAGCCTGGAACCATGATGAGGTCGACATGAGATTTTCATAAGTGCCCCGATCAGAGATACGGCCATGCTCCATCAGGTAGATGACGTCGCACTCCTTGACTGTCGTCAGCCGGTGGGCAATCATGATAATTGTCTTCTGTCCCGAGAGGGCCCTGAGGGCATCCATGACAGATTCTTCGGTTATGCCATCCAAGGCGCTGGTGGCTTCATCCATGATAAGCACCGAGGGATCGCGGTAAAGGGCACGAGCTATGCCTATGCGTTGGCGTTGTCCGCCGCTCAACCTTAGTCCCCGCTCGCCAATGACGGTATAGTATCCCTTTGGGAGCTCATTTTCGACGAAATCGTGCAGGTTGGCGATTTTGGCGGCTCGGAGCACCGCATCCATATCAATTTCACCGTCCGGGACGCCAAAGGCTATGTTCTTCGTTATCGTGTCGTCGCAGAGAAAGATCGCCTGGGGGACGTAGCCCAGATTGAGCTGCCAACTGGGGAGAAGGTCCTCTCCAATCTCAACGCCATCAACATACAAACCACCGGCAGTAGCTTTAAGAAGGCCAAGAATGATATCTACGGTCGTGGTCTTACCGGAGCCAGTGGAGCCCACAAGGCCAACCGTGGTATTGGGGGGAATTATCAGGTTCAGATTCCGGATGACCGGCTCCTCATTACCTTCATAGCAGAAATCAACGTTTCTCAACTCCAATTTCTGTCTATAGGGAAAGGGACTGATACCCTTTGACCTTTTCAGCATAATTTCTGGGTCTATTGAATTTGCTCCTCTAATCATGTCATTATGGAGCACCGTTAAAGCTGCAAGGTTGAATCTGACGGAAGTTACATTTGAGAAGATCTGCTGTAATGCCGGCAGTAGCCTATACCCTGAAAATGCATAAACTGCCAGAAGTGGAATCGAATTTGCTTGATTATTTTTGGATCCAAGGAAGTAAAGGACTATTAAAAGGATGCCACCGAAGGCCAGAATCTCAAGTGCATATCTGGGGAGTTGGGCTATAATTCCTGCGGTTACATTATTGCGCGAATGGCGCAACGCATTAAATGCGAAGTGATCCAGAAAAGTTTGCTCCCGACCAAGTATTTTCAGATCTTTTATACCGCACAGGGCCTCACTGGCGGCCTTATACTTCATTGAGTTGGCATAAACTTGTTCCTTGCTTATTCTGTTCAGTATCCTCCGTACAAGCGTATAGATAATTGTGTAGGCGCCTCCGAGTATTAATACAATGGAAAGAGCGATAAGAGGATTGACAATGACGAGCAGGGCAAGGATAAAGATGCTCACAAGGCTGTTGGATAAAAACTGCAGACTTGAATAAAGGACTCCCTCGATGACGTTCCTGACCTCCGAAAGAACGTTCTTCCCCATATCGGCTGTGTTGCGGTTGAGATAGAAGGAGTAAGGACGGGTCAAGTATTGTGCCAGGAGGCGCCGTGCTAGGGTATAATTGAGTTGGTTGTCATATTTGATAATCGTCCATGAGGAAAAGGCTTTGAATATGTTGCTGAGAACCATGAAAACCAGCAACAGCACCCCCAGTAACAAAAGAAAATTGTGCATGCTGGAGAAACCGAACAGGTTGTACATCCATCGAAGCCATTTATTGGTACTGACCATGTTCGGATTTGAAACAACTGCCATAAACGGCATGATAGATGCGATTCCGGCCATCTCGATGAAGGCCGTGCAAACCATGATTGCAAAAATATAGCACAATTGCCGCCGTTCTTTGGCAGATAGCAAGTTAAACAATTTTCTGATAAATAATGACAAAATTAATCTCCGCGCCTATTGCGAAATGCCCAGTGCGTGAGAACCTCCACTGTGGCAACAAATTGACCTTTGACAACCTAACCATGCAGCCGCAAAAGTTGATCTGAAAAAATGGGGTTAGCGTTCGCCGGGCTAGCCCAGAGTTAGAAATGGGTCTCTTTTCCCTTGTCCGCTTTGTCTATAGAATTACGGCCTGGCAGTCGTGTAGTGAAGCAGAGGTGAAAAGAGCGCTGATCGGCAAACGTATATCGTTTGTGTTCAGATGCAGTTTGTAGGCGTTCCATGCCAACTTGTACCCCTGCGTATTTTACTTGGTTCCACGATCCCAGACAACCAACAGCCCTCCGATTATTTACGAAGTCTTATGCAATTATCGATAAAAAGCAAATAGTTTGCTGAATTTCTTGGTCAATGAAATGGTGCATTCACTTGGAGATATCATAAGTGCCCTTAATAGCATCGGCATAGAGGTAATGGTAATGGATTTATATTTGTAAATAGCAGCAAACTCAAGGTATATCCGTATCCGTGCCAGACTTATTTCTGAAGGTGCCAGCATATGTGATTTCGCTACTTTGGCAATTATTCGGAGCTGGCCTTGTAGCGTTTTATCGACCCTGGTCCGTGAAGTGAGGCTGCCGGCGCACTTGAGGTAAAGACGTAGTGGCTTGAAAATATTGACGAACGGGAAGTGGCGGGTAAGGCGAAGCCACAGGTCCCAATCCTCCGCTGTTATTAGACTCTCATCAAACAATCCCACCGAATCAAGGTGTTTCTTTGGAGAGTACTGTTCCAAAGGAAGCCCTTCGTGATTTCCTAGGCAGGGGAGAGTTTTAATATACTCATCTCTTGTCTTGAAGGTAGGTGGGGTCATCACTGTCGAAAGGGTGCGGTCTGGGCCGTTATCATAAAATCTCTGCAGACTGGTAAGGACCACTATATCCGAATTTTTTCGTGCAGCCACTCCCGGCCATGCATGAAAATCGGCCATTTATTGATTTTGATGCCGACAATGTATTATTTACGGTAATGCCAAACATATAATTGTAGCTTTATGCTATCAGAATTGCCATGTCATTGTAATTTTAAAGTATTTTGAGCTAGTTTTGGACGCAATAATCCATTCGCCCCTGGATCTATTCTTGAAACAAAGGTCCGGTCTTTGATATTAAAATCGATTCGTCTCCTATTAACGAAGATGAATTGGGTTATATTCCAAAAGGGAACGATATAGATCCTCCATAGTTTCTATATAGAAGTCATGGAATTTGCTACGTACTTTTTCCCACAGTGAGCGTTTCGTCTTGTACCTTCTCCAGGCTGCTTTGAACAGCGGACAAAATTGCTGCAAGATCTGATCTATCAAAAAGGCCAACATCATGAGACAAACAAAGACTTCGCTCAGGTGTTTCTTGCCAAGACCGAAATTGTGTTCAAGATGATACCCCTGGTTTTTTAGGGTATTAAACGTTTCATTTTCAATTTTCCATCTGGCACGGGCACCGCGCATAAATTGATAAACATTTTAGGCTCCCTTATCGTAACCGTTCACCAGTGCCCCAGGTTGGCGCAGGCTCCGAGCTGGTTGACGGGCATAGCCTATTATCTATGCACGCCAGCCAGATCCTGCCAAGATGGGGTTTCTGGTGAACGTTACCGCTTATCAATAAATACCCGACCCCAGAGGCCGGTAGTGTTACCCCCTTGAAGGCGATACTTTACCGTTTGTCCCTCTCTTGGGGTAACCCAACAGCAGAGTTACAATTTACCTCAATCAATGTTCATTATGCATAGCTTCTGGACTCTGACCTTGCCCTGAGGGCAAGGGTTTCGCTGCCTGATTTAAATAATTACCTTTCTAAGGTTCGGATTGGCTAAAAGCTTTGCAGTTCTCCAGGCCTACAGGTAAACAGGGTTGATATGATAGCTACGCTTTCAAGCGGAGCGATCCCCAAGAGTAATAACGTTGAAAGTTCTCGGTCGAGGCTTGGCGCATGTAGTCGTAGATTTTTTCAACGTGCTCGTGTCGTGGCAGAAAGTCACGTTGGACAATATAAATGCATACACCTCCAACTCCTTGCCAAAGATAAGACTCCAATGAATAAGAGCGGAAGAAAAGAAGGAGGCCAGCACTTTGGCCGGACTCCGCTCAACAAAATCTGAATTTCGATCGGTCTGTTGAATCTACGTATCTAAATGCCAAACTTTTCGTTATGATCCTGACGGTCTCTACGGATTCACGTGGTTGAGGGACATAAATCAGACCCGGCCCCGAGATACTCTTTATTCGGTCAACGTAAGAAAAGTATATCTCAGGCTCCATATAACCATCTTCAATCAGGGCTGTCCCAAGAGGTAAACGTTATCCGCATCCTGTCCTCCGGATGTCCATTGTTTGAGGTGTCGATAATCGTTCTTGATGAAATAGTGGAATGTAGGGACATCGATATTATACGAGGTAAAAAAGTGACAGAGGGCAATTCTCGGATATCCCAGCTCAAAAAGCCTCTCCCAGATAATCCCTTGATGGATTGCAGGAGCGACAAATCGTCCGACTGATGCTTTTGCCCCGCCTGGATATGTCGCATGGAATTGACACGTATAGCATCGGCTCCCCCGTCTATTATTGCACAGTTTCTTGTGTTTAACCTGTTGGCGATATGGCGCACATGCGCTCTTACATATCGAGAAAAAGTATGTCGGCTTCCCCAGCCATGCGGATAATCTTATCTATAGTCAGCCTGCATCTTATTTGTCTCCATTTGGAAAACCGAGAATCATCCCAGTTCCTCGGTTCGTGGTTCTTGAAAAAATAGATCTCGCCTTTCCACTCTTCTTTCTCCAGCAATTCCTTGAAGATCTCTTCCGGATAAAATGTGTGTATAAACAACCTGCAGGGGCTCTTCGGGAAATAGCACCTCGCCTCGATAGCGTTTACCATCTCCATCGGCGTTTCAACGAAAAAAATGTTCATGCTTTTGACTCACTCTGTTACGTTATCGACGATAAAATATTTGCATGCGGAGCCGATCAACAATGGAACGCTCGTTATCAATGGAAGGCACCTTTTAGATAAGCAACATTTCCCAAACTTTTCTCACTTTCCATGCCGGCCCACTGGCGTAGTCTGGCCCGCAACATCTCCCTCATTTCGAGATAAACCATAAGTTGCTTGCCGATTTTTATATTCTTTCTGTTCCCGGGTCAAGATGGCAAGGGCATTGAATTGATGGGTAAGACAGCCTCGCCATCTCCGACCGATATAGCATCGGCATTGCCGATTATATCCACTGCCTGCTGGACCTGGATGTTCAATCTGATCAGCGGCAGATCGGCCTTGTCTGCCACCGAGCGGATCAGGTTCCTGGTCTATCATGTCGGACACGGTGAGGACTATCTATCTGTCCAGTATAGATCAAGCGTATGGGGTCGATGAGAAGCAGCAGCGCCCCTCCCTGACGTAACGGGTCATCGATTGTGCCGAAGATGGAGGAGCCTCCAATACAGATATATGGTAAAGCCGGGTCGAATTGTCCTTGGTCTGGCCAGATGTCGAAATAGGTCGGTCTGCTTGCGATCGGCAGCCATTCCTGACGAGAGGCGGGTTTGAAGAGGAATGCGGTGTCGGGTGCAAATCTCCCGTTGCACAAATCCCTCGTATGTTCAACGGAGTAGGTTTCGCGAAACACCACATCCTTGAAATGTAGGTAAATACCCATTGCCATTTTCTTCAGTTCCGGATGGCCAAACGGCATCGTATGGTTCACGATGATCATAGGTTTATTGAAATGTCTGTGAGCAACAAAGGTCAGGAACAGTTCGGTGCGAGGAATTCTGCCGTTTCAGGTCATGCACCCGTCACCGTGTATGACGAGCAGATCTGGCTTGCCCCATATTTTCCAGCAACCGTTGAGATATGGCGATTCTTCAGCATCATGCGCATCTGATCGTCGAATTCTTCCCAGTTTCTCGGGGTGATGTCCGTTCTAACCGGATTATTCCGGAGCGGACGCCAGTTTATGCCAGGCCTTTGGAATAACAGGCGGAAGCGATAGGGAGACTATTTTGTCTATGATCCCTTTCCGAATACCTATCTGGATCCGGACCGGCGAACCCTAGAAAGTCGTCATTCGGAGTTGGTCCTCCGTGACAGTTGCAAAGATATCTCCCCCTGATTGAGAAATCATGGTCTTGAGCGATATAGCGGCCGCTTGGTCTCCCCAGTTCGGATTGCTGCTGGAATCGTTTACAAAGAAGACTTTCATCGTTTCCCGACAGGAAGATAGCTGAAAATTGTTCATAATATGAAGCTATGAATTTTTTATCCTCGCAACTGCTTTCGGATATAGCCTGATTCTCCAGGACCATCCATCTACCTGCATGAAAAGCAAATCCGGACTGACTTCAAAAATCGTGGAGTAACATGAGCCTGTTTTTTTGCCACCATGGAGCTGGTCCATGTTACCCCACCATCATTACTTATAGACAGTTTGTATATACCTCGCCGGGGTATTTGAATCGGTCCTGATCGCCTTCCGCAGATACCATAGACCATCCTTCAGGGTAGCGGCGCCCCCTCCCCAACTGAGAGCTAAACGGCCGTACGAAGCTTGTTAAGGCAGGGGTCACAACCCCTTTCAAGTCCGGTATACAACGGTGGAGTCCAGTTTTTCCCATCATCTTCACTCCATGACGCATAAAGCGGGATAATGGTGTCCCGTGCGCAAGATAGCACAGCAATCTGCCGTCATTTAATCGGGCAAGGGTCGGTTCTACAAAACCTTCTCCTACAGGGTTCCCGGATCTGGGCACAGCAATACTAGCCAGATAGTGCCAAGCTCCGACCCTTGTCTTCAGACCTAACGACAAACGAACGCATCATAAAGGTAGTTTCTTTCATGGCATCTCTGTCCTGGGGTGTCAGGGTATCATTCTTGAAATTACCATACATGGTCATAAGCCATGATCCATCAGGCATTTTGATTATGTTTCTGTATACGTAGAGACCGTACCATTCTTTCTTTTTGGGAGATCTAACAGGCCCATCGGGAACATACACTGCCGCTCTATCGCTGTTGACTGTTTGTAGATCATCGGTAGATCGCCAAGTCGTAATCATGAAACACCAGGCCTTATGAGCTGGGCAGGGCCGCCGGCAGCGTAAAATAAACCCTTGACCGAGATTGAAGCCCGTTCCGGTGCTGCGTTTATGTCATCCAGTTTTAAGGATTTGTGCCGTTCGAATGTGGCGCCTCCATCGGAAGTTTCATATTGGCCATACAAGTATATTGGTCCATCGTTATATCGAAAACATCGAATCCACTTGCCGTTTTCAAGATCCGGATTGGGACTTATACTTAATACTACTGATTGCTGCCCTGAAGGTATGCATGGCGAACGTCCATTGTAGAAATGCAAGGTAAATGCAGCCACCACTATAGCAGCGCAGATCATCGAGCAAAGCTCGGGTACAATTTAGTTTCCTCCTTGGCGGCACATGAGCGGACATACCATTTCGCTCCTTATTGTCACGAATTACTATCAATCAAAAAAACTGTAGCATCCTGAACTCAAATGATCTCAATGATCGAAACCTTGATGTAGGTGTCTATTTATCTCTCTGATCTCGGGCTCGTTGTCAATCAGCTCGATAACCCTGGGCAGAGGGAAAAAGTCCCCTTCCGGTGCCAGCTTACGAAAAATAGTCCTGATCAGCTCCAGATCCTCAGGATAATCTACCGAGAAACAGTATTCTGGCCGGTTTATAACAAGCGGCGCCTCTGCCCTCAGCATCCTGAAATCTTCCTGATGGTGGAAGAAATAGGGGATTATGTGCTCCAAATATAGTTGTTCGGTGGTGCGGCTGCGGATATCCTCCAGCGAACGGCGCCGGATAAGTTCGGCAGCGCATCCATAGGGCCAGCCACTGCGGTTGCTGGCGAAAATAAAGTCCCATTCAGTATTTTGTTGAGTTCTTATCAAAAAATTGCAGCACTCGGGATCTATCAGCGGGTCGTCGCCACCCACGCGTACAATGTGCTCGAGACCAAAGGCCTCCGCCAGCAGGAGATAGCGCTGCAAGACATCGTCGAGAGGCCCGCGGAAACAGTGGAATCCGTTGTCAACGCACAGCTTCTCGATTGGATCGTCCGATGGGTCATTGGAGGTGGCGGTATCAGCTTGTGGATAATGAGGCCGCGCTGCAGCCTTCGTTGCCTGAGGGCAGACATCGGCTGTCCCTCCACATCCATCAACACCTTGCCGGGCAGTCTGGACGAACTGGTTCTTGCCTGTATTACAACCCCGTATGAAACCAAGGATTCATCGGCTGACAGTATCATCTTGCAGAACTGGTACTTGATTGCACATGTGATCATTAGCTCCGAAATTGAAAAGTACTTCTCCCCCGACTGTTTCTGCACCTTAATCGAAATAGCGGATGGTCTTTGCCAGTGCCTCCACCATGGGCTCAGCCTCTCGAAGCTGCCGTAATTGGTGACGAACTGCATGATTTTCGGCTGCACCTCCTCGGCATTGGGACATATTCCCCTCGGGTAATGCACCCCCTCGTAATAGTGGGGACAGAGCTTCCTGAATTCTCCGGAAGCGATGAAGGTTTCATCGTAGGTAAGCGCCCAGGCGGCGTGTACTACCGTCTCCGCCGAATTCCATATATTTTTTCCTGAAGTCTTGCCATGAGACATCGGTTCTTTCGTATTTCACGGCGAATGCCCAGTAGGTATTCAGATATCCTTCAGGGGTGAACTGAGGCGCCAGGTTTCACAGCCGTCGATGGCCTCCATATACTGTTTGGCTATGCCAATACGCAGATCGATAAAATGCGTCAACCTCTCGGTGCTCAGCCCGGCCGAGCGCCGCTGCCACTTCAGGCATGCGGTAATTAAGTCCGAACGAATCATGGCGCTTGTATCGGGGTTCTGGAATATATCCTTGTTGATGCGGATCCTGCCGTCTCCTGACTTCATGGCCGCATAGCCGAGGCTGTTGAATTTCCTCATCTTTACCGCATATTCCTCGTTGTCGGTAACCACGATTCCGCCATCGCCGGTGGTGATATGCTTCGAGTTCTCGAGGCTGTAGCTTGTGATATCCGCGATCTGGGCTATCTTTTTCCCTTTGTAAAGTGAACCGAATGCCTGGGCGGCATCATTGATCACCGCGATACCATGCTCTTTGGCCATGGCCATGATCGGATCCAGATCGCAGCTCAAACCGTACAGTGACACTGGCATGATCGCCTTGGTCCGGGGGCTTATCTTGCGTCTGATATCGGCTGGATCCATGTTGAAGGTTCCTGGATCGACGTCCGCAAAAACCGGCACGGCGTTCTGCGCTAAAACCACATCGATGTCACTAATTACCGTAAGGGGAGGAATAATGACCTCGTCACCCGCCCCTACACTGATAGCATGTAAGGCTGCATGCAGGGTTGAAGTGCCAGAGTTGAAGGTGATTGCAAACCTGACCCCTGATTCTTTGGAAAACGCTGTCTCGAATCTGTTGTTCATGCTTCCGGAGGTCCCCGACCCGAAACCCGAATCGATGACTTCACGAACATAATGGAGCTCATTGCCGCTGAACCTCCAGGTATTTTTCATATTAACCGTCCTGTCTTTAATTATATTTAATAATCTTGTGGGAATTGTAGAATTACATTCAGGTCGTGATATTTACCAGCAGTTTAGACCACCATCGACAACCAGTGTATGGCCGGTCACATAGCTTGACGCATCTGAGACCAGGAAGATAAGCGCACCAACCATCTCATGGGGCTTGGCCATTCTGTTCATGGGAACTCGGGCGGAATACTGCTGTTTGAAGCGCTCATTCTGGCTGCTCTCCACCCCGCCAGGCACCAACGTGTTGACGCGGATGTCTTGATTCGCCCAGTAGGCGGCAAGATATCTGCTCAGACCCTCTACTGCAGCCTTGGAGGCGGAATAGACGGCTGGATTGTTGATCTGACGGCCCAGGTAGAAAGACCCCTCGTAGATCCTTTTGTCGGAGGCCATAATGCCATAGATAGAACCGGTCTGGACGATGCTTCCTCCTTCACCCTGCCGAATCATTTGATCACCGATTGCCTGGGCAACCAGAAACATGCCATCGATGTTCACCGACATGATCTTCCGCCATTCTGCCACGGAGTATTTTTCAAAAGGGGCGAAGAATGCATCTATGTCCTCTGATCTTGAGGCGGCATTGTTGAGTAGTATGTGTATGTCTCCCAGTTGATCGACCACGCTTCTTACCATCGAGGCAACAGAATCGGGATCGGACACATTGCAGGCCACGCCAACAGTTCCGACTCCATGATGTTGTGAAAGCTCGGCGGCAAAAGCTGAAGTCGATGCTTCATCCAGATCCACCACTGCAACGTTTGCGCCCGATGCAGCCAGTCCCTTGCAGAACTCCTTTCCGAGCAGCCCAGTTGCTCCGGTTACGACTGCGGTTTTTCCATCCAGACGGAATAGTCGAGAATAGTCTTGCAATTGCATTACGCATCCTTTTCAGAAATTACTTCACCCCGTTCCAATTGCCGACCGAGTTGCCGGCTGTATCAGCTCGCTTCGTTCCACAGCTTAGTTGTAATGGATCCGGTCTTTCGGTCCACCACTTTCACCGTGGTCGTGCCAAAGGCATTGTTTGCGGCGACTCCTATGGAATTGAGCACCTCCATGCGGAAGGTGTCCTCATCGAAGACATATTGCCAGCGGTGGAAGGGAATATCTATGTCGAAATTGTCGCAATGGTAGCTTCCCGACTCGGTTTTCAGGGCCAGCCATGGCTGCGGTCCGAAGGTGGGGGTTTTGCTCTCTACTGTTAGCACATGGGTGTTCCTGCTTACTTCTTTGATCTCGATATCCAGTTCGCATGGCGGCTGATGGGGCAGGGCAAGGGATGCGCGCATGGCCTCTACGGCCTCGGAGAAACGATAGGGCACTGTGGGAAAATCGGCGGCCACGCGCTGGATCAGTTCCCTTGTGGCATCAATGTCGGGACGCATGTCCCTGAAATCGTGGTTGGTAACTGAAAGAACCACGGGCCTGCCGCTTTGAGCCTCTGTGAAGGCCTGTCTGACGTCAGTTTCTGTCAACAGACGGTATCGCGTACCCACATTAAGGCAACGGGCTGTCCAGCGCCTGCAATCTCCGGGAACCTGGTAGTCGTCATGGGAAGGGTGATAGGGTTCCCATGTGCAGGGTGCCCTGCGCCAGTCGCCATACCGACCGCTCGTCAGACCGAATTGGGAGGTGTCGCTCTTGTCCAGCGCAATGCCCTGATTGGAATAGCAGAAGGGCATGTACTGTTCAAGGAACCAGTGGCTGTCCGGACGGATAACGTGGTATCCTGGCCTCAAGGCGACGGGAAACCATTGGCGATCTATGACCCGCCGGGAAAGCACCTGAAAGAGACTGTTGGAGGCCGCCCACCAGTGGGTCGCGCAGCGGTGGGCCTCACGTCGGAACGGTTGAGGATGGTAATGCAGATGCACGCTGTCTTGAGGGGAATCCAGATCGCGGATAATTCCACGGTAATGGTCGTAAATGTTATGATACCCCATATCTCGCCGACGGGGATTGATCTCATAATCCACATGATCCACACAAAACCAGTTATATATCCAGCCTCTTCCGAAGCTATCCTTAATTTTTTCTCTGAACGTAGTTGACATGGCGTCGGTCAACATCGCGTCGACCTTGTCCCAGGTGTCGTTATAGGCAAGAAGATGGGGATCCACAACCCGTTTTACCGCCTCCTCCAAGCCGCCCAGATCCACTTCACCCCGTTGCAGCCGTCGGAGCAACTCTACACTAGGCTGCAGCTCAATATGAAAGATTTCCTTAAGTCGTTCGAACGTGGCGTCGAGGGATTCGTACAATGGACCTTCTGTATCTATGCAGTGTACTATATATACAGTGCTTGCCATTTGATTCTCCTTGGCTTAATGAAGATTTATTATAGAATCGCAAGCTGTTATCGGCTCGAGTTATGCGGTAACCAGCTCGCAGCGACAATTCAGCAGATTTCCTCCAGCAAGCCGGCGGCGAGTAGTGCGTCGACTATGGGATAGGTATCCTGAACAGGCACACCGATGATGTCGCTTATTTCTATTAAATCACTGGAGCCGTCAGCATATGCGGTAAAGTTTACCAGGTCTTCGACCTGTTGACTAGAATCCTTCATGCCGAGAGTCGGATAGAGACCGTGCTTATCCAGTTTTGGCTCGCAGGGGTATTTGTTTCGATAGATCCTGTTTCTTTCGAGGAGTTCGATGCATTCCCGCAAAACTTCGAACCCTCCCTGCAAACCCGTTGCGGTAACCAGGTCAAGATTGTCAAGGGAGGTATGATATTCGGGGTAGGTTCCATATTTGGAACGCATTACTGAAGCCACCGGAAGATCTATTCCTGGACTGCAATACTGACGTTCATCGCTGCCGCGTTCAAGGAAGGAGTAACTGACAAAATCGGGATGTCTGGATTTCAGGATGCTGATGGCTGCCCTGTCGGCAAGAGTTCCTCCCTTTCTGGAAGGGAGGAAGGAGTAGGCCCTGTCGTCACCTATACAGGTGATGTTGAACCCGGCGACTATCCTTTTCTTCATTGAATCAAAATTTCTGCTCAAATAGGTTATAGAACCAATGGTCTCAGGAATGAAGATGATCCGATAACTGTAACGGCGTGTCTCGCTGGCGATCCATCTTGCCAGCATCGTTGTAACCACGGGCCCGGAGAGCTCGTTATTGGCCATAGAGGGGTGGCAGACATAAGTCGACAGGAAAATCTCTTTCTTAGTTGCACCCGGTATCAAGAGTTCACCGTACGTGAGGTGTCCTTGCTGCAAATCGCTGTCTATGAACACGCGATAATTTCCGTTCTCGAGCCTTGTCCTCTGGTTGTGCTTCAGGCAGAATCCCCATCGTTCTTGATAGTACGATGTAATGTAAGGGATGGCATCAGGCTGGGCCTCAAGTGAATAAAGATGTTGCTGGAGCTCTGAGAGCGGGACGGTCTTGTCGACTGGTACGGAGTAACCGACGACGTGTAGATTGTTTTCCTTGAAGTCGACGATCTTCCTGCCGCTTTCATCAGCAATCCACGCATCACGGATGTTCCATTCCCTCGGGATGGTCCAGTCAAACACTCTGGTTCCTGAAGGGACCTCAAAGGTCTCGATAGGGATGAACCTCTTGATGATCTCCAGAGTTTGTCGCACCCCGTTGCCGGTTATGCTCCGGCATATGGGAAACAATTCCCTCATCAGTCTGTGCATGGCCGCACCGCAGTTAAAGAATGTGTTGTCCAAAATTACGTCTCTCACCGCTGGTTACCGGCCTGCTGAGATATCTTTCCATTACGCACGTCATCCTGGGCCTTGAGGTAATCATCATGTCGGCCCACATCAAGCCAGTATTCAATTATCGGGAAGCTGACCACCGTTCGCCCCTCATCCAGCAGCTTCTGTATCAAATCGGTCATGTCGAAGCGCTGGCCATCCGGAATTGAATGCCATGCCTTGGGATCAAGGATATAGATACCAGCGTTGATGAAAAAGGCCAGAGATGGCTTCTCCTTCAACCCCGTTATCCTGGCATCGTCGCACTCCACAACCCCGAAAGGCACCTGTATCTCGTATTTACGAACGCCTACGGTGATCTCGGCGTTGTTTTTGCGGTGGTAACGAAACATCTCCTGAAAAGAAACCCCCGTAAGTATGTCGCCGTTAATGACAAGGAACGGGCTGTCCGGTCGTTTCAGTAGTTTTAAACCTCCGGCGGTTCCCATCGGATGGTCTTCTTTGGCATAGCTAAGTCTGACGCCATAGGCATCGCCATTGCCGAAGTGTTCCACGATGTTTTCCGGTAGATAATGGGTTGTCAGGCTCATGTCTTTTATCCCGGAACAGCGCAACTGCTCGATGGTCAGCTCGAGAAGTGGTTTATCTCCTACCGGTAACATGGGCTTGGGGACCTGCTTTGTGAGAGGAAGCAGACGTTTTCCGAATCCGCCAGCCATCACAACTGCCGAGAGCCCCATTTGCCCAGGATTGACCAAGTCCCTGCGCAGATAAAACTCCTTAATGGTCCCTTTCTGGTCCACTACTGGCAAGTGGCTGATGTCGTGCTGGTCCATGATGTCGAGGATATCCTCTGCCAGGGTAGGATATTTTGCTGTAATTGGGTCGCGGTTGGCGATAGTTGTGCAGCTCTGTTGGAAGGAGAGACCTTTAAGGATAGCCCTTCTTATATCCCCATCAGTGAGAATGCCGACCAGTTTTCCTTCACCGGAACAGAGAAGAAGTGCTCCTGTTCCCGCCTGATCAAGACAGGAAATAGCGTCCGATATGGAAATGTCTGGAGATATGATCACGCTGTCCAGCCGTTTCCGTGCGCTTTCCCTAACTTTTTCCTCGAGAACCAGATCTTTTCGTATCAGCAGTTTAAGCAATTTCCCTTCACCATCTACTACAGGAAGGTGATCGATGTCGTATTTGTTCATCAGGTGAAGGGCATCACCGCCGGCGATTGAATTCTCCACCGTGATTGGAGTTAGGCTGGCGATGGTTTTACAAGGATCGTCCAGGGATATCCCACGCATAATGGCGCGGCGTACATCGCCATCGGTCAAGAGACCGATAAGCTTCATTCCGGTTCCACAGAGTGTGAGTACTCCGATGCCTGTCTTCTCCAACCGAACCACTGCCTCGGAGATTGGGGCGGTCGGAGATATGAGTGTACTTTGGATACGTGCGCCATTATCGTATTTATTCATGATTCACCTTCGGCTATATCTAAAACATTCGGAATTGATTCTTCATGCCAGGTCGTTCCAGCGAAGTACCTGGTCTTCTTTAATCATCTTTTTTAACGTACGCCCAAGGACATAGGTGATTTCCGTTGGAGAAATGCCGGTTCCGGGACGTTTGGCATCCAGGTCAACCTCGGCCAACACGTGCCCGGGTTTCAGATCGCATCTCGCCACCAGGCTTCGGCGGAATTTCGTGCGTTTTTCCAGTTCAGCTTCAGTTATGATGCGCCTGCTGCTCCCTAATGCCGTAACTATGTTCTTGCCCTCCTGGGTGATTGTCTTCAACTGTTCCGGATTCGCTGAAATCGCGTGGTCCCATCCGGGCATGTCCTGGTCTAACGTGAAGTGTTTTTCGACGATGCAGGCGCCGAGCGCGATGGCTGCCAGTGATATGGCAGTCCCCAAGGTATGGTCGCTGAAGCCCACCGGCAGGTCGAACGCTTTGTTCAGTGTCTCCATGTTTTTGAGATGGAGCATCTCATAATCGGGAGGATAAATGGAGACGCAATGGAGCAGCACAATCTGTTGGTTGCCTTCACTCCTTACCGTTTCAACGGCCTGCTCTATCTCAGCAAGTGTAGCCATACCCGTGGAAATCAGCATCGGCCGCATTTTGCGGGCAACATGCCGCAACAGCGGTGGGTTGACAATGTCCATGGATGCAATTTTGAAAAATGGCACATCCAGCTTTTCCAGCAGATCGGCTTCGTCTGGAGAAAAGGGGGTTGAGCAGAAGGTAACCCCGCGTTTTTTGCAATATTCATTAGCTTCCAAGTGCTGTTCAGGTGTGAACTGGTAAGCTTTGACCATATCTTTTAATGAACCGAAGTGCTTCTTCTTGTCGGAATAATCGGTGTTTCGGTCATACTCTTCCTTTGCAATAAGTGAGGTCTCCGTCCAGGATTGGAATTTGACGGCATTGGCGCCGGCTTCTGCAGCGGCGTCTATGAGACGTCGGCATAAGGTCAAGTCGCCATTATGGTTGGAACCGATCTCAGCTATAACATAAGGAGGATTACCAGGGCCAATCGCAACATCTCCCAATTTCATGCTATTCATCTTTTCTCCTTTCGGGACGCCCACATATGTTGCAACGCGGGATGGGCAACCGTTGACCACCAAAGCGGGGCGAGTTCAAGATTGTTAAGGGCTTCGACATACTGATCGAGCATTGTCGGGTTGAGAACGATACGGTTGTGGAATTCTTCTACTTCCGAGACCACCCTTTCCAGTATGGCAAAGCGATCGGCTATTGCTCCGGTAAGGGGCGTGGTCCGCAATACCTGATAGTGATGCCGCACGAGCTGACAGTCACTGATGATCTGCTCCTGGAAAAAAGGGGGCCTAACCCGTGCCATGTTTGTCCTGTGCTGCCGGTAGTCCATCCGAATGTCGTCTTCGAAATCAAACTTTACCCCCAACAGCCACGCTCTTGCGTCGAAAGATACCAATCCACGAGAACCACGTCGGCCGGGATCGGTAAGCAGCGGCGCAGCACCTCGGAGCGGAAGGCCGAGTTGGAAAGACCAAATACGTTGTTCCTTGGCAGAATTTCCTCCGGGCTGGTTTGAGCAGGCAATCTAAAGGAAATGCCCATATCTTCTCCACCCTGATCAACAAATCGCAGGGCGCATCCGGTGAGGTCGGCAGTCCTGAGAGACTGGCGGGCAGAAGCGACACGGGTAGGATGCATGATGTCGTCACTGTCGACCAGCACAACTCCATCGCAAGTTTCCACCAGGCTCTCCAGCGCGCGTTGCCGAACTTGGGCCGGAGAGTCACCAGGAGCGGCCGGCACCCAGGTTGCTTTTGGATCCATCCCCACCGCATCGATGGCAGATTTGACTGTCAAGCTGTCAAGTCCTATCCAGAGCGTGAAGTTCTGGTCGGTTTGCGTCCTCACTGAGTGGTACCAATCCGGCAGGTATTTCTCAACGCCGGGATATATAGTGGTATAGAGCGCAAGAGAATTAATTTGGGTACCCGGTTGGTTAAACATTAGTTGATCCTCTTTGCGGGGCTCCCCACATAGGTTCCGGGAATGGTAATATTGCTCACTACCGTCGATCCCGCACCAATCAAACAATCTTCACAGATGGAGAGATATTGGATTATGGTTGCCCCGCTTCCGATCATGGTATTGTTACCAATGGTAACCCCACCGCCGAGTGTAACCCCCGGTGCGATGTGGACATTGTGTCCAAGTCGACAGTCGTGTTCAACGGTACAGTTTGTGTTCAGGATGCATGCTCTGCCGATCTCGGTACCAGAGTTGACCACCACTCCATCATAGACGACTGTCCCCTTGCCGATATCTACTTCCTCGTTCACCACTGCATTGGGTGAGATTATGACCGGGAAGCTGATTCCGATTGCTTCGAATCGGTTCTGCAAGTCGAGTCTGAATTGAGATGCATCTATTTTCCCTAAGCCTATGCATGCTTGGCAATGTCCGTGCTTGTCGATAAGTTCGGGAAGAATTCGGTCATCACCGAGGTACGCTATTCCCAAAAGTGGACCTAGATCGTGGTTATCGGTATATCCTACCAAAGTAAACGTGGTTTTTTTCAGTAGGCTGACAAGTACCTTGGCATGTCCACCGCCGCCTATTACAACGATGTTATCCATGGCGTAGCCTATCGGTTATGAAATCAATGTCGCTCTCTTTCAAGTTAGTACTACTGGGAATGTTAAGCGTTATTTCGTACAGCTCGCCTGCCTTGTCTATTTTGTAAGATTGGCAATTATAGTAGGGGCGCTGCAAGTGATTCAGATGCCAGACGGGCCTTGTTTGAATGCCATGATTCATTAAATGTTGCATTGTTTGCTCACGGTCTCTGCCAAACGTCTTTCGATTAATCTGTAAAGCGCACATCCAGTGGTTATTCCTTGCATAGGATGGGCTATCCGCTAAAACAATGCCGTTGATCTCGCTGATAACTTCCCGGTATTTCAGATAGTTTTTTCTCTTTGCCTCAAGAAATTCCGGGAGGAGTTGCATCTGAGCCACCCCGATGGCGGCCTGGACATTAGTGAGCCGAAAATTGTAGCCAATTTCATTGTGAACGTAACGTACCTGATCGTCCTTTGCCTGGGTGGTAAGGTAACGCGCCCTTTTGGCGTATGTCGGCGAGTCGGTTACGATCATCCCGCCACCCCCGGTGGTGATGATTTTATTGCCATTAAACGAAAAGCAGCCTATATCACCAACGGTGCCGGTGTGTCGGCCTGCCAGACTTCCACTTATATATGATGTTCCAAGGCTCTCTGCCGCATCCTCCACGATTCGTATGCTACGATTTCGACAAAGAGCAACCAACTCATCCATTCTTGCTGCATTCCCAAAAACATGTACCGGCATAATGGCCGAGATGCGCCTGCCATTTTTCTTGTTGCAGGTCACTCCGTCGCGAAATTCCGTCTCTTTTTCGAGAAATTCGGCTGTTTTTTCAACATCGATATTGTAGTACTCGTCGCAGTCCATAAAGACCGGTTTAGCGCCCAGATGGTTTACCGCGTTGATGGTTGCAATGAAAGTCAAGGTAGGAACTATGACCTCGTCCCCAGGAGCCACTCCGACAAGCCGGAGTGCCACCTGCAGCGCGGCCGTTCCATTAACGCAAGCGATTGCATGGGCGCTGCCTACATAGTCAGCGAAATCCGCTTCGAATTTTTCGACGTACTTTCCTGCCGAGGATACCCATTCCGTGTCCAGGCAATCTTTAACGTATTTCCATTCGTTTCCTCTCAGGGAAGGAATCGACAACGGGATCATCTCTCAATCACCTTGCGTCTTTTAAATGTTAAAGATATCGGGTTTGTACAGCTTTAAATTCTCCGGAACTGTAAACCACTCCACCGTTTCGGCAAGTCCTCTTCGCAAGCCATCCTTTCCTGCGTAATGCGCTTCGTGTTGTAAGAGGCTCTGGGCTTTTGACGTATCCGCCCAGAGCCTTTCCACCTCACTTTTAGCCGGTCGGAGCCGCGTGGAATCCGTCTCGATTTCAATTTCGGCATCCATTATCTCAGCAATCATGGCGGCGGTTTCGCCCATGGAAATTTCATAGTTGCTGCCGACGTTGATGACTTGCCCTATCGAATTAGAGTTTTCGGCTACTGCAATAAAGCCGGAGACGGTGTCGGCAACATAGTTGAGATCTCGGGTCGGATGCAAAGCCCCTAGTTTGAGGGTGCGCTTGCCTGATGCGATCTGGGTAATAACCGTAGGGATAAATGCCCTTGCAGATTGCCTTGGGCCATAGGTGTTAAATGGCCTGATGATGGCGACGGGGGTATCGAAGGAGGAATAAAATGACATGGCAATCTGATCGGCACCAATCTTGGACGCAGAGTAGGGTGATTGTCCCTGTAGAGGGTGTTCTTCGGTAATCGGTACAAATTGTGCCGTGCCGTAGACCTCGCTGGTGGATGTGTGTACTACCTTTTCCACTCCTAACTCCCTGGCGGCCTGGACTACGTTCAATGTCCCTTTGATATTGGTATCCACATAGGTGTCGGGAGAGTGGTACGAATATGGAATGGCTATGAGCGCTGCTAAATGGAGAGCTACATCGCAACCTTTCATAGCCTGCTTTACCCCATGGGGATCGCGGATGTCTCCCGAAAACACTTCCAGAGAGTTCAGCAGCTCTCGATCGAGGCAGTCAAGCCAGCCCCAGGAATTGAATGAGTTGTAGAACACAAATGCCCTTGTATTGTACCCTCTTCGCAGAAGTTCCTCGGTAAGGTGAGAGCCGATGAATCCATCGGCACCGGTTACAAGTATCTTTTTGTTTTTCAGGTTCATCGATGCTAACTTTCAGTAAATGGCAAGTTAAGAAACTTTTTAAGTTTCAAGGTAGTTAATTGTCATTGTTCTCGGAGCTTGTCGGAATAAGCCCTTTTCCCTCTTCTCTTCGTTAAACACGAAAAAATCATTTTCCGGTTAAGCGTACGTAGTGAGACTCCGAGATATTAAGTATATGTCTCCGGTAATTTTTTCGAGTTTGCCTCAATCCGATAAAAAATGCCTATAATCCGAGAGGCTCCTTGGTAAGTCCCAGTTAACCACAAGGCGTTTTGCCCGGTCGACCAGGCATGTGCCAGGCAATTATCCTCAATCATTTGCCGAATCCCTGCTGATAATTCAAACGTGCAACTCGGTTTCAGCAGAATGCCCTCGTTACTGCTTTCTAGCATTTCGGGACACCCCAGCATTGGTGTCGACTCTCGGCACACCGGCCTTCATAGCTACAAGGATTGCAATGGGAAATCCCTCGGTTGGTGAGGAAAAGACGAACATGCGAAAGAGGGGAAGATGATGACACGCACTTTTGATGTAACCCGCCATCATCACATGATTTTCAAGCCCCAGTCTCTTGATTTGCTCCCCCAGTACCTCCCTTTTCTCCACCCTCCCCCGGTATTACCAGGCAGAATTTAGGTTGTCCCTCTGACACTTCGTGGGCTGCTCTCAGAAGTATGTCAAACTAAGAGTGTTTTATCAATGGTCCTGCCCACGATTGAACCAGGTGTCCCTGACACGCCAGAGATTGTCCTTTGCCCCGATCACACAGGGGAAGAGCAGGATTATTCATAAAATATTGTCGAATTGAGTCGCGGTCAAGAAGAGGGACGCCTAACTTTATAGAGCTAACCTATAACATTCTGGACCTCCAATGTAAACGTCGGAGAATCAAACCGTTCACTGGGTCGACCAAATGCTGGCAAATCCAAGGAACTGTAAACGTTCTCCAGTGCCCCACAGGTTGGCGCAAGCAGGCTCGGGATGACGCCAGAAGTAGAGGGCGCCGATGGAAAGGCATTCCGACGAGTCCTCCGGCGGCGGTTCGTAAACAGCCACGCCCAGGTCAAAAGCGGAAACCGAGCAACGATTTCGCGGCGCCACGCTACCATGCCCTGCATGTCCTAATCGATCAATGCCTAATTGGCAATGTGCCTCTCGCAGGCGACCAGCATACTTGGCATCATGAAATCAACGATGGCCTTCATGCAGGAAAAAGGAGATTGCATGATAGCATTGCGGCCAGTACTTGGGGCTGCCGCATGATGCCGGAGACGTTCAATACGGCGAGGTTGGAGAACCATATCAGCGTGGCTGGACCGAAAACCGCGCGGTCGTTGCCGTTCATCCCGGAGGGTCGGATAGGCAATACCCACGTGGTGACCGTGGTCCACTGGTCCGCCCTCCCCCTCGAAGAAGCCGAAAAAATTTTCAAGCCATTCCGAGAAGTGGCGCCGATCGTGGCAGAGCATGTAGGGCCGCGCCGTACCCGGCGCTGAATGCCGCTTTGGACCCTCTGTACCCGAAGGGGTTCCGTGGCTATTGGAAGGGGGGGCACGCCCCCATCTGCTACCTAGTATTTCGTTTCATAAATATGCTTACATTTCAACTATGTTACCTTCATCTAACTTTTTCCAACGATGTACCACAAAAGCAGCATTAATCTCCGCGATACCTTTCATGATTAGATCCTGCAGTTCGGCTTTTGATTCAACCCTGATATGGCGGAGAAACGTTCGGGCCATTTTGCCGAAAAGTGTTTCTACCAAATTGAGCCATGAGCCATGCTTGGGAGTATGGACATAAACAAACCGGTTGGGCTTTGTCTTTAAAAACGCCATAGTCTCTTTTGAGACATGCGAGGAATGGTTATCTAGAATGATGCGAATAATCGTCTCCGGCGGATAGTAGGCGTCAACCTCTTTTAGCAACGAGATAAATTCTCTGCTTCGGTGGCGGTCATGTACTTGTGCGATCACACGGCCAGTGTGGAGATCAAGAACTGCCAATTAGAAAGAGTACCTAAGCGCTTGTATTCATAATCACTACCGATAGCCGAGTGCTCACCAGCCACCGGAGCAAGATCATTGGCAATATTTTTGATAGCTTGGACACCAGGCTTTTCGTCCACCGAAATGGTCACCATTTCTGGAACCTCGGAACCTGATTTGACTGTATCGTTTTGAAAATTAACATCTTGATAGACGCAGAGGATATCCTGCATTTTTTGTTCAAAAGCCGGATCACGCTTCTCGAGATAATATTTGACTTTATGGGGGTGCAAGGCTTGAGCTTTAAGAATTCTATGGATTGTGGCCTTGGAAGCACGACTCAAACAGGTGTGCCCAGTTTCAGGAGCAAACTTTCTTGCATGTTCCGCCAGTTTACTTTGAGACCAGACCTCGGCCGCGTAACCGATTTTCTTTGGCTTAGTGCAAGCAAGATTGACAACCCACGCTTTCGCTTCTTCTGTAATTACCGGCTGCTTCGGCGAATGAGGAAAATCCTTCAGTCCGCGCTCCGGTCCTGCGGCGATAGCTTTGTCTATACACTTGTAGATGGTTGGCCTGCTGACGTCCATGTTTTTTTGAATGGACGCAATGCTCTCTTTCGATGCGTATCTGAGAATGATCTTCGCCCGTTCAACTTCTCTGGTTGGCGCAGTTCTGCTTCTCGAGATTTGCTCAAGTGCATCTCTTTGGTCTTCTGTCAGGTTGATTTTTGGTCTATTGCTTTTCCGTGCCATAAGAGGAACCTCCTGGTAAATAAGATAGTTCCTTACGTAAGGCAGTAGTAACTAAATATGTCAATGTTTTAATGAAGCGCCAATCTGGTATCCATTCAGAAATGGCTATTTTTCCGAAAATCTTCGTTGCACTGAAAAATTTAACCCTCGGAATATCAATTATATGCCTGTGGTAAAAATTTGCGAACCCTCGATTTCGAACCAAATCCCTAGTTTTCGGATGGAAACTACCTAGCCAGGATGTATCGCGCCACGCGCCGAAGGACTGCCGGGATTATGCAAACGTTCTTACGTCTCGATACCTCGACTGGAACCCTCTGCAGCAGTGCAATGCGCGTCTCCGTTGCTGGGCACAGTCGTTCTCCACCTTGCTTTTCTTGCTTCTAAATTCGTTTTCTCACCGGTATGATCGCTGGGCTTGGTCCGGCCCGGATTGGACCTTTTTTCCGCTTGTTCAATGTCGGCTGGTAAACGATTAATAGTATGACCACTTTAAAGTGTGTCAAAGAATGAAACCAAGTACCGCAGCCCACGAAAAACGTCTGTGGCTACGACCCGTTTAACCATTTTTACAATATTCCTTATATATTCTGAAAGTTAAAGCATTTGTTCCTGAATAGTACTGGTCACAAAAGTGGCGGCCGAGGCAATTCCAATGACAAACCACCAACAGATACCATATAAATCCATCCCAAAAAGATCCACAAATAGTCGCAACAAGAAATAAACGGTAAGTGAGCGAATCGTTGCCTGTAAGAATTTCAATTCTTCAAGCTGCCTCTTCCACTCTATACGAGTTTTTGCTCTATAAATCAGCCCCTTAAGCTTTTTATTTAATTGCCAGAGCACGGAAGATATTTTTGCAATCAACAGCATAAAGATTATAAAACCTTGAATTCCGAGATGTGTCAGAACCTCCAAGTATAAACAGTGCATTTCTTGGTGACTGTGATAATATTTGAAATGAGCCAGAGGAAAATTTCCTACTCCTACACCAAAAGGATACTTCTTAAATATTTCCCAACCTCTTCCGTACATGCGAATCCGGTGTTCTTTAGAATGACCCACGATCTCCTTCCCAGCAAAAATTGTATCAAAGCGGTGTTTGTATGCTTTGGGTGTATAAATAAGTATTAGCGACAAGCCTATCATGAATGCAATAATTATTCTTTTTTTGTTTCTTGTGGATGCTTTCCAAAAACAAGCATGGCGATGCAAATCAATCCAAGATATGCGGTTCGAGATCCTGAATAAATGATACAGTACATTGAAAACAGTAGAAGAATGGTCAAGCAAATTTTCGACAACTTTTTTTTCATCAAGGGATATAGATAATAAATGAAAGGCAGAGTTCCTAAAGCAAGCTGAGACAGTGAATTGGGATCTCCGTACATCCCTGTGGTTCCATGCAGTCTTGGTATGCCTTGATTATACCATACCAGAGTCCCCGTGATTCCTCCCAGAAAGCTTTCCTCTGTGATTTTAAAGCATGCAAACAAATATGCAAAAAGGACCCACTTCAGCTTATCGGTGCTATCCGTGAAATAACTTATGAACAAAGCCATCATGGAAAATTTGATCACTCTATTTGAAAAAAAGTACCACGATCGTGCGACATCCCAAGAGTGAAATACTTGAAACAAGAGAACAGCAAAATATAATACCAAATAAGGTGTAAAACCGGCTTTATAATGTGCTTCTTTACGCTTTGAAGATATGGTCGTAAAAACGAAAATCAGGAGGATTGCCACCAGAACAGCTTCTATTCTCACTCCCCCAGTCCAGTGCGCCCAACGCTCTGTAATTTGTGTAAACCACGCAACAATATAAAGGACTACAAACGCAAAAGAAGGCTCTTTCGTAAGAATAGAAAGCATTCCAGTCCGGTCCGATTCTATAACAGTCATATTAACATTTTCAATCTACGTTCCTGAAGCATTAGGAAACTATTGGCTCTGAGTTTTGCTTGTGATAGTGAAAAAAAATGTAAACGTTCAGTGCGGCTGGGCTAGGTCGCATGCTTTAACGGGTGGATATCTCGTCTCGGAAGGGCTAGCCATGCACCGAGTAGAGAGTTCTTGGACCTGGGGGGGGGGCAGGGGGTGACCCCGAGGCTTAAGTGTAGGACATCGAGCAGACAAGTCGTAAACCGAAATGCTAAAGTTATTTAGCCCCGAAATTACCAATGGGAAGAATGACGGCTTTGAACGGTCGGAAATCAACACGGGACAGGCGACAGGTTGGCGAGCCTGGAACCGCTTCCCCCGAGGCGGAGAGCATGGCATGTCGGGCATGGCGAATATGCGGAAACGCGGGAGATCCTGAGGACTCTCGCAGAGAAGCGAGTATGCTGGACAACTGATAACAGAGGGGGAAAGGCAAGCGGGCGTCAGAGAGTCGGATGGCGTAATAGTATCGATGAAGGCAAGTAGTTCCTCCGGAGGAAAGGGTGCCACATTACAACAATCGTCATCAAGAAGACACTCCATCACGACTGGTTGATGGAATTCCTTGGACACCGCATTGGAGACAAGCGAGTGCTGCGTTACATGACGCGTTTGCTGAAAGCCGGAATTCTTGAAGAGGGGATATTCAGAGCCAAGCTGCGAGCGTTTAAAGATTGTCTGAAGATGAACCTTAAGCTGACCACCCCGGAGCTGAGGGGGCATATAGCCTACTATGTGGTGACCGACAACTCGCGGGGAATCAATCGATTCGCCTTGGAGGTCCGGCAACTGATGTTCAAATGGCTCAACCGCCGCGGCAAGAGGAGGTACATGAGGTGGGAGAAATTTGAGAAGCTGCTCAAGAAGTACCCTCTGACGGTTCCTCGCATAAGGGTGGATCTGCTCACGTCGAAGTGAACGGAGTGATGAGGAGTCGTGTGCGTGAGTAGCGCAAGCAAGGTTCTGTGAGAGGCCGGGTCCAGTGCACGATTTGAAAGCTGCGACAGACGGTACGCAGTAATCGCATGCAGCAAGGCGTTTATGAAGGATGTGATTTGACGATATTTTCATAGTATTCACCTTGCTCAGTATAACGTTTTAACAGAAAATTGCCCAATTTAATTACCACTGTAATAGCAAAGTCTCTGTGAAGAAAGACTCTTCTTTAAAGAAGTGTCGACATGCGCTTTTCCTGTACAGAGCCTTTACCTGGGTTTGCGGGCTGTGGGCGCATTTCGCAACATTGCTAGATAACATATGGCGCAATTACGCATGCATGGAATTTTGGGTCGCTAAAAATCGCCAAAACTTGTGGGCATACGTTTTGCAACTTAGCTCTTGAAATATAACTCCGTACACGCTAACGAAGTGGGCAATCATGTACCTGCGCACTACGAAAAGAAAAAATAAGAACGGCACCGTTACCGAGTATCTCCAACTTGCCCATAACGAGAGGAATCCGGAAACCAACACCACGGTCGCTCGGATCATCCACAGCTTCGGACGGGCGGATCAGCTCGACCGCAACGACCTCGTTCGGCTGGCGCGATCGATAGCCCGGGTCTGCGGAATCACCGTTATCGATCCGAACCCGAAGAATGCCGGCAGCGACAGTGGCGGTGGCCTGCTTCCCGATGACCTCGAAATCGTTCGGACCGTTGAATA
>CAVUXQ010000023.1:0-14094 GCA_963745265.1 uncultured delta proteobacterium
TGTCTCGAACGCGTGGTGCGGCCGTGTGTCGAGAAAAAACAGGCCGGCAGCGATCAGGCTCCGGCGATGTTCGTCGCCTTTGTCCGGGGAGTTCAGCGCCAGGCCGTTATCGGAACCGTGCGGACCCGGGGCGGCAGTGTCGGCCTGGTCGATGGCATGACCCTTACCTCCCATGTCCCCGGCAGTGACCAGAACGACATCCTGCTGTTTCGGCGGAATTATCCTTATGATCTGTGAAGTCATTAAGCCCGCATTCCGCCGGGCTTCTTCGCCGTCGGCCGGGAGGCGACGGACGCGCTGCCGGACAAAGTAGCCTGGGCGAGGGTCTGCGTGCTCGAAGACTCGAGAACCAGAAGTCTGGTCAAGACCTCTATTTTCTCGAGCGATGTCGGGCGCACCGGTGGAGGTTGAATGGGAACGACGGCCGGACGGCAATTGCCGCATCACTCGGCTCGCCCCGGTCCGAGCCGCTGCCGACGCGATAAGCGAAGAGCTCCTCGCTGGGGAACTGGTGCCGCGGAAGTTCTCTGCCGTGACGGCACGCCGGTGCAGCTGGGCATCGCGGCGGGTAATGTGGTGCATGTGACCGATGAGATGGCGCCGCAAGATCTCCCTTCGGGCGGTATTGCCGTGGCGAGAGTGGCCTCGCCGCAGCTACGGCGATCCTGAAGGGCCGCCGCCGTAGTCACTGAATCGGGAACGCGACAGGTCATCTGGCCCCCGTGGCAAGAGAGCTTCGTCTTCCCGCGATCTTCGGGGCTTCACGGGCCTGCGGCCTGCTGCTGAAGGGAAGAAGTGACGGTTCATGCCGGAGAGATCGCCGTCTACATAGGTGTACTGGAATTGCTGTTAGCCCGCGGCGCGGGGGAATGGATCTGTCGCGGCTCATAGAATACCGGATATTGCGGTGCCTGCTGCGGTCATCATCCCCTGAACCTCATCGATCCGGAGGCTGCCAATTTTACGCCGGCCGGCTGTCGAACGTTTCACGACATCATCATTTTTCCCATGAAAAAGCGGTCGAGGAACTCGCCCATTTTCAGGAACGACGTCCCGAGCTCTATTACGTGCGCACCAGGCGTATGCAGCTCGAGGTGTCCATGATATCCGGGTGCTCGATATCGGTGGCGGGCTGGCCGCGGATACCGCTCACGAACCGACACGGACGGCGATCCGCTCGGAGCCCTTTTCCCGCCTTTCTTGACGGACTCCTGAGCCGGAAGCTGCGGCCGATGACCTGCCCTCGCTCGGGTTGAGGCACATCATTTCCAGCGTCCCAGGTCCATGGGCATGTTGAGCGGTCCGTCGTCGGGCCTTCTTGGAGAGAACCTGGCGATCATAAGCCGTGACTATCTGAATCTCAGTCTGCGGCTCGGGTATCATTTCAGCGCTGTCGATGCGCATCTTGGCGGCGACGTCAACCGCGACTACGTCTACTTTCGCTTTACCGGAGGCCTAGCCGGTCCTGAGCGGCGCGGCCGCAGGGTGAAGTCTATCAGTCAGGTACCGGCCATGGATTTCAAGGTGATGGTCAAAGGAGACTCGGCGGTCATCGGCTCAAACTGGCGGCGCCATCATAGTGCGAATCGCCCTGTATATCCTCGGAGCCTTGACCACCTTTCGCGACAGAGAGACACTTGTCTACAGCGATGCGGAAACAGGGCACTATTCAGTTTTTTTCCGATACGTTCCTCTGCCGATATCACGAGGCGGTTACCGAGGCCTATGACAGCAATCGGGATCCGTCGGTCAATGCGGCGGATCCGAATCGTCGACTGCTGGACCCGTCACGGATTCGTTCCCGTCTCCCTCCTCAAGTGCGAACCAATGATCGAGAGTTGATCACCGCCCTTCGTTCCCGCAACATCTGCGGGAACAGCAGGGCCTGACCCAACTCAAGGCCCGTTACCATGCTTTAATTTTTCTGGGAATACGGCACGGCCTCGAGTCGTTGGTGACCATCGACAGCCTGTTGAGCCACGGCACGAGGCGGAGATCCGTGCCGCCACCGAGGAACTGTTGAGTGTTACCGGTGAGTTGGTCGATGGCCTCGATCTGTTTCCATCGACGCCCATACTCCGCTTATGCGCTGCATGGGAAGCTGGCCAATGGTGTCATGGAACTTGTCGACCCATAGTGGAAAATCGCCCCCTGCCGACCGGTACTGTCTGCCGCTCGAGAAGGTGGGGCCGACCCTGTTGCCCAGGCGGGAAGGAAGGCGGCCAACCTCGCCAGGCTCGGAAATGGCTTTGCCGGTTCCCGATGGTTTCGTCTGTACCACGGCCATGGGTAAAAAGTTCATTACCCAGGGGAAGCTGCGACTCATATCCAGGAGCAGCTGAACAGGGTCGAGCGAAACGAAGAGGAGCTAACCGCGGCCGCCGAAAGGATTCGCCGGATGATCCTGACCAGCCCGCTGCCACCGGAGATCGGCAAGGCGCTGGCCGATGCGTATCGCGAGCTGCAAACCAAACAGTCGGGAGA
Source organism: uncultured delta proteobacterium (assembly GCA_963745265.1). Taxonomy (GTDB): domain Bacteria; phylum Desulfobacterota; class Desulfobulbia; order Desulfobulbales; family Desulfocapsaceae; genus Desulfopila. The sequence continues at coordinate 2,485 of CAVUXQ010000023.1, forward strand.
AGGCGGATCCCTGCCGGCCATATCCGTGCGGAGCAGCGGGGTTTCCGAAGACAGCGCCGAATTTTCTTTTGCCGGGCAGTTCAGCTCACTGCTGAATATTCGGGGAATCGACGCCCTTTTCAACGCCTACCGGGAGGTATTGGCCAGCGGTTTCAGCGTTCGGGCGATATCCTATCGTCTCAACGCCGGACTATCGCCGATCGATTTCGATCTTGCCGTCTTGTGCCAGGTGATGGTGGATGCCGCATGTGCCGGCGTGCTCTTCACCCGTGATCCGTCGAATCCGGAAAGCGAAAGGATGCTGATCAGCGCCGTCCCCGGGTTGGGGACCATGGCTGTCGGTGGCGCCGTACCCGCCGATCTGTACCGCCCGCGGCGAACGGTGATCGAGGATGCCACCGGTTCCGGTCGAGCCGGGGAGGCGATGGATTGGGCGGCATTGATGGATGACGTGCAGATCCCCCGGAAAACGATGCGCGAAGTGCAGGCGGAGGAGGGAGGTCTGCGGATGGAGCCGGTACCGGAGCGGGAGGCTCGGCAGCCCCTGCTCAGTCTGGACATCCTGGCGGAACTGGTCCATGCCGGAGAACTTCTCGAGAGCCTCGAAGGAGGGCCGCAGGATGTGGAGTGGGCGCTCTCGCGATCCGGTAAGGTGGCACTGCTGCAAACCCGTTCGCTGAGGTTGACTGCACACAGCAAAGGCAAAAGGATTCGTTTGCCGGCAGCAGCCGTGCCCCTGGTGCGGGGCACCTGCGCCGTGGCCGGCAAGGCGGTCGGTCGAGCACGCCTGGTCCACTCCACCGCTGAACTGCAGCGTCTGGGCACAACCCTCCCGGAGGATGACGGCAGTCCCTGTATACTGGTTTTGCCGCAGTCCATTGTCGATGCCGCGGGGTACCTGCCAAGCTGTGCCGGGGCCGTGATCGATGTCGGCAATCCGACCGACCATCTCTCCTGCATTGCCAGGGAGTACGGGGTGCCGATGATTACCGGTACACGAACCGCCCTGTCCACCCTCGCCGAGGGGCAGTGGGTGATTTTGGATGCCGAGAGCGGCACGGTTGTGGCCGCTCCGGAGTCCAGCCGTCCGGTTCTGGGGAAAGAGGATAATGCGGCGAGGCGCCCGGCGGAGCAAAGGGCCGGCCGCCCCGTCGGACCCTCCGGCCAGGCCCCGCAAATTCCAGCAGAACGGCAGAGACTAAGGGATATGATCGTGCCGCTCAATCTCACCGATGCCTACGGGGCGACATTTTCCCGCATGGAATGCCGCTCCATCCATGACATCATCCGCTATACCCACGAAATGGCGGTTCTGGCCATGTTCCATGCCGGTGATATGGTCATGGAAGACGCGGGCCAGCTGCTGCGGCCGTTGGATCTCGGTATACCCTTTTCCTGCCTGGTCATCGATGTGGGTGGTGGTCTTCGCCGACAGCAGAAGACATCGTTTCGCTCCCGGATGGGTATCTACCGGCCTCTGGGGAGGGAAGATGTCCTGTCCATGCCGTTGTCGGCACTGTGTGACGGCTTGACCACCCCGGAACTGCGGTGGCACGAGACTCCCGATGCCGAGGCGATGCAGGGAATTTTCTCTCGCACCCTGCTTGACCGCCGTGGCGCCCGGGCCGCCGGCTCCTTCAATTACGCGCTGGCGGCACGGGATTACCTCAACCTCAATGCTCGAGTCGAGTTTCACTTTGCCATGTTGGATGCTGTTTGTGGCCGGGACTCCAGGGCAAACTATATCCGGTTCCGGTTCAAGGGGGGCGGTGCCGGTCTGGAACGGAGTCACCGTCGAGCGCTCTTTCTCCGTCATGTTCTCGAGGCCAATGGCTTTTTTACCACGGTGGTTGGCGACCTGGTCACCGCTTCGCTGAGCGGGGCGCCCAAGGAACTGGTTTCCGACCGGTTGGTGATGCTTGGGCGGTTGCTGGGGTTTTCCAGGTTTTTGGACGGGGCGATGTCCACGGAAGAAACCCCGATTCTTCTGGCCAAGGCGTTTCTCGACGGTCGCTATGACGCCGGCCGGTATTTCTCCTGAGAACCGCCTCTCGTATGCATTGTGGATGGGCATACGTGTCTGAGCTTCGTTGCGATACGAAGAGGTGCCGGCAATCCGTTTTCTTTTCCGGCGGCCCTTTTCAGGCGTGGTAAAACCGCAGGGCCGGCAGCTCCAGGGCGGTGAGTACATTTCCATATACCGCACCGGTGTCGATGCCGATTCGGTCCCTCATCACCAGCGGGTACAAAAACGGCAGGTGACCGAAGACGATAGTACTGCCTGTGAAACAAATATCTTCCCGTATCAGTCGCCGGCTGGAGAGCAGGCCGGGAAGCGTGTCGAGTTCGCGCTCCGCAATGGGGTGCCCTTGGCGCACCGCGGCAAGGACCGCGGTGGTGATATCGGCGTGGGTAAAGAGATGGTTCCCGGCCAGGTGGCAGAACTTGAGACTTTTCAGGAATTCCCTATGGGCCCCAGGGAAACAGACCAAATCAGGTAGCCTTCGCAGAGAGGCTTTATAGCTTTCCATCGTCGCTTCGATTCCCATCACCCGCAATACCCGTAAGGCTTCCGGATCGCCGCTATAGGAGTAGTCGAGCAGCGCGTATTCGTGATTGCCCATCAGGAACACGGCATTGGCGCATGTCTCGTGCAACTCGATGAGCGTATCCAGTACCTTGTCGGTTTCCGGTCCGCGGTTGATGTAATCCCCCAAAAATACGAGCGTGTCCGTTTGGCGGTCAAAAGGGAGGCGACGGAGCAGGGTTACAAGCTTTTGGTGACAGCCGTGGATGTCGCCGATGGCGAATATTTTCGATTGCGGTGCCGTCACAGTATTCCTCCCTATCGCTTGCGGTCGTCGACTACAGTTCCATGACTTGTGCCGTACAGCCGGGGTAATCTTCGTTCACAGAAAGTCCAGGAAAAGAAGCTGTTTCACGACTTAAAATGTACTATACCTTTTGTTGAAACGGAATAAGCAATACGACTGCCGGGTAGCCGTTCACCAGGTCAACCAAACGGCGGACAAACCAATGAACTATAAACGTTCACCAGTGCCTCAGGTTGAACAAATGACTTACTCACAAGGCGAACTGCTCGTTTACGAGGATGAAAGCGGCAAGGCTGTTGTTGATGTGCGTTTACAGGATGATACGGTATGGCTGCCTCAGGCGTTGATAGCAGACCTGTTTCAGACCTCGGTTCCCAACATCAATATGCATATCAAAAATATCTATGCTGAAGGAGAATTGCAGCCGGGACCAACTATTAAGAAATTCTTAACAGTTCGTCGGGAGGGCAACCGCGAAGTCCGACGTGAAATAGATCATTATAGTTTGGATGTGATAATTTCCGTGGGCTATCGCGTGAAAAGTTCTTTGGCGACTCGCTTTCGTATCTGGGCAACTTCGGTTCTGCGGGATCATCTGATTGTGGGCTATACCATGAACCGGGAGCGGCTTACGGAAAAGGGACTGGAGGAAGCCCGTCAGACTCTGAATCTGCTGGCAAGCACTTTGGACAGGCAAAACCTGATCAACGATGAGGGACGTGCCGTTTTGGATATCGTGGGAGGCTATGCTCGTACCTGGCGGCTGCTCTGGCAATATGATGAGGATTTGCTCCCTGGAGTCGGCAGGGCCAATCGGCCAGGTGAAGTATTTGCACTCGAATCGGTTCGACAGGCCATTGGATCATTGAAGCTCGAGCTTCACTCCAGAGACGAGGCTACGGAATTCTTCGGTCAGGAACGAGGTGATGGCCTAGGAGTCTGTCGGATTATAGGCATTTTTTCTCAGATCGAGGCAAACTCGAAAAAATTACCGGAGGTATATGGTTAATATTCCGAGGATAATTTTTTCGAGTTTAACGAAGATATGGGGAAAAAGGGCATAATCCGACAGGCTCCTAGAGGGTATTTTATGGGCTGTCAGCCAAACCTTTGGCGGCGAGGACCTCTATGGCAGTGTTGAGGAGAAAGCCGCCAGTCTGCTCTATTTCCTCATTAAAGATCATCCATTCGTTGACGGTAACAAGCGAATCGGCTCGTTCCTTTTTTTGCTGTTTCTCCGGGAAAATATGAGAAAGCTGCAGCTGGACAATCGGGCTATGGTAGCTTTGACCCTGCTAATCGCCGCCAGTGATCCGAACCAAAAGGATTTGCTTATCCGATTGATCATAAACCTCTTGCAGGGGCAATGATTCATTCGGGAAAAGGACATATCGAGTCACATGCTGATATAAGTCACTTCGCCGCTCTGCAGGCTGTAAAACGCCGGCACTACTCGCACCGCGCCGCTCTTCACCAAATCGGCGATGATCGGTTCCGAACCGGCCACGGTGGCGGCGATCTGCCTGGCCAGTTCGATCGAGGTATTGTCGATCAGGTCGCCTTTTAGGTCCTTCACCTTTTTCATGGCGGTCTGGATGGCCGGGACCAGGCTGGCGATGTGCCCCTCGAGAGCCAGACCGCCGACCACCGCCTCCACCGCCCCGCAGCCGGCATGGCTCATGACGATGACCAGGGGGGTGTTCAGGTGTTTGACCGCGTATTCGATGCTGCCGAGAGCGTGGTCGCCGATGACATTGCCCGCGACCCTGACGACAAAGAGATCGCCCAGACCCTGATCGAAGATATCCACCGGTGGTACCCGTGAGTCCGCACAGGTCAGGACCACGGCGAGCGGCTCCTGGCGGCGGACAACGCTTTTGCGGCTCTCATCACAATGGTTGGGGTGCTCGAGCCTTCCTGTCATAAATCGCCGGTTGCCGTCGATGAGGATCTGCAGGGCATGTTCGGCGGTTATGCCGTTGTTGGCAGGGTGGTCCATGGCTGCACTCCTGAAGCTGAATGACGAGATTTTTCGTAAGCGTTCACCTGTGCCCCATCCTGACACGATCAGGCAGTCGGGCGGAGTTAGGCTCGCCGTTGATTGGTGCTGTGTAGGTCATGGCACACTGTTCTTCTTCTTTTCCTGGGGTGATGTTTTTTGATAGAAAGCAACTTTTGTTCCATCTTGACAATATGTTGAAATTAAACAGATTGTTTGTTGCCAGTGCCTAGCATTCACACTATGAAGACCTGAATCGTATTGCATCCTGCAACCGCTGGATGTTGCGATTTGCAGCAGATGTTGCAGAGTGCAACCGACGGGGGAAGGGGTATCGGGCGGGTGCCGGCCGCTAACCGCTGCTAGAGGCGGTTTCGCCTTTCCACGGTCAGGAGCCTGTCGGATTATAGGCATTTTTGCTCAGATCGAGGCAAACTCGAAAAAATTACCGGAGACATATACTGAATATTCCGAGGATAATTTTTTTGAGTTTAACGAGGATATGGGGAAAAAGGGCATAATCCGACAGGCTCCTAGGAGCCGGCTTGAGTAGTCCCGTCATTGTGGCCTGTTGCAACCTGCAACTCTGCTTACAAAAGGGAGCTTTCCGGGAACCATCACGAACAGAGGCCGCCGACTATTCTCTCGAGTCTGCCTCGATCTGAGAAAAGATGGCCATCATCCGACAGCCTCCCAGTGAACGTTTACTGCATTTTCAGGATGAAAACGAATCCAGTCAACGGTTGTCCGAGGAGGCCAAAAATACCCCAAAGGGGGTTGACTGGCGGGCAATCGCCGGTTTCCGCAATGTGCTGGTCCATGAATAGCACCCCTCACCTATAAAAAGAGTTCTGTGCCAGCCCCGGAATTGTCCGTTGATGCCGGGAAAGCGCAGGCGAGCACCGGCTCGCGAAGATCGAGAAAAGCCTTGACAGTAGTTAGGTTAGGTGAATTAATTCTTTATAATATCCCGTTTTTTACGGATATCTCCATAAGACCACTCTACCTTAAAGGAGGGTCACCCATGCACAGTCTATCTTCACCTATAGAGCAAATAAAAGATCATTATACGGCGGTGGTGGTCGGATCCGGGTATGGCGGCGGTATCGCGGCCTCTCGTCTATCCCGCGCCGGCATACGGGTTTGCCTGCTGGAACGCGGCCGGGAGATCCTGCCCGGAAACTACCCCGACACCGAAGCCAGGGCGGCGAAAGAGACGCAGTTCCATACTGCCGAAGGCCATCTCGGATCGCGTCTGGGGCTATTTGACTTTCACGTCAACAAAGAGATGAACGCCCTGGTCGGCTGCGGCCTGGGCGGCACCTCGCTGATCAACGCCAATGTCTCCCTGCGCGCTGTTCCCGCGGTGTGGAAAAATCCGCGCTGGCCCCGGCAGGTGGTGGACGATCTACCCACCCTGGTGGAAGAGGGGTACCGGCATGCCGAGGAGATGCTCACCCCGCAGCCCTATTCAGAAGAGGGGCCGACGCTTCCAAAGCTTAACGCTCTGGAGAAATCGGCGAAGGCCATGGGCCAGAAGTTCTATCGGCCGCCCATCAATGTGACATTCAAGGACGGTGATAATATCGCGGGGGTACCGCAGAAGGCGTGCGTGAACTGCGGCGATTGCGTCTCTGGATGCAACTACGCGGCCAAGAATACCACCCAGATGAATTATCTACCCGATGCCTGGAATCACGGCGCGGCGATTTTCACCGAGGTGGCGGTCCGTTACCTGGAACGTAAAGACGGCAAGTGGCTGGTGCATTACCAGTGTTTGGGCGCCGCCCGCGACGTATTCGATAGCCCCAGCCAGTTCGTCAGCGCCGATATCGTGGTGCTGTCCGCAGGCACTCTGGGATCAACCGAGATTCTGTTGCGCTCCCGAGACAAGGGCCTGGGCGTTTCGGATGCACTCGGCCATGGCTTTACCGGCAACGGCGATGTGCTGGGGTTCGGCTACAACTGCGAAGACCCCATCAACGGCATCGGCTTTGGTACCCAGCCGCCCGGCGCGATCGATCCGGTGGGCCCGACTATTACCGGAATAATCGATCACCGTGATACTCCCGATTACAAGCAAGGCTATGTTATCGAGGAGGGCTCGATTCCAGGAGCGCTGGGGGGGATGCTTCCGGCCACCCTGGGCCTTGCCGCCGGGGTTTTCGGTCGAGAGGCCAAGGGCGGAATCCTCGATTGGGTGCGCGAGAAGTCCCGAAGCGCCGAGAGCTTGCTGCTGGGTCCCTACAAGGGAGCCGTGCACAATACCCAGACCTTTCTGGTGATGAGCCACGATGGCTCGGACGGCCAGCTGAGGCTGGAAAACGACCGGTTGCGCATCGTCTGGCCGGGCGTGGGCGAAAAACCCATCTATAAAGAGGTCAACCAGCGCCTGGTGGAGGCTACCGGCGCCCTGGACGGCGACTTCGTGGAAAATCCCATCTGGTCCAAGGTCTTCCATAAGAGTCTGATCACCGTCCACCCCCTGGGAGGATGCGGCATGGCCGAGAGCGCCGAGAGCGGCGTGGTGAATCACAAGGGCCAGGTTTTCTCGGGCGCTGCCGGGGAGGCGGTGTACGACTCGCTCTACGTGGCTGACGGCGCGGTGATGCCGTGCAGCCTGGGGGTGAACCCGCTGCTCACCATCTCGGCGCTTGCCGAGCGTACCTGCGCCCTGCTGGCGCGGGATCGGGGCAAGGAGATCGATTACACCCTGCCTTCCAAACCGCGCCAGGAGCCTTCTGCGGCCGCGATAGGCGTGCAGTTCACGGAAACGATGAAGGGCTCTATTTCCACCGAGGTGAAAACCGCCGGCGGATTACCCGAATTTTCCGATGCCGTAAAAGCGGTCTACGAGCAGGCGGAGCAGAAAGGAAAAGCGGCCGATTCACCCATGGAGTTCATCCTGACCATCCGCTCCGGGGACATGGAGGCGATGCTTGAAAGCTCGACCCATGCCTTCACCACCACGGGAATCGTTTCGGCCAAGGCACTTTCGGCCCAGCCGTTGACCGTGACCGAGGGCAGCTTCAATCTCTTTGAAAAGAGCCCGGAGCATGTCGACGCCCGCAGCATGATCTATCGCATGAAGCTGACCTCCGAGGAGGGGAAATCCTATTTCTTCCAGGGGTTCAAGTACATTGACGACTCCTTGGTGGTCGAACTCTGGCCACAGACCACTACCTTGTATGTCACGGTGTACGAGGGCGCGGATGCAAGCGGTGCGGTGGTGGGCCAGGGCGTGCTGCATATCGCTCCGAAAGACTTTGCCAAGCAGCTGACGACGATGAAAATCGTCAACGCCCCGAACAAAAAAGCCCAGATCGAAGCCACGGCCCGATTCGGTAAGTTTTTCGCCGGCGTGCTCTACCAGGAGTACGGCGGCATTTTTACCGAACCGACCGTCTTCAATCCCGATGCGCCCCCCAGGGAGAAGCGCCCCTTGCGCGTCGGCGCCCCGATGCTCTATCCGTTTACAACCAGTGACGGTGTGGGGCTGCGCCTCGCGCGCTACCAGGGCGGCTCCAGAGGGCCGGTGCTGCTGGTGCACGGCGCCGGGGTCTCCAGCCGGATTTTCTCCACGGATCTGATCGAGACCAATCTGCTGGAATATCTCTACGCGCACGGCTACGATGTCTGGCTGCTCGATTTTCGGGCGAGCATCGAGTTGCCGGCATCCAACCTCCAATCCAACGGTGATCAGGTGGCCACCATCGACCACCCGGAGGCTGTTGACTACGTTCGCAAGATCACGGGCGCCGAGACGATCCAGGCGGTGGTGCATTGCTACGGCGCCAACACCTTCTTTATGGCGATGCTGGCCGGACTCAAGGGGGTGCGCTCCATCGTCTGCTCGCAGATTGCTACGGACCTGATAACCTCTTCGCTCGTCAGTTTCAAATCAGGACTGCATACGGCCGGTTTTCTGAAGATGCTGGGCATCGACTCGCTCACCGCCTATGTCGACACCCACGCCGATTGGAAGAATCGGTCTGCTCGATGCCGCCCTTCGTCTCTATCCCGTCAGTTTCGACGAGCAGTGCCGCAGCGCGGTGTGTCATCGCATCACCTTCCTGTACTCCCTGCTCTACGAGCACAGCCAACTCGATCAGCGTATTCACGACAACCTGCACGAACTGTTCGGCATCGGCAACATCACCACCTTCGAGCACCTGGCCGAGATGGTGCGGCAAAAAAAAGTCGTGGATTACCAGGGGAGGGATGTCTATCTGCCCCACCTGGACCGGCTGGCGGTTCCGATCCGTTTTATTCACGGCGCGGAAAATCAGTGTTATCTGCCCGAGAGTACCAAACTGACTTTTGAGAAGCTTTGCAAGGCCAACGGCGCCGATCTCTATTCCCGGCAGGTAATACCGAACTACGGACATATCGATTGCATTTTCGGCAAAAACGCCGCTCGCGACGTTTATCCTTTCATTCTGGAGCATCTGGAAAAGACCCAAGGGTAAGAGCGGCAGGAGAAAAGGAGAGCTTAATGAACACTTCGCTCAAATGGTTCCGAGGGCTCACATGGCTGGGCATTGCCATCAATCTGGCGTTCGCCTTGCCGGCCCTGTTTGCCCCCGACGTGCTGGGGGGTATTTTCGGTATTTACGTGGTGGAGTTCGCCTATGTCTGGCTGGCCAATGCAGGTATGCTGTTGGTGCAGGCCAGTCTGTTTTACATACCGGCAGCCAATAACCCCGAAAAGTATTCGACCTACGCCTGGCTCTCGGCTGCCAGCCGGCTGATGGCCTCGGCTTTCTGGGTCTGGCAGAAAGTGCGGTGGGGGCTCACCGGGCCGCTTGGTAACTTCTATATTGTCGATGGCGTCTTGGGTATTGTTTTCCTTGTGTTGCTCTATCGTGGCTTCGGCGGGCTCTCCTGCCGCGGCGAGGCGGAGGTTCCTGCGCGCAACGGCGCTTTAAAAGGTTTTGGGGTGGTAATGTGGCTGGGCATCCTGGTCAATCTGGGGTTTGCCCTTCCGGCCCTGTTTGCGCCGAGATGGCTCGGCGCCTACCTCCATGTCACCATCATCTCCTTTACCTATGTATGGTTGGCCAATGCCGGTCTGCTGCTGGTGCAGGCGTGTCTGTTCTATATTCCGGCGGCCCGCAATCCAGTGCGCTATGTCACCTACGCCTGGCTGTCGGTGTTCGTGCGCCTGATGGCGGCGCTCTTCTGGATATGGCAGGTCGTGCAGTGGCACCCGACCGGTCCGGTGCGCACTTTTTTCGTTGCCGATGCCGCCTTCGGCATTCTCCAGGCGGTGCTTCTGCAGAAAGGGTTGCCCGATAACTATAAATGCACCGCTTTGAATGCCGCCCGGTTCGTAACGCACATATGGGAGTGCATCACCGCGCTGTTTCGTACCGGTCTCTTGCGGGTGGTGACGCCGGTGGTGGCGCTGCTGGTGGTCTTGCTGGGGTATGGGCTGTGGCTCAACCTCGCCCGCGTCTATCCGGATAAGGTCTATGCGGACCCGATCGACCACTTCAAATACGCGCCGATCGGTTTGTCCGTCGAATCGCGTATCCCCTATTATCTCTGGCAGGTACTGCCCGACCTCTTTCCTGAGCGGCTGCCGGGCGGGTGGGCGTCGCTCGGGTTTATCTATGAAAAGGGCCACGACGTTCCCATCGGCATGGCCAAGCGCCGCATAGGCTACCCCAGCGTGGAGCCGAACTGCGCCTTGTGCCACACCGGCAGCTACCAGACGGCGCCGGGTGCTCCGGTACAGGTCGCCCTCGGCGCTCCGGCCCATGAACTCGACCTGCAACGCTTTCAATGGACGCTCTATGATTGCGCGAGTGACCCGAAGTTTACGCCTGCCCGAGTAGTTGATGCTATTGGGAAACGCTTTAAGTTAACGATGTTTCAAACGCTTGTCTATCGTTACCTGATCGTGCCCACCGCCGTCCGCTCGCTCAAACAACAGGCAGCGGCCTACGCATGGCAGAAAACGCGTCCGATTCAGGGGCGGGGGCGAACAGACACTTTCAATCCTACCAAGTTCAACGTGTTTCAGATGCCCGAGGACAATACCATCGGTACCGTCGATTTGCCGGCCATCTGGAATCAGCGGGCGCGGGTGGGATTATGGCTGCACTGGGACGGCAACAACAACGCCATCCGCGAGCGTAACTACGCCGCCGCCATGGCGGTGGGGGCCACCGCCAAATCGGTGATTCCCGCCAACTTCCAGCGCACCACGGATTTTGTGCTGGGGTTGCAGCCGCCGCGGTTTCCATTTCCGATCGACGCGGAAAAAGCCAAACGCGGGCAGCAGATTTTTGCCCAGCAGTGTGCCTCATGCCACGCCTTTGGCGCAAAGAATATAGGCCAAGTGACATCGATCGAGGCCATCGGCACCGATCGGCACCGCCTCGATTCCTTCACTCAGGCGCTGGTAACCCGCTTTCACTCGGTCAACGAGCCGCCCTTCGTGTTCGACGCCTACCGCAAGACCCACGGCTACAGTAATCTGCCCATCGACGGCATCTGGATGCGGGGGCCGTATCTGCACAACGGCTCAGTTCCCACGCTGTGGGATCTGCTGCAGCCACCCGATAAGCGCCCCAAAAAATACTCTATCGGCTATCGGGTGCTCGACCCGGTCAAGGTCGGATTCGTCTCTGACGGCCCGGAAGCAAAGCGTGTCGGATTTTTGCTTGATACCAGCATCCCCGGCAATGGCAACGGCGGGCACACGTACGGGGTGAACCTCGACGACGAGCAGAAATGGGCGCTGATCGAATATCTGAAAACACTGTAACG
>CAVUXQ010000024.1:0-82500 GCA_963745265.1 uncultured delta proteobacterium
GGTGCGGTACCAGTCGCCGGCCGCCCGCTGGTAGGAAATCTCCCGGCTTTTCTCGGCGGTGAGATGTTTTTGGTGTTCACTTACCTGCCAGTCCAAGTGGGGGAACTGGCCGACTTCGGTGAGGTTGATGGTGGTGGGCAGTCCCGCCTTGTCCCGGAATTCGATCTTTTCCATGTAGAGCTGGTTTTCCAGGGTGTCGGCAGAGGGCAGCAGTTCAAGGATGCAGGCCTGTATATGGCTGTGGCCCAATTCCCTGGCGGCGGTGACCCGATGATGACCGTCGAGGATGAAATAGTCGTCCTTGATCTGGTAGAGGGAGACCGGCGGCAGCGATCGTCCTTCCCGCATCCGTTTGATGATCGCCTGCAGCCTCTCATCCACGGCATGGGATTTGGGCCGGAAACGGCTGTCGAAATCCCGGTAGCGGCCGACGCTGCCGACGATTCGATCCAGAGGCACCATGGAGGTGCCCCGGTTCACGGAGTCGTAAGCTTTTTCATTCTCCTGCCGCTCGCCAAAACTCTGCAGCTGGTCCGATTTCGGTTCGTTTTCCCTGTGTCCGAGCAACAGGCGAAAGAGGCCGTGCAGTCTTAGATTTTGAAGATGTGGTACCCATAACAGTTGATTACCTGGGTTGTGCCGAGCACGCTCACGCGTTCGCTGTCATCGGCAAAAAGCTGGTGGATGTGGCCGTGGATGAAAAAGCGCGGCTGGTACTTCTCGATGAGTCGCCGGAAGACATGAAATCCGCGGTGGCAGAGGTCTTCCCGGTCGTTGATGTAGCGCGGCGGGGTGTGGGTGAGGATCACGTCCACCCCGCCGTGGCGCCAGAGTGAAAAGCGCATCCTTCGCGCGAACCTCGCCATTTCCCGCTCCGTGAACTGATTGAGGTTGCCGTTATACCAGCGGCTGCCGGAAAAACCGGCTATCCTGATGCCGTCATGTTCCACGAACCGGCGATGGATATACCGGCACCCCACCGGAGGGGCCTGGTTGTAGCGAAGATCATGGTTGCCCAGGACTAATAGAGCGGCGCGTCGAAACGGGCCCTGAGTGTTGTGAGGTATTCCGGCGGTAGATCGCCGCAGGAGAGAATCAGATCGATGCCGGCCAGCAGGGGGCTGTCGCGGTCATCGTCGAGCAATTGCTCTGATATGGCGTCGGCAACGGTGAGGATCTTCATGTCCAGTCAGCGCCGCGCCGCACGTCACGGATTGGTCGATGGCTTCCCATTCGCCATTTCCAGAGCTGCCTGGATAATCGATTTCGGATCGATTCCGGCGTTTTCCCAGAGGGTTTTCTGCGGTCCGTGCTCGATGAAACGGTCTACGGATAGCCAAGCATCCGAGTCTGGATGGGAGGGAGCTGCCGCCGGCTGAAGAGTTCGAGCACGGCACTTCCGAATCCTCCCGCTTGCGCGTTGTCCTCGATGGTGAATACTTTGCCCGTCCTTTCCGCCCAATGGCAGATCAGCTCACTGTCCAAGGGTTTGACAAACCGGGGATTAATCACCGCGGCGTCGATGCCCCCCTTTTCCAAGCCCTGGCTGCTTCCAGGGCGGGATAGACACGGTTGCCGACCGGCAGCAGCAGGATGTCGCCTGCCTTCCGCTGAGCACTTCGCCTTTGCCGATCGCCAGTTTCTGGAATCGGCTGCTGAGCTCCACATTCTCGCCGGCGCCGCGTGGATAGCGGATGGCTGCCGGACCGTGATGGAGGATGGCGGTGTAGAGCATGTGCTGCAGTTCGTCTTCGTCCTTGGGCGCCATGAGCACCAGGTTGGGGATAATACGCAGGAACGAGAGTCAAAAACGCCGTGGTGGGTGGGGCCGTCGTCGCCGACGACGCCGGCCCGGTCGATGGCAAAGGTGACCGGCAGGTTCGGGCAGGCAGACATCATGGATGATCTGGTCCATGGGACCGCTGGCAGAAAGGTGGAATAGATGGCCACCACCGGGAGCATGCCTTCGGCGGCCAGTCCGGCGGCAAAGGTGACGGCATGCTGTTCGGCGATGCCGACATCGAAAAAGCGGTCCGGATAGGTCTCGGCAAATCGGCTCAGGCCGGTGCCGCGCGACCATGGCGGCGGAAATCGCGGCGATGCTCGGTTTCGTTTCGCGCCAGGTGCACAGATGGTGTCGCCGAAAACTTCGGTGTAGCTGAGCGCGGCTGTTGCCGGGGGCTGGTTTGCCGGTGGCGATGTCGAAGGGTCCGATGCCGTGGAAGTCGCCTGGATTTTCTTCGGCCGGTTCGTAGCCTTTGCCCTTGGTGGTCAGGACATGGATAAGGACCGGGCCCGTGAATGGTGTCACGGACCGTCTCGAAGGTGTCGATCAGATCTTCGAGCTCGATGCCCGGGAATGGGGCCGATATAGTCGAATTTGAGGGCCTCGAAGAGCATGCCCGGGGTGAAAAAACTCTTGAAGACTCTCCTCGCTTTTTTTAAGAACATTGAGGATATTTTCACCGACATTGGAAAAAGACTTCAGGCGGTCCTCTAGATGTGGTCTTTGAGCCGGCGCATGGTTCTGCTGGTCAGTTTGCGGCTCAAAAAACTGGACAGCGCTCCGACATTGGGCGAGATGGACATCTCGTTGTCATTGAGCATGACGATGAGGTTCTTGTCCAGATGGCCGGCCTGGTTCAGGGCCTCAAAGGCCATGCCGGCGGTCATGGAGCCGTCACCGATAACGGCGATGGCCCGGTTGTTGCTCTTTTTTCAGGTCCTTGGCGATCGCCATGCCCAGGGCCGCCGAAATTGAAGTGGAGCTGTGCCCGGTATCAAAAGCGTCGTATTGGCTTTCCTCGATCTTTCGGAAAGCCGCTGATGCCCTTATACTGGCGCAGGGTGTGGAACTGCTCCCGCCGGCCGGTAATAAGTTTATGGGCATAGGCCTGATGGCCGACATCCCAGATCAGCTTGTCATTCGGGCGTATTGAAGACATAGATGCAGGGCCAGGGTCAACTCGACCACGCCAAGGCTGGGAGCAAGATGACCACCGGTTTTGGAAACGGTTTCAATGATGTATGTCCCGAATCTCGGCGGCGAGTTGAATCGAGCTCGTCAGTGGAAAGATCGCGGATATCGCGAGGCGAATTCACTCCTTGGAGGAGATGGGTGTCAATCGGCGGTGGGTGAGGTCAGCATTGTTCTATGTAACGGAAAAAGCCGGCGGTTTCGACCTTGCCGGCAACAATCAAATAAAGGGTTTCCCTGTTGCCGGGACGCATCAATCACGCATCCTGCAACTGGGCATTATATAGGATTACGAGACAGGTCAATTGCTTCTTGTGCAGATGTAGGAAGCCAGCTCTCTGAGCGGCTCCGCCTTGGCGTCGAATCCCGCCAGTGTCTCCCGGGCCCTGTCGGCCGCTTCCCGGGCCAGACGTCGGGTCTCGTCGATGCCGAAAAAAGCGGGATAGGTGGCTTTGCCGCGTGCCGCGTCGCTGCCGGCCGATTTGCCGAGCTGCTCGGTGCTGGCGGTGGCGTTGAGCAGATCGTCGACGATCTGAAAGGCCAGTCCGATGCTATCCCCATAGGTGGTGAGGCTTTCGAGCTGGGCACTGCTTGCGCCGGCGCCGATGCCGCCGGCGCGCACCGACGCGGTGATGAGCGCCCCGGTCTTGCTGCGGTGGATGGCCTGCAGGGTGTGAAAGTCTATTTCCTTGTTTTCGCTGGCGATATCGAGTGCCTGACCTCCCACCATGCCGATGGATCCGGCGGCGGTGGCGATGGTGTTGACGATGCGCAACCGGTTCTCTGCAGTGAGTTCGGAGAGATCGTCCCGGCTCAGCAGCTCGAAGGCGTAGGTGAGAAGTCCGTCGCCGGCAAGGATGGCCCCAGCTTCGCCAAAAAGGATGTGGTTGGTGGGCTTGCCGCGTCGCAGTTCGTCATCATCCATGGCCGGCAGATCGTCGTGAATGAGCGAGTAGGTATGGATGCACTCCAGGGCGCAACCGACCACCAGCAGTCTCTCGCGGACGGCGGGGCTGTCGTCGATCGCCGCTCCGGCGGCCAGGCAGAGAATCGGGCGGATCCTCTTGCCGCCGGCAAACAGGCTGTACCTCATAGCTTCGATATGTTTGCCGAACGGATCATGTTCGGCAATCATGAACCGATGCAGGGCCTCTTCAACGATCAGGCGTTGATTATTCAGGTAATCTTTGATCTTCACTGTCATTGTCGGCAAATGGCTCGGTTTCGATTTTTCCATCCTTTTCCAGCAGCAGCTCTACCTTGGTTCGTGCCTCGCTGAGCTGCTCGCTGCAGAATCGCGCCAGCTGGATTCCCTCGTCGAATTTTTTCAGGCTCTTGTCCAGGCTCAGATCGCCATCCTCGAGCTCCTGGGTGATCTGCTCCAGGCGCGAGAGCGCTGCCTCGAAGGTCTTTTTGGCCATATCGGTTCTTTGGATAGGTTTGGAAAAAAAGTCTATTGAACGCAGTCGCTTTTCTGTTTAGAACTGGGCGGGTAGCCCTCCATGATCGATCGCCGTAGCGAGCCGCGGCAGGCCGCAGGCGCTGGAAGAGAGGCAGAAACGACCCATAATGTCACGTCACCCTATCCATTTGCCATGAAAAAATCAATAGTTCTCTTCACGCGCTGGCTGGAGGTGGAAAAAGGCTATTCTCCTCATACGGTAAGCGGATACCAGCGAGATCTGCTTGAATTTTCTGCATTTATCGGAGAAGCCGTTTCGGCGGGCGAGGTGCGGGCCGCGGAGGTCCGCTCCTTCGTGGTCAGTCTGCACGGGAAGAACAGCACCGCCACCGTCGGCCGTAAGCTTTCGGCCCTGCGGAGCTTTTTTCGTTATCTTCTTCGGCAGAAACTGATCACCGCCGATCCGCTGTCGGGCATTGCCGGACCCAAGGCCGGCAGAGCCATCCCGGTTTTTCTCACCGTCGACGAAACCTTCGCCCTGCTCGAGGCGCCGGGGCCGCAGGACACCTACCGGTTACGCGATCAGGCCATTCTCGAATTGCTCTATTCGACCGGCATGCGGGTCTCCGAACTGGTATCGCGGGATCTCTCCGACCTTGATTTCAGTGCGGAAGTGCTTAGGGTGAGGGGCAAAGGCGGCAAGGAGCGAATCGTGCCGGTCGGTCGCCCGGCCCTCGAAGCGCTTTCCGCCTGGCTCCCCCAGCGTGAAAAGCTGCTGGCGGATCGGGTGGCCCGGGGCCGAAATGCCGATCTTCGCCCCCTGTTTGTGAATGGGCGGGGCGGAAGGTTGACTTCGCGCAGCGTGGAGCGGTTCGTGCGGGCGTATGGAGAACGGGCGAGTATCCAGCAGATTGTCACCCCGCATGCCCTACGCCACTCGTTTGCCACCCATTTGTTGGAGATGGGGGCGGATCTCCGTTCGGTGCAGGAGCTGCTGGGACATGCGAGTTTGTCGACTACCCAGCGCTACACACACCTGACGCTGGATCACTTAGCCGAAGTGTACGACAAGGCCCATCCGCTGGCGGCGATGGAGGGGGGGAGGAAAACAGAGAGCGAGTAACGCCTTCGCAACCTGCTCCAGGCCGCTTTCCCGCCTTCTAAAGGATGATGTCTTTGCCATAGGAACTTATTGACATAAAGGAAAAAATGAAGATACGATCAACAACGATTCTCTCGGTGCGCCACAAAGGAGAAGTGGTGGTTGCCGGTGACGGTCAGGTCTCTTTGGGCAACACCGTCATGAAACACGAGGCCCGCAAGGTGCGGCGGCTCTATAAGAACCAGGTCATCACCGGATTCGCCGGCGCCACGGCCGATGCCTTCACCCTCTTTGATAAACTCGAGCAAAAGCTCGAACAGTTTAACGGCAACCTCATGCGCGCCTCCGTCGAGCTGGCCAAGGAATGGCGGACCGACAAGATGCTCCGGCGGCTGGAGGCGATGCTTATCGCCGTCGACAAAGAGCATTCCCTGCTGCTCACCGGCAACGGCGATGTTATCGAGCCGGACCAGGGGGGGGTGCTGGCTATCGGTAGCGGCGGTCCTTACGCCCAGGCGGCGGCGCTGGCGCTGGTGCAGAAGAGCGAGCTGGATGCCGAGCAAATCTGCCGGACCGCCATGGAGATCGCGGCTTCTATTTGTGTCTATACCAACCATTCCATCGTTGTTGAGAAAATATGAATTCGAATCATTCCCTGACCCCCAAAGAAATCCTGGTTGAACTCGACAAATATATCATCGGCCAGGCGGCCGCCAAACGCTCGGTGGCCATCGCCCTGCGCAACCGCTGGCGCCGCCGCCATGTCGAATCCCCCCTGCGCGAGGAGATCGTGCCGAAGAACATCATCATGATCGGACCCACCGGCGTCGGCAAGACCGAGATCGCCCGTCGGCTCGCCTCGCTTGCCCAGTCGCCGTTTATCAAGGTGGAGGCTTCCAAGTTCACCGAGGTCGGTTATGTCGGCCGGGATGTCGAATCGATGGTGCGCGATCTGGTGGAACTGGCCATCAACATGGTCAAGGACGAAGAGAAAAAAAGAATCAAGGGAATCGCCGAAGCTGCCGCCGAAGACCGGCTCCTCGACCTGCTGCTGCCCCCCGGGCCCGGCGCATCGACCTCCACTGGTCCGGAAGGGGAAAAATCTTTCACCATCAAGGATATGGAGCTGCCGGTCACCACCGAAGAGCCTTCCCATGAGGATTCCACCCGCGAGAGGTTTCGCCGGATGCTGCGCGACGGTCGCCTCAACGAACGGGAGGTGGAACTCTCACTTAAGGACTCTTCCTCCATGCCGATGATCGAGATCATGGCTCCTCAGTCCGGCATGGAAGATATGCAGAGCAATCTGCAGGATGTGTTCAGCAAGATGTTTCCGCGCAAGAAAAAGAAGCGCAAGATGAAGATTCCCGAGGCCTATGAGGCGCTCACCAAGGAAGAAGCCGAACGGCTGGTGGACATGGACAAGGTGGTGGGCGAGGCGCTGCGTCGTACCCAGGAATCCGGCATCATTTTCCTCGATGAGATCGACAAGATCGCCTCACGGGGCGGCGCCGGCGTGCAGGGGCCGGAGGTGTCGCGCGAAGGCGTGCAGCGCGATCTTTTGCCGATTGTCGAGGGCGCCACGGTTTCCACCAAGTACGGCATGGTCCGTACCGATCATATTCTCTTTATCGCCAGCGGCGCCTTCCATGTCAGCAAACCCTCGGATCTCATCCCGGAACTCCAGGGCCGCTTCCCCATCCGGGTGGAGCTGCAGTCGCTTACCCAGGAAGACTTCGTCCGCATCCTTACCGAGCCGGAAAATGCTCTCACCAAGCAGTATGTGGCCCTGATGGCCACGGAAAAGGTCGAGCTGGTCTTTACCGATGACGCCATCGAAGAGTTGGCCCGGATCGCCGTGGAGGTTAACGAAAAAACCGAGGAGATCGGCGCCAGGCGACTGCACACGGTCATGGAGCGAGTATTGGACGATCTTGTCCTTTGACGCCTCCGATCTGGAGGAAGAGCAGTTTATCGTTACCGGTGAGTATGTGCGCAAGCAGCTCTCGGATATTGTCGAGGATCAGGATCTCAGCCGCTATATTCTGTAAAAGCGCATCGAAGCGCCCCGGGTCGGGAAGAAAAAAATGTTTTTTACAAAGCTCTTTGCACGAAAGAAAAAAGCGCAGCAACCAACCGAATCGCAGGCAGCATGCCTGGGAATCGATCTGGAGATGAACTACTGCCCTACTTGCGGCGGGGAGTACCGTGCCGAGATCGAGCGTTGCGCCGACTGCGGGGTCGATCTCATCTCCGGCCGGCAACGATTGCGGGAAATGCAGCAGTTGCAACACGATCTTGCCGGTGCGACCGGCAAGATCGAAGGGCATGAACCGTTGGCGGCGCTTCGAACCGGCAATCTGGGGGAATTGAAATCGCTGGCAAAGCTCCTGGAAAACCATGGTTTACCGGCGCGGGTGATAGCAATCACCGGCTCCGAGTCCATGGGCTGACCGGTGCCCAGCTTCCAGTTGGAAGTTCACAAGGAAAATGCCGAAAAAGCCGAGAAGCTCCTGCAGCAGCACTATGAAAAGAGCACGGCGCTTGCCTCCCACGATTTGAGTACCGCCGGGGCGGTCTTCGATGACAAGGCTGCCTCGGTTATTTGTCCCGCCTGTGGCCGTGCGTTTGCACCCACTCTTCCCGTCTGCCCGGACTGTGGGCTGCGGTTCGGACACTAGGAGCCTGTCGGATTATGCCCTTTTTCCCCATATCTTCGTTAAACTCGAAAAAATAATCCTCCGGTAAGCGAACGGCGTGAGACTGACGAGATATTCAGTATATGCCTCCGGCAGTTTTTTTTAAGTTCGCCTCGATCTGAAAGAAAATTGCTCTTCTCGGATAATCTCCTGGCGGGCCGTCTCAGTTCCTCTTTTCCTGTCTCTGGCCACTCCACTTTTTCCGGCGGGGGGCCAGGGCAATGGCCCGTCGTTTGAATGAAACGCCATTGTAGCCGAGAATCTGCTGCACGCTGTCGCTGAGTTCCCGGCAGGGGCGCACGGTAAGGTCCTGAATTACCTCGATATCCACCTCGCCTTTGCCGGGGAAATGCAGGGTCACGAGGATCGGGCAACCGCCATGGAAGCTAAAGAGCGTTCGCTTCACCTGTTCCACCTGTTTGCGGCCCACCTTATCGGCGTCCAGCCGGATGCCTACCATCTCCGTATACTTCTCCCGCGCTTGCGGCAGACCGTCGATGGAATCGGCGATGATCTTGGCTCCACGTTCGTCCTGCTGTACAGTGCCCTGAATGATAATCGGATCGGTGGAGGAGAGAATCGGCTCGCAACGCGAATAGGTTTCCGGAAACACGACAACCTCCACCGCTTCCAGGATGTCCTCGACGGTCAGAAAGGCCATGGGATCACCCTTCTTGCTTTTGAGTCGCTTACAGCTGCGGATGAGTCCGCCGATTCGTACCGGCTGCTCGTCGCCCCAGGTCTTCAGACCCGCGATATCGCTGTCGGTGATGGTTTTGATTTCTTTTACGGCCTCGTCGAGCGGATGACCGGTGATATAAAAACCGACAGTCTCCTTTTCCCGCGTGAGCCGGGTGGCCTCGTCCCATTCGTCGATGTCGGGCATGACGATTTCGTTGATCTCGGTCTTTTGTTCCGTGGCCGGCGCCACGGAGAAAAGCGACATCTGGCCGCTCTGCCGGTCGCGCTGGACCGCCTTGGCCTGCTCCATGGCCTTGTCCAGCATCGCCATGAGCTGGGAGCGGTTGGTGCCCGAGCGAATCGAAGGAACCCGACTTGATAAGACTCTCGATCACCCGCGAGTTGACCCGGCGGGAGTCGACCCGGTTGCAGAAATTGGCGAGCGAGGTGTAACTTGCCGTTTTTCTCCCGCTCCTCGATGATCGAATCGAGCGCCGACTCGCCGACGTTTTTTACCGCCGCAAGACCGAAGCGGATCCGGTCGTCGATGACCGTGAAGTCCTTGAAGCTTTCGTTGATGTCCGGCGGCAGCACCTCGATCTGATGTTCCTTGCACTCGTTGATATACAGCACCACCTTGTCGGTGTTGTTCATATCGCAGGAGAGCAGGGCGGCCATGAACTGGGCCGGGTAGTGGGCTTTCAGATAGGCGGTCTGGTAGGAGACCAGGGCATAGGCGGCGGAATGGGACTTGTTGAAGCCGTAACCGGCGAATTTGGCCATCAGGTCGAAAATATATTCGGCCTTGTCCTCCGGGATGTTGTTCTCCCTCGCCCCGTCCATGAACTTGACCTTCTCCTGGTCCATGACCTCGGGGATCTTTTTGCCCATGGCCCGACGCAGGATGTCGGCGTCGCCCAGGGAATAGCTGGCCAGGATATTGGCGATCTTCATGACCTGTTCCTGGTAGACGATAACCCCGTAGGTCTCTTCCAGTACCGGTTTGATCTGCGGCAGCGGATAGTTGGCGGTGGCCCGGCCGTGCTTGGTTTCGACAAAGTCGTCGACCATGCCCGAATCCAGCGGACCCGGCCGGTACAGGGCGACCAGGGCGATCAGGTCGCTGAACTGCTCCGGCGCCATCTTGACCAGCAGCTCCCGCATCCCCGAACTTTCCAGCTGGAAGACCCCCAGGGCGTCGCCGTCGCAGAGCAGCTCGTAGGTCTTGGGATCGTCCAGGGGGATGGCATCGATGTCGAGGTCGATGCCGATATCCGCCTTGATGTGCTTGACCGCCTTGTCGATGACCGTGAGGGTCTTGAGGCCGAGAAAGTCGAACTTGATGAGGCCGGTCATCTCGGTATGCTTCATGTCGTACTGGGTGAGGGTTTCTTCGTTGGACCCTTGGCAGGTGGGCAGGTATTCGACCATCGGCCCCGGCGACACCACAACGCCGGCGGCATGGGTGCGAGGTGTGGCGGGCCAATCCTTCGAGGTCTTGGAGACGGTGAGCAGCTCCTGCGATGCGCGGGATCCCGGTCGGCCGCCTCCTGCAGGCGGGGTTCTTCCTCCATGGCCTTTTTGATGGTCATCTTCAGCTGTTCGGGGACCAGCTTGGCGATCTTGTCCACATCGCCGAAGGGGATGTCCAGCGCCCGGCCGACGTCGCGGATCACGCCCCGCGCCTTCATGGAGCCGTAGGTGACGATCTGGGCGACATGCTCGGCGCCGCCGTATTTTTCCCGGACGTAGTCGATCACCTCGCCGCGCCGGTCCATGCAGAAGTCGACGTCGAAGTCGGGCATCGACTTACGTTCGATATTGAGAAACCGCTCGAAGATCAGGCCATAGGGCATGGGATCGAGATCGGTGATTCGCATGCAGTAGGCGGCAAGACTGCCTGCGCCGGAGCCGCGGCCGGGCCCCACCGGGATATCGCGGCTCTTGGCCCAGTTGATGAAGTCGGCGACGATCAGGAAATAGCCGGGAAAGCCCATGGTGTTGATGACGTCGATCTCCATCTTCAGCCGATCGTGGTACTTTTTTTCCTTTTCCGGAGTGAAGCGTTCCGGCTTTGCGCATCTGGTCGAAGCGGATCTTGATACCTTCCTCGCAGGCGGTAAGGAACATGGAATCCAGGGTTTCCCCCTCGGGGACCGGGAAGATGGGAAAATAGTAGTTGCCGAAATCGATCGTCAAGGTTGCAGCGCTCGGCAATCTCCAGGGTATTGGCAATGGCCTCCGGGCAGGCGGAGAAGCTCTTCTTCATCACCTCGGGCGACTTGAAATAGAGCTCATCGGTGGAAAAACGGAACCGTTTCGGGTCGTTGATGGTCTTGCCGGTCTGGATGCAGAGCAGCACCTCATGGGCATGGGCCTCTTCCCGGTTCAGGTAGTGGCAGTCGTTGGTAGCCACGATCTTGACCCCGAATTCCTTGCCCAGTTGGATCAGCCCCTCGTTGACCTTCATCTGTTCTGCAAGGCCGTTTTCCTGCAGTTCGAAATAGAGGCGGTCGCCGAAGATATCCAGCATTTCCCTGGTCTTGGCGCGGGCCCCGTCCATATCGTTGTGACCGATCAGATAGGGAATATGGCCGTGCAGACAGGCGGTCAGGGCAATCAGCCCTTCGTTGTGTTCCTTGAGCACCTCCATATCGATGCGCGGCTTGTAATAAAACCCCTCATGCTGGGCGATGCTTGCCAGCTTCATCAGGTTCTTGTAGCCGGTGTAGTTCATGGCGAGCAGCACGATATGAAAGGCGATCTGGCCGTCGACCTGCTTTTTCTGCCGGCGGTCGCCCGGGGCGATGTAGAGTTCGCAGCCGACGATCGGCTTGATGTCCGCCTTTTTGGCCTTGGTATAGAATTCCAGGGCGCCGTACATGGCGCCGTGGTCGGTGATGGCTACGCTGTTCATGCCGAATTCCTTGCATTTGGCCAGGAGGTCGGGGATGCGGATGGCGCCGTCGAGCAGACTGTACTGGGTATGGACGTGGAGATGACAAAATCCTGCTTCTGACATAGGTGTTACTTGAGTCCTTTGGTATCTTCGATGAGAGCGCCCTTTGTTTTCATCCCTGAGGTGAGGGCACCGGTGAAGTCGGCCATAATCAAGTTGCTCCCGGAGAGATCGGCATGTTCAAGGTTGCAGTTGCTCAGATCTGCTCCGGAGAGATTGGCGGCGAAGAGGTTGGCGCCGGCGAGGTTCGCTCCGGAGAGTTGGGCGCGGTGAAGGTTGGCTCCCGAGAGATCGGCTCTGGCGAGATTGGCGCCGGTGAGGTTGGCCCCGGTGAGGTCGGCATTCGCTCAGATCGGTTCCCGCCAGGTCGCATTGAGGGCAGTTGGCAGCCGTCGTGATCAGGATATGTTTCATTTCCTGCTCACTGGGCTGCGGCGCCGGATCTCGTGCAACCACGGACGGTCGCTCGACCGGTTCCGGGCTCTGTTCCTTCCGTGGATTTTGCGCGGCCAGTTTCTTCCTCAGAGAGGTCGGGGACGAGTTGGCTGCGGAGCGCTCGACGAGTTCCGCCGGGTTGTTCGGCAGCCGGTTCGCCGTGTAGTACCTGGCCCCGTTGGGGGTGAAAAAAACGATCGCGCCATCACTTGTGACCAGATCGTAGCATTTCACGTCGCCGTAGTACCAGCTGGAAAAGGCCAGACAGAGTCTGTTGTCGCTGGTGACGTCCCATTTGCCGGTGTCTTTGCTGCCCAGCCTGTCCTTGCCCGAGAGCTTGCCGTCAGGCGAGAAAAACACCTTGCCGTCAAAGTCGCCGGAGGCAAGATGAAGGGTGTGCCCGGCAACCAGGCGGTATACGCCTTTTGCGGCAAGCGGCGTGCCGCCAGCCTTCACCATTTGTTTGCGGGTATTGACAGCGCAGCCGGCGCTGCCTAGCAGCACAATGGCGAGTAACACGGCAAGTTTGCGCGACATGGTCGGATCCTGTGTCAATTCACTGGGAAGAAGCTCGGGTCACCCAATAGTAATAGCACACCGCCGACTATATTGCATCTGTTTCAGGGGGCCTCTCGCGCGTCTTCCTCCAGCTCTTCGCCGCGCCGCGAAATTTCCTCCTCCATCTCCACGCCCCATCTCGCTGACTCCGCGCGCTGCTCCTCCTGCTCGAGTTGGAACCTCTCCCGGATTTTCTGATAGGAGACCAGGCCGGCTTCGCGTTCCGAAGGAGTGAGGAACGATTCCAGTTTGGTCTTGAGGATGAGCGGATTGACCTCCGAATCGATGGCGATCACCCCCTCCATGATGATCTTCTGCAGCAGCAGTTCGCGGTTGGTTCGCTCCTTGATGGTGGCGGCGAAGGGCAGGAAGAAGAAGTTGGCGAGGATGAGACCGTACAGGGTCGAGGTGAGGGCAATGGGAATGGCTTTGAGGATGACCGAGGTATCGCCGATGCCGCCGAGCATGGTGATCAACCCCACCACCGAGCCGATGATGCCGAAAGCAGGGAAAAAATCGCCAATGGTGCGGATCACGCGCTCTGAATCCTCTCGGCGCAGCCGGAAGAAATACATTTCGGTATTGAGGATGTCGCGGATCTGATCGGCCCGATAGCCGTCGACCAGGCAGCCAAGCGCCCGGCGCAGAAAGAGAATGGTGGTCTCGTTTTCCTGTTGCTGCAGCGAGAGAATGCCTTCCAGCCGGGAGCGGATGGAGAGATCCATGAGGATATTGATGATCTCCGTTTCCTTTTTCACCGGCCGCCGGTAGGAATGCCAAAGCACCTTGGCGACGATCCGGAGTTGGTCCATCTTGAAGCTGAGCAGGGTGGCGCCAACGGTGCCGCCGAAAACGATCAGGATACCGGAGAGATTGAAATAGAGACTGAGATTGCCGTTGAGGGCAAACCCAAGGCAGAACAGAAGAAAGCCAAGCAGGAGTCCGGTCAGGTTTTTACTTTTCATGCAATGACGATGTGTTTTTTCTTTTAGTACGTGATGGTTGGATGCCGTCCGTCCGGTTGGAGTGTGACGACCGGCGCCTCGTTTCTGCCGCGCCTACGCCTCAACCCAGATTGTTGTCATTTGCCGGCATCGCTTGGGGCAGACGTTTGCTGATGATGATTTCAACCCTGCGATTTTTCTCCCTGTTGCTTGCGTTGGTGTTGGGTCGCAGCGGCCGGTAGGAAGCGTAACCGCTAACCACGAACTGTCGGGGGTTCATACCCATCTCCTCGATGAGAAAGCGAGCCACCGTGCTGGCTCGGGCAACGGAAAGCTCCCAGTTGCTGGGGTAGCGGCTAGAATGCATCGGCACATTGTCGGTGTGGCCCACCACGTTGATCATATAGGGGGTGTCTCGAATCGCCTCCGCTATTTTCTGCAGCGAAGCCACCGATGCCAGCGAAAGATCGGCTCGACCGGTGGCGAACATCAGGTCACTGGTAAGAACAATACGCACGGTTTTGTCAGGAACCAGCTGGAGAGAAGCGAATTTCTCAAGATTGTTGCTCTGCAGCGCTTCTTCGCTC
Source organism: uncultured delta proteobacterium (assembly GCA_963745265.1). Lineage (GTDB taxonomy): Bacteria > Desulfobacterota > Desulfobulbia > Desulfobulbales > Desulfocapsaceae > Desulfopila. The sequence continues at coordinate 14,345 of CAVUXQ010000024.1, forward strand.
ATTTTATATATCCGGCCGATCTGATCCGTTTGTGGAGCCGGCATGCCATCGGCGGTCAGTGGCCTGGGTTCGACAATGTCCTTGCCGGCCGGGGGTGGCGGCGGTGACTGCGTCTTAACGATCACCGCGGTGCGGGCGGTGTCGAATGGAGGCTGCACGCGGGTTTCGACAGGCGGCTTCTGGCCAGGGGTCGGCTCCGGTTGAATTTTCTCTTGCTGTTGCTCGTTTTTGGTGAGAGCGGAGTCGACATCGACCTGCTGCAGGGTAATGGGTTTTTCGGTATTGTCTTTCTTCTTGGTTTTTACCGGTAGTCCCGGTGCGATCGGCGCAAACGGCAGGCCGGTCTCGGCTAACTGGTCCGTGTCCAGGGCGTCGGTGGTCGTGCCGCCGAGGATTTCGGGCTTCTGGTGGGAGATGAACTTCTGATGGGCGCTCTGATAGACGAACAGGGTGAGAAAGAGGATGAACATGGTCATCATCAGATCCGACCAGGCGATCGACCAATGGGTGGTTTGCGGCATGGAGGAACGAAAAGGGGTGTCATCCACCACAAAGACAGTTTCCCGGGGGGCGCGGCGTTCGATGGATATATATTTGGCTCCCAGCAGCGGTTGACCCACGGGTGCTTTGTCCTCTTGCTGCTCCTCAATGGGGGTGAGCAGCGGATCCGTTGGTTTTAAAAAACGACGGGAAAAAGGCATGATCGGTTCCTTTGATATTTTTGCTCAAGCTTCCCTCCCCTTGTTGTCCGGCTGGAACCGGGGCGGGCGATTGTTCGTTTTCTCTCAATCGTATCGGCGGGTCTTGGCAAAAACACAAGGAAGAATGGTGGCTATGGTTGCTGGGGTGCCATGGCCATAACGCTCTGCCTTTGTTTCCGGCAGGCTCTCTGCGGCGGGTTCGACTGGGGATTCAGGGATCCCGGCGACCGTTCCCGCCGCAGCGCGAGAGCGGCGGATTACAAGACCGCTTTTTTCATTTCATCAATTCCGATGCGTTCCATGAAGCGGGCGGTGCGCTCCTTCTTTTTGGCGTTCGCTGCGTAATATTTCACGCATTTTTCAGCCAGGGCGATTGCTTCGTCATCGCTGAGGTCTTCGGCCAGGATGTCGGCCGACCGGACTTTCCGACCGGAATTGCCGCCAAAAGCAAGGGTCCATCCTTTTTTCTTGGCCATCAGCCCGAGATCGCGGACGAAGGTCTCGGCGCAGCAGAAGGGACACCCCGACACGCCAACCTTGAACTTGGCCGGCATGCTGTTGCCGGAGAAAATCCCTTCGAGCTTGATGCCGAACCCGAGGGAGTCCAGGACGCCGAATTTACAGACAGCGGTTCCCGGGCACGCCTGCACGTAGTGAAGGCAGAGTTCGACCGCTTTGCCCGGATCCATGTTGAGTTCCTTGTAGATCGGCAGAATCTGCTCTTCAGGCATGCCGACCAAGGCGATGCGATGCCCGGAGGTGATCTTCACAATAGGAATATCGAATTTGTCCACTGCGTTGGAAATGGCTTGCAGATCTTCGCGTTTAACCAGACCGGCCGGAATGCGCGGCACGATGGCATAGGTCTTCTTGTCACGTTGCAGTATGGCTCCTTTCGGCGCGTCTTGCTCTTTTTCCATCTTTGTTCTCCTTGCTGATATTGTTTGTTATCGAATACGTAACGGATGTACAGGTAAAGTCTTCATGTCAGCCGGCTTTCAACTGCCGACCGAACCAGAGTACTATAAATGCTTGCGGGGTTCCAGCTTGGAAACTCTTCCGAAGGAGCCACTTGTGCACGGACGCGTAATAAAGAACATATCCATGAAAGGCCTGGAAGCAAAGGGTAGGCCAGACAGCGAAGCGCCTCAGGCTCCTAGAATACCGGCTTGTAGTCAAAGAAGTGCCTGGTTTCCAACTTGCGGTAGGTGTGGGTCTCCCCCCTGGCGATGAACGAGTTGGTGATGGCGCCGTTGGAGGTGAAACGCACGCCTTCGAGGAACTCGCCGTCGGTAATGCCGGTGGCGGCGATGGCCACCTCCTTGCTGCGGATCAGATCCTGGGCTCGGAAAATTTTCTCGAAATCGGTGATGCCGTGTTCCATCGACATGGCGCGGTCGCGATCGTTTTCATAGAAAATCTTCCCTTCGAAATATCCGCCGATACAACTGATGGCGGCCGCCACCATGGCGCCCTCGGGGGCGTAACCGTAGCCCATGTAAATATCGGCCTTCTCCCCGGTGATCGCCGCAAGACAGCCGGAGATTTCACCTTCGTCGATGAGTTTGATCCGGGCGCCGCAGCTCCGCACTTCGTGGATAAGCTGGTGGTGCCGGGCCTGATTGAGGATGCAGACCGTGACGTTTTCGGTGTACTTCCTCAGCGCCCGGGCGCACCGTTTGACATTGACCGTAGGCGGCTGGTTGATGTCGATGACATTGCCCACCTCCGGGCCCACCACCAACTTGTACATGGAAAGATTGGGCACCGGTTGGATGGCCCCTTCTTTTGCAATCACGGCAAAGGAGGTGACGTTGTTGCGGCCGTCGGCGGCGGAGGTATAGCCCTCGAGGGCGATGGCCATGACATCGGTTTTGGGGCCGCCGCGACCGATGCTCTCCGGAAACTGGACGATGTCTTCATGGTTGTGGAACCGGTCGTTGACCACCGCTCCGTGGATGTTGATTCTGTTGAGCGTCTTGGTGATCGCCGCTCTGGTCGAGTTGAGTATTTCGTCCTCGTTGCCGAGCCCCTGCAGACGGGCGGCGGTCAGGGCCGCGATTTCCGTGGCTCTGACGATTTCCATGCCGTAGTTGGTATCCATAGTTTTACTTGTCTGTGTCCTTGCTGGCCGAGGAGTTAAAGCCGTTCAGCTTGGCGAGTTCCTTGATCCTGCGGCTGACTTCGTCCCGTTTTTGTTTGAGTTGCCGACCTTCCATGGTGTCTTTGATCTTCATCGGCTGACGGAACTCGTCGATCAGTTCGATGTCCAAGGGGGCGGATTCGAGTTTGCGCTCCGCTTCGCGGATCTCATCGGGCGTTGGCAGGATAATGCCGTACAGCTGGTGAGGCGTATGAACCAGGGAATGCCCGCGGTTGTAATAGGCCTCGGCGAAGCCGCCGTCGACGTTGATCGCCACCCCGTCCTCGCTCGACATCCGGGCGCCTTTCATATAGTTGACCGGGGTGTGGCCGTAGACCACTCGTTGCACGCCGAATTCTTGAAGCATTTTATGCTTGAAGGATGCAGTCTGCATGTTGTCTTTCCAGTACAGGCTGCGTTCCACGTGGCTGTTTTTGTCCAGCAGGAAATAGCGCTCGAAAGTCTTCATGGCGTGCTTGCCGAAAAACGGTGATTTGGGCCCGCACCAGAGATAGAAGAACAGATCCTGGTCTCGCTTGAGCTGGGGTTTGCCCTCGATGTAGTTTTTCCCCACCCGGCGGATGGTTTCCTGAATAAAATCGAGAAGGTTTTTGCCCCTTCGCCCCAAAAACTCGTCGAACTCGCCCTCGACAGTGGAGGGCACCAGGGCATGGATGTTGAGCGTGTTGCTGTGAATGTGATAGGTCTGCCCTTTGGTAAAGAAAAAGCTCAGCAGCCGCTTGAGCTTTTTGTTGGTGGCGAACTGGCGGGCGAGGTCGTCGATGATTTCCTGTTCCTCGTCGGTGAGTTCCAGCGGGTTGTCGAGAAGAAGGGTTGGGAAATGGGTGTCGTTGAGTCCTTCGGTTTGGCCGTCCTTGAGCATTGCGGCCAATCGTTCGAGCCACAGGCGTGGCTGCATGTCATATTCCGGGTTGCTGAGGATGGTGCGTTCCTCAAGCTTGAACTGGATGACGGCCAGGGCCTTTTCCATGGAGCGGCCGCGGTCGGTTTTGGCCTTGAATTTGCCGGTCACCTTCTCGGTTGGGTAGGTCCGCTCGGCGAACTCGGCCAGCTTGGCGGTATCGAACAGCAGCCTGTCCATCAGTTCGAAATGGTCGTAGCGGCAGGTGATTCTGAGCGTTTCGGCGATCAGAGAGCGGTTGCCCGAGGCGGCGCCCAGCCAGAGAATGTCGTGGTTGCCAAAGACATAGTCGACTATCCGGCTGTAAGCGGAGGAGGAGAGGATGCGGATAATTTTGTCCGGCTGTGGTCCGCGGTCGAAGACATCGCCCAGTACCTGGATTCGGTCCAGCAGAACCTGGCGGATGGCATGGGAGAGATGGGCGATCAGCCGACGGGAGATGATCTCTTCCTCGAAGATGGGGTCTGGCACCGGCAGGCCGGAGAGCAGGCGGCTGATGGTATCGCGAAATTCGGGTTTTAATACCGAATTGACCTGATAGCCGATATTGGTCAGTTTGTATTTGAGCACTTCCACCAGGCAGAGGATCACGTCCTGCATGTCCATGGAAATGATGTCATCTTTGAAGTACTCCTTGCGACGTATAACCTTGACGAGGTACTGGATCTTTTCGGCGCTGAAGGTAATCGGCAGGGCCTCGCGGCAGGTCTGGTAGAGCATGCCGAACCGGCCGCGCAGGATCGACTTGAACCTGTCGCCCTCGCCATGGAGGTCGCTGATCCACAAGGTGGTGGGTATGTTGGCATTGAGCACGGTCTCCAGCTGAAGCAGCTCATGGGCCAATTTATCGATCTCGCCGACCTGCACGTGGGTGCCTGTCGAGTCTTTGGAGGACAGGGCGGTTTTAATCATTTGTAACGACATTCTCTTTCTCTCCAGACACCATGTATCGGCTGGTTGGTCGACAGTAGTTCATGTTGCGGCGGAAGGTGGTTGTCCGGCGCTTGTTTCCTTGCGTTGTGTGGCGACGGGCCATGCCAATTCTCGGAGAAACCCCCTCAAGCGATATTATACGTCCTATTCAGGGACGTACTCCGCCTCTCGTTCCACAACGCTCTTGCTCCATCGGCAGCACCTGCGCTTTCTTCCTCAATGTGGCATTATTGTAACATTTAGCGAAGAGGCTGGCAAACGGATTATTGTTGATAATTCAACAGGCAACACTAACCAGAGGCAAGAAAAAAGGCTCATTGAATACGCCAGGCGGAGTCGTTGAAAGCCAGATGTTTCTGTCGGGTCTCCTATCCCGATTGACCGTCAATTTCCTGCGGTACGGTAAATCCAAGATCGAAGGCATCATGGCAGGACGGGCAGATAAGGCACCATTTGACTAACCCGTCCTCCTTTTTGAACATGGAGTGAAAGCCGTCTCGATACCCGCAGTTGGGGCACGCCCTGAATTCTTCGTGCATTTCTACCTTTGTGGTCTTGTAGTACATGATGGTCTCTCGTGGTTGGAATTGGAAAATCCATTAGCCTGACATATTATTACTGCAATTGGTGTATAAAAATGATACCATGACAATAACTTGCAGGCAAATGGAGCGAGAGGGGTCTGCAACGCGAGGCCTGCAGATAGTTTCTGCAATATCTGCAGGATACCGAAAAGCAGAAGATCAGGTAGAAAATGGAAAGTGCTGGCAGTGTTTTTACACATTTCCATGGCATCGAACCTGTCTTACATTATATCTGAATATGGGCCGGCGGGAAGAGAGCCTGTTACTGCGGCGGGAAATAACCGGAAGAAGAGGGAGAGGCTCAAACCCATCCCAAAGGCACCCTGATGTATTTCAAGGGGGATGTAAAATTGGCAACAAAAAAAGAAAAAGAGAAGGACGGCCGGGAAAAACGGAAGCGGGGACCCTTCATGGACCGACGCTCCGGAGAAGACCGCAGGGAAACCTATTTGCTCGACTATTTCGAGATGGGTAAGAGGGAACGCCGATCTGGAAGCGAGCGACGCACCAACATCGAGCGGCGAACCGGATGTGTACGAATCTCCAAATGGTCAAGCGTCTGTCCGGATTACAGTGAACTGGAATCGGATGGCGGGCGGATCGAGATTCCGTGACGCACTCGGCAGAGGGTACTTTCATGCCGGGAAGGTGGTTTCCGGCGTAACGCCTTCGTGTTGCTGGGAATACGTATCTCTCAATCTCCTTTTAAGAATCTTCCAAACTCGAACAAAACCCGTACGTTCCAGCCCACCGAAAAACGAATCCAGCCCCAATAGTATCCGACAGGCTCCTAGTAGTACCTTTTCCTCTTCTCCACCACGACTCCGACAATTTGAAATTCAACCCCAGTCATATCCCTGATGGGGTAGCGATCGTTGAGTGGCTTGAGGTACACGCTGCCGCCATCGAAGATCAACTGTTTGAACGTCGCTTCATCCGAACTATTTTTTACAACCACAAAACTTCCGGCAGCTGGAACCCTGTCGGGATCAACCACAACAATGTCCCCATCGCGGAATTCCGGCTCCATTGAATCACCGTGCACGGTGAGAGCGAAGGCTTGCTCGCTCCTGGTTGCGTTGGTATCAATCCACTCTTCAGCGTACCCCGGGTGAAACGGATCATGTACCGCTTGCCATTCTCCTGCTTGTACCCAGGAGATCAACGGTACATCTCGTGGTGCTTGACGATCAAAGGCAGGGGTGACATTTGAGTCAACCTGGTCAGGGCATGTCTGGTGTGCCTGGACGGGCTCATCGAGTAGGATGCCTTTGCCAATGGAGAGCATTTCTTCGTAGCTCTCGCCAAGCGCTAGAGAAATCTTGTCTTGCAATTCCTCCGAGGCCTTTTTCCCTTCTCGTTCGCGAAGTATAGAGTTCAGATAGACCGCACCTACCCCTACCTCTGAAGCCAGCTGCTTTTGAGTACGCCTCTTTTCATTGTAAATGCGGTGTCTTACAGCTGCAAGCCAATAGTCATATCGTGTTATTGTAGTCATGTTTCAAATATATCTAATAGTGTTATATTTTTCAAACGATTCTTGAGGCGTTATTTTGAATTGACAAAATAATCCTAAAAGAGATATATAGAAGGGAGATGGAGTGTAAAATAGTTCTGTAAGGGTTATTTGGTACTCGATCTAACAGACTTATTGAGAATTATTAATCAGTATTTCAGTGAATTATAGATTTTGCCTGTCAATCATAAGGAGAGGCGATGACAATTCGAACCATTATGTGTACAAGCCGTGCAACCTCGATTTGGCTATCTCTGTATGACAAGGTTGGCCCTATTGACTGGTGCGAGATGGCACTGTCTTACAGTGCTCTTGGGATTTGGGTTGGAATGTGTGTCCTGTTTCTCTATGGCATGAGTGTATAGGAGCCTGTCTGATTATAGGCATTTTTTTTCAGATCGAGGCAAACTCGAAAAAATTACCGGAGGCATATGCTGAATATTCCGAGGATAATTTTTTCGAGTTTAACGAAGATATGGGGAAAAAGGGCATAATCCGACAGGCTCCTAGAAGGGAGGTCTGTGAAGTATGACAGGACAAAAAAAAGGGGTTTAACAGCGATTGTCGCTGTTAAACCCCGTATCGATCACTGGTCGGGATGAGAGGATTTGAACCTCCGGCCCCCTGAACCCCATTCAAATAATATGCGATTTTTTGAGATTTCATGAGACAAAAATCTCACTAGTATCTGTCTGTATTGGCGTGGAAATATTTTTTTCGTTGTGTTTTAGCGTCTCACTATGTACCATGCAATATCGGCTGAAAACGGCACCTATTTGGCACCTAATTTTTCCCTGCGGTCCATCCAATCATGGAGAGAAGCCATTTTTCCTATTTGGTGCCAAAAAGGTGCCAAATAGGTGCCGCAGAGGATTTAAGATAGCGCATGGAGAGAAATGGTATGGGCACACGGACATTCAAATTCACGGAAGTTGCCATCAAAAATTTAGCAACTCAAGACGGACAGATTGACTACTATGATGCCGTAGCACCGCTCCCGGGGCAGTCGGGACAGTTGGGGATCAGGGTTGGTAAAGCCAGTAAGACCTGGTTCGTTCAGTATCGGGCGAATGGAAAACGAAAAAAAATTTCTCTGTCTCCAAAGTATCCTGGGTTGTCCCTCAAAAACGCGAGAATAGTGGCGGCCGAGCGCTTGAAGGTGGTCTATAGCGGCGGCGATCCGAGCGCTGATGCCAAGGCCTATCGAGAAGCGCCAACCATGGAAGACTTGTGGGGCGCATACGTTACCAAGCGGGATCAGCAGGCAAGGAAAAAGGCCGCTACGACTATCTCTGAAGAGGATCGGCGGTGGTCAAAGGTGATCATGCCTGCTTTCGGACATATGAAAGTCGAGGATGTCCAGCCTATGCACATCTCGGAATTGCTGGATAAGGTAGCGAAAAGGGGGCCGGTATCGGCAAACCGTCTGCATACCCTCTTGCAGATCTTGTTTAAACCGGCACTTGCCAAAGGGTGGATTACAATTCATCCCGTTCAATGGATCGACAAACCGGGAGGGAGCGAGGCGCCAAGAAAGCGCGTGCTATCCGATGATGAGATAAGGGCGGTGTGGCCATGCTTCGATGAACTTAGTCACAACCACAGAGACATCTCAAGGCTCGGCCTGCTGACGGCGCAACGTCCCGGCGAGATCAAGGCAATGCGCTGGTCAGAGCTGGATTTTGACGAACTGCTGTGGAGGCAGGGGGCGGAAGATAAAGACACAAAGACGGGCAATGTGCATTTGACCCCGCTATCGAGTCAGGTGGTAGATATCCTTCAGGCGAGGCGTAATCCGGAAACCTACACAAAGAAAACCATGTGGATGCTTGAATCTGATTTTGTCTTTCCAACCAAGCATAATCGGACTAGAGGCAAGGAAACCATTGGCCACACCATATCTCTCAAAGGATCCCGCAGCAAAGTTCAAGGTACCTCCGGTGTGTATGGATGGACGTCTCATGATTTGAGAAGAACTGCGCGGACATTGATGTCAAGATTGCAAATTGAGCATCATGTAAGAGAGGCGGTGTTGAATCACTCGCTTGGTAAGATAGCGAAGACTTATGACCAGTATGATTATCTTCCAGAAAAAAGGCAGGCTCTGCAAAAATTAGCTAATGAAATAGATACAATTTTGGGAGTCGCTATTTCCAAGGCTGGAAAGATCATTAGTTTTGCGAGATAATAAGCATCTCATCGCATCAACAATTTTACGTCCAGGGGTGTTCCAGGGGAGTTGACCCACCACCCAAATGAAAAGGAGCCAGGCGCGATGCCGTGGCTCCTTCTTCGTCTCTTGGCGTTGCCTTAAACGCAACATGAGCTAGCACTGCATTGCAATTTACGCAATATAGTGGTTTACTGATTTCAGTTCCCGTGCCGAGCGTGTGGTGTGGGAGGAGGTGGGCCGAGTGGCCAGAGAGGGGGCGTTACTGTCCCGATGATATGTTTTCCTGGGAATCGACGACTACGAAATGAAAACGACAATATCCTTCACTGACGACAATGGCATTACGACCGAGCTTTCTGTTTGCGCACAGCAGCCCGCTTTGACACAGCTATTTGCAGAGTCAGAAGGCGCTTGTAAAGAGCAAGATCTGTCTGACTCATTTCGGTCAGTTCTTCAGGAAATGCCTGAAGAGCTGTTTCGAGTGCATGAAAAAGTTTGTCGAAGTCTACTGGTTTCTTCATGTCGGGTACTCGCTAAGCCGCTTTCGGATGAATCGTAGGGGGTAGGTGATTACATGAAAGACCTCGTTAAAAAACGGCATTTGCTAAAGGTGAGGGAATTGGAGCTGAAAGCCGCTCTTGAAATAAATAAATTGAAGGCGAAATTTTTGAGGCTTGAAGCCGAAAGATTGCGCCTTGCGATGAAGCATTAAGTTCTTTCTTCTTCTAAGCAAAATGCTAAGTCTTCAATGCTCATGGTTTTAACTTGCGTTGGTAGCCAGTTGTGTTTTTGGATAAGGAAGTAGCGAATTGCATCAAGCCCACTAAGGTTTTTGTATTTTTCTCTCGTGACGATTTTTTCAGCTTTAAGAAAAAGTATTTCCATTGAAGTTGACTGGGCTTTTCCATGTGAACTTGCCATTTCTTTCTCTAATTGTCGCATCTTGCCTCTTTCGTCTTCTTGTTCAACGACAATTATTCTTCCCGGTCAGCGACAATTATAATTTCCGATTTAACCACCTAGGATAACGATAAAACATTTTTTTAATTCACCGATTTCCACTTGCAGTGAAGGCAACCAGTGCCTATGTATTCAGTACTCATCCGGAAGACAGGGCAACGCTGAGGAGCGACCCGAGCGCCGAGATGAGTGCCGTGAGGATGGAGGCCGGGCCGCAATACGCTCGGCCTCTCTTTTTCCCCTCCATCCTTATGGCCGTAATGCGCTAAACCTCGGGGGTCAGGGGGCAGAGCCCCCTGAAAATCCCTGCTCTTACTGTACTGCCAACCTCTCTTTTGCCTTCTCGAGGCGATAACTCTCCAGGTTAAGTTCCAGGATCACGCTGTGGTGGACTAGACGATCGATTGCCGCCGCGGTTGTCATGGGGTCCTTGAAGATTTTTTCCCATTGCGAAAACGGCAGATTGCTGGTGAGCATGACACTGCTCCGTTCATAGCAGTAGGCCAACAAGGTGAACAGCACCTCCATCTCTTCCCGGTTTTGCTGCACGTAGCCGATATCATCGATCAGCAGTGCGTCGTATTTTGCCAGTTTGGCAAGCGTCCTGGGGAGGATGAGTTCCCGTTTCGCCACGAGTAGATCTTGAACGAGCAAACTGCAGGGCGTAAAGAGAATGCGTCTTCCTTTGTTGATCAATTCTTGAGCGATCGCACACAGCAGATGGGTTTTTCCGCTGCCCGGATTGCCGAAGGCGAGGATATTCTCGCACCGGTCGAGAAACGAACCCTCGACAAGGGTGCTGACGAGATTGTGTAGTTTTGCTGGAAGCCGCGACCTGTCAAAACTATCCATGGTCTTTTCCAACGGTAGCCTGGATTCTCGTAAGTATCTGGCGATCCGCTTCTGGCGGCGTTCCTCGCATTCATGGACCACCAACTCTTCCAGGTAGACTTCATAGCTGAGTGATTCTTTTCTGGCTAGATCCGCTTCTTCCTGATAGCACCTGCGTATGGTCGCCAGGTACAGTTGCCTCAGACCTGTTTCGAGAGCCTTACTCCCCTGTAAACCGTTCATCCGCGGACCTCCTGCAAGAGTTGATCGTAGCCGGCGAGAATGACTGGTTGCACAAAAACTTCGGTGATTGGTTGTTGTTCGTGTCCGGAAAAAAGGATGGTCTTTACGTGATCTGTCGAGATTTCTCTTCCCGTATCGATCAAGAGCTGAAGGGCATCATCCACGGCTGTTTCGTTCTCGCGGGCGGCGAGTTGTAAAATTGCCAGGTACTCTCTGGTGGCAATTCCGGCAGTATGGCTTTTGCACAACAGATCGTAGGCCATGCGAAACCGGCTGGTGGGAAAGAGATCGCCTAGGTATTTGTAATTCTCAAAGGCGCCTGGTTTACGTGCCAGCCAATCGATGATATGCCGGTACTGGATATGGTGTTTTTTGCTGCCGCTCAGCCGCGGAATGTGCTCGACAAGATGCTGGCCATACCATACCTCCAGGTATTCGGGGTACAACCGGACATCGACCACCTCTTTGATCAGTCGACTGTTGACCGAATAGACCCTGTGTTTGACCCGGATCGTACTGCCCGGTCCCACCCTGACCTTTATGCGGGTGCAGGCCTCAAGCTTTTTAGCCGGTAAGGGACGCAGCACCGCCTGCTCCTCGCGGAAACGCTCTTGACGGCCCTGGTTCAGCTGGTCAAAGAGGTTGCGGAGAAACTCCTCATACTCGTCCCTACTGCTAAAATCACGACGACCCCTGAGCAGCAGCGCTTGCTCCACAGCTTTTTTAAAGCGATGGTGGCGTTGCTCGATGTCGCCGTTTTCGTGTGGACTCGACGGGTTCGTCTTGCGGCCGACAAGTAGGTAATGGTTGAGCAACCCTTGGTAGTTCGAAGTAAACTCCTCTGGGTTTTCAGGTTTGTGCACCGCAGCCGACATGCAGTCCGTCTGGTGAAATTCCGGCACCCCACCGATCTCCCATAGGCTTCTCTGCAGTCCTTCGCTCAAGCTTTCAAAACTTTCGGAAAAACAGATCATGCCGGTTTCCCAGTTCGAGTAGGTCAACACAAAATGAAACAGCAGATGGTCAAATGGTTGGCCGTTGATACTGATCCGCAGTTGGGCCATGTGGCTAAAATCCGATTGGCACAGACGGCCGGGGTGATGCTTTTGGGCAAAATACACCTCGCGACCGGGACCTTCTGTCGCCCGCCATACCTTTACCCGGCGCTGGAAGGTTCGCAGCTGCCCGTCGGTAAAGTGCACCGGATGCTGCCTTTGCAGATAGGCGAAAAGTGTTTTTGCTTCCAGCCCGTCGTTATTCTCGAGAAAAGAGACGGCTTCCTCCCAGACACTGGCAAAGGGATCGGCCCTAGTCCGCCACTTCCGGATGCGTTCCGCCATGATCTCACTTGGTAATTTATCGAGATCCCGATACTTCCTGCCGGTTTTCTCATCCATTCCGGCCTTGCTTGAGGCAACTCCCAACGATTTGCCCTGACTCAGATATTTTTTCAATTTCTTCACCTGGACGTCTGTGATCATGCGCGTTCCTCCTTCTTGAGGAACACGAATAATCAGTTCATCTCATCCGGGAAAAATAATTGTCGTCAAGGGAAATTATAATTGTCGCTGATCACCTTTCAACGGACGCCAGTTTTTTCAAGGATCGCCTTTTTGCCAAACTGGCCATTTCCGCCGACGATCCTGGGGCGTGGTTGATGAATGCGGAAACTGACGATGAATGGCTGGAGATGCTGACTTCTGAAGTTATGAACGAAAAGGGGGAGTATGTGGAGGTTGGGCCGAACCACGGGCTTGACTGCAGCTTCATGCACCTTGTTTTACATTATTATTATAAAATTGATTTGATGAAAAAGCCTGGACAAAAGGTCGAGCGGAAAACAAAGAAATCAAATTCTAAAACTGGCGGATATCGCAGACCTTCATATATGGGAGAATGACAACAGATGAAAGATACTGGAAAAGTATTGACGTGCAAAAAAGACTTTATGAAGTTGCTCGATATCTCTGAATATATGTTTGATCAGTTTTATCAGGCCGGTTTGATAAAATGTCAAAGAAACAAAGGCCGCTATATTGGGTATAGTGAGGTTGTGTTGAATCATTTTAAGCAGGCGATGGAAGGGGATAAGCAAATAAGTGAGTGAGGGAAAATGGAATCGATATATTATGATTTATTCGAGCTGATGAGCCGGGAGCATGGGGTTATTCTGCTTGACACCGAACTACAGGAAATCGTGCAGGTTGCCGCAAAAATTGAGCAAGACGCTGAGGTGAAAATGTATCAGCGAGTACTTAGAAATCTTGTTGACGAGCAAAACGGGCCACCATTGTTGAATCGCGAGGCCCAATACTTAGAGGCGTTACGCGAGGCAACTGAACTTTTAAGTGCACACGGCGTATAACGCCAAGCATGAGCCGCGCGTTTTTTGCGTCGGACTCTATGCGATTGTTATGCTTTTTTGCTTTTATTTTGGTGGTTTAAAAGCATCCAGAACTGTTAAAGCAAGATTGCTTTCAAGGTTCAACAATTTTTTAGCTGTTGTGATCGCCTTTTCTTTTGCAGCTCTTGTAGCTTTTTCTTGTTCTTCGGCTTCTTGTAATGCTTTATTGAGTTCTTCGCATTCTTTCTTGGTTGGTAATGGTAACTCGATATTTTTTATGAGAGACCAGCGTATGCGAGTTCTGTGGCCCCGGTTGCCGCAAGCAGCATTTCTGAGCGGAAAACACCAGAGCGAAGAAGAACCCACAATACCCTTGGTGGAATGTCATTTACCGGTGTCAAGATTGTGTATTCAGTAGAGGTGACACATCCGTCAGTTTCTTCGTCGATGTACCCGACACTGCCGTATGTTGCAGCTATATTGGAAATAGCGATATCTCCTTGTCGAACAACATACAGTTTTTGGTGTTGAGTTGCCGTTGGGTCAACGTCTTCACCCTTCTGCGCTTCACCTGTATATGTTACTCGTAGATATGTCTCAATAGATCCATGACTTTGGCAGTCAATAATATCTTCTTCTTTAAACTGTTTTTCGGATGCAATGTCTTTGAGTTTAACGATTGATAATCCAGCCTTTTTCCAATTTTTCTTACTTGCGCCTCTTTGAATCAGACAATGTTTGACATCAAGACGATCCGTTATCTTTCCAGATGAGACAGTAAACTCTTTTGGCGTTGTCCCAGAACAATAGCTCTCGTATTGTTGAGTTACTATTTAATTTCTTCCTTGGCCCTCACCCTATTCTCTGCGTCTATTGGCATACTCCTTACCCTTGAGGGGTCATCTAAGCCTATAAATCGACATGGGTACATGAATACATCGCACTGACTTTCGTTTTGTTAGTTTTTTTCTGGAGGATTAGCAAAGATGTTTTGACCCTTGCTTTTGACCTTTGAAAAGCATCACCTGGTAATGACACTACCGCTTTGACAATAAATTTTTTAAATATCCACCGCCTAAACCATATGTACTTGCCCCCACTAAGAATACCATCGTCCAGGACGGTGATAAGGCGTCCTCCAGGTTTTAGTAAATCATGGTATCGTTCTATAAACATTAGATTTGATCTGAGTTCTTTTTTTGATACTTCAAAGTTCAACAGATCGTATTCTTTCAATAGCGTATCAGAATACCGACCATCTTCCTCGCCGCTCAGTTTGTATGTTTTTGCAACGGAGGATTTGTGACAACTACATCAAAAAATCCGTTGCTCTTGTTTGATATAATGGAAAAATCGTCTTTTTCTCGTTCTTGGTCTGTCGTGTCTTGGGGCCTTTTTACAAGTTTTTTGTCTAAGCCATCGAAGATTAAAAGTGTCGCTCCGCCGTCCCCATGAAGATACATATTAAGCCGTGCAATACGTGCAAGGTTTGGGTCTTTCCGACCTCACAACCCCATATGTGGTTGTTTTTAATAATATCTTTTGCTGCGGATTTTTCTTCTGGCGTTTTTGAGGAAACAGCGTCAATTTTTCCCCACATGTCTGCAAGAACATCAATTAAAAATCCCCCTGTACCACAGCAACCATCATAAACTCGTCGCTTTTTTCTGGGTGATCAATGTCAACTCTAATGCGAGCAAGCTTTACCCCAAGCTTGACGACACTTCTTGGAGTGAAATACTGCCCTAAATCCTTGCCTCGCATAGTCGCACTTAGAAAAGTTTCAAACAACCGTCCATTCAAGTCCGCGTCTATACCGAACAGATATTTACCTTCGAGTGTTTTTACGACTTCTTTTATTGTTTCAGCGGAAAGATTGATTGAGCCGTTTGGCTCGAATATCCGACGCCGCAACCCGGCTCCAATGTCTTTTTCCATCGAATCAATAAAAGAACGGAACCATATATCGCTTAAAGGATTGACCGAGTTTGTTCCTGTGCTTCAACCCATGCCCGTTGAAAACTTAACCTTAGAGGCATCAACTGAAAATTTGTCCTTATCCTTGTCGGTTTCTGTGCCAAGTGAATCACGAACGTGTTTATCAGAAATGAGCTTTAGCGCTATTATCTTCACAAACTCAAAGAAAGCTGCCGACTGACTTATGTTGTCGTTTTTATAGATAAGCTGATGGCAACGAGAAAATGCTTCATTTATTTCTTCGATTCCAGGCTTTGACAGCTCAAGTAATGACATTTTAGAACCGCTAATGGCGATTGCGCTTTTCAACGCACTAGGAGAGAGTATGTCTTGAAGCTCGTCAAGGGATGGGCTGGCGATTGCCATTTCGCTATGCAGTCGGCGGTATACCGGATGGTCATAGTCCCAACGATAGACACGGGTTTCCAACCCGTTGCTTAACATATAATATTGGACAGGGTTTGACTTTTGGTGTTCAGAATTAAGAATTACAGATATGCTTTGGGTTGCCATGTCCAGTCATCAAGTTTTTCGGAGGGGCTTTTTGCCTCAACGATAAATTTAGCTGAGGTGTTTGCCGTTACTAAGAAATCTGGCCGATAATTTGTTGCTTTCCCCCGTGGGCTTTTACTAACCCCAAGCTCTTTGATCGTTTTTTTATTTTTTATCTGATTATTCTTATAGCCAAGGTACTTAAGGAGTGGGCCGATAAAAAACAATTCTACATCTGATTCATTATTAAGGTCTGTGCGAGCGCAAAAAGTTTTCATTTCATTCTCCATTATTCTGCACAGTTTTTTGCGGCTGCGCGGATATTTCGTTTAACCACGCACGTTCGATGCACCTGATTATGACTTTGCTCCGGTTCTCGCCCCATTTTTTTGTAAGTTCTTCCAGTTGGTGCAAAGTGATATCTGGGGCACGAAATTGAAGCGAAGAATAATTGTTTGATTTTCGGACACTTTTCATTCCTTGATTAATATCGCATTTGTATTACATTACGCATTACCATAGTAATACACGGAAGGCAAAAAAAATGTCCAAGGGGGTCAATTTTCTTGGAGCATAACCAGTAATTATACGGATCCGCATAACACCACGAATGTGGTGTTATGCGAACGTCAACGGCTACCTCAACCGTGAATTATCCTTTCAAGGGCAGCATTAACAAGGAACCCGCTTCTTGTCTCACCATGGGCTGCGGCGTACCTGTCTATCCTAGACAATATCCGGCGCGGCATGCTGATGTTGACCCGCTCGGAATGGTCGTCTATCAATGATCCGTCAACCTCGACCACCGCCCACAACCAACCGCTGTATTCCGGATTTTTCGCATGATCGGCCAGAAGACCAGGTACGGGAACCGTGCCATTGTCATCGAGCACGGTTTCTATCCACAATGTAATGGCCTCCCTGCTGTTTTCGACGGCCTCGTCGAGAGTGTCCCCGGCAGAGTAGCAGCCGGGGAGATCGGGGACAACCACACCGAATGCATGGGTGTCGTCTCCTGGTTCGATGGCGATGGGATATCTTAATTTCATAGTGTTTCTCCTATTTAAGCCCGGCTTGTTTCAGTAGTTTGTTGAGCAGCCCGGCCCCGAGATCGCGCTTAGGATGTGGCACGCTGATATGTCCGGGTTGTGAGGGGTGTGTGTAGATATGATGTGAGCCCTTGACTCCTCTGAGCACCCAACCGTCAGCCTCAAGCTTTTTAATCAGTTCTTTGCTGTTCATGTTGTGTACTATACACACTTGCGGTTTTCGACGCAAGGATAATTCTGATTTACCTGCACTCACCACCCCTTTTTCAATTGTGTGTCAATACCCAAAAGCCACCCAAAAGACCCCAAAAAGACCCCAAAAAACACCCCGAAACACCCCCAAATCCAGAAACAGTCTAAAACCATAGGGTAATATCCAGGCTACTTCTTCAAAATTTTCTTTTCTGAAAAGGGCCTGGATGTATCGAACGGAAGCGGAGATTTTAGCAGACATTGCGGAAACACGGGAAGCGATGTCACGCGCAAAGGTCGCAATCGAGCAACGGGGTGCCGGTTCCCGGTTGGTTGTCCGGGCAAACCTTACAGAACTGCGTAAGGAATTGACCGCGCTCTATGCCGAATTGCGCGAAGTCAACAATTCAGGCCGAAATCATTTCGTTAAAGCCGGTTGCGTCAGGGGCGGGTGGTGATGGGCAGGCCAACGCTTTACGACCACCGGAACAGGCCGCTCCCATCAACCGGCGGTATTCACTATTCCCGAAAGGGCGCTGGGTTCAAGGGTTCGCTTGCCAAGTGGAACCCCCGGCAGATATTCACCGATTATCAAAAAGACCGGGAAAAGGAACTGCTCAACGCCAGGTCCACGGAGCTGGTGGAAAACGACCCGAACAGCGCCGCCATTGCGGAGACCTTCTGTTTTTCCGTAGCCGGTCGGGGGCTCACCCCCCACCCATCCCTTGACCATGACGCGCTCGGCATTTCGTCCGAGGTGGCCGAAGAGATCCAAAAGTCGCAGCAACAGGTGTTCACCAAGTGGTGGTCCTTTGCCGACGCCTTTGGCCGCTGGTCCTTTGGACAGATGGTGTTCCAGATGGTTCGCTCGATGGTGCAGTACGGGGAGTTCTTCCTGATCATGAGTAAAGATCAGGACCCTTTCCGGCCATACTCCACCTGCTGCCAGCTGATCAGCCCGGAACGGGTCTCCACCCCTCTTGACTTGCAGCACCAAAACATCCACCAAGGCATTGCCCTGGATGATAACGGCAAGCCGGTCGGTGTCTGGATAAAGAAACCCGGGACAATGACCGGCAGTGTTCGCATGTCTTCCGAACATTACCAGTACGAGCCGATCCGTAACGGCCATTGGTGGCGGGTAATCCATCAGTTCATCCCCCGTGGCCCGGAAGATGTCCGGGGGACCCCCTTGCTATCCCCAGGCATGAAGTACAGCCGGGACCTTGCCGACCTGCTCGGTTCGGAACTGATCAGTAACATCGTGACCTCGGCACTTGCCCTGTTCATCGAGGACCAAACCCAGGCGCTCCCCGGGCAACAGGCCGACGAAGATTACGACGAATTGCCGGCGGGCGGGGTGATGTATGGCGGGCCGCAACAAAAGCCGCACCTGCTGTCACCATCGAGGCCGGGGGCGACATTTGAAGGATTTGTCAGGCTGATAAAAAAGGGCCTTGCCGCATCTTCTGGCCTTCCCTACCACGTCGCTTTTAAGGACATGGACGGCATCACCTTTGCCGGTTTCCGTTCGGCTATGCTCGAAGCCTGGCGGGTGTTTCCTCACCTGGCGCACCTGGCTGGCTGATGGTGTTTGTGCCCGGGTATACACGACGGTGCAGGAAGAGGCATGGTTACGCGGTGAATGGGGGACCAAGTACAACATTATAAACGACCTGTATACCTGGACCAGAGCCGAATGGTACGGGCCGCCGAAAGGCGACATCGAGCCTTTCAAGGCGGCGAAGGCCGATCAGATGCTTGTTGAAATGGATGCCAAGACCAGCACCCAGGTATCGGCGGAAAACGGCAACGATTTCAGACGGGTAGTGGAGAGCAAGGCGGAAGAAAACCGCATACGACAAAAAAACGGAGTTGAAAGACGATGGCGGGAAGACCACGGAAAGCAGCGGAACCGGTGGAGCCGGTGGAACCCAAGGAAGCAGCGGAACCGGTGGGAGCAGCGGAGCCAACTAAAAAAGCAACTGACGACAAGGCCGCCGCCGTGCCGCTCCAGGCCCAAAGGTTCACAACCTGGCCTCCCGGCACCTACAAAGGAAACGGTAAGTGAAGACCATACTTCTCAATAAAAGCGGCACCTGGGTTGTTGTCCCCCACGCATTACAGGCCCTTGTCCCCCTGGCGTTTCAGGATTTTTCCCCGGCTGTTCTGGAGTATGCCCGGATGGTTGCCGACCAGGGCCGGGAATCCGGCCCGATAATCGTGGACGGGGTGCAGGTTATCACCATTTCAGGATTGTTGGTGGCAGACGTCGAGCCATGGGAAGAGCAAGCCTATAAGCTCTGCAACCCGCACCGGATCAGGCGCGAGGTCGCCGCGGCGGTACAAAACGAGTCTGTGCGCGGGATCCTGCTGCCTGTCGATTCACCCGGCGGGTACTCGAAAGGGATTAATACGCTTTCCCACGCGATAGGGCAGGCCAGTGAGCAAAAGCCGATTGTGGCCTTTTGCGATGGCGCAATGTGTTCCGGGGCCTACTGGATCGGTTCGGCGGCATCTAAGATCGTCGCAGAACCCACCAGCGAAAGCGGCTCGATCGGTGCCTATCTCACCCACTACGAATATTCGGTCATGATGGCCAACCTGGGCATTACCGGCACGGTGATCAAGGCGGGTGAAGAGAAGGCGGTCGGCAACCCCATTGAACCCTTGGACGAAAAGGCAAAAGCGGTGCTGCAAAAGCGCATCGACAACACCAACGATCTGTTCATTGCCGCCGTTGCCGCCAACCGTGGGGTTGCAAAGGAAACGGTTGCCAAGGACATGGCGGAGGGCCGGGTTTTTGGAGCCGAGGAAGCCCGTCAGGTCGGCCTGATCGACCAGGTGGGCACGTATGACGACGCAGTGCAACTGCTGCACAGCTTGATGAGGAACGAGGAAATGGACGGAGAGAAAACAAAAACCAAAGTCGCGGCAACCGGTGTTTCGTTTGCCATGGCGGCAAAACTGACGGCAATCGTTGGTGCCGACCCGAGCACGCCGATTGAAACCCTGGAAGCAAAGGGGATTTCTGCCGCGCAGGTCGCCGAGGTGTTTGATGCTTTCGGTATCGAGACCTTGGCCACCTGCAAAAAGGCCGATCAGCAAAAGGTCGAAGAGCCCAAGGTGGAGGAGGAGACCAAGCCCGGGGAAGCAGAAGTGAAACAGACCGAGGCGGAAAAAATGGTTGCCGATGCAAAAGCCATGCTGCTGCAGGTGTCGGAACGATTGGCAGGTGCGCCTATCGGTGCGCAAGCCCCGAAAACCGAGGCGGTCACCGGCGAGAACTACATGGAACAGGTCAAGGCCCTTGCTGCACGGGAAGGCATTACCATGACAGCCGCTCAGGGCAAAATCGACAACGAGTATCCCGATGCCCGCAATGAGTACCTGGTGCTGGCGAACAAGAACAAGGAGCGCAGACAATGAACGCGTTTGAGGGGCCGAAAAGCTGTAGGGCGGGTGAAGACCTGGGCCGGGGCGTGCGGGTGAAGATCGATACCGCAAATTCCAACATCGTTTTCAATCGTCGTGGTGGCGGCTGGTGCCGGTGACGATTTTATCGGCTGGACCGAAGAGGCAGCCGCCCAGGGAAACGCCGTGGCGGTAACCCTGCGAAACGATGTCGGGGAAATGACTCTGGCCAATGCTGTCGACTTCGCGGTTGGTGACACAGTTTACACGGACGACGCCGGGCAGCATGGAAAAACCAACACTAATACCAAGGTGGGCATCGCGGTTTCCACCTCGGTTGCCGGCGTTGGTGTCAAAACTATCATGGCGTAAAGGAGTTGACGCGAAATGTTACGAAATACTGGACTCAATTGGCAGGCCCGGCCCGACCTGGTGCCGGTGGTGCTCGAATACCTGGACGCGCAGAATGTGGGTATTGCCCCGGCGCTTTTTCCGACCAGGCAAACCGGGCGGAAATATAATGTTTACGGCATATTCGGGGCTGCCCAGATGCTGCAGCAGGCAGACGATACCGCGGCCCAGGGCGCACGGGCCAATCAGGTCGATGTGCGGCTGGGAGAGGGCGAGTACCGCACCCAGAAACGCCAGCTCGAAACCCCGATCAACGACGACGAGCGCGACGATTTCGACGCGCAATACGGCTCCAACATCAAGGCCGAGGAGGCGAAAACCAAGGCCCTGATGAATGCCCTGGCGATCAACCGGGAAATCCGGGTGAAAAACCTGGTGTTCAACACCTCCAAGTTTGCCACCCACGCTCTCACCACCCCATGGTCGGATATTGCCAACTCCGACCCGGTGGCGGATATCGGCGCCGCCCATGTCGCCCAACGCGCCCTTGGTTTCGAGTGCCGAACCCTGGTCGTCTCGTATGTCACCTTTATGCACCTGCAGATGAACAAGGCCATCAAGGAGCTGCTGAAATATACCTACAACGGGCTGAAAGTGAACAATATCCCGGCGGCGGACATGGCCATGGTACTGGGCGTTGATCAGATCCTAATCGGCGGCGCACGGGTCAATGATGCCGGGCTCTACGTCCAGGACGACAGCATCAAGGACATCTGGCCCGATGAGTACGCCGCGCTGGTGAAAGTCGGCAAGACAGGCGAGTACGAACGCGCCTGTCTCGGCTGGGGCTGGTCGTTCCGGGGTGATGCCGAAAATGCCGAGGTTGACGAGTACCGGGAACCGGCGATCAACACCGATTTCATCCGGGCCGCCTACTGGGCCTCGGACGAATATATCGAGGGCACCTACCCGAACGGCGATCCCCTGGATATCTCCAGCAAGTGCATTTACCTCATCGGTAACGTGGCCGGGTAAATGGCACTGAAGACCCTTGCAGAACAGGAGATGTGGGACGCCGAAAACATCCACTTCAATAGTGCGACCGGTTTCGGCTCCCCACATCTCGTCGACGGGAAGCCTGTCTATGCGGACTCCATCGAAATCGAGGGGGATTTGTCCGGCGGTGGCGACGTCAACGCGGCGATCATGCGGGAAATGGAGTTCCGCGTTTTGGCCGGGTCTATTCCCACGCCCAAACCGAATGGGAAAATCACCATTGACGGCACGTCGTGGTATGTCGGCAGTGCCACCGTGGTCGGTGGCGAGTTGATTCTTTCTCTGCACAGGTACGAGAGCTGATGCGGGTCATAGACATATCGATAGATAGCCGCTGGCCAAGGCGGAGCTGCTATTGCGGCAAGTCGGTAACAAGGCGCCATCGGCGGTGGCCGAGGCGCTGAACCGGGGCGCTACGGCCATGCGCCCCGAACTGAGCCGGGCAATCCGCGAGCTGTATGACGTCAAGGCGACGAAACTTAGCAGCAAATTGCGCGTGAATATGCGCAAGGCGACGCGGGGAGAGCTGGCGGCCGGGATAGGATTCAACCCCAAAACTGGTACCGCAGAGCGCCTTTTCGTTTCGGGGCGGAAGGCAAAAGGGCGTCAAGGTCAAGAACCGGCGCAAGCTCTCCGTCAATGTGCGGCGCGATACCGGGCGCGGGATCCTCGAGCATGCCTTTCTGGCAACGATGCCGAACGGCAAGGTCCAGATTCTGGAACGGAAAAACCTTGCCGACCCGCGCTCAAAGATAAAGGCCCTCTATCCCACCAACACCCGGGCCATGGCCGAGAATCCAGGCGTGATGGAGCGGGTCACAAAAAGAGGTGTAACGGTGGCGAGTGATCAGACTGATGGGCAACCTCAACAGAATGCTGTACGGCGTGAGGCGATTATGATTCTCAACCTGGTGGAAGGCGTGCGGGACCGCCTGAGCGCGGCCTTCGAGGACCGGCAGCAGCCGGTTAAAAAGAGCAATAGCAGCGAAGAGTATCAAGTTCCGTACTGCTATCTTTTTGAAATCCCGGCCAAGGAACAGGCGGAAGACGTCCCGGAGAGTTTTCCACACATCCTTATCACCGTCAGCGGCGCTACCCTGATCGATAGCGAGGAAACCATCTCGCTGACTATCGGCCTGGGCGCCTATTCAGAGGATGGATATGCTGACGGCTGCAAGCAGATCCTCGCCATGGCCGAAGGGGTAAAGCTGGCTCTGATCGCCGATGGCGGCAGGATCGCGCAGAAATACTCATTGGATGGCCCCATCGAAACGGCGGCGCTGCCGAAAGGCGAACAGGAGCCGCCCTTTTATTACGGCGGGGTGTTGGTCAAATACACACACCATTTCCCGACCCTGACGCCCGTTGATGCGTCTCGGGCTTTCGGGGCAGGCTACGGAGATTGAATATGACGGAAGCAAAAAAAGCGGCGGCCCCGGCCAAACCGAGCGGACCCTATATATATATAGGAGCCACCGACCAACGTAAGCAATTGAAACACAAAACGGCCTATCTCCAGATACCGGATGGGGCGGACGCCAAGCAGTTCGTGCCGCTCTCCGAGTATCCCGGCTGGGCCAAAACCAAAGGAGTGTAAACCATGCCCACGTATAAACATGGTGTCTATATCGGCGAGGTGCCGACATCGCTGCTGCCCATGCGCCATGTCGAGGCGCGGCTGCCGGTGGTGTACGGCTGTGCCCCAGTGCAGAGCCTTGCCCAAGGGGTGGAGCAGCCGATCAACAAACCGGTGCTGTGCTACACCTATGACGATTTCGTGACGGCCTTCGGCTGGGATGACGACCCGTCCTATACCCTCTGCGAGGCGGCGCACATTTTTTTCCGGCTCTATGCGGTGGCCCCGGTGGTGTTCGTCAACGTTTACGACCCGGCTGTGCACACCAACGGGGTGTCCGACGTGGCGGCTGCCGATATCGTCGGCGGCATCGATGCCGGGACCGGCGTGAAGACCGGCCTGGAACTGACCGATTCGGTGTTCCCGCTCTTTCGCCTGGTCCCAGGCCAGATCCTGGTCCCCGGCTACAGTGACCTCCCCGAAGTGGCGGTGATGATGCAAGCCAAGGCCGATGAAATCAACACCCTGTTCCGGGCGCTGACCGTGGTCGATCTGCCGGTGGACTATTACACCGATGCCCCGAACTGGAAAGAGACCAACAACTATACCTCGGACGGCATGATTTGTTGTGTCGGCAAGTGTCTGGTTGGCGATGACGAGCACTATCTCTCCACGCATCTTGCGGCGCTCGCCATGGCGGTGGACGCGGACAACGACGACATCCCGTATGTCAGCCCGTCCAACCACAGCTTGCGTATAACGGGTTTCAAGATCGGGGCCAGCGCTGTCAACCTCGGCATCGAGCAGGCGAATTACCTCAATAGCGAGGGCATCGTCACCGCCATCAACTTCGACGGCGGATGGAAGCTGTGGGGCAACCGCACGGCGGGCTACCCCGCCAACACCGACCCGAAAGACACGTTTATCCCGGTGCGGTCGTTCTTCAACTGGCTGGGTAGAACCCTGATTCTCTCCTACTGGAGCCGGTTGGATACCCCGATCCGCAGGCGCAATATCTACAACGCCCTCGATTCGGCCAACGTTTATCTTAACGGGCTGGCCTCCCGGGAGATCATCCTCGGCGGGCGCTGCGTCTTTCTTGAGACCGAAAACCCGGTGACCGACTTGCTGGACGGTATCGTCAGATTCCACGTCTACGTGACGCCGCCGACTCCGGCCAGGGAAATCGATTTTACCCTGGAATACGACCCGGACTACTTCTCGACCCTTTTTAGCAGCTAACGGAGGCGACGACAATGCCGCGAATACCAGATAAACTCACCGACTTCAGGGTCTACGACGACGCCCAGGATCTGCTTGGCGTGGCCGATGTCACCTTGCCCTCTTTTGAGGCGGATACCGACGAAATCAAAGGTGCCGGTCTGGCCGGGTCCATCGAAACCCCGGCGCTCGGCCAGTTCAAATCTATGCAGGTGGGGCTTTCCTTTCGGACGCCGACCACCTCATCTTTTAAACTCCTGGCGCCGAAAAGCCATAAACTTTCGCTTTACGGCTCCCTTCAACACTTCGACGGCGGCACCGGTACCATAGCCGAGATCCCATGCAAGATCTATGTGCAGGGGCTGCCAAAGAAAAAGGAGATGGGCAAGTTCGACTCCGGGAAAAAGACTGAGACCAAGATCGAATTCGAGCTGACCTATATCAAGATCACCCTCGACGGCGCGGACAAGGTTGAACTCGACAAGCTCAACTACATTTATGTGGTCGACGGCACCGATTACCTGGCCGACGTGCGGGCCAATCTCGGCCTGGGGTAATGCCGCGCCCTAATCGATAACCAATCAATATAGTGTGACAAATGAAAAATAAAACAGACAAGAACAAGGCGGTATTCGACGAGCCGGTGACCCTGAACGGCCAGGAGGTGCAATCCGTGGTGCTTCGCACCCCCAAGGTGGCGGATATGCGGGCGGTGGACCGGCAGGGAGATACCGACCTGGACAAAGAAGTGCTGATGATCGGCAGGCTGATCGGCGTCCCCGCCGAGGAGCTGGACGAACTCAGTGTGCAGCAATACAAAAAGCTCCAGGACGTCTACGCCTCTTTTTTTTCCTGAGCTGGGCCGAGGCTCGCGGGCTGTGCGTGAGCCTCGCCATTGCCACCCATACGGGGCTGGACTTCTGGATGCAATGCGAGGTTGACGAACTCCGGGACTACGCCGAAGAGGTGGCCCGCTTGCAGAGTTCAGCGAAAGAATAGGTGCAGGGAGGCAACGACCACACAGAGGGCAATGTTGACGGCGGCTACTTTTTTTGTCCATCCGCCGCGAATCTTGCCGAAGTTGAGGAGCAGCAAAGCGGCGTAA
The DNA here is from genome assembly GCA_963745265.1 of uncultured delta proteobacterium. Taxonomy (GTDB): domain Bacteria; phylum Desulfobacterota; class Desulfobulbia; order Desulfobulbales; family Desulfocapsaceae; genus Desulfopila. The sequence continues at coordinate 40,128 of CAVUXQ010000024.1, forward strand.
CCGGCGCAGAGCGCAACCAGCCAATAGCTGCGCACCGCCTGCGCCAGGCGGCCTCCCAGCCAGAGGGTGCCGGCGGTAAATTCGATAACGATAACGGCAAAAATGGCGATTAGGGCGAGATGGATAACGCTGTCCAGAATTCGATTAACCATGTGGGTTTCTGTTAGATGGAAAAATTTGCAGTCGGCATAACCATTGGCGCGGCGCTCACCAGCGCATTTACCGCCACTATAGCCACCGGACAGCAAAAAATCCAGAAGCTTTCCGCCTCGGTAAAGTCTCTCAGCGGCCAAAAGATGGCCGTTGCGGAGGTTCGCAAGTATCAGAACGCCTTGGTCGAATTGACGGCCAAGGGGCGAAAGCTCAATGGCAGGAGCCGGGAGTTTTCCCGCGAGCTCACCGAGACAAAGGCCAAGCTGCAGGCCGCCGCCTCGCAGGTAAGGGGCTACGGCCTGGATATGGGCAGGCTCGCCGAAGAGGAGAAGCGGCTCGATGCGGCCATGAAGCGCACCAATACGGCGATTGCCGCCCGTACCAGGCTGCGGCAAAACAAAGGGCGGCGGGCAGAGCTGCGGTCCTCGATGTTTGATGCGGCGGCCCCGGCGGTGGCGGCGGCAGCCCCGGTCATGGAGGCGATCAAGTTTGAATCGTCCATGGCAGATGTGCGCAAGGTGGTGAATTTTCCCACACCCAAAGCGTTCAAACAGATGGGCGACGATATTCTCAGGCTGTCAACCCGGATCCCCTTTGCGGCCTCGGGGCTCAGTGACATTATCGCCGCCGCCGGCCAGTCGGGCATTGCCAAGAGCCGGTCCGAGCTGCTGCAATTCGCCGAGGATGCGGCCAAGATGGGCGTCGCCTTTGATATCGGCGCCGCCGACGCGGGAAAAATGATGGCAGACTGGCGGGCTGGCATGAATCTCGACCAGACGCAAGCCGTGAGCCTTGCTAACGCCGTCAATCACCTTTCCAACAACATGAATGCCCAGGCTGGAGCGTTGGGCGAGGTCCTGCGGCGCCAAGGGGCGGTTGCCAAGGCTTCCGGATTAACCGCGGTTCAGACTGCGTCCCTGTCGGCCGCGCTACTCTCCAGCGGAGCGGGCCCGGAGAGAGCGGCGACGGCGCTGAAAAACCTCACCGGGGCGCTGACCAAGGGGAGTGCGGCGACCAAAGCGCAGCGGGACGCTTTTTCCGCCCTTGGCTTTGATGCCGAAGAGGTGGCGGCCTCCATGCAAAGCGACGCCCAGGGCACTATCCGATCCGTGTTCCAGGCGCTTTCCGAGGCCCCGGTTGAACAGCAGAGCGCTCTGCTTACCCAGCTGTTCGGCGAGGAGAGCAAGGGCGCCATCGCCCCGCTGCTTGCCAACATGGGCAACCTGGACAAGGCGTTTTCCCTCACCGCCGACAAAACCAAGTATGCGGGCTCCATGCAGGCGGAGTTTTCCCAGCGGGCGGCGACCACCGCCAACAACCTGACCCTTTTACGCAACCGGGTAAGCCGGGCGGCTGTCAGCCTTGGCAGCGTGCTGCTGCCCGCGCTCAATGCGCTGATTATGCCGATTGGCGCCGTATTCGATGGGGTTTCGTGGTTGGCGGCAAAATTCCCGACGCTCACCACGGTGGTGGTGACGGTAGCGGCTGTTCTGATGGCGCTTCCGGTGGCCACGCTTGCCGTAAAATACGGCATGACGCTGCTCTCGGACGGGGTATCGATGGCGAAGATTGTTTTCAGCGGGCTGGGAAGCATCTTGGATATCACAAAAATACGCTTGATCGCCATGAGTGTTGCCCAGAAGGCCGCAGCCATCGGCTCCCGCGTGCTGGCTGCTGGGCAGGTGGCCCTTGGGGCCGCCATGGAGATCGGCCTTGGCCCCATCGGCCTGATTATCGGGGCGGTAGGGCTGCTGGCCGCCGCCGCTTTCTGGGTGGTCAGGAACTGGGGCAGGATAGGGCCGTTTTTCAGCAGGATGTGGACGGGTGTCAAACATTTTTTTTCAGCAGGTGTGCAGGGCGTGAAGACGGCTTTCCTCAAATTCACCCCCTTGGGCTGGATTGTGCAGGCATTCGGCAAGGTCACGCAGTTTCTCCATGGCATTAATTGGTCGGGAAGCGGCATGGCCATCGTCAAGACGCTTGCCAAGGGCATGCTTTCGGTAGCGGCTATGCCGGTTAAGGCCATCAAGGGCGTACTGGCCAAGGTTCGCCGGTATCTGCCGTTTTCTGACGCCAAGGAAGGGCCGCTCTCCCAACTCACCAAAAGCGGGCGGTCCATACTGACCACCATCGGCACCGGTTTGGCCAAGGGCGAAAGCCCATTCAAGGCACTCTTCCACTCGGTGTTCGAGGGGCTTACCCCCAAGGTGGGCCATGGCGGCGGTGGAATCTTGGGCGGCCTGGCTGGGATGTTGATCAATCCGGCGGGGGCGCTGCTTTCCGGGATGGGCGGTCAGCCCGATATTATCATCCACCAAACCAACAATTTCCGGGGCGGTGACCGGGAGAGCCTGTCGCAAGCACTCGATGCGAGCAACAGGCGGCTGGTGCAACTCATCAAAGACGTTATCCGCGACGCCGACCACGGCGAGCGGCGGGAGAGTTTTGGAGGGGCGCGGATTGCCTGATACTACCTATACCACCATCCAGGGCGAGACCTGGGACCAGATTTCCGTCAGGGTCTATGGGCGCGAGGTGGACATGCACCACCTGATCGAGGCCAACCCGGCATACACGGATACCATGTTTTTCGCCTCCGGGGTGGTGCTGGCCGTGCCTGCCATCCCGAAGGCGCAAGTTGTCGAGGTGCCGCAATGGAAACAAAGATAGTCAGGCGGGCAAGCGTCACCATGCTGTACAAGGGCGTCGACATTTCCCGCTACTGCACCGAGTTCAGCTATACATCGGCTGCCACCGGTCGGCTTGATGCAATTTCGCTCAAGCTCCAAGACCGGGACGGCAGAGTCTGGCAGGGCAACAGGTGGCCGCTCCGGGGCGACATCCTGGAGCCCACCATTGTGGTCGAGGACTGGAAGAAGAACGGCGACCACCGGGAGCTGGCCTGCGGGCGGTTTGAACTCGACATGCCGGAAGTGAACGGGCCACCTGATGTCATCGACCTGCGCGGCACCACGGCCAGACATAGGGGATCGAGCCGAACGGAGAAAAAAACCACCGGTTGGGATGCCGTTGCGCTTTCGACGGTGGCCGGTGATATCGCTGCTCGCAACAGCTATACCCTCGACTGGCAAGGGATCGACAAGAACTATGAGCGGCTGGATCAGAAGTTTCAAGCGGATCTGCCGTTTCTGGAGCGGATCTGCCGCGAGGCCGGAAACGGCATTCGCATCGAGGACGGCATGCTGAAGGTGATCGCCTTCGACAAGATCGAGGAAGCAGCCGCAGTAATGACGCTCTCTCGCCTGCAGTCGTTTGCCAAGGGGCCGGCCGTAATCAACTACCAATTCACCGGCCACATCCACGACCGGTACAAATCCTGCCAGGTCGTTTGGCAGGATACCCACAGGGGCGAGAGATACGCGGGCGTCTATAACGATGCGACGATCCCCTCGGGGGAAACACTCAAAATCTGCCACCGGCGGGTGAATTCGGATGGAGAAGCCGCCGAGCTGGCAAAGAGAATGCTCAAGGCCAGAAACTCCGGGAACATTGCGGGGACCATGACCCTTGTGGGCAACACCGATGTCCGGGCCGGGCTCACCGTCCAGCTGACCGAGTTCGGCGGATTCTCCGGCAAGTACCTGATCCAGGAGGCCACCCACAGGCCGCTGGCGGGCTATACCACCACCATCAAGATAAAGGCGGTCAAATGAGCGAGAATCACACCCCAACGGTTGAACAGCTGGCCGCCCGCCTCACCGTGGTGGAAGAACAGGTCAACCAACTGCTGGTGCGGGCCCTTGTCACCCAGGTGGATGGGGAAACCTACCGGGTAAAAGTGAAGTTCCCGGCCCAGGATGATGTTGAATCCGATTGGCTGCAGGTGCTCACCGTCAAGAGCCAGCAGGACAAATACTATGCCCTGCCGGACATCGACGACCAGGTCATGGTGCTCAATCTGCCCGGCGCCCAAGATGTCGGGTATGTGCTGGGCACGTTCTACTCCTTGCCGAACCCGCCGCCCGTTGGTGCCGACAGCCCCGACATTACCATGGTCAATTGGGGTGAGGGCACATTTTTTAAGCACGACAGGGCAAGCGGCGATGTGGAAATGCACGTTGCGGGCAAGCTCACCCTGGCGGTGGTGGGCGACATCGATATCGGCAGCACGGCCTCCATCCACGTCAACTCGGCGGACCAGATCACCGTCAAGGCCCCCAATGAAATCACCCTGGGCGGGGCCGAAACCATAAACGTCAATGCAACCACATCCACAAATATTGTCGGGTCCACCTTTTTGACCTGCAAGGCCCTGGCGACGGCGGACTTTTTCAGCGCCGGGATGACCTCGGTTACCGCCCTCGGCTCACTCAGCCTGGAAGCTGGTGCCATGGCCGATCTGACTGCCATGGGATCGCTCACCATGTCATCGGGCACCGATGCCAAACTGTCGGCGGGTGAATCGTTACACTGTAACGGGAAAAGCGGAGCCCACTACGACTCCGGGGCGACGACCTCGGTACACGGGAAATTGTTGCTGTTGGGTGCCGCGCAGGTGCAGACCTCGGGGACAAATCTGGTCGAGCAGGCCGAGGTGGTGACGGCAACCGCGCCGCCCATCCCGGCGGAGCCCACCACCCCCGGAATTCCGATTCCGCCTCTGGCGACCGCCGCCGCATTACCGCCGGACACGGTTCCGGCGCCTCAGCCCATCGCGCCGGCGCCATATCGGTTCGACCCGCCGCCGCAACCCGGCGACACGCCGGAGGCCCCAGGGCCGGTTGAGGGGCCGACGTCGAAGGAGATCATTCAATGAGCGGAATCGGCGCATGGGGCAGCATCGTCTTCGAGGTGAGCCAGGAGCAGATACTGACCTTTGACAGGTTGCGGCAGACCAAGCGTGGCAGGTACTCGACGCTCAATGTCGCCAACTATGAGCAGCTGCTGCAATACGACGGGCGCGAACTCCAGACCGTCTCGTTTACGGTCCGGCTGCACCACCGGTTTTGCGATCCGCAGGCCGAGTTGCGAAAACTTGTTGCCCTGGTCGATGGGCACTCTGCATACCCGCTCATCGTCGGGGGGTGGGCCATAGGCGAGTTTGTCCTCGAGGAGTTGGGGAGCGATTGGAAGCGAGTGGCCGACAACGGGGTGCTCATGTATGCCGAGGGTGATTTGTATCTGCGGGAGTATCTATGAACGAATTGCTGATCGAGGCAGCCGCCCAGGATATCGTCATCAATCCCGCCGATCTGGCGGCGGAGGTGGCGCAAAACGTGAGGATGATACTCACCACGCCCGTGGGAACGCTGCCGCTTGACCGGCGTTTCGGTTTGGATTTTTCCATACTCGATCAGCCGATGGAACGGGCAAAGGCCCTGCTCGCGGTGGAGATTTTCCAGAAACTAAAACGCTATGAGCCACGGGCGGAGCTGGTGCGGGTCCGGTTTTCCGGGGATGGCCCGGACGGTACACTCACCCCCAACGTGATTGTGAGGCTAAAAGATGAATAAGGACTTACTGCCTGATATTGCCTTTTGCGAGACCGACACCGCCAAGGTTGAGGCCGCCGTCATCACCAAATACGAAGAGCTGGCGGGGGTGACGCTCTATCCGGGAGATCCGGTGCGCCTGTTCCTCGAGGGGGTGGCGTACCTGCTGTCTCTGCAGAATCTGGCGATAGATTTCACCGGCAAGCAAAACCTGCTCGCCTACGCCGGCGGCGACTATCTCGATCACCTGGGGTACTACCTCAACACGCCGCGGCTTGCGGCCTCGGCTGCGAAAACAACCCTTGAGTTCACCCTGTCGGCGGCCAGGCCGGAGGCCTTGACCATTCCCGTGGGGGTGCGGGTGCGGCCCGGTGATAAGCTGATGTTCGCCACCGATGCGGATCTTACCATCCCCGCCGGCGCAACATCGGGAACGGTTACGGCTACCTGTCTCTCCACCGGCGCGGCGGGCAATGCCTATCTCCCCGGCCAGATAAAGACACTGGTCGACCCGGTGACCTATGTCAAATCCGTTGCCAACACCACCGCCAGTGTGGGCGGCGCCGATATCGAGACCGACAGCCATCTACGCACCCGCGTATCTCTTGCGGCGGAGCAATACGGTTCGGCGGGCTCTCTTGCAGCCTACCGCTACCATGCCCTCTCCGTTTACCAGAACATTATGGACGTAGCCATCTGGCAACCCAAGCCCGGCGAAGTGCGCATTGCCCCGCTGATGGACGGCGGCGAACTGCCCACGGATGAAATTGTAGCGGGGATATTTACGTACCTGACCTCGGAGTCGGTGCAACCATTTACCGACACCGTGTCGGTGGTCAAGCCAACGGTTATCGCCGGGGGAATAACCCTCACCTATTATGTCCTGACGTCCTACGCCTCCAAGGCAAAGGATATTGCGGCCAAGGTCGAGACGGTCGTGGATACATATATATCCTGGCAACAGGCGGTGCTCGGGCGGGATATTCTGCCCCAGAAGCTTGTCGAGCTGGTCCAGGGGATCGGCGGCGTCCAGCGGGTGGAGGTGGCAACTCCTCTGTACCAGGCGCTCGACCCTTGGGAAGTGGCCCACCTGACCCGAGAGTCCGTAACCTACGCGGGGCTGGCCGATGACTAGGCTTGAACAGATACTTCCGGCATCCATCGCCGCGCCGCCCCTCGCGGATGCCGCGGCGGTTGTGGGGGGAGTTGAAGAGGACATCCGGGCCGTTATCCCCACGCTGGCGCTCTGGTCCCGCCTTGAAGAACTGTCCGAGGACCTGCTCGACCACCTGGCCTGGCATCTGCACATCGACGGCTATGCGTACGCCCGGAGTAAAGCGGAAAAGCTGTGGCTGGTCCAGCACTTCCACCTCTGGCACCGCCACAAGGGGACCGTCTACGGCCACGCCCTGTACTGGCGCCGGTTGCTGGACCGTGAGTTGCTGGGGCATGCCCCGCGCTACAACAGCTTTTGCGGCTCGAGCCTTACCGCCGCCGAGCGCAAAACTTTTGAGGACCGGCATCCGGAGATCCGGATCTACCCGTATCGTAACCGGGGGGAGGCGCATGGCATGTTCTGCACGGCGATCGCAACGCTTGCCCCCGAGCCATGGCCGGTGCAGAGCGACGCGGCGGAACGGGTAGGGAAGCAGCTCTACTACTATGATCCGGCAAGCGGAGTCGAGGTTAAAATCAACCGCCTGACGGCAGACGAATCCCCGGTCACCATTGCCGTGCCGGGCAAGGGCCTGGGGGCGTTTGCGGGTTCTCTGACCGGTGTGGGATGTACTGTCGACCACCTGGCGGCATCGAGGCTGTATACCATCTACCTGACCACGCCGGACGCCGCGACAACGGGCAGCGACAGCCTTGCCGCGCAACCTCTGGTCCCGATGTATTCAAACTATTCGGTGACACTGGAGCCGGGCGTGCTGACTGGTCTGTGCTTGGGTAACCGTTTTACCGATGACTACGCCGACCGGGGCGGGTGCCTGCTGGGTGGGTATTTCCCCCAGGTTGACCAACGGCGCAAGCTGTTCTTTGCGGCGAGTGATGCCGCGGATCGCGTTTACAAAAAGCTCAAACTCTATGATGCGAGCAGGGTCTCCACGGGCATCCGCAATGCTCGCGCCTTTATCGGCGGCTTTCGGCTGGGAAAAATGGAAGCCCATAACGGCGAGATTGCCGTTGACACCACAGGCACGGCGAACATGGCGGCGGCTTACCCTGGGGGCTCATTTGCGGGAGTCGGCCATTTTGTCGTAAGCGACGCCGGAGATCGGATCAAACAGATTGTCGATGTGGGCCGCCTGGCCGCAAGAGCCAGCGATAGGATTATGCTCTCTGTGACCAATCACAGCACGGCCAAGGTTTCTACAGCCTATAAATCAGGAAATATCAAGGCCGGAAGTTACGTTTTAAGAGTCTACTAACAGGAGTTTATTTCATGGAAAAAAAAGTGATCTTCAGGGATCGTCAGGAATTTCAGGCAGTGGACGTCAACAATGTGGAGGACTATACCGAACTGTCTCTGCAACACTTCGTCCAGGATGCCATCACCCCGGAACGGCTCTACGTCGGCTTTTTGGTGACCAACCCCTCGGCCACCGAACTTTCCGTGGCGCCGGGCCATCTTTGGGACGGCGTAGACGGGAACGTGTATGTCAGCGCCGAGGCGCAGAGCCTGTCCATGATCAGTTACCTACCGGTCACTGATGAAAGGTGGCTCACCCTCTCACTTATCGGCCAGACCGAAGAGGTGGACATCGAGGCCAGGGATTTTCTTATCGATCTCTCGACCCTGCAGACCGAGCCCCGCCAGGTGGCCATGACCTCGGCGAAGGTCGCGGACCTCAATATCGTCTCGGGCCTGGAATCGAGCGACCCGCAGAAAAAGGACGCTCCCACCGGCTACACCTTGATTGCCTATGTGCGTCTTTCGCCCTCTGGCGTGGAAGAGATCGTGATGTCCACCAGCAATCAGCTGATGAGCCTTTTTGCCACCTGGCAGGCGACCAAGACCAACAAGGCCTGGATTGATGGCATAGACCCTCAGATATCCTCGATCAAGAGCGACCTGTCGGCTCTCGCTGCCCAACTGTCGAACCTCAAGCCATCGGCGTCCATCATCGCCGAATTGACCCGAGACGTAGCCGGACTAAAAGACCTCCAGGGGCTCCCGGACACCTACTCTTCTTATGGTTCGGACTGGTTCTTGACTGAGGCAGAGTCGGATACCGCCGAGGTCGATTTCCATGCCCGTGTCGAGGAGGGAATACGTTTTCCCTGGGCCAACGAAAAGCAGGTCCAGCCGGATCTTTTCAACCCCTATGCCGACGAGGTAGTCAATTATAACGGACTCCTGCTCCCGGCTCACACCGACAACATCCGCCTCGACCTCTCCAGCAACTACGCGGGGAGCATGGCAATCGGCTCCTATCAGTACGCTACCCATACCCTGGGCGAGGGGTCGCGGAGCAAGACCAGGATTCAGTACGGGCCGACACGAGATGTTTGCTCCAACAATAAAAACTACCGGTGGCTCTACTCGGCAAATGTTGGGGACACCGTGAGCTATGACGGCGTGAGCTACCTTGTTACCAAAAAGTGGGGAGAGCACGGCGCGGGGTTTTATTGGTTTAGAATCCAAGAGTTCTGGAAGACCACGTATATCGAAAAATACTCCTACGATGTCACCACAACCTACGACATCAACGGCTCGCAGGTTGCCCAGACCATTCTTGCCCATCAATCGGGGTGGCTGACCGGCATCGACCTCTATTTCGATACGGTGAGCGAGGCAGGGGACGTCAACCTTATGCTCTGCGAGACGGATCTGGGGCAGCCGGACGTTAAGAAGGTGATCGGCAAAGTCACCCTGGCGCCGACAGAGCTAACGGGCGGGCGCAAGGCCAACTTGTTCACCTTTGATCAGCCTGTCTTCGTGGAGGCCGGCAACCTGTATGCCATCGTGCTGATCACCCAGGGGAGCCACAAGATAGCCCTCACCCAGGGAACGCAGTACACCCAGGGAACACTCTTTTATTCGACGGACGGCGTCTATTACCAAGGGGATTTCACTAAAGATTTTATGCTGCGTCTGCATTTCGCCAAGTTCAGCAATCCCCTGACCCGTGTGGAGTTGACCTCGCTTGACCTCGACGGCGGCATCGCCGATCTAGATTTCAATCTTGGGCTGCTCGAACCCGCCAACACCGAGATGACCATAGAATTTCGCAAAGAGGGGGATTCGCTCTGGTATCCCATGGAGGTGGGCAACGCCGCACAGCTAAACGGCCTGCCGCCGCTCCTGCACCTGCGGGCGGCTTTTAAGGGCGACGAATCGGTGATGCCGGGGTTTGATCTGACCAACTCCACCTTGCAGGCGGCCAGGCCGGGTACCGCTTTTACTCATATCTCGATCGACCGGACGCTTGCAACCCCGGCCTCCCAGATAGTGGTCACCCTGAACCTGGAGGCATGGAACGACCAGAAACATACCTGCGTGGCCAAGATCCGCATCAACGATGCCTTGACCGATGCGACTTCCGTCACCGAGACCACACAGCCCAACGCCGCCTTGCCGACCACGGTCAAAAAGTTCACTTTTGATTTCTCGGGCTCGCCTATTTCCGAATTCCGGGTACAGGTGGAGGGGACCAGCACCAACGCACTGGATATCTTCCATGTCGCCTATCTCCATTACCTTGCGAGCTGACCATGACCATTAAGCGGACACAGTATCAATTTAAGGACGGAAAGACCACGCTTTCCGCAGAAACCTTCAACGCCATTTTTTTCGACCTCGACGCCCGGCTGCACGGTCTCGAGCAGATGGAGGTGAGCTGGGAGGACGCCGTCAGCGAGCTGCAGCAATATGGGCTCTCCCGGATTAACGGGGCGCTGGGGCCGGTGCTCGATCAGGCAAACAGCGACGTCGCCGCCATGGAGCAGCAGAAAGCTGATATCACGGATTGGTGGAACCAGACCATTGCTGACCTTGCAATTAACACGGGCGCAATAGTGGCATTCCCTTATGGGAAGAACCCATTAAATTCACTACTCTGTGACGGTAGTTTGGTGTCAAAAGCAGTGTATAATACTCTGTATGATACTATCGGTGATATTTTCAATTATGTGGCTAACCAGTATGTTTGTGGCAAGCCATGGAGACAGCAGTTTTTCTTCAATGATGCAGATGGAACAATTGGTACATGGACCACAGGGACAAGTCTTCCTGGGGCACTGTATGGCTCACAAGCAGTAGTAACAAACAGTAGGGTCTATTTGCTTGGAGGGTATAATGGTAGTGCCGTTTCCACTGTTTATCAGGCACCAATAAATGCAGATGGAACAATTGGTACATGGACCACAGGGACAAGTCTTCCTGGGGCACTGTATGGTTCACAAGCAGTAGTAACAAACAGTAGGGTCTATTTGCTTGGAGGGTATAATGGTAGTACCGTTTCCACTGTTTATCAGGCACCAATAAATGCAGATGGAACAATTGGTACATGGACCACAGGGACAAGTCTTCCTGGGGCACTGTATGGTTCACAAGCAGTAGTAACAAACAGTAGGGTCTATTTGCTTGGAGGGGTTAATGGTAGTGCCGTTTCCACTGTTTATCAGGCACCAATAAATGCAGATGGAACAATTGGTACATGGACCACAGGGACAAGTCTTCCTGGGGCACTGTATGTACTCACAAGCAGTAGTAACAAACAGTAGGGTCTATTTGCTTGGAGGGTATAATGGTAGTGCCGTTTCCACTGTTTATCAGGCACCAATAAATGCAGATGGAACAATTGGTACATGGACCACAGGGACAAGTCTTCCTGGGGCACTGTATGGTTCACAAGCAGTAGTAACAAACAGTAGGGTCTATTTGCTTGGAGGGTCTAATGGTGGTGCCGTTTCCACTGTTTATCAGGCGCCAATAAATACAGATGGAACAATTGGTACATGGACCACAGGGACAAGTCTTCCTGGGGCACTGGATTACTCACAAGCAGTAGTAACAAACAGTAGGGTCTATTTGCTTGGAGGGTTTAATGGTAGTGCCGTTTCCACTGTTTATCAGGCACCCTTCACGGGCGGTGCTAATAACTATTTATCAGGTGGTGCCAATGGTACATCATATTCTTATAATGCACCTAACGTCGATCCTGCTTATTTTTATATTCCTGATATGGCGTATAATATGGATTTGGATATGGGGGTGTCTCCTGGTCGAATAAAATATTACATAATTGCAAATAATTAAAGGTCATCAATGATATACTATACATACAATAAATTTGGGCAGTATACAGGAAGTGTTGATGTCACGAACACTGATATTCTACCAGCACGATCAACTCCCATATCTCCAGGGGATTTACCGTATCCTATGTTTGATATGAAAAAAAATAGGTGGTATTCATTCCCTCCTGTAGTTGTGCAACCATCGCCGGTAGATGTTATCAAAGTCTACGAGAATGCCTTACAGGATGCCATGGATGCGCTAGCAGGGTCTTGGGGATATGGTTGTCCTCCGGGAGCTCCTGGGTCAATTGGGTATGCCATCGGGACATACCTCACATCAACAAACGCCCAATGGAAAGCCGATGCTATGGCATTGCAAGAATGGATGGAATCAGTGTGGACTTGGGGGCAACAGCAACAGGCGGAGATCCTGGCAGACCCGAGTAAACTCCCCGGCAACCGCCGAGGAATTCGTGGAATGGATGCCAGCAGCACCCGCACGACCCACCGCGTAATGGCTGTTTAAAAATCAATAATTGAGGACGGAGTAGATGGGTGTGTTGAAAGCAGTAGAGGATGGAATCGGGAAAGCGGGGGCGTTCTTGCGTGATGTCGGCCATGACTTTCTGGCTGGAATGGGTTGGGCGCAGGAGCACATCCTGCCCCTGGCCGTGGTCGCAGTGGACTGTGTACCTGGGACTCCGCCAATCGTCAGCCAGGTAGTCAAGGCCCTTCCGGGGATCATGACAACGGTTGAACAGGCGTTTCCTGACGCCGGGCAGGGACAGATCAAAAAGGCGGCGGTGATGGGGGCCGTCAAGGCGGTGTGCGATGAGGCCGGGGCTCTCGGCGCAACCGGTGCAAGCGATGCGTTTGCCCGGTGGGAGCCGATGATTAGCCAGGTGATCGACGCATCCATTGCCGCCACCAAGGGAACCCCGGCGCCCGCAGCAGCAGTCGCCGAATCCGCAGGGCCTGGAGGTGGAGCATGAAACGGATGATCATTGCCATAGTAACACTGTTGGCGGCCGTCACGCTGTCGGGCTGCGGGGCGAGTATGAACCTTGGCACGGCGTTGCCGCAGGAACAGACCCGGATCATCCAGGAGAACGTCATGATGTCTGCCTGCCACCAATGGGTGGCACAGCAGCGGGAGAAGGAGAGGGCTGCTGATCTGGCCAGGTTCAACGGCCTGGATGCCAACGGTAAATTGCTAGTAGCCATGCAGATGTCAAACAATAGCATGCTCCGGGAGGTGCTCGGGAAAAACCAAGACGACTGCCGCCCGGGGACGAACATCTGGGACGCCTACATTGCTGAAGTAAGGGCCAAGAACGAGACCGCAAGAAAGGGGCTGGGAGTTTTTGGCCATATGGTCGACGTGGCGGCTCCTGTGGTCGGCACCGTCATGATCAATCACGATACAGGAAAATCCGCAGGTAACCACCTAAGTGGCGGATCGCAGCAAGGAAGCAATACCACAACGACCAAAACAACCACGACCACCGACAACCATAGCGGCGGGTGATGGCAATGGCAGCAGAAGAATACCTGCCGGGGGAAGACCCGGCGGAAAAAATGGATTTCCGGTTGGATTCCGGACCGGCCTATAAACCGGTTCGGATGATCACAATACCGGTCAGCGCTATCTGGCGATGGCTGCACAAACTATTCGGAGGGGGGCGGTGACATTGACACCTGAACAATTTACACAGGCGCTCGCCGCGGCATCTGTGCAGCATCATTACACGCTGACCGGGGCGCAAGACTGGCCACTCCTGCAGTTTGTGGCTGGGATCATTGGGGGTTGCTACTCGTCCTCAATGGGTTGGTAGCGATGATGTGGCGGTGGATGGTCCGGACACTTGGACGATATCAAGACATTGCCAGGGCTGATTTGCATGCGCACAAGGAAGACGACGAGCGCGAGCATGACGCCATATGGGATGAAATCAGGCGGTGCCAGTCAGATTGCTGCCCGCCACGCGAAAGGAGATGACGATGGAACTATCATTCGGAGAGAACGGCATTCTGGCGCCGGCGAAATATTGGGTGCTTACTGCCAGCGAAAAAGCGGCAATTGTTAACGGCTGCGGAACGGCTGGGTGGAAAGGGAGACTTGTCCCCGATGAGATTGCCGGTATCCCCTTTAACCCCGCGTGCGATCCACACGACTGCATGTACGTCTGGGGAAAAACCGATGATGATAAAAAAGATGCAGACAGAGTGCTACTCTATAACCTGCTCGTGTGCGTGGATAACCATCATGCTGCAGGATTTATCGACGAACTCGAGCACGAGGCGGCGAGGCGGGCGGCATGGGCATATTACCTCGCCGTGCATGACGGCGGGCAGGAGGCGTTCGACAATGCCCACTAGATATGGCGTTGACGCCCTCCGGGCCATCATCCGCACCGCCCTGCAACTCATCGACCAGTGGTCACCCGAAGCTGAAGAACTGGTGCTCGGTACCGCCGCCCACGAGAGCCATCTTGGGGAATTTGATCGACAGATCGGTGGTGGCCCGGCTCTTGGCGCGTGGCAGATGGAACCGGCCACGGAAGATAGTATCTGGAGGGATTATCTGGAATACCGAGGGGGCCTCAAGCGGGCGGTGACGGCTGCCACGGGAGTTGTAGCGCCGGATTTGAACCGCTTACAGTACGATCCGATCTATGGTGCCATCATGTGCCGGGTGCGGTACCTACCGGCGCCGGAAACCCTACCGGCGGAGCATGACATCGAGGGCCAGGCGGCGTACTGGAAGAAATACTACAACACTGCGCAGGGCAGGGGACGGTGCGAGGAGTATGTCCGCGACTACTACCGCTTGATTATGGGCTCTGATTGATTGCCACGGCGCGCAAAAGCGTCGAAGCCAGGGGGGTACATTCCCCTGGCTTTTTTAAAGGAGTCTCGGTCTTGCACCGTGGCTCCTTTTTTTATTCCGATTGGATGGCGGCGCGATCCCTTCCTCATGCACCACCACTGCGCCGCCGATCTGATACTGGTTCATCGAGGGGTGGCTGCTCGCTGCATCAGGACCAGTCTTCGCACCTTCCGCCTTTAGTATCGTAACATCTCGTAACATCTTACCTAAAGCGGCACCTTTTTGGCACCTATACGCAAAAAAGGGGTTACGGCTTGTTCCGTAACCCCTTGAAATTTTTGGTCGGGATGAGAGGATTTGAACCTCCGGCCCCCTGAACCCCATTCAGGTGCGCTACCAGACTGCGCTACATCCCGACCTGGCATGCTTATCTACCACTAGTTTGCCCCGCTGTCAATACAGACAATGCTCTAAGGTGGGGCGAATTACTTTTTTTTACTGATGAATTGCTGAAGTTGCCGCAGTTCTTTTTTTATCGTCCCGAGTGCCTCGAGCGCATTGTCTTGCGATAGGGCACTAGCGGCAGACGGCACCGCGGTTTTCGCACCGCCCTCCAGGAGCTTTTTTGCGCCCGCGATGGTATATCCCTGCTCATGGAGCAGGGTTTTGATTTTCAGAATCAGCACCACGTCATCCCGGCGATAGAGCCGCTGGTTGGAGTTGGCTCTTTTGGGTTTGATGGCGCCAAACTCGGACTCCCAGTAACGGAGAACGTGTGTGGGAACATCAGCCAACTTGCCGACTTCACCGATTTTAAAATAGAGCTTATCTGGAATTTCAACGCTCATGTTGCCAGTGTGACTCCTTTTAAAACGCGGGATGCGCAGCCTGGTGTGTGCTTAGACGTTAATGCGCTCCCTAAGCTTTTTACTGGGCCGAAAACTTACGGTTTGCCTTTCTTTGATGGTAATAGACTCGCCGGTTCGTGGGTTTCGGCCCCGGCGCGGCGATTTGTCGCGAACGGTGAAGGTGCCGAAGTGGACGAGTTTGATGGTCTCGCCGTCGAGCAGTGCCTGCTTCATAGTATCCAGCAGGGTGTCGACGATTTCCGCACAGCTGCTTTGCGGGTAGCCGAGGCGGTTGGCTATAGCCTCGGCAAGGTCCTTACGTGTTAGATTATTATCGTTCATTTTTTATGCTTCCCGGAAACTGCCACCGAAAGTATCGGTGAGCAACTTTACTATTTTTGCGTGGGTTTTTTCCACATTTTTTTCTGTCAGGGTTTTTGTCGCTGAGCGGTAGGTGATGGACACTGCCACGCTCTTGAACCCCTGTTTGATTTTGCCTCCCTGGAACACATCGAAAATCTCAGCGGATTCAATGAGTTTTTCCCGTTTGCTCTGGATCGTCTCAAGCAACTGCCCAGCAGAGACATCAACTGGAACTACGAGGGCGATATCACGTTTTACCGAGGGGTAAACGGGCAGAGGAGAAAATTTGAGCGGAGCCGTGGGCAAGTTGCACAGGGTATCGAAATTGAGCTCGAAGTAATAGACATCGCGCTTGATGCCGAACCCGCGTAAAACCTCCGGCAGTATTTTGCCGATGGATCCAAGGAAGGTGCCGTCGGCAAAAACCAGGAGAGAATAGTCGGAGTCGCAAAAATTTTCCACCCCTTCTTCAACCGGATGGACAAATTCTATCTTGCCGCCATCGGCGCCGGTCAGGCGAAGTTCGTCGACAAGAAATTCCACTGCCCCCTTGGCATCGAAAATATCCACCCCATCGGGGGTAAAATAAAGAGGCGAGCTGTCGCCGTGCCTGCTGCCACTCAGCACGCCTGCGATACTCAGCGTTTCCAGTGGTTGGGTATCCTCTCCCGACGGTTCGAATATCTTGCCTATCTCAAAGAGCTTGATGGCGGTGTTCTGGTAGCTGATGTTGCGTTTGACATTTTCCAGCAACCCAGGGAGCAGCATGGTTCGCATCACTGCCTGTTCTTCGCTGAGCGGGTTGAGCAGTTTGACGAACCGGCGACGGACATCTTCTGGATCGAGCCGCAACAGGTCTGCCTGTTTTTCGGCGGCAAAACTGTAGTTCACTGCCTCGCTGAAGCCGATGGAGAGCATCAACTCCGTTGCCTGACCGCGTTTGAGGCGCTTGCTGTCCTGCTCGGGGTAGCTCAGCGACGCGGTGGGCAAGGTGGTCGGTATCCGGTTGTAGCCGTACAGCCGGGCGACTTCCTCTATCAGATCGGCCTCGCGTTCAATATCGACGCGGTAGGTGGGACAGAGGACCCAAATGGCATCATGGTCTTTGGGTTTGCACTCGAAGCCGATGGATTCCAGCAGATCGCAAATGGTCTCATAATCGAAATCGACCCCAATCAGACGCGAGGTTTTTGAGATGCTCAGCACCTGAGAATTGAGCGGTTTGCGCCCCTGATATTCGTCGATACCGCACTCTTCAGCGCTGCCTCCGGCCAACTCGCACAACAATTCGACTGCTCGGTTCATGGCGTTCACCGTGCCGCCTGGATCTACTCCGCGCTCGAATCGGTACGAGGCGTCGGTGGCTAAATTCACTTTTCTGGCCGTGCGACGGATGGAGATCGGGTTGAAACAAGCGCTTTCCAGCAGGACGGTGGTGGTTTGTTCTGTGACTTCGGAGTTGAGGCCACCCATGATGCCTGCCAGGGCCACTGGTTTTTCATCGTCGCAGATCAGCAGGGCATCCTGGTCGATCTTGCGGACGACATTATCGAGGGTGGTGAAGGTGTCCTCGCCGTTACGTGGCTGTCGGACAACGATTCGGGATCCGGCCAGATTGTCGAAGTCGAAAGCATGCAGCGGCTGGCCGTATTCCATCATCACAAAGTTAGTGATATCGACCACGTTGTTGATCGGTCGAAGCCCGACGGACAAAAGGCGTTTGCGCAGCCACCACGGAGAGGGGCCGATCATTATGTCGGTGATCAGCCGGGCCGCATACCGGGGGCAGAGTTCAGAGGATTCCACCTCGACTGCAAACCGGGAATCGGCACGGCCGATTTCCGCATCCGCTATCGGGATCTGCAGCCGTTGACGAGTGATCCCCGCCACTTCTCGAGCAATGCCGATAACAGAGGTGCAGTCGGGCCGGTTGGGAGTCAGATCGACCTCAATCATGGTGTCGGTAAGGCCCATAATCTCGATAAAGGACTTGCCATGTTCCACCTCGGAAGGCAATTCCATGATACCGGTATGATCGTCGCTGAGGCCAAGCTCGCGCTCCGAGCAGATCATGCCGGAAGATTCCACGCCTCGGACCTTGGATTTTTTGATCTTGAAGTTGCCCGGCAGGGTGGTGCCGGGCAGAGCGACAACTACCTTGAGATCGGCGCGGGCGTTGGGGGCGCCGCAGACGATCTGCAGGGTTTCGGCTCCTACCTGGACCGTGCACACCTGGAGCTTGTCGGCATTCGGGTGTTTTTCCGCAGTGAGGATATGGCCGGTTTTAAGAGGGGCGAGTTCTTCGTAGAGCGATTCGACGGAGTCGACCTCAAGACCGAGCATGGTCAGATGATCGGCAAGCCGATCAGTGGACAGCCCGTCGGATATCCACATAATTTTGCAACCAGTTGCGCGTAAACTTCATGGCAGTATATACAATGTTCGTAGTGAGGCGAATTAGAACTGGGAGAGAAAACGCAGGTCGTTCTCATAAGAAAAGTCTGATATCGTCTATGCCGTATTTGAGCATGGCGATGCGCTCCATGCCCAGCCCAAAGGCAAAACCGCTGTACTCCTCAGGGTCGTAGCCGACCATTTTGAAAACCTCCGGGTCGATCATCCCGGAGCCGAGGATCTCGATCCAGCCGGTCTGTTTGCAGACCCGGCAGCCTTTGCCCTCGCAAATAACGCAGGCGATATCCATCTCCGCGCTGGGTTCGGTGAAGGGGAAAAAGCTGGGACGAAAGCGCACCCCCAGTTTGCGGCCGAAAATCTTCTGGATGAAAATGGTCAGACACGCCTTTGAGGTCGGCAAACGAGACCTTTTTATCCACCAGAAAGCCCTCTACCTGATGGAACATCGGCGTATGGGTAATGTCTGAGTCGCAGCGGTAGACCTTGCCCGGCGCAATGACCCGCAGCGGCGGCTGCTGGCTCTCCATGATGCGTGCCTGCATCGTCGAAGTATGGGTGCGCAGCAGAATCGAGTCGCTCACGTAAAAGGTGTCGTGCATGTCCCTGGCGGGATGGTGGGCCGGAATATTGAGCGCTTCGAAATTGTAATAATCGTGCTCGATCTCCGGACCTTCAGCTACAGAAAAACCGAGATTCTCGAAAATGGCACAGGCCTCGTTCATGACCTGGTCACCGGATGCAGACGGCCGCTTGCCGGGCAGCGGCCGGGCAGGGTGAGGTCGGGTTTAACCTGTGCTTTGCCGCCGGCGGTATCAGCCTGCAAGCTCGCCCGTTTCTGGTTGAACAGCTCTTCGACTTCGGATTTGAGGCTGTTGGCCAGCTGGCCGACCCGCGGACGTTCCTCGGCGGGAACCGTGCCCAGTCGACGCATGATAGTGCTGAATCGGCCCTTGCGTCCCAGGTAGCAGACACGAAATTCTTCCAGCTGAGTGGCTTCGCTCACTTGTTCAAGCCGTGTCTTTGCTTCGCGTACCAGACTCTGTAGTTCCTGTTCCATAGTAGAAAAAAAAGGAAGGGCTTATGGAAACAGCATGCCGGCCAATGGTCTATAACCATTGCCGGCATGCAGAAAAAAACGTATGGAGGAAAAAGGTGTTATGCGTTTGCTTCTTTGGCGACCTGAACGATCTTGGAGAAGGCATTGGCATCGAGGATTGCCATGTTGGCAAGCACCTTTCTATCGAGTTCTACACCGGCTTTTTTGAGCCCGCCCATAAACTGGCTGTAGCTCATATCGTTCATCCGGGTGCCAGCGTTGATACGGGCGATCCAGAGACGGCGAAAATCGCGTTTTTTGGCGCGTCTGTCGCGATAGGCGTAGCACAACGCCCGGTCAACGGCTTCGGTTGCGGTGCGGTACAGGCGAGAACGACCGCCCCTGAAGCCCTTGGCAAGCTTCAATACTCTGTTTCTTCTTCTGCGTGCCTTAAAACCTCGTGTTACGCGTGGCATTTTCTCTACTCCTTATATTCCCACCGGGGAAACCAGGGTGGGATAATACAGCTGGAACGGCGCCTTATGGGTGGCGCCGGTCAGCGGAAATTACATGTAGGGAAGAATCTTCTTGATTCCTTTGTAATCCGAAGCAGCGACCATGTCACTTTTTCGCAGGCCGCGCTTTCTTTTCGTCGATTTCTTGGTGAGAATGTGGCTCGTGAACGCCTTGTTGCGTTTGATTTTTCCCGAGCCGGTCATTTTGAAGCGCTTGGCGGCGCCTCTGTTGGTTTTCATTTTCGGCATGACGTGAACTCCTTTGCACTCCATATCCGGGGCCGCGGGAAGGTGTTGCCCGCATTCGGAGGGAAGCGAATAGGGCGATCCTGCCACTGGCTTATTTATGAGTATGTCATGAGTCTCAACGGGGGAGAAACTCAAGAGAAAATTCTTACTTGGGTCCTACAAACATAACTAGCTGCCGACCCTCCATTTTCGGGGGCTGGATGATGACGGCATCCTCCCCCAGAGCCTCGGCGATTTTCTTCATGGCTTCGAGGCCGATGGACTGGGAATAGACGATCTCCCGGCCCCTGAAACGCATGGTAATCTTCACTTTATTCTTCTGGCCGAGAAACTTCTTGATATTCTTGATCTTGAAGTTGAGGTCGTGCTCTTCGGTCTTCGGCCGGAATTTGATCTCTTTGGTTTCTACGGTCGTCTGCTTTTTCCTGGCTTCCTGCTGCTTCTTCTTCTGCTCGTAGCGGAATTTGTCATAGTTCATGATCCGACATACAGGCGGATCCGCGTTTGCTGAGACTTCGACCAGGTCAAGACCTTCTTCATAGGCTTTTGCGCGCGCTTCATCGAAGTGACAATACCGAATTGTGTTCCGTCGCTGCCGATCAGTCGCACTTTGGGATAACGAATAGCCTCGTTAATTACCGCCTTTGCTTCACGTTGTGCCGGGTGGGCCTTCCTCTTCTGTTAATAGCAGTACCTCCTCGAATCTACGAGCTTGGAAAATGATCTTGCCGTCAAACGGATCTTGAGCAAAATTGCCGTTTTGGCCGGAGCCTGTTCAAAAGCGCATGATAATAGCGCATTTTTCTCACTTGGTACACCAAAAAATAGTGCGAAGTGAAAAAAACATCGGTCCGGGACGAGGTTGCGTCAGCCGCGGGTTCGGCTTGGCCCCAAGTCCCGACTGTGGAAATTACAGGGCAATAGGCGACTCGTGACGGCGTAAACAGGGCATCTGCAGCAGCAAAATCAAGCTGAAGGGCCGGATGGGGTATGCAAAGATTTATGGAAAATCAGATTCCCCGGCCTCGAATGGCACTCCTCTTGCGTACTTTCTTGACAAACTCGTCAACGGTCATGGCGGGCAGGTTTTTGCCGTCTCGCAGTCGGACGGTCACAGTACCGTCTTCCATTTCCTTATCGCCAACGATCAGCATGTACGGAATTTTCGCAAGTTGCGCTTCCCTAATTTTATAATTCAATTTTTCATTGCGCAAATCTTTTTCGATCCGCACCCCGGCTTTGCGCAGTTCGCGTCGTAGATTTCTTCGGCAGTAGTCGGCCTGATCGTCGGTGATGTTCAGAATTCGTGCCTGAACCGGAGCAAACCAGAGGGGAAAGACGCCGGCGTAATGCTCGATCAGCACGCCGAAAAAACGCTCAAGTGAGCCCATCAGGGCCCGGTGAATCATGATCGGCTGATGTTCCTAGTTATCCGCGCCGGTATAAGCGCACTCGAAATCGTTCCGGCAGGTTGAAATCCACCTGGATGGTGGAACACTGCCAGGACCGGCCCAGTTGATCCTTGATCTTGATATCGATCTTCGGGCCGTAAAAGACACCCTCGCCCGGATCGATCTGCATAGGCGAGATCCTTTTTTTCCAGGGCCTGTTTCAAGGCATCGGTGGCCTGTTTGCCAGTTTTCGTCGCTGCCGACATATTTCTCCGGCCGGGTGGACAGGTAGATATCGTATTCGGTGAAGCCGAAGGTCTTGAGGATATGCAGATTGAGATCGAGGATATTGAAAATCTCCTCTTCCAGCTGATCGGGCCGGCAGAAAATATGGGCATCGTCCTGGGTGAAGCCGCGCACCCTGAGCAGGCCGTGCAGCGCTCCGGCCCGTTCGTAGCGATAGACGGTGCCGAGCTCGCACCAGCGCATGGGGAATTCCCGGTAGCTGCGTTTTGCGGCATTATAGATACCGATATGGAAGGGGCAGTTCATCGGCTTGAGCTGATATTTGACCTCGTCGATATCCATGGACGAGTACATGTTCTCGCCGTAGAAATCGAGATGGCCGGAGGTCTTCCACAGATCCTGACGTGGCGATATGCGGGGTATAGAGCAGCTCGTAGCCGTGCCGGTAATGCTCGTCCTTCCAGTAATCTTCAATCAGCCGGCGGAGCATGCGCTCCCTTCGGCTGCCAGAGGATGAGTCCGGGGCCGATCTGGTCCTGGATGGTGAAGAGTTCGAGTTCTTTGCCGAGTTTGCGATGATCCCGCTTTTTAGCTTCTTCCAGAGGCGTCGAGATGTTTTTTCAGTGCCTTCGTGTCGAAGAAGGCGGTGCCGTAGATGCGCTGCAGACATCGTTTTTCTCGTTGCCGCGCCAGTAGGCGCCGGCCACGCGCAACAGTTTGAACGCCTTGACAAACGAGGTGTTGGGAAGATGCGGGCCGCGGCAGAGATCGATGAAATCGCCCTGGCTGATAGAGCGAGACCGTGCTCGGTCTCCAAGATCCTTGATCAGTTCGACCTTGTATTTTTCCTCTTCGGCCTCGAAGTTTCTGAGCGCCTCGTGCTGCTGACTTCCGCGCGTACGAACGGCAGGTTGGCTGCCGCGATCTCGGCCATCCGCTGCTCGATCTTCTCAAAATCTTCCGGGGTGAAGGGCTCCTTGCGTCAGGAAATCGTAATAAAATCCATTTTCAATGGCCGGGCCGATGGCGACCTTGACATCTGTGCCGAAGATGTCCCGCACGGCCTGGGCCATGATATGGGCGGTGCTGTGGCGCAGGATATCCAGTCCCTCGGGGCTGTCGGTCTGGATGGGGCTGAGAACGGCATCCTCAGTCAGAGGGAGTGGTCAGATCGACTATCTTGGCGTCGCCAACACGAACAGCAACGGTTTTTTTGCGTTGTTTGTTGAGAGGAGTTTTGCCAAGCGCGTCCTGAACGGTGGTATTCACCGGAACCTGAGATGCGACTCTCCATCTTGTAGTGATACGGCAATTTCAGACATTATCTCTTCTACATAAAAATAAAGGCTAAAGTAGGAATCGACGCAATTGGGCCGTCGTTCACTTTAGCCTTATATCTGGTAGGCGCGGAGCGGGATTGAACCCCGACATCCACCACGTCAAGGTGGCGCTCTCCCACTGAGCTACGCGCCTGCTTCCGCATTGTCCGCTCATTTACGTAGGCGCTGTCATGAAGGTGTGACGCAAAAACCCGCTTGAATTACCAATATTGGAAAATATGTCAAGAGAAAATATAATGCGGTACCTTTATAATGCGTTTATTCATGATGCGGCAAGACCCGGCTCTCAATTGCCGCGCCAGGGTGTGCTGATCGGCATATTTGATGTCCATGCCCATCGGGATGCCGCAGGCCAGGCGTGTGAGCTTGACCGGTATTTCATGCAGCAGGTCGATCAGGTATGAGGCGGTGGCCTCGCCGGGAACTGTCGAACTGGTGGCAATAAGAACTTCTCTAGACGATGCCGCTTTTGATGCGCGCCAGAGCTCCTTTATCTTGAGTCTCATCCGGGCCGATGCCGTCAATGGGTGACAGCACGCCGTGCAGAATATGGTAGTGCCCCCTGAAGCTGGCGGTCTTCTCGATGGCCATCAGGTCCCCGGGTTCCTCCACCACGCAGACCAGACTACGCGTCGCTTTGGGATCGGCGCAGATGGCGCACGGGTCGTGCTCGGAAAACGCGAAACAACAGGAACAGAGCTGAATGGAATCGTGCAGTTCCGAAAGGGCCGCGGCAGAGTTCGCGGGCGTAACCCGCTGGTCGGCGAAGGATATTGAGAGCCAGACGGGTGGCGGTCTTTCTGCCGATTCCCGGCAGTTTGCTCATATCGTCTATGAGCCTCTCAAGGGCTGGGGGGATGACTTGCATGGTGCAAAAATCCGCTAAAACATGAAATTGGAGAGCCCGGGAAGGTTCAGGCCGCCGGTCAACTGCGAGAGTTCTTGTTTGCTCAGTTCCTTGGCCTTGCGCAGCCCGTCATTGGTGGCCGCCACGATGAGATCCTGAAGCATTCGGTCTCCTCGGCGGAGATCAGCTCTTGTTCGATGCAACGGACAGTAATTTCACCCTGGCCGTTGACCGTCACCTTGACCATGCCGCCTCCGGCGCTGCCGACGATCGATTTCTTGGCGAGATCCTCCTGGATCTCTTTCATCTTTCCTGCATCTGCTGGGCCTGTTGCATGAGGCTGTTCATGTCCATAAGATAATCCTTGTATCGCTTTGAAAATTCCGAAACTCTAAGCAGGTTATTTCAATCTTCCCTACCTGCTTCGTGGGCCCTATTCGTGACATCTCCAACCTGGCCGTTGAAGATTTCCGCCGTCATACGGCCAGCGGATCGTTCCAGAGTCTGCTGCCGCTTTTTTTGCGGGGATCTCGCCCGTCTCATCGCCGCTCTCTTCGGCTTCCGGCACTATGAAACGTAAGGTGAGTTCTTTCTGAAAAAAATCAAGCACGAATTCGGTCAGCTCATTGCGGTTGCTCCTTTTGGCGGAGCAGGCTGCACTCGGTCGGGTCGACATAGCGAAGGTGCAGCTCCTTGTCGTGCTGTTTTACCGAATCCGCCCGGTTTAAAACCTGGGCCATCCATGTTTTGCGTTCCTTGACATAGCCGATGAACTCCGGCCAATCGCGCCGAATATCTTTTTCATGGGGATGTGCTTCCAGCGGCCGGGTGGGCTGCGCTTTGGTCGAGGGCAGGCTCGGGATCAGCCGGCGTTTGTGGCGGTGGCTTCGATTTTTGTGTGTGAAATTTCGGTAAGTTCTGCTTCAGGGGCAATCGGAGTGGTCAATTATGACGGGTTCCGGCTGGGGAGGGTCGGTTTTTTTTTATACGCGTCCTGCGTCGCCTCTTTTTGCCCGGCTGGCGGTGCGGCCGCTTTCGGCGCAGAGGCCGTCGGTGGATCGGTCGGCGTCGAGAAGCAGGTGCAGGCGACCCAGCAGGTCGGTGACCGGCACCACATTACCCGCCTCGATGATTTTTAAAAAGCCGGTTTCCAGGGACAGCCGGGGCTGTCCGGAGCCCCGCATCTCTTCGACCAGCCGCATCAGCAGATTGAGCTTGTAATGGATGGTTTCGGTGGAGACGGATTGGGCCAGGTCGATAAATCGCTGCAACTCTTCTTCGGGCAGATCGACAAGCTCGCTGCAGCCGTCCAGGCTGATCAGCAGCAGATTGCGAAAGCAGTCGAGAAGGTCGGCTGAGAAACCGTTTGATGTCCATGCCGTAAGCGAAGATCTCGGCCAGGCCATTCAGGGCCGCGGCCGGTCTCCGCGCAGCAAGGCGGCTGGTGAGCTGAAGGAGGACGTCGCGATTGACCAGGCCGAGCACTTCGGTGACGTCTTCCACCGTGATGTGTTTCTCGCCAAACGAGAAAACCTGGTCGAGCAGGCTGAGTCCGTCCCGCACGCGAGCCTTCGGCTTCCCGAACGATGAGTGAGAGGGCGCGTAGGGTCGATGCCGATGCCTTCTTCGCGTTGCCAGCTTGTTGAAAGTGTTCAGTCAGTTCCTCCGCCGGAATGCGCTTGCAGTTCGTAGCGCTGGCAGCGGGAGAGGATGGTAATCGGGATTTTATGCAGTTCGGTGGTGGCGAACATGAAATACACATGTTCGGGCGGCTCTTCCAGGGTCTTCAGCAGGGCGTTGAAGGCCTCGGTGGTCAGCATGTGAACTTCGTCGATGATGATGATCTTGTAGCGGCACGAGGTGGGCAGAAACCGGATTTTCTCCTTCAGCTCCCGAATTTCCTGGATGCCGCGGTTGGAAGCGCCGTCAATTTCATGAGATCAAGGGCGGTGCCGGCGGTGATTTCCAGGCAGGGGTCGCAGGTGTTGCAGGAGGTTTTGTCGGTTTCGCCCTGGCAGTTGATGGCCTTGGCCATGATTCTGGCAAGAGTGGTCTTGCCGACCCCGCGGACGCCGGAAAAGAGAATGGCATGGGCGACCCTGCTTGCGCGCTGAGGCGTTCTGCAGGGTCTTGACCACCGGCGCGCTGGCCGACCACCTCGTCAAAGGTCTGGGGCCGAGATTTTCTGGCAAGAACGAGATATGACATTATGGCACCACGTGCGGGGATTTCAGATGCGGTCTAATAAAAAATGATAGCCGGGCTACCTGCGGCACACAAAGGGTCTCACTACCGTTGCTTCCTCCCGGACCTGGCGGGGTTCGTGATTCTTTGTTGCGCAGGACCCGGCTATCAAACCGAAATCTAGTATGGCGGAGAGGGTGAGATTCGAACTCACGGTACTTGCGTACACACGCGTTCCAGGCGTGCACCTTAAGCCACTCGGTCACCTCTCCGTGATCGGGCGTCCCGATGAAAATGTGGCATACTTTGTAAACTGTCATGACCTATTTGGCAATGAAAAAGTTGAGGCCGACAAAAAAAGGTCTATGTCTTTGAACGCTCTTGCGGCGCCTGCTTTTTTCTTCTCTGCCTGAAAAAGCAGCGCAAAAGATCTCCGCATTCCTGTTCGAGAATGCCGGCGGTTATCTCGATGGAATGGTTAAGACGTGCATCGGAGCCTATCGAGTAAAGGGAATTGACGGCTCCCGCCTTCGGGTCGGCGGCGCCATACACTACCCGTTTCACTCGGGCCTGGAGCAGGGCGCCGATACACATCAGGCAGGGTTCGAGCGTGACGTAGAGAACGGTCTCGGGTAATCGATAGTTCTTGAACACCTGTGCCGCGGCCCGCAACACCCTGATTTCGGCATGGGCCGTCGGGTCATGCAGGGCGATGGGTTGGTTGCCGGCGGCGGCGATAAGGGTGTCGTTTCGCACCAGGACCGCCCCTACCGGTACTTCGCCGCGTTCCGCGGCGGCCCGAGCGGCGCTTAACGCCAATTTCATCCACTTCTCGTCGTCGCAATTTTCGTTCGGATCCGAGAGAGCTTCGTAACATTCCGGATTGTTTGTCTGTTGCATGTCAAGTTACTACGGTGTAACTCAAATTACAGTTCTGTT
This sequence comes from uncultured delta proteobacterium, assembly GCA_963745265.1. Classification (GTDB taxonomy): domain Bacteria; phylum Desulfobacterota; class Desulfobulbia; order Desulfobulbales; family Desulfocapsaceae; genus Desulfopila. Next base: position 67,183 of record CAVUXQ010000024.1, read on the forward strand.
TGCAATTTGAACCGGTTTCACGTATATATGATAATACTGATTACAATTTTGAAATCATTTCCGTTCAGCGTCCCCGCAAGCGGGCGCTCAGATGAATCTGTCCAGTGTCTGTTACGTTATGTACAAGATTTTGCTGTTTGATTCGTTTGAACAAACTCGAGACGCCATGGTCTTGGCCCTTCGGGAGCGGTGTGCGTTGACCTGCAAAACAAACGAAAAGGATTTTCAAACGGAAATTGATGCCCGTCAGTATGACCTGGTCTTTCTCGATATCGATTCGCTCAACGGGCAGTCGCTGAAATTTCTGGAGGCACTGCATGGGAAGAATCCACATCTGCCGATAATTATAACCAGTAAAGCCGAAAAAGCCGAGACCATTGTTTCGGCGATGAACAGCGGCGCCAGCGATTTTCTCGTTCATCCCGTCTCACCGGCGCGGATCAATATCGCGGTCGACAAGGCGATCGAGATACGGGACAGCCGTATGGAGATCGCCTATCATCGGCACAAGCAGGATGTGGTGTACAATTTCAAGGATGTCATTGCCGAGAGCTTGAAGATGAAGAAGGCCATAAAGAGTCTGGAGCGATTCGCCCATACCGATTCGACCATCCTCATCACCGGCGATACCGGCACCGGCAAGAGCTTTCTCTCCGGCACCGTGCATTTCAATTCTCCCAGGCGTCGCAAGCCGTTTGTCAAAATCAACTGCGCGAACATTCCCGGTGAATTGCTCGAATCCGAGCTGTTCGGCCACGAGAAGGGCGCTTTTACCGGCGCGGACAAACAACGCATCGGCCGTTTTGAACAGGCCTCTCGCGGTACAATCTTCCTTGATGAAATCGGTGAGATGGATCTTGGGTTGCAGACCAAGCTCTTGCGGGTTCTGGAGGAAAAGGCGTTTGAGCGGGTGGGCGGCAACAAGACCATCTACTCCGATGTCCGGATTATCGCCGCCACCAACAAGGATTTGATGCGGCAGGTTGAAAAAGGGCAGTTCCGCGAAGATCTCTATTACCGGATCAATGTCCTGCCGATACGACTGCCTTCTCTGCGGGAACGCAGCGAGTGCATCCTGCCATTGGCTCACCTGCTGCTGCGACGTTGCTGCAAGTCCATGTTTCGGGAGATCGAAGGGTTCTCGGAGCGGGCCAAGAGGGTGATCAAGGCGTATCCCTGGCCCGGCAATATCCGCCAGCTGGCCAACACCATCGAACGGGCGGTTATTCTCGAAGACGACACGGTAATCCACGCCCCCAATCTGTCGCTGCCCCAGCATGATGTCGATGTTCTGCGCTCGATTGGCGAACCCGCGACCGCTGGCGGCGGCGGGTCTGCCGAGGGAGTGTCACTGGCTGATCAGGAACGCAAGCTGATCCTGAAGGTACTCGAGGAAGCGCTTTGGGTGCAAAAGGATGCTGCGGCCAAATTGGGCATCAGCGCGCGATCACTCAATTACAGGATCAACAAGCTGGGGATTACCCATCCACGCTGGCGAAAGAACGTGTAGGAGCCTTCTCACTCCACGCGTTTGAGCATCTCGTCGATAACCGCCAGTCCCTGTTGCCAGAAGGAGGGGGCGTCGAGATCGATACCGAAGGGGCGCAGCAGCTCGTACGGTGATTCCGAGCCGCCGGCAGAGAGCAGGCCGAGGTATTTGCCCGTGAAGGATTCGCCTTCCTTTTGATACAAGCCGTACAGGGCGAGTACCAGCAGTTCGCCAAAGGCGTAGGAGTAGACGTAGCCGGGGGTGTGGAGAAAATGGGGGATGTAGGACCACCAGAGACTGTAATTCTCCGTCATGGTGACGCTCTCACCGAACATCTGCCGCTGGCTGTCCAGCCAGTATTCGCTTAAGACCTCGCTGCTCAACTCCCCTTTTTTCCGACGACCCTCGTGCATCATCTGTTCGAACCGGTTCATCGCCGTCTGCCTGAAGACGGTGGCGAAGATCGATTCGAGCTTCTGGCAGATAAAGGCGCGCTTCTCATCCTCGCCCTCGATCAGCTCCAGTTGGCTGGTGAAGACCAGCAGTTCAGCAAAAACCGAGGCGGTTTCCGCCAGCACCAGCGGGGTATCGCTGTTGTAATAGCCCTTTCTGGCGGCCAGCACCTGGTGGACGCCATGGCCGAGTTCATGGGCCACGGTGGATACGTCTCGCAGGTTGCCGGTGTAGTTGACCATCACGTAGGGGTGCACGTCCGGAACGCAGGGGTGGGCGAAGGCCCCGCCGCGCTTGCCGGTAGCCACCGGTGCGTGAATCCAATGCCTGCTGAAAAAATTTGCGGCGATATCCGCCATTTCCGGTGAAAATGCCGCAAAAGATTCCAGCACGGTCTTGCGGCAGGTCGACCAGTCGATCTGCCGGCTCGGAAGTGAAGGCAAAGGGGCGTACCTGTCGTAATCGCAGAGCTCGTCGAGCTGCAGCAACTCGCGCTTGATACTGTAGTAGCGCTGCACGATGTCGTATCGGGCGGTGATCTGGGAGACCAGGGTCTCGACCGTTTCGTCATGCAACTGGTTGTCCAGGTTCATCGAACCCACCCAGCTCGTGTGGTGCCGCATCCTGTCGGAGATCATTTTGTCCGCCGCCAGGGTGTTGAAGACGTGGGTGAGGATGTGGTTGTTGCTCTTCAGACCTTCGGTGAAGTCATCGGATGCTTGCTTGCGGACGACACGATCGCTGTGATAGAGATCGGTCAGGACCTCTTCTTCGGTGCGTTCGGCGGCGCCGAATTTAAGGTGCCCGAAGATCTTTTCGAACAGGGTGGTCCAGCTCCTGCGTCCGGCAGGTTCGAACTCCAGCAGCAGCTGTTCCTCGATTTCCGAGAGCTGGTGGGGCAGGTACCGGCGCATGGATTTGAGGTAGTGACTGTAGGAGGCCAGGATCGGGTCTTTCAAGAGAGCCCGGGCCTGTTCATCGCTGATCCTGTTCCATTCCAGCTCAAAGAATACGGTTTGTTTCCCGCACTCGCTCACCAGTTCGCGGATGCGCTGGTTGAGCGCTCCCGCTTCAGCGTTGTTGACTTGGGTGGTGAAGTTCAACAAGCTATAGGTGGCGAGTCGCCCGAGCGCGCAGTCCAGCTTTTCCAGGCGGGTTACCAGCCGGTAGATGGCTTCGGGGGCCAGCGAAGCCACTTTAGCGTAATAGTCGCTTTTGATCGCTTTCGCTTCTTCGCGGCAATGGGCAATATCGTTTTCCAGGGTGCCTGTATCGTCTGCCGCGTAGAGATCGCCGAGGTTCCAGATGACCTCTGTCGTTCCCAGCGCGTCGTTCAAGGGCGTAATTTGTGTCATGGAGTTCCTCGCATGGATAGGCAGTGGATTGGCGGAGGCCGTCTACAACAGGGAAGCGATAAACGGCCCGACCGCCTCCGGACCCTGTTCATCCACCAGCTTGATCGTCTGGGAACCGATGATCGCCATATCCGCCTTACCGGTCAGGGCCACTATATCCTGCCGGTCCCGGATGCCGAATCCGACGGCTATGGGCAGTTTGGTCGCGGCGCGGCAACGGGCCAGGTAGGTGTCGAAGTCGTCGTCGAATTGCGACTTTTTGCCGGTAACGCCTCGTCGGGCGACGCAGTAGATAAAGCCGCCGGCGACCTGGTCCAACTCCGCCATCCTTTCGGCGGTGGAGGTGGGAGCAAAGATGAGTATCGGCTCGATGCCGGTTTTTTCCGCCTCGCGAAGAAAGGTGCCACCCATCTCCGGAGGCAGGTCGGGCACGATGAATCCCCTGATCCTCGCTTCCCTGGCTTTGGCGAAGAATCGTTCTTCCCCATACTTATAGATTATATTGTAATAGGTCATGAAGAGAAAGGGGATATCGCAGCTGGCGGTAATCTCGGCGGCGAACTCGAAACACTGCGCCACCGTCGTGCCGGAGGCCAGGCTGTCCTGGTTGGCTTTAAGGATCACCGGCCCGTCCGCCATCGGCTCTGAAAAGGGGATCTGCAGCTCGATGCAGTCCACCCCGCCTTCGACCATTTGCCGGATAACTTCTCGGTTGGCGGCAAACGAGGGATAGCCCAGGACGATATGGGTCATCAACAGGATATCTTTTTGCTCCGCTCTTTTTCGTAAAATCTGTTCTAGTTGCATATTCAAATGGCAGATAGTGGTTTTCAGATGGTTTTTTCGTATTCGCGGGCCCTGGAGATGATAAACTCTTTCCAGGAGGGGTCGTCGAAAGCGTGGGCTATGGTGAAGATATCCTTATCGCCGCGGCCGGACATGTTGATGATGATGGCTTGCTCCGGTGAGAGTTCGGGGGCCTCCTTGAATGCCTGGACGAAGGCGTGGGAGGATTCCAGCGCCGGGATGATACCTTCAAGGCGCATGGTCAGATCGAGCGCCTCCATCACTTCGCGATCGGTGGCCGACTCGAAGCGGACCCGCTTTTTCTCCCAGAGATCGGAGAGGATCGGGCTGACCCCGACATAATCGAGACCGGCCGCCACCGAATGGGTCTCGCGCATCTGGCCGTCTTCATTTTGCAGGAACATGGTTTTGTACCCCTGCGCGACTCCGGGGGTGGCGTCGGTGCCGCAGAGCCGGGAGGCGTGCCGTCCGGTGGCAAGTCCTTCGCCGCCGGCTTCCACTCCCACCAGTTCGGTATCGGTTTCCAGAAAATGGGTAAAGGCCCCCATGGCGTTGGAGCCGCCGCCCACGCAGGCGTAGATGCGGGCCGGGAGCTTGCCGTGCTGCTCCCTGATCTGTTCTATGGCCTCCTGGCTGATGATGGACTGGAACCAGGCGACCATTTCCGGGAAAGGAGTGGGGCCGCAGGCGGTGCCGAAGACGTAGTGGGTGCTGTCGACATTGGTGACCCAATCGCGGAAGGCCTCGTTGATAGCATCTTTTAGGGTGCGCGAGCCGTCCTTGACCGGCACCACCGTGGCGCCCATCTTTTCCATCCAGAAGACGTTGGGCCGCTGCCTTCTGACATCCACTTCGCCCATATAAATGGTGCACGCAAAGCCGAACTTGGCGGCCATGGTGGCGGTGGCCATGCCATGCTGGCCGGCGCCGGTTTCGGCAATCACCCGTTTTTTGCCCATGCGCCGCACCAGAAGACCCTGACCCATGACGTTGTTGGCCTTGTGGGCGCCGGTGTGATTGAGGTCTTCGCGCTTGATGTAGATCTGGGCGCCGCCGAAGTGTTTGCTGAGGTTGCCGGCATAGGTAAGCGGGGTGGGGCGGCAGGAATAGGTGCGCATGATGTCCTGGTATTCTTTCCAGAATGCGGGATCCTGCCGGGCCCTGGCATATTCCTTTTTCAGATCGCAAAAGGTCTGGTGGAGGATCTCCGGGATGTATGCACCACCCCAGTTGCCGAAGAAACCTGTGTTATTCATGTATTGTCTCCATCGTAATACCAATATGATGCGGTGCACGAATGCACTGGGCGAGCGGAAGTTTCGCACGCGCGGAATTCCGGGCAAGGAAGAGGGTGGGACCGCTTCGCTGTACTGTCGAGAAAGTTGTTAATCGCTCAAACTACACTACCATGAACCGTTTTTACAAGCAGGAAGAGCGCCTTGAGGCCGTTTACCGCACATCCTTCGTCCAGTTGCGAAGACCCACGCGGCAGACGGCTGCGAAATCCTCGGGATAATGGCCATTGATGAAGCGGAGCTGGGCCTCGCTGAAGGCCCCAGGGGATTCCGGCAGCCGGGGCAAAAAGGCGTAGAGCAGCGGCTGGCCCTTCTCACCCTGCGGGCCGATCCGTTTCGGGTACTCGATGGAGGTCACCATTTGCGCGCCAAGTGCTGCCAGGGCTTTCTGAGCGAAAAGCATGCCGGTGTCAAGCGAATGGCGCACCGCTTTGTCCGCCTCGACGATGTTGCCGGGGAGATGTCCGGCACTGTTGGGCAGGGTCATGAGGTGCAGCTCCCATTGCGAGGTCTGGGCCTTGGGGACGAAGAGCATGACCTTGTCGTCCTGCCAGACCACCAGCCTGTTGGGCCTGTCGTGGCGGCCGTCGAGCCGTTCGTTGGTGGTGATAGCCGCCAGATAATCGCGGAAAAAATCCCGGTCGTAGGCGGTGCGGTATTGCTTGATAACATCCGCGATCAGATCCCCGCAACCGTAGGCCGGCAGGGAAAACCTGGACTCGTCGATAGTGCCGCTGTAGCCGTCCACCCGGTCGGGGAGCATCGCATACTGTTGATGCACCTGCTGATGGGAGGCATGCAGTCGGTAGCGGGAGGGGGCGTAATCGAAACCGAAGTTCCAGCCCCAGAGGGTGGCGGTGGTCTCTATCGGTTCGGTTTCAAGCTTGACGAGGATATCCTGCCGCAGCCGTTCGAGTTCGTCGGCGGTGAGTTGCCGTTTTTCCGCGGGCAGGTCGAGGTCGAGCTGTTCGGCCAGCCGGACGAAGCTGCGCTGATAGTAGAGATGGCGCAGCCCGCACATATCGGCCCGGCTGAGCGAGGCCACCGAATAGCGGATGGCGTCTTCGGCCATGTTGGCGGCGTAATGGCCGCCGCTGATGTAGGAATTGCGGCGCAGGTATTCGTAAATGTGGCTGGTGTCCTCGCGCCATTCCCCGACGATCTCGCTGCCGCCCTGGGCGCCTGGCCGGACGACCATGGCGATCTTGTAGGCATCCGGCAGACGGGGGTTGTTGGCCACCGCTTCAAACAGCAGGTGGCGGTGGATGATTGGGCGGATGGAGCCGTCCGGCAGTCGTTGGTAGCCAAGGCCAGTGGGGACGCCCTCGGCGTCCTTTTCCAGGGCACAGCTGAGTTCCGCCAGCTGGCGGAGATCGGCCGGGTCGGTAGAGCAGGTGGCGAGTGAGAGCAGCATCGGTTCGGGCAGCTGGGAAAAAATTGACGGGTCGGTGCCGGTCTTCTGGAGGATTTCCGTAAAGGAGGTTGGTTCCGGGGCGGCGATCCGTATTCTGTCAAGGTTCGCGGCGCTGCTATCGGCCCATTCCTTGTCGATGTAGGTCACGCCCTTGAAGGGGAAAGGGTTGGGGATTTCGAAAATCCAGTCCGCGTTTTCCACCTCGACCCGGTCTTTGGGGAAATTCCTGCGGTTATCCACCACTTCCTCGGATTTGAGGTGGCCTAGTGGTACGACTCGGCTCTGTTGCCGCAGATTGGTTACCGTATAGGATGGTTTATGGATGCCGTAGACGAATTTTCCTTTCGGGGCGACGCAGCTTCTAAAATGAGTCATGGAGTGAATTTGGTGTCAATAATGGTTAATCGTGGTTGCCGTTTTCGCGCCAGATTTGCAGGGCCTGCTGATAAATCTGAGAGCGGGACAGGCCGAGGTCAGCAGCCAGCCGCCGGCAGGCGTCTTTTAGGGAAAGCCCGGAGTGGTCGCGATACCAGACGAGCAGTTCCTCGATATCATCGGTTTCGGGTGTCTCCTCGATCCCCGGCCCGATGACCAGAACGAATTCTCCGCGAACGGCGTTGGCTTTGTCCCGGTAGTGCTCGAGCAGCTCGTCAAGGGTTGCTCGCTGGATCTCCTCGAAGGTCTTGGTCAGCTCTCGCGCCAGCAGAATCGAGCGGTTGCCGAGTATCTCCCGGGCCTCGCGCAGAAAGGACTCCACCCGTCGGGGCGCTTCGTAGAATATAACAGGGTGGCCGCAGTGCACCAGCGAGCTCAGCAACTTGCGGCGCTGGCTCTTTTTAGTCGGCGCGAAGCCGAGAAAGAGAAAGGCCCCATCGGTAAAGCCGGCCGCCGAGACGGCGGCGACGAGCGCCGAAGGTCCCGGAATGGGGGAGACGCCAAGTCCCGCCTCATGGGCAAGTTGCACCAGGATGGCACCCGGATCGGAGACGGCGGGTGTACCGGCATCACTTACCAGGGCGACATTGTCGCCGTCCTGCAGACGGGTGATGATCTCGGCGCCCCGCTCCCGCTCTTTCTCCCGATAGTAGCTGATCAGGGGGGTGTGAATGCCGAAGTGGTTGAGCAGCTTTTTGGTATGCCGGGTATCTTCGGCGGCGATCAGATCCACCTCTTTGAGGATCTTGAGGGCGCGCAGCGTGATGTCTTCGAGATTGCCGATAGGGGTGGCGACGATATACAAGGTGCCCGGTGGTTTTGTTTTTGTGGTCATAATTCGACAGACTCCAGGCCTGGAAGAGTAAGAGGCAGTGGTGAGAGGTGCAACAGGCACAGGACATTATGAACAATTCACTACGAAAATGCATCCGCTTTCTTGACAGTGAACATACAACTTGCTATATCTGAACATATATTCATATAAAAAACATCGTAACGCATACAGGAAGGAGGTGCGAATGAAAGACGAACTCTGCGGCTGTCGGATCATCCACAGCGATAAGGTTGACGCCGCTCGCGAGGAAGCGCATTCTCCCGAGGCCGTGGAGGGGTTGAGTCAGCTATTCAAGGCCATGGCCGATCCGGGCAGATTGCGCATCCTCCATGCCCTGGCCAAACGGGAAATGTGTGTCTGTGACCTGGCGGCGTTATTGAGGGTGTCGGAGTCGGCTGTAAGCCATCAGCTTCGGTTGCTGCGCACCTTGAAGCTGGTTGCAAACCGGCGCGAAGGCACCGTCCTTTACTATCGGTTGAAGGACCATCATGTTACGATCCTGCTGTCGATCGCCCTCGAACACCTGCGGGAGGGGGAGGTGGAGGCAGCGTCGGATGATCGTCAGCCGGTTTCCATGTAGATCTACCCGGGAGACTTTACAAGAAATGCTTTCCATACTTTTTCATATTCTGCGCGAAGCGTGGCATATCCTGCTTGATTCCTCCGTTTACATCCTGCTGGGTATTTTGATCGCCGGGCTGCTCAAGGTCGGTCTCAATGCCGATTTTATCCTCCGACATCTTGGTCGGGGAAAATTCATGTCGGTGATAAAGTCCGCTCTTTTCGGTGTTCCTCTGCCGCTCTGATCGTGCGGCGTGCTGCCGGCGGCAGCATCCTTGCAGAAACAGGGGGCCAGTAGAGGGGCGACCACCGCCTTTCTCATTGCCACTCCGGAGTCGGGGGTGGATTCGATTGCCGTGAGCTATGCTCTGCTTGATCCGCTGATGACGCTGGTGCGGCCGCTCGCCGCTCTCGTCACCGCGGTTTTGGCGGGATTTGTGGAAAATATCGTAAACTGGCGGGAACCCGGAGCCCCCACGGACGAAGAGAAAGACAGCCCGGCGGGCACCTGCGGTAATGGCGGCGATTTTCCGGAGGAAGAACAGGGCAACCACGATTCACCGGTGAAAAAACTGGTCGCTGGTATCCGCTACGCGACCACGGATGTTTGGGGGGATATCGCCCTCTGGTTTTTTGTCGGGGTGCTGGCGGCGGCGGTTATCACCGTGATCATTCCCGACGAGTGGATGGTGAGCGTGCTGGGGGGCGGGCCGATGTCGATGGGAATCATGCTATTGGTGGGGATCCCGCTCTACATCTGCGCCACCGCCTCGACTCCCGTTGCCGCCGCCCTTATCTTAAAAGGGGTCAGCCCCGGAGCCGCCCTGGTGTTCTTGCTGGTGGGACCGGCCACCAATGTTACCTCGCTTTCCGTACTGTTCAAGCTGCTAGGCAGAAAGAGCACAGTACGCTATCTGATCATCCTTGCCATCTCTGCGGTGCTTTTCGGTCTGGGGTTGGATAGCCTCTATCGCCTGTTGGGGTTGTCTCCGCGGGCGACGATCGGTGGCGCTGCTGAATTGATACCGGAACCGGCACAGGTGGGAGCGGCTCTGCTCCTCCTGCTTCTGTCCATTCGTCCGTTGGTTGCCAGGTGCAAAAACCACTTTTTGAAACGCAGGCAGCAGACGCAATTTATCAGCAGTTTTCCCATCGCCGGCTCCGGCCAGGCAGATTTTCGTCAATCGCAGCCGACCAAGGGCACGGTGCATAGCGATCGACCCGGTGGGACGGCGGCGCCCCCGCGGAAAACAAAAAAAGAGAGCGATTATCAATAGCCAAATCGGTTTTGAGGTTGTTGAATAGTTGCAATAGTGCATATAATTGCTTGAGGAGAAAGGAGTATTTTACCTATCAAAGAACAGTGAAACCAGAAAACCACATGAACAAACATATAGGTATTTTGACCGCAGGCGGTGACAGCCCTGGACTGAACGCGGCAATACGCGCCATCGGCAAAACCGCGCTGAGAAGCGGCAGAATCCAAACTGTCGGTTTCAAGGACGGTTTTCGAGGCCTGATGGAAAATCGGACCATGCGTCTCGAGTGGAATGTGCTCACCTCGATACTCACCCAGGGCGGCACTATTCTCGGCACCAGTCGCGATAAACCTCACAAGATGCCGGTGGGAAGCGAAGTGATGGACATGACGGAGGTGATCTGCGACAACTATCACCGGCACAGCCTGGACGCGCTGATCTGTATTGGCGGCGGTGGAACGCAGAAAAACGCCTATCGTCTGGCCCAGAAGGGGCTCAACATCCTGACGCTTCCCAAGACCATCGACAACGACGTGGCTATGACCGATACCACTTTCGGTTTTCATACGGCCATGGAGATCGCCACCGAGGCGATCGATCGACTGCATTCCACCGCCCACAGCCATCACCGCATTATCGTGGTGGAGATTATGGGCCATAACGCCGGCTGGCTGGCCTTGGGAGCGGGTTTGGCGGGTGGAGCGGATGTGATCCTCATCCCGGAGATACCGTACGATCCCTTGAAGGTGGCCCAGGCTATTCGGGAGCGGCAAAAACGTGGCACGAATTTCAGTATCGTGGCGGTGGCTGAGGGCGCTCTGTCCGTCGATGAACATGCCACCCTGATGAAGCTGAGGAAGAAAAAGGAGCAGGCCAAGGCGGAATCGGACGCCAAAGCCGTTAAAAAAGCCTCGGAAAAGTTAAAGGAGTTTGCCACCGCCCGCAGCAATAACACCGTGCGGCTTACGAGCCTGCTCGAACAATTGACAGGGCTGGAGTCGCGACTGACCATTCTTGGGCATCTGCAACGGGGAGGTACGCCGTCGGCCGCCGATCGGGTGCTGGCCACCCGTCTTGGCAGCGCCTGCGTCGAATACTTCGAGCAGGGGGTGACCGGCTGCATGATCGCGGTGAAGGGTGAGTCTGCCGAACCCATCCCCCTGGAAGAGGTGATCGGCAAACGCTACCTCGTGCCGCTCGACCATAGTTGGCTGACCGCCGCCCGTAATGTCAACACCTGCCTGGGCGACTGAGAATCCTACCTGGCGGGGGGGCTCTGGCACAGAAATCGGTCCGGAAAAAGGCCGGATCGCCATCCGACTCGAACAGCCCATGCACCAGGACCTGGCCACCAGTTTCCCAGGTGCCGACAAGCCGGATCATCGCATTCTCAATATCGCCTACTATCTTTTTCGCGAGCACCGGGATCGAGCGGTGATTCTGGTCAGCAAGGATATGAACCTGCGGATGAAGGCCAGATCGGTCGGATTGCTGGCCGAGGACTACACCACGGACCATGTCCGGGACCCACAGAAACTCTACACCGGCTGCCGCTTCGAAGAGTCGGTGTCCGCCGAATGTATCGAACGACTCTACCAGGCGGCCGAGGGTGAAGTTCCCGTGGGGGTATTCGACGGTGACCGACCGTTTTCTCCCAATGAGTTTGCCATTCTCAAGAATGGAATAGCATTTCAACGGTTTGAGTGCGCTCATCTATAAAATGCAGGGGCAGAGACTTTATGCCCATATCGATTTGAGAAAGGGGGAGCGCTCGGAACTCGCCGAGCTGGCAAGCGATCTTCTTTGAGGAGATCGCTTGCGGCACTGTTGAGGCACGTTTACGACACAGCTCTGGTTGCACCACCTTTTGTGAGGGGCTGCACAGCCGGTTGTGCGGCGTGAGCGGGTCTCACGGAAAGGTAATGGTTATCTTTCGCTCGCCTTTTTTTTCGCTGGTGCCGAGCTGCAGCTCCATGCTGTTGTTGCGGAAACCGAAGGCCAGGGTGGTTGTCCCTTTTGATTTGTCGATATGAGAAATTTCCCTTGCGGTCTTGAAGATCTTCTCGCCGACAGCCCCGCCGGGGGTCGGCAGTTCGGTCTTGCGGTATTTTGCGGTCACCTTGACCGATCCGTCCGGGTCCTGGCTGATAGAGATTTTGTCGGCATTGTTATTGATGCCATGCAGGATCGCAAGGGCAATCCATTTCAGCGCCGCCTCGTCGGTGTCTTGGTCGTGTTGCAATTTCGACATTTCTTTGAGTGGATCCGTAGTGGCAAAGCAGTCGCACATTTCCTGAACCTTAAGATGCAAACTTGAGGATTCTTTCATTGTCTCCCTCCCTGATAATATTCGGTTAGATAGTTTGTGCTGATGTTGACAATCGCCTCGCGGAATCTCTTTAGATAATAAATACTATTGACCCTGACGCAATGGAAGAGTGATCGGGCGTGGAGCACCCCTAACTACGTCTTCGTTCTATCGCTTGCCGGATTCTGTTTTTTGAGGAACGCATGAAATATCTCAATGGGAAGAGGGAAGATGATCGTATTGGAGGTTTGCTGTGTTGATATATCCATCAGCGTCTGGAGGTATCTCAGTTGCAGCGTCTGGGGATTTTTGGAAATCACCTCCGCCGCCGCCAACAGTTTTTCCGAAGCCTGGAATTCGCCCTCGGCGTGAATGACCTTCGCCCGCCGCTCTCGTTCGGCTTCCGCCTGTCGGGCGATGGCACGGATCATCGAGTCGTTGAGATCGATATCCTTGATTTCCACATCGATAACCTTGATCCCCCAGGCATCGGAACGCGCGTCGATGATCTCTCGAATTTTGTTGTTGAGTTTCTCGCGTTCCGAGAGCATCTCATCGAGTTCGTGCTGTCCCAGCACGGAGCGGAGGGTCGTCTGGGACAGCTGGTTGATAGCCGTCATGTAATCTTCCACCTGAATAATGGCCTTTTCAGGGTCGATCACCCGGAAATAGAGCACGGCATTGACGCGAACAGTGACGTTATCCTTGGAGATGACGTCCTGGGGCGCAATATCAAGGGTAACCACCCGCAGATCGACTCGAAATGCACGCTGGATTCCGGGGACGATGATCCGCATGCCGGGCTTTTTTACGGTCTGGAATCGACCCAGAAAGAGCACTACCAGCCGTTCGTACTCTGCTACGATTCGCAGCGAGATGACCAGCAAGCCGAGCAGCAAAACCAGGGGGGCGAGGTACTCCACTAGAAATGGGGGGATCATTTTGCTTTTCCTCCAGGGATGTCTCCGGTTGATTGAAATCCTGCTTTTCTTCTGCTGTTCTCAAATGCGCCGTCATCACCCTAACTTTTCTACAGTCAGCACGGGTCCTTCCTTGGCAATGACCTTGACCTTGTCACCTCTTTTTAATTGGCCGACGGCCCGCGCCGACCAGATTTCTCCAGCCAGCATGATTTTACCGCATTGGTTACAATCCTCTATCACATAGCCGCTCATGCCGATCAAAGCTTCCGGGCCGGTACGGATAGGCTGGTGGTGGATGAAGAACAACCGGCCCACCAGGCCGAAAAGCAGAAGGGCACTGAGAATCGTTGTACCGCCGATCAGTGGTAAAGAGATGCGCAAACTCGTTTCGGTGATAAGAATCAAGGAGCCGATGGCAAAGGAGATGATGCCGCCGATACCGAGGGAACCGAAACTGGGAACAAACACCTCGGCGACAAGCAGCGCCACTCCAAGAAAGATTAAAGCCAGGCCGCTATAGTTGATGGGCAGGATTTGAAATCCGTAGAGAGCCAGCAACATTGCTACGGCCCCGGTTACACCTGGGAGATACATGCCGGGGTTGGCCAGTTCGAAAATGAGGCCGTAGATGCCGACCAGAAGCAGAAGATAGGCGACATTGGGGTCGCTTATAATCGACAGCAGCTTGAAACGCCAGGTCGGAGGGTGAGGGACAACAGTCAGATTTGCAGTGTGAAGGGTAAGTGATGCCCCTCCGCCCATGATAACCACTCGTCCGTCTGTCTGTTCGAGCAGGTTGCCGAGGTTGGGCGCGACGATGTCGATGACATGAAGGGCTAGCGCTTCCTTTGCGCTCAGGCTCACGGCTTCTCGAACGGCCTTAACAGCCCAGTCGGCGTTTCGGCCGTTGCGCTCCGCTAGGGACTTGATGTAGGCAGCGGCATCATGGACGATCTTGCGCTCCAGCGTGTCACCGGTGGGGGCGGCAGCTCTGCCGGGTTTATTTTTCTTTTTATCGCCTTTGGGTGACTCAGGTGCATGAGGCAGGCCACCGAACCGGATGGGGGTTGCGGCTCCGAGGTTGGTTGCCGGAGCCATAGCCGCGACATGACTGGCGTAGAGGATATAGGTACCGGCGCTGGCGGCTCGAGAACCCGCAGGGGCGACATAGGTAATAACCGGCACCGTGGAGGCCAGTATGGCCTGGATGATGTCCCTCATGGACAGGTCCAGGCCGCCGGGGGTGTCCATTTGCAGGATAACCGCCCGTGCGCCGTCAGCGGCTGCTTTGTTTAAACCGCTTTTCACATAGTCGCTTACCGCTGGACCGATTGCACCTCGTATTTCCAGAAGATCTACATGAGGTGGGTTGGCGCTTCTGCATGGCGGCGCCATTGCAAAAAAGCATATCACCAACCAAATAAACAAGAGGCCGGGTGAAAAGCGATCGCGGATCCTGCAGGTTCGTATGCGAGAGGAACGGGCCATATGCCTCCTTCGCCGGAATTGTCTGGGACTTCTTCAGAAATACTATCACAGAGAAAAGGCGAGGGGACAGGAAAAACAAAAAACCCCGGTCAGGTGGACCCTGACCGGGGTTTTCTTGTAAAGAATTCGGCGACGACCTACTCTCCCACATAGTCTCCCATGCAGTACCATCGGCGCTGAAGAGCTTAACTTCCGTGTTCGGAATGGGAACGGGTGGAACCTCTTCGCTATGGCCACCGAAAAAACTTTGCAAACTGTCCAGCAGCACGCCATCTAGGCACGATCAGTCCGTCCAGCGTAGCGTCAAGTACAGCAGAACGAACTGCTTGTACCTAGATGGCGCACTGCTGAACAGTCTGCACTAACCCATTTCATCGCTGGATCGGTTACTGCCTGAACAGTTATAAAAAAAATGATAATCGAATAGTAGTGTAGCCAGCAGCGTATCAATCAAAAAAAGTGGATAAGCCGCACGGCTGATTAGTATCGGTTAGCTCCACGTGTTACCACGCTTCCACATCCGACCTATCGACGTTGTGGTCTACAACGAGCCTTCAGATGGCGATTACGCCATGGGATATCTTATCTTGGAGTGGGCTTCCCGCTTAGATGCTTTCAGCGGTTATCCCTTCCGAACATAGCTACCCAGCAATGCCCCTGGCGGAACAACTGGTACACCATAGGTTCGTCCATCCC
>CAVUXQ010000024.1:85000-166296 GCA_963745265.1 uncultured delta proteobacterium
CTCTCGGCTTAACCTCGCTGCATAGGGTAAGTCGTTGACTCATTATGCAAAAGGCACGCTGTCACACTGTGCAAGCACATAGTGCTCCAACTGCTTGTAAGCTAACGGTTTCAGTTTCTATTTCACTCGGGTTCCCGGGTTCTTTTCACCTTTCCCTCACGGTACTCGTTCACTATCGGTCATCGGTTAGTATTTAGCCTTGGAAGATGGTCCTCCCGTATTCCCACAGGGTTTCACGTGTCCCGTGGTACTCTGGAATCCAGCTAGGTCGGAGACTATTTCGTATACCGGACTATCACCGTCTCTGGTCGGCCTTTCCATGCCGTTCCACTATAGTACTCACGATCCATATCGCTGATTTGGGCTGGTCCGCGTTCGCTCGCCGCTACTTGACGGAATCTCTATTGATTTCTTTTCCTGCAGGTACTTAGATGTTTCAGTTCCCCACGTTCGCTTCCCACGCCTATGTATTCAGCGGGGGATAACAGGATATAACTCCCGCCGGGTTTCCCCATTCGGAAATCTCCGGATCAAAGCCTGTTAACAGCTCCCCGAAGCTTATCGCAGCTTGCCACGTCCTTCATCGCCTTCCGATGCCAAGGCATCCGCCGTTAGCCCTTAGTAGCTTATCCAAAAACTTGATTGAACTATTTAACTCAACTACTGTAACCTTCGAACCTGGGGGTGATTCGTATCGTCGATGCGGTGGCGCTGGCCGGTGCATCCACGAACCACGGTTCAAAGGATTTTCGTACTACTCTACTATTCAATTATCAAAGATCAATTTTCCTTGTTAAAGGCTTACGCAAAACCTGCATTTTGAAAACCTCGATTTGAAGGCTTTACAACCGCTAACAATGGTGGAGGTGAACGGGTTCGAACCGATGACCTCCTGCGTGCAAGGCAGGCGCTCTCCCAGCTGAGCTACACCCCCATTTCAGATCAGAGGACAGAATACAGCGCTCGGCCTAATTCTGTCTCGTCTTCTGATTGGTGGGCCTAGGTGGACTTGAACCACCGACCTCACGCTTATCAGGCGTGCGCTCTAACCAGCTGAGCTATAGGCCCCTTAAATCAGAATCAGCTAAGACTACTAGAGTGACAGAAGTCCTCACGTGTAAAGTACGTCTGCTGTACTTTTTTCGCACTCCTCGTCTAAAACTGAAATAACTGCTAGCTGCCTGCTACAAGATGCCTTCTGCGTTCTTATCCACTACTTGAAAAAGATCAGATACGACGATCCTTCAAAACTGAATAACAACTCAGTCAAACGAGGTTAATCCCCAAACGATGGCAGTGTCCTCTGACTCAGTCTCGGTAGCAAACGGGGTTAATCCACCAATGCAGATCAATTCCTGCGTCTTCCTTTAAAAGGAGGTGATCCAGCCCCAGGTTCCCCTAGGGCTACCTTGTTACGACTTCACCCCAGTTACCAATCATACCTTGGCAGCCTGCGCCCCCGAAGGGTTCGCTCAACTGCTTCTGGTACAACCAACTCCCGTGGTGTGACGGGCGGTGTGTACAAGGCCCGGGAACGTATTCACCGTGGCATGCTGATCCACGATTACTAGCGATTCCAACTTCATGGAGTCGAGTTGCAGACTCCAATCCGGACTGAGACACGGCTTTTCGGGATTCGCTCCTTATCGCTAAGTGGCTGCCCTTTGTACGGCCATTGTAGTACGTGTGTAGCCCTGGTCATAAAGGCCATGAGGACTTGACGTCATCCCCACCTTCCTCCGGTTTGACACCGGCAGTCTCTTTAGAGTGCCCAACTGGGTGATGGCAACTAAAGATAAGGGTTGCGCTCGTTGCGGGACTTAACCCAACATCTCACGACACGAGCTGACGACAGCCATGCAGCACCTGTCACCAGGCTCCTCTTGCGAGGCACTCTCTAGTTTCCTAAAGATTCCCGGGATGTCAAGACCAGGTAAGGTTCTTCGCGTTGCGTCGAATTAAACCACATACTCCACCGCTTGTGCGGGCCCCCGTCAATTCCTTTGAGTTTTAATCTTGCGACCGTACTCCCCAGGCGGAGAACTTAATGCGTTAGCTGCGGCAATGAGACGATTAACCATCCCAACACCTAGTTCACATCGTTTACGGCGTGGACTACCAGGGTATCTAATCCTGTTTGCTCCCCACGCTTTCGCACCTCAGCGTCAGTATCTGGCCAGGTAGTCGCCTTCGCCACCGGTATTCCTCCCGATATCTACGAATTTCACCTCTACACCGGGAATTCCACTACCCCCTCCAATACTCAAGTCTGCCAGTATCAAATGCACGTCCATGGTTGAGCCATGGGCTTTCACATCTGACTTAACAAGCCGCCTACGCGCGCTTTACGCCCAGTAATTCCGAACAACGCTTGCACCCTCCGTATTACCGCGGCTGCTGGCACGGAGTTAGCCGGTGCTTCCTTTGATGGTACCGTCAAACACAGTAGATATTAGCTATCTGGCATTTCTTCCCATCTGACAGGATTTTACGACCCGAAGGCCTTCATCATCCACGCGGCGTCGCTGCGTCAGGGTTTCCCCCATTGCGCAATATTCCTCACTGCTGCCTCCCGTAGGAGTCTGGTCCGTGTTCCAGTTCCAGTGTGGCGGATCATCCTCTCAGACCCGCTAACCATCGTCGCCTTGGTAGGCCATTACCCTACCAACTAGCTAATGGTACGCAAGCTCCTCCCTGCACGGTAGCATATTCAGAGGCCACCTTTCCTGAATTACTCAGCGTATCCGGTATTAGCACACCTTTCGGTGTGTTATTCCAAATGCCAGGGTAGATTACTTACGCGTTACTCACCCGTGCGCCACTCTACTCGTTTTCCGAAGAAAACTTTCGCGTTCGACTTGCATGTGTTAAGCACGCCGCCAGCGTTCGTTCTGAGCCAGGATCAAACTCTCCAGTTTGATATCCTGAACCGATTGCTCGGTTACTTATAGTGCTTAACATAAGAGCTCTTAGAATTACAAAGATGCCCACTGTGCCTTTCGGCACGGTTGGGCCCGTTTGCTGTACGTGTTGTTATTCAGTTTTCAAGGATCATCATCAGCCCGGAAGAACCGAGCCCCGCAGCCGTATGTCTGCGGCGAGACAGCCATTTTAACTCGCGTTCCGCTCGTTGTCAACAGCTTTTTTTCGTTGCCCGGCGGTCGAAGCGACCGTTGCGGGCCAGTTACTTTAAACTGTCGCCAAGTTGTTGTCAACAGTTTATTTTTTCGCCCCTTGCGTCGAGTAGACCGCCGAGGGCCAGCAACTTTAAACCGTCGCCAGAAGTTTGTCAACAGTTCGTTTTGTCTTTTTTCTCCGGCAGCTTAGCTGCGAGCCTCCAAGGCGTCGAGTGTTTTGCCGTGTATCAAAGACCGAGGCAAAATACAGGAATGGCCCCTGACTGTCAACGTCTATTTTAGACTCTGGTGATTTTTGTGTTACGAATAGATTTTGTGAAACCGTAACCGGGTGCAAGCCTCTGGTTGCTTGAACCAAGGCACTGTAAGGGTTCACCAGTACTCCAACTCCGGTTTTGTGCCGGGATGAACCCTAAACCACGATGCAAAAAAGGCCAATCAGAAACCTCTGATTGGCCTTTTTGAGCTGCAACATCCTTTTATAGGAGAGAAGGCAGGCGAACGGCTTATCCTTGCAATGCAAGCAGATTGAAATACGTAAATACGCTATAACCCCACAGGGCCCGCCTCTCGATCGCAGTCTGTGGGGCTATCGGGGAACAGATCCTACTGCCGCAAACTCCGAATGTAGTCCTTGGTAAGCGATGGATGATCTTTCATGACTGTGTCCAGTTTCTCCGGCAGCGTCTCGCTCAGGAAATCATCTATCTGGGCATAGGTCATGTCCCGAGAGATAGCGAGTTCGACCTGCTTTGCCACTAGCAGCTTATCTTCTTCGGCCTCGATATAAGAAAAAATCCCACCACTGGGCGTGGGACGGGTAACTTCTTGTTCAACTGCCTCCAATCGATTGGAGAGGTCGGTCAGGCTATCCTTGGTTTTGTTGTAAAGCGCTTCCAGAGTGGATATTTGATCCTTGAGTTCTGCGTCGGGCTCTTGCGCTACCTGAGCCGATAAATCGCTCAGCACGTCATGAATTTTCTGCTTTGCCTCTTTCAACTCATCAATCTTGCCGGTCAGTTCTTCGACATCTTGCTGCAAACGCTCGTTTCTCGATTTAAGCGCTGCTACATCCTTGAGGAGCTTGACGTTTTCACTCTGCAGCGATGCGGTTTCTTTTTTCACCTGTTCAAGATGACTTTCCGTAACAGCCGGTGCTGCGGGAACTGCTTTTTCGCCGCAGGAGCACTGTCCCATAGTGTCTTGGATCAGCTGCGCTATTTTGACCTTGAGAAAGGAATACATATCGGAGCTTTTCTCAGGAGAAATCAACGCCGCGCCGCAGAGAAACACGCCGGCGACAACAGCCAACATGATGAGAAGAGCCAGGCAGATGCCGATGACAAAAAGTATGGCATGGCCGATTCCACTAAAGAAGCCGCCTCCAGCGCTGGCCGCGTTCGCGGGCTCCGAGGAAGGGAGCATGGAGATTATGATTACAATGGCAGCGATAATGGCGCCGGACTGATAAAGCGGGGTACGAAACTCACTATTCTTCATGATTTTCTCCTACAATTCAAAATGAATACCTTGTAAAAATCCGAAAACCGCGGAAACACGGGCTGCATAATCGCTGGATCATGAAACCGGCACCCCGGTCGCGTGTTGCTTATTGCCTAACGAAACCATTTTGGGAAAAATTTGAAAAAAGCACGGCAAATAATAGCGATTATATTGCAAAAATCAACACTAAACAGGTCTGCCGGCACCATAAATGTCCTATTAATCAACCGTGATTCCTCTTTTCTGTCAAGATCATTGTCTGCCTCCTGCTTTTTCACTTCGATACATCACTTGCACGAATAGCGCGGATACGCTCGAGAACGGGCGGATGGCCATGATGAAAAAAAACCTCCAGCGGATGTGGAGTGAGATTTGCCAGGTTGGCCTGGCATAATTTTTTGAGGCCATCGATCAATCCGGTAACCTCTCCTGTTGTTCGCACCGCATAGTGGTCGGCTTCATATTCGTGCTTTCTCGAGAGGTGGTTGAAAGCCAGTGAGACGATGAGATCGACCGGCGAGTAGAGAAAAGCGAAAAAAACCAGGCTGGCGTAAATTGAGACATGCTGCATGCTGAAGGCGTCAAAGAGCCCCTGATTGAGCAGGACCAGCGAGAGCAGGAAAAACATGAGACCCATTTGCAGAATGGAGGCAAGGAGCATCTTAGGCACATGGTGGAGTTTGCAATGACCCATTTCGTGGGCGAGTACCGCCACAATCTCTCTGTCATCGAGTTTTTCAATAAGCGTGTCGAAAAATACGATCTTTCGAAAGCGACCGAAACCGGTGAAGAAGGCGTTGAGCTTGGTGGAGCGCTTCGAGCCGTCCATGGTATAGATGCCTTCGAGTTTGAAATTTTCGCGTTTGGCATAGGCCAGTATGGCATCTCGTAATGGGCCGTCGGCCAATGGTGAAAACTTGTTGAACAATGGCATGATGAGAACCGGCGCCAGGAACTGTACAATAAAGGAAAACGCCACGAAAACTGCCCAGCAGTACAACCAGGCGCGATCACCTGCAGAATGAAAAAACCAGAGGACCAAGGCGAGGAGCGGTGCGCCAAGTACAAGCAACAAAAAGGTGATTTTTGCGAGATCGAGAAGATAGGTGGTGAGGGTGGTACGGTTGAAGCCAAACCGTTCTTCGATCACAAAGGTAGAGTAAAGGGTGAACGGAAGATGGATGAGAAAGAGGAGCAGGAGCAGTGTGCCAGTGTAAATCAGTCCGGTAGCGATCTCTCCACAGCCAAACCCCTGGGCAAAACGATCGACACTATTGAAGCCGCCAAGCAGAAGGAAAACCAGGGTGAGACCTGTGTCGAAGGTTGAACTGATCAGAGACAGTCGAGTCGTATCCCTGGTATATTCTTGTGATTTCCGATAGTCATCGGCGTTGTAGCTACCGATAAACTCACCCGGTAGTGTTGGACACAGCGCTTTGAGATTGAGTAATGCTACAGTCAGTTCCAACCCGTATCCGGTAATCAGGATGAGGAGAACAACCAGGAGCCAGGCATTCATTGCAGAGATCCGTCCATTTTGTCTTGCATAGAAAAACAGACCCCGCCTGCCGCAACCCTGGGGATGGGTTCATGGCAGGCGGGGCTGGATTGAGCTTGACTGGAAAATCGGGGCAAGCTTCTTCTTCTGGACATAGTCCGCCGCCTCGTTTCATCGCTGGCGAGCGGCGAAGGTGTGGCGCTGTGTACAACCACTGGTTGAAGCCTTGGGAATGTCTACATCATAATAGAATGGATGGTCGACTGCGCCAGGTCGAGAAACCGTGATGGAACCACGCCCATGATGATGATTGTCACTATGAGAAGTACCGAGGCGGCATTGGTGAGAAATCCGACCTCGATCGTGTCCCGTCCGTCAGGATCGCTGCAGTAGGCGAGCCTGACCACCGACAGGTAGTAAAAGATGCCGATCGCGGTATTGATGGCGGCCAGTATGACCAGCGGCAGGTAATTTTCCTTGAGTGCGCCGAGCAGGAGCATGAATTTTCCGGTAAAGCCGACGAACGGCGGTATGCCGGCAAGGGAGAAGAGTCCCACGGTGAGGGTCAAGGCGAGCAGCGGCGCCCTCTTGTGCAGACCGCTCAGATCTTCCAGGGCTAGATTGCCACCATCCTTAGCTACCGCACAGATAACCAGGAAGCAAGCGAGGTTCATGAACACGTAGCCGCTGATGTAATACAACGAGGTGGCATATCCGGTCAGCTTGAAGGTCAAGAGACCGAGCAACACAAAACCGGCGTGGGCAATGCCGGAGAAGCCGAGCATGCGTTTGAAGTCCTTCTGCACCAGCGCGGAGAGATTGCCGTAAAACATGGAAAGTACGGCACAGACCATAAGCAGGTTGAGTATAATCTGGCCACTGCTGCTGGCCATGATGGTGAAGCGCACGAGCAGCGCCACTGCCGCTAATTTGGGAACGGCGGCGATGAAGGCGGTCGTTTCATTGGCCGCGCCTTCATAGACGTCCGGTACCCAGAAGTGGAAGGGGAACAGCGCCAGTTTGTAGAAAAATCCGGCCAGCACGAAGGCGGAGGCGATGATAGCCGCCGGCTGCGTATAGATGGCAGCCAGTTTGGGGATGATGACATCGAGCCGAATGGAACCGGTGAGACCGTAGAGGTAGCTCATGCCGAACAGCATAAAACCGGTGGCTGCAACACCATAGAGCAGATATTTGATGCCTGCCTCCATCTGGATCATGGAACTGAAGGACTCATCGCGCATGGGAACCATGATATATACGGCGAATGAGGACAGTTCCAGAGAAACGAAGATGGAGAGCAGTCCGACGCTGGACACCAGCATCATCAGGCCCAGGACCGACATCGACATGAAAATGTAGTATTCCGGCAAGACGCGTTGCCTGATGCCGACCATCTTGTCGCCGGCAACCACCACCACCAGGGTAGATAAAGCTATAAGTACTTTGAATACCTGAGAGAACAGGTCAACTTTGTAGGCGCCATAGAACAGCTCGCCGCTTAGGTGCAGGCAGCCGAGAGTGACAGCGAACAGGATGGCGCACAGGGCGATTGCCACGTTCCTGATTGTGTCGCCGGAGTGGTTGCCAAGGCTCAACACAAAGAAGATAAGGCCAACTCCCAGTATTGTTAGCTCGGGTAGAAATAGCATCGGTGTACCTTTTACGATCGTTAGAGGTTCATTCCTCAGTGTACAATCATTGCAGTAGCCGCCAGGGTATGGTTGCTGTAGGCGTGAAAATCGCTCAGCAGGTTGGCGACACTGGAGTGCATAAGATTAATAAACGGCTGCGGGCCGAGGCCGATCCAGAGGACGAAGAACAGGAACGGCGCCAGAGTGACGATTTCCCTGGCGTTAAGATCCGTCAGCCATGACTGGTCGGGATTGTTGGTTCCGCCCCATACCACCTTCTGCAACATACGCATCATGTACGCGGCTGCCAGAACGGCACCGGGTATGGCCGCCAGGCCTATCACCTTATGGTGTTCGAATGTACCGGCGAGAATGAGGAACTCACCAACAAAGCTGTTGGTTCCGGGGAACGCGAAGGAAGACAGCGCAAAGAAACCCAGGAAGGTGATATAGATGGGCATGAACTGCCCGATCCCGGTCGCTGAGCTGAGTTCACGGCTGTGGGTGCGCTCATAGATGATACCGACACAAAGAAACAGGGCGCCGGTAGTGACACCGTGGTTGATCATCTGCAATATCGCCCCCTCGAGTCCCCGGATGTTGAGAACGAATATACCCAGGGTGACAAAACCCATGTGGCCGACCGAGGAGTAGGCGATAAGTTTTTTCATGTCGCTTTGCGCCAGAGCGGTAAAGCCGCCATAGATGATGCCGGCGACCGATAGCCACAGTACATAGGGGGTCAGAAGCACGGTTGCATCAGGGGTGATCGGCAGGGCGAACCGGAGAAAACCGTAGGTACCCATCTTCAGAAGTACGGATGCCAGGATCACCGAGCCGGCAGTGGGCGCCTCGACGTGGGCGGCAGGCAACCAGGTGTGGAAGGGAAACATCGGCACTTTGATGGCAAAGGCCAAAAAGAATGCGAGGAACAAAAGGATCTGGGCGGTGAAGGAGTAGCCCTTCCACATCATCTCGGGGATGAAGAAACTGTAATTGTTGTGTGTGTAAAGCCAGATAATACCCACCAGCAGCAGTACTGAGCCGGCCAGGGTGTAAAGGAAGAACTTGATCGACGCATAGACCTTGCGCGGGCCGCCCCAGATGCCGATGATCATGTACATGGGAATGAGCATGGCCTCCCAGAACACGTAGAAGAGGACGAAATCAAGGGCGACGAAAACGCCGACCATGGCGGACTCCATGATCAGCATGCAGATCATGAAGGCCTTAACTCGTGTTTTTATATAGTTCCACGAAGCCAGCACGCAGAACGGCATGATCAACGTGGTGAGCAGCAAGAGAAGGATGGAGATGCCGTCCACGCCGATCACATACTGGATATGCAGGGAGCTGATCCAGCTGTGCTGCTCGGCGAACTGGAACTTGGTGGTCGTCCGGTCAAAACCTGTAATCAGGGGCACGGACAGTACAGCCGTGGCAACGGTGACGGCCAGTGCCCAGTAGCGCGCCAAATTGTCGTTGTTCACAAGCAGCAGCAACAGGGCGCCTGCCAGTGGCAGGAATATCAGTATGCTGAGTAGGGGAGGTCCCGGATTAAACAGTAGCTGATCCATTACCAGTGGTCCTCGAAGTAAGTTGAATTATAGCCAGGCAAAAGCGAACAGTATGATGGCCGCAAAAGTTATTGTCAAAAAGAGGGTCTGCTGGATGGCGCCGCGTTGCAGAGTCCTGCTCACGTTGCGGCCCAACCCGCGAACCGTGCGCGCGCTGCCGTCAACTACGCCGTCAATTCCGTTCCAGTCGAACCAGGCCCAGAATTTAGCGGTGGTCATCAGTGAAACCAACCCCACCACTCGGTACGCCTCGCCCCATGCGGTATCAATGGCCTGCAGCGGTTTTCTCGCGAGCCACAAAAATCCAAGACCGCCTTTGCGGTAGAACCAGTCGAGATCGAGGCTGATGGTAGCCCTGGGGCCGATCTTGCTCTTGAGGAAATAGAAGCCGAGGCCGGTGAGGGCAAGTATCTGCAGAGTTTCACTCAGATGCGAGACCGTGTACGGATGATAGGCGACGTTTGTATTGGGGAGCATGTCATAGAGGAACGGCAGGTAGCAGCCGACCAGAACACAGAAAAAGGCGGCTATACCCATGGCCATGTTCATATTCCAGGGAGGATCGTAGGCCTTTTCCCAGGTCTGCTCGCTGCACCTGTTCTCACCAAAGAACACCAGGTAGGGTAGACGCAGGCCGGCGACCAGGAAGGTGCCGGCGGCCACCAGAGTGAGCAGCAGCCCCACCAGAACCAGATGCTCTTCGAAGCCTGCGGTAATGATCATCGATTTGGTGACGTAGCCGGAAAAGAACGGGAAGGCGGATACGGACATGCCGCCGATCACCATGAAAAACATGGTCCATGGCATCTTTTTGTACAGTCCGCCAAGTTCGGTGAACTTCGATTTGCCGGTGGTGTAGAGCACCGATCCGGCCGCCATGAACAAGAGTCCCTTATAGAGAATGTGAGCAAACGCGTGGGCGACAGCGCCATTGATGGCAAGTGCCGAGCCGATGCCGACGCCGGTAACCATGTAGCCGACCTGACTGACAATCTCCCAGCCGAGCAGTCGTCGGGTATCGTTTTCGAGCATGGCGTAGACGATGCCCAGAACTGCCATGATCACACCGAGCACGATCAGAATATGGAAGCCGGCACAGGCCCTGGCCAGTGTATAGACCGCGGTCTTGGTGGTGAAGGCGCACATGAACACTGCCCCCGTGACGGTGGCGTTGCTGTAGGCGTCCGGCAGCCAGGAGTGCAACGGCGGCACCGCGGCGTTGAGCATCAGGCCGATCATGATAAGCCAGGTATAGAGCTGCGGATGGCTGTAGTCGAGCAGGACGAAAGAAAGATCGCCTGTCGCCTTATAGCGCAGGATGAAGCCGAGCAGCAGCACCAGTCCGCCGAAGGTGTGCACCAGCAGGTATCTATAGCCCGCGGCTAGCGCGCCCTTATCTTTGTTGAACCAGACCAGGAAGGTCGAGGCGAAGGCCATCATCTCCCAGAAGAGAAAGAGCACCAGGTAATCGCCGCAGAGAATGACGCCAAGCGATCCGGCCACGTAGAACCAGGCGGCGACATGCTGCCAGGGATCTTCGACGTGCAGACCATAGATGGTGCCGATAATGGCCATCAGCGACATGATGAAGGCAAAGACCAGCGACAGGCTATCTATCCTGCCGAAAGTGAGGGTCCAGTGTCCCATGAAGGTGAACACCCCGAAGGTCTTGCCGGAAAACTGGCTGAGGTAAAGTACGTCGATGAATGTCAGCAGTGGTACCAGGAAGAGGTACGGCTTGCGAAAGGGATCCTTGACGAATGGCAGGATAATCGCGCCGACCATCAGTATCACTGCAGGGTGGATAAAACTAGTTGTCATAATAGTCCTCCCTGGTCATGATGCCGCTCTTGCCAAGCCAGGTTCCGAAATAGATGAGTACAATAATGGAGACAAGTCCAAATACCGACCAGAAACCCGGAATTTTCTCGAACCAGAGTTCGGCGTCGTGGGTATGCACCGCGATGACACTCCAGAGTATGATCGCGGCGACTCCCCCGAAACAAAAGAGCTTGAAAGCCTGTATGTGTTGTCTGAGGTAATCGATGAAATTTACTATCATCCTGTCACCACCTTTATGACGAAATGCAACATATATTGTGGGAAGATACCGATGAGAATCGACACCGTGGCGGCGATAAGGATCGGTATCAGCATAGACAGTGGCGCTTCCTTGATGCCGACGGTGGCCTCGCCTTCAGGCCGTTTGCCGAAGAAGGCGCGGAACGTGACCGGGGCAAAATAGGCAGCGTTCAAAAGGGTACTGGCCAACAAGATCAACAGTATGCCGATTTGATTGGCCTGCAGCGAACCTATCAACAGATTCCACTTGGTGATAAAGCCGGCCACGCCGGGAACGCCGATCATCGAAAGCGAGGCAATGGCAAAAGCTCCGAAGGTCCAGGGCATGGTTTTGCCGAGGCCTTCCATCTCGGATATGTCCTTTTTCTGGGTGACGACGAAGATCGCGCCAGCGCAGAAGAAGAGAGTGATCTTGGAGAAAGCGTGATTGACGATGTGAATGAGGCCGCCTTCGATTCCAGCAGGTGTCAGCAGAGCAACACCCAGGATGATGTAGGAGAGCTGGCTGACAGTGGAATAGGCGAGACGTGCCTTGAGATTATCTTTTGACAGGGCGATAACCGAGGCCATGATTATCGTAAAGCCGACGAAGTAGGCTGTGGGAATCCCGAGGTTGAAGGCGTGCATGATGTTGACGCCGAACACATAGAGCATGACCCTGGTGGTACAGAAGACACCTACCTTGACCACGGCCACTGCATGGAGCAGCGCCGACACGGGAGTCGGGGCGACCATCGCTCCCGGCAGCCAGTGGTGCAGCGGCATGATGCCGTTTTTGGCAAAGCCGAGCAGGCAAAAGATATAGAGCATGGTCACCAGCCACCGGTTGACATCCGGCGGAAAGATACCCGTGGAGATGTTGGTAGAGAAATTGAGCGTTCCGGTCAGCACGAAAATCAGGATCATGGCCGGCAGCAGGAAGGCCTTGGCTGTACTCGTGAGATAAACGATGTATTTGCGCGCTCCGGCATACCCCTCATCATCCTGGTGATGGGCGACCAGCGGGTAGGTGCAGATCGAGACGACCTCGTAGAAGAGATACATGGTAAAGAGGTTATCGGAAAATGCCACGCCGATGGCGCCGAAAATCGCCAGGGCGAAACAGGCGTTGAACCGGGTTTGAGCATGCTCGTTGAGACCGCGCATATAGCCCATCGAGTAATAGACGGCAATGGTCCAGAGCGATGAGGCCACCAGCGCGAAAATCATCGACATGGCGTCCGCGCGGAAGGTGATGGAGATTGCGTCATGGTGAACCCCGCCAATGGTGCCTTGGGGCAAGATGGTAAACAACCTGTAATAGAGGATCTTGCCGTGCAGTACGGGTGGTATCATGAAGCAGACGAGTACCAGGAGAAAGACCGACGCGACCGAGGAGATGGTCTCGCGGAGGTTTTCGTCGCCTCCCCTGAACAGTACGCCGAGCGCGCCGATCAGAGGGATGAGCACGGCGATGAGCATCTTTGAGGAATGTACGATAGTGTGTTGATCCATACCGGCTGGTTCCTTTCTTAACCTTTGAGTTTGTCGATATCCTCGGCATCAATGGACTTGTAGTGCCGGTAAATTGCGATAACGATGCTGAGTCCGATGGCGGCTTCCGCGGCGGCGATGGCCATGATGAACAGCGCGAAAACCTGGCCCGTGACGGGATCGGGGGCGGTGAAACGGTTGAAGGCCATGAAGTTCAGCGAGGCGCCTACAAGGATCATCTCGGCGGCGATGAGCATGCCGATAAGGGTCCTGCGAGTGATCAGACCGTATACCCCCATGCCGAAGAGCAGGCCGCCGATCAGCAGGTATGGGGTCAGACTGTTATACAAAGTTAGTAAAGACATCAGCTCTTCCTCCCGTCTCGCGCGATGACCAGCGCTCCGATAATGGCGATGAGCAGGACGATGGATATCAACTCAAAAACCATCGAGTAATTGGTGAGCAGCCCGGTGCCGAGAAGTTGCACTGATCCGTCGTTGAGCTTGGGCTGGCTGACCCAGGCTGTTTTCAGGGCCAGAAGCGACAGACCGATGGTCAGCAGGGCCGCGGTGATAAAACCTAGCGGACCGGCGAGCGAGTTGATCGGTCCGATTTTCTTTGTTTCCTCTGGCGCGGCAAGCATGATGGCAAAGGTGATGGTGACCGCCACCGCGCCCACGTAGATGAGTACCTGCATCATCGCCACAAACGGTGAATTGAGGAAATAATACAGCGCTCCCACTCCGATGAAGCAGATTACCAGGCCGGCAACCGCCCGCACCAACCGTTCGGCGTTGCAGGCGATCATCCCGCCGGTTATGGTAATCACCACCGTCAGGAGGAATATCAGTCCAACAAGGCCGTCGGCGCTGAAAAGTGATGGGTTCATTTATTTCGGTCCTCCAGTCGTTTCAGCAGATCAAAAATAAAGTCTTCCTTGCGGGTGCTCGCCAGGTTGTATTCCTTGGAAAAGGTCAGGGCGTTAAAGTTGCACGACTCAACGCAGGAACCGCAAAGAGAACAGGTGGTGAAGTCGAGCATGTACATGGTCAGCACCTTGCGTTTGGCTCCTTCAGGCTTTTCACCCTCGATGGAGATGCAGTTGGATGGGCAGGCGCGTTGGCAGGCCATGCATACCACACAGTTGGGTTTGCCTTCCTCATCTTCGATCAGTTCGACATGACCACGATAGCGCTCTGGCATCTTGAGGGTTTTATAAGGGTAGGGGACAGTTACCGGAGGGCTGAAAAACTCCCGGGCGGTAATGCCCATGCCCACAAAAAGGCTCCACAGTCCGCTAAATATTTCGCTAAAATAGGCACCCATTTAAAACACCTTCAGCAGTCCTGCCGTCAGCAGCAGGTTAAACAATGAGAGGGGGATCAAGATCTTCCAGGACAGGTTCAACAGGCCGTAAATGGTGGTCCTGGGGAAGGTCCAGCGGATCCAGATGATGGTGGCGATCAGCGCATAGACTTTCAACAGGAACCAGACGACCCCGGGAAAGATCCCGAAGGGGCTGTTCCACCCGCCCAGAAACAGGATGGTTGTCAAACAGGCGCCGATAACGATATTGGCATACTCCGCCATGAAGAATAACCCGAAGCCCATACTGCCGTATTCGATATGAAAACCGGCTACCAACTCACTTTCCGCCTCCCCCAGGTCAAAGGGGGCGCGATTGGTTTCCGCCAAGGTGCAGGTGAAGAAGATCAGGAAGGAAAACGGCATCAGCAGATTGTGCGACCTCCCCAGCAGTGGAAAAATGTTCCAATGCAGCAGGCTGCCGCTCTGCTGGTGGACGATCTGCATAAGATCAAGAGAGCCGGCGCACATCACTACCGTTATAGCTGTAATCAGCATCGGTATCTCATAGGCTACCGCCTGCGAGACTGAGCGCACCGCGCTCATCATGCCATACTTGTTGCGCGAACTCCAACCGGCGAAGAGCAGCGACATGCTGCCGCTTGAAGCAAAGGCGAAAATCATGATCAGCCCAACATTCATGTTGTGGGCGACGATGATGTCGCTGAATGGAATGGTGACAAAACTCATAATGGCCGGAAACATGGCGAGCACCGGAGCCGCCATGAACAGCACCTTATCGGTGCCGCCGGGGGTCATCAGTTGCTTGGCCATCAGTTTGAGGCCGTCGGCTGGTGGTTGCAGCAGTCCCAGGGGACCATTGATATTGGGTCCCGGACGGCGCTGGATCCGACCGGCTCCTCGGCGTTCGGCCCAAACCAGATAGGCCGCGTTCAGAGCGGCGAAGGCGATGGCTACCACCACGGCCGCGATGACATTGATAAGTGTTAAGCTCATAATCTCTTTTCCTTACCCTTACCTGTCTATCTCAGGGATAACGAGATCCAGACTTCCCATGAACGCCAGGGCATCCATGATCATCAGGCCTGTACATGTTTCATCGAACAGATGCATGTTCGAATAGGTTGGTGAGCGCAGCTTCAAGCGATAGGGGTTTTTGGTTCCGTCACTGACCAGACGCACTCCGAAGCTGCCGCGGGCGGTTTCCACCGCTTGATAGTAGTCGCCGGCCGGCGGTTTGATGATTTTCGGCGGCTTGGCGGGCATGATGGGGCCATCCGGAAGCTTATCGAGTCCCTGTTCGATGATCCTGAGCGACTGCTCGATTTCGGCCATCCGCACATTGTAGCGGGCCATGGAATCGCACTCATGGTAGACCGGGATATCGAAATCGAACTCGGGATAGACCGAATACGGCTCGTTTTTGCGCACGTCAAAGTTGATCCCCGAGCCCCTGGCAACGGCGCTGGAGGCCCCGTATTTGCGGCAGGTTTCCTTTGAGAGATAGGCGTTGCCTTCCAGACGCTTGCGAAAGATGATATTGCCGGTTACCAGTTTGTGGTATTTGGCCAGCGACTTGCGCATGCGGGGGATGAAACGACGGGCGGCGGCGATGAAATCGTCATCGACATCATTATAGAGACCGCCGAACCGGAAATAACAGTAGGTTAACCGCGAACCGGTGACCGCCTCCAGCATGTCGAGGATATACTCACGGTCCTCGATGGCATACATGAGCGGGCTGAAACCACCGAGGTCCATGACAAAAGCGCCGAACCAGAAGAGATGCGAGGCGATACGGTTGAGTTCGACCGTGATGGCTCGAATATACTCGGCCCGCTCCGGCACCTCGATGCCGCAAGCCTTCTCCACGCAGAGCACATGACCATGGCAGTACCCCAGAGCTCCGAGGTAGTCCATGCGGCTGAGGTTCATCAGAAACTGGGGGTAAGTCTTGAGCTCCCCCATCTTTTCGTGCATCCGGTGAATATAGCCGATAACGGTTTCGGCGTTGACGATGTATTCGCCATCCATTTCCATTTTCACTCTCAGAACGCCATGGGTTGCCGGATGCTGGGGACCGACGTTGAGGGTGAATGTTTCGCCTTTTTCGAGACGGATCGCGTTGCTCATACCATGTAGTCCTTTGGTCATGCCTTGAAATCCTTTCTCAAGTGGATGGAAATCGGCATCTTCCGGCAGCAGAAGGGGAATCAGGTGCGGATGACCATCAAATTTGATGCCGAAAAAGTCGTGGGTTTCCCGTTCGTGCCAGTTGGCTCCGGCATAAATGCCGGTGATGGTGGGCACAACCGGATTGTTTCTCGGCACCCGGGTGCGGATAACCACCCGGCAAAGATCGAAATCATAGCGGCAGAAATCATATATGATCTCGAACTCATCCTCCTTGATCCAGTCGACTCCGGTGATGGTTTCTATAAAGAACTCGGCCTCGTCGAGGATGGTAACCGCATCGAGCAATTGCTCGAGGGTAGACCTTGGCATCAAGGTGATACCCATGGACCTTATAGTCTCGCTCAAGGACACCGTTGGGCCGTGGGCCTTCCGGCTGTTTTTTCTCTTCCTTGGCGTCTTCTTCTGTTTCTGCAGGCGTTTCAATGGGTTCCGTGGTTACAGACTCAGGTTCAAGCGGTACAACAAGGCCTGAAGCGCCGACTTTGGTCGTTTCTAATATCATATCCTGTTGCTCCGAAGGGGGCTGATAAGACTGGACTGCGCACTGGAACTCGCCAGCTATGGCGGTCGCTTATGCCAGGGTCTTTGCCTCTGGATTTTTCCATCGTTTCCAGCCGGAGACTTTGTGCTCTAACTCGATGATTCCCTGGAGTAGGGCTTCGGGTCGTGGCGGACAGCCCGGTACGTAAACGTCGACCGGAAGGAACTGGTCGGCGCCCAGCACGATGCTGTACTGCCCTTCAAAGTCGAACGGCCCGCCGGAAATTGCGCAGTTGCCCAGGGCCATGACCCATTTGGGCTCAGGCATCTGATCGTAGAGAGTCTTGATTCCGGGCATCATCTTCTTGGTGATGGTGCCGGCGACAATCATCACGATCGCTCTGCCTGGGAGACGGACGAAAGACTTCCGCTCCGAATCGAGACATATCGAAACGTGCGCAGCCGGTCGCCATCATCTCGATCGCGCAACAGGCGATACCGAAGGTGAGTGGCCAGAACGAGTTGGCCCTGACAGATGTTGATCAATTTGTCTGCCAGGGCAAATTGAACAACGGATGAAGGAATTGGTTCGTTTATCGAAGGTATGTTTTGCGCTCCCACTTAAATACTCCCTTGATCCATGCGTACACTACCGCCAATGTTAAAATTCCGATAAAAATGATGATTTCGATAAAGTCCCGATGGCGCCTGTGGCGAACATTTGGGTGTCGTAAACGTCGAGACCGGAAATAGAAAGAGAACATCGACATCAAAAGCGAGAAAGATAAGGGCGTACAAATAAAACACAACACCATAACGAATCCAGCTGTCACCGATAGGATCCATGCCGCATTCGATATATTGCTCTGCCTTGTTGTTAATCTGACGTGTCTTGCGGGGCATCAGCAGATATACAATGGCTATTGGGCCAAGCGCGAAAGCCAAGCCACCCAGTGTAAAAGCTGCAATCCAAAGAACATTGTCTCGATATAGGAAGTCCGTAAACTGTGGGACCATAGTACCCTTCCTCTATGCTTAAATAGTCGGATGTTTATCCAAAGTATGCAATTGTCGTATGATCTTCAAATCATCGGGATGGCATACTCTAGATAAAAGAATTCTCTCTGTCAACAATATTTTAAGGTGGGACCTTCATACCACAAGGTGGCCGTCTGTCGCCATGTTTTCCTGGTTCCGTTGCAATTTGACCGTGGATGCATATGTTACAAATTGAAAAAACTTGAGAATCCCCTCAATCATGCTATGATGTCAAGCCTGAGAAAAGGAGTTTTGATATATTTCGTCAATTTTTTTGAAAGTTGCGCAGAAGATGTCAATAACGTTACGGCAGTTGGAAATTTTTATCGCAGTTGCGGAAACCGCCCAGGTTACCAAGGCCAGCAAGAAGCTGTTCGTTACCCAGTCGGCGGTCAGCATGGCTCTGGCGGAACTGGAGAACCAACTTGGAGGGTCGCTGTTCGACCGTCACGGTCGAAGTCTGTTGCTCAATGCCAGAGGGCGGTACCTGCTGCCTCTAGCCAAGGACATCACCTGTCAGGTCAGTAATGTCGAATCGATCATGTCCGAGCGTAACGATACCTTGGAAGGGCATATCGATCTTGTCGCCAGCACGACCCTTGGCAATTATATCCTCCCCTATTTGATCGGGGCGTTTAAACGTGTCCATCCGCGGGTTCATATCAATCTGCAGGTCTACAACACGGGATATGCCGAAAAACTGGTTCTTGAGGGCAAGTGTGATGTTGGTTATGTCGAAGGATTGCTCAATCGCAATAGCGATCTCAAGGTGCGACCCTGGTTCAAGGACGAACTGGTGATTCTCTGCGGACCGACCGACCCGCTGGCTCATAATGACTCTTTCGATATCGAAAAAGACCTCAAGGACAAAAAATGGATCATGCGCGAGCAGGGCTCCGGCACTGCTGCGATTTTCCAGGAGAAGATGGGCGCGTATATGGATCAGGTCCACATCGTGATGGAGATGGGTCATCCGGAGGCCATCAAGCGTGCGGTGGAATCCGGAGCGGGCATCGCGTGTCTGTCAAGCTTGAGTGTCTGCCGGGAAACCGAGCATGGCTGGATCAAGACCCTGAAGGTGCGGGGCGTCGATATGACGCGACAGCTGCGGGTAATTCAGCGCAAGGATCTGAAAATCAGCGACGAATTGGCGGAGTTGCTGAGTTTCTGTGATGTAATGACGACCTGCAATGAGGACCGTGTCTGCCTCTCCTCGCCATGGAAGCTGCAGGCATTGTTGGCTAGGCACTCCTCGCAGAGGCGATAGCCGTAGGGCCGGGCGATACGGCAGCGAGCCGCAGGCTCCTAGGAGCCTGTCGGATTATAGGCATTTTTGCTCAGATCGAGGCAAACTCGAAAAAATTACCGGAGGCATATAATCAATATTCCGAGGATAATTTTTTCGAGTTTAACGAAGATATGGGGAAAAAGGGCATAATCCGACAGGATCCTAGTACAATACTTCCTTAAGTGTCAGGCCCTGAGGCGGAGCTGTCGGCCCCCCGGCCGTCCTGTCCCTGGCCGCCAGACACCGTTCGAATTCATCCGGCGTTCTCAACCCTCTTCCCACCTCTAGAAGGGTGCCTACCAGATTGCGCACCATGTGTCGGAGAAATCCGTCGCCTACAAAAGTAAAGATGTGCTGATGAGAGCCGTTGCTGTCGAGACGGGCCTCTGAAATGGTGCGCACCGCGCCCCTGCCCGACGCATTCGTTTTGTCCCGAGATCCCGAGTTCTCAAACGAGGAGAAGTCGTGACGGCCGTGCAGGAGGGTGAGGCACTCGCGTATCGGGCTGAAATCGAGATCGTAGGGGACGTGCAGGGCATAGAGACGCTGCCCGGGCGGCATGACCTTGCCGGTGAAAAACGTATAGGCGTAGCGTTTTCCGCGGGCGGAAAAGCGGGAGTGGAAATCCGCCGTTGCGTGCTCAGCGGCCATAATCCGGATGGCCGGTGGAAGCATGGAGTTCAAACCCTTGAGATATGCCTCGCAGGAGATTCTGCCGGCGGTGGAAAAATGGGCGACCATGCCCTCGGCATGGACGCCCGCGTCGGTTCGACCGGCCCCGTGCAGGGTTTCGCCCACATCCCCCATCCGGGCGAGGCATTTTTCTATCTCGCCCTGGATGGTCCGATCATTTTTTTGTCGCTGCCAGCCGCTGAACTCGGAGCCGTCGAAGGCGATCAGCAGCCGTATAAATCGCAATTCCGTCATTTTTGCCGCTACGTTTGCGCTCTTTGCACAAGCTGTCAGGGGAAAAAAGGAGCGTTTTCCAGACCGATGGTCTCGGCAAATCCGCACATCAGGTTCATGTTCTGTACTGCCTGGCCGGCGGCTCCCTTGACGATGTTGTCGATGGCCGACATGACAATGATTCGACCCGTTCTGCTGTCGACGGCAAAGCCGATATCGCAGAAGTTGGAGCCCCGCACGTACTGGGTGGCGGGCAGCGCCCCTTCCGGCAGCACTCGGACAAAAGGCTCGTCGGCGTAGCTCTCGTTAAAAAGAGCGGCGATGCGGCCGGTATCGAATCCTGCTCTGAGCGGGGCATACATCGTGCTCAGAATGCCTCGGCAGAGCGGAAGCAGATGGGGGGTAAAGGAGACCGCGAGATGCTCGCCAACCATGGCGCTCAGTTCCTGTTCGATTTCCGGGGTGTGCCGATGACTGCCGGCGACCTTGTACGGGCGAAATCCATCATTCACTTCACAAAACAGGGTGCCGACCTGGGCAGAGCGGCCCGCGCCGGTGGCGCCTGATTTGGAATCGATGATAATTGCCTGCGGATCGATGGCATTCGCGGTCAAGAGCGGTAGCAAGCCGAGAATAATGGACGTCGGGTAGCATCCGGGATTGGCAACCAGGCGACTGGCGGCGATCTGGGCGCGGTAACACTCGGGGAGGCCGTAAGCGGCTTCGGAGAGATATTCGGGAGAGGAGTGGGCCTGATACCATTTCTCGTAGACCGCGACATCGCGAATCCGGAAATCGGCGGAAAGATCGATGACTTTCTTGCCGGCGCAAAGAAGCTGCGGAACGATGTCCATGGCGGTCTGATGGGGCACCGCGGTGAACACCACCTCAGCGCGATCGCAGATCTCTTCGGTGGAGAGATTTTCGCAGACTACGTCCACCTTGGAGCGAAGGCTGGGGAAGACCTCGGCCAGCGATTTCCCGGCATATTGTCGTGAGGTGGCGGCGGCGAGCCGCACTTTGGGATGGTTGCAGAGAATTCGGGCGAGTTCGACGCCGGTGTAACCGGAGGCGCCGATGATAGCGACATTGATCATAGCTGGGGCTCCTGCAATAAGTAGGTTAATAGCTCCTAATGCTTTTGTCAGAAACTGAAAAAGGGAATAACAGCATAACTGTTATTCCCTCGAATACAAACCATGTTGCCGCGCTCTTGCAGCGTCTCTCGAACCAATTGCCTGGAACAAAAGCCGCAGAACAGAGAGGGGCAGTCGTGCTTAACGTTTGGAGAACTGGAATTTGGCGCGGGCGCCTTTTTGTCCGTATTTCTTCCGCTCTTTGACGCGCGGGTCGCGGGTAAGCAGCCCGGATCGTTTCAGAGGCAGCCTGTTCTCCGCATCGACCTCCAGAAGCGCCCTGGAAATACCATGGGAGAGGGCATCCACCTGAGCCGACTTGCCGCCGCCTTTCAGGGTGGCGAGCACGTCATATTGCTCAGCGGTCTCGGTGATCTTGAACGGCTTTTCGATCTTGTTGGTTTTGAACGTGCCTCCGAAATAGACATCGGCCTCCATCTTATTGACGATCACCTTGCCGGTGCCCGGGGTCAGCCAGACTCTGGCAATAGCATTTTTCCTCTTGCCGGTGGCGTAAAAGCGATCTTGAGCCATGGTCTATTTTCTCTCCGGGATTAAATATCTAATTCTACAGGCTGCTGGGCTTCATGCGGATGCTCCGCGCCGGTATAAACCTTCAGTTTTTTCAGCTGGGCGCGGCCCAAGCTGTTTTTCGGCAGCATGCCCTTGACAGCATTGAGCAGCAGGTCCGTCGGGTGCTTGGCGAGAAGTTCCTTGCGCGCTGTCTTCTTTGAGACCGCCCATGTAGCCGGTGTGGCGATAGTATTTCTTGTCGTCCCATTTGTTTCCGGTCAGCTGGATTTTTTCGGCATTGGTTACGATAATGAAATCACCGTTATCAATAAAAGTAGAAAACGTCGGCTTATGCTTTCCGCGTAGCCGGGCGGCGATCTCGGATGCCAACCGCCCGAGCACTTTGTTCTCTGCGTCAACAACGTACCATTTCTTCTCGATTTCATTGACTGGAGCAAGATAGGTTTTCATTGTGTCCCTCGAAATCTGGCAATTAATAAAAAAAGGCTCAGCAGTGCCGAACCTTTTTGGAGTCGCTTTTGGAGCGGGAAACGAGATTCGAACTCGCGACTTCAACCTTGGCAAGGTTGCACTCTACCACTGAGTTATTCCCGCTCATGCTGTTGCGTGATGTTCAAAACAGCGGCATTTATACAAGCTCGGGCCGGCAGTGTCAATAGAAAATTCAGCTACCCTCGAAATTTGATTATATTTTTTTTGTCCTCTCATGTCACGAAAAATAGAGATGGTTTTGGATCGATGAGGTATGATAGCTTTTTACCATAAGATATTAAGCCACTTAACACATGCATCGGTATCATCGTACCAGCCCATTGGCTGGTGCGCATAGAACCCGTTTGGAGAGCGAATCTGGAAATGGCGGTCATGATGAACAGCAGCAGACAGGGGACGGTTGCGAGGAAAACCGCGGAGACCGATATCGAGCTGGTACTGGATCTGGACGGGACTGGAGTCCACACTATAGATTCCGGCGTGCCCTTCCTCGATCATATGCTGACCCTGTTTGCGGTGCACGGTTTCTTCGACCTGAAGGTGAAAGCCGTCGGAGACACCCAGGTCGACGATCATCACACCGTTGAGGACATCGGCATCTGTTTGGGCAAAGCCTTCGCCGAAGCCTTGGGAGATAAGGGTGGAATACAAAGATACGGCAGTAGTTTTTTGCCGATGGATGAAACGCTCGTTCGAGTGGTGGTCGATATCTCAAATCGCCCGTACCTGCACTACGAGGTTGCTGTCAGTGACCCGAAAGTCGGCAATTTCGATACCTGCCTCGCCAAGGAATTTTTCCGGGCGTTCTGCCAGCATGCCGGGGTGACGCTGCACGTGGATCTGCTGCACGGCGAAAATACGCACCACATAATCGAGGCGGTGTTCAAGGCCCTGGGGCGGACCATGAATGAGGCCACCCGCGAGCTGGCACAGGGCGGTGTCTTGTCTTCCAAAGGTAGTCTGTAAAAACAGCGGCCGACAAACCGCTTACCTTTTCGATAATATTCTCTTCACATAAAGGAGGAGGGATTCGTGAAACGATCACTGTCAATCCTGTTCTTTTGTTGCCTTGCCATGGTGGTGACTTCCTGCGCGCCCCCAACGAACCAGATGAGCGAGGAGTCTCGGAAGGCGCTTCAACCCGTAGCTTCCATCGTGGTCATGCCGGCCCGTATCGAAAACGATCAAAAGGCGGGAAACGCCGGCAAAAAAGAGGAGTCTCGACTCAAAGCCGGCGCTGCCTGGGCAGATACGGTCTTAAAGCGCGAGCTGGCCGCCAACAAAAAAGTGACCATACTCACCCCCAGCCAGTTCAACGATCTCGAAGCCGTGGTGTCCAGCCAGTTTTCCGCGACCATTGCCAGCGTTGGCAAACAAACACATAGCCAAGCGGTGCTGGTCTTGACCATGCACCGATTCAAGCAGCGGGAGGGCGGCGAATACGCAGTCGATGAACCGGCATCCGCCTCGTTCGATATGCAGTTGTTCGACACCGCCACTACCAACGTGCTGTGGAGCAGCCAATTTAACGAAACGCAGCAATCCCTCTTGAGTAATATCCTCTCATTTGGTAAAGCCCAGAGTCGCGGCTTCAAATGGATCACCGTTCAGGATCTTGTCGCTCAGGGGATCAAGGAGCGGCTTGCCAAGTGCCCCTATCTGTAGGCGCCGCTCTTCGGTCCCGATTTTCAGGGAAGTACATCACGCCCGTGATCCTGCCGCGAAAGCAGGTTGACGGGCGTTTGTAATTGACGGACACTGGCTGGACTTTTGGGGGGCGAAGGGAGGATGTTGTGTCGAGAAAATCGAGCCGGCCGCTTACCCAGGCAGTCAACCGGAAAATCGGCCAGGCGATGCATGACTATCGCATGCTGGCCGATGGCGACCGGGTGCTGGTGGCGGTTTCCGGCGGAGTAGATAGTCTGGTTCTCGCCTGGTTGCTGCAGTTCTGGCGTCACAAGGCGCCTATTGAATATATGTTGCGGGCGGTAACTGTCGATCACGGATACTGGCGCGGGAGGGAGCACGCCAAACCTCCCGAGATAGCCATCGGCGGCCAGCTTGAACGGATGGGGGTTGCCTATAGCGTGGAACCGGCCTGGGAGCTTGCGGAAACCGAACGTACTTGCTACCAGTGCGCCCGCAATCGGCGAAGCCAGCTGTTCGACCTCGCCCGACGGTGGGGGTATAATAAAGTGGCACTCGGGCATCACCGGGACGACCTGGTGGAGACCTTTTCCTCAACATGCTCTATAGCGGCAATATCTCTACCATGGTACCGAAGCAGGATCTTTTCCGAGGGACGACTGGCCATCATTCGGCCCATGGCGTATCTCGACAAGGAGGAAATCAGAGCAATCGGCGCTGAACTGGCTCTGCACCCCGTCGCCAATCTCTGCCCGCTTGCGGACCACACCAGACGGGAGAGGGTTCGGGAACTTCTGGCCGACATCTATGCCCGTGAACCGGGGGCCAGACGATCGATTTTCGCCGCCCTTGCCAATGTACGCGAAGGATATATGCTATGAAAACGGCACTGGAATGTCTGCCTTGCTATCTGCGCCAGTCCCTTCGAGTTGCGCGATTGCAGGGGTGCAGCAAGGAGCGGCAGCATGAGGTCATGCGCAAGGTTGCCGCTCTGCTTCCCGAGCTCGATCTCGAGCGGACGCCTCCTGCCAATTCCATGGGGATCTATGCCGCCATCGCCGCTGTGACCGGATGCGACGACCCCTACCTGAGCGTAAAACGGGAAGAAAACAGCAGGGCGCTGGCGCGTTTGCCGGAGCTGCGTGAACGGGTGCGAAGCGCTACCGAGCCGTTTAATGAGGCGGTCAGCCATGCCATCGCCGGAAATCTTATCGACTACGGCGCCGCCGGCAGATCCGAGATCGAAGCCGCGTTCGCTACGTGGGAGCGGCGGTCCATGGCAATCGACCACCGGCAAAGGCTGGGCGAGAAGGTGGCGGCGCTCAAACCGGGAGCAACTGTCCTCTACCTTGCCGACAACTGCGGGGAGATCGTCTATGACGCCCTGGTCCTGGAACTTCTGGCCGAGAAAGGTTTGGATATTACCGTGGCGGTCAAGAGTGGGCCGATCATTAACGATGCCTTGATCGAAGATGCCCATACCGTCGGCCTGGACAGGGTGGCGCGGATCATCGCCAATGGCACCGCCTGCCCGGGTACGCCGCTCGAGAGCTGTTCGGCTCAATTCCTTCGTCATTTCGAGACTGCCGATCTGGTGATTTCCAAAGGGCAGGGCAACTTCGAGACGCTGTCCGAGGCGCGGCGGGAAATCTTTTTTCTCCTGAGTGTGAAGTGCGGTGTGGTGGGCAGGCACCTGGCGCGCCTTGCCAGTGTCGATCCCGCTCTGTTGCCCGGCAAGGGAGAGATGACGGTGTATCACTCGGAAAAACGAGGATACGACCACGACACGATAAAAGGTGACTGATATGCAACCACGGATCAAGACGCTGCTGCACGAAATTCCTGCCGACCGGCAGGTAACGGTCAACGGCTGGATAAGAACCAGAAGGGATACCGGCTCCTTTTCCTTCCTGGAGGTAAACGATGGCTCCTGCCTGGCTAACCTGCAGGTGATCGCCGACAAGGAGCTCGCCAACTACGACAGTGAGATTAAACATCTGAGCACCGGCTGCAGCGTCGTGGTTCGCGGCGTTCTCAAGAGCAGCCCGGCAAAAGGGCAATCCGTCGAAATGCAGGCGGAATCGGTCGAAGTGGTCGGTTGGGCGGAGCCGGAGACATACCCTCTGCAGAAAAAACGGCACTCGTTCGAATTCCTGCGCGACATCAGCCATCTTCGGCCGAGAACCAACGCTCTGGGGGCGGTGGCCAGGGTCCGTTCCCGGCTCTCCTATGCCGTCCACCTGTTTTTCCAGGAGCGCGGGTTCCTCCAGGTGCACACTCCGGTAATCACCACCAGCGACTGCGAAGGGGCGGGGGAGATGTTTCAGGTTGTGGCCGGCGAGGCGGCCGGAGCGGGCGGGCCGGCGGCGGGAGAAGAATTTTTCGGCCGCAAAGCGGGCTTGACCGTCAGCGGGCAGCTGCAGGCCGAGGTGTATGCCCTGGCTTTCGGCAACGTCTTTACTTTCGGACCGACCTTTCGGGCGGAGAATTCCCATACCAGCAGGCATCTGGCCGAGTTCTGGATGCTCGAGCCGGAGATGGCCTTCTGCGATCTGCGCTGCAATATGCAGCTGGCCGAGGAGATGCTCAAATATCTGCTTGCCGACGTGCTCGATAACTGCGCCGAGGACATGGCGCTGTTTGATAAATTTATCGAAAAAGGCCTGATCGCTAAACTTCGGGGTATAATCGATAAGGATTTCGCTCATATCACCTATACCGAGGCGGTAGAGCAGTTGGAGGGGGTGAAGAAGCGGTTCGAGTATCCCGTGGCCTGGGGGACTGATCTGCAATCGGAGCACGAGAGGTATCTCACCGAAGAGGTGTACAAATGTCCCCTGGTTGTGACCGACTATCCGGCGACGATCAAACCGTTTTACATGCGACTGAGCGATGACGGCAGGACCGTGGCGGCCATGGACGTGCTGGTGCCGGGTGTCGGCGAGATCATCGGCGGCAGTCAGCGCGAGGAGCGCTACGAAGTACTGGAGCGACGGATGCGCGAAGCGGGCATCGAGCCTGCGGATTACCAGTGGTATCTCGACCTGCGCCGGTACGGGACCGTACCCCATTCCGGATTCGGGCTTGGTTTTGAGCGGCTGGTGCAGTTCGTGACCGGGATGGCGAATATCCGGGAAGCTATTCCCTTTCCCAGAACACCGGGGTTTGCCCCTTGTTAAATGCGTGGAGGAAGCCAATTGAGTAAGGGGCCGGGAGTACAAAAGATGTTCGATGCCATCGCCGGCAGGTACGACCTGATGAACCGGGTGATGACCATGGGGCAGGACCAGAAATGGCGGCGTTTCGTCGTCGAAACCGCCGGTGATCCGGGGCAGGGCTGGGTGCTGGATCTGGCTACGGGAACGGGGGATATCGCCGCGCTCGCCAGTCACTGCCATCCCGGAGCCAGGGTGCTTGGTGCGGATTTTTCACAGAACATGCTGGGGGAAGCGAAAAAAAGGTTTATCGATCGGCCCATTCTCTGGCAGGTCTGTGATGCCAATGCCCTGCCGTTTGCGGACAACGTCTTTGAGGCGGTCACCTTCGGATACCTCTTGCGCAATGTCGATGACGCGGTGCATGTGCTCACCGAGGTTCGCCGGGTGTTGAAACCCGGCGGGCGGGTCGTTTGTCTCGATACCACCCCTCCCGCGAAAAATCTGCTGTACCCCTTTATTCGTCTCTATTTGAAATTCGGCATTCCCCTGCTCGGGCGGAT
This sequence comes from uncultured delta proteobacterium, assembly GCA_963745265.1. GTDB lineage: Bacteria > Desulfobacterota > Desulfobulbia > Desulfobulbales > Desulfocapsaceae > Desulfopila. The sequence goes on from CAVUXQ010000024.1 coordinate 112,666, forward strand.
GATTGCCGATGATGAGGCTGCGTATTCGTATCTGACCGGTTCCACAATGGATTTCTATACGGCCGAGGCGTTGGCAGAGGCCTTTCGGCAGGCGGGGCTCCGCGAGGTCGGCTATAAAAAATTCATGCTGGGAACTATTGGCGTGCATTGGGGAAAAAAATAACAAAGCAAGAGCTTACCGCACCTTGGTATTGCTCGAATGCAGCCAGACTGGTAAAAGGTCGATGCCAATAGAGGATTGCGCCTGACAATAAATGGAATCGAGGCTATACTGGTTGATATGAAACCGCCGAGTGATTCCAGGACAACCGAAAGAGATTTCGCCAGATACCTCAGACTGCTGCTGATGGCAGCCGCGCTCGTGGGCTGCTCCACCATCGGGGGCGTCCAGCCAGTATTTGCGGAGGAAGGCATGAAACTCACAATTCAATCAGGTACGTTCACACATGGGGGTGCCATTCCCAGCCGCTATAGCTGCGAAGGCCAGGATATCTCACCGCCGCTCAGCTGGAGCGGTGTGCCGGCAAATGCCCGCAGTCTGGTGCTGATAGTGGACGACCCGGATGCGCCGGATCCCAAGGCCCCGAAAATGACCTGGGTGCACTGGGTGCTCTACAATATTCCCGCCGAGGCGACGGCCCTGCCCGAGGACGTTGGTCCGGATGGTTTACCTGCCGGCACCGGTCAGGGAGTAAACGATTGGAAGAGAACCGGTTATGGCGGCCCCTGCCCCCCGGTGGGGACCCACCGCTATTTTTTCAAGCTCTATGCCTTGGATGCTCGCCTTGAAGGCTTGAAAAATCCAACCAAGAAACAGGTTGAGGCGGCGATGCAACCTCATGTCCTGGCCAGTACGGAACTCATCGGCACCTATATCAAATCCAAGTAAGGATCGGGTGATTTCATGACCGCACTTTTCGCAGCAAAGCCGCGGCTCCGCACTATTTGCCTCGTGTTCTCGATTTTCTGTGTCGTGCTCCCCATCGTCCCGTCAGCATTCGCCCAGAGCCGTCAGCAGCATATCCATCATATGGCAGGCACGGTCATGCCCTTTGCCATCTCCAAAGCCCTGCATGTCTTTGCGATGACCGAAACTGGCGGTGTCCTGCGGGTTGTCGCCAAAAATCCAGAGGAGGCAGACCAGATCGCCCTGATTCAGCAGCACCTCAGGTTTGAGGCGATCAACTTCCAAAACGGCGACTATGGCGATCCGGCAAAGCTGCATGGCAAGGACATGCCGGGCCTCAAGGAACTGGCGGCTGCTGGATCGGCTCTCCAGGTTGCCTATCAGGACGTTCCCAGCGGGGGGGAGATCACCTTTACTACCACGGACCTGCATCTGCTTACCGCCCTGCATCGTTGGTTCGGCGCCCAGCTTTCAGACCATTGCCGGGACGCCACGGCGCAGTAAGAATACTCGGCACGGATCAGCCTCGTCGCTGAGAGCAGCCAGCATATTCACCGATCCGGCTGATGATCAGCTGTTCTGCTTCATATTGCTTTCCCAGCAGCTCACCAGCCAGTCGTTCCAATTCCCCCATGTGTTTTTCGCTTGCCGTCGTGCGGATTGCGTGGCAGTTGTAGTTGAGGCAGAACATCGGCTTGAACATGAAAATGCAGCCGTTCTCCCCGAGAAAGCAGCATTCTCGCCCATCCCCGCGGACGAAGTCCACCGTGACGCCGGCAAGCATGTTGAGCAGAAGCTGAACGGCGTCGGTCTCACCCGCCATATACAGGCTGCAACAGCCGCCGCTCTCGGAGGTACTGCAGCGCACGCAGAGTCTGCCCATGTCCATCTCCCGCATATGACGGGCGAGCGCCTCGGCGCGCTCCTTCATCTCTAAAAAGGTACAGAAGAAGTCGTGGACGCTGGTGAGCTGTCGGCCCCACTCGCCATGCAGCTGTCGGGCAAATTGCAGACGGGATGCCACCGAGCCCTGGTAGATTCGGTCGAGCAGAGCCTCTTTGTTTGAAAGGGTTGTTTTCAAGCATCACCTGTGGTTATTGTCCTCTTTATACCAGCTTTGCGGCGTGCAAATGCGCAACCCGGAAGGTAACCGTTGATCGGTAACCGTTCACCGGGTCGACCAAAGACTGGCCAAACCAATGACTGTAAACGTTTACGTTGATCGAAATGCAATATCACTAAACGAAGTGGATCAAAAGAAAAAAGAAACTCTACTGGTAACGGCGATTATCGCCGCGTCCCTGGCCGGAGCTGTTGGCATAATTCTCAGTCCTGCCTCTCTGCAGGAATGGGAACTCTCCATTGGTTCGGTGATTATCACTCTTGTGGCGGGAGTGAAGTTCGGTGCGATGGCGCTTGCCTGTTTCACGGAGAAGAAAAGGATTCTCGGTGTGTTGTGGGGAGTGCTGGCGATCATGTTTGTGCTGTTGCTGCTTGCCGAACTGCAGCGCCTGATCGAACTGGCTGGCGGGGGATGACAAGGCCTGGACCACCGTTGCTATCGATTGGCTATATTGCAATTGCTGTGGCGCGGTGAAGCATCCCAATCCCGATACGCTCACTTTCACCGCGCATTCAGGCTATTTTTCGAGTCCTTCCACCTCTTCGATGGAGCGGCAGTAGGAGATGTGCGAAGACTCACCTGTCGATTTTCCGGCCAGGGCCAGGGCGTGGCGGCCCGAGGGGTCGAAGAGAAGAATGTGATCGGCGCGCTGGGTGCCCATGAGATCGGCGAGAATCTCCTGGAGGTTGTTCTCCGCGCTGTTAAGGTTGTCGAAACGGACGAAACCCGGCTGCCATTTGCGCATGACGATCTCTTTGAGTTGCTCGCCGAATTGCCTTTCCGCTTCGCGGGAGCCGATGATGGCCGCTGAACTCGAGCGGGTCGGCAATACCTCGATTTCATCACCTACCTTGATTGTACCTCCCCTTATCACTACCCCGAAAATGCCTTCTCTGGGCATGACGCAATCGCCGGCCTGGTGGTAGATGGCGCAGGGGTTATGGCATACCTTGCCGAGCTGGGAGATGATCAATTCGGTGCAACCTACCCGGACATGGGTGCCGACCGGCAGGGCGCAAAGGTCGAGTCCCTCGGTGGTGATGTTCTCAGCGAAATTGCCGGCCACCACCTTCAAGCCTTTCTGGCGCATGGTTTCGATACTCTCTTCGGCGAGAAAGCTGACCTGGCGGTGCCATTTGCCGGCGTGGGCGTCGTTTTCGAGGCCGAAATCTTCCACCAGCATGACCGAGTCGATGTTTTTCTTGCGCATGCCTTTGCGGTCACTGATTGATATTGCCAAAACCCTTTTCATGAAAATTTCCCCTCGTATGTCACAAAATTAGCTCAATTCTTCACTTGAAATCGATAGAAGTGCGCGAGACGTTCGCCGGTGATCCGATTTCCGCTCGTTGGTTGCTCTTGAGTGCGGTGGCGTTCCCTTTTGCTGGTCACCTGTAGTAGTACCACGGGTTACCATCAACAATATCCCATTGCGGCGATTTTTCAAGTCGAAAGGGTGCGCTCCCGGTTGCGGCAAGCAGGGCTGCGCCGGCCGCGAGCCGGCTGGATATGGCAGTAAAGATTCCCTTGATTAATCCCGGAAGCTGTGCGAAAATTCAAGTAGGCTCAGAGTGTTAGCAACAAAATGCCAATTTTTCGACGGAGGTGGCTATGCGAAGGTTGCTCAACGTACGACGGGTGGTAACCCCTATAGACTTTTCGGACAACTCCAGGCTCATCGCCGAATCCGCGGCGGTACTGGCCGGCAAGTTCGGGGCGGCGATGTATCTCATCTTCGTGGTTCAGAATTTCGAGGACTATTCGGGATTTTTCGTGCCGCAGATGAGCATGCCCAACCTGGAGAGCGAGCTGGTCGAAGGGGCGGAAGAAAAAATGGACAGTTTTTGCGAGGAGGTCCAGAAAGTCTGTGACGAGGCAGGGGTTTCGGCGCTGCATCACCGGGTGTTCATGGGTGATGTCGCCGAACAGATCGTCGATTTCGCCGCCGAAATTCAGGGCGACCTGGTCATTATGGGGACCCACGGTTACAAGGGGTTGGAGAAGATCATGTTCGGCAGCGTGGCCGACAAGGTGGTTCGGTCGGCTCACTGCCCGGTGTTGACCATCAACCCCTATACATGTTGTCAGGAGTGATAATCTCTTAGAGCTGCAGCTCAAGAAATTACCGCCAGTAAGCTGGCTGTGGTACTCGGTTTCCCCCCTAGCAAGGCGCCGCAGGAGATTTCGCTCAGCCGGTGAAATTTTACAGTGGCGCGGCCCGTCTGCCGGCGGGGAAACCTTTGCTCCAGCGCCGTCGCCCATTGTGTAGCCAGCGTTGTAGCCTGTCCTTCTTCAGCCTCTGGGGCAAGCGCTTTGCCAAGTTGCGCGAGCAGTTCGGCACAATCGTTACGGAAGTCGGCGATGCGCTGGAGCGTTTCGCCGGCCTGCCAGCCGATGTTGGCCGGCAGTTCCAGCTCGAGTGCGGGCGTGGCCGCGGTTGTCGTTCGCTCCTCATACTTTTCCAGGAGGAAATCGGCCGCCTCCGGCATGTGGGTCGCCCAGACATATGGCTCGGCCATGCCCGCGGAGAAAAGGCGGCTCCAGGCCTTGCAGCGGCTGGTAATCGCCCCGATAGTCGGGCGGTTCATCCTGCCTCTCATCTGCAGCAGTTCGGCGATCAGCGTATCCTCTTCTTCGTCGCTTTCCGACTCGCCTTGCAAGGATTTCACCAGACCCTTCGTCTCGTCATCGAGCAGGGCCATGCGTACGGCGATCTCTTCCTCTTCGCGGTCGAGTAGTTCGGCGATTTTCAGGATCAGACGGGCCTGCCAGCGCACCAATTCCTCCTCGTTCACCTCTTCACCGACCATACCGTGGCCACCGAGCAGCGAGGTGACAATGCCGCGGGAAGAATCGTCGATGCTGGCCTTTTTCGCCGACATCGAGGCGACGGTGAGTGCGCTGAGTTGAGCGGCGTAGTCGTCCTTGCGCTCACCGATGTCACGCACCAGCCTCAGGAACCTCTCGCGCTGCTCTCCCAGAGGACAGGGAGTATGAGCTTGACAGAGCCCGCCGGATATGAATATATCTGCGGCGTTGCCGGCGCTCTCGTCAATCTCCACCGGCGAGAGCAGATGGATTTTGGAAAACAGCAGGAATAAGGGGAACTGGCTGGCGGAGTAGATTTCGGTTCCGGGGAAATATAACGCTTCGAGTGTTTGCATATGTCAAAACTTGGTGAAAATGTAAGATTTTATTTAGCTGCCGTGCTGTACCTCATCTTCAACCTGCGCCTTGGCCCGGGCATTGTCGACACCCTTAGGTTGACGGGGTGGCAGCTTCTGCAAACGGCGCCCTATGTCGCCGGCTGCACCTATCTGGTCATTGCCGTGCTGCAGTATGCGGCCGGCGGAGCCAAGCTGCCCTGGGATAGACGCCTGCGCATCTTTTTTACCATCGGCATTCTGGCCGGCCTTATCTACGCGATCTATGAATATACCGGTAAAGGCGTAGTTCACTAATAGTACTCGGCACTCCCCTGGCTGTAAACGGGGAATTGTACCAGGTGGTTGCATCAACTCAGCAGGCGCCCCAACTACCGGCCATTCTTTTTCAGGAGTGCATCTCCATGCTCTGTCTCCACGTTTCCAACCGTACAGAAAACCTGTTGCGCCACCTGGTGGAGATCATACGGGTGAGCGGGCGGCGAGGTCCGTTCGAAAAGGAGATGTTTCTCATCCAGAGCCAGGGCATGGAGCGGATCATCAACCAGACCCTGGCCGAAAATTTCACCAGCTGGTGCAATTTCGTCTACTATTTGCCTCTGCGGTTCCTGCAGCACGTCGCGGCGGGACTCGACATGCCGGTCACCCCGGATGGGTATGACCGAGAGGTTCTGGCGTGGCGCATCGAGCACTTGCTGCGCGACCTCGAAGGCGGGGAGTATCACTCCCTGCACCGATACCTGCGCGGGGCGAACCTGGCGCTCAAGCGCTACCAGCTCGCCGACCGGCTTGCCAACGTCTTTGACCAGTACCAGTTGATGCGCCCGGAAATGCTGGCGGCCTGGGAGAGGGGAGAGACGGTGACGACCAATCCCACCGAAACCTGGCAGCGCGCGCTCTGGCGACGCCTGGCCGCCGACAGCGGCGGGGTTCCCCACCGCGGTGTGCTGTTGCAACAGGTGATAGGCCGGCTCCGGTCACGGGAGGATCTCTCCGGCCGCCTGCCGCGGCGGCTCTCGGTCTTCGGCCTCACCATCATGCCGCCGCTCTTTCTCGCCTTTTTGCAGGGAGTGGCTCGCCATAGCGAGGTGCACCTCTACGTGCTCTCCCCCTGCCGCAATTATTGGGGCGATAGTGAAAGCCGCAAAAGGCTGGTCCGGGAGGCGCTTCGCGCGGGGACCCCGGCAGACGCCGACCTGGATCTGCCCGAGAGCCATCCCCTGCTTGTCTCTCTCGGCCGCCAGGGCAGGGACTTCCAGCGGCTGCTTTTTGACGATCAGGTGAATTTCGAACTCGAGATTCCCAGCTACGAGGATCCCTCCGACACCGATAAACCGACTCTACTGCACCGGCTGCAGTCGGATCTGCTTCAAGGCGAAGTGACGCCCGAGCAGAAGAAGTGGTCGGCCGACGATCACTCCATCCGCATCGTCTCCTGTCACTCGCGGTTGCGGGAGATCACCGTGCTGCGCGAACATATCCTGCGGCTGCTCCATGACGACCCGGAGCTGCAGCTGCGCGATATGGTGGTCATGGCTCCGGACATTCAGGAATACAGCGCGCTCATCCCGGCGGTCTTCAGCGACATCCAGCATTCCATCGCCGATAGGAGTCTGCGTCGGCGCAACAGTATCCTGGCCGCTTTCGGCGCCTTCATCGATCTCCTGCGCCGGGGGCGGTTCGGCTGGGACGAGGTGCTCGATCTGTTAAAGGAGCCGGCCGTTGCGGCGAAATTCGCGCTGACCGCCTCCGACCTGGAGAACATCCGCCACTGGGTGGTCGCATCCGGGGTGCGCTGGGGGCTGTCGGCCGAGCAGCGCGGTGAGATGGGGCTGCCCACCCTGGCGGAAACCACCTGGCGGGCGGGTCTCGAGCGGCTGTTGATGGGGTATGCCACGGCGGGTGAGGATTTTGTTTGCGATATTTTGCCATTTGCTGATATCGAAGGGAGCGGGGCGGCGCCGCTCGGTGCTCTCTGCCGGTTTATCGACCTTCTGGATCAGGCCAGAGAACAGATTCGTGGCGGCAGAACCCTTGCCGGCTGGTCCGAGCTCCTGCAGGGATACAGTGAAGAGCTCTTCGGTGGCACCGTTCTGGCCGACGCCGGTGGGGATTTTACCGAGCTGCAGGAGATCCTTATAGAGCTGGGGAGCAAACCCGGGCGCTTTCACACCGGTGAAATCGACTTTACGGTGATCGCCGCCTGGCTCGAGCACACCGCTCGTGAGACCCGATCCAGCTCCGGTTTTCTGCGCGGCCAGCTCACCTTTTGCTCGATGTTGCCGATGCGTTCCATTCCCTTTAAAACGGTATGTCTCATCGGCCTGGGCGACGGCGAATTTCCGAAAAACGACAGGCGGGCGACCTTCGATCTGCTTGCGGAAAGCGTACGGCCCGGCGACAGGTCACGCCGTATGGACGAGCGCTACCTGTTTCTGGAGGCGCTTCTCGCCGCCCGGGAGAATCTCTATCTCAGCTATGTAGGCCAGTCCATCAAAACCAATGAAGAAATACCGCCATCAGTGGTGATAGCCGAGCTTTTGGAGGTGCTTCGCGAAGCCTATCGGGCCGAAGACCTCGTCGTCCGTCATCCGCTCCACCCGTTTAGCAGCAGCTATTTCAGCGGCGCCTCGCCGGGTCTTTTCAGCTACAACGCCCATGCCTGTGAGGTGGCGGACCGACTCCGCCAGCCACCGGACGAGGAGCCCGACTGGTGGGGCGTGCGGAACGGGGGAGTTGTCGGCGAGATTGCTATTGCGGATCTCTTTCGATTTTTCAGCCATCCTCAGCGGTATTTCGTGCGGGATTGTCTGGGCATTCGGCTCGATACCGATATGGACCTGGTGAGCGAAAGCGAGCCCTTTCAAACAGAGGGGCTGGAAAATTATCTGCTCAACCAGTATTTGCTCAACGAGACGATGAACGGCTCCGATCCGGCAACGACCCGGCGGCGACTGCGGATTGAGGGGCGCTGGCCGCTCGGCGTTCCCGGAGATCTCGCCTTTGCCGCGCGCACCGAGGAACTTCAGACTTTTGCCGAGGAGGTGGCGGCGGCAGGCATGGGCCGAAGACTGGAGGATAGGCGGGTGGAGCTGGAGGTGGCGGGATATCGTCTCACCGGCAGCCTCGCCAACATCCATGAGGGTGGAATCCTGCTCTACCGGTACGCGACGTTCAAAGGCAAGGACCTGTTGTCGGCCTGGTTGCACCACCTGCTATTTAAGCAACTGACCGGCGCGGCCGCACCCACCGCGCTGCTCTGTCGCGACGGCCTGAAAAAAATTTCCGAGACCGATTCGCCGCAGCCGGATCTCGAGACCATGGTGGCACTCTTTGTCGACGGCTGCCGGCGGCCCAGTCCGCTTTTTGTGGAGCCGGCGGCGGCCTGGTTGAATAAGGCGGAGAAGGGAGCCGGCATGCTGGCCGCCGCCCGCGCCAGTCTGGCCGATTCCCTGGAGCGGGGCTTTGAACCCGAGACGGCCCTGCTGCTTCGTGACACCACGGTCGAGGCGGTACTGGGCGAGGAATTCGAGCGTCTTTGCCGGGACGTCCTGCAACCGATCTGGAGGGCTGCCGATGCCGGGTGACAAGCAGATAGATACTCTCGATTGCGCCCGCACGCCGCTCAGGAGTGGGGTGAACCTGGTGGAAGCGAGCGCCGGAACGGGCAAGACCTATGCCATCGCCATGCTGGTGCTGCGGGCGGTGTGCGAGCTGGAGGTTCCCATCGAACAGGTGCTGGTGGTGACCTTCACCAAGGCCGCCACGGAAGAGCTGCGCGCGAGGGTCCGCCGTCGGCTCATCGAGGCGCGGGATCTGCTGGCTGGAACGTCGATGCAGGAGCCCGATGCAACCCTGGCGGCATGGCTGGAATCGGTCCGTGATAGAGACAGGGCGAGTCGGTTGCTGCAGCTGGCTATCTACGACATCGACACCGCAGCCATCTTCACGATTCATTCCTTTTGTCAGCGCATGCTGCAGGAGCAGGCGCTGGAGAGCGGCCAGCTCTTCGATGTTGAACTGCTCGCGGAGATCTCTCAGGTGCGCGACCAGGTGGTGGAGGATTTCTGGCGTCACCATTTTTACCGGCTGCCGACATTGCCCTGCGGGGTGCTGATCGCGAGGTACCCGACTCCCGCTGCCCTGCATGCAAGCGTCAAGGCCTCGGGGATCGGTTTTTCGCGGTTGGAACCCGAAGTGGCGGACCCTCGGCAAGCCGAAGCCGCCTTTACAGAGGCATACCACCGATTGGCCGCCTGGTGGAGTGCACACGCGAGGGAGCTTTTTCCTTGTTTTCTTCGGGCCCGCGAGGAGGGAAAGCTCAAAAAAGGGCTGGCCGAAATACTCGATGCGTGGTGGGGCCGGCTTGACGACTACTTTGCAGGCATCCGCCCGGCGCCGCCGGACAATCTCGAGTACCTCGCGGCGCATTCCCTGCGCTTGGCCTTGAACGGCAATAAAATACGAGGGGAAAAAAAGCAGCTCGCCTATCTGTCGGACTGGCCGCTGCCCGGTGAACCTCTCGATGTGTTCATCCAGGCGAAAAATGAGCTGACGCTCTCTTTTCGGCGCGCACTGCTGATCGCGCTCAGAGAGCAAGTCAGTGCCCGTCTCGCCGAACAGGGGGTGATGTCCTTTGACGATCTGATCGCGCGGCTGGAACAATCGCTTACCGCCGGAGGCGAGGACCTGCGGCGGATTCTTGCCGCGCGGTACCGGATGGCCCTGATCGACGAGTTCCAGGACACCGATTCGGCCCAGTGGCGGATATTTTCCACCCTGTTTTCCGGTTCGGACCACTATCTCTACCTGATCGGCGATCCCAAACAGGCCATCTACCGGTTTCGGGGGGCGGATATCGCTTCGTATTTCGCGGCTCGCGAGGCGGCGGACCGTCTTTTCACCCTCAAGCATAACCACCGGTCGCATCCCCGGTTGGTGGACGAGGTGAATCGGCTTTTTTCCTCTCGCTCCGACCCCTTCGCTTATGAGAAGAGCCGGATGCCCTTCCTCTGCGTGAAGCCGGCCAGGACCGAGGCGCACGGCGCCCTGACGCAGGCTGGCGAGGCTCTGGCCACCATGGCCTATTGCCAGCTGCCGCCGTACGCGGAAGACAAGGCGGGCCGCTGGACCTCCGGCAAGGCGGCCCAGCGGATCTGCTCCTATGTGGTGGCAGAGGTGGGTCGTCTACTCTCGGCGGCAAATCCGGTGCAGATCACTAGCGAACAGGATGGTCAGGCATGCAGCCGCTTGCTCCAAGCCCGGGACATCGCCGTGCTGGTGCGCAGCAACGCGCAGGCCCAGGTGTATCTCCAGGCCTTTGCCCGGGCCCGGATTCCGGCGGTGGTCTCAAGCCGGCAGTCGGTGTTCGAGACCGAGGAGAGCCGGGAGCTGTACCTGTTGCTTCAGGCCCTGGCGGCTCCGGCGGACGGCCTGCGGCTCAAGTCCGCCATGACCATCTCGTGGTTTAGGCTCTCCGGCCGCGAACTGCAGGCGATCTGGGAGGATGAAACCGAGCTGGACGGCTGGTTCAGCCGATTCCATGGCTATGCGCAACGCTGGGAGCAGGAGGGATTCCTGGCGATGATGAGCCACCTTCTGATCGAGGAACAGGTCGTTCTGGGGCTGGCCGGCGCCCCGCTTGCGGAGCGGCGCATCGCCAATATCCATCACCTGGTGGAGCTGGTGCAGGAGGCGGAGTCCGGCGAAGGCCTGGGCCCGGATCAGACGCTTGTCTGGCTGCGGGCCAGGTTGGCGGGGGAGGTGGGGGACGAAGATCGGGAGCTGCGGCTGGAAAGTGACGGAGAGGCTGTGCGGATCGTCACCATGCACAGCGCCAAGGGGTTGCAGTACCCGGTGGTGTTTTGCCCCTATCTCTGGTATCGCACGACCTGGCTGAAGGCGGAAAAGGAGTTGATCTGTTGTCATGAGTCGGATCGGCAGGGAGACGGCGCGCCGCTGGTGGTCGATCTCGGTTCTTCCAGGTTCGAGGAGCGGCGACAGCTCGCCCTCGCCGAAGAGCTGGCCGAGGAACTCCGGCTGCTCTATGTGGCCATCACCCGGGCCGAGCTGCGTTGCTATCTGCTGTGGGCGGATGTGAAGGCGGGGTCCCGGGTGGCCGAGAGTTTTGATTCCGCTTTGGGATATCTGCTCTTTTCCCAAGGAAAAGTCGACCAGCAGGAGCAGCGGGCGACCCTGGAACAGGCGGCCGCGGGGCCGCAGGTCGAGCATCTGCTGCTTGGCGAAGATGCGGAGCAGGCGGCCTATTCGCCGGCGGTTGAGGAGCCCGTTCCGCTTGCCCCGCTCGTGGCCGGAGACCGGGCGCTCACCACCGACTACCAGATGTCGAGTTACTCGGCCATGGCCGCGCTCAGTGAAAGCGAGGATCATGGCGTCGAGCAGGGGGCTTTCGAGGAGGCGGGTGAAGAGGGGCCGGAGATCCTCCATCGCGGTCTGCCTGCCGGCCCGCGCTTTGGTAATCTGGTCCATGACAGCCTGGAAGCTTTTTCCTTTGGCGCCCTTGCCGCTGGCACGGTCGACGACGACGAACTAAGCGATCTGATCGGCCGTTACGGACTGGCACTTGATGTCACAGATGTCCGACAGCTGCTGCTCACCATCGTCACTACGCCGCTGCCGCTCCCCGAAGGGGGGGGGCGGGGCGACGGGGATCGGTCCTTTTCCCTCTGCGGGCTCGCCGATGACAAGTGTCTGAAAGAGATGCCGTTTTATTTCCGACTCGGCCGACTGGAAACCTCGCGGATAAACCGTGTCCTGGCCTCCGAGCCGACAGTGGCTCCCCTTGGGCACCGGGCGATGCGAGGCTATCTCACCGGTTTTGTCGACCTGGTCTGCGAGCATGAGGGCAGATACTATGTCCTTGACTATAAAACCAATTTTCTAGGCGGCAGACAGCATGAGTATCGCGGCGAGCGCCTGGTGAGGGCAATGGCCTCGCATAACTACGGCCTGCAGTACTGGATCTACACCCTGGTGCTGCATCGGTATTTGCAAAACGTTGTGCCCGACTACCGCTACGAGGACCATTTCGGTGGCGTCCTCTACCTTTTTGTGCGCGGCATGGCGCCGCAGACGCCGGGCAGCGGAGTGTTCCGGACCCTGCCTTCGCCCGTGCTTCTCAAAGAGCTGGATCGGGCAATGGGAGGCGAGTGATGGATTACGAACTGCAGCCCCATCTCCTGGCCCGGTATTTCGCCGGCTTTCTCGCTCGGCGCAGCGGTTTGGCCGCAAGCGAAAACGAGCGCTTTACAGAATTGATCCGCGAGCTTTCCCTCTCCCTGGAAGAGGGCCACAGCTGCCTGGCGGTAAGCGAGAAAGCCCGGACTCTGCTGGAAAAAAGCCCGCTTGTTTCCGCCGGTGCCGACACTCCCCTGGTGCTCCACTCCAATCGCCTCTATCTGCAGCGGTATTTTCAGTATGAATCGCGGCTGGCTGCCCAGCTTTGCGAGCGGGCGGGACGGACCCGGGAAATACCCGAGTTGGACGGGTTGCTGGATCGATGGTTTGCGCCTGAAACCGGGGAGCCCGACTGGCAGAGGCGAGCGGCGGCGGTGGCTCTTTGCAAGTCGCTCTGTATTATCTCGGGTGGGCCGGGCACCGGCAAGACCACGACCGTGGTGCGCATTCTCGGCCTGCTGTTGGCAGCCGAGGGCGCTGAGTTGCGGATCGCCCTGGCGGCGCCCACCGGCAAGGCCGCCATGCGCCTGCAGGAGTCGGTGGCCGGCAGCCTGGAGTCCTTGCGGGTGCCTTTGGAGATCGCCTCCCGCTTTCCCACCGGCGCCCGGACGCTGCACCGGCTGCTGGGCGTGATACGCCACGCTCCCCGTTTCCGGCACCATGCCGAGCGGCCGCTGCCCCTGGACGTGCTGGTGATCGACGAGGCCTCGATGGTCGATCTGGCGATGATGAGCAAGGTGGTGGATGCCCTGCCGCCCACCGCTCGCCTTATCCTGCTGGGCGACAAGGACCAGCTGGCCTCGGTGGAATCCGGCTCGGTTCTGCCGGATATGATCCGCAGTCTGCCGGACAATACCGCTCTGCTGCAAAAGAGCTACCGCTTCGATGCCGGCATCAAGGCCCTGGCCACCGCGATCAACCGGGGCGACGGCGAAGGGGCCTGGGCGATTTTGTCCGCCGGCGAGCCCGCCAATGTCGGCCTGCTCACCGGGTCCTCGATTGGCGCTATCGGTCGGCGGTACGCTGCCTACATGGAGACTGTCACAAAGGTGGCTGAGGTGGGAGTACGGGCGGTTTTCCGAGCCTTCGCCGCGTTTCAGGTGCTCTGTCCCGGCCGGCACGGCAGTCGCGGGGTGGCGGCGCTCAATGCGGCGGTGGAGAAACATCTGCGCAGAAAGGGGTATGCCTGTCAGGCGGAGCAGTGGTACCCGGGGCGGCCGGTGCTCATCACCACAAACGAGTATAGTCTTGAACTCTACAACGGCGATGTGGGCATCTGCCTGCCGGACCCGGTGGACGGCGAGATGAAGGTCTGGTTCGAAAGAGGTGACGGCGGTCTCAGAGGCTATCTGCCCGCGCGCCTGCCCCGCCATGAAACGGTTTTCGCCATGACCATCCACAAAAGCCAGGGATCGGAATTTGGCGAGGTACTGGTGATCCTGCCCGAGGAAGAGAGCCGGCTGCTGAACCGGCAGTTGCTCTATACCGGAGTCACCCGCGCAAAAGAACGTGTTCGGATAGTGGCGTCGAAGTCGATATTCGTGTATGCTGTGGGTGGCGATTATCCGAGAAGCAGCGGTCTTGCCGACCTGCTTCAGATTGAGGGTACGTCGATGTAACAGCAGAGTGTAGAGAGTTTTTATGTTGTTTCTCCCCCATGTTGTCCTTCCCCGTCAAAATGAATTCGCTAGGAGCCTGTCGGATTATAGGCATTTTTGCTCAGATCGAGGCAAACTCGAAAAAATTACCGGAGGCATATACTGAATATTCCGAGGATAATTTTTTCGAGTTTAACGAAGATATGGGGAAAAAGGGCATAATCCGACAGGCTCCTAGGTCTGCGGAAAGTCGTTTACATTTACCCTTTCCCAAGGCGATGTACCCGCCTCTGCATTGCGGTCAGCCGTTCTCCCGGGTGGCAATACGCCGGCCGAACCTCCGGTGAAAGCAATGCGGAATGCAATCGAGCAAAAGGCGCAGGCAAGATATACTGGTGCAGATTGCATGAAACGGTCGAAGCGGGGCGGGCCATGGGGCACCCCTCTTCTGCGAAAAGCGCAACAACGCCTTGACATTTGTCTGCCGTTTGGTAAGTTTTCTTCCTTTCCCCTGCACATTTAGAGGTAATACCGTTTGATCCGGCGTATTGCGGAATTCGTAAAATATATCTTTTCATGCATGGAAAACGGGGAAATTCAGGACCTATTATTCGAAATGCAGAGCTGGATCGCAGCTGTATTACGAAAAACGTAATTTTCAATCTGGTTATACACGTAACGAGACGATGCCAAAAGTAGATTACAGGGAAATACCGTACAACTTCACTTCCGCCGACGACCGCCTGATCATCAATCACCTGTTCGGCCCGGAGGTCTGGGACGATCTGCAGGAACTGCGCAGCCAGCGCATTACCGGCCGGTCGGCCAGGCTGGTGATGCGGTTTATGGGCGATCTCTTCATTTTGCGCCGCAATCCCTTTCTCTACCAGGAATTGATCGATTCTCCCTTGCGGCGCCGACAGTTTGTCAAAACCGCCAGGGAGGACCTCGATATCATCGAAAAGGCGGCCAGGGTCAGCCGGGTCGGAGACGATCGTTCCGCCAAGGTCATCAACCTGGTGGGCCTGTGTCGCCAGCGTCTCGACCAGCTGAAAAACGAGATCAGCGCCGCCCCGGCCCGTCGCGCCCAGATCCAGAAAAAACTGGCGCCGATTATCGGTAAGGAAAACGTCTGGTTTGACCCCTTCACCCTGATCAGCCACGCCACCGACGCCACCGACTGGCGCCTCTATCTGCCCACCGCCGTGGTGCGTCCGGTGAGTGAGGAGCAGGTGCCGCCCCTGCTGGGGGCCATCGAGGAGCTGGGGCTGCATGTCATCCCCCGTGGCGGCGGTACCGGCCTTACCGGCGGCAGCGTGCCGGTAACTTCCGACTCCGTGATCATCAACACCGAGAAACTGACGAAGATCCATCCCATCGAATACCAGGAGTTCGCGCATCTGAGCGAGGGCAATACCAGCGTGCCGGTCATCAGGGTCGAATCGGGGGTGGTTACCTCCAATGCCATGGCCGCGGCCGCGGCTGCGGATCTGGTGTTCGCCACCGATCCGACCAGCGCCTGGGCTTCGACCATCGGCGGCAATATCGCCGAGAACGCCGGCGGCAAGACCGCGGTGCTCTGGGGTACGGCCATCGACAACATCCTCTCTTTCAACATCGCCATGCCGGGCGTGGACGGACTGCTTACGGTGCGGCGCATCGAGCACCCGATGCGCAAGATCCTGCCCGGGGATACGGTCCGCTTCGAGGTGGTCGATGGCTTCGGCCGCACGGTGAAGCACATCGAGCTGGCCAGCGACGATATCCGTAAGAAAGGGTTGTGGAAGGATATCACCAACAAGGCGTTGGGAGGGTTGCCCGGTCTGCAGAAGGAGGGGACGGACGGCGTGATCACCTCCGCCGAGTTCGTGCTCCATGCCGCTTACGAACGGAAAATCACCTTCTGCCTCGAATTCTACGGCGAGGACATGGATGAGGCCAGCCGGGTGATCGTCGAGATCTCCGAGGAATTCGCCGACCACAACGGCGGCGAGGCGCTCATCGCCCTCGAGCATTTCGACGAGGAATATATCCGGGCCATCCAGTACAAGTTCAAGGCGGCTCGCAGCGGCCATCCCAAGGCGGTGCTGTTGATCGACATGGTCGGCCACACCTCCGCCCAGGTGTTGCGCGGCAAGGAGAGGTTGGAAAAGCTGCTTTCCCGATACGACAATACCGAGCTGTTCACCGCCCAGGATGCCGACGAGGCCGAGCGGTTCTGGCGGGACCGCAAAAGGTTGGGGGCCATCTCCGCGAGGACCAACGCCTTCAAGCTCAACGAGGATATCGTCCTGCCCCTGCCGGCTCTGGCCGAGTTTGCCCGGTTCGTCGACGACTACAACATCGCCGAGGACCTCTACAACAAGGAGCAGTTCATCCACCAGCTCATCGAATACCTGCATATGGCGGTCCCCATCGAAGATCCGGACTGGCTGGAGGCGAAGATCCCTCGAGCGGTGGATCTCTGTTGGCAGACGCTGGAGCGCCTTGCCGTCAAGACCAGGGATTCGGTACGGCATGAAGCCTACATCAAGCTGCTGATGGGCGAATTGCTGGAACTCTTCAGCGGCTACGCCAAGGTGTCGAAGACCATCGAGGCCATCTACCGCGATGTTCGTTCACGGCGGATCGTGATCGCCACCCATATGCACGCAGGAGACGGCAACAACCATGTCAACATCCCGGTTTTTTCCAATGATCGCGAGATGATGAAACGGGCGGAAAAAACCGCCGAGGACGTTATGGTGAAGGCGGTCGAGCTGGGCGGCGTGGTGAGCGGCGAGCACGGAATCGGCATCACCAAGATGAAGTTCCTCGATAAAGGGCGCCGCGAAGACCTGGCCGCCTATCGCCGGAAGATCGATCCCAAGGGGGTGATGAATCCGGGCATGCTCTCCGATCCGGAGATCATCGAAAAGGTCTATACGCCTTCTTTCAACATGCTTGAGCTGGAGGCGCGCATCCTCCAGCACGGCTCGCTTGAGACCCTCTCCGCCAAGATTTCCAAGTGCGTTCGTTGCGGCAAGTGCATGGCGGGCTGTTGCGTCTACTATCCCGGTTCCTCCATTTTTATGCATCCGAGGAACAAGAACATGGTGATCGGCTCCCTGATCGAGGCCCTGCTCTATGATATGCAGCGGTATCACCAGCCTCGCTTCAAGCAGTTGAAAAACCTCGAAGAGATCGCCGACCACTGCACCATGTGCGGCAAATGTCTTGCTCCCTGCCCGGTGGATATCGATACCGCCGAGGTCTCAGTGCTTGAGCGGGAGATTTTAAGCGATCTTGGCTATAAACACACTGCTCCCGCTACCGCCCTGTCGCTGCAGTATCTGAAAAACCGCAACCAGCTCTTCAACGCCGGATTCCACAAGTCGGTGATCGAGTGGGGCAGTCGGGTGCAACGGTTGGGAGTCGCCATGCTCAAAAAGGCGCCGCAGCAGGTGCAGGAGAAGAAATGGCGGTATGTGAGCATGCTGAAATCGCCGATGATGCCGGCCCCGGCGGAGACGTTGAGAGCCAAGCTCCCGGACTGCTCATCGAACGAGGCGGTGATGATTCTGCCCAAGCGGGAGATGAAGGCGACCGTCTTTTATTTTCCCGGCTGCGGTTCCGAGCGGCTCTATTCCGAAATCAGCATGGCGGCGATTTATATCCTGCTCAAGAGCGGCATCAGGGTAATCCTGCCGCCGCCATTCCTCTGCTGCGGCTTTCCCGCCAAGGTCAACGCCAAAAAGGACATGCACAGCGTGGTGACCCTGCGCGACACCATTATCCTCAGTCAGATCCGGGATATGCTCGGCCACATCGTTTTCGACAGGTTCGTGATCAGCTGCGGCACCTGCCGGGAGGCCATCAATGAGATGGGAGTGGATACTATTTTCGACTGCGCGGTGCAGGACGTCTCCCAATACGTCCTGGAGACTTCCGATCTGAATTTCGCCGAGAAACAATCCGGTACGCTATTGTATCACGCCCCTTGTCACGACTCTTTCGACGGTGAGGGTCCTGCGTTGCTGCGCATCCTCGCGGACGAAGTCAAGAGCGTGCCCAACTGTTGCTCCGAGGCGGGGACGCTGGCCATCTCCCGGCCTGATATTTCCTATGCCATGCTGCAGCGCAAGCGGCATTCGATCGAGCAGGTCAAGGCGGATGCAGGAGGCGCGCCGACCATTGTCACCAACTGTCCTTCCTGTATTTCCGGCCTGGGTCGGAACCGGGATACGGGCATCGTGCCCCGGCACATGACCGTGATGCTGGCGGCAGCCATCGGCGGCGAGAACTGGCAAAGCGAGTTCGAAACGCTGATAGAGGGTTGTGAGAAGGTTACCTTCTAAGACTTATTGTCTGTGATTCCTGCGATGGGGGCTGGCTGTGTCCAGCTGAGTGAGCTGGACGTGGCCCGAACGTTTCAACATGGTACCGTCATCGAGCATAAAGGTGTTAGGATCACTGGTGCGACGCACCGGCTCGCCGTCGATGGAATTCAAGGTATAAAATTTGCGGGCAGTTGTAATCACACCCGATTTATCGACCGTGATTTCCTGGCTGATAACCACCAGTTGAGGTCGCAGGTGGCCATTGGTCACGGTAAGGGTGCCTAGAACTTTTTTCATCAAAACTTCCTGGTAGTGCACATTCTCTGAGGTTGAATCGTGGCGGGGATTTCGTGGAAAACTCCGTCTAGCACGAAGATGGTGTTTAAGTCCCGCACATTATGCACTAAATAGACCAATTGCGCTACAAAAAAATAGGGCGGGAGTCGAGAAGCTGTTCGTCCTGATATTGCGAGGGGCACAGCGTGGTAATGGTTCAACGGGCAGACCAAAAATGCGGGGTATGTCAACGAACTGTAAACGTCTCGGAGTGGTTGTGGCGTATTGACAGCTCAGGGGCGAAGGGATAGATTGAGTGTAGGGTCATGTGCGTGTCAGGCTTTACCTTGAGAACCCTGTTGATCTGCCGGTGACGTAAATGGTGTCGTCACGGCGAAGCAGGGATGGCCGCCCAGCAACCAGGAGGAATGTCTATGACAGCTCAGCGATCGTTTTCAAAGATTGAAAAAGAACTCCTGCCCGCCTTTCGGCAGCAGATCAGCGCAGCGGAATCGACTGAAGACGTGAAGAAATTTTTTGTCCATACCATACTCGACCTGTTGCAAAGGGCCACTGAAGGCGAAGTTCGGGCTGCCTATGAGGACGTTAAACTCAACCATCCCGGCGAGTCCTGCCGCTTCAATCTGAGCCGTTCCCTTAGCGGAAATCCCCGGTTTATCTCCGTCTGGGAGGAGTCGGATCTCCCCCATATCGTCGGTAGGTTTGCGGTATCCGCCTGCAACCGGTACCGGCACCTGGAAAAAAATCCCCAGAAAACCGAATCGAAAATACGCCTGGAAAAGTAACGGCGGCGATTGTCTCGCTTTGAGTCCGCTGCAATCAGGATTTGACCAGCCGCAGATGGTGGCTACGGCGGATTTTCTTCCACAATTCCTTGATGATCACCATGGCCGGATCTTCATAGCTGTCGTACTCCCTGCCCAGGTAAGAACGGCAGGAGGCGATGAGGTGTTCATTGCCATTGTAGAGGCCGAACTCCTTGCGTATGCTTTTTGCCAGTGCCAGGTAAACGGAGGAGGCCAGCTCCGTTTCGGAGAGGTTCGACATCACTACCCTGTCCCGCAGCATGAGGTCCTCGTAGAGGAGGCCGACAACCTCCTCGACGGTGCGGGGGAGAGTAGCAGGTCGTTGGGAATCCAGGGGTTGAAACATCATTGTTACGTGTACCTTTCTAACATCCGGCGGACCTGGAACCGCCGGATGGGGAAAGACGGAACAGCCCGCAATTAAAGCACTTGCCGGCTGCTTCCGGCGGCAGGTGCGTCGTTTTCTCTCCAACACTCTAATGCATTGGAGGTTCATGTCATCGTTTAGTTGCCAGAAAACGGCAGGAAATCCCTCGCTGCATTGCAGTTGAGGCAAAAGGCCGGGGGCGCTTGGCTAAAGGGCCGCAGAGGCGGAACTGTGGCAGGATATGCGGGAGGC
This sequence comes from uncultured delta proteobacterium, assembly GCA_963745265.1. GTDB lineage: Bacteria > Desulfobacterota > Desulfobulbia > Desulfobulbales > Desulfocapsaceae > Desulfopila. The sequence goes on from CAVUXQ010000024.1 coordinate 132,696, forward strand.
CGTCTGATCTAAAAAGAATTACTGGTTAAAGGTAGGCCCGATATTTCTTGATGTAGCCAACGGGCTTGTAACTGTGCTTTGCCTGTCGCAGTCCTTCGTCACCCAGATCCTGTTCGCGATTGATGGTCTCGTAGGTATTGGGGAGCACCGCGGCAAAAGACTGGTTGATAAACTGGGACAACCCCTTGTAGTCGGGCACCGCTTTTTCGAAGTGGATGACAAAACTCGCTCCCTGCTCCAATTCCTCCCCGAGGGTGTAGGCGACTGGCCGGCTTTCCACGTAATAGATGCCGCCGCAAAGCTCGAGCTCGGCCAGGTTCTCCAGCGCTTCCCTGGCTTCGCGATAATCTCCGATGCTCTCACGGCCCACTTTCCAGTCCTCGAGCACCTGCAGGGCATCCTGCTGGTACTGTATGCGCAGCGGCTTTGCCTTATAATCGTGGGTGCTTACAAAATTCTTGACGAGATTTCTCTTTTTATGAAACTTCCTGCCGCTGAGTTCCGCGAGGTCGCGGCGCCGATACAGGTAGTCGAAGTTGTCGCGGTCGGTTTCAACCCGAAATCCCATTTCTTCCAGTAGTGGCTTCTGGCGCTCCGAGACGCACTTCATGGTCTCATGTTCGCTCAGCAGTTGGTGGATCAGCTCGCGGTCCGCGAGACCGGTGGGCAGCATGAAAAAGCTGGTGTCAGGGTCTCGGCCGATGATCACCGGCTGGTCGTCGGGTAGCCTCGCCAGAGCGTAGTTGTGCGCATGCCGGAACAGGTACAGGTTGGCGAAGGTGAACTCGGAAATGCCGTCGGGCAGGGTGTGGAAAAGGGGATGCAGCACTGCCCTGTGCTCGAGGGTGAGTTCACATGATTCGGGATAGAGGGGTATATCGGTCATCGGATGTAGCCTGTTTACGATGATACGCATCGAGACCGTGCGGTGGTCTGTCGCGTCATGGATATTGAGAAGAACAGGGGGCTCATCTTATCACTCTTTTTTCTTCAGTCGTTGCACTACAAAGGCATCCATCGCGAGATGGGTAATATGGTGCAGGATGCAGACCACCAGAGCGAGGCCGTAGTCGGGAAAGAGCGAAACCTGCAGCACCACGCTGAGTGCCAGCGTCTTCTGGCCTCCCATGAAAATAACGCTCTCCCGCCGACCCTTGCCCATGCGGGCGATTCGGGCGGCCATAATGGCTACAGCCAGCATCACCAAGTGGAAACTGAAGACCACCGCCAGCACCGGCAGCATGGTGTCGAGGCGGCTGACGATCGCCTCCCGTCCCTGACAAGAAGCCATCCAGACTATTGCCAGGATGCCGATCTGGTTGCAGATCGAGGTGTAAGGCAGCAGTGGCCGCAGCAGCGAGCCGGTGCGGTTGCGCACAATCAGTCCGATTACCAGCGGCAACAGGACGAGTGTCGCGATTTTGATCATGATCGGCAGTTGATCGATCACGATGACCCGGCTGTCACCGGTGAAGGTGAGCAGGTGGTTCAAGGTGATGGGAATGGTGACCACTGCCAGGGAATTGGCGATAATGGTGACGAGGAGCGCGTGCGCCATGTTGCCGCCTGCCTCTCCGGTCATGACGATGCCGCTGCTTAGCGTCGAGGGCATCGACGCCACCAGAAACAGGCCGATGACGACGCCGGCGGCCAGCGGCAGCGTGCTGAAGCCGAGAGCGACCAGGGGGGCGGCGAGAAAAATCAGGCAAAGCGCCAGGAGTGTGCCCTTGTAGTCGGCGAACCCGGCGCGTATCTGGCGGGTGTCCAGAGCCAGTCCGGAGAGAAAAAAGATCAGGACGATGACAATGTTGGGACCGCCATGGGTCTTGAGCCACAAGCCCGGGGCGACGGTTATGCCGGAACTGTCGGCAACGGTAATTGCGGCAACTCCCATCAGCCCCAGCATAAACCAGTTTCTTTTGACAAATGCAGACACGCTTCCCTCGTATTGCCGCGGAATTGATTGAAATCCTAATAAATATCCACAGAGAATCCGGCACATCAAACCCAGCTTGGGCAGGTGCTGAAGATTTGTTTCCCGACGCGTATTCACCACGATTGTCTTCATGCCGTTTCCCTGGTACTTTGTGGATGCTCGGCAGCTTGGCCGGTATCCCGGTGTCGCGGTTCTTGCTGTGGGCAACTCTAGTACAGGACCTCTGTTCCGTCCATTATTTTTCTTGAGAAAATCGGATATGATGAGCGAATTCAACGCAGTGCCCGTCTGAATAAAGGAGCGGTCGCGGTCCTTCTCCTCACAAGGAGGGCACACTGCAAGAAAACTGAAACAACAAGGGGATGGATATGAACGACTCGGTGGAGCAGTTGCTCCAGAAAATCACCTTTGTCGAACGCGACATCGAGCTGCATAAAAATATCCTGGCGACGATTCCGGCAACTCGACAGGAGGATATGGAGAAGGTGATCAAAGATATTGCCCGCCTGACTCATCGTGCCGAGGAACTCAAACGCGCGGTGGCCGAACGTGACCCGCAAGTGCACGCGCACATCACCCGGCTGGAAAAGGCCACCGAAAAATTCCAGGAACTCGCCGCCGGAAAAACCTTTGAGCAGATCATCACCCTCGATCATCACCATGAGTGTGCCGTCGAACTTGTCGACGGCACGCGCATCGAGTGTTTGATCAAGGCACGGGACGCCGCCGGTGACTGGACCATCCTCACCCTGGACGGAGAGACCCGGGAATACCGCGGTGCGGATGTTTGCGAAGGGTGAACCGAGTAAAAGGGCGCAAAAGGCAGACGGCTCGCCGACGATTGCTTGTTACTTAGTTACTTCCGGTGCCGGAAGGGGGCTGAATTCTATCGGTATCCAGGCGTAGCTGCCGTGGCCGACGGCTCGTACGTGACCGATGCCGGGGAAGGGCAGATGCATGCCGGCCACCAGGATCTTGCCGGCCGCCGTCGCTTTATAGAGACCTTGCCGCGTGACGATGGCCTGTTTCTGATCGATATCGTAATCGATGGAGACTCCGGGTTTGGCGAACTGGACGGCATAGGCATGCACCAGATCGCCCCAGATCAGCAGTTTGTGACCATCTGATTCCACCTGGTAGGCAGTATGCCCGGGTGTATGCCCGTGGGCATCCAGGGCCAGTATGCCGGGCACCACCTCGCTTCCCTTGGTGAAGGTGTGCCAGTGGCCGCTTGCCAGATAGGGCGCGGCCGCCTTTTGAGCCATTTGAAAAAACGGCTTCATTTCCTTTGTCGCGCTCTCTGCGGCCTTGGTGGAGAGCCAGAAATCGCTTTCCGCTTTGGCAACCATGACGGTGGCGCTCGGATAGACCGGTTTGCCGTCGGCGTCGATCAAGCCGCCGACATGATCACCGTGCATGTGGGTGATGAGGATGGTATCGACCTCTTCCGGCGTGTAGCCGCTGGCCTTGAGATTCTTCTCCACATTGCCCAGTGTCGGGCCGAAGAGCGTGCCGGCGCCGGTATCCATCAGCACGAGGTGGTCGCCGGTGTTGATCAGATAGGCGTTTACCGACGTGTGCATTTTGGGGTAGTCGACGAACATGCGGGCAAGCAACGTTTTGAGATGGCTGGCGTCGATGTGGTGCAGAAGCTTCGTGTCGATATCGATCTGTCCGTCGTACAGAGCGGTGACTTCAAACTGACCGAGTTGCATCCGGTAAAAGCCGGGAACCTGAGTGTGGACCATCGGGGCCTTGGCATGGGCCGTCGGCACCAGGCCCAGGAGGGCGAGAGCGCAGAAAGCCGTTATGCGCGAGACAATCGTAAGCATGGCAACTCCTTTTCTTTTGAAGAATTATGAGATAAAGTAAACGCTTGGCGTGTAACCATTCACCGGGGCAACCAAATGTCAGCCAACCCTGTGAACTGTAAATATTTACGGGTGATTACGCTTGCGTCGGCTCGAACTCGGTGAGGTAGCCGGGGTGATCGGAAACTCGCCGATAATTTTTGCCGGAAAACATAATCATTGCCGAGCTCGCTTTCAATCCTGCGTTTTTATTTGCAAAGATAAAATCTATCCGGCTATCGTCCTCCAGCAGTTTCTGCCTCTCGGGTGAACATTCCCGGAAGACCCGGGAAAAAACCTCGGGCGAAGCGGCCCGCAGAAACTGGTCTTCATATTTCCCGCCCTCGACAATCTGCATATACCCCGGCGAACCCGCCTTGTTGTTGAAATCCCCGCAGAGCAAGGTCACGGTTGCGTCTCCAGAAGCGGCCGCATCTGCCCACTGTTGCAAGCGCTCGAATTGCCGACTAAAACCGCTATCCCACCAGCTCAGATGGACGGAAAAGACGTTTACCCGCCCGAATTGTGGAAAATGGATCTGGGCCATCACCACCTTCCGGCTATGGATGTTGTCGATGTCGGTGAGCGCGGAAACGTAGACGGCCTCATGTCTGATGAATTGTTTTCTGCTGAGAATTGCGCTGCCTTCGAGGTAGCGGCCGAAGCCGATATGCGACCAATCGCTGCAGAGGTGGTAGAAGTAGCCTTTTTGCAGCAACCTCTCCCGAATAATCCTGGCGGCATTCGTGCTTCGATCCCCCTTGCCGTCGTTGTAGTCTTCGGCCACCTCCTGCAGACAGACGAGGTCGATATCGAGTTCGGCAATGGCTCTGGCGATTTCACCGAGTTTTTCCAGTTGGTCCTCTTCCTGCCAGCAATGCAGGTTGAGGGTGAGGACCTTGAGTCCAGGGTGACGAATCTGGTAATTGAAGCCGGGCGCGTTATCCCAGATCTCCCCCTGCTGCGTCTCGCAGCCGATGGCGTACTCGAGGTGCGTGCCTCGAGGAAGCTTCAAGCGGCAATCCCATAGGGATACTTGTTGAGAGGAGGCTGCCATGTGCTTGCCGCTACCGTGGTGTTCGTGTTGCTCAAGGCAGACGGTCCGATGGTGGGTCTGCCAGTCATCGACTGTCCAGCACACAAACACCCGCTTTGTTTTCAGGGTGTTACGGACGGCCACGGTTATGGGGAATTCTGTCTGCCCGCGGGGCAGCACAGGAGTAGAGTCGATCTGGGTTAGTGCCGTCCCGCTTCCGAGCAAGAGGCCGCAATCAGCCTGCAGCCGGTAGTCGTGGTTGGCGTTGTTGTCCCAGTATTCGCGGCCTGCGACCAGGTACTGCAGCGCAAACCGGATGTTGCCCGGCAGCCGGACTGCCTGGCGGGCTCGCAGGGTCGTCTCGGCGGACCACTGTTCCCAGTTGCGGCCGCTGGCAAAAGAAAATCGCGCTGGCAACCGATGCCAGACCGTGTCGCAGCCTGTCCAGTGAACAATAACCTGCTTGGTGAAGGCGATATCGCGAACCGCCATGATGAAGCGGAGTTTCTGGCGGAACGTGCCGCTTTCTTTTTTTAGCGTGCTTTGGGCACAGACGAGTCGGATCGATTCCATCTTACAACGAGCCCCATTTTAGTTAAGCGGCGTCTCATGCGGTCAGCCCCAATAGATCCGCAGCATCTTGATGGTGTCGTGGAATTCGTTCGTGTAACTTTGGGCAATCTCTCGGTTGGCGACAACGCTCAGATGATCGTGGGAGAAGACCGAGGTGTTGTACCAGTTGAAGCTGCCGTCGAGCACGATGTGATTGTCGATGATGCAATACTTTGAATGCAGCGGCGAGTAGGGGATGGCGTGATCGTTGAGCCCGTAGGCCAGGGCGATGGGAACGCCGGCCCTCCGGAGTCTTTCGATCGCCGGCAGCAGTGGGCGTTTCAATTCGTCGCGCATCACGATTTCCTCTCCCGGATCACCAACTCTGGCCATATGACCGTTGAAGATGAAATCAAGCCGCACTCCCCTGTTTTTGGCCTGGATCAGAGCATCCACCACGCTGTCGCCATGGTCTCCCTGTAGTTCGCCTAACAAAAAAAGACAGCCCATTATCGAACGCCTGGCTTCATGGACCCTGGATATGATGGCCTGATGGGGGCGGAAGTTGCATCCGTTCATCATCTTTTGCCGGCCGAAGGTGTAGAGCAAGTTGAAATGACTGGAGGGGTCCACTCCGTATTTCTGGATGACCCCGCCGCGAATGCTTTGAAAGATGTTGTCGAGCAGCCGGCAGATCCCCGCCGAGTGAAAAGTCGCTCCGGACTCCCAGTTTGCCCCCCACCTCTCGAAGGTTATGTTGAATGAGCCGAGAATACAATCCTCCTCGCCGAATATTATGAATTTATTGTGCATATCGGGCGCAACTTCCACGGCGTTGTGGGGCGAGCAGCAGAAGACGCCGAGCAATTCGATTCCCGATCGCTTGAGGCGCACGTAATTCTCGCTGTTGGTCAGGGTCATCTTTCGCCAGTCGACAATGCACTGCACCCTGACACCGCAATGGTGGGCAAAGAGCAGGTGGGAGATGAAATCGGTATCGTCGATGCAGTCGACACAGACCTTGATACTTTTTTTTCTATGGGGTTGCTGCCGTTTTTCCTCGGTCAGTTGATCGATCCGGTCATGGATATAGCGCTTGGGGTGATAGGGATGGTGGCAACGGCCGTTGGTGAACTTGGGGACCATGTTCAGGGCGTCGAAGTGACGGTTATACCAGTCGACATCTCTTTGCAGGATAGCGTTGTCGACTTCGATAGTCCGATAGGTGTTTATCGTGGCCCATTGATCGGTGATCCGCCGCTTGAGATACCTCTCCTCATCGAGATGGTGCCAATCCATGAAGATGTATTCAAATTGGGAACATATCGAACATTCGCCCAAGTGAAAGACGTAAACGAATTTGGCGCAGTTTATTCGCCCGGATTTCATCGGAAACGGATGGATGAAAAAATCCCTGGTCACCCGCTTGTGCTGCCACGGCTGGACATCGTAACAATCGGTATCGGTAATAAAGGTTTCGCAGATGCCGTCGCTGCGATAGAGATTGAGAACCACCTTGAGGTTGGTGCTGGTGTCGGCCCATACCTGGAAATGGATTTTCCCGAGCCGGAGATAGAAATATTCCTTGAGGTCGTTGAGTCGCTTGACGCTGGCATGCAGCTCACCCACGGTGGGCGCCGCATATTTTTCGGCAAATAGCATGGCGCGTGGTCCAATACCGTGCATCGGCGCGGCGGATCCTTTGCCGCTCCGTCGCAGTATGTCCCTTCTCGTTTCGGGATGAGGTAGAACGAAGTGGAAGTCGCCTCGGGTGCTTTCTCTCGTTCTATCAAAAACGACTGCGCATTGTAAACGTTTTCCGGTACCGCAGGTTGGCGCAAGCAGGCTGTCGGATTATCTCATTCTATGCACACCAGTCTGATTGTACCTGGATATGGTGAAGGTAAACGTTTTTGAAAACTATTTCGAAGTGTTGACCAGCCCCCCTCGCTTGTCGAGGTTGCTGCGATAGCCGCTCATCACCTTGCGGCCGGCAGCTATCTTTTTGAGTTCTTCGCGTTGAATGGCCATGACGCCCTTGAGCGACGGCAGCAGCGAATCCGTCAGCTCGACTAGCTCTTGGATCAGGGCGATTCGTTCCTGGTTGAGGGGGGTGTGTGGTAATTTGGGATCGTGCTTGAAACAGGATATGAGTTCCTGGTCGGTTTGCGCGAGCTGTTCCTGTAGTTTTGTTAACTCCTCGCTGAGATGAGTCAATCTTTGCGGATCGGCGCTGGACGCGCTGTCTTTTACCGCCCGGGTCTTCCCGAGCATCTCTTGGTAGAGGCGTATCGATTCTTTGAGTAATTCTTCCGGTGGGTTCATTGATGTTCAGCTCGCATATCGGGAGAGGCTCGCCGCCTTCAAAGGCTGACTCCTGCCGGCATTCGCCGGAGGTCGTTTGCCGGCCCCCTACAAAATCTCTGGTGTTCCTCTTCCAGGTGAACGGTCAAGGAGCTTCTTACTATTTTCGGATGAAGAAAAGAATACCAATAGCTTTTTATTTTTTCCGCTCCAACTCTTTTCGGATGGCAAGGCCGATGGCTTCCAAGGTATAGGGCTTTTTCAGATACTGCCCGGCGCCCAATCGCTGGGTATTATGGACCCGATCCGTTTCCGAATAGCCGGAGACGATGATCGCCCTTTGATCCGGATTGATCTTCTTGATCCGCTTATAGGTCTCGAAGCCGTCGATCCCGGGGCTCATGATCATGTCGAGGATGATCAGGTCGGGTCGTTTCTCGCTGAGATAGTCGATCGCCTCCTCGCCACTGGCCACCGCCTCGGCTTGATACCCCAACCGGTCGAGCATGCCGGAGGCGATCTCTCTCTGCGACTGGACATCGTCAATTACCAGTATCAACTCACCGTGGCCAAGATAGTTGGAAATCGGCACCGGATCGGCGCTCTCGGCCATGGTCTGGCGGGAGGCCGGGAAATACAGCTCGAAGCTTGTGCCCATTTCTTTATGGTTCGTTACGTTGATATATCCGTGATGGTCCTTGACCGTTCCCCAGACCACGGCCATGCCCAGGCCCGAGCCGCTTCGGCCCATCACTTTTCTGGTGTAAAACGGCTCGAAAATCCTGGCAAGGTCTTCTTCGGCAATGCCGGTCCCCGTATCCTTCACGCTCAGAACCACGTACTCGCCTTCCTGCACGGTCTCGAATCCGGCCGTGGACGTGTCGGCGTAGTGGTTGGCGGTGGTGATGGTAATGGTGCCTTCTCGTGATGAGGGTATGTTTTCGATGGCGTTGAAAATCAGGTTCATCAGCGTATTGCTCAGGTGCACTCTCGAGCCCATCATGTTGAGGAGATCCGGCTGCAGGTTGCCGATGACCTGCACCTCGGGGTAGAGCTCACGCAGTGACTTGAATTCGGACGATACCAGGTATTCCTCGATAATACGGTTGATGTTGAGGAGTTCGGTGGAGGCCACCCCCTGTCTGGCCAGGGTCAGCAGGTCCTGAACGATGGCCGCCGCTTTTTCGCCGGAGGCCTTGATGGTGGTGATTGGCTTTCTCAACGGACTGTCCTTGGGCAGATCGATCAGCAACAGATCGGGATAGCTGACAATGCCGCTGAGGATGTTGTTGAGGTCATGGGCCACGCCGCCCGCGAGCGAGCCGACGGCCTCCATCTTGTGGGCGCGCTGCAGCTGTTCTTCCAGATGTTTTGACTGGGTAATGTCGGAGATGATGCCCTGCACGCCCTTAACGCCGTCGCCCTCGGTGATCGGGCGAATACTGGCTCGGCACCAGGTGAGTTGCCCGGATTTGTTGATAAATTTGTGCTCATTTATGGTGGTCTGGTTTGCTAGCGCCTGCTTGAAATCCGATTCCATGTTCATGCGGCCGACGGCCTCGATCAGGTTGCAGAGTCGCATGCTCTTCACCTCTTCCGGCAGGTAGCCCAGTACCGATTTGACCACCGGGCTGATGTAGGTGATACGGCCTTTCCTGTCTGTGGTAAACAGGACGTCGTTGATGTTTTCCACCAGATCGCGATATTTTTCCTCACCTAGCCGCGCGGCTTCCTTGGCTTTTTGTTGGGTCGTTATGTCGATAGCGACGCCTATCGCGCCGATGACAGTGTCGCCGTCATCGCGAAGGGGTTCGATGCGGCTCTCGTAGATCAGGTCCCGAAACTGTGTGGGGCCTGAGACGAGACTTCCGGCCAACACCTTTTTCGCATCTTTGAGTATCTGCTCGTCGTCCTTGAACAGACTGAAAAGCGATTTGCCCACAAGTTGTCCAGGCTGCAATCCGATCTTCTCCAGCGCCTTGCCCTCGGCAAAGGTGAAGATGCCTTCCTGGTCGATCGCCCAGATGATGAGCGGGGCATAATTGAGCACCGCCCGCATGCGCTGCTGGTTTTCTTTCAAGGCCAGGGCCATCGTTTTTCTGGTTTTTACTTCCTCCCGAAGTTGTTTTACCACCTCCTTGAGTTCAGCCGTGCGGCTGCCTACGATTTCTTCGATCTGGTGGGTGCGTTTTTGCAAACTCTTTTCAGCCTGTTGGCGTTGCCCGATCTCCTGCTGCAATTCGAGAATCAATTGACTTTTCTCGTCTCGCAAAGCCAGCAGCCGTACAAAGTCTCTGTGTGTCCGAACAGCCGTCAGACTCACAAGCAGGAAAAAAATGACCAGCATCGTGCCCATGGCCACGTGGATATCTCCGCCGATCAGAAAAAATCGAAGAGTGAGCGGCAGCAGCGCGGGGATGCTGAAGACAAAGTAGGCGGAAAGCAGCGAGGTGAACGCGGCGACCGCTCCGGCCACCATGCCGCCGGTGACAAAGGCGATAAAGGCTTGGTGGCCGATCGATGAATGCGGAAAGAGAAGAACCGCCGGCATTCCCCAGAGCAAACCAGCCAGAAAGAGCGAGACGTTGAAGATGTTTTTCCACCTGGCGGGCTCACGATCGGGGGTGGCAGCTCTTTGGTAACTCAGATAAACTGCCAAACGCAACAGGACTAGGCAGATAACCCCCGCCAGCCAGAGTTTGAGATGGCTCGTATCGACCCGGTCCCAGAGGACATAGGCGAGAATGCAGCCGTTGATCAGCGTCGCGGTGAGACCGAAAATGCAACGATCGTAAAGTATTCGTACTTGATCTGCCAGCAGTCTTTCTTTCCGCCCCATGTGGCTGCACCATGGATTTTCGTGGAAAGCGCTTGAAATCCCGCTTGCCGGCGACACCCTTCGCGCAACCGGCGTGTTGTTTTCTTTATTGTACAGGATTTATACAGACAAACAAAGGCTTACCGTTTGAAGGGGGGTTGTTAGGTGCCGCGGCTGCAGGCGGTATGGTTTTTTTACGCGCTTTCTCCTTCAGCTTGATTCTTGAGCAGCCAGGCGGCGTAGCGGGATCTGCTGTCACCGTTGATCGGCAGGTTCCGGGTGTTGCACCAGCTTTCCAGATCGTCGATATCCACTGTGACCTTGACTGGGAAAACCTGGCGGTTGGCAAGATCTTTCAGGGCCTGCTCGGCATAGACCTTCCATTGTTCGTATGTTTTCTCCAGCTGTCCGGCATCGGCGGAGATGTCGAGGAGTTTGTCCCACTGTTCGGGTTTGTACCAGGCGACGCTGATGTGGGGCTTTAGCGACTTGCGACGCTTTTCCGCTTTCTTGGCCATGTTCTTCTCTCCTTGGTTGTCAGGGCGCGCCGACGCGGGGGAAAAGGATCGATCCATCCGCATGCCGCGGTCGGCGGCGGTTTATCGATAAGCGGCGATTCCGGTAACGGCCTCGCCGACGATCAGCGTATGCATATCGTGGGTGCCCTCGTAGGTATAGACCGATTCCAGGTTGGCGGCGTGGCGCATGATCGGGTATTCGCCCATGATGCCGTTGGCTCCCAGCATGGTGCGGGCGGTGCGGGCGATGTCCATGGCGATTTTGACGTTGTTCATCTTGGCCATCGAGACCTGCGCCGGGGTGAAGTTTCCCTGATCCTTGAGGCGTCCGAGCCGCAACGCCAGCAATTGGCCCTTGGTGAGTTCGGTGACCATTTCCGCTAGCTTTTTCTGCTGGAGTTGGAAGGCGGCGATCGGTTTGTCGAACTGAACGCGACTCATGGCGTACTCCAATGCGGTCTGGTAGCAGTGTTCCGCGGCGCCAAGGGCGCCCCAGGCGATGCCGTACCTGGCCTGGGTAAGGCAACCGAGCGGGCATTTGAGCCCTCGGCAGTTCGGAAGCAGGCTTTGCTGCTCATCGACCACCACGTCCTGCAACACCAGTTCCGAGGTTACCGAGGCCCGCAGGCTCCATTTTCCCTTCATCCGCGGGGCGGAAAAACCGGGGGTGTCCTTGGTGATCAAAAAGCCGCGAATGCCCTCGTCCGTCTTGGCCCAGACCAGGGCCACATCGGCGATCGAGCCGTTGGTGATCCACATCTTGGCGCCGTTAAGGCGCCATTTGCCTCCCTCTTCCCGAACCGCCCTGGTGCGCATGCCTGCCGGATTGGAACCGAAATCGGGTTCGGTGAGACCGAAACAGCCGATGGCCTCACCTTTGGCCAGCAAGGGCAGCCAGTAACGTTTCTGCTCCTCGCTGCCGTAGGCGTAAATGGGGTACATCACCAGCGAACCCTGCACCGAGGCCATGCTGCGGATGGCCGAATCCCCCCGTTCCAGCTCATACATCAACAGCCCGTAGGCAACGTTGGAGAGTTCGGCGCAGCCATATTCAGCCGGCAGGGTAGGCCCGAAAAACCCCATGGAGCCCATGATCGGCACGAGATGACGGGGAAAGGTTTCCTGCTGGGCATGGTCGTCGATGACCGGCAGTACCTGTTCATTGACGAAAGTGCGGGCGGTCTCCCGCACCAGTCTTTCCTCGTCGTCCAGCAACTCCTGGAACCCCATGAAATCCGTTAATTCGGTTGTGGTCGTCATACTTCACTCCGGGAGAAAACGAAGGTGGTTTCGGTCGGTTGGCAATGCAGCAGTGCTGCCGATCATCTCCAGTCAGTATAACCGCTCGAGCTTATGTTCACAAATAGCCTGGGAAAAAGGCGAGGAAATTGCGGGAAACAGGGTTAGAGATCCATGGCTTTTTCTAACGCGGTGATTTCCTGTTGCAGTTTTTCCCTCTCCCCCTCACTGAGTTCCGGGTTCTGCAACGCCCGCATGAGGCCGTTGAGGATCATTTCCCGGCGATAGTCAGCGCAGGTGTATGCGGAGGAGGGCTGCTCTTCTGCCTCTTTGTTGGTCATGAGGCGAAGAGTGGGGTGTGCAGGAGCTTGTCGACCCCGCTGTAGAAAAAATAACCGGAGAAGACAAGGAGAAAGACGGCGCAACCTCCGACGAGGCACCGGTAATGGGTGTCGCGGAGCAGTCGCCTGCCTCGGGCGACGGCGTTGGAAACCAGGGCGTACCAGGCGAGGTCGGCGATGATGTGGCCAAGAAAAAAGACGGCGATACCCATTACTCCGAATCGGAAGGTCTGAACGATGTAGCCAAGGCCGATGGTAATCCACCAGATCAGCCAGTACGGATTGATCAGGCTGAGAACCGCCCCTGTCAGTACCAGGTTTTTCCTGCCGCCAGCTTCGTCGCCCTCGGTGATCAAGCGCAGGCCGGGGAGGGTGCGCAGCATCGAAACCGCCATCCAGAGCAGCACCATGGCGCCTGCGATGGAAATGACGATAAAGACCTGGGGAAGACTCAGCAGCGGGGCCAGACCGGCGATCAGTCCCGCGATGAGCAGCAGTTCGAGCAAGCCATGCCCCAAAATGACCAGTGGTCCGGTTTTGCCGCCCCGGTGCACGCTTTCGCTGATGGTCACAGTGAGGAGCGGCCCCGGCATCATGGCGCCGGAGAGGGTGATCAGAAATGAGGAAGCGAATATGGTCGGCAGAATATAGGTCATGGTCGACAGCTCTATGGGTATGAGGTATGGCGATACTATACTGAAGACGCGAAGGATATACAACAGCAGTTTGCGTTGGCGCGAGGCCCGAGCCGTGCAGGGCGAACTTGCGGGAACGAGATCTACGCAGGGAATCCAGGTGTTGGGCTGGACTCAGGAGGGGGGAGGTCGAGCTGGGAAGGAAACACCGCCGGGCGAGGGCCCGGGCGATGTCTCCTCCCCATGGAGGCAATCAAAGAGATCGTGGAGTCGATTTATCCTTTGACGGATTGCATGTTCTCAACAGGCTTGGCTTCGATCCACGGTTTACCGCAGGGCAGAACGTCGCGGCCGAAAATCTGCAGGAAGATCACATGAGCCATCATGTACCAGGCGCTCAGGGCGCAGATGATCAGTACATAAGCCGCCACATGTCCCATGGAGGGATTGCCGAATTTCTCGAAGTCGAGCAGGATGAAGCCGAGAAGCAGGGTGGTGAACGTCATGGCCATGGCGCCGTGGATACGCAGAGAGGCGACCCAGAGGATGGCGGTGTAGAGCGTCCAGCCGACCAGGAAGTAGCCGACATCGGTCTCGCTGGAGACGAAGATCTTGTAGTGGTTCATCAGCAGAATGGCACACAGGGAAATCCAGAACGCCCCGTATGAGCAGAAGGCGCTGTACCCGAAGTTGTTGCCGCCCTTGTATTCCTGATAACCGGCAATGAGCTGGGTCATGCCGCCGAAGAACAGGCCCAGGGCAACGACCGGTCCAACGCCCATGAGGCCAAGGTTAACGAACTGAAGGATCAGGGTTGTCATACCGAAGCCGGCCAGGCCGACGACCGCGGGGTTACTTGCAGGGGTACTTTTAGCGTCTGCCATACTGTTCTCCTTCTGTGATTTGTCAACGAGTGTCTGTCCGAAATTGAGCTATTGTGTGCTTGATCGAGGCGCTCGCAAAATGGAGTCCCAGGCACATCTTCCGAGGATTCGATTTTTCGAGCAACGAGGAGTCAGGACAAAATAGCTGACAGCGGACAGGCACCAACAAGTGATTTATCCGATCTCCATCGGGCCGGATAAACTTCCGCCTCTGCTTGAAAAGTAGAGCAATTTGCGTGCCAAGAGGCGTATTTTACAAACATGTGATAAATCGCAGGGATACGATCGCAAGGTGGGATTGTGCGGGGTACAACCAATGTTGTTTGGCGGTGCAGGAATTCGTGGGCGAATCTTATGTAATTCCCAGTATATAAATATGTACAACCGAAGTTGTAGTTACATCTTCAGTTGTAGGGGTAGAAATAGTCAGGCGTCCCGGGGGCCTGTTAGACTATGGTTTCTATTTGTCCAGCGACATATTTTTCAGGCGCTTGCTCAGGGCCTGCTGGGAAATGCCCAGCATGACGGCGGCAATCGACTGGTTATTGCCGGCCCGACTCATGGCCTCCTCGATCAGCTGCTGCACGGCCTGCTTGATGGTGGGCAGGGGGTCGGCGAAGGCGAACGGCAGGCCGGAGCCGGCCGCCTCGGGTTGCATCCTGGCCTCGACCTTGCGGGTGCGCGCCATATGATCGCGGAACACCGAGAGCGAGAGCATCCCGTTTTTATGCTGGACCATGGCGTCGAAGACCATAGCCTGCAGCTCTCTGATATTACCGGGGAAGTGGTAAGTTTCCAGAAGGGGGATGAGTTCGGCGGGGTATTGGGGGACGCCTTTGTGCAGGGCCTCGGCGGCCTTGGCGAGAAAGTGCTCGGTCAGGGCTCGGAGATCTTCGCGGCGATCCCTGAGCGGCGGCGTGGGGATATGGTGGGTGTCCAACCGGTAATTGAGGTCCTGGCGAAATCGGCCGAGTTGTTGTTGGGCCCAGAGGTCGACATGGGTCGAGGAGACGATACGGGCGCTACTCACGGCGACCCCGTCCTGCCCCAGGGGCATGTATTCCTTTTCCTGCAGGAGGCGCAGCAGCTTTATCTGGGAAGGCGGGCTGAGGTCTCCTATCTCGTCGAGGAAAAGGGTGCCGCAGGCCGCCTGTTCGATGAGGCCGGGGCGGTTGAAATCGGCGCCGGTGAACGCTCCCTTGACATGCCCGAACAGGGTGTCGGAGAAGACATTGTCGTCGAGTCCGGCCACATTGACCGCGACGAACTCACCGCTTCGCTTGCTCAGGCGGTGGATGGCCCGGGCGATGAGCTCCTTGCCCGTGCCGGTCTCGCCTTTGATCAGGACTGGCAGATCGGTCGGGGCGATCGATTCGATATACTCGAAGATGGTGAACATCTTCGGGCTGCGGGTTACCACTTCGGCGAAGGCTTCAGGATGACGCAGCCGGTGTCCGAGTCGGCTGATGTCCCTTTCTTCGTCGTCTTGCTCGGGGGGAGCGGGCAGCGCCTTGCCGACAGCGGAGAGCAGACGTTCTTCCTCCACCGGCTTGATAATATAGTCGAAAGCCCCGGATTTCATGCAGTCGACCACGGTTTCCGCATCCATCTTGCCGGTGATGATGATGATCGGCAGGCGTGGATAGTGCGTAGCGATCTTCTCGAGCAGGGCTTCCCCGTTTATATGGGGCATGTTGAGATCGAGCAGCACCACGCTCGGGGTGCGCTGTTCGACGATCGCCATGGCCTGCCTGCTGTCGGAGCAGGTGAGGATGTGATTGAAGCCGGACATCTGCAGGATGGTGTCCACCGACAGCAGGATGGACTCTTCGTCATCGATGACCAGGATCGGATCATGGGGGTAGAGTTCCTTCATTGCGGGTAACCGTTCACCTGAAATGATCAGACTGCATGGTTATTCGAGCGCTAACGTAGTGTAAACGTTCAGCAGCACCCCATCTTGGCACGATCTGGCTGGCGTGCATGGATAGGTTATTCGATCGCTAACGTGGTAATGGGAACTGGCCAACATACTTACCATTAAATCATTCTTCCCGCAACTTCGTTTGCCGCATAGCGTGGCAGCCGGATCGTGGCGGTGGTGCCATGGCCGACCTGGGAACGGAACTGCAGCCAGCCGCCATGATTGCGGATTATGGTGTCGGAGATGGAGAGTCCGAGGCCGGTGCCGCTGTTGTCGCGCTTGGTGGTAAAGAAAGGATCTTTGATGCGTTCCATGATTTCCGGAGGCATGCCGGCGCCGGTGTCGCTCACCCGCAGCATGATTTCCTCCGATTCTTCGAGGTAGCGGGTGGACACTTCGATGGAATTTTCCTTCTCTCCGGCGGCCTGGCAGGCATTCATGATGAGATTGATAACCACCTGCCCGAGTCGCTGGCTGTTACCAAGCAGGGTGGGCAGGTTATCGTCGAGGTCGACAGTGAAGTCGGAGGTGGCCTTGCCGATCAGGCCGGAGAGTAAACCAACTGAGGTCGAAACCACCTGGTTGAGGCTGACCGCCTCGCATCGCTCGGAAGGCTGCTGGCGGGAAAATTCCTTGAGGTCGCCGACGATGCGCCGCACCCGCGAGACCCCTTCCTGGGAGTAGTAGAGCAGCTTTGGCATCCTCTCCCGCAGTTGGGGGTAGGTCATGCCCCGGATTTCGATACTCCCGTATTCGGCATGGTACCTGTCGAGTATGGGCTGCGTAGCCTGCCAGAATCGCTCATAGACCTGGAGGTTGAGCATCACCGAGGAGATCGGGTTGTTGATCTCGTGCGCCACGCCGGCTACCAGGGTGCCGAGGGCCACCATCTTGTCGGTCTGCATCAGTTGCTCCTGGCGCATCTTTGCCTCGGTCTCGGCCCGCTTCTTATCGGTGATGTCGCGAGCGGTGAGCAGAAAGATCGGCTGGCTCTCCGGGGTGTCCATCTTGGCGAAGATGGCCTCGATGGGGATGACCGTGTCGTCGGCGGTAATGAATTCCGTCTCCAGAAGCGAGGTGTCGTTGGCGTCGGTGTTGACTGTGTCGATTTTCTCTATGAAAGCCTGGCACCGCTTGTCGGGGACGATGCTCAGAATGGAGGTCCCGGTCAGGGCTTCCAGTGAATAGCGGCATATCTTTTTGAATGCCGTGTTGGCGTAGCTGATGTGCAGGTTGTGATCGAGAAGCAGGATCATTTCCCGCGCGGTCTCGGTGAGCAGTTTGTACCGGTTCTCGCTGTTGAGCAGCGAGACTTCCATTTGATGCCGCTTATTTTCGGCCGATGTGGTTTGCCAGATGAAATAGAGGGAAAGCGAGGCGATAATCGCCAGGATACCGAGAAAAATAAAGGTCATGTAGTGGGTTATGGCGGCGATCTGATTGTGGATGTCCTCCACGTAGACGCCGGTGCCGATAATCCAGTGCCATGGTTTGTACTCCTGGACATAGGAGATTTTCGCGTAGGTCTGGGAGAGATCGTTGGGCCACTGCCAGTCGTAGCTGACATATCCTGCCCCTTGCTTTCTCACCGTATCGACGAATAATTTGAAAATCTTCACCCCGTCTGGATCGGTGACATCGGCAATGTTTTTCCCGACCAGGTCCGGACGGTAGGGATGCATGATCATCCGGGGGTAGGTGTCGTTGATCCAAAAGTAGTCCTTGTTGTTGGGACCGTAGCGCAGGTGGCTCAACAGGTCGATGGCCCTGGCCTTGGCTTGCCCGATGGTGAGCCTGCCCTCCTCGGCGAGTGCGCCGTAATGACGGATCATGCTCATGGCCGATTCGCTGAGGACATGAACCGTTTCTCGTTTTCTCTCCAGCAGGTGCTTTTCCATCTGTGGTAGAACGATACCGAAAAAGATGCCGATGAACAGCAGCATGGTAAGCAGGACGGGGAGAAAAATCCTGACCGGAAAGTTACGGCGGAGGGAAGGTTTGTGGAATCCGTTGACCTTGAAAAGAGCCATACCTGTATGCAAAAGCGAGAAGTTGGCGTCTGACGCGACCGGCGGATCGCTCGACCTGCCTGTCGTAAAGATGCAGTCAAAGTGATTTCCGGTTCGCGTCGCGATTGTCTACGGTAGATATCTACAATACTCAATTGAGTCACTGCGGAACACTATTTTTTTTGGGTGGCGGCAGGAAATTTTGCGGTACCGCCCGAGTGATCGCTCGCCACGGCGATCGGTGGCCAGGCCCACGCCCGGTGGTTTCGCGTAATTCTTTGAAAAATGACCACTGGGATCAATTGGAAACCGGGTTTCAAGGTTGCGAAGATTGCCTGATGTGATGAACGCTATGATATCATTATAAAATTTACAATAGATTGAGTCTTGAAAACGAAAAGAGTAACACTGTTACTTGAATGTTGTCGATGATATCTGATAGTTAGCATAAAATATCGTTATAATGATGATATAAAGTAAATCATGGCGAAATAACGTTATTTTATTGAGAATTATTTAATGTTCACATGTCTCTTTTGTCATGTCTTATATCTATATGATATTGTGTAATAGTGCATTTTTTCCAGATTGTTCGAGCTGGAAATGCAATTCATGACTGTAACAACGTTAAATAAAGTTCTTGAAGTATTGCCTGTATTGCTGTATACAGGGTGAAGTGGTTAGGATGGCCAGCTGGATCAACATCAGACCAAAAGAGGACGAGCTATGACTAATTTTGATGCTGTATTTCCCCGTAGTATAGACAACCCGAAGAGTTTTGGGCGGAGGCTGCCAAAGGCATTGACTGGTACAAGAATGCGACAAGGTCCTGGATTCTTCAAACCCTCCGTTTTACCGCTGGTTCACAGGCGGTAAAATGAACACCTGCTACAACGCCGTTGACCGTCATGTGAAAAACGGTCGGGGCGACCAAGTGGCGATCATCTACGATAGTCCGGTAACCAACACCATCAGAAAGATCACCTACAAGGAACTGCCTTGAAAAGGTAGCCGTTTTTGCCGGGGCCTGACAGAGCAGGGGGTTAAAAAAAGGCGATACGGTCATCATCTACATGCCGATGATTCCCGAGGCAGCCATAGCCATGCTGGCCTGTGCCAGGCTCGGCGCCATCCATTCCGTGGTTTTCGGCGGTTTTGCCGCCAACGAACTGGCCATCCGTATCGATCATGCCCAACCCAAAATGATCATCACCGCTTCAGGCGCCGTTGAAGGCAAAAAGATTCTGGCCTACAAGCCGCTGGTCGACAAGGCCATCGAACTCTCCACCCACAACCCGGAAAAATGCGTCATTTATCAGCGCGACATCGTCAAAGCTGAGCTGAAGCGATGGACGGGATCATCGACTGGAAGAAACTTGCGCCAACCGCCAAACCGGCCGACTGCGTGCCGAACTCGAGGCGACCGATCCGCTTTATATCCTCTATACTTCCGGTACCACCGGCATGCCCAAAGGCGTGCTCCGGGATAACGGCGGCCATGCCGTGGCCCTCAACTGGAGCATGAAGGCCATCTATGATATCGATGCCGGGCGATGTCTAGTGGGCTGCCTCCGACGTCGGCTGGGTCGTCGGCCATTCCTATATTGTCTACGGTCCGCTGTTCCAGGGCGCCACCACCATTTTCTACGAAGGCAAACCCATCGGCACCCCTGACGCCGGCGCCTTCTGGCGGGTTATCTCCGAGCACGGGGTAAAGTGCTTTTCACGGCCCCGACAGCTTTCCGCGCCATCAAAAAGGAAGATCCCGAACGGCGCCTCTATCAAGAAATATGACATGTCCAGTTTGAATGTCTCTACCTGGCCGGCGAGCGGCTCGACCCCGACACTTACCACTGGGCCTCCAAAATGATTGCACGGCCCGGTCATCGACCACTGGTGGCAGACGGAAACCGGCTGGGCCATTGCCGCCAACTGCCATGGGCATTGAGGAGTTGCCGATCAAACCGGCTCACCCACCAAGCCGGTGCCGGGCTACGATCGTCAGAATTCTCGACAATGACGGCAAGGAACTCGCCCGCACGAGGAGGGCAACATTGTAGTCAAGCTGCCGCTGCCTCCCGGCACCCTGGCCACCCTGTACAACGATGATCGAAAAATTCAAGTCGTACATGAGCAACATTCCCCGGTTATTATGAGACCAGCGACGGCGGCTACATGGATGAAGACGGCTATATCTATCGTCATGGGCCGTATGGACGATGTCATCAATATCGCCGGCCATCGTCTGTCCACCGGGGCCATGGAAGAGGTTATCGCCAGCCACCCGGATGTGGCGGAATGTGCCGTGTTCGGTACCGAAGACCAGCTCAAAGGCCAGCTGCCCCTCGGCCTGTTCGTCCTGAAGGCAGGGGTGGACAGAGATCCCGATGAAATCAGGAAGGAGCTCGTGAAGATGGTTCGCGACCAAATCGGGCCGATTGCCTGCTTCAAGGATGACCTCCATCGTCAAGCGGCTGCCGAAGACCCGTTCCGGCAAAATCCTGCGCGGCACCATGCGATCCATCGCCAATGGTAAGGAATACAGCATGCCGTCCACCATCGACGATCCCGCCATTCTGGACGAGATCACCGAGACCCTCAAAACCATGGGCTATCCCAGGGAATAATTTCTTTGTTTTCATTGCTATAGTTCATAGCTGGAATCCATTTACATGAAATGAAACAGCCGGTCCCTCCAGGGCCGGCTGCTGAACACAGGGGGTATTTATGAAGATTCATGAATATCAGGCCAAAGAACTGTTCCGTAAATACGACGTGCCGACGCCGGTTGGCGAGGTAGCCGACAGCGTCGCGGAAGTCGAAAAAATTGCGGAAAATCTTGGCCTGCCGGTGGCCGTAAAGGCTCAGATCCATGCCGGTGGCAGAGGCAAGGGCGGTGGGGTAAAGGTGGCGAAAACGGTCGAAGAGGTTACGAGCGCCGCCGGAGCCATACTCGGAATGACACTGGTTACCAAGCAGACGGGACCCGAGGGCCGGGAGGTGCGCAAGGTGCTGGTGGAAAAGGGTGTCAACATCAAGAAAGAGCTCTATCTCTCGATCATTCCGGATCGGGATACCGCCTCGATCGCCATCGTCGCCAGTCAGGACGGCGGCATGGATATCGAGGATGTCGCCGCCAAAACGCCGGAGCGCATTATCAAGGTCCATGTCAATCCCTTGACCGGTATCCGCGGCTTTCATCTCAACCAGGTCGTCTTCGGTCTGGAGATTGAAACAGAGTTGCGCAAACCTTTTGGCAAGCTGTTGACCAGCCTCTATACGCTTTTTGTCGATTACGATTGTTCGCTGGTCGAGATCAATCCGCTCATCATCACCGAGGAAAACGACATTATCGCTCTCGATGCCAAAATGGACGTCGATTCCAACGCCATCTTCAGGCATCCGGACGTCGCCGCCATGCACGATCCCAACGAAGACGATCCGGCGGAAGCCGAGGCGGCCAAGTTCAACCTCAACTACATCAAGCTCGACGGCAACGTCGGCAACATGGTCAACGGCGCAGGTCTCGCCATGGCCACCATGGACATCATCAAACAGGCCGGGGCCAATCCGGCCAACTTTCTCGATGTCGGCGGCGGCGCCAGCGCCGAGATGGTGGAAAACGGTTTCCGCATCATCCTCGCCGACCCCAACGTCAAGGGCATCCTCATCAATATTTTCGGCGGCATATTGCGCTGCGACGTGCTGGCCACCGGTGTGGTGGAAGCAGCCAAGAAGGTGGGGCTCTCCGTGCCGGTGGTGGTGCGGATGGAAGGTACCAATGTCGATGAGGGACGCAGGATTCTCGCCGAATCCGGGCTGAATCTGGTAAGCGCCGTGGATCTTGCCGACGCCGCCCAGAAGGTGGCGAAGCTGGTGGCATAAGCCGTGGGGAGAGTCGGCCCTTACATTGCGGGATTTTTTCGGCGCGGAGATAATGCCGCCGGAAAAATTTATAAGGGCCTGGTAGTGGAGTCATAACATAAAGAAGGTGCCATATGAGCATTTTAGTCAATAGTGAAACACGACTGCTGGTACAGGGCATTACCGGCAAGGAGGGGCAATTCCATACCCGGCAATGCATCGAGTACGGAACCAAGGTAGTGGCGGGCGTAACGCCTGGCAAGGGCGGCCAGATGATGGATGCGGTTCCCGTCTTCAACACGGTGCTCGAGGCGCGGGAGAAGACGGGGGCCAACGCCTCGATGATCTTCGTGCCGCCGCCGTTCGCCGCCGACGCGATTCTGGAGGCGGCGGAGGCGGGCATCGAGATGATAGTCTGCATTACCGAAGGGGTGCCGGTGATGGATATGCTGCGGGTGAAAAACTATCTCCGCGGCAGCACCAGCAGGCTGATCGGTCCCAACTGTCCCGGAATCATCACCCCCGGCGAGTGCAAGATCGGTATCATGCCGGGTTCCATCCATACCCCGGGAGGTCCGGTCGGAGTGGTCTCGCGCTCCGGAACCCTGACCTACGAGGTGGTTCACCAGCTCAGTCAGGTCGGCCTCGGGCAGACAACCTGCGTGGGCATCGGCGGTGATCCGGTGAACGGTACGGGTTTTCTCGACTGCCTCGAGCGGTTCAACGCCGATCCCGCCACCGAGGCGGTGGTCATGGTGGGCGAGATCGGCGGCAGCGCCGAGGAGGATGCCTCGGCCTGGATCAAGGCCAACATGAAAAAACCGGTGGTCGGCTTCATTGCCGGTCTGACCGCTCCTCCCGGCAGACGAATGGGCCATGCGGGGGCCATCGTCAGTGGCGGGAAGGGAACGGCGGAAGCCAAGATCGAGGCAATGGAAGAGGGTGGCATCTATGTCTGTAAGGATCTGGGACACCTTGGCCGGCTGTGCAAGGAAGCTTTTTCCTGATCGTTGCGCCTGCGAACATAAGAGTGAGGAGGCAGTATGAACACTGGAGATCAACTGAACCACCTGATGCAGCTCAGAGAAGAAGCCCGTCTCGGCGGTGGTCAGGACAGAATCGACAAACAGCATGCCAAGGGCAGCATGACCGCCAGAGAGCGGATCGACATGCTGCTCGACCCCGGGTCGTTTGAAGAATTCGACATGTTCAAGACCCATCGCTGTCGGGATTTCGGCATGGACAAACAGGTGTATCCCGGTGACGGCGTGGTCACCGGCTACGGCACGGTGAACGGCAGGGTGGTCTATGTCTTCGCCCAGGATTTTACCGTGCTCGGCGGTTCGCTCTCCGAGACCTTTGCGGAGAAGATATGTAAAATAATGGACTTGGCCATGAAGAACGGAGCCCCGGTGGTCGGCCTGAACGACTCGGGCGGGGCCCGTATCCAGGAAGGGATCGAGAGTTTGGCCGGCTACACCGATATCTTCCTGCGCAACGTCATGTCTTCCGGCGTGGTGCCGCAGATTTCCGCCATTTTTGGCCCGTGCGCGGGCGGCGCCGTCTATTCGCCGGCCCTCACCGATTTCGTGACCATGGTGCAGAACCAGTCCTATATGTTTCTCACCGGACCCAAGGTGGTGAAATCGGTCACCCATGAGGACGTGACGGTCGAGGAACTGGGTGGGGCAGCCATGCACGCCAGCCGCAGCGGGGTTTCCGACTATGCTGCGCCTTCGGAGGAGGCCGCCATCGACTATATCAAGGGACTGCTCTCCTACATGCCGCAGAACAACATGGAATCGCCGCCAATTGCCCCAACCGGCGACCCGGCGGACCGGAGGTCCCTGGAGTTGAACGCCATCATTCCCGAAAATCCCAATGCCGCCTACGACATGAAGGAGGTCATCCTGCAGACCATCGACAACCGGGAATTCCTGGAGGTGAAGGAGGATTTCGCCCCCAACCTGATCGTCGGTTTCGCTCGCTACAACGGCATGAGCGTCGGAGTGGTGGCCAACCAGCCGGCCCATCTCTCCGGAGTGCTGGATATCGATTCGTCGGTTAAGGGTGCGCGGTTCGTCCGGTTCTGCGACTGTTTCAATATCCCCATCGTCACCTTCGTCGACGTGCCCGGATTTTTGCCCGGCACCGTCCAGGAATATGGCGGCGTCATCCGAAACGGCGCCAAGATCCTCTATGCGTTTGCCGAGGCGACGATCCCCAAGGTTACTGTCATCACCCGTAAAGCGTATGGTGGAGCCTACTGCGTGATGTCCTCCAAGCATCTGCGCGGCGATATCAACTACTCCTGGCCCACCGGCGAGATCGCGGTCATGGGCGCCAAGGGTGCGGTGGGCGTTCTGCATGGCAGACAGGCGCGCAAGCAGGAGGACCCGGCAGCTTATCTCGCGGAAAAAGAGAAGGAATATCAGGATACTGTCGCCAATCCGTACGTGGCGGCACAGCGCGGCTATATCGACGATATCATCGAGCCGTCACGGACCCGGAGCCGTATCGTCCGGGCGCTCACGTTGCTGCAGAACAAGCGGGATACGAACCCCATGAAAAAGCACGGCAACATTCCTCTGTGAGAATGTGCCGGATTGCTGCAATGGAGTGGGCTTCACTGCGTTTGGGATCATTGTCGAAACTGCTGGTCTAGGAGCCTGTCGGATTATAGGCATTTTTGCTCAGATCGAGGCAAACTCGAAAAAATTACCGGAGGCATATACTGAATATTCCGAGGATAATTTTTTCGAGTTTAACGAAGATATGGGGAAAAAGGGTATAATCCGACAGGCTCCTAGGAAGGGCAACAGGTAAAGGAGACGCATGCAATGGTGAAAGTATTCATAAAACGGAAAGTGGCGGATCAGACCATAGCTGAGTTGTTGAACCTGCTCAAAAAACTGCGGGCGCTGACCTTGAATCAACCCGGGTACGTTTCCGGCGAGACCTTGAAACGGCTCGACGCGCCGGGGGAATGCATGGTGATCAGCACCTGGACCTCGCTTGAGGAATGGAACAACTGGCTCGGCAACATCGAGCGGGCCAAGGTGCAGGAACAAATCGATAATCTGCTCGGCACAAAAACGGAGTATGCGGTATACGGCTAAGGAGGCGGTGTGCCGATTGCGGCACCGAGCGTTACGACAACGACAATTCGGTGGGTGATTCGATGGCGGATACAAAGAAGAAAATGGCTGCGGCGATCGCGGCGGTAAATTCCTATCTGCAGGAAGAAGAGGCCGCGGCCCGGCAGGGTCCCTCGGTAATACCTTCCGTGCCCGCGGAGGCAGGGGTCAGCATGTGGAGTCACAGCGGTCGTCAGGAGATGATGGCGATGCGCCGGCTGATCCAGCTCAGGGTATTCGATCGCTTTCGATAGAACCGCAGATGTTTTGGGGCAGTACGCCTTCCGCGCGCGACGGTTTGAACGCGTGCGGATGGAGTCCCGCCGAACGTCTGCGACATCGGGGTTGAGCCTCATGCTGGGGCCCCCGATGAACGGTTACACGAAATACAAGGTAACGTGCAAAGCTACACGACATGGCAGAGGAGACTGCAACCATGAGTGATAAAGTACAGATGACCGCGATGAACTATGATGCAGACCGTCCGAAGGCGGAAAATCCCATTAAAATCATGGATCTTTCCCTGCGCGACGGGCATCAGTCCCTGTTCGCCACCCGTGGACGGACCGAGGATATGATTCCTGTTGCGGAGCTGATGGACGAGGTGGGATTCTGGGCGATCGAGACCTGGGGCGGGGCGACCTTCGACACCATGCACCGCTTTCTCAACGAGGATCCCTGGCAGCGGTTGCGGACCCTGAAGCGCTACATCAAGAAGACCCCGTTCTCTATGCTCCTGCGGGCACAGAACCTGGTCGGCTATCGCAACTACGCCGATGACCTGGCCTACGCCTTTGTCGATCGGGCCGCCGAAAACGGAATGGATGTCTTTCGTACCTTCGATGCCTTGAACGATTACCGCAACTTCGAGACGGTGGTCAAGCAGATCAAAAAATGCGGAAAACACTTCCAGGGCTGCATCTGCTACACCCTGACCGAACCCCGCCTTGGCGGCGAAGTCTACAACCTCAACTACTATGTGAAAAAGGCCCGGGAGCTCGAAGAGATGGGCGCCGACTCCATCTGCGTCAAGGACATGGCCGGCTTGATGGCGCCCTACGACGCCTATGCCCTGATCAAGGCGCTCAAGGAAGCGGTCGATGCCCCCATCCATCTGCACAGCCATTTTACCTCCGGCATGTCGCCGATGACACATCTCAAGGCGATCGAGGCCGGGGTGGACATTATCGATACCTGCATGACGCCCTATGCCTACCGCACCTCGCACGCGGCGGTGGAGCCGCTGGTCATGGCCCTGCTGGGTACCAGCCGCGACACCGGTTTCGATATCCGTAAGCTGGCGCATATCAACGAAATCCTGGAAAAAGAGGTGATGCCGAAATACAAGCATCTGCTCGACGATTCCAAGGTGTCGATCATCGATATCAACGTCCTGCTTCATCAGACCCCGGGCGGCATGCTCTCCAACCTGGTGAATCAGCTGCGGGAGATGGATGCCCTTGATAAGATCGACGAGGTCTACAAGGAGTTGCCGCGGGTTCGCAAAGAGCTGGGCCAGATTCCGCTGGTGACCCCCACCAGTCAGATTGTCGGTGTACAGACGGTAAACAATGTTCTGCACGACACCCCGGACGAGCGCTACAAGATGATCACCAGCCAGGTCAAGGATCTCTGCTACGGTCTCTACGGCAAAACGGCGGTGCCCATCGATCCCGAACTGCGCAAGAAAGCCCTGAAAGGCTATCCGCGAGGCGAGACGCCCATCACCAGCAGGCCGGCCGAGGTGTTGGAGCCCGAGCTGGAGAAGGCCAAAGCGGAGATCGGTGAGTTGGCGAAGGATCGGGACGATCTCATTCTTTATGCCATATTCCCCGTAACCGGCCGCAAGTACCTGGAGTGGAAATACAACAAGTCCGAAGCGCCCGACAGCGTCAAACCGATCACCATGGATGATGTCAAGAAGCGCGACGCGCTGGTCAAGAAGGCCCTGGCCGGCGAGCTGGTGGAAAAACACAAGGCCGGCCCAGAGAAGAGCAATGGGGTGCGCAGCTTCAATGTCTATGTCGACGACGAGTATTTTCAGGTGGATGTCGATCCGGTAGGAGGGGCGCCGGTGATCGCCGCTCCGGCTGCCCAGCCCGCAGTTGCGGCCCCGGCCAGACCTGCCCCGGCAGCCAAGGCCGCCCCGGCGGCTCCCGCCAAAGCAGCCAATCCGGCCCCGGCCCCGATAGCAGACGGTGAGGTGGACGGAACCCTGCTCAATGCCCCCATGCCTGGCATGGTGGTGCGGTTTGAAAAGAAGGTCGGCGATACGGTGAGTAAGGGCGATACGGTCCTTGTGCTTGAGGCCATGAAGATGGAAAACGCCCTGGTCGCACCCTGCGACGGCACCGTCAAGGCGGTCAATTTCCAAGTGGGAGATACCGTGGTGAAGGGGGCGACGCTGGCGGTGATCGGCTGAAAAAACCAGCGACAACAGACATAAAGAGAGCGGGCAGGGGCGCATTCACAGTGCTTCCTGCCCGTTTGTGTTGTTTCAGGACAGGAGGCAGAGAGATGATACTCCGGGAGCTCAACGGCCACGCGCCGCAATTCGGTGAAGGATGCTTTTTCGCGGACAATGCCGCGGTCATCGGCGATGTCATCATGGGGGAAAACTGTTCCATCTGGTTCGGCGCCGTGCTTCGCGGCGACGTGAACTACATCCGCATGGGAAACAAAGTAAACGTTCAGGACGGCGCGGTGATCCATGGCACCTATCAGAAGGCGGCAACCACTATCGGCAATAACGTCTCCATCGGCCATAATGCCATTGTGCATGGCTGCACCATCGAGGACAACGTGCTGGTGGGGATGGGCTCCATTGTCATGGACGGCTGCGTGGTCGAAAGCAACTCGATCATCGCTGCCGGCGCGGTGGTTACCAAAGGAAAACGAGTGGAATCCGGCTCCATTTATGCCGGAGTGCCCGCCAGAAAGGTCAAAGATATCAGCAAGGAACTTATTTCCGGGGAGATAACGAGGATTGCCGAAAATTACCTCACCTACGCCGGTTGGTATGAAAAGGGCTGAACTTCAGGCTATTGCAGCAAGCCAACACTGATTTCAGACTGAGGTCCAGCAAACGTTCACCAGTACCCCATCTTGGCACGATCTGGCTGGCGTGCATAGATAGTTCCCATCCGAAAACTGTTATTCGAAGTCTCCCCTTATCTGGCCCGTGGTTTCTCTATTGAATCGTAGATTTGAACTGCCCATCCTAAAAGATGGTAAGGATCTTCAGTTTTACATGTTTCCTGACCAGATCTGACATCCATAAACCGGAAGAACTGGAATCGATTTTCCTACCTGCCCGGCAGTTCCGTTCCTCGACTCATGATCTCGATATAGCCTGCATAGCTAAACAGGCGGTTACGCTTCCGGGAGGTCAGCTCCTTCACTATGCCAAGTTGTTCCAGGTGGCCGAGTGCCTTGTTGACAGTTGCCGGAGTTATGCCGGTCTTCTCTACCAGTGAACCCGATGTGGCGATAGGATGTTCCATTAGTGCCCTGTGAACCTGCAGAGTCGATGCCGCAGCCCGACCAAGGCCGTTAACTTTGTCGCGGTCCTGCCTGGAAAGGTCCAGAAGCTGCTGCGAGGTTTCTACCGCCTGGGTGGCGGTGACGAAGACCGCCTCGACGAAGAAATCGAGCCAAGCTTCCCAGTCACCTGTCAGGCGGACGTTATTGAGCAACTCGTAATAATACTGCCGGTGCGTCTTGAAGTAGAGGCTTAGATAGAGCATTGGCTCCCGCAGCACCTTCTGATCGCACAACAGCAGCGTGATCAGCAAGCGCCCCAGACGACCGTTACCATCGAGGAATGGGTGGATGGTCTCGAACTGCACATGGGCCAATGCTGCTTTGAGCAACACTGGGGTAGGTTCCGGCTGGCCATGGAGGAAGAGTTCCAGCTTGCTCATACATTCCAGCACCTCTTCAGCCGGAGGGGGAACAAAGGCAGCATTTCCCGGCCTTGTTCCACCGATCCAGTTCTGGCTTCGCCGAAATTCACCCGGAGTCTGATTGCGACCTCGGCCCTTGGTCAGCAGCACTCCGTGGATCTCCCGAAAAAGCCGTATAGATATCGGCAGACCATCCTCCATCAGGCGCAGGCCATGGTCGAGGGCGGTGACATAGTTGCTGACCTCTCGCACGTCATCGAGCGGAACACCCGGCTCCTGGTCCAGTTCGAACAGTAACAGGTCCGACAACGACGACTGGGTCCCCTCGATCATGGAGGAAAGCACCGCTTCCTTGCGGACATACATGTAGAGAAACAGCGAGGTCTCTGGCAGCAGAGTCGAGACGCTATCCAGCCGTCCAAGCGCCAGCATCGCCTCATCGAACTTCCTGTGCAGCTCCGGCGTCCATTGGATGGGCGGATGCGGCGGAAGCGAAGAGGGAATAAAGGCCTGAGCCTTCTCACCCACCGTCGAAATGGACACGTATTTGCCTTGGAGTTCTCGCTTCATCCTGTCTACCTTGAAACTAAAATAAGATTCGCTATTATTTTACATTTAAGCGATATCCTAAAATAAAACCCTGGGAAAGAAAGATCAAGCGGATTCCATTGCTAAAGAGATGTCCACTGGCAAGTCCGGCATGGTCAGAAATATTATAAATTTAGATGCTTCCTGAATCCCAGAATTCGGGATACCGTCGCTTCAGGCAGAGTAACTACTGAATATTTACTCCATTTCTGACCGTGCGACTCAAATAGTACTTGCCTTATATGGTGTTGAAATATTCATTCTTTCCAGCCCTTCTTTGCTCTTTGCCAATATTGCATTTGCAGCTCATGAGCCTCTTGCCCTCTGACCTGCAGGTAGATGGCTGTTGTTTCCGGTAGCTAGCGCCCCATGATATGCTGTAGCGTGTGAAAAGCCATACCACCCATTATCATTGCCACCCGGAAACCGTGGCGAAAACCTTTTGCTGTTGCCTGTTACCCCTCGATCCCGGCTTGATTGATTCAATCGGTTAGTTGCTCAATATTCAGTCCCATAGCCCTTGCTATTTTTTTTATGGTTTTTTCCTGGGGAACTGCCAATAGGTATCTCAACTTCATCGGGAGATCATACGGGGAGGAAGACCCAATCTAAAAAAGTGGCCTCCTGAAAACCTGCTCTTGAATCGCCCCTTGATTTTCCGGCCGCAAACAGACATAGTGTTACCACATATGAACATATGGTGCCATTTTGTCTGGAGACAAGAATGAAAGAAACGCCAGAAGAAATTTTCCGTTCACACGGCGGACAGCTGCGAATGAGCGAGGCGATAAAATGCGGCATTACCCGCTACATGCTCTATTCACTTAGAGACAGAGGGGTTATTGAACAGGTAAGCAGAGGGATCTACCGCCTTGTCGACCTTCAGCCCATAAGTAACCCCGACTTGGTTACGGTCGCCCTGCGTTTTCCTAATGCTGTTATCTGCCTGGTCTCCGCGCTTTCCTTCCACGGCATCACCACGCAGATTCCGCATAGCGTTTCCGTTGCGGTTTCGAGGAATTCACGTCAGCCATCGCTTGATTATCCGCCACTGCTCGTCCACCGCTTTTCCGATCCGGCGTATCGCGCTGGGATTGAGCAGAAGCAAATCGACGGAGTACCGGTCAAAATATACAACCCGGAAAAAACACTCGCTGACTGCTTCAAGTTTCGCAACAAAATAGGCATGGATGTGGTACTCGAGTCTTTGAAGCTCTATAAGGCTCACATGAAGTTCAATATCGGAGAACTACTCAAGTATGCGAAAATCTGCCGGGTTGAAAAGGTGATGCGTCCCTATCTGGAGGTGGGCTTGTGAAGCCCGTCAGGAATGTAGCGGCATCGGTTCGACAACGACTTCTCAATCGGGCCAGGAATGACAAGAGACCGTTTAATGAGCTGCTCCAGTACTATGCCATGGAACGGTTTTTGTTCCGCCTGTCCCGATCTGCCCATGCTGATCGCTTCATTCTCAAAGGAGCCTTGATGTTGAGGGCCTGGCGTTCTCCTGAATTCCGACCGACGATGGATATCGACATGCTGGGCAGAACGAGCAACGACGAGACCAATATCGTCTCGCAAATTCGGGATATCATGGCCGTGAGTGTGGAGCCGGATGGACTGACATTCGCCACTGACTCAATCCAATCTGAACAAATCACCGAAGACGCGTATTACGAAGGGATCAGAATTCGGTTCCGCGGGAATCTGGATTCGGCCAGAGTCACTCTGCAGGTCGATATCGGATTTGGTGACATTATCTATCCAGGACCAGAGGAATCGGATTTGCCGACCATGCTGGATTTTCCCACGGCTCGACTCCTCTGTTACAGTCGAGAAAGCGCCATTGCCGAAAAGTTCGAAGCCATGGTGAAGCTCGGCGTCTTAAATAGCCGCATGAAAGATTTTTACGACATCTGGCTTCTCTCCCGCCAGTTCGATTTTGCCGGCGCGAAGCTTGCCGAGGCAATCCGACTCACTTTCGAGCGCCGAGAAACAGCGGTGCCTGCCAAGGTCGAAGCGTTTGAAAACGTTCATAGATGCCAAGCAGATCCAATGGGCGGCTTTTCGGCAACGCCTCCTGCAGGATCATATCCCTGACTCATTTCATGATATCGTCTCATCGGTAGAAGCATTTCTGGCACCACTTGCATCCACGATTTATCAAGGCACACCCTCAGCCGAAAAGTGGATCCCTCCAGGGCCATGGATCTAGTCGCGGGAAAGCTGTTCAGCTGCCTCATTGACCGTAGTAATCAGGAAGCATCTCAATATCAGAACTTGTTTCTGAAATTATACTTGCCAGTAGATATCTCGAATCCGTGGGGACATCTCCCCCTGTTCGCCCATCTAGGCAATTAAAAAGCAAATGTTTCGTCATCATGGCAAATTAGGTACACTGCACTTATAAGCCATTGAATGTTCGGTTAGTGATCGATGACATGAGCAGCTACGAGATGGACATGGAGGAAAGGAAGTGGCCAGCAGATTCGAGCGGAAAATCATTATAATAGCCGGTCCTAATGGTGCAGGCAAGACCACTTTTGCCGAGGAATTTCTCCCGAAAGAAGCTGGTTGCCCTACCTTCGTCAACGCTGACCTCATTGCGGCTGGGCTCGCCCCATTCCAGCCTGAACGGGCCGCTTTCAGGGCCGGACGGTTGATGTTGGAGGAAATCTATAATCATGTCCTGAAAGGCGAGAGTTTTGCCTTTGAAACTACCTTGAGCGGTCGAGGATACGTCGGGCTTATTCCGGGCTGGCAGGCGGGAGGTTACATCATCAAACTATTCTTTCTCCGACTGGCTTCACCCGAACTAGCCATTGCCCGCGTTCGGCAGCGGGTCCGCGAGGGTGGGCACAATATCCCTGAGCCATTATTAGGCGGCGCTTCGCCGCTGGGCTGCTTAATTTTGAAAATCTTTATAAACCGGTAGTTGATGAATGGGCGCTTTATGACAATTCTGCCGGTGAACCTGTTCTCATTGAAGAAGGAGTAAACTCATGAGCGAGAAGTCACTGGAGGCCAGCGAAAAGAAAACAAAACGCGACCCCGATCTGGTGGCAGCGGAAATCGCTATGAAGCGGGCAGCCATGAAAGCCAGGCAGAGAGCAAAACAGGTAGGTGCCGGCGTTACGGTGTTAAAGGATGGAAATATCGTCGAAGATCGGCAGAACACGCTTGCCAGCGAGTGATTTCCAATATTCAGGAAACATGTAAAACTGAAGATCCTTACCATCTTTTAAGATTGGCGGTTCAAATCTGAGATTCAATAGAGAAACCTAGAGAATTCTCTTGCCTTCTGTAGTCGATCGATTACAGTGTGGATATGTACACGATCAAACTCACTCCTGCCTTCGAGAGTTGGTTTGCCGGCTTAAAGGATAACACCACCCGCCTTCGCCTAGCCAGAAGACTGGACAAAGCGCAACAAGGCAACCTCGGGGACGTGAAGTCGATCGATAACGGTCTTTATGAAATGCGTGAGCATTCGGTCTCGGCTGGCGGATGTATTACCTACAGCGGGGCCAAACATTGATCGTGATGCTTGGCGGTGGGGACAAGTCCAGTCAATCCGCTGACATCAAAAAAGCCGCAGCAATAGCTGCCACCATCGAGGAGTAAGCCATGGACGAGAAAAAAATGCATATTTCCACATTGCCTGAATTCGACATGGCTAGCCAGCTGAACAATGAAGAAGATATCGCAGCCTACCTGACCATGGTCATTGAGGATGGCGACGCCTCCGAGCTTGCCCATGCCCTTGGCGTTGCCGCCCGTGCCCGTGGCATGAGCGAAGTCGCCAAAGCGGCAGGGATTACAAGGGAGGCGCTTTACAAGGCACTCCGGCCCAAAGCTCATCCACGCTTTGAAACCGTTAACCGTGTCTGTGCTGCTTTAGGAGTGCGCTTAGTGGCCAAACCGTTGCATGGTCAAGACTATATCTACCACAGTTAGAGGCACGCATTCTCACCATTTCGAGATTATTTGGTAATCTTGAGTTGCCAGTTGCTCCATTTCTGCCAATATCTCTGTGAATAGCCGATTCTACCCTCTCAGGA
>CAVUXQ010000025.1:0-180352 GCA_963745265.1 uncultured delta proteobacterium
AGAGTTTTTAGTTCTCGAACAATGTTAATGTTACCGATTTTTTTACAATTTTTCAAAAATAAGCTTTTTATGCTATCTTTAATAAGTGTAAGGTTTCTAATGTCGTATAAATTAGGGGCGTTGTAAATGCTAATTCTTTTTAGCTGATTGAATTTCTCTATTCCGTTAAATGACTCAATTGATGTCCCCTCAATTACTAATTGTTCTAAATTCTCTATTATAGGTAGCTTGGAAAAGTCCCTTGTGATAGGTGTGAAATTAGTTAGTGTTAGCTGTTTTAGTTTATCACAACAACTAAGATCATGCTTGTTTTCCAGTCTAGATCAGCCTCTATTAATGATGGAAATCTATTTAACTCAACACCAACATTATTGCCAGACAAGCATAATTTCAATAGTTTATTAAGCACATAAATATCAAGTACGTTAGAGTAATAATCTTCAGTGACTAATCCCTTAATAAATGTGCATTTATCCAGGAAATTAATATGATCGTCTATAAACGCAGGTGTATAGTCATCGTTCCACATTTCTCTTAAAATAATAAGACCATATGGCTTTCTTTCTAATATAAAATCAATGCATTGAGACTCTTTTTTTCTGACTCTACAATTAAATAATCTTCGCCTGGAATATCAATGCGAACTTGCAGTCCATTAACCTCTTTTATAGGCATTTGAATCTCCATTATTGAAAAGATACTTTAACCGGTACATAAAAAGTGCTTTGTCATGGGATGTTTCTACCGGGAGAATGGATTTTGTTATAAGTGTTTGGGTTTCGAGAAGGTTTGGCTTTGGGACCTCCCAGCGCCGTCGTGATTTCATGCTCGAGTTTAAATGCTTCTTGCTCGGAACATGCTTCATAATGTTCATAAGCGATTGCTTTCACACCATATTGGACTTCTTTTTCTTGAATTGATATGTACATTCTGTCAATTCGTCCTTTTCCTACATAAGTTTTGCCATTGGAAAACAGTATATAATATGCTCCATTATCTGGTAGCTCTCCAGTATCTTGGCATAATGGGCATTCGTCTTTCTTACCTGCATTTTGTGGAAACAGTAAGATACCAGCAATTGGGCCTAATGTTTTTCCAAGAACGCGTAGTCCCGTTCTTGCTATTCCTCTCCATGCATAATGAGTAAGATATTCTTCAGTTGTTTTTTTAACAACTGTCCACCCTTCTTCTGAAGAGTAAGTTATTAAATCGGGATTGATTAAAAGATCATAAACAACCTTTCAGGGTCATTGAAATTAGCCGGATCTCCTTCAACATAAGAATAAAGATTAATTCCCCCATTTAACCCAATAGGATCAGCAGAAACATACCGCCCAGTCTCCGGGTCATAAAACCTGTGCCAATTATAATGCAATCCAGATTCCTGGTCAAAGTATTGCCCCGGAAATCGAAGATTATTGACAATCTGCTCAACTTCCACCGTGGCATTGCCGAACGCATCCTGGCCTGCAGCCCAGACCACAGTGCCGTTAGCGGCGATAATCTTCTGTGGGGTGCCAAGGTGGTCGTTTTGGTACCAGTAGTACTCGCCGTTGATCTCGACGAAAAGGGGGTTGGTAGACCAGGGCGAACCGGGCTGGTAGCCGTAGGTCCGCAGTTCGTTGCCGGCGGCGTCGTATTCGCCGGCCAGTCCTTCGTCGTTGTAATGGAAATAGGTTTTGACTCCGCCCACCTCTTTCCAGAGGCGGCGGCCGAACGGATCGTAATAATAGGTGGCGATGGTGGCGCCGTCCCGGTCGCTGATTTTTGCCAGGAGGTTATCGGCGTCCCAGCTGAAGTTGGTGGTTACTCCCGCCATCGTTTTTTTCACCATGTTGCCTTGGTTGTCGTAAGCAAACGTGGTGGTGTCGTAGCCAGTCAGCTGGTTGTTGGCGTTATACTGCCAGTTGGCGCTGGTTTTACTGGAAGTGCGATTGCCTAATGGATCGTATAGGTAGCTTTCCTGGTTGTCCGGGCCCTGTACCCCGGTCAGCCGCTGGAGGGTGTCGTAGCTATATGTATAGTCGCCGTGCTCGGTGGTCTTGCTGTTGACATTGCCGCCCAGGGTATAGGTATAGCCGTAGTCGATTACCGGGTTGGAGGCCGGATCCTTGGTGGTGATGCCGGTGACCTGCTGGAGGCCGTCATAGTGGAAGTTCAGGGTGGCGCCTCCGGGCAGGGTGATGCGGTCGGGCCGGTTCCAGCTATAGGAATTGTAGCTCACCTGGCCCGCCGCGCCGAGATCCACGGCCAGGGGTTTGCCGGCCGGATCGTATTTGTAGGTCCGCACCCGGCCGGCCGGGTCGGTATAGGTATTCTTTCGACCGTCAGGGGTATAGGTATAGCCGTCGTAAAGCGAAAAGGCACCGTAATCCACCGTCTCACCGGTACGGCGCTGCAAGACGTCGTAGCTGTAGTGGCCGCTGGTGACGCCGTCGTCATAGCCGGTGAGGCTTCCGGTGAGGTTGTAGCTGTAGGTCACGGTCTTGGCCGGCTGGGCATCGCTTGCCGCCGCATAGATTTTGCTTTGCACCAGCCGGTTGCTGCCGTCATAGATGTAGACGGTCTTGTGGCCGTCGGCGTCGGTCGTGGAGGCCAGGTTGCCGGCCTTGTCATAGGTATAATTGATCTGCTGGCTGAGCGGTTTGGTTTCTTTCACCAGCCGGTCGCTGAGATCATAGCTGAAATAGGTGGAGCGGCTGTTCGCGTCCTCGAGCCGGACAAGGTTGTCGCGGCTGTCGTAATAATAGTGGGTGACGTTGTGCTGGGCGTCGGTCTCGCTGATCTTGCGTCCCAGTTCGTCGTACCCATAGGTGGTGATGTTGCCTTCCGGGTCGGTGACGGTTTCCAGGCGGCCGAGCTGGTCGTAGCCATAGGTGGTCTCTCGCTGCTGGTTGCCGTAGACATCGGTCTGCGAGACCAGTCGCTTGCGGCTGTCGTAGCTCATCTTGCGGGTAAAGGTCGGGTAGGTGATGGCGGTTGCCAGGTCGATGCCGCCTGAGCACGATGAGCAGCCGGTGCTGGGATCGGCGTAGGTGTAGCTGATGGCGTTGCCGGCCGGATCGGTCACCTTGCTGACCCGCTCGAAGCTGTCGTAGGTGTAGGTGGTGGTGTTGCTCTCCCGGTCGGTAACCGTGGTGGGCTTGCCGGCGCTGTTATAGGTTCGGACGGCGCTGTTGCCGAGCGGGTCGACGCTACCGATCAGGTTTCTTTCGCTGTCATAGGTGAACTTGTACTCCTTGAGGTAGGCGTTGATCACCGAATTGCGGTTGCCCGCCTCGTCGTATCCGTATTTGCTGGTCAGCTGGTTGTCGTTGTCGCGGACGGTGAGCAGGTTGCCGGCAGCATCGTAGGTGAAATGCTTTTTCATCCCCCGGCCGTCGGTGACCGTCTGGGGGTTGGTGCCGGCATCGTAATCGGAGAAGGTGGTGACGCGGCCTTCCGGATCGGTGATCGTCTGCAGCCTGTCGTTGTCATCGTAGGTGAAACGGGTGACGGCATCCTGCTCGCCGTTGCCTCCCACCCGGGTGGAGGAGGCGAGCCGGCCGCTCTCAGTATAGGTATATTCGGTGCGCCGCTCCACTGCCGTGCCCTTGGCCTCGATCATGGCGGTGCGGCGGCCGCTCGCGTCATATTCGTATTCGGTTATCACCCCCATGCGGTTGACCGAAGTGAGCAGGTTCCAGGGGTGGTTATAGGTCTTTTTCACCCAGGTGTTGTCTGGATAGAGGATGTAAACGGGGTTGTCCCACTCGTCGAGGTCGTAGCGGGTGACATAACCGCGTTCGTCGGTGACCCATCGGACCCGGTCGCCGTATTTGACCGATTTGACCGTGACGCCGTTGATGTCCATCCGCACCGGGTCGCCGTCGTCGTTGTACCAGTTCTCGCGGACCTTGCCGTCGGGAAATTTGGCGTAGCTGTAGTACTGCCGGGTGGCTTTGTCGTAGTCGTACTCGAAGGTGTACTTGCCCCCTTTTTCGTCGGTGACCGAAATGACATCGCCATATACGTTGTAGGCGATGGTGCGGACCTTGCCTCCCGGGTCGGCAGCCCGGGTGAGCCTGCCGTTCGTGTAATCGTAGCTGGAGGTGAAGCCCCGCAGGTTGGTGACGGTATGGAGCAGATCGCCCTGGTAGGTATAGGTGATGGTGCGGCCGCCGGCGTCGCTTGCCGAGATCGGATGGCCGTTTTCGAAGGTGTACCAGATGACCTGGTTGCCGTTGCGATCTGCCCAGCCGCTGCAGTGGCCGTCCTGATAGAGGACCGTGGCGATGGTGTCGTCTCTTTTGCCGTAGGCGAGCAGCAACCCGTCGCTATCGTAGGTCTTCCAGTCGCCCGCCTTGTCGCTCCACCGGTAGCCATTCTCCGTTACCTCGATTCGCTCGTCGAGGTAGCTGAAGATTTTGGTGTCGCCACCGGTGGGATCGTAAGTAACTCCGTTCTTGACTACCTTCTCCACCTCGCCCAGACTGTTGCTATCAAAGGAGAGGTTATCGCGCTCGAACTCCCAGAACCAACGGCCGAGTTCGTAATAGCGGTGCACCGACAGCTCGCCGCCCGGGATCGGCACCGTCATGTCCTTGATGTCGCGGCTGTATTCCCTGAGCCGGGTATCGACGACGGAGCCGACCTTGATCGGCTTGAGCGCATTCAGAAGCTCGCATTTCAGGCAGGGAGCCGGTTTGGTATTGGGTTTGCCCATGCACTTGGCGCCGCTCAGTTTCTGGGGCAGCGGCGCCGGCGAGGAAACGGTGCCGCTGGAACTACCTGTAGAAACACCCCAGGTGCCGCCTCCACCGCCGCCTCCACCTCCGCCGCTGCTGCTGCCAGTGCTGCCACAGATTCCATAGGTGGCGGTCCAGCAATAGGTGGCGCTTAAGAGATAGATGGGGGTGGTGGGGTTGTTATCGCTTTCCACCTGGAGGATGAATTGATAGGCGCCGGGAGCGATGTCCTGGCCGGGCGAGAAGGTGATCGGCACGTCGCGCTTTTCGCCGACCTCGATATCGCCCACTGTCGGCAGGATGCCGAGATGGAGCCAGTCCGGGGCGGACAGCCCGTCGAGGTTTTTCAGGCTCAGCCGAACGTTTTCCAGGGCCGCGAGCCCGCTGTTGGAGAGGGTGACGTTTTCGGTCACCGCGCCTCCCTGTACTGGTACCAGGCTGTATTCGCCACCCTGCAGTTTGGTTTATTGCTAATGTGAAAGCGCAAAATACAAGACGTGGGCCTAATTTTTTTCAACGAAAACCTCACAGGCATGGAATGATAGAGCTTTTCGGATGGAAGAGAAAATTCGGGATGGGGCCAGGGGCAGCATCCGCGCTCTCTCCAGGAAAACAAAGGCGTTAGCGTTTGGGTGCGCGTTTTCCGGATGAGCCATTTTTGTCAAGGATAAAGATTCGACCCCGATTTCTCCTTCGATTAAATAGAAAAACTGCAATAGAATCATTTCTGGTTTTCATTCAACAATTAAACAACGTTATATATTATAATAACAAAAGGTTAAGCCACGACATTGTAAAAGAGAAAAAAATTTCTTATAATCTTACAAAATAAAAAACCTCCTGTTAAAAGAATAAGTTGTGACCAAACAAAATACTCTCAAAACAGGAGGTCTTATGGGTACTTCTACTCTAACAAGGTTGGAGGAGTTCCGTCAACTGAAGAAGGAGATTCGAGGTTCTGAGGAGCATCTCATTATCGGCATAGATGTGGCGAAAGAAAAGCATCATGCCTTTTTCGGGACCGCTACAGGTAAGTCGTTGTTGCGACGCTTTATTTTCAATAACAACCAAGAGGGTTTCGAATCGCTGGTAAGTAGGGTGGAAGCCATTTCAAGTCGTGAAGTCCTACCCAAGGTGGTGTTCGGCGTCGAACCAACGGCGGATTATCACAAACCGTTGTCTGAATATCTCATAACCAAAGGCTTTCAATTGGTACTTGTTTCCAGCGGTGCTGTGAAACATAACCGGGAGTTGCTTGACGGTCGATGGGATAAAAATGATACCAAGGACTGCGCCAATGCTGCCGATCTCATCTCCCAGGCTAAGGTGCTTTATTATGATTATCCGTCACAGCAAATACGTGATTTACGTAACTTCCTTTCCTTCAGAGAAAAACTGAAGCGCCAGGAACACAGCGTCCGGATGCGCATCAGGAATCACCTGGTAAGCCAGTTTTTTCCTGAACTGGATAAATTTTATGGGAAACGAGAAAGTGTAAATCTGGCAATTGTAAAATGGTGTCTGGATCCACAAAAGATCGCGGCCATGGATTTTAGGAATTTTGAGCGGATGGTAACTCGTTGCGATAAAGGACCTGGCCAGCGTGAGCACCTTCACTTGATACAGGATGCCGCCCGGCAATCGATCGGCTGTAAGGTCGGAAAATCGGTTGCCTTTGAAGCAAAAGTGTTTGTGGATCAGCTTAATTCAATCCGTGAATCGATTAAGAAACTAGACGCTGAAATCAATGCAGTCTGCACCCAGATTTCCGGCTATACAAACATAATCAGTATCCCAGGAGTAGGCCCGGCCACAGCAGCGGCAATATTGGCGGCGATTGGAGATCCGCATAGGTTCACCAGTGCCAAGCAGGTTCTCAAGCTTGCAGGTCTAGATCTGTCTGCCAGCCGCAGCGGAAAAAATAGCATAAATGCCCCCACAAAGGTGTCCAAGAAGGGCAATGCAAGACTGAGATACGCATTATACCAGGCAGGTCTTATAGCTTCGTATCGCAACAAATACTTTGTTGAATATTACACCAAAATTTTATCAGGACGTGAACGGGAGCGTGGCATAAAGACGAAAATGCGGGTTAAACTGGCCTCCAAGATGCTGGTTATTTCCTGGAGTCTCCTGAAATCAGGAGAAAAATTTCAAGGTGAACACTTATTGAATACAGAGGTTCGGTGAAACGGAAGCAGGCTCTGCTGGGGAGCAACCTGCCGAGGGATAGCCGAATGGTGCGGTGAAATATCGCCCGGGGGAGGAGTCTCCGGACTCCCCCCCCTTCCACCGATATTTTGCTGTACCCCATGCCTTAAAAACCCACTTACCGGACGAAGTCCGGCAATCATGACAACAAAGCTGAATAGCTACCTACTGTTTTGTTCGGCGAGAAGACCCCGTTTATGGGCGTGGAGACCGTTTACGGATCTCGGGAGGGACAATACTGGGGCTCTCACTGAACTCTGCAATCTGGATAAGGGATGATGGGTGGCCATGAGATATTTGGCATACCGGATAGCTGTAACGATGAGATGCAGGGTTAGCCGATGGTGAGAACCGCCGACACAGGACTGCCGATTCTTTTTTTTGAAGAAGAAATAGGGAGAGATGTGTCCAGAAAACGAGCCAATCTCTAACATGCTGATTTGAAATGATATATCACATTTTGTAGTTTTTTGTTGACAGGGGGAGTATAGGATGTCCCCTTCTCTCCCTTATCGGCAACATCATCAAAATAATGATCTTCAAAGAATATGTTTTCAATCTTCCATAAATTATCGGAATGCTCATTTTTAATTACTGCCTTGATCATAGATGTTCTGTCTCGGTTAAAATAAACATAGAGGTAACATCTACTTATACTATTGGAATCAGTCGTTAATTCAGCCCACGATACAAGCATGGACTCAGTTTTTACTTTCTTGAATTCGACGGATAGGAGATTTTGAACATCTCGTTTGAGCAGTTTCGATTCTTTAGAAGTCAATTTGTTAACATTATTATAATCTCCGTTAATTAGATTGGCAATATAATTCTCCAACATGCCAACTTGTTTCAAATACTTGTCTTTAAAATAAGCGTCGATCACGTACGGAAAACTGTTCCAAAGTAAAAAGCTTATGAGACAGACACAAATAATAAATATTATATTCCTCTTCGACATATCAACTAGTTGTAGAATGAAAGAGAATTAGTTACGTTCAGGACGACCATGATATCTCCTCACAGCATTTTCCCACTTTCGAGCCTTATAATTGTCATGTTTATAATATTTATTATAGAAGTCACAGGCATGGCTTAGTTCGTGAGCAATTGCCTCTTCCATGGACATTGGATATTGAACTTGATCTACTTTCCTTAACCACAAATTTTTCCAAGTTCTTCTACCACTACCCCAGTACAAGAAATCACGTTGTCCTGGATTTTTATGTTCAGGAGCTATCTCAATCGAACGATCTATACGTGTCCAATGTCCACCGTCGTGAAGATAAGCGTTGTCAGTATCATCGAATTTAATTTCAACATAATTGGAACCATTAATAATTTTGTCCAAGCATTCTTTCATGCACTCGACGCCATCACCTATAGTTCCATATAAATAACCATCGCCGTCCATCTCAAGCTGAGAACCTGTCATTTTGTTCAATGCATTTTTTAGTATCTGCCTATCGGAATCATTTCCTGTTAGACGCATTTTCAATCCCGATGAATCTATAAAATTAACAGGATCCCCTTCAACATAAGCATACAAATTCATTCCCCCAGCAAGCCCAATCGGATCAGCCGAGATATACCGCCCAGTACTTGAATCATAAAATCTGTGCCAATTATAATGCAATCCAGATTCCTGGTCAAAGTATTGCCCCGGAAATCGAAGATTATTGACAATCTGCTCAACTTCCACCGTGGCATTGCCGAACGTATCCTGGCCCGCAGCCCAGACAACAGTGCCGTTTCCGGCGATAATCTTATGTGGGGTGCCAAGGTGGTCGTTCTGGTACCAGTAGTACTCGCCGTTGATCTCGACGAAAAGGGGATAGGTAGACCAGGGCGAACCGGGCTGGTGCCGTAGGTCCGCAGTTCGTTGCCGGCGGCGTCGTATTCGCCGGCCAGTCCTTCGATGTTGTAGTGGAAATAGGTTTTGACCACGCCCACCTCTTTCCAGAGGTGGCGGCCGAACTGATCATAATAATAGGTGGCGATGATGGCGCCGTCCCGGTCGCTGATTTTTGCCAGGCGGTTATCAGCGTCCCAGCTGAAGGTGGTGGTTACTCCTGCCACTGTCTTTTTTAGCATGTTACCCTGGTTGTCGTAAGTAAACGTGGTGGTATCGTAGCCAGTCAGCTGGTTGTTGGCGTTATACTGCCAGTTGGCGCTGGCTTTCCTGGTTGTCCGGGCCCTGCACCCCGATCAACCCGTAAACCCATGCACCAGTTCTCGATGTCGTACCAGTTGATGAGAATGGTATTTAATGGTGGATAAGCGAAACCGGTCCTACAAGCCCATCCGCTTCTTGGTAGTGGCGGTGGGGCTCGCCGTAAAAGGATCCTCCGGCCAATAGTGTTTGACATACCGGCCCGCCAGCTCCTTTCTGATTTGTGGATAGGTGGTGCTCCAGAAAGAAGCGAGATCGGTGGTGACCTGCATGGGACGGCCGGCGGGTGAGAGAAGGTGGAGCAGAACGGCTACCTCGCCGTTGCAGACGTGGGGTGTGTCGGTGAGGCCGAAGAGTTCCTGGAGGCGAACCGCCAGCACGGGTGGTTGGCCGGGTGAGTAATCGAGGCGGATTTTCGAGCCGCTCGGCACCTGCAAGTGGGTGGGCGCCAGGCGGTCGAGTTGGAGTTGTTGCGGCCAGCTGAGCCGGGAGAGAAGTATGGTTTTCAGGTCGAGTTGGCGTAAGTGATCGAGGCCTCGCATGCCTAAAACATAGGGAGCCAGCCAGTCGAGGTCGGCAAGTAGCGCCTCGTCGCTCAAAGCCGGCCACTCGTTGGGGTGCCGTCCGGCGAGGAATTCGATGCGGGCTTGGAGTTCGCGCGACTGGCGGGTCCAGGGCAGGGCTTTCGTGCCTCGTTGGCGCACCCCATGAAGCAGCGCCTCGCTCATTTTTTCCGGATTCGGATCGGTGATCGGCCGGCTGCGCAAAACGAGCCGGTCGAGCATGAGATCCTGGCTTGCCTGCACCCGACCGGTGTTGTCGTCCCAGGTAATGCATTGCACTTCTCGAAGGAGGTTGCCGTGCTGTTTTTGCAGGTCGCCCTGATCGAGCGGCGCGGCCAGGAAGATGCGGCCGTCTCCCTGCCGGCTATCGACTCTGGGGGCAACCAGCAGGCGGGATGCGGCCAGGGGGTCGGCAGGTGCCAGCTCAGCCCCTCGGCCGCCGGCCATTTGATAGCGGTGCGGCGCTCCCGGGCGCTGCAGGGCAATGCGGTCGGGAAAACCTGCTACCAGCAGGTCGCCTATCTCAGTAAAGGCGAGTCGCTGTTCTGGCGGGCAGGCCAGCAGCCGTTGCCACTGCCCGGCCTGTTGGGCAAGCCGTTTGCAGAGCTTCCCGTCTGCATTGGGGTAACTGGAATCGAGATCTTTGCCATCCGTTGCCAGCATCCTGAGCCGTTCCTCGATATCGGCAGATTGTATTTCACCTTTGACGGGGTCACGTTCGGAAAGCAGGGCGGCCAGCAAGCAGCCGGTGCGGGGGCAGCCGCGCCGTTCGGCTTCAACCAGTATCAAGCCGAGCCGGGGATGCAAGGGCAGGGTAGCGATACGTCGGCCTAGAGGGGTAATAGCGGCGCGGCGATCGAGCAGCTGCAGTTGGCGAAGCAGGTTGACTGCACTCTCCCAGCCACTCTCACGAGGCGGATCGAGCCAGCGGAGCTGGTGGGGATCGGTGACGCCCCAGAGGGCCAATTCGAGAGCCAGGGGAGTGAGGTCGCCGTGGAGGATCTCCGGTGGTGTTCTGGCGGGCAGGCTATGATCGACCTCGGCGTTCCAGAGCCGATAACAGCTGCCCGGCCCGGTGCGGCCCGCCCGCCCGGCTCGCTGATCGGCGGAAGCGCGGGAGATGCGTTGGGTCACCAGCCGGGTGAGCCCGCTGGTCGGGTCGTAGATCGGCCGACGATGCCAGCCGCCATCCACCACGCAACCGATGCCGTCGATGGTGAGACTGGTCTCTGCGATGGGGGTGGCGAGGATGACCCTGCGCTGCCCCTCGCTTGCTCGAAATACCCGGTCCTGCTCCTGGTGGCTG
Source organism: uncultured delta proteobacterium (assembly GCA_963745265.1). Classification (GTDB taxonomy): domain Bacteria; phylum Desulfobacterota; class Desulfobulbia; order Desulfobulbales; family Desulfocapsaceae; genus Desulfopila. The sequence goes on from CAVUXQ010000025.1 coordinate 10,978, forward strand.
AGGTCACCGTAGAGTGGCAGCACCAGGGCTTCGGGCAGCTCGGTAGTCACCAGCCGCAGGCAGCGCCGGATCTCCGCAGCGCCGGGCAGAAAGGCGAGGATATCGCCAGAATCGTGATGCCAGGCCTGGAGAACCCCGCGTGCGACCTGGTCCGCGATGGATGAAGATGCGCCAATTTCAGGCAGGTAGCGGATATCCACCGGATAGCTCCTGCCGCTGGCGGTGATCACGGGGGCGTCGTCAAGCAGGCGGCTGACGGGTTCGGTTTCCAGGGTGGCGGACATCACCAGCAGGCGCAGGTCGTCGCGCAGCTCGGCCAGATCGAGGCAGAGGGCAAGTCCGAGATCGGCTTGCAGACTGCGCTCGTGGAACTCATCGAAAATGACGAGATCGATACCGGCGAGTTCAGGATCCTGTTGCAGCTTCCGAATCAGGATGCCTTCGGTAACCACTTCGATCCTGGTTGCCGCCGAGACCCTGGAGTGCAGTCGGGTACGATAGCCAACGGTGCCGCCCACCTCCTCGCCCAGCATCTGGCTCATGCGTGTCGCGGCGGCTCTGGCGGCAATGCGGCGCGGTTCGAGCATGACGATGCCGGTGGCGACAAAGCGCGGCGAAGCCAGTAGCGCCAGCGGGGTCAAGGTGGTTTTGCCCGAGCCGGTAGGCGCGCTTAAGACGGCATGCCCCCTGTTCAGGGCCGCGAGTAACTCGTCAAGCGCTTGGCTTACCGGTAAATGCCCGTGGCGATGGGCAAGCAGGTCGGGTGAAATACCCATGGGGAAGAGATCCGCTGGTGTCGGTGTGTTGCGCCGTTACCGTTCTCAGATTTCGTCGACTCCGGAAGGGATGAGACAGATAAAGACAAAATCCTCGGCACCGCCGTTCATGAACTGGTGTTCCTCGTTGCCGGGGATAAAAACCGCGGTGCCGCTGGTTACCGTGTGCCATTCGCCGTCCTTGTACACCTGACCCTTGCCCGAGTGGATGAAAACCTCGTGTTCCCAGTCGTGGGAGTGGCGCGGGGTGAATCCGCCCGGGGCGAGCGTGAAGACCCGCATGCAGAAATTATCAGCCCGGTCTTTCTTGCCGATGACCACCCGGCCGGTAACCCCTTTGGCGATTTCATTGTCGAACTTGTGAGAGGGTGCGTCGGTGTAACTCAGTATTTTCATGGCGATCACATAACGACTGCGAGAGAAGGCTGCCCGCGGCAGCCGATATCGAGTTTCATCTTAAAAAAATACAACTTCTTCGGGAAATTGCAATGCCGGACTGCCTAACGTTATCGGCGGTTTTGCTCTGCCGTCATCAGCGAGGTGAACAATCATTCACCTCGGATTACGTTCGCGGCTGCCGGTAATCCCGAGGTAGATGGCCCAGAGGGTAAGCGAGACTCCCAGCCACTGGATCGGCGAGGTAGGCCGGGAGAAAAACAGCACGTCCCAGACGAAGGCGAGCGAGGGTTGCAGTAGCAGAAGAAGTCCGGTCTGGGACGCGCGGATTTTGGGCATGGCGCTGGCGATGAGTAGCCAGCCCACCGCCTGGCTGAACAACCCCAGGGCGAGCAGGGCGAGGCCGCCGCCGAGAGTGGGGATGGCAAAAGAGCCCCCGGAAAATCCGATGTCGGCGGCCAGCGGCGCGGCGGTGAAGAGGGAGATCAGCATCAAGGGCACGAACCGGTGCTCCGCGCTGTCACGAACCTGAATATTGCGGAGCAGCAACAGGAAAACAGTGTAACAAAGCGCGGTTAAAAGACCGTAATAGACTCCGACGCGATAGGATGCGGACAGCAGCTGCCAGTGGAGCCCGATCACCAGAAACAGGCCGAAAACGGCGAGGGGCAGCGACAGCAGAAAGCGGAGCCGCAGTTTTTCACCGAAAAAGAGAAAACCGCAGGCTGCCATGAGGAAGACTTGGAAATTACCGAGGATGGTGGCGAGGCCCGGGCCGACATGCAGGATACTCACATGCCAGACGTAGAGGTCGAGGGCGAAAGTCAATCCGCAAAAGAAGGTGAACCATACCTGCCTTGGCCGTAGACGTCTGGGCTCGCCGGTTGTAAACGCAGCGATGAAAAGGAAAAGAAAGCCCAGGAACGTCCGGTAGAAGGCGGAGGTGGTGGGGGGGACGGCGGCGATGGTGACCCAGACTCCGGAGAAACTGATCATAAAGGCGCCGGTTACGACTTGGGTCACCGGTGCCTGGAAGAGGTTGCGCAAGACGGAGTTTTGGGGTGAGAGGTTCATTGGTATGCGTAAGCCTGATTCTCAAGGGAGCGGTATTGGTAGAGCCGTAAACAAAAGTTGCATTTAAACCACGGAGCTATGAAAAATAAAACTAAAAGACGGGAAAAAGGATATACGCTGGGCGGATTCCGGGCCAGGAAGCTGTCGGATCATGCCCTTTTTTCCCATAGCTTTGTTGTACCCGAAAAAATTATCCTCAGAATATTAGCCATATACTCCCGGTAATTTTTTCAAGTTTGCCTCGATCTGAGAAAAAATGGCTATAATCCAACAGCCTCCTGGAAGTTTGAACTCCACCGTGTTAGAGTCGTGGGTAGTTTGGCCGATAACGTTGACCCGCCGTTGTTCTTGGCGTCCTGGGGTCATCCCGGTGAACAATCATCATTGACGGAGTTGGGAGCAGCAATATGGATCCGGAATTGATAAAAATCGCGATAGGCGGCGTGGTGTTGCTGGGCAGTGCCAGCCTGGCGTGTGGCATTGGCCTGGCTATCGCCGCGCGCAAATTTGCTAACGAGGCCAATTCACTGGTGAGGCAAGTACTCGAATTTCTGCCCCTGGCACGGTGCGGCGGTTGCGGATTTCCGGATTGCGAGGGATACGCGATGGCGGTGGTCACTCACCCGGACGTTCAACCCAGCCTCTGCCGTACCGGCAAGCAGGCGGTGACCGCCAAGGTGGCTGAGCTTACCGGCAAGAGCGTGGCGGCAGCTTAGGCTGACTAGGCTGCTAAGAGCCTGTCGGCTGCCGGTAGTGCGCTGGTTTCGACTCGAAGGCAGCGCCGACAGCCTGCGCGATTTTCCCCACCCCTCATCGGCGTCCTGCGGCATCTCCGACCTCGGCCGCGACGCATCCACATCCTCCGCTGGCACATCTGTGTTGGCTTTCGCCCAGTTACGGCAGAAAATAGAACCTCTTCCTATAGGCATGCGGGGTGAGTCCGGTATGTCGCTTGAACAGTTTTCGAAACGAGCTGGTATCCTCGTAGCCCACCTTGAAGGTGATGTCGTCTAGATTTTCCTTTGTTGTTTCCAAAAGATGCCTGGCCGCCTCGATGCGCAGTCGCTGCAGATACTCGAGGGGCGGCTCACCGGTTGCCTTCTTGAAGCGGCGATTGAAGGTGCGCTCGCCCAGGCCGGCACGATCGGCGAGTTCGCTCATGCTGAAGCTGGTCGTATAGTTGGTGTCCAGCCACTGCTGGGCAATGGAGATCTCCTGGTCGCCGTGACCGGTTGTCGAGGGGCGCCAGTGGTAGGGAACCTGGCTGGTGCGACCCGGATCGATGAGCAACATCCTGGCCAGCGAGGAACTCAAATCATGGGAACCGAAACGTCGGCAGATGTGGAGTGAGAGGTCCTGATAGGCACTGACTCCGCCTGCGGTGATGATGTCACCCTCGTCGACAAGCATCTTTTCCCGTTGCAGGAGCACCTGCGGGAAGCGGGCGGCGAAATTGTCCGCCAACTTCCAGTGCGTGGTGGCCCGCCTGCCGTTCAGAAGCCCGGTTTGGGCGATAAGAAAAGATCCGGCGCACACCGAGGCAAGGCAGCTGCCGTTGGCATGCTGGGTACGCAGCCAGTCGGGGAGAGCCTTCAGGGGGAGCAGATCGGTAAGGTCCCCGAAAACGGTGGGCAAAAAAACAATGTCGTACCGGCGGGAAGCTGAAATGGCATGCTCGGCGTGGATGGACAGGCCGTTGAATGCGGTTACCGGGCGACCGTCGAGGGAGATGACGATCGGCTGGAAGAGCGGCTCGTGGTGCAGCCCGGTCAACCGTTGCCATTCATAGGCGGCCATCGAAAAGATGTCGTACGGTCCGGTGACGCTCGACGACATGCAGTTCGGCACCGCTACGATACCGATGGAGTGGGTCATGGTTCCCTCGGTGATCAAAGGTGTGATGCTCAGTGTCTCAAGCGGCCTGCAATTTGACGCTACTCACACTGTACAGCCAATTCGGAGCCGGTACAATACCACAACATCATCGAGCGCTCGATTGCGAACCAAATAACGCAAACGTTCATTCCGATCCAAGGAGGTACAAAGATGCCTGTAACAGCCTTGTTGTTGATAGATATTCAAAACGATTATTTTTCTGGAGGCCGGATGGAACTGGTCGGCACCAAAAGGGCGGCCGCGCGCCAGAGGTGGTTCTCCCAGATGGCGGAAATGATCAGGGCGATCAAAGGATCATTGATGTTTGAGGTTCTCCTGGACCTCACGGTTATGTTCTTCTTCCAGCTTTTGGGCCATCTTCGCCTTGTCGATGGGGGTTTTGATCGCTTTTACGGCCTGTTTGCCGAGTTGCTGGGAGATACTGTCGTTGGAGGTCTGCTTGGTTTTCTTCTCCTCGGAATTGGAGCAGGCGAGCAGGGTGGCGAGGACGACAAGCAACAGGAGAAGCAGGAGGTGCTTACGTTTCATGGGATGCGGTCTCCGGTGGGATATTGCGGAGGCTGAACGGCTGCACTTTGATTGTCGAGCCGTTCGCTACTCCTTCACGTTCCAGCCTGGTAGTATACATGTCTAGGAGTCTATCGGATTATGCCCTTTTTCCCATATCTTCGTTAAACTCGAAAAAATTATCCTCGGAATATTCAGTATATGCCTCCGGTAATTTTTTCGAGTTTGCCTGATCTGAGCAAAAATGCCTATAATCCGACAGGCTCTACCGAAAAACGAAAAGGAAAACCCGGAGCGCCAGGTAAAGAGCGCGGATGCGGCCAGCTCGGTGTGAGCGCAGTCGCTCAGTTCTTTCGGCCGAAGGTTTCCAGCCGGATATGCTGGCGGTAAAAGGCGCGGAATTCATCCTGGCGGTGGCTGACGTAGAGGATGGTGGTGATATCGTCAGCAGCCACTTTTTCGAGAAAATCCAGCAGCCCCCGGCGGCCGTCGCCGTCAAGCCCCTGGGTCGGCTCGTCGAGAATGAGCAATGGCGGGAACTTGATCAAGGCCCGGGCGATCAGTACCAACCGCTGGTCGCCGTAGCTCAGCTGGCGAAAAGCCGTGGTGGCGTCTCGCTCGAGGTCGATGGCCGCCAGCCACTGTCTGGCAAGCGTTAGCTGCCGCTCGCTCGGTCGCTGGTAGAGACCGATGGTATCGAAGAGCCCGGAGAGCACCACCTGCAGGGCGGAGCCGGGAACTCGGTAGCTGCGGTGTAACTCGGGCGAGACGATGCCCATGTGCCGCTTGATCTCCCAGATCGACTCACCGCTGCCCCGTTTTCTGCCGAATAATCGCAGATCGTTGACATAGCATTTCGGGTTGTCGCCGGTGATGAGCTGCAGCAGCGTGGATTTTCCGCAGCCATTGGGGCCGGTGACAAGGGTATGGCTGCCTCGGATAACCGTGAGGTCGAGGTCGGTAAAGAGCGTTTTTTCGCCATAGCCGGCATATCCCCGGCGCAGGCGCACCAGTTCTTGGCCCGGCACATCGTGGTCCTTGCCTGTTGGTGACAGTCGTTCGGGCCGGACCGCAAGTTGAAAGGGCATGGTGCTGCTGGTTGTCAGTTGCGGCAATTTGGGTAGCCCTTCCTCCATGGTGCCGTTGTGGACCAGTTTTCCATAGGCGAAAATGCCGAGATGGCTGCACCACCCAGGGATGTCCTCATGGTTGCGAACCAGCACGAAAAGCCGCAGATCCGGGCGGGTGAGGCGGCTGAAAGCGTGGTCGAGTTCGAGGCATGCCGTGTGGTCGAGGCCGTCGTAGGGCGAGTCGATTACAATGGTGCTTGCCCCGCCGAGCAAGGCCTGGAGCAGCAGCAGTTTCCGGCTTTGCCCGGAGCTGAGCTGCCGGTAGCCGGTATCTAGCGCCTCGCGCATGGCGAACTCATCGATCAGGGGAGTGTCCAGCGAATCCGCCGGCAGAAAATCCCGGGCCGGGGTGCCGGGATCGCACCTGTCGAGAAAGTCCGAGTCGTCGTTATAAAGTTCGTCTTCGTAGATCCGCTGCTGCCGGGCGGGAGAGACGATTTCCGGCGTTTCGGGAAGGTGGATGGCCTCTGCTTCTGCCTCGGTAAGCCCGCCCTCGAGGAGGGCGAGGAATGCGTCGAGGCCGGAATGACCGGCCCCGTACAGACACCAGAATTCACCCAACCGCGGGGTGAATTCGTCAATCTGCAGCCGAGGATGTTTCAGGTGCAGGATGCGCATTGCGGTTTGCTTTTGAGTTCAGGGAGAAGGTCTTAGGCGCAGACTTCGACCAGTTCGAGATCGAAGGTGAGCGTTTCGCCGGCCAGTGGCGGGTTGCCGTCGATGGTGATGTGGTCGTTGGTGATGTCGGTGATGACCACAACATACTGCTCATCGTCCTCGCTGGTCAACTCCAGTTGCTGACCGATTTCGGGTGTGATGTCGGTGGGGAGCTGGAAGAGCGGCACATCGATTATCATTTCGTCATGGCGTTCGCCATAAGCCTTTTCCGGGGGAACGATCACCGTTTTTTTCTCTCCGACCACCATCCCCATGATGGCGTCTTCGAATCCATCGATGAGTTCTCCGCCGCCGAGGGTAAAAGAGATGGGGTCGGCACCCGCGGATGAGTCGAAAATGGAGCCGTCGGCAAGTCTGCCGGTGTAATGAATCGTTACGTTGTCGCCGCTTTTTGCTGTTGTCATGTCATACTCCTGCCAGGTTGAAAAAGTAACAAGGATCTCGGGATAAGGTGGCGTTGATCCCTGAGCATCCCGCATAAGTCTGAGTGATCGAAGAGAATCCTTGCGGAGGGAAGTATGGCCGGAGAAGGGGCTGGAGATGACTGCCGGCTGCTCCGATAAGTAATAACCGGAGGGTGCCCGCTCAAAGGAGACACTACGTATACACTTGGTGTTTGCGGTCGCCTTGTCGTTTCGGGCGCGACCGTCAGCAACTAGATACCAGGAAGCGGCGAGGATGGCAAACGGATTTTAGGCCCCATTTTTCCTCGGTTCGGGCGCTGTCGGCTGCAAAATTTTGGTGGTGAACTCTAGGAGGCTATGTTCATTGCCAAAATACTTTCGACGATGGCGCTGCATGGTCTGGGGAGAAATTTCAAGATTCGTTCAGGGCAAGGGGCAGCTGTTGCTGGCGACCGGGCGTTTGTGGCCGAACTCGTCCACCGCAACATAGGTGAAGGCCGCCTGGGTGACCTTGAACAGATCGTGACCGTTGTTATCCGAGTGCAGGGTGGGCTTGACCCAGACTTCGAGTTGCAGGGTGAGTGAGGTGGTGCCTACTTTCATGACCCTCCCGTAGCAACAGACCACGTCGCCGACATGCACCGGTTTAATGAAATGGATGGAGTCGACGGCCACGGTGACTACTCGCGACTGGGCGACTTCCTTGGCCAGGATGCCGCCGGCGATATCCATCTGCGCCATGATCCAGCCGCCGAAAATATCGCCGTTGGGGTTGGTGTCCGCCGGCATGGCCAGGGTTTGCAGCAGCATGTCGCCTTCGGGTCGTGGCGTGGTGGATGAGGTATTCATGCAGAGTAGTGTAATGCGTAATCGTTCAGCGGGTTAGCCAAATATTGTCCAAATCGATGCGTGGTGAACGTTTACTGTAATCCTGTATGCAGAGGAGTGCAATAACAGCTGAAGAATTGAGGGGAATTCAGGATGGTATTGACCATTGATCCGCAGCGGAAAAAAAGATAGGCTGAGAGTAGTCTTGCGCCTGATTCACTCTGTCTTTGGAGAAATCCGGGCTGATGCACAAATCGGTATGGCCGATCGTAAGGGGGGAAGAAACGTGGAAGATAAGGATATCAAGGAATTGGTGTTGCGGCTGCTGGCGAAAATCGTGCCGGAAGCCGATCTTTCTGAGCTGGAACCGGACACCCGTTTTCGCGACCAGTTCGAGTTCGACTCCATCGACTGCTTGAGTCTGGTCACCAATCTGGAAACGGAGCTGGGGATCGAGGTGCCCGAACTCGATTACCCCAAATTCGGCACGCTCAACGGGTGTATCCGCTACCTCAGAGGCCGATGAATTATTTCATCTCCCTGTCCAGTTCCAGCTCTACCTTGCGTATTCCCGGATCGTCCGGAACCGCTCGATTGCTGAATCCGAAGGCTGCGGCGAGTTTGAGCATCGGGGTGTTGTCGCCCAGCACTTCACCCACCAGCCGGCGGATACCGCGGCTCCGGGAATAGTTGATGATCCGCCGCAGCAGCATGGGGCCGAGGCCGGAGCCGGTCATCTCCCGACGCAGCAGGATGGCGAATTCCGCTTCTTCGTTGTCCGGGTCGGCGCTGATGCGGACGCCGCCGTACAATATCGGCCGGTCACCGGCGTCGCGGCCTTCGAGCACCAGCGCCATTTCCCGGTCGTAGTCGATTTGGGTGAGCCTGGCCGCCAGCTTGTGCGTCATGGTTTTCATGGGATGGAGAAACCGCATGCGGATCTCCTCCGGGGACAGAGATGCAAAAATTTCTTGAAACCCCGGTTCGTCCTCGGGACGGATCGGCCGCAGCAACAGCTGCTTGCCGTCGGGCAGGGTCAGGGTTTCCTCCAGTTCGCTGGGATAGGGGCGGATGGCCAGACGCTCGGTCGCCGAAACCCTGGCGGGCGCCACCCGGATGCGGGCATCGAGGGCGAGCACGCCGTGCTCGTCGGCCAGTAGCGGATTGATATCCATTTCGACGAGTTCGGCCAGGTCGCAGACCATCTGCGAGATCTTCATCAGGGTCAGGGCGATGGCATCGATATCGGCCGCCGGAGTGGCGCGATATCCTTTGAGCAGGTTGTAAACGCGGGTACGTTCCATGACCTCCCGGGCCAGCCGCATGTTGAGCGGCGGCAAGGCCAGGGCCTGGTCGTCGATCACCTCCACGGCGGTTCCGCCGTGGCCGAAGAGGAGCACTGGCCCAAAACGAGGATCGTCGAGCACCCCGATGATCAGTTCCCGGGCCTGGGGCCGCCGGATCATTCGCTGCAGGGTAAAGCCCTGCAGCCTCGCCTCGGGCTTGAAGCGTCGTACCCGTTCGGCCATGGCCTCGGCGATGAGTTGCACCAGGGAGGGCTTATCGAGATCGAGGACCACCCCGCCGACATCGGATTTATGGAGAATGTCGGGGGAGAGAATCTTGATGGCGACCGGCCCACCGAGGGATTCGGCGATCGAGGCGGCCTCCTCGGGCGTGGCGGCGGAGAAGCTGTCCACCACCGGGATGGCATAGGCCGCCAGCACATTGCAGACTTCATCCGCGCTGAGCCAGCCTCGGTCGTCGGCCAGGGCGCGGCCGACGACCTCCTTGGCACGGGCGGTTTCCGGGTGGAAGTGGGTGGGGAGATCCGGAGGCGTTTCCATCAGCATCTCCTGGTTGTGCTGGAAACGCACCATCTGCGTGAAGCCGCGCACCGCGTCGCTGGGCGTTTCGTAACAGGGGATGCGGTTTCGGCGGAACATCTGCCGGGCCTCGACGGCGCTCCCGTCACCCAGCCAGCCGGCGAGCAGCGTCGGTCGGCGAAAAGCCGTGCGATGTTTCTGCACCGCCTCGATCACCGCCCGAGCCGATTCGGTGCTGGAGGTGATGGCGGTCGGGCAGTTCAGGGCGAGGATGGCGTCGACGTTGCGGTCGGCGAGCAACGTGGTGATGGCCTCGGCATAGCGCGAACCCGGGGCGTCGCCGATAATGTCGACGGGATTGGTATGGCTCCAGGTTGGCGGCAATACCGTATCCAGCGCGGCGAGGGTCTCCGGGGCCAACGTGGCCATTTTGCCACCCTTTTCGATCAGGGCGTCGGTAGCCAGCACTCCGGCGCCGCCGCCGTTGGTGATGATGGCCAGTCGGTCGCCGCTGAGCGGCTGGGCCATGGCCAGGGTTTCGACCGCGTTGAATAGGGCCTCCATGTCCATGACCCGCAGGATGCCGGCCCGGCGAAAGGCGGCGTCGTACACCGCGTCGAGGCCGACCAGGGCGCCGGTGTGGGAGGCGGCGGCCCGGGCGCCTTCGAGAAAGCGACCGCCCTTGACCACGATCACCGGTTTGAGCCGGGCGGCGGCCCGGGCAGCGGACATGAACTTGCGGGCGTGGGTGATGGCCTCGATATAGAGGAGGATGGCGCGGGTCGGGCCGTCGGCGGCCAGGTAATCGAGCATGTCGCCGAAATCGACGTCCGCCATGTCGCCGATGGAGACGAAATGGCTGAAACCGATCTCACGGCAGGTGGCCCAGTCCAGCACCGAGGTCAGGATGGCTCCGGACTGGGCGACAAAGGCCAGGTTGCCGGTAAGCGGCGCGATGTGAGCGAAGCCGGCATTGAGGCAGTGCCCGGGCACCATGATCCCGAGGCAGTTCGGGCCGGCGATGCGCAACAGGTGAGGACGGGCCGCTTCGAGCATCGCGGTTTCCAGCCGTTTTCCGGAGTCGTTGCCGCCCTCGCCAAATCCTGCGGTGAGCACCACCGCCGCCCGGGTGCCCTGTGCCCCGAGCCTCGCGATCAGGCCGGGGACGGTGTCGGGCGGGGTGGCGATGACCGCGAGATCAGCGGGCCGAGGCAGGTTGTCGATATCGGGGTAGCAACGATGCCCCGATATTTCGGCATATTTCGGATTGACGGGAAAGATTTCGCCGGAAAAGCCCGCGGAAAATAAGTTGGCGGCAACTACCGCCCCGACGCTGGCCGGTTTTTGGCTGGCGCCGATCAGGGCGACCGTCGACGGGTGGAACATGGCATCGAGATTTCTCACGGTCATGGCGCATCTCCTCTTGGGATTAACCGTTCACCAGGTTTGGTTTTCCGAATCTCTGCTCAGTAAATGTATCCTCTTGCTTTATGGCCGTGGAAAGTCGGATTCCTCGCTATCCAGGGTGGAAATATCGCCTTCCGGCTCCCCTTCTATCCGGGCCCTGAGGAGGCGCCGCAGGATCTTGCCGGAGCGGGTTTTCGGCAGGATGTGAACAAAAAAGATCTCTCTCGGCGCCACCGCCGACCCGAGTCTTCGCCGTCCGAATCCTATCAGTTCGTCGCGGAGCCGCTCGTCGGCGGTGAACCCTGCCTTGACCACCACGCAGGCGGTCACCTGCTCGCCGAGCATGGGGTGGGGTCGGCCGAAAACACCTGCCTCTGCCACGGCGGGATGGGAATCGAGGGCGCTCTCCACCTCGAAGGGGCCCACCAGGTGGCCGGCGGTTTTGATCATGTCGTTGGCACGGCCGACAAACCAAAAGTAGCCGTCCGCATCGACCCGGGCCAGATCGCCGGTGAGGTACCAGCCCCCGGAAAAGCTGCGCCGGTATCTCGCCTCGTCGTGCAGGTAGGTGGTAAACATCGAAGGCCAGTCGGGAGCCAGCGCCAGCATACCCACCGTATCGGGGCTGTCGATCCGGGTCGCGGCGGCGGTTTTCGAGGTGCGGACCACCGCGGCGGTGATGCCCGGTAGCGGTCGGCCCATCGATCCGGGTCGAATGGGCATCGCCTGGTAGTTGGCGATCATGATCGCGCCCGTTTCCGTTTGCCACCAGTTGTCATGTATCGGCAGGCCGAGCACTCGCTCCCCCCAGATTACGGCTTCGGCGTCGAGGGGCTCACCGGCGCTGTGGATGGCGCGCAGGCTCGGGAACCCGCCGGCGGGCCATTGCTCAGTCGGCAGCCGCATCAGTCGACGGATGGCGGTGGGCGAGGTATAGAGCACGTTGACTCGCTGGGTTGCGAGGATATTGAGCCACCGGGCGGCGGAGAATTCGGCTTCGTCGACCACCACGGTAACGCCGTGAACCAGCGGCGCGATGATGGTGTACGAGGTGCCCATCACCCAGCCGGGATCGGCGGTGCACCAGAATATATCCCCGGGATGGAGGTCGAGGACGTATTTTGCCGAAATATAGTGGGCGACCGCCGCCCCGTGGACGTGCACCACGCCTTTGGGCATGGAGGTGGTGCCGCTGGTGAAATGCAGCAGGGCCGGATCGTCGGGAGAGGTTCGAGGGATGGCGTAGACATCCGGGGTTTGCGCCAGCAGGCATGGCAGCGACCAGACTCCGGCCTCCAGGTGGTCGTCCACGTCCACCAGGAGGATGTGGCGAAGATTGGGGAGCGCGCCTCTGATGGGCGCGATCTTCTTGTCGAAATGGTGCCTGGTGGTGACCAGCACCCGGGCCTCGCCCTGCCGCAACCGCTGCAGAAGCGGCTCCGGTCCGAAAGCTTCGAAGAGCGGGCAGAACATGCTGAGATGTTTGGCTGTTCCGAGCGCCGATATGTAGAGCAGGGGGATTCTTCCGGTGAGGGAGAACACCGTTTCCCCTCTTTTGATGTCCAGGCCGTCGAGCAGATTGGCAAAGCGGTTGGTTGCCGCCGTCAGTTCTCGGTAGCTGATATCCCGGCAGCTGTCGTCTTCCCCCAGCCAGCGAATGGCTATGCGGCTGCCGGATTCGCCCTGGGCATGGCGATCCGCCGCCGCCCAGCCGATATTGAAGCCACCGCCGGGAGCTTCTCCCAGTTCGCTCCACGCCTGCTGCCAGGAAAAGGATGCCCGCACCCGTTCATAGTCGTCCAGGTTGCAGGTGATGCCTTCGGGTTGTGCCGGTTTTTCAATGGGTGAATAGACCATACACCTTTTCCGTAAGCTTGCGACCGATCATCCCGGAACAGCAAGGGACGATGCGATCAAGCCGACCCGGACGGGCTCAATCCCCAAACGGGCCGCCCGGTTCGCACGAGCGATGCCGGTGGCCGCTGCCAGAGAGCCTTATCGGTCGACGTTCGTTTATTTCACCTACTGGTAACAAAGATGACACCGGTCTTGGGGCATTGCGTGATCGGGAGCAAAACGAACGTGCAAGGGGTTTGCTCCCAGGGGATCAGTGCCGGCTACGGGCTGGTCTGCTCTTTGTCGCTCGGCGGACCATGGGTATGGTGCAATGCATAAACCTTTTCGGATAAGATGCCATTTTTAACAGAAAAAAGCAACGGAAGTTCCGTTCCGCCGCAGCATGGAATTGGCGCGGGTTTATCATGCTTTTGCGCTGGGAGTATAACCCGAATTCAAGGCCCACCCATCGGAGTATGCTGGAGTTGCCGTCGGCGCAGGCAAGAGGCCGGGTGGGGGGAGCCGTCGGCGTTTTATCGCGATCTCTGCTCTGGCAGGTTGGTTTACAGTGTGTAAACTATTTTGACACCAACCGGCGTTTTCCACAGAACTCGGTCCTGCTTGCCATGCATGGCAGGGACACCGGGGTCTGGAGCAAACGTTCAAGCAGATATTCCATGGAGAGGGGCTTGGGCAGATAATCGTCGACGCCCATCTTTTGTGCTGCGGTCCGGGGGGCCTCTTCGCTGCAGCCGGTGATGATGAAGACAACGGTTTCGCTGTTTTGCTGTTTGGCTTTTTTCAAAACCTCGAGGCCGTTGGTCTCCCCCATCTGGAGATCGGTGACGACGAGATTGAATTCGGCCGAATCCAAGGCGGTGATCGCCTGTTCGCCGTTGTGGGCGGTAGTGACGTCACACCCGAGATGTTGAAGCCAGGCGGCCAGCAGACGCAGCGTGATGTCTTCGTCATCGGCCACCAGCGCATGCACTGGAGTCATTGGTTGGGTTCTCCCTGGCGCCCCCATTGGCAGGGGGCGGATTTCTTCTTTGGCTCTCTGGGTTGCAGTAGAAGATGCAGAAAGTGTTCCAGTGTATGATCAGTTCCGTAAAAAAGAACGGAAAATGGCACTCTTCGTTCGCGGACGGGTTCCGGTATCGCCATGCGCCTCGACGATGTTGAGGTGCAGGTACGGTAGCGTCCGCGAATCACAAGAAAAGCGGCGTAATATCCTATGGCTGCTCGGTATGCGCATCGCCGCAACCGCAAACAGCCTTGGAGAGGAGCGGAATTAGAGGCAGCGAATGGCGTCGTAGCACCACAGGCAATGTCCGCAGGGGACGGCGATGCCGAAGCAGTCGTGGCCGAAAGGGGTCGACTCGCCGGTAATGTCCGGGCAGGGCCCGAGCGAGCAGCTATGGCAGAAGGGGAAGTCGTAAGCGCCGGCTGATTTGCGAAACTCGCGGTAGGCGCCGGATTGCCAGATTTGCAGCAGATCCTGTTGCCGCAAGCTGCCAAAGCTTTGCTGGCGGATATGCTTGGCCTCGCCATCCATATGGATGGTGTGGTTATGCCAGAGTGAATGGCAGGGCATGACCTCGCCATCGACATCGACAAATACCGCCTGCCCCTCGATGAAATGGCAAGTGCGGTGGTCGGTGGCGATGAGCGGCGGCAGGGAAATATCGATCCCTGCGCGTGCTGCCGTTTCGGTTGCCAGTCGGAAGGCCTCTTCGGCTTGTTCGGTAGTGGCTTCGTCCCACTGTTCGAGCCGGCTGATATCGAACCAGATGCCCTGGGTCTGGGCCTCCCGCATCATCTGCCGATAGATGTCCGACAGCCGGTGTTCTTCCTCCTGCCGCGGCGCGATCCAGGTCTTGGCGGTGAGATCCGCCAGGCGCAGTCCATCGCGCTCCGCTACTTGCTGCCATTTCCGGTAGAGTTCGCGGGCTTTTCTGGTATTGGTGCAAAACAGGTTTTCGGCCTGAGCCGCCTGGTCGTAGGCGAGCAGGTGGGTGCAGAGGATGAAATCGACGCCGCCCGCGGCGAGCCGATCAATGAGGGCGGGAAGTTTGGCCAGGGTGTCTTTTAAGAGAACGATCTCGGCGCCCAACCGGAAGTGTTCGGCGCCCAGCCTGGTGCGAACGCCGTGGACCAGCTCGAGGGGCGACTCCTGCCGGTGGTGCTGATGAACGAATCGACCGCAGGCGCCGGAGTCATCGGGGAGGGTGTCCACCGAGATGCAGAGTCGGCCGAGACCTGCATCGAGCAATCGTGCGGTATTGTCGGCATCGAGCAACCGGCCGTTGGATTGAAATCCGATCCAGCTGCCGGCAGGCATGATTTTTCCGGCTTGGGCAACCATGGCCGTGAGATCGGGGTGAAGGAGCGGCTCACCGATGCCATTTAAAACCAGGGCCTCGGCTGTCTTCAAGCAGCTCGTCAACTTTGCAAAAAGCTCAAAGGGAAAATCCTTGTCGGAGATAGAACTGCCAGGGACGCGCTTGACACACATCCCGCAATGCATATTGCAGCGGGTGGAGACTTCGAGGTACAGCTTTTTCGGATACATGGTAGTGCGTTACGTCTATTCTGTTTGGATGCAAAGCCACGGGACCGCGCGGCTGGCGGTTAATGCCGGCGCGTAGCGTGCGTTGCCGCACGCCACGCCGGAGAAAAGAATCGGCTTATCCAAGATGCTCGAGGATAATGCCCAGCGCCCGTCGGACCGGTTCCGCAGCGCCCCACAGCAGCTGGTCGCCGACGGAGAATGCGGTAAGATAGCGGGGGCCGATGTTCATCTTGCGGATGCGGCCCACGGGAACGGTGAGGGTTCCCGAGGTCTTCTGGGGTGTGAGTTCCCGGGTGGTAATCTCCCGGTCATTGGGGACGACCTTGACCCACTGGTTGTGACCGGCGATGATCTCCTCGGCCTCGGCCACCGAAATATCCTTTTTCAGCTTGATGGTAAAGGCCTGCGAGTGGCAGCGCATGGCGCCGACCCGAACGCACTGACCGTCGATGGGGATATTGCGGTCGCCGCTGTTGCCGAGGATCTTGTTGCTCTCGGCGTACCCTTTCCATTCTTCCCGGGTCTGGCCGTTTTCCATAGGCCGGTCGATCCAGGGGATGAGGCTGGCGGCCAGCGGTACGCCCCAGTTGTCGGTGGTCATGGTGCCGTCATTGAGTTTTTTGGTGATCCGGGTGTCGATATCCAGGATGGCGGAAGCGGGGTCCAAGAGCAGTTCGGCCACCTCTCCGGCCAGCTCGCCCATCTGGCGGATCAGCTCGCGCATGTTTTTTGCGCCGGCGCCGCTGGCGGCCTGATAGGTCATGGAGCTGATCCATTCCACCAGATCGTTCTCGAAGAGGCCGCCCAGGGCCAGCAGCATCAGGGAGACGGTGCAGTTGCCGCCGATATAATTTTTGATGCCATCGGCCAGGGCCTTGTCGATCACTCGCCTATTGACCGGATCGAGTACGATCACCGCGTCCTCGGCCATGCGCAGGGTGGATGCCGCGTCGATCCAGTAACCGGACCAGCGCGCGCGCAGCTCTTCATAAACCGCCGAGGTGTAGCTGCCGCCCTGGCAGGAGACGATGACGTCCATCTCCGTGAGTCGCCCGATGTCCATGGCGTCTTCCAGGGGTTTGGAACCTGAGCCGATGTCTGGTCCGGCCTGACCGATCTGGGAAGTCGTGAAGAAAACCGGCTCATACCCTTTGAAATCACCTTCGGCGCGCATCCGATCCATCAGGACGGATCCCACCATTCCCCGCCAGCCTATAAATCCTACCTTGAGCATTCTCGACTCCGTTGTTGATTTTCCTATACTACGATTGGTGTTGACCCCAGACGCTCACCACGCTCTCCGCGCATCGGTTGCGCCCTGAAAAATGCATTCAGGGTTAAATAAGAGTAGAGCGGTTGTGTGCAGAGATGATTTCCTCCTCGCCTTTTGCCAAAATCCAGTGAATAATCAATGCAATGCATGGGGGATATCGGAACGCCGGGGTGGCGTGCGAAAGAGGCCGCCGTGGGAGTATTGCTGAAGTAAACAAACTTTGAATTTCCCATTTTGACACAAAAAAGGCAAAGTTGCTCGGAAATTTCGCGACAACGAGGAAAAAATACACCTATGGGACCGAGACGAAAACAGAGTCGAGCAGGGTGGGCTATTTGGCTTCTCCTCCGGGGCGCCATTTTGGTAGGGGTGTGAACTTGATAAGAAAAGCTGTTGCCGCCATGGCAGGCTGTGGGATAGGATAAGAAAAAAGATTACCACAACGGAGTGCAGCGAGATGACAATCGGCTGGGAGAGATATCTCGAGGAGCAAGGCGACAGAATTATCGGCGAGTTGCGCGAGTGGCTGGCCATTCCGAGTATCAGCGCTTTGCCAGCATATCGGCAGGATGTGATCAGGGCGGCTGAATGGGTCCATCGGAAACTTGCCGGTATCGGCTTTCCGGAGGTGGAGACCATCGCCACCGATGGTCACCCGCTGGTGATTGGTCGGTGGCAGGTCGATGAGACGAGACCGACCCTGCTGGTCTACGGCCACTATGACGTGCAGCCGGTGGATCCGCTTCCCCAGTGGCGGACGCCTCCCTTCGAGCCGGATATCAGGGGCGATGCCATCTATGCCAGGGGCGCAAGCGACGACAAGGGCCAGGTGATGCTGGTTCTGGCGGCTCTAGAGGCGTGGGCGGTGGGAGAGGGCGGACTTCCGGTGAACGTCAAGGTCCTGCTGGAGGGTGAGGAGGAGTCCGGCGGCGCCGCCATCGAGTCCTACGTGCGGGACAATCCGGATGTGCTTTGCTGCGATGCAGTTTTGATCTGCGACACCCATATGGTGCACCCCGAGCAGCCGTCGATTATCAGCGGCCTGCGCGGCATCGTCTATGCGGAGATCGGGGTGTGGGGCGCTGCGACCGACCTGCACTCCGGCAGCTATGGAGGGGTCGCGCCTAATCCGGTGCATGCGCTCTGTCTGTTGCTCGCACGCCTCAAGGGCGAGGACGGGGTCATCAATATTGCGCAGCTATCGGCTGCCGGTCCGGAGGTGTCCGAGGAGGAGAGGCGGTTTTGGCTTGAAGATCCCCTGCGGATCGAGGCGTCGCTCAAAAAAGCGATGGGGGTGGAGAAGCTCGTGGGCGAAAAGAACGTTCCCCCCCTGGAGCGGCTCGGGAACCGGGCCACCCTCGAGGTGCATGGCATCCGGGGCGGCTTCACCGGCGAGGGGGCGAAGACCGTCATACCCGCCGAGGCCTTGGCCAAAGTCAGTCTTCGCCTGCCGGCCCATCTCGATCCGGACGAGGTCTTCGGCTGGTTTGAGGCCGCGGCGCGCACTTTCATGCCCGATGGTCACCGCATGCGCGTGACCTATCTTCATGGCGGCAAGGGCGTGGCAGTGAATCCCGACAACCCCTATGTGCAGGCGGCGGTTGAGGCGCTGGCCGCCGTTTACGGGAAGCCGCCGGTATTCATGCGAGAAGGAGGGTCTATTCCCATCGCCGCGCTGTTCGACGCGATTTTAAAGGTGCCCGTGATCCTTATGGGTTTTGGTCTGCCTGATGATGGGATCCATGCCCCGAATGAAAAACTCAGCCTTGGTCAGTTCCGGCGAGGTATGCGGACTGTCGCCGAGTTCCTCGGCGGAGTACAGCGGATAGGTGGAAGTCAATGAAAGAGGAAAAACGACGATTCAGCCGGATCGCCTACCAGATGGCCGCCGAGTTGACGATCCCTGGGAAAATCTACAAGGTTGATCGGATCGACAATTTGAGCGTCGGTGGCTGTCAGCTCACTATCGGTGAATCCCTGGCAGTGGGGACCGAGTGCAGTGTGATGATCGTTCTCAACCAGGCGGACCGGAAGCAGAATGTCGAAGTGAGCGGCGAGGTGGTGCGGACGGACGGGGAGAAGGTGAGCGTGAAGTTTACTGGAATCGACCCGGAAAATCTCAATCACCTGCAAAATATCCTCAGGTACAACGCTCCGGATCCCGATCGGATAGAAGAGGAAATCGAGCGCCATCCCGGCCTTATCTGATTTCTGTTCGGCTGCGACCGGAAACTCTTTAGAATACGACCCCAAAGGCCTCAAAGGAGAACTCATGCATGATGCGGGGATCGGCGAGGGGAGAGTTGTGTCCGCGCGCCGGCGAAAGGCGGAACTTTTTCTCTCTATTGGCCTGTTGCTCGTCGTAATCGGTGCCGCCCTGACTATTCCCTTTGTCTATGAGTCGGAGTCGCTTTGGTACAAATTCGGCATTGACCGGGAGCTGCTCCTCAGCGGGCAAATGGTCGGACTGGTGACCGCTATCCTCCTCAACTGCCAGGTTCTGCTCGCGGCCCGCTTGCCTTTTTTCGACCGGTTGCTTGGCCTGGACAGGGTGTATCTGCTGCATCGCTGTAATGGACTTGCGATCCTCGCTCTTGGATGCAGTCATGCCGTATTGGTGCTTGCACCCGAAGGATTGCGAAATCTGCCGATTGGTTGGAAATACTGGCCGGAATTGGTGGGGGCAGGCCTGTTGCTGCTGCTCTTGCTGCTGGTTGCCGGTGCCTGGGGTCGAACGTGGTTTAAGCTCCCGTATAGCCTTTGGCGCCGGCTGCATCGACCGCTCGGTTACAGCGCCCTGGGGTTATTGGCCGTGCACGCGAGCAAAGTAAGCGATTCCTTCGCGCGACCGGTGCCCCGTGCCGCTCTCTGGAGCATGCTGCTACTGGTAGTGGCAACGGTTGTTGGACGCAAGATCATTCGTTGGCATCGCAATCGTCGCTTGCCCGGCATCATTCGGCAGCTGACCAGGGTGGGGGATGCGATCACCGCCCTGACCGTCGAGTTACCGCCGCAGCGCACGTTTCGCTACCTGCCGGGTCAGTTTGTTTTTCTTGGTTTGCCGACTGCCTTGCCTGGCGAACCGCACCCGTTCACTATCGTCTCGACACCGGCTGAGCGAGGCGGGCTGCAATTCATGATAAAGGCAAGTGGCGACTGGACGAGCGGGATTGCCGGGGTGTCGGTGGGGCAGCGGGTCTGGCTCGATGGCCCGTTCGGACTCTTCAACCATCTGGCGCGCGACGTCCACGACGAGGTGATCCTGGTGGCAGGGGGCATCGGCATCACTCCCATGCTCGGAATGTTGCGGTATATGGCCAATTCGTCGGCGCCGCCGCGGTCAACCCTCATCTGGTCCAACAGGGACGAGAAGGACATGTTCCTTGGCGCCGAACTCGATGAACTCCTGAGGGCGATCCCGACCAGCACTCTTCATCTGGTGTATACCAGGCGGAGTGATGGTGGCGGCCGGTTGGATCAGGAACGTTTGCGGACCCTGGTTGGCAACATCGATCGGTCCGCCCGAATCTTTCTCTGCGGTCCCGCTTCGATGATGCAGGACCTCTCCCGGGCCTTCCGAAGGTTGGGATTTTCTGGGAGAAATATCTATTCCGAAAAATTCATGTTGTAATGGTGTTAAGCAGCTATTTTTTCTAATTTCCCAACTTCTGACAAGGAGGGGTGTATGAAAAGGTTTGTCGTGGTGGTCGTACTGGCGCTGGCAGTGCTGGCGGGGGCAGGCGGAGAGTGCCGGGCGGCTGCCCGAGATTGGCAACTCGATCCTGCGCATTGCAATTTCTATTTTACCATCCAGCATATTTTCGCTCATATTCGCGGTCGCTTCGCCGATTTTTCCGGCACTGTTCATTTCGATCCGGCGGATCTGGAGCATAGTTCGATGAAATTCGTTATCCAGACAAAGAGCATCGATACCGGTTTTGCCCGCAGGGATCGGGACCTGCGTTCCCGCAACTTTTTTGACGTCGCCGATTATCCGACCATGGTCTTCGAGTCGGTGGCGATTACCGCCGCGCCCGATAACCTCTATAATGTTCGTGGAAAATTTACCATCAAAGGGAAGACGTACGACTTGGTCTTGCCGTTGACCCTGGCCGGCATCAAGGCGCATCCGGCAATGCATGGTAAGGAGGTATTGGGTCTTAACGGCGAGACTTACGCTTGATCGATTGCAATACGGTATCGGCACCGGCAAGCTCTACAAGATGGGAATGACGGGCAAAGATGTGAAAGTGCTCGTATCGCTCGAGTTGCTGAGCGATAAGCCGTGAACACGAAAGGCGCACACTTTTTGATCGGGTGTGAATCGAGCCAGTGAAAAGGCATTCCCTGGTCGAAGCGGCGGCTGGAGGAGGAGGTCTGGCTTAAGGGGAAGCCGCTCCGACCAGGGAATGAGGAGAGGGCAATAAAAAAGACAGATGTCGACGAAGGGCAGAATTATCGTCGACATCTCTCTTTTGGTGTTGGGGCGTGTTGGGGCGACACGTCCCTGTCCGGAACGAATCCGGACGGCCAGCAAAGAGGAGGTTGATTGCTTTTGGTTTTACTGGCTGTTGGTCAGACCATAGCGTATTGAATTTATCTCCACTTGTCAAGGCGGAAATTTGCCTTTCGCAGACTGCTCGAATTTGCTATACTTGCGAACTGCTCGTTCAATCAGCAATGGTCGGCGGGAATTGTTACGGGTGCAGTGCCAATTATCAGCCAGGAATACTTTCTGTTTCCGGCGGAGCGGCAACGAGCGAGTGTCCATCCAGAAATGAGAATTTTTCTGCTCAATAGAGGCGCTCTCAAAATTTTACCGCAGGAATATAGCCGATATTCCAAGGATAAAATTTAAGAGCAACGAAGAGTTCTGAGGAAAAAGTCATTTCTGGATGGACACTGGCGAAAAGATCCTTGAAAGCGGTGGTAGACGCAGCTTGCGGGGATGTGGTCCGACCAATAGAGGGGTCGTCGCGCGAGTATGGATGCAGTTTTCAAAGAAGTTAAAGTCGAGAAAGTCTCGGATAAGATCGTTACCCAGCTGATCGCTCTGATCACCGAAGGAAAACTTCTGCCGGGGAAAAGCTTCCCAGCGAGCGTCGGTTGACTGCGCTATTCGGAGTGGGGCGGTCCTCGCTCCGTGAGGCCTTGAACACTCTGGAAACCCTGGGGTTCATAGAAATCCGCAAACGAAAGGGAAATTACGTCAAGAGCGTCGATAGTGCGGTTCCTCTCAATCCGTTGAAAAAAATCATGCAGGTCGATCAGAAACGGATCGTCGAGCTTTATGAGGTGCGGCGATCGATCGAACAGTCGTCTGCCCGGGAGGCTGCTGAAAAACGTTCGGAAGAGGACTTGGAAGCCCTGTGTCGGGCGATGGCCGGCTTTGAGCAGTTGTCGGATCGATTACTCTTCTCCTGGGACGATGAAATCGCCTTTCATCTTGCCATCGCCCGGGCTTCTCACAATTTTTTGCGCCTGCACACCCTGAAGTCCATTTTCGACTTCGCGCGCGAATTTCTTGAGCCCGTCCTCCACGGATTCATCTGCAGCGAGGAACGGCTGGAGATCGTTCTCAGGCAACATACCGGCATTTACCAGGCCATTGCCAATCAGGACAAGGACTTGGCCAGGCAACTGATGCGCGAACACCTGTTCGGAACCAATCAGCGGTTGTCTGAATTCTTCGATCGTGTAACCGGCAAGTGATTGAGTGACGGTCTTGCTCGTGCGGTCATCTCTGAGTGATATTCTCAACTGTTACGCTCTGGTTTCATAAAAACGGTATCTTTTTCTTCCGGTCGAAAGGTGTTTGACTGCCGACAGGCTCCTAGGTCGCGATAGATAGAAACCAAAGAGCAACAAAGGAAGAAGAGATGCTGTTGTCCTTTTTCAAGGGGGGGCGCCAGGCGCTGCCCATTGTCCTCGGGTATATTCCGGTCGGCTTCGCCTATGGGGTGCTTGCCCAGAAGAGCGGTCTGGGTCTGGTGAACGCGGTGGCCATGTCGGTGATCGTTTTCGCCGGGAGCGCCCAGCTTATAGCCGCGGGTCTGTTTGGTTCGGGAGCCACGGCGCTGACGGTTATCGTCACCACCTTCATCGTCAATCTCCGTCATCTGCTGATGTCGGCGGCCCTGGCCCCAAAGTTGAGTAGGCTGCGGAAGTGGCAGCTTGTAGTGTTCGGGTTTGAACTAACCGATGAGACTTTCGCCCTGCATTCTCTGCGAATGGCCGCGGATTCTCCGCCGCTCGCCGAATCCTTCGGCATCAACCTCACCTCACAATTTTCCTGGGTGGTCGGCAGTCTCGCAGGCTATCTGGTGGGCGGTCAGATCGCTGATGTGCGTCCCATAGGGCTGGATTATGCGCTGCCGGCGATGTTCATTGCCCTTCTGGTTCCCCAGGTGATCAAACCGGTCTATCTCGTTATGGCGGTGGTTGCCGCCGCTCTCTCGGTCGGGCTGTCGCTGGCCGGCTTCAGTCAATCCCATGTGGTGGTGGCCACGGTTGCTGCCTCAACTTTAGGTTTGGGAGTGGAACAATGGATGCATCGCTCGTCTTCATGACCATTTGCGGCATGGGACTGGTGACCTGCCTGCCCCGGATTCTGCCGATGCTGCTGTTATCCGGCCGCCGCCTGGCGCCCTGGATCGGCCGCTGGCTCAGCTTTGTGCCGGCCACGGTGCTGGCAGCTCTGCTCGCCCCCGGTCTGTTCTGCCCGGAGGGCAGGCTGGACCTGAGCGCGGGAAACATCTTTCTGCTCGCGGCCCTGCCAACCTTCTGGGTAGCCTGGCGGTTCCGCAACTTCTTCGGCACGGTGGCAACCGGCATGGTGGTGGTCGCTCTGGCCAGGTATTTTTTGTAAATTTTTATCTAGTCTTGATAGGCCTGGCCTTGGATCGTAGGCTGAGCAGCGAATGCACGGTCAAAGCCAAAAGGACCACAGGGCCTCCGATCAGCGCCGTGGTTGCCGGCCGTTCACCGATCACAAGCCAGATGAGAAAGGGGCCGACCACTGTCTCGATCGGCATGAGCAGGCTCACTTCCGGTGCGGAAAGATAGCGTGGCCCCAAGGTGAGCAGAGCGAAGGCGGTAACCAGCACCGCACCGAGGAGAACCAGCAGGATAATGGCCCGTGGGCCAAGCGGGGCAAAGGTGGCCGGGAAAAAGGCGATCGCCGCGGTCATCAGGCCGCTGATCGAGGTGGCAGGGATCATGTTGCAGGCCCGAGTTGCCCGCATCACCGTAAAGGTTGCAGCCATGGTCATGGAGGCGAGCAGTGCGAAGAAGTCGCCGCCGAGCGAGCCGCCGCCGAGATCTCCTGAGAAGATATAGGCGATGGCGCCGATCACCACGAGCATGGTGGCCCAGGTTCGCATGGCGATCGATTCCCGCAGGAACATTCGGCTGAGCAGCGCGGCGAACATCGATGAGGCGCTGAGAATGATCAGGGTGTTGGCGACTGTCGTAAAATAAATTGAAGTGACAAAAGAGATGGTACCGCAGGTAAATAGCGTCGCCACGGCCAGCCCGGGCCAGCCAATACGGCGGAACTCCTTAGCCGTACCTCGGCCATGGAACATCCACATTATGCCGGCAAGTCCCAGGGCGATCATAACGCCGCGATAGAAAATCAGCGCCCACCGGTCGAGTTCCAGCAACCGGACGAGCAAGGTGTCCGGGCAGATAGCCACCACTCCCGCAGTGGTAATGAACAGGCCTTTGGCCTGGGTTGAAAGCTTCACGTATTATTCAAGAGAGATATAGCATCCCGGCGCAAATGGCGGTGTGCAGACGGCGAAAAAGACCAGGTCGACCGAGCCGGTATTGGTGATGCGCTGGGCGGTGCCGGCTGGAATTCTGACAACATCTCCGCTATTTACCTGAGTAGGTGATAGGTTTTCAATTTCAACGAGGCCGGTTCCGGAGACGATCAGGTAGCGTTCGTGGGTTTGGCGGAGCCGGTGCCAAGCGGTGGTGAGCCCTGGCTCCACCCTGGCGCGGGCAATTGACATCAGTTCGTCGCCTGAATCGTTGGCGACTTCGAGGATATGGCACTTTTCCTCGGTGAGATACTCCTCATTTTCAATAGCTCTTTTGATTTCAGTACGCATTGGGGGGCGTAGACAAAGGCAAGAGGTTAGCGATAATACTGTACTGGCGAACGGTTACTCGGGCGCAGGCAACGAGCCATCTTCGATGGCCATTCTATCCCAAAAAAGGTGGATACGAAACAATAATGCTGTTGGCTGGAAAAAAGATGACTCGACCAATAAAGATACCCTTGCTACCGGCGAGCGGATTTTGCCGCATCTGCATGGTTTCAAGGCATCTGCAATCCATCGCGTCGACTGCTTGCCTTGTGCCTTGCATCTGCGGCAACTCTGCTTGTAAAAAAAAATTCCGGGCTAATCGGAAACGATCTTGAAAGAGAGTTTTACGCGCGTTCGATACGAAATGATATCTCCGCCCTCGATTTTCATATCCAGGGTGCTGACCTCAGCAACGCGAAGGTCTCTCAAGCTGAGTCCTGCGGATTTAATCGCGTTTTTCGCTGCATCTTCCCATGAAGTGGAGCTTGATCCAACCAGTTCGATGATCTTGTACACACTTTCAGGCATAACCTTCCTCCTTGTTGAGTGGTAAGGTTGATAAGTGGAACAGGCACCGTCGCCTCTGTAATGCCCAAGTGACGGTTAGTGAAAACGGCGCCTGCGCGAACATCCTGGGTTGCTGGTGTGTGCCAATCCAGAAATGGCTTTTTTCTTCTGAGTCTTTGCGGCACTGGAAAATTTAATCCTCCGGCAAGCGAGGCACGAGACTCCGAGATATTCAGTATATGCCTCCGGTTAATTTAATATCCCAGTGCGTCTCGATTCAGCACAGGTAAGCATAGACTCCGAAATGTCTCTTTTCTGGATGGACACTATTGAAACGGAGCCGTACCCATCCACCGGGCAAGTCAATAGTTGCGCAAACCA
The DNA here is from genome assembly GCA_963745265.1 of uncultured delta proteobacterium. Lineage (GTDB taxonomy): Bacteria > Desulfobacterota > Desulfobulbia > Desulfobulbales > Desulfocapsaceae > Desulfopila. Next base: position 36,565 of record CAVUXQ010000025.1, read on the forward strand.
ATGCGTTGTAAGCCACTTGCACAGGGAAGAGATCGCAAGCGAGTGCCGATGTGCTTCAATTGGTTCCGTTTCTGCTATTCTATCCGTTGGTCAGGTAAAAAAGAAGGGTTGCTTGCAGAGAGCAGAAGAAAAAAGCTGTGGCGCCGAACCCCAAAGAGGTTGGCCGAGAAGAGCAATGTTCTTTCAGATCGAGGCGAACTTGAAAAACCACCGGAGTCATATGCTTAATATTTCAAGGATAATGCTTTCGAGTTCAACGAAGATATGGGAGGAAAGGGCATTCTCGGTCCGCCTCCTGGAGAAAGTCGGCGGGATATAAAAGCGAAAGCGGGGCCGCAACGCTTCCCTATAAGCGCCAACGTTTACAGGGAAGCAGAGAAGCGGAGGAGGTCGTGCGGCGGTTGCCGCCGCGCGTGCCGAAAAATCAGTAACAGAGCCCCTGCAACGGAACTCCAGCCAGGATAACTGCCTGTTGGATGCCCTTAGGGAAAAGGCTGTAGAAGAATCTGAGTGTGCCTTTTTCCGCGCCGTGTTTTTTGGCGAGATGGGCAGCGACCACCCGAACTATCGGATGCCGGTCGCGATTGCGGTAGGTTTCGCGGATGAACTCAAGTGCCGTGCGGTGTTCGTCCTGCAGTTTGAGATTGGCTTTTTCAGCCATCCAGGCGCATATGTCGGAATCCCAGGACTGCATATCCGCCAGTTGGTTCTTCTCGGTCACCAGGTACTTTTTTCCGTTGATTTCTATCATGTAAGTAAGGTCGGTCATTGGGGGGCCTCCTGTTCACTGAATGCCGCTCGGTCTGTCTGTGCTGCAGTAAAAAACTCTCATTGCCTCTATCGAGTCCCTCTTTGCAGAGAGGGCGTAAAACTATGCCTAGGACTCCAAGCTATCATCCGATCCGTCCATGCCGGTTGATGAAAGCGGCTGGTCGCCTGTCACCTTACTGTGGCCGCTTTCTTTTTCGATACCATTGTGTAGGAGTATTTGCAAGTCAAAAAATACCACGCTGTATATAGTATAACCAATTTAAATATATAAAAAATTTATCACCACGACGTGGTATACCACAGAGTGATATTCCGCAGCCGGCATGTTAGGTTGTAAGCTGTGTCACAGCAGGAGGGGAGTGAGCGGCTCCTGGACTAACGAATACGTCGATAGTAGTGGACCGTAAAAGGTTCACTCGCCTTCTCATGGCGGACTTTTTTTGTCTCTTCGAAATCCTCGGTGGAAAACTCGGGAAAATAGACATCGCCGCTTACAGCTCGGTCGAGCACGGTCAGAATGATTCCGTCTGCAAGGGGCAAGGCTCTGGCAAATACCTGACTGCCGCCGAGGATGAATACAGTCTCGTCTGCCTGGCACAAGGTTATGGCCTGACGCAGGGAAGTGGCGTGCAGTGCGCCCGGGGCATGGTAAGCCGGGTTTCTGCTTATCACGATATTGCGTCTCCCCGAAAGCGGTGCTTTCAGCGACTCGAAGGTCTTGCGGCCCATGACAACCGGGTGACCGATGGTGGTCGCTTTGAAAAAACGAAGCTCTTCCGGAATATGCCAGGGCATGGCGTTGTTGCGGCCTATGACCCGGTTTGCCGCCATCGCGGCGATCAGGATAATATCCATTTTTTTCCGCTGGGTAAAAGGCGTGCGAAAAAGATGTTGTATTTACTGAATGTTCTATTAAATAATAGTGAAAATATACAGGTCGTGCACCTGTTTTGTCAACAAGCAGCCCCTAACCGGTTGAATGTGGGCAAGAGGCAACCGTGGACATAGGTAATCTGAGCTGGTAATGAATGGCTGTAAAAGTTCCCCGGTGCCGCTTGGTAAGCGATTACAGTTTCATTGGTTTGGCAGCTGCTGAGTTGACAGGGTGAACGGTTTGCGTCGCCTGCGGGAGTTGAGGTAGGCCGAACGGTATCCGTTCCGAAAGCGTTGTCAAGGTAGTATAAATATAATTCCAGGAGGTTGCGAATGAAGTTACGCTGTCCCGAATGCGGGCTCAAGGGCACCGCTGATGATACCTTGCTGGAGAAAAAGATCAGATGCCCCGGCTGCCATGAAGTGTTTCGGTTGACCCGGGAGGTTTCAGCTGGTAGATGCGTTAGCTGCGGTTTTCGGCTCAGTCTGGATTGCCTGACGGAAATCGATTCAAAACTCTATTGCCGGGTGTGCGCTCCCTCCTGATCGCCCTCGGCGTTTGCATGGCAGCAATGCGTCTGAGCGGCCTGCGTACCCGGCAGTGCCGCTGGATTGGAAGAGAAATGCGATTCCACCGGGGTTGGTGTGCAAATCGCAGTTGGGAGAAAAATCATGAAAATGCATTGCCCCCGATGTGGGGTGAGTGGTTCGGCGGATGATTCCTATCTGGGCAGGAAGGTGCGCTGTCCAAAGTGTCGGGAGATTTTCCTGGTAGAATCGCCGCCGGAGCCCGCCGTCGAAGCGGAAGAGTATCGGTTGGAAACGCACTCCGAGGTTGCTGAACACGAACCGTTGGATGCAACCGAAGCATCTCCAGGGGAGGTGGACGAAGAGGTAGCGGCAACGGCTCAAGTGGAGCAGGCGAATTTACTGGCGGAGGACGAGGCGCTTGAGTTAGGTGAGCTCGTCGACACACCAGAGATTCCTGAAATAGATGCCGATCTGGAGGACTTGAGCGAGCCTTTTGAGCAAACCCTTTCGCCATTCGTTGCGGAGCAAGCCGAGCCGGAAGAGTCCGAGCCGGATTCATCGACTGAGAAGGAGTCGCTCCCCCCGTACACCACTTTTACGGTCCGTGAATTGCTCAAGGCGGCCTGGGACAAGACCAAGGGCGCCATGGGGAGTGTCTGGCTGGGTCTTATAACTCTCTCGCTGGTGCTTGTGGGAGTCGTTGTTCTGCTGAGCCTGCTGGCCGCGCGACTTGGCGTTCTGCCGGGAACCGTAGCCTGGATTTATGCCAATATCGCCTTTACGTTCATTATCGGAGCTGTATCTTCGATCTCATCGGCGGGCTTGATGTACATGGGGGTGCGTCGTGCCTTGGGGCGATCTCTTACCTGGAAGAGTGCTTTCAGCGGGTACAAGGTGGCCGGCAGTGTCGTTATCGCCGCGGTTCTACAGGGACTGCTGATACTGGCTGGTTTTGTATTATTTATATTCCCAGGCATTTATCTTACCGTTGGCTACGCCCTGACCCTGCCCTTGATCGTCGATCGAAAAATGCCGCCCTGGCAAGCCATGGAAACGTCGCGAATGGCAGTCAGCAAGGTCTGGTGGAGAGCCTTCGGACTGTTTTTCCTCATGGGAGTGATCAATCTGATTGCCTCCATCCCCCTGGGGATCGGTCTCATCTGGACGGTGCCGCTGAATGTGGTGGTGATCGGTGTGTTATACAGATATCTTTTTGGAGTGCCGAGCGAGGCGAAACAGCCAGGGGGAAGCAACTCGGAGTTCTTCGGATAATACCACTCTTTTTGTTGGAGGGCGTCGTTTCAACATACAGGCGACTGCACCGGGCAACGGGATCGCGCCGGGGCGGTTCCAATAGGATACAATTCTGAGGGAAACCGGTATGGAATTGTCAACTCCTACCTTGCTCTGGTTCCTGGCCGGTATCGTGCTGTTTCTGCTTGAGGCCTCGGTGCCCGGCTTTGTGCTCTTTTTTTTCGCCACTGGCGCCTGGCTGACTGCCTCGCTGGCCTGGATGCTGCCACTGACCCTCTATGAACAGCTTCTGATTTTCCTTCTCACTTCGCTCACCTTGCTTTTTCTTCTGCGGCGGTCGGCGAGAAAAACCTTCGCCGGCCGGATGGGCAAAGGCGAGAGCGGGCAATCGGGGCCGGCAGAGCCTGGCACCCGGGTGGTCGTGGTGAGCGACATTACGCCTCCGGCCCAAGGCAGGGTGAAATACCGGAGCGGCATATGGCCGGCCAGATCGAGGAGCAGGCTTGAAATGGGTGAAATCGCCGAGATCATCGAGCAGGACGGAGATGTCATGGTGGTGGGGCCGGTTGACGACGGCGAACTCTAACCCGGACTTCTCCTGGGCTTTTCCCAGGGAACCCTTATCAATGTGGGCCGCGGCGTCGTGGCGGGGCGGAAAACGCAGGGTGGTGAGCATGAGGGAGTTGTGCTGCGATATCGGGTAACGGCTTTAAAGAGAGACCATTCACTGTTCTTCATCCATCTCCTGATGGCGATCTGCGCTTCGCTCGTTTCCACCTCGTTCACGGTGGGAGCGGCCATTGCCTCCTCGTTGGATCCCGCGGTGCTGACGCTGGTGCGTTTCCTGCTGGCGACAGCCATTCTCACACCGTTTATTCATTACCGGTTCGGGCTCAAAGTGACTCGGTCGCTTTTTTGTCGCTGCGGGCTGATCAGCATCTGCCTCGTCACCTTTTTCTGGTGCATGTTTCTCTCGTTGCGATACACCACCGCGCTTAACACCAGCGTGATCTTCACTCTGGTGCCGTCCTTCTCCGGAATCTATTCGATGCTGCTGGTGCGCGAACGTCTGCGTCGGCCGCAGCTGGTAGCGTTGATCTGCGGAATGATCGGGGCGCTGTGGGTTATCTTTCGCGGCGATCTGGGTTTGTTTCTGGCCATGCAATGGAACCGCGGCGATCTGATCTTTCTGGGGGGCTGCATTGCCATGGGGCTCTACACGCCGCTGGTGAGACTGGTGCACCGGGGTGAATCGATGTGGCTGATGACTTATTGGGTGCTGGTGACCGGCAGCATCTGGCTCTGCCTCTTCGGCGGCGACCGGGTGCTGGCGGTGGACTGGGCTTCGGTGCCGACTCAGGCCTGGCTCGGTGTCGCCTACCTGGCGCTATTCACCACGGTGATCACCTTTTTTCTCACCCAATACTGTATCCCCTATATCGGGCCCACTCGGGTGATGGCCTATTCCTATCTCTATCCAGCGCTGGTGCTCGTCCTCGATCTGTTGTTGGGGCATGGTTTGCCGCCGATGGCGGTGTTGCCCGGCGTGGGTATCGTTTTGCTGGCCATGGTCGTCCTGCAGTACTCGTATCGCCCAGCCTCTTGATTGTCAGCGTTATCTCTTGGCGGATCCCTCTTCAATCAAGGGGAAAGGCGCCTTGCACGGTGTGGATGGCTCCTTTTTCAGAGAGTGAGCTCGAATAGAGGAGAAACTCCCGTACCCTAAACGGCGGGGTCTCCAGCATACTGTTGCCGGCCAGCCACTGGGTGACCCGTTTGAGCGGGCTGTTTTTAAGGCGGGCCACCGTGATATGCGGCGAGAATTTTCGGCCCTCCCGGGGGATGCCGGCCTTGTACAGAGCGTTTTCGATCTTGTTGCGCAGGGCGATCGCCTCCTCGACAGGCGAGATGCCCACCCAGAGCACCTTCGGCAGGCCGCGGGGCGGGAAATGTCCCACCCCCTTGAGGCATAAGGAGAAGGGTGGAACGGTGATATCGGCCAGCGCCTCCTTGATATCGAGCAGCAGTCCGCTTTGCACTTCTCCGATGAATTTCAGCGTCAGATGCAACTGGTCGGCGGCCACCGGCCGGGAGCCGGGTATGGTACCGCCGAGGCCGCAGATCAGGGTGCTGATATCCTCGGGTACATCAACCGCCACAAAGAGTCGAATCATCGCTTCTCTCCTGAGAATACCGGCCCGTCCGGGGAGGCGAGCCTCATTATGGCTTCGTTGGCCAGGGTCAACCCGAAAATGCCGGTCACGGTGGGCAGGCTACCCAGCACGTTGCGGGCTCGGCCCCGGTCGGCAAACGGTGTTTCTCCCACCCTGGCTTCGTCTTCCGGCATGCTGTAGTCAAAATCCACCTTTTCGGTGGAAAACACGCAGCTGATTCCCCGACCGACGCCACGGCGCCGCAAACGGTTGCGGACGTGCTTGGCAAGAGGGCAGTGGCTGGTGTCGAAGAGATCCGCTATCCGGACGCAAGTGGGGTCGGTGCGCAGGGCGGCGCCCATGGAGGAGAGCGTGGGGATTCGCCGCTGATAGGCCCCTGCCAGCAATTGGGTCTTGGGATTGAGCGAATCGATGGCGTCGATCAGCAGATCGGGGGCGGGTGAGAGGATCTCCTCCAGGGTTTCATCAGCGGTAAAGCGTTGCAGGGCCTCCACCGCACAGCCGGGATTGATCGCCAGCACTCGGTCGCGGGCCGCCTCGGCCTTGGGCTGGCCCAAGGTTGTTTCCAGGGCCAGGATCTGTCGGTTGAGGTTGCTGGGCTGGATGGTATCGAAATCGACCAGGCGCAGCGATTGGACGCCGGCCCGCGCCAAGCCTTCGACCACATATCCGCCGACCGCACCGAGGCCGACCACGGTTACCCGTCTGTTCTGCAATTGCCGGAACCGTTCTTCGCCGAGCAGTCGCAATGTGCGTGAAAATCGTTCCATAATTCGTGTCTTCTATAAAAAACGCTTCTCTCTTTGCTTGTACGAGCTTCGAGCCGCGTTTTCAAGCTCGAGGCGGACAGTTCGCCCTATTCATTCCAGGAAAAAATCATCGAGGCGATTAATAAAAAGGCCAAAGTTGAGAAGAAGAGGAAAATACACTCCGTGCGTACACCGGCTAAGGTCGCCCCCTCATTCATCACCTTGCGGACCGCCTCCAGCATATGGGTCAGCGGAAAGATCTGTGAAAAATCCCGCACCCAGTGGGGCGCTCCCTCGAGCGAGAACCAGACCTCGGAGAGAAACATCATCGGCCAGGTGATAAAATTGAGCACACCGCTGGTGAACTCTTCGCTGGTGCCGCGGGCCGCCAGGATCAAGCCGAGGGCGGTGAGGTTGAGTCCGCCCAGAAAGAAAATGAAAAAGATAAGCCAGTACGGTCCCCGAACCTGAAAATGAAATATCATGTCGGCCCCGAACCAGACTATCACCAGGGTGAACATCAAGAGAAAAATCCGGGAGAGCATTTGGGCGGAGAGGTATTCAAAGGCGGTGAGCGGCGTGGCCTTGAGTCGTTTGAGGGTGCCGTTCTTTCGGTAGCGCACCACGATGTAGCCCACCCCCCAGAGGGCGGAAAACATCATGTTCATGGCCAGGATGCCAGGGAACAGCCAGTCGATATAGCGGATTTGGCGGCCCTTTATTACCTGTTTTTCGGCAACGTGCCTGCCGCTGACAAATGAGGCGAGAAAGGCGTTCTCGGCCAGGGCTCCATCGGGAGAGGAGTCGTTTATCCAGTAGGCGTGGCTGCTCGATTTGCCGTCGAGCAACAGGTCGATTTTCAGTCGACTCAGGAGGCGCTCGCCCTCCTTGCGGCTCGCCATGGGGAGGAAGGTGACATGCTTGGCGTGCTGGAAGGCCACTGGGATAGTGGTGCGTGCCAACTCTGCGCGGCCTGTGGGCATGGGGAAAACTCCCACCTTGAACTGCTTGTATTCCCGGCCGTTGAAGATCAGGCCGAACCCGACGATCAAGAGGAACGGAAAGGCGAAGTTCCAGCCGAATGCCGCGGTATCGCGGAAGAATTCATGGTTTCTGGCCATGAACATCGACCAGATGCGTTGGATGCTTGGTAGCTGCATTGTTTGCAATCTCAGTCTCGTAATGTTCTGCCGGTCAGCTGGAGAAAGACGTCTTCCAGGGTCGGTGAGTGGATGGTCATGCCCGCCAGCCGCACGTCTGCCGCGCGCAGCAAATCAAGGCTGCGTTCTATGCTCTCCGTGCGGATGATAGCCCTATCCGCCTGGGGTTCCCAGCGAAGGGCGGTGTCCGCCGGCAAGGCGGCAAGCGAGGAGAGAGGCAGAGACAGCGTACTGGTGCGGTAGTGCGTTGTGATCAGCTCTCCTGGGCTGCCCCGGGCGATGATCACCCCCCGGTCCATGATGGCGATGTCGTCACAGAGATACTCCGCTTCCTCCATGGAATGGGTGGTCATGATGATGGTTTTCCCCTCGCTTTTGATCTGCTCGACGATCTGCCAGAGGTTGCGGCGCGAATGGGGGTCGAGGCCGGTGGACGGTTCGTCGAGGAAAATCAGGTCGGGATCGTTGATCAGTGCCAGCGCCAGCATCAACCGCTGCAACTGGCCGCCGGAGAGTTTGGTGTTCTTGCGGCGTCTTAGCGCTCCAAGCTCGCATCGCTCGATCAGCTCTTCAACGCCAACGGCTTGGTAGAAGAGCTTGCCGAAAGTGCGCAGGGTTTCTTCCACGGAAAGATAATTGAGTAGCGAGGTATGCTGGAATTGAATGCCGATCTCCTCTCTAAAGGACGCCGAGCGGGGGCTGCCCTTATAGAGCACTTCACCGCTGGTCGGTTCGATGATGTCTTCGATGATTTCGATGGTGGTAGTCTTGCCGGCGCCGTTAGGGCCGAGCAGACCGCAGCAGATTCCAGGTTCGACGCTAAATGACACATCCTCGACGGCGACAGTGTCTTTATACTCTTTTCTAAGATGGTTCACTTCGAGCAGCGGCGTCATCGACTCTCTTTCCTCATGGGTTGTATACCTCCGGGGCGCGGACTGACTACAGAATAAGCATAATATCTCAGCAAAAAAGGAGAAGCAGCAAAATTGCGACAGTGACTGTCGCATGATGAAAAAAGGTTGACATGCGAACAATTCCTATTTATTATTGAGAATAATTATCAATGGAGGACGTCCCATGCATTTGCGAATGACAAACCAGCGTGAGATAATTCTCCGGGAGTTGCGGCATAGCCGACAACATCTCACCGCCGACGAGTTGTATGAACGGGTAAAAAAAATAATGCCCCGGATCAGTTTGGCGACGGTGTATAGGAATCTGGAGATTTTATCTGAAGCCGGCATAATCGCAAAACTGGAAATCAGCGGTCGCCAGAAACGATTCGACTACAATGCCCGAGTGCACGACCACATTTACTGTGTGGTCTGCCATAGGGTGGACGACCTCGAACTGGACAGAAAGTCTATCGAGGCTGTGCCCAGGCACTCGGATAAAGGGTATAGAATCACCGGATTTCGTGTGGAAGTTACCGGGATATGTCCTGACTGTCAACGTAAGCAAAACCTCAAGGAGAAAGCAGAATGAGCTGCGGATGCGCATCCAAATCCCTCACGGAAGAACAGAAACAGATTTTACAGGCCATGGCGGAGAGTACTGAGCCGTGCGCCTCCAAGGACATCGCCGCCGCTACCGGTCTTGAAAGCAAAGCCATCGGTTGCCGGATCACCGCCCTGAAAAAGAAAGGGCTGGTGGAGAGCCCGGCGCGTTGCCGGTATGCCATAACCGAAGAGGGACGTATGGCTCTGCAAAGCTGCTAAGAGCCCCGTTGAGCTGGCAAAGCATACTGCCCTGCCCGGAGAGACTCGGACAGCACGGCCTCGGAGACGAAAAGCTCCGGGGCTTTTTTTGTGCCGATTTTTCGCGCTGACTTCTAGGAGCGGCACCGGTAACTGTTTGCAATCACAGCGCTATTGGCGATACTGATGGGATCTGCCGCTTGCATCGGAACATGCGATTTGATGTATCAGCAAATCGGGCTATATTGCAAGGCATGCGTAGAGTAATGGCTTTCTCTCAAAAGGTGTCCGTTGCCGCCCCGTCAGAGGTGGGCGGCGGGCCGTCATCCCGGCAGACGCTGTATGTATACCTCATCGCTTGATTATAGCGCCGGCTCCGGCGCCACTCGTGCCCGCCGCGGGATCGACACGATATTCGAGCGCGGCAGTGGCACGCTCAATGAGGATGCCTTGCTGGTGGCCGACAACCTCTATGGAGTTTTTGACGGCGCCACCAGCCTCTGCGGAACCACCTACGAACGGAACCTGACCGGCGGTTTTCTCGCCTCTTCACTTGCGGCCGCCGCCTTTTCCCAGAACGATTGCGGACTCAGAGAACTCGCTATCCGCGCCAACACCAAGATCAGGCAGCAGATGACCGCCTTGGGAATCGACCTTGCCTGCAAGGAACACCTCTGGTCGACCAGCGCGGCAGTGGTTCGCCTGGAGGCGAACAGCATGGAATGGTGTCAGATCGGAGATTGCCGCATCCAGCTGTTGCTCGAAGACGGCGGGAGTTCTCACCTGGTGGAGCCGCCCGACCACGACGGCGAAACGTTGCGGCTCTGGCAGCAGCGAGGGTCCGCCTGCAGCGAACCGATCGGGGTGGCCATGGCCGCGGAGATCCTTGCCGTGCGCCGACGAATGAATATCGATTTCGGGACGTTAAGCGGTGAGCCGGCGGCCGAGGCGTTTATCCGTAGCGGCACCGTTTCCCTCCAGGGCGTACGTGCCGTTCTCCTCTATACCGACGGCCTGACCGTGCCGAGCCAGGTTTGCGGGCTGGCCCACGACTCGGAGTTATTTTCCCGTCTCTTTGAGCGCGGCGGTCTAAAAGCCGTTCGTGATCATGTCAAATCATTGCAGCAGGAAGATCCGGACTGCTGCCGCTATCCCCGTTTCAAACCCAGCGACGATATCAGCGCGATCGCAGTCCATATCTGAGAAGAGCGACAAGCCAATCGGTTTCTGGTATGCTACGATGATATCGGATACCGCTCATCCTCTTGGTTCCTGGGGGTTTCACGCAGGAGCTCTTCAATGATGAGAGGTGCGTGACTCATTTCGCCCGGAGGGATCAAAACGATCATGTCATCATTGTCCGGCCTTTCTCAGCTCGTACACCGCATTCAATATAACTGCGATATCTCGGATGCAAGGGACCACGGCATCTATTCCATGTGCACCATGGTGCTCAAGCTCCGCAATCTCTATAAATGGGAGAAGGGGCTCGAGCCGTGGGAGGAGCCCGAGTCCGCCGATCTCCTCGATTGGATCGAGGCCAAGGAAAACTACTGGGCGACGCTCTCCGAAGCGTCGTTTCGTCCCCTGGAAGCGTTCGGGAAGAGGGTGGAGCCGTTGAGTTTCGAACAGATCAATGGTGAGCTGGAGGCCCGGGGGCTGGTATACGGCGCGGGGTATGGCAGGTCGATGAAGACGATCTTCTTTCTCGCCGAGAAGATCGAACAGCGACACGACGAAGGCTGCCCCATCCTCATTCTCGGTCGGGAACGGGCCCGGGAAATGGCTAGCCCCTTTGCCATGGTGCAGGACGGCCATATCGTCATTCGCCGGGAACCATTGCGTTTTTTTATCTGGGATCAGGTGCAGGAGGTACGCTCCTCCGGTCGGTGTTCGCTCTCCCATGCCTTGCAATGTCATGGGGTATATACCAACGGCGCTCTCGATCGGGAGTTGTTTCGCGCCCGGCTCGACTCCATAGTCGACCAGGAGATGAATCTGTTCATCTATCACGAGATTGGCGAGATGCTCCAGACCACCTTTTCCTCCGAGATCCTGCAGGCCATAGTCGGCCATTTCCCCGGCACGGTGGTCGAATTCGTCTGCCGGGCGGTGAAGGATATCCTGGCCGACACCCATCCCTGCGGGCCGCTCTCGTACATTGTCAGGGAGAAAAAAGAATCCACGCTTGGATTGTATCTCACGTTTCTCGATGGACTCCGGGAAAAACTCTTCCCGGAGATAAAAGCGGCCTGGCAACAGTTTCAGACCGATCACCAGTGGCGCCATATCGAAGAGGCGCGGCATAGCATGTTGGCAGCGGCACCAGCACACGGCGGAGCACATCCGCACCCTAACCGAGTTAATCGGCAAGGAGCCGGATGAGCTTGTCCTGAATCTTTTCGGCGATCTGGTCCTTGCCCCTTTGGGTCTTGAAAAAACGTAAGGTTTATCCCACGATCCGATGATCGTTCGGGTTGTACGCAGAGGTATCCGCCTCTCGCGGATTCGGACGCTTTCAATACGGATCGAAGGCCTGGTAGCACCAGGGATCGCCTTTCCAAGAGACGGAATGAGGCCGTCATCCCCTCGCGATTGTCTTTCATTGCCCTTCTTGAACCATCACCTTGCTTCGATTCCTGAAATATCCATGGTAAACTTTTGGGAGAGAAGTATCGAGATACCGTGCAACGACGACTGATTGGAGGATATAGGGCCTGGACTTGCCGGCCCGTGCCGTGAGAGCTCCCGCGCTGTTTGCATACACCCAGAGTTACCGTGCTAAGAGATAGCAATGAGTCGACGAACTTCTGGATTCACCCTGCGTCTGGATGAAAAACTCTGCAATACCCTGGTGAATTCCATTCGCGGGATCGTCTGGGAGGCCGAGCCCTTCTCCTTCCGATTTTCTTACGTGAGCCCGCAGGCCGAACGCATCCTGGGATATCCGTTGCGACAATGGATTGAGGAAGAGGATTTCTGGCGCTCCCATACGCATCGCTTGGATGTAGAGTGGTGCAGTGAACTCTGCCGCAACGCATCGGCTCGAGGTGAGGATCACGAATTCGAATACCGCATGATCGCGGCGGACGGCAGGATCGTCTGGCTTCATGATATCGTTACGGTGGCAAAGGATGAGGCGGGTGCGGCCAGGCTTCGGGGGATCATGATCGATATCACCGAAGCCAAGCTTGCCGAATCCAGGTTGCGTGCCGAAGAGGAACGGTTCCGACTGGCGATGCAGGGAACCAGTGACGGCATATGGGACTGGAACCTCGCGACCAATGAACTCTACTGCTCCTCCCGGTGGAAATCCATGCTCGGGTACGCCGACGATGAACTTGAAAGCAGCCTGGATACATGGTTCCAGCTCATTCATCCCGCGGATCGGGACAATGTGCAGGCCCAGGTGCGGAAGTATCTTGCCGGGAGTCTGGCAAAATTTGAAACCCAGTATCGGATGCGCCACAAGCACGGCGGCTGGAATCCCTCGGGGTGCTGGCTGGGGGCATAGCACATGACTTCAACAATATCCTCACCGGGATTCTGGGCAATATCTCTCTGATGCGCAGTCAGATAGAATCCGATAACGCCATGGCCGGCCGTCTGAAAAGCTGCGAAAAGGCCGTGGTCAGGGCCAGTGAACTGACTCAGCAGCTCCTCACCTTCGCCCGTGGCGGGGAGCCGGTGAAAAAACTCATGGATCCCAGCACGCTGATCAGGGAAAGTGCAACGTTTGTGCTGCATGGATCACCCATCGGTTGCGAAATCATATTGGCCGAAGATCTTTGGCATATCAAGGCGGATTCCGGGCAAATCAGTCAGGTGCTGCACAATATCCTGTTCAACGCCATGCAGGCCATGCCGGATGGTGGGATGGTTACCATTAAGGCCGGCAATGAGCAGGTAGACCGGTACAATACGCTCAACCTGCCTGCGGGCGACTATTTGCACATCGATATCGAAGATCAGGGGTGCGGTATAGCCCCGGAAAATCTGCCGCGGATTTTCGATCCCTATTTCTCCACCAAATCCGAGGGAAACGGCCTGGGACTGGCCTCGGTATATTCGGTTATCAAACGGCATGGCGGGGCGATAGATGTATTTTCGACCGTCGGCGAAGGCACCAGGTTCTCCATTTTCCTGCCGGCCGTCTCCGGTGAACGGATTGTCGAGACCGATACCGTTGATGGGCTTGCAATGCGGGGCAGCGGCAGGATTCTTCTCATGGATGACGAACATATCATACAGGATGTCGCTGGTGAGATTTTACGAGCCGCCGGCTTTGAAGTGGTGAATTGCGTGGACGGCAGGGAAGCGTTGGCGGAATACCGGCGCCGTCACGGTGGCGATTCGGCTTTCGATGCGGTGATCATGGACCTGACCGTGCCGGGGGGCATGGGGGGCAAGGATGCCGCCCGCCATATCCTCGATATCGACCCGGATGCGATCCTGATTGTTTCCAGCGGCTACTCCAACGATCCGGTAATCGCCGATTATCGAAATTTCGGTTTTCAAGGAGTTGTTCTCAAACCTTTTTCGGCGACAAGCCTGCTGGCTGAAATCCGGCGTTTGCTCCCTGCGCCTGACGAGGATAAAACTCTCGGGTCCTGAAGAGAAATTTGTCTTCCGGTAAAAAAAACAGTTAGTTATAAAGAGGGTTGGCTGGGTAGCCAACCCTCTTTCTTGTTTGAGCCGTAAACATTCGCCAGCACCCCATCTTGGCACGATCAGGCTGGAGCCTGTCGGATTATGCCCTTTTTCCCATATCCGTTAAATCGAAAAAATTATCCTCGGAATATTCAGTATATACCTCCGGTAATTTTTTCGAGTTTGCCTCGATCTGAGCAAAAATGCCTATAATCCGACAACCTGGCGTGCATAGATAATAGGCTATAGCCCGCCAGCCTGCTTGCGCCAACCTGGGGCACTGGAGAACGTTTACAGTTCACTGGATTAGCCAACGTTTGGTTGACCTGGTGAACGGTTACTTTAGTCTGAAAAAATCGAGTTCGGCTGCAATAATTAGCTCGCCCCCGCGTTACAACAATAGGAGGGTGAAATGAAACGAAGCGATCTGGCTGCTTTTTTTGCGGCGGAACAAAAGAAATTGGTCGGCTATGTCCGGTCCCTGCTGAGGGAAACGGCCGAGATGGATGCCGAGGATATCGTGCAAGACGTCCTGGTGAACCTGCTCGAGCGAGCAGATCTGTCGCTGCCGCTCGAACACCTTGCCGCCTATGTCTACCGCTCGCTGAAAAACCGTTTTATCGACGTCCTCCGTCGGAAAAAGAAGCTCGTCCCGCTAGATGACCGCCAGGTCATCGACGACGTTCTGTCGCTCGACCAACAGCCCGCGGTCGAATCGAAGGGGTACCGAAACCTTGATGGCCGTGAGAGCACGGAGCGGTTGGTCGGCGCTCTCGAACGGTTGAGCGAGATCGAGCGCAGAGTCATTGTCGCCAATGAGTTTGAGGGGATCCCATTTCGGGAGCTGGCGCGTCGCTGGCAGATGCCGCTCAATACGCTTCTTTCCCATAAATACAGGGCGATGAAGAAGATGAAAAGTTATGTGCAAAATGAACGATCACAAGGAGAGTGACATGCATGACATGCGAAAATGGCGCGAGAACGGTAAAGTGAGGGTTGGCAGGGTAATTATGGCGGTTCTCGGCGGGCTGCTGCTCGCGACGGTAATCGGGTCGGCGATGGGGATTGTGGTGAGAGTTCCTTTGGAACAAAGCGGTAGTAGTAGTTTTCGGGTTGCCCGCGATCAATTATCTCCAGGCGGTGGCGTTCTTTCTGCTGGCGAGAATCCTGTTCAGCATCGGGCATCATGGCGGGCATTCGCATTTTCGCCGGGTGGGCAGCGCGTTTCAGTGCCGCAATCGAGATGATATCGATGATGGCCTGCCGGAGGATCGCGAGGTCTTCCGCCGCTATTGGCGGGAGGAGGGGAGAGAAGCGTTTGCCGACTATATGCGCCGTGGGCAACCATCGCAAGACGGTTCCGGAGCCGAAGCATAACGCATATCCGCTTTTTTCTCTTCACCGGAGTATTTCATGAGCTATGCGGATTAACGCAGCAGAACGAGACCGGCAACCCAGGAGAGTTGTTCCCCATTGGTTTCATCCTGCGCGGGGAAGAGATCAACCGGCCAGCCCGCCTCCTTCATCAACTCGCCGACATTGACGCCGTAGCCGGACATGGAGGGGCGGGCGCTCTCGGGATACCGGCACGGCCCCTCTCCGGAGAGAACCAGGCATTGCTCGTGGTGCGCGCAAAAGCTCATCTTGCAGGAGCCGCCGGCAAAGGCCCGGGGCTCGTTGAAGTCCAGTCGCTTCGCTTCCCTCTCAATGGTCGCCACTGTTTCATGGAGCACACGCATAACCTCGGGGCGCTGTTCCCCGGTGAGCGAGGCGGCATCGACCTCGATGCGAATGACAATGGCGTGACGTGATTCCGCAACTATTTTCCGCAACCCGGAAGGCCCCGGGATATGGGGCGGGCAGCTCATGGAAAGCCCGTAATGCGGGCATTTGGGATCCCGGCAGTAGGCGGCCAGCCTGTTTTCGATATGGATAGCTGCGGGCGGAAGGCGTGCGGCTCTTGTTGCGCCGTTATTTTCGGCAAAGGCGAGGAGCGCCGCGACCGTTTCCCTATCCGGATAATCAAGCTGTGTATTTGTCGGATTTGGGCTCATGTTGCTGTTTATCACAAAAAATCGTTTTTCAGAAGCCTGCAGATCTGGGGACGGGTTCCTCCGCGGTGCAGCTTGGGGCAGCCAGACTGACGGGTTTAAGCCAATCTGGGCGCCTGTCGGATTATGCAGGCCGGCCGGATCGTGCCAAGATGGGGGCTGGCAAACGTATACCGGTCATTATCATTCATTTTTTCTCGACATACCGTCATTTTCCCATCACCTACTGCTCATAGTTCCGTGATATTCTACAGAGGAGTAAACATCAAGGAGGTCCCGATTCCCACCTACCCATAAGGACAGCACCATGAATTTCGTCACCCTCGCCGGCCGATGCCTTCAATGCCTTGGCCCTCTGTTTGTTGGATTGCTTCTGGTCTGCATCGCCTCTTCTCCCGCGGTCTCGGCCGGTTTCGATTGCCGCAAGGCCGCCGGTAAAACCGAAAAATTGATCTGTAGCGAGCCAGCGCTCTCTGAACTCGATTCGCAGTTGAATCAAACCTATTCGTCCCTGCTTGCGCAGTTGGAGGGTGGCGATGCCGCCAAGCTCCGCCAGGTCGAGCAGGTCTGGCTGATCACGCGCAACCGTTGCACGACCGTTGGTTGTCTTGCCGACCGCTATCAGCAGCGAATCGAGTTCATGAAACGCCGACTTTTCAAGCTTCAATACGCCGATCGGGCGATGGAGGTGGTCTCCGCCCGGGAACAGACCTATGACAACGGCGCATCCATCGTCGTGCGGTTCAGCGTTCCGGTCGATGGCAATTCCGATTTCCGTCGCTTTTTCACAATCAGCCGAAACAGGGAACCGCAGCCTTCCGAGAATTGGCTGCTGGGCGAAAACGGATTCGTTGCCGTCTATCCTTTCGTCGAGCCTTCGAGCAAATACGAGGTTAGCGTCCAGCCGGGGCTGCAGGGCATCAACGGCCAAGGCCAAACCGAAACGAAACACTTCAAAATCGCCACACGCCGCAGTGAGCCCAGCGCCGGTTTCGCCGATTCCGGTCATGTGATGACGACGGGAATGCAACCGGCGCTGCCGGTGACCACCCTGAACGTAAACGATGTGGATCTGGATATCTTTCGTGTCGCTCCCCAGGATATCCCCAGATGGTCGACCTACAGCAACAACAAGCGGCGCTCCTTCTATGAACTCAATACCTTTTCTGCCAACAACCCGCTGGTGTATTCCGGCAGGTTTCCCATCAAGAATCAGCGCAATCAACGCACCACCACCAATCTCGATCTCTCCGAGATTCCAGCGCTGAACAAGGTGGGCGCCTATTTCGCGGTGCTCAAACGACCGGGTCGCTATAATTATCAGTATGATACCAGTTTTTTTACGGTCAGCGATATCGGGGTGCAGCTCCATCAAAACGGCCACACCTTGCAGGTGCTCTGCAATTCCATCGCCACCGGTTCGCCACTTGGGAGCATCGAACTCTCCGTGTACCGGAATTCGAAGCTCCTGGCGCGTCAGCAAAGTGACGACGAGGGTCTTGCAACCATCTATCTGGACAAGACAGACTCCTCATCGCAACCCAATGTCTTGATCGCCCGCGAGGGCAAACAGTATACCGTGCTTCGGCTGGATCGGCCCCTGGATCTCTCTGGCCTGCGCAACGCCGTGACCCATCACCAGCAGACCCAGGTGTTCGCCTGGGGGCCGCGCGATCTCTATCGTCCCGGCGAAGTCGTGGAAACCTACGCGGTATTGCGGGATTTTGATGGTCGCGGCGTCCCTTCTTTTCCGGTGAAGGCGGAACTGCTCGACCCATCGGCAGCGTGGTGAAGGACACGATCTTGAATAGCGAAGACACCGGTGTCTATCACTTCACCGCCAAACTGGCGGGCGGCGCCAAGACCGGGCGCTGGAAACTGGTGTACCGGATGCCGGGCGAGAACGCCAAGAACGCCATCCTTCACGAATACTTCTTTTCCGTGGAGGATTTTCTGCCGGAGCGGCTCAAACTGACCCTGTTCGACGGCAATCCGAGCAAACGCCGGCTCCTCCCGTCTAGAGACAGCTTTACCATCCCGGTCACCGGCGTCTATCTCTACGGCGCCCCGGCGGCCGGCAACAAAGCGGACGGCCAGATTTTCGCCGAACTCGAGCGGCATCCCTTTGACAAGTGGCCGACGTATTTTTTCGGTATCGATGGAGAAAAAATCGACAACAGGCAGCAAGCTCTCGACGCTGTCGCACTCGATGACAATGGCCGGGGGAGTTGGCAGGTGCCGCTTTCCCCCTGGAGCGGGGTGCGCTCGCCGCTGGCGCTGACCGCCACGGTCAGCCTCTACGAGAGCGGCGGCCGGCCGGTTACCCGCTCCATCAGCGTCACCCGGGTCGCCCAGGACCAGCTGGTCGGCATCGAACCCCAGTTCAAGGACGAGGCGGACAACGATAGCAACGCCGCCTTCAAGCTCCTGCTCACCGATCGGCAGGGCAAACCGCAAGCGGGCGGCGGCTATCAACTGTCGCTGGTGCGCGAGGACCGTAACTATTACTGGAATTACAGCGATACCCAAGGCTGGACCTGGCACTACGATCCCATGGAATATCAGGTCTATTCCGCCAGCATCCGTTTCGAAGCCGCCAGGCCGACCCTGGTCTCCGTGCCGGTCGAATGGGGCAACTATCGGCTGGAGGTCAAGGACGACCACAACCACACAATCTCCAGCTACCGTTTCAGCACTCGGTGGTGTTGGTGGGGCAACCAGGACGGCAACAATGCCCTGAAACCGGATCAGGTGCGCATGACCTTCCTCGATGCGGTGTATCATCAAGGGCAGCAGGCGCGTCTGCTGCTCACTCCTCCGGTGGACGGCCTGGCCACCATCACGGTGGAAGACAATGACGAGATTCTGTGGGTGCATCGCCAACAGGTGGCGGCGGCCGGCACCCGGATCGATATCCCCATCGCCACGAACTGGTTCCGCCACGATATCTACGTGACGGCGACGGTGCTGAGCCCTGGAAAGATGCGCCACCTCGCGGCGCCCAAGCGTGCCTTCGGCTTTATCAATCTCCCCATCGAGCGGCCGGATGCGCACCTTGGCGTGGCAGTAAAAGTGCCGGCGAAGATTCAGCCGCTGACAAACGTCAAGGCCGATATCACCGTCACCGGTGGCGGATCGATTCCCGAGGATACCTATGTGACCCTGGCGGCGGTGGATGAAGGCGTGCTCAACATCACCCGCTTCGCCACGCCGGATGCGGCCGCCTACCTTTACGGTGCGCGACGATTCGACGCGAAGTATTACGATATCTACGGTCGCATCATCGAAAACGCCGGGTTTGAATATACCCGGCAGCGATTCGGCGGCGGCTTCGTCGAATCCGCCGCCCAGCTCTCCCGAGGGGGCAATAGACCCAGGAGCGATGTCAAGATCATGTCCTGGCAGAGCAAGCCGGTCAAGGTGGCTGCCGACGGCACAGCCCGGATCAGCATGGAGATGCCCCAGTTCAACGGCAAGGTCCGCTGGATGGCGGTGGTGTATTCGGGGCAGAGCTACGGCAAGGCCGAGGCCGAATCCACGGTGGCCGACAAAGTGGTGGTCCAGCTCTCCAAGCCGCGTTTTCTGGCCCCGGGCGACAGCTCCCAGCTCGCCCTCGATCTCAGTAACCGGAGCGGCGTCCGGCAACACCTCGAAGTGGAGATGACGGTGTCCGGCGCCTTGATACCGGGCAACTGGCGGCGTCAGCTCGATTTGAATGATTCGGCCAAGACCACGCTTCGCTTTCCGGTGCGTGCCAAGGAGGGCGACCAAGGCGATATCCGGCTGCTGGTAACCGGTGCGGCCGAAGGCGGGCAGCAGCTTACCCTGCACCGCAAATGGTTTGTCGGCATCCGTTCGGCCTATCCGTCGGTCACCCGCAAACTGCAGGCGGTGATCGACCCGCAGCATCCCTGGAAGCCGACGCCAAAACAGGACGATCTGCTTCCGGCCAGCGTCCAGGCGCGCTTGCTGCTCTCTGATCGGCCGCCCATCGATGTCGCCGCCCAGTTTGACCACCTTCTCCATTATCCATACGGCTGCACGGAGCAGAGCACCAGTTCCGGCTACCCCTGGGTTCTGGTCGATACCGCGACCGCGCAACGGATGGGGCTGGCTTCTCTTATCCAGAGACAGTTCAAACATCCCTATACCGAGGCCTTCCGGAAGACCGAGATGGACGCCGCCGTGGCGCGCATAGTCGATAGGCAAAACGCCAACGGCGGATTCGGTCTGTGGGCGAATACCGGGCAGGAGGAGTTTTGGCTCAGTGTTTACGCCACGGACTTTCTCACCGACGCCCAGCTGGCCGGCGCCGCGGTGCCAGGCGACGCCCTGAACAAGGCGCTGACCCGTCTGCAGCAGTACGTCAAGGGGACCACGCGGGTTTCTATCGCCTGGAGCGAGAGTTCCACCGATTACACCTTCGCCGTAAGAAGCTATGCCGCCTATGTGCTGGCCAAGGTGGGTCGGTTGAACCTCTCCGATCTGCGCCGCTTTTACAGCGAGGTCAAGGAGAAGAAATATCACTCGCCCCTGCCGTGGATCGAGCTCGGTTATGCCTTTGAGGTGCTGGGGGATAAAGATCGGGCGGAGGTGGTCTATGGCGAGGCCCGGACCGCAGAGTATCTCGGGGATCAGCGGTACTACGGCGACTACGGCAGTCGACTGCGCGACCTGGCGCTGGGTTATGCCATCCTCGCCAAACGCGGCCGGGCCCGGGGCGAGACGCTGCTTGAAATTTTCAATCTGATCAAGAGGCGGAATTACCTGAGCACCCAGGAACGCAACGCCCTGTTTCGGGCGGCGGTGGCTGCAAGTGTGTCCACAAATGCAGGGTTTCAGGCGATCATCACGACCACCGGCGGCGAGCAGCGGCTGGAACGATCCAAACCGTTCGCGAGTTTGCTGGGTAGCGCCCAGCTGGCCTCGATTCGGGAAATTGCCGCTCCGGGTGGGAAGGTCTTCGCCAGTCTGGAATGGTTGGGGCAATACGTGGCGCCTCCTCAAGCCTATGCCCGGGGCGTGTCCATCGAGCGTCAGTATCTCGATCTCGACGGCCGGCCCAGAGATCTGAACACGCTCAAGAGCGGCGACCTGATCCTGGTGCGGTTGCTCGTTTCACCGGAGCGACGAACGCCCGACGGGCTAGTGGTCGATCTGCTTCCGGCAGGCCTGGAGCTGGAAAACCAGAACCTTGGCAACAGCTCTGTCGATCTCGGTAAAATCGTCATCGATGGTGAACATATCGGTAACTGGCGGCAAAAAGCCGGGGTCCGGCATGTGGAGTATCGCGACGATCGGTTTGTCGCGGCCCTCGATATGCAATGGTCGCGATATTCTTCCTCGAGGTATGCGCTCTATTATCTGGCGCGGGCCGTGACTCCGGGCACCTACAAGGTCCCGCCGCCCTATGTCGAAGATATGTATCGCCCCTACTATCAAGGTATAGGGGAGAGTCCGAAGGTTTTGACGGTCAAACCGTAGTCCGGGGTGAATGCTAGATGAGCAAAGGGTGGATTCGGCGAATAGGGCGGTCTCTCCGACTGGTGGCGATGGGTTTGGCAATTGCGATCTGCATCTTTTTGCTCATCGATCGGCTGGCGCCCGTGGATCTGCAATCCGGCGAGGTTGCCCGGGTGGTGGTCGACGCCGACGGGCAACCGCTGCGGGCCTTTGCCGACAGCAGAGGCATCTGGCGCTATCGGGTCGAGCCGGAGCAGGTATCCCCGCTCTACCTCCAAACCCTGATCCAGTATGAGGATCGCTGGTATTATTACCATTTCGGAATCAATCCGGTTTCTCTTCTGCGCGCCGGCTGGCAATTGCTCTGCAACGGGCGTATCGTCTCCGGCGGATCCACCCTTACCATGCAGGTGGCGCGAATCCGCTACGGCCTGCACTCGGGAGCGGCCGACAAGCTGCTGCAGATCTGGCGGGCCTTGCAGCTGGAGTTGCATTTCAATAAACGTGAGATCCTCACCTATTATCTCAACCATGCACCGTTCGGCGGCAACCTCGAAGGGGTGGAGGCCGCCAGTCGCGCCTATTTCGGCTATTCCGCGGCGCATCTAACCCGTGCCCAGGCCGCCTTGCTGGCGGTTTTGCCCCAATCTCCCAGCCGCTGCCGTCCCGACCGGCATCCGCGGCGGGCGGCGCGACAACGCGACAAGGTGTTGGACCGGTTGGTCGATTTCAAGGTGATCACCGCCAGGGAGGCCGCCGATGCCAAAATGGAGCCGGTCGCCGCTCCTCCGCCCCGTATCGAGCCGCTGGCGCCTCTCTTGGCGCGGCGGCTGGTGGAGGCCCATCCCAGGTCCCCCGTGATTCTCACCTTTATCGATCGGGATATCGAGCGGAGTCTGCAACAGATCGCCCAGGATAGCATCCATCTTATCCCCAAGCGTGCCTCGCTGGCCATTGTGGTAATGGAACACGGCAGCGGCAAAGTCGTGGGCTATCTCGGATCGGCGGATATGCTCGATGCCGATCGTTTCGGCTATGTCGATATGGTGACGGCCCAACGTTCGCCCGGCTCGACGCTCAAACCCTTTATTTACGGCCTGGCCCTGGACGGCGGTCTGATTCACAGCGAAAGCCTGCTGATGGACGTACCGCTTCGTTTCGGAGACTATCGACCGCAAAATTTCACCCGCGGCTTTTCCGGGCCGGTGAGCGCGAGCGAGGCCTTGCGAGAGTCGTTGAACCTGCCGGCGGTTCAGGTGCTGGAGCAGGTGGGGCCGGGCCGGTTTTACGCCCGGCTCCAGACCGCGGGCGCCGACCTGCACTTGCCCTCCGGCGCCGAGCCCAATCTGGCCCTCGCCCTGGGCGGCCTCTCCACCAACCTTGAGCATCTGGTGCGGCTTTACAGCGCGTTGGCAAATGGCGGAGAAACCCTGCAACCCCGTTTCACCCCGTCCGATCCGGTGCGACGCACCCGGTTGCTCAGCGCCGGCGCCGCCTGGATCGTCCGCGCCATGCTGCATCGCCGCACCCCGGATACCCCCGCCGGTCTGGCGGTAAAGACCGGCACCAGTTACGGCAACCGCGATGCCTGGGCCATTGCGGTTTCAGCGTACCATACGGTGGGTGTCTGGGTCGGCAGCCCGGATAACGAAGCGATGGTGGGCCATTACGGCAGCTTCACCGCCATGCCCATTGCCGAGGCGGTGGTCGGCGCTCTGCCGCGCACCGGAGTTCGCGCTCACTCAAGGCCACCGACGGTGAGCGACCGGGTCATCTGCTGGCCCGGCGGCCAGCCCGCGAAAACCCAGTGCGACGTGGTCCGGCACGCCTGGATTTTAAACAACACCATCCCACCCACCCTGATGGGCACTCTGGGGCAGACGCCGCTCATTCCCACGCCGAAGCTCCACATCCGCGTGGCCGAGGACACCGGTCTGCGCACGCCCCTTGGCTGCGTCCCCGACGAGCGCGAGGAGACAGTTGCGGTCTGGCCTGCGCCCTTACAGAACTGGATCAAAAAGCAATGGCGCAACAGCAGCCGCATCCCGAAGCTCGACCCGCGCTGCTCGGTACAAGACGGCCTTCTCCCGGATTCTCCGGTCCGGATCGTCGGTCTAAGCGATCATGACAGGATCAAACGACAGGCCGGCACCAAAACCACGCCTATTCTCAAGGTCGAAGCGGTGGGTGGCCAACCCGCCTGGTACTGGTTCTTAAACGGCAAGCCGCTGCAAGGGTCCGGCAACCATCTGCAAATTCCCCTGCCCAGGCCGGGAAACTATCGATTGTCGGTTATCGATCAATCGGGCATGAGCGACAGGGTGCGGTTTGTGGTGGAACACTGAGGCGTTAAGAGAGGGGTTCCGAGTCCTGCCAACGGGGGCGAAAACGGACCTGCAACCTGGGTGCATTGCACGGAACGGGGCTTGGAGTGTTATTTGCGACGCAATAGCCCAAACGTGAACAAAATCTTTACCAATTGACAATTGGTAAAGAATAGAATATCTTTACTTTATGAACAAAAGTAAAGGAGGTGTTATGCCAAAGGTCAGTGCAAAAAGGCAAATTACATTGCCTGTAAGTCAGTGTGAAGCTTTGGGAATCCAACCAGGGGATGAAGTGGAAAGCTTTGTGGCGCATGGTCAATTGACCATTGTAAAAAAGAAGCAGGGAGCTGCAAGGGGCGTCTTAAAGCACGTTAAGGGGAACCCATCCATGACCGACGAGGAGTCCTTGGAGAGCGCCCTGCAATGATCGCAATCGACACCAACGTGCTGTTGCGATACCTGCTTGAAGATGATGCCGAACAGTTTAAAAAAGCGGTCAAGTTGATTTCGGGTCAGCAGAAGGTTTTAGTTACGGATGTCGTGCTGGTTGAAACGATCTGGACACTGCGCGGCAAAAAGTATCAGCTAAAAAAGCCTGAACTGGTGAGAGTTATTCAGTCGTTATTCCAGGAACCGAACATAAGGTTTGAAGATGGCCAGGCCGTGTGGCTGGCGCTTACCGATTATCGAAATGCAAAACCAGCGAAGGGGAAAGAGGCCGATTTTACAGATGCTCTGATCGTCAACAAATCTCAACAGATCGCCAAAAAAGAAAATAAGCCGTTTAATGGGTCTTTCACTTTTGATGTTGCAGCACAAACTTTGCCAGGCGCCAAGGCTCCCAAATAGCTGAACCAAAATAGCCCATAGTGTTGCAAAATCGTGGGAATTGGTGTTCATCGAACATTGGAACCATCTGAAATGGAACACTTTACTGCTTGACATGGCCAAAGATTAACCACTGGGCTAAACAGTAGAAACCTTCGATCTGCGCGAATTTCCACATATTGAGATGTTCAGGAAGAAGGTTAACCGAGAGGCTTCTGCGATAGCTCTCCACTGCCACTGGTAAGCCTAGGCCTGCGGACTCCTTCCGATGCCATCAGCAAAAGATTTGCAGCTGCATAGTGATTGACTCTTGCAACCCCTCGGGTATATTAATATTATATGAAAAGGAGGATACCACAATGCAACAAAGAAAAAGCGGAACGAATCACAATTACTCTACCCCCGGACATGCTTTCCTCAATTAAGCAAAAAGTTAGCTCTGGTTCTTATGGCTCTACAAGTGAATTGATTAGAGAAGCTATGAGGCTATGGCAAAAAAAAAGAAGAAGAACATGAAGTACGTTTAGCCCTGATACGTACCCGTTTGGAAAATTCCAAGAATAGTGGAGAACCGGTCCCCATCGAAGAAGCATTTGGTAGAATTGGGGAGTTACACAAGCGAAAGCTGAAAGGGGATATTTAATGGATACATATCGTGTCTATTTCATGCCGGATGCGATCAAGGATCTTGAAAATATCTATCTTTATATAATTGAGCAAAGTGGTTTCCCAGATAGGGCTTGGAACTATATGGAAAGGCTCAAGTCCAAGTGTCAGGAATTAGAAACTTTTCCGATAAGAGGTCAATTGCGAAATGACCTGATGGACGGACTAAGAATTTATCCTCTTGATAACAACGCAGTTGCTGCATTTTTTGTGAATGAAGCAGATGTGACGGTACATGTCCTTAATGTTTTTTATGGAGGGCGGGACTATGAAGCTTTATTGGGTTTGTAACCTCGTTATCAATGTTCAGTTGGATTTTAAGGGCGATCAGGACTAATCTTCACTGAGCAAAAACGGCAAAACCTTTGTATTGCAAGTGCAAATCTTCAAACCGAGATCATCGATAATATTGTTGATGTGTCAATTATATTGCCCAACTATCTCGAAGTCCCAATCCCAAAACTGTCCGCCGAGGACGAACCGGAAAAGGAGCTCATTGCCCTACAAATGCGTTTCCCTTTTAGGAGCCCTTTTATCTAATAGATGCCTGTCCTATTACCTCTTGTACTTTTATGTGTCCTGTCAATTTGAATACAAAATCTTGACTCCACGCTATTTGTTTGCTCTAATACTAGTCAAATATGGCATACTGAAGTTATTTCTACGTTTAAGAGACAATAATGAGCACAAAAGCATTTATTGATCACGGATACGCCGACCCGCACACCTTTTGCTTACGTTTTCTTCAAAGCCCAGATTTTCTGGCTACTACAATTTCCAAGTTTGCATCTTCAGGGATTAATAAAGAGTCCAAAGCAGTTAGTGTTGCTGATGGAATAATAAGCGGTGATATTAAAGCAAAAAAGGTATTAGTAGAACTATGCAAACAACCAAGACAATGGTTTACGTATAGAAAAGGCAAGTACGGAAATCTTCCTAAACTGAATAAACCAGCAAAATTATTTACTGAATTCGGAAAGATCGGATGGTATGGACCAATTTACTGTAGGGATGGAGATGTTAATTACTACATCAGGACATTTCCGGTTAAATATTATGTCACCGGTGGCGATAATAAAGCGGAGATTAAATACATTCGATGGTTATTAGTAGGAAAGATTGAAAGAAGACATATTTCTTTCTGTTGGAATGGTTTTTCAACAAACCACGAAGACAGAATAGAGTCACCATTACAGTTTCCATTTTGGAATTATATCCCTGATGCCATTGAAGGATTAGAATATGAGCTTGATGGAGATTATGAATATGAGAATATTAATAAGTTAATCCTGAAAGACATTTGGGATAAATATACTAACAGTTTTGACTACAGCTGGAGACACTTAGCAATACGCGCTGAAGCTTCAGGCGTAAATTTGAACGCAAGATCAACAGGGGTAAGAGATATTAACGTTCAAGGGTTGCTATCACTTGCTAGTAAAATTTCTAAGCAACTAATAAATGACATTTATTCAACTTTAGGTAAAAAAGTAAATCCGGAAATATTGAAACAAGCCGAAAATTCGGTATTAAGAACTCTCATTCATGAATGGGGCACCAAATCATACGAATTCTCTTTAGATAAAGCTAAAGAAAAGCTTTTTAGGTCTCATTGTTATTTAGGACCAAAGCCACAATCACAAACCCAGGATAGGTTTCCACACTTCAAATGTTTTAGGGAATATGGTGGAACAGAGAAGACGTTTGAATTTTTGCTGAATCATTCTGTTAAGCTAGAATAAATCAAACTTATGATCGATTTGGACACGAAGTGGTTTCCTTTTTTGGATAACTCTCAATATGAAGAGCTTGTGGATTACTTCGTCGAACCACCAGAAGACATCATGGTTCATCAATTAGCAGTCTCACTGGGGATTGAGATATCTATATCCTTTGCAATTTTCACTGTTTTCCATACTAAAGGTATATTGGAAGTGAAACTGCTAATTTATCATAATTGCGATCCTGGAAAGGCAGTCGGAGTAATACCCTTTGGAGAAGGGTATCCGAGACTACCATTTTATTGTGAGGAATGTGATACAGATGTTGATGATTATTCAGAGTTACACTTTGATCTGATGGCCTTGGTTGATAGATGACGAGCAGATATATGACTAAAGATGAAACCGATAAAATGATTGGGAAGGCAATTGAAATTCTTTCCAATTTAGATAGCTCAGATCAATTAGGTGATGAAAAAAACGCATTAATATCATACTTTTATTCACCTCACAAAAAGCTTGACACTTACCTTGAAAAGCTGAAGGACGAAATTGAGATATCAGCACTACCACGAAATAAACGACCATCAAACCATCATAACGAAATAGGGAAACTTTTAGAGCAAATCGCATACATATGTTTTAGTAGCTTGAAAGGGGTTTCATCTATTAAAAGCTATCAATCAGCTGCTGGTCCTCAATATGACTTACTTATTTCTGGAGACGATTTGCCGTGGATGTATTTATGCAAAATGCTGCATATAAAATTTGAGTCAAGAGATATACTTGTTGAAGTTAAAGCTACGAAAAAAAAAGTCAATGATCAGATATTTTCAAGACTATGTAGTTTACTTGATATGAATCTGTTCAACACGACGCAACTTGGCGTGTTTTTCACCCTTAACGGTGCAACTGGGTTTCCGCAAAAGGATAGTACCCAAAGACAACGAAAAATAGGCGATTCAAAATTGCGACAGTTGATGTTTTTAGTAGGCAAAAACAAGTTTATAGTAGTGCTGGACAAAGATGATATTGACGAACTGAATAAAGCAGGGTCTCTAGTTAAAATAATATTAAGAAAGATTGAGGACATCGAGCAAGTAACTGGAGAATATATTCCACCTGCTGTTGGAGTACCTATTGAAAAAGATCTACCGGTCCATTTGCAAAACTTATAGCAGTCCAAGGGGTGACAATTACTGATCCTATCAGCTTAATCCTGATCCTGACCCAAAAAGTCTTTGTTGGACTCATGCAGAATCAGGACGATAATTTCTTGCTATCTTCAGAATATGACGCTCAATGTTAAGATTGCCAGGTTGAACATAAACAAAATTGATGGGCAATCTCGGTTAATGTTTCTAGTGTGAATATACAGCTGGGATGGTAAAATCGGGGAAATGAAGATTCATAGTAGATCTATAAAGTAGAGGCAGGCACACACTCATAACAGGTTTGTACAGATAACCTCAATTTGACCTTATGTTCCTCGGAGTAAAGCTTATTCCTGAATATACGTAATCCTGAACATTAGCTCCTTACAAATCAGCTATTAGCTTTATTCGTGAGAGAATTGTCGGGACCCTGGCTTGACTCGCCCCATCGGGCGGAAGATGGCCGGACAGGGCCTCACGAAATTGACGGCTTTCTAAAAGCTCCCGGAAATTCTCGGCAAGGTGCCGCCGCAGCGTGATTTGAGCCTGCTCAATCTCTCCCATCACTTCAGGCCTTCCGTCCAATACCGTCACAATATCCTCCATGTCGTGGCTCATCAGGTAATCACCTTGACCACGGCTTCTGAAGGCTGCCAGCTTGCACGCCAGAAAATAAGGTCCCGTGATCATGTGGATGCGTTTCCCCGATGGAAGAGTCTGGAGCGTTGCCGCCTCAAAGGCCTCCTGGTACCAATCACTCCCGAAACCGAGCAACTGTGGATTCGTGGGCATGACGTCCAGGAGAAGGCTCCCCGTTTTCCAGCGGCAAACCGGGCCAGCCTCGGTATCTTCTTGAAAACCAGCTGCTCGCAACTGTTCGGCCAACTGATAATATTCCGCCATGGTCGCTACTTCGGTGATGACATCCACATCTTGCGTGGCACGAATCGGCGGGGCTGCCATATCTGTGAGAAGCAGACCGGTGGCGCAACCACCCAGAAAAACCAGCCGGTCGATCAATTCGTCAAGGAGTTCGACTACCGCTTCCAAAATCTCAAGGTTGGGGTTCGATATCCGATGCATATTGCTCCAGCCGAATTCGCAATTTTTTCGTAGCGATTTCCCTCTCTCTAGCTCGGCCGCTACGAACCGCGTCCACCAAAGTTAACAACTCGTAAAGTTTTTTATCGGTGCGCGCTGCCTGGGGTGCTTGCTTATGTAATGGCTGAAAGGCAATCCCGCGTACCTCGCCGTCCGGATCAGGCCAGACCGGAGGAGGCTCCGTCGCAGTGCTGACCAATAACTCCGCTAGCGGAGGGGCCGCGTGGGCGGTTGGCATCCCCCTTGTCATCTCTCCCTGCTCAGCCCAAAAAACATATTTAAGGCCATGGATGAGAAATTCCGCTAGATTTCTGAAATGAGGTACGATCTTCTCCCCCTGGCGTACTGCCAGCTTTGCAGCTAAGGTGCGCTTGACTGCCGAATGCGTCTGGGAAGGGCTCATCCCTAGTTCTACAGCCAAAATAGCATACGACCATGGCCGTGATCCCATCACAACCAACTTGAGCAGTACAAAAACATCCTGTGGCTTCAACATGAATTATTCTCCATTCTAGATTCTAGAATGGAGAATATCATGACTGAGGTAAAATGCAATTCGAATTTATTTCGTTCTGATTTTATTTTCTGTCCACAGAAAAGAGATTTCCGGTGGCAATTGTAAACCGACAACGTACTTCAAAGCCTTACATTATTCCTGAATCCACGAACCATCGATGATGTTCGGAACCGTCGCCTACACTCCCAATAATATATCTAGGAAAGCTGCACGATTCGCGACA
Source organism: uncultured delta proteobacterium (assembly GCA_963745265.1). Classification (GTDB taxonomy): domain Bacteria; phylum Desulfobacterota; class Desulfobulbia; order Desulfobulbales; family Desulfocapsaceae; genus Desulfopila. The sequence continues at coordinate 66,478 of CAVUXQ010000025.1, forward strand.
CTATCGGCCGACATCTGCCTGACCATCTGCGGCCCGCCACCGGCACCGACATGGGTGACAACAAACAACCGAACCGGGGATCGGGACCAGGGGGGCATCAACGGCGGCAGCCGGTCAGTGCGCCCGGGGGAGAGCTCCGGCAGGTCTGTGTGATACATTTTTCCTTGGCGTGGGGGAGAAAATGAACCAAAATAGCTGCTTCTGATGCAAGGTCAGAGCCACTAAAATTACAGCCTGCCAGTACACCTTGCGCCCCAGGAAAAGACAGGACGGGGGCAGCACCCGCCGCCGGCACTCTTCCCGACCGCAACACAGGCTGAACCTCTTCTGATATCCTTCCGGGAGCTCCTTGGGACCGCCTCGAGGTTTGCGGATATAGGGGGGCATAGTGGAGAGGGCCACCGCAGAAGGGGCAGCCAGTCTGCCGGCATGTCTCGGCGAGATCGGAGTCGATTAGGTGGAGAACGTGAAAGAGACTGACGTCACGAAGAAGATCTGGTAACATAACTCCTGCCTGTAGTTAAGGTTAGGGCAGGAGCCCCCGCTCAAAGAATCCGCCAAGATACTTGAGGGGGCTCCTGGCCGCTCCCTCACATATCTTGCACATTCCTTAAAGATTATCCATCATTTATCTTGATCAGGCTCATCAGTATGCGATTACCACTTTCCAGATCGTTTCGTCCAACATTCCCCTTTTTGCATTTTTGCTCGATGATCTTCGTGAGCGTCAGACCTGATCGGGCAAATTTGATCTGCCCTCAAGGCTTTTTTTTCTGAGAATTGGCTCATCCATTAAAATGCCCCCATGTCGATGGGGTGACCGCACCTTCTCACTTTTCTATCACCCCGTCACCAGATTGTTCCAGTTCTTCTGCTGTAATCAAGCGGTAACTTGTACTTCGTCCCCCGCCTGGATTTTGAATCAGAATGTGGCGGGCGACGAGTTCCCGCACATCCCTAAGTGCAGTGTCGGTTGAGCATTTCGTAAACTTGGCATATTTTGATGTGGTCATGTGGCCCTTAAAATTGTCGAGCATGCGATTGATAACGAGGCGCTGTCGCTCATTCACCGGATCAGGATTAATCCAGTTCCACAGTTCCGCCTTAAAGAGAACCGTGGACAGTGTATCTTCCGCATTATCAACAGCGTGCGAAAAGCAATGTAAAAACCAGGACAGCCAAGATGTAATATCGATACTGCCTTTTTGCTGTCTCTCAAGCTGCGTGTAATATTCTTTGCGTTCCTGCTCAATTTGTCTGGACATAGAATAGAAGCGGCTGGAGGTCCCATCTGCCCTTGCCAGAGCCATATCCGCAATTGCACGCGCAATCCGTCCATTGCCGTCTTCAAATGGGTGAATAGTGACAAACCATAAATGAGCAATACCCGCTTTAAGCACAGGATCAAGCTTCAGCTCAGTTTCAAACCAGGAGAGAAACTCCGTCATTTCCGCATCAAGCCTGGAGGCTTCCGGCGCCTCATAATGCACCCTCTCATACCCTATTGGACCGGACACAACCTGCATCGGGCCTGCTTCTACGGGTCGCCAAGTACCAACGGTGATGCGGTGCATGCCGCTTCGACCTGTCGGGAACAAAGCCGCATGCCAGTCGAACAAGCGTTCCGCGGTCAAAGCCTGATCAAAATTTTGCGTCGCATCCAGCATCATCTCAACAATGCCTTCCACATCGCGACCGACAGGCTTGTCGTTTTGTAGAGGAATGCCTAATCTTCGGGCAATAGAAGATCGGACTTCATCCGTATCAAGTCTTTCGCCCTCTATGGCCGACGAGGTCACAACATCAGTTGTGAGGATATTCAGGTTGGCCTCCTGTCGGATCGGGAAACCTAACGCCTCCATTTTCCCTAATAAACGCCCCTGCCGGTGACGAGCCTCGGCGAGCAAAGACGCAAGGGCTTTATCGTCCCAGATGAAGTTTGGCCAATCTTTCTCTTCATGTATCCACATGCTAATCTCCGTTTCGTATGCGGTGATTATAGTGGTTATTTGCCGCAATGGCTATTTAAAACCGCAAACCATGCGGCGAATAGCAGCCGCAATCACCGCAAACTCACTTCATTTCGGAGAGAAAGGGGACGATCTCGACTTTTTGATAATTTCCTTCGAGCGGAAATCCTTGTCCCGTTTGCCGTCCTCAGGCAGCGTTGTAAGGTGTAATGGTTTCTTACCACGCCACTAACGTGCATCCTGAGACTGAAGGCTTCGTTTTGCCAATGTTAAAGCGTAGACCAAGTGGCCAAGTTAAGACTCCTGAATCTACGAACCATCGGTGATGTTCGGAACCAGACCCCACGTTCCCAATAATGATGTTAGGCACCCTGTACGATTACACTACCGGCACCGACATGGGCAACATCAAACACCCGAACCCGGGGGGACAGCAACGGTGGCAGCCGGCCAGTGCTCCTGGATCAGAGAGCTCCGGAAGGCCTGAGCGATACGCGAGCGGCTCTGGGCGTGATGCATTTTTCCTTGGCTCAGCGGGAAAAATGAATCAAAATTACAGCAAATGTGCAGGCCAACGGCGTACCGTCTTGTAAAGAGGGGTGATGGATCGAGCAGGTATTAGGGCTAAGCAAGCAACAGGGAAAGGGTTGCGACATGGTTTCGCCGTTGACTTGGTTTCCGGGCCAAAACCTCTACCTATCCATATTCTGGCCCAACTTATGGTCCATAGCAGTACAAAGACCACGGAAATATACCTCCAGGTTGTCGGCGATGTAAAAGATAGCTTGTCCTCGATGCTAGGAGCCTGTCGGATTATAGGCATTTTTGCTCAGATCGAGGCAAACTCGAAAAAATTACCGGAGGCATATACTGAATATTCCGAGGATAATTTTTTCGAGTTTAACGAAGATATGGGGAAAAAGGGCATAATCCGACAGGCTCCTAGGGAAGAACAAGCCGGGGCCGGATGAACTATAATTCAAATTCAAAGCAACCAATCCATCACCATACATTTCATGTACAGACAATATGCATTAATTGTTCAAGAAATACTCGGCTATAGTGCGTTCCCTTTTCGCTAATTTCTTTTATTTTCGTATAATCAGTAAGATGCAATAGAAAAATCAACTGGCACGATTCCTGGTATATCCTCACTGACCGCTCAATTTTACCAACAGGAGGAAAACCATGAAACGTCTCAAAACCAGTAACTCGGCCATCTCTGCTTGTATAGGGGCACTAACCCTTTTTCTCGTCATGTCGTTTTGCGGCACTGCCCTTGCGGCAGGATTGCTCAAACCGAAAAATGGCGAGAGTTCAGCCATATCCATAAAATCTCATAAGGTAACGGTAGTAATCGACAACGGATTCGCCAGAACGGAGGTCGATCAGGTATTCACCAATACCGGCGACCGGGACCTCGAGGCGGTCTACTCTTTTCCGCTGCCCCGTGAGGCCAGCCTCTCCGAGGTGAGCCTGTGGATCGACAATCGAGAAATCGTCGGCGAAGTCCTGGAAAAGTCGCAAGCGAAAACCGTATTTGATGACCAGAAGAAAAAGGGCAAATCAACCGCTCTGGCCGAAAAGGACGATTACAAGACCTTCAATGTCTCCGTCTACCCCGTTCGCGCGGGAGGCGACACCAGGATCCGCCTGGTTTATTACCAGCCGCTCCATATCGATCTCAATGTCGGCCGTTATGTCTATCCCCTGCAGGAAGGCGGTGTCGATGAACAACGCATGGCCTTCTGGTCCGTCGATTCCGCTGTCCGGGAAGCATTCTCTTTCGATCTGATCTTAAAATCCGCTCAGCCGATAAAAGACGTCAGGATGCCGGGATACTCCCAGCAGGCTCAAATAGAACGGCAAACCAAGACCGAGAATGGTGAGCAAGGAGGTAACAGCACCATTTATCATGCTCGGCTCGACCTTGCAAAAGGCGCCACTCTCAGCAAAGACATCGTTTTCTACTATCGCCTCGACGATACCGTACCGGCTCGGGTAGAGCTCGTCCCATACAAGCAAGCCGGCGCCCCTGCCGGAACCTTCATGCTGACGATCACTCCCGGAGCGTCCCTTGCCAAAATCACGGAAGGAACCGACTGGGTGTTCGTTCTCGATAAATCGGGCAGCATGTCCGGAGACAAAATCGAGACCCTGAAAAAAGGAGTGGAAAAGGTTCTTGGTAAGATGCAGCCTTCCGACCGGTTTCGGATTGTCACGTTTAACTCGGAAGCAAAGGATCTTACCGGAGGCTTTGTCGCGGCGACACCTGATACTGTCCGAAAAACCACTGAAATCATAAATGGTATTACCGCCAGTAAAGGTACGGCACTGTATGAGGGGCTAAGACTCGGGTTGAGAAAACTCGATGAAGAACGAACCACGGCTATCATTCTCGTCACCGACGGTGTGGCAAACATCGGCCCTACCCGACACGATCAGTTCCTCGACCTCGTTAACCAGCAGGATGTCCGCCTGTTTACCTTTATCATCGGCAATAGCGCCAATCGGCCGCTGCTCGATAGCCTGGCTAAAGCCTCCGGTGGCTTCGCCATGGACGTCAGTTGCGGCGACGACATCTACGGCAGGATTTTGCAGGCGAAAAACAAAGTCCTCTATGAAGCGTTTCATGATGTGAAGGTCGCCTTTTCCGGAGGCGGCATCAGCGACCTGACTCCCACCTCTCCCGGAACGCTCTACCGCGGACAGCAGTTGGTACTCTTTGGCAAATACACTACTCCAGGCCGGGTATCCATCACCCTGAACGCAAAGATCTCCGGCAAGCAAGAGCAGTGGACCACCCAGGCCGTGCTTCCGGACCAGGATGAAAGCAACCCCGAGATCGAGAGATTATTTGGACTGTCCGCCATCGACGATCTCATGGCAACAATCAGGGTTCACGGGGAATCCGACAATCTTCGCAACCGGATAGTCGCTCTGGGAAAACAGTATTCACTGGTTACCGACTACACCTCGATGGTTGTGCTGGACGACCAGGAAGCAGAAAGCCTTGGAATCCAGCGCGATAACCAGAAAAGAGTTGCCACGGAAAGAGCCGCCCAGGCAGTCCGGGCGAGCGCACAGGTGAAGAATTACCGTACCGACACGGCCTCTTCCAACAGCATGTTCAAGGGCGCGAGCGCTCCGGGCATCGGTTCCGGCCCGGTGGGCCCATTTATGATCGCCTTGCTTCTTGGTTGTGGCGGTCTGCTTCGAAGAAGAAACTAATGAGTCGCGTGAGGAGGAGGTGTCGGGTGTGCTAGGTAAGAGCCGAATTATACATACACTTTGACACCTCACTCCTCGCCAAGGAGTATCCACCATGAAAACCATATCAACCGCATTGAGTACCATCAGGGATTCCCTCCCACTCATCTTCTTTGTTCTGGTGCTCGCTCTCTGCAACCTGCACCTGCTCGTCGGGGCGCCTCCTTCGCTTTTCATCTACCGTGGAGATTTGGTGGCTTCGGGGCAGTGGTGGAGAATCTTCACCCATGTTTTCACCCATGTGAGTTGGTATCATCTGCTGCTGGACGCCTCAGCGGTAGTAATTATATGGCGGGAGCTTCCGGCCACAACCTGGCGCAAGCTCAGTGCAGCGGCGTTTTGCGCGGCAACGGCACTGCTTGCCGCTATTCTGCTTTCACCCGATATCAGCCATACCGGATATTGCGGCTTATCCGGTATGGCCCATGGCTTGATGACCTGGCTCGGGACATGCTGGATACTCATGGCAATGAAGAAGGGCAACGGCAAGCCTGACAAGCTTCAGTTCGTCATCGGCCTCGCAGTGTTTCTGATCATTCTGGGAAAAAGCCTGTCCGAGGTGGCGACGGGCCACCTCCTCTTTCAGAGCCTTCACCCCGCCCACCTGGGAGTTCCCATTGTTCATGCCCATTTGGGAGGTGTCATCGGCGGGATATTGTTCAGCATCTTCCATGCCTGGCCAAACGCTTCAGCTTCCGGATTGGTTTGCATGCCAGAATCCCGGAGGGGAGGTTGCAAACAAGCTGTCCGGCTATAGCCTTTCCATGCAGGTCGGTCTGATTGTGCTTAGGATCCTAGATGGGGGGTGAACGTTTACATTATTGACAGCAACTTTTGCTTTTACTAAAGTGCGCCTGAAAGTGAGGTCTCTCTCCTAGGAATTCTTTCTGTGATCGTAAACGTTCACCAGTACCCCATCCTGGCACGATCTGGCCAGCATTTCGCCACCCCGGTGAACGGTTGCCCAAGAGGCAATAATTACTCTTTAAGATGCGACCCCGTTGTCTTCCTGCTTTACCTGAAGATGAACATCATCCGACAGGCCCGTGACACATGACGAATAAATTAACCATTGCTTTCACTCGGCGTGAGGCTGAACTCTATCGATCCCACGGCCTTGTTGAGGAGGCTCAAAAGCTCTACCGGGAGATTCTTGATGAGTCCACCGCCCTGGGAGCAAGCCTGGAGGCCTCTCTGCAGGAGAAAATCAATACTCTCGAAAAAGAGTTGACCGAGTTGGATATTGATCTCTCCGAGGTGGTTTCGGAGCAGGAGCTGGAAATTCTGCGGCAAGGCTGGGGTGATTCTCAAAGGCCTTCCGACATCAAAATCTGTGCTTCAGCATTGAACAATATCGGGCTCTTCGAGGCTGCCATCGAGGAGTATGGCAAGCTCATTCACCTCAAACTTCCCTTTGCTGAGTACCTCGATGGGCTCACCGATTGTATAGCCAAGACCTATGCACCGGAAAGAATTGCTGATGCCGTCGAGACTATCATTGCCCGCTATATGCCACAGGAGGTCAATCCTACAGGTTTGATAGTCGGAATTGCCGTAAGACTGACTCGCCAGGGGCTGGATCAGCCTGCACTGAGTTTGTTTCAATCGGCCCGTGCGATCCAACCGCTCCCGGATAAAGTCGAAGTCTTCGCGAAGAGTATCCACAATCGATTCGAACAGAGCGCTAGACTCGACCGACCTTGTCCATACCACAGTAGCCCCGGGAAAGGTCTCCCCTCAGCAGCGTAAAGGTTATCTTGCCAACCAATTGGCCCGATTGCAGGCGTTGATCCGTCGCTTGCGCAAAAAATGAGCGGTATTCACTTTTCATCACGGTTCGATGGTCTCACTTGACCAGCAAGAATCAGCTGTCGGATTGGGTTGTCCGCCAGGATTCCGGCGGGAGGAAGGTCACTTTCAAGCCGAAAGGTGAGGCGATTCTCTCCAGGGTTGCCAAAGTGGGATTGCCTGTGCCGTTTTCGAATTCAGAGAGGATGCGCGGAGAGACCCTGGCAATCTTTTGGGCGTACTCCTTTTGTGTCATGCCGAGGATCTTGCGCATCTGGCGCGTAGCCTGCCTGATTCCGATTGTTCCCGCCGCGAGTTCCAGGTAAAGGGCCTCTTTCATGTTCGTCATATCGCTTTGGTTCGGGCGTTTCATAAGAAATCCGGGCTAGGGTTTGGCGGCGGCTAAAGCGCGTGCCACATCGTCGATCCACCTTGCCAGCCGTTCAATGATCTCGCCGTCGACCCGGCAGCGTTCCATCGTCTCCGGCAGCGACTTGACCCGTTCCGCCAACGCGGCCAACCAGGCTCTGGTTTCAAGGGAGGGGAGGATGTCGCCGAGCTTTTCGCACAGACTCGCCCATTCGGGTTGATTGCCGGGACGTTCATCCTCCCAACGAGTAACACGGTTGATGCCTTCCGGATCGAGAAACATCGGGGCTAAATCGTAAATAGGTGAGAGAGCAATTTGGCCATCCTTTCTCAGAACGGCGCTGTTGCGGCCGTGGTTGTCGGTGTTGCGTAGTGCCAGGTTCAAGACGTCGCGCTGGATGTATTCGCGGAGTTCCGCGGCTGGATCGGAGACAAATCTGGCCAGTGCCCGACAATACACCTCATGACGCACAGAGGCGCCGAAGCCGGGAACGCCTGCTAAGGCGTAGAGGCTGTGCATTCCATACCGGATGACCCGGCTGCCGTCGACCGCACGATCGAAGCGGGGAACGAACAAGGTCTCATTTTCATAATCGAGAGCCGTGCCGGTTCGCAGGCCGAATTGCCGGGCCACCTCCAGGTAAGGAGCCTCATTTTTCAAGACCTGCCGATTACGGGGATCGGTGCGCTTCCCCCGCGGGAATTTAACCAGCCAGAAGCGAACTATCATGGCTCGGGTAATGCCCCTTCGGCATGAAACATCCCGGCAGCATCTTCGACCAGCAGGTATTTCGGCGCTTCGCCCTGAACGCTGGACCCTCCTGCGACATATGCGCCGCGCTCTGCGGCATATTCAAGAAAATCCTCACGCTGTTCCAGGATATCGATCCGGGGAAAACCGAGTTTGAACTGATCCGGTGGTGGAGCGAGGACCGCCTCTGCAATGCGCAGATGCCCCGGAGGATTGCCTGCCCCCTTGACGAGCAGGTGCCAATCGATCTGGGGGCCATCTCTTGCGACCTGCATCCGCCTCAGCCAGGCGCGCCGGCCGGCTCCGGACGGCAAGAGGTCGATTATAAAGGGGGGCCACGAGTCGAAACGAAACAGTTCGAAACCTACTGTCAGCCCGGGGACGAGTTCCGCATCGGGTTTGCCCAGGTTGGCGATGGCATAGTCGACATCGTATTCCAGGCGGCATGGGCCGTCGACACCCTGCTCGAATCCCGACGGATAGGGTTCGAAGGTAGCTGCGGTCTGCCAGCGGCCATCGCTATAGATTTCGACGTGACAAATCATCTTTATTCATAATAGTGGGTATAATCGGCCAATCCGCTCAGATATTTATTCACTATAGTGGATCTTGTGTAACCGTCAAGAAATCTATTGCACTGTAATATTCACTATAGTGGCCAATAAAGTCTGTAATCGCATAAATATGTTCACTTTAGTGAATATTGTCTTTCCCACGGTTGCCAGGGTTCTATTGCCCGCGCCGTTAGGTTCATGCTTGTTAGCGGGGCAAAGACCATCCGGTAGAACGCCGAGAAAATGATAAGCGTCAGCATGGTGGAGGAGATGGGACCGAAGATCATCGCTCAGGCCAGCGGTGGCCAGAGCGCCAAGAAGCTGATCTCAAGCGGTATGAGACCCGTCATCGCGGTGGCGGTGGTGAGCAAGCCAAGCATGACCCATGTTGCACATTAAGCTTAGAAAACCACAAAGTCATGGATGGCCCTCTGCTTGCTTTTGGTGCAGATGGAGAACCCGCTGGGGCAAGGGTATTTCCACGCCGGCCCTGCACAGTGTCTGCTCGATGTCCATCAGCAAATCGCTTCTGGTCTGCAACCTCTCGGACACCTTGGCCACATAGGCCCGCAGTTCGAAGAGCAGGGCGTTTTCCCCGAACTCCACCAGCAACGGCGAGGGCGGCGGCTCCTTCAGCACCTTGGTGTGGCGGTCGGCACAGGTGGTCAGCAGGTCCAGGACCTGCCGCACGTCGCTCCCGTAGGCGACCCCAACCCGGATCACGATCCGGCTCCGTTCGCTGGAGAGCGTCCAGTTGGTCACCTTCTGGGAAATGAGATCCGAGTTGGGGACGATGATTTCCGACTGATCCAGGGTTTCGACAGTGGTGGCGCGCAGGCCGATTCGGCACACCGTGCACCACTGGGAATCGATCATGATCGCATCTCCGACTTTGATCGGTCGTTCGAACAGCAGGATCAGGCCGCTGACGAAATTGTTGACGATGTGCTGCAGACCAAAGCCGATGCCGATGCCGAGGGCGCCGGCCACGACTACCAAATTCTTCAGCTCGAAGCCGGTGAGGCTGATGGCCAGAAGGAAACCGCAGGTAATGACCCCGTAATGGAGTAGTTTCATGATCGAATCGTGCACCCCCCGGTCGATCCTGCGCTGGGGGAAAAACTCGGTGTCGAGCAGCGACCTGAGAAACCAGGAACCCTGAATGGAGATATACAGAGCTACTATCGCCATCAACAGGAGTTTCATGGAGAGCTTGTTCTCCAGAACCTCGAATTTCAGTTGCAAAAAGGAGTGCCAGGCTTGGCCGGTGTCGGGAAAGATCCCCCAGATCACTACCAGGTAGAGCGCGGCATAGACGAAAATAGCGATGCGCAGCACGTTGAGCAGGTGAGCCTGGAGTTCTTCGCCGAAGCGGATGACAAATAGCCGTTGGCGCAGAAAGGGAAATTTCAGCAAATAGTGAATGATGCCGCGGTTCAAATGCATGGTCATCCAGGCGAACAATCCCAGGAAGGCGGTTTTGATGGAAGAATCCACCATGCGTGAGGAGAGGGTACTGAAACCACTCCATTGAGCGATGATCGAACAGACCAGCACCGCCGTTCCCAGGTGCAGGACCACAAGGAATGCATCGGTTTCCCGGGCCGGCGTTCGACGGTAACGGCCGGCCAGCACCAGGAGAAACGGAATGCCCAGCAGAGATAACAGGACAAGATAAAGGCGATACAGGGGCAGGGGCAAGGCTACTATTTGCAGCCAGAAAGTTACCACGAATACGCCGGCCAGAACATAGGTCATCGACTTTTTCAGCTGGTCTTCAATCAATCCGGAGAACAGGGTGGCGGCGGAGAAGGCGGCCAGCAGGGCCAGCAGCCAGCGCCACAGGGCCGGCGGTGCAACATAGAAGGGGCCGCAGGCGAGCACCGATACGAAGATGGCGGTGGCGAAAGGATGCTGGATAATGAACCGCCATTCTTTAGTAACGGTGCCCTTGCGGCTTTTGAGCAGCAAAAAGAGGCCAAGGAAGGTGATGGCGAGCATTTGTATCCCAACCAGCCAGCCTTGCGATTTGAAAAAATCCCATCCGATGTCCAAGGCCCCTGCAAGACCCTGTTTGGCCGACTCCAGCAGTGAGCGGTCGAATTCTCGATAAAAATTCGGATTGGCCAAAGACCTGGCGGTCTTTTTAAAGGTCTCGCCCCGCAAGGTCTGCATGAAGGTATCGATCGTCGTCAACAGGGTCTGGTTCTGCCCCTGCAGTTTTGCCACCTTGTCCTGCAACGCCACCAGAGGCTTGCCGACCGTCACAATCTGCTGCTGCATCGTTTTGATGATGCCGTCGGCGGTTTGAAAGGCTTCGCGCTGGGTGGCAACCAGATCTGCCGGCAGGGTCTGGTGCCATTTTGTCCAGAATTGCTGCTGTCCCTGCCAGTGTTGTCGCAGAAAGTCAAGTTTCTGGAGCCGGCCGGATATAGCGTCCAGCAGCGCTGTCAAATCGTCCTGCTGCGCCGTCAGTTGACTGCGGGTATTGAGCAACCGGTCGAAATTCCACTCCGCATGACCCGTGAAAAGCTCGTCACTCAGAGACTTGGCCCTCCCGACGGCAAGCTGCAACTGTTTGGCAAAGGTATCTGTTTGCTGCAACTCATTGAGCTGGGCCTGCAAATCGGTCAGGTTTTGTTTGAGCTTCGCCAGGCGGGGAATAACCTCCGCCAGACCTGGCAGTGTCGGCGCCGCCAGGGAGGCGGCCGGGGGGGCGGATGGTTTTTTCGGCGCCACCGTGTTGGCGGCTTGAAGGCTGGCAGGAAACCCCCACAGGATCAGGAGTAAATAGGGAAGCATACCGGAGAGGACTTTCATAACCACATCCCGGACGGTTGTCATACCCCCGTCTTTTTCTATGAAAGTCGCTGCGAAGCACAGGCCTTGCCATGCGGAGCACTGGGCTTTCATGGTTTATCGTCCAGCTTCGAAAGGGTACAGATACGCTCGAGGGACATAAATAGCCGGCCAACATGATCAGCTATGCCGGTTAGCTGCAGCACGAATTTGTGACCCGGCAGGCCGGATTGGTCGCTTATATTGTACCGCGGCTGAAAGGCGGATACCAGGAAAACGGCCTGTCGAAAAGTTGAGTCCGGTCACTATTGTCGAAGATGTTTCATCCGTTCCGTTTATTCCGTTAGTTCCGGGTTAAGCGCAGAGGAATCCTCTTTTGAAAACCTCCACGAGCGAAAAAGTGCCGTTTGTTTCACGCTTCTTGCCGGGGAAAAAACCATCCGATAGAGCGTGGGGAAAATGATCAGCGTCAGTATCGTGGAAGAGATGAGGCCGGAGATCATCGCCGAGGCCAGTGGCGGCCACAGCGTCGAGGAACTGGCCGCAAGCGGTATCAGACCCGCAACGGTGGTGGCCGTGGTGAGCAGGATCGGCCGGATCCGGCGGGCTACCGCTTCCCGTACCGCCGTGTTGACATCGGCCCCGTTTTGGCGTTCGGCCTCGATTACCTCGAGGAGCACGATGGCGTTGTTGACCACGATGCCGACCAGGGCGAATATGCCCAGAAGCGACATGAAGCCGAAGGGTTGGTGGGACAGCAATAAACCCGGCACGATACCGGTCGCGGCAAGGGGCACCGTTGTGAGGATCAGCGCCACTCGCCTGAACGAGTTGAACTCGGCTAGCAGTACCCCGAAGAGCAGCAGGAGCCCGATGGGCAGGCTGGTCATCAGGGCGGTGTTGGCCTCGCCCGATCCTTCCGCTTCGCCGCCAAAAGCGACCGTGATCCCTGGCGGCAACTTGAGCTGATGCAGCATGGGCCGCAACTGGGAATAGACCTCGCTGAATACCACGCCCTTGGCGAGTTGCGAGGAAACGGTCACTATCCGTCTGCCGTTGCGGTGTTTGATCGCCGACGAGGTCCAGTCGATCTGTTCGCGCGTGAGTTGCGACAGCGGAATGGCGTTGCCCTGGGGCGAGGCGACATCGATGGTCGTAAGAGCGGCGGAGCTCAGCCGCTCTCCGGCGGTTGAACGGACCAGGACCGGCACCGGATCTTCGCCCAGGTAAAGTTCTCCTACTTCGAGCCCGCGCGTTCGTCCGTAGAGGGTGCGGGCAATGTCCGCCCGGCTTATGCCATACCGGGCCGCGGCGGCGTCATCGATGCGAAAACGGATGGTCGGGGCGCCCGGGCTCATATCATGGCGGATATCCCTGGTGCCCTTGATGCGTGCCAGCCTGTCACTCACCGCCAGGGCGCTTTTTTGCAAATCGGCGAAATTCGCACCGAACAGGCGCACCTCCACCGGGGCCTGCACAGGAGGACCTTGTTCGAGTTTGCGGCCGATCACTTCCACGCCCGGCAGCTTTTTGGTGGCAACGGATTTAACGAATGCCAGCAGTCCGTCCACATCCGCCGGGCTCCGGGTTTCGACGATAAGCTGCGCGAAATGGGGGCTGAACGGCACCTTGCTGATATTGTAATAAAACTTCGGGGCGCCCTGGCCCATAAAGCTGGCGACCCCGGCAACCTTCGCGTTGTTCAGCAGGGCCTCTTCGATCACCCGCGAGGCCTTGTCGGTGGCGGAGAGGTGGGAGCCTTCAGCCAGTTTGAGGTCGATGACAAACTGATTGCGATCGGCAAGCGGAAAGAACTGCTTTTGAATCCTGCCGCTAAAGAGCAGGGCGCATCCCACCAGCAGGGCCGCCACCAGCATGGTCATCTTCGAATGTTTGAGGGTGAAATCCGTCATCCGGTAGCCAAACCGCACCAGCCACTGCTCGTGCGTGTTGCCGGAGGGTTGCAATGCCATGCGGGAGAGCACCGGGGTGACCAGCAGGGCGAATACATAGCTCACCGTCAGGCAGAGCATGATGATGATCGGGATGGTCCGGGTGAAGGCGGCGGTGGGCCCCTGGGAGATCAGCATCGGCACGAAGGCGGCCAGGGTGGTGGCCGTTGCCCCGGCCAGCGGAACCGCGAGTTCTTTCACCGAGCCGATCGCCGCCTCTGCTTTCGATTCCCCTTTATCCAGGCGGTATTGGACATTTTCCGCCACTACGATGGCGTTGTCCACCAGCATGCCCAGCGCCAGGACAAAGGCGGCGATGGAGATCTGGTGCAGGACGCCGCCGCCCCAGGCGAACAGGGCGAGAGAGGCCAGGGTCACCAGCGGCACCACGGCGGTAACCACCAGCCCCATGCGCAACCCCATGGCGAGAAAGAGGATGCCGGCCACGATCATCACGGCAGTGGTCAGCGACCGGTTCAACTGGTGCAACCGATAGGCGGTGCGGGTCGGTTGAAAGGCCACCACCTGCAGGCGGAGCGGCTTGATCTCTTTCGCGGCGGCATCGATGATCGCCCGGACCTTCTTGCCGAAGGTGACGAGATTGACCTTTTTCTTCGGCACCACGGCAAGCCCGACCGCCATCTCCCCGTTGAAACGCATTCTGGCGGCAGCCGGCTCCGCGATGACTATGATGCACCGTGGCGATTTCGCTCAGAGCGATGGAGGCCCCGGACTTGAGAACGATCGGGGTCGAGGCGATTTCCTTGGCGGAAGCAAACTCGGACATTGGCCGCAAGCGCACGGTCTTGCCGCCGAGAGCGATGGAGCCACCCGGAATGATTCTATTGCGCGCCGCCAGTTGCCGGGCCAGCAGGGCAGGGGTCAGACCAAGCCGTTTGGCGGCGGGATCGTCGATCTCCACGGTAACCTGCTCTCCGGGATCGGCCACCAGATGCGCCTTGGAAACGGTAGGCAGGCGCAGCAACCGGTGCTTGAGGTTGAGCGCGACCTGGCGCAGCTTCAGCAAATCCGCGGAGCCGGTTATCGCCAGGACCACCGAATCCTGGTCGCCCAGGTCGCGATCGAGGGTGGGCACTCCGGCGCCGGCCGGAAAATCGGCCCGGGCCTTGACCAGGGCGTCGCTCACCTCGTCCCAGGCATGATCGAAATCCCGGGTCTGGCCCACCAGTTCCAGGGAGATGACCACGAATTCATCGTAGGCGGTGGCGGTGATCGTCTTGATCTCGTCCACCTCGGCCAGGGAATCTTCCATGGGTTTTAAAATCAGTCGCTCCATGGTCTCGGCATCGGCGCCGGGAAAAGCCACCGTCACCTGGCCCCAGTAGTCGGGTAGACGGGGATCTTCCTGGCGGACCATCGTCAGCCACATCGCCGCTCCGGTCAGCGACAGCAATATGGCAATGGTGAGGATCAACCGGCCGCGACCAAGCAAGGCTTCAAAGAACTTCATGACCCCACCTCCACATGTTTGCCGTCTATAAGGGTCGTCTGGCCGCTGACCACCACCCGATCGCCCGCCGAGAGCTTGCCGGTAACCATGACCTTGTCGCCGAGAAACTGCACCAGATGAACGAAAACTTCCCGGACGCGGTCGTCTTGCAAAACAAAGAGACTCGGTCGACTCCCGCCAGGGTTGACCACCGCTGCCACCGGCACCAGCAGAGCCTGATGGGATTCGATGGTGACCACCAATTCCGCCGTCATTCCCGGAATCAGTTTCGGATTGGGCGAGATGACGATCAGCACAGGGAAGAGGTGACCTGAGCTCATCGTGGCTTTGGCAAGGTGCTCGATAGTGCCGTGAACCCGGAGATTGCCGGCAAAGGGCAGCCGGATATCGACCCGTTGCCCTTCGCTCAAGTGACCGATGATGGTCTCGGGGACCTCGACTTCGAGTTCGGTCTCTTTGGTGCCGATCACCTCGAGTACCGGCTGACCGGGTTGGGCCCACTCGCCGGGCTCGAGGAAGACCTTATCGATCACCCCGGAAAAAGGCGCCCGGAGTTCGGCTTCGTTTCTCTGGCGGCGGGCTTCGGCCAGTCTGGATTGGGCCCCGGCGAGCGCGGCCTGGAGTTGCAGGTGTGCCGAGGAGTATTTTTCTGCGGTGCTGGCCGAAACAGCCTTGCTCTTCTCCAGTTGTTCGTAGCGGATGTCGTCGCGCCTGGCCTGGGCCAGGCGAACCGTGAGTTCGTCGACTGCGGCCTTGGCGCTGTTTTCGGCATTATCGAATTGGCCCACGTCAAGCGAGGCAAGCACCTGGCCTGCCTCCACCTTGTCGCCGATGTCCACCGGGCGCGATGTCATCTGAGCAGCGATGGTAAAGGAGAGAACCGCATGGTGTTTGGGACGGGTAATCGCGGAAAAATAGGCGGTATGGCTGGCGACCGATTCGGTGGCCGCCTCAACTCTAACAAGTGTGGCACGGGGCGGTTGGGAAGGCGCCTCCTGGGGCTGCGAATGCAAGGAATAGGCAAGCGCCCCTGCCAGCAGGACGCAGCCCAAAACGGTTGAGATAATGGTGCGTGCGCGCATAACTTCCCCCCTCTTACCCTGTGATAATGAATTAACTGGTCGACCGGTCAATAGATGTGCAAAGTAATCCGTCAGTTAGCCGACCTGCTCTTTCCTCTCGTTTTCCTGGTGCTTATTCCGGCTTTCGCGGCAGCACCCCTCCCATGAAGATCTTGAGCATGCCGTCGAGATAGGCTTCATCGAGGTCCTCGGGCAGCCCTTGCGTACCGAGTTCGTTGATGAAATGATTTCTGTCCTGAATCCAATGCTGGGCCAGGCCGATAAAGGAGAAGAGAATAAAGCGCGGATCGACGTCATCGCGTAGTATGCCGGCCTCCTGCGCCTGCCGTATCGTCTCGACTCCAATTTTATTGAGTTCCTCATCCTTTTTCAGGCACTCTTCCTGATCTCTTTCCAGGAACATCCAGGCAAGGATTTGCACGATTTCCGGATTCTTGACCAGAAAGCGGAAATAGAGGCGGATCGATTCTTCGAGTAGCTCGGTACTAGGTTCGGCCTGGTCGAGCATCTCCATCTGCCTATCATGATAAAGGCTGAATCGTTGCTGTTTGACTTCCCGCCAAAGGTTTTCCTTCGAATCGAAATAGTGGTGAATGAGGCTTTTGGTCATGCCGGCGCGACGGGCAATCTGGCTCAGCGAGGTGTTGCCGAACCCTTTCTTTAAAAAAATCTCTTCGGCGGCCGCAAGCAGCGCCGCTCGACTTGCTTCTGGATCTCGTTTTGTTTCCCATTGTATGCCCGATAGTGGATTTCAAGTTAATTGACCGGTCGACCAGTTAATAAAATACTACTCAGTTGGATTCATGCAACAGGTTTTCTGGAGCAAAAGGATATTCGATGGGCAATGAGAGGGATTTGCCCATGCCGTCCGGCCAGGGAGACTTAAGAATCCACCTGTATCGCTTTTTGCTGCAGGCGCAGCTTTTCAAGCAGGAATGGATACGATTTCTCCGTGATCACCCGGTTGAACGAGCTGTGGTAGGTGTGGACGATACTCACGCCGTCGATGATCACATCGTGGATTCGCCATCCCGCCTTCAGCTTTTCAAGGTGATAGTCCACCGGAATATTCTCGTTGGGGCGCAAAATGACGGTTTTGACCACAGGCTCGGCGTCGTTTGCCTTTTCCGGGGAATAGTCGATTTTCTCCCCTTTTAAAAAATTGAGGACCATCCGGGAATAGGAGTCCTGAAAAAGGTCGCTGAAGACGGCGGTGAATTCCTTGCGTTGGCTCTGGCCGAGTTTATTCCAGTGATCGCCAAGGGCGTTTTGCGCCATCCGATCCATGTCGAAACTATTCAGGATAACGGTAGAAATACGTTTTTTTCTCTCACTACGGTGGGTTGGCCCTGCCAACTGCGGGTCGGTCTGAATCGTAGTGACTTGAGCCAGCACACTGCGCACATAGTCAACTGGACTCGCCGCCTTTGCCACGGCGAATCGAGGCAAGACGAGAGGAAAGGTGCAGAGTAGAAAAATGATGCACAGCGATTTTCCGTGCGTGTTTGACATGGTTTCCTCCTGACAGGCAAGCTCGCTATTTTTTAAAAGAGAAATTATTTGAGCAGTCTACCACTAACCTGCAGCACCGCCGGCAACACGATAACCGAAGCGGCCAGAATGCACAGACTGCCGATGGCCGCCAGCAAGCCCAGACTGGCTATGCCCTGGTGGTGGGCAATGGTCATGCTGCCGAACCCTACGGTGGTGGTCAGGCCGGCAAGAATGATCCCTTTGGCCGTGCTCCTGGCAAGCCGCGTCTCCTCTTGACCAAAATGTTCCTGCCGTTGGCGCTGCAGGATGATAATACCGTATTCCACCCCCGCTCCCACGACGAGCGGCAGGAAAAGGCTGTTGGCGAGATCGAAATCGACCCCGAAACAGAACATCAACCCCAGTGTCCAGAGCGTTCCCAGAAAGAGCGGCGCCATAACCAGAGATGTCAAATAGATGCTTCTGAAGGTAATCCCCAGGAGCAGGGCAATAAAAACAACGGCGTAGGCGGCGGCCCTGATGCACCCGTCCCTGAAGGCCCGGGTGAAGACGTCCAGAGTCACCGGATCGCCGATGGCATCCGGGTCGACCGAGCGCAGTTCGTGCACGAACCGTTTGAGTACCGCCGGGTCCCAGGCGTTGCCGGCAGGAAAGACCCGGATTACATAGCGACCATCGGGCAGGATAAAGCGCTCGCGCAGCTGCTGAGGAAGGTCGCCTGGCCTTTATCGGGGCGGCCTCAACGCTTTTGCGAAGCGTTGCCAGTTTTCCTCCCAGATCGCCAAAGAATTTCGCCTGAAACCTCTCGAGAGTGCGGGTGAGTTGCTTGCCATCCATGGTGCGGAACTGTTTCTGCAAGCTGCCGATGAGTTCGCTCACCCGCTGCATTTGGGAGATCAGAACGGGTTCGGGCCCTGCGCCGGCCGGCGGGTTTTCCAGCATCTTGAAACGGATCCGGCCCAGGATGGTGTTCAAGCGGGCGACGTCGAGATGATCCTTATCGTTCTTCATGGCGCCGATATCGGCGATAACAGGTCGTAACTTATGCAAAATCGCAAGCTTTGCCTCCTGGTTCTCAGGGAGCATATCGAGAACGCTCCGCACTTCGGAGACCATCGGCAGCTTCTTGAGCGCACGGGTCGTATCCGCTATCCCGGGCAGGGAGTTGGCCAGGACGACGCCGAACATGCTCGAGCGGTCGCTGGCATCGAGAAGCTTGTGTTCCCAGATCACCGATTTAGCCCCCCGCGACTGCAGGTGAAGCATGTTGAGGTCGAAGGTGATATTTCTCGCTCCCTCAATCGAGAGCGCCCCTGTCAGCAGAGCCGCGATGAGGATGAACACGGGCCCTGCCGCGCGTAAACCGCAGCAGGGAGGAAGCGCTATTGCCGGCTGCTTTTTTCTGCGGAATCGGCCGCTTGTCGAAAATCGTCAGAAGCGCGGGCAGCAGGCAGATGGTTATCACCACCGTGATGACCATGCCCATGGAGGCGATCTCTCCCAGTTCCACCAGCCCTTTGAACCCGGTAAGCGTAAGCGGGAAAAAGGAGATGGCTGCGGTCACCCCGGCCAGCAGGATACTGGGGCCGAGCTGCAGCATCGTTTCCCGGATGGCCACGGCGCTGGATTGTCCCGACAGGCGTCGTTTTTCCTGGTAGCGGGCGAGCCAGTGAATACCGTAGTCGATCCCCAACCCCAGCAAAAGCGGGGCGAAGGTGACGGAGAGGATGTTGAGGTGGCCGATGAAGAGCGTGGTGCAGCCAAACGTTACGGTTAGCGCCACGAGCAGGGTGATCAGTTCGAGCAAGGGGTAGCGAATTCCTCGCCAGACAACGATGAGCAACAGGGCGAGCCCCACCAGGGAGAGGATGGTGGCAAGGCTGATGTCGTCAAACGCCGTGCTCATTTCATCCTGGTTCAGCGCTTCCTGTCCGGTGACTCCCGCCTGGATATCGGGAAAGGTTTGCTGCAGCCGGGCAATGGCGCCACGCAGGTTGTTCAGCGCAGCCAGTTTATCCGCAAATCCCTCGTCGGTTGTCTTGGAGGTAACGAAAAAGAGCAGAAAACGTTTGTGTTCCGTCCAGAAATAGCCCGTCTCATCCGCGTTCTCATGGCCGAAACCGCCGGCAAAAAAAGAACTCCAGGGCGAGACATAGTGCCCGTTGTTCCCGAGATAGTGCTCGAGGGTCGAAAGCATCCCGATTAAAAAGCTCAGATCCAGCGGCTCTTCCTGGTTTTTAGGAAGCGGAGTATCAAGAAAACCGGTCAGGAGTTCGCCCATCATGGAGGAGGTCATCTCCTGGTTGATCGCCGCAAAGAGGGTGGAGAGGCTTGGCGAGGCCGTCAGGGTGCGGATGAGCGGTTCATGGCGGCGGAGCTTTCCGGCGAGATCGGCAAGTTCGCCCTTGTTCATATACAGAAGGGCCCAGGGTTTGAAACGCTCGGGGTCGACCCGATAGAAGACCTCGCCGAAATGCGTTGTATCGTGTTCCAGGATCGGCACCAGGGCGTGGAGAAAGGCCAGGGATCGGGCGGTATCCCGGTTTTCGATAACGACGATGAAGGAATCGACGTCGCTGGCGACGCTCACCTCGCCGGCAAGTTTGGCCAGCCGATCATCGGAGGAGATAAGATCCATCTGGCCGGTGAGAAACCCGAGGTTGCCGGCAGTATAGAAAACCGACAGCAGCGAGAGCGCTAACGCCGTCAGCAGCACAGCCCACGGGTGGCTGAGCTGGATTTGCAGTATTTTCTCCAAGATCTTTTTCATGTTTACGACCACGCCGGCATCACTGCTCGGTGCTCTCCCCGCTTTGCTCCCGGATGGTGCCGGTGACATAGCGCAACTTGGCGACCGCCACATTGTAATTGTAAAGCGCCTGGACGTACTTGCCCTGGTTGTCGCCGTATTTCTCGATCGCCAGCAGGACGTTCGTCGCGGTCGCCAGGCCCATGTCGAAATTCGCCAGTGCCGTTACCACCCATTTCCTGGCGGCTTTGGCCGCATCCCGATAATTGACTGCGCTTTTTTCCCACTCGACGCTCTCCTCATAGGCCTCGGCCACCTGTATGGGGATACTTTTCTTTGCCATCCGGCTGGTGTAGAGCAACTTCTCGTAGTTAGCCCTGGCTTCACTGACCTGGGCTTTTTTGATTCCGAAGTCGAATTCCCAGCGCAGACCGGCCACCACCCCGATATCGGCATGGTTGAATTCATCGCTAATATAGGGGTTGTCGAAGTGTTCCCGGCCGGGGGCTCCGGCGAGCGAGCCGAGCACGGCGATAAAAAACGACGGATACAGCTCGCTTTCGGCCGCCGCCGTCTGGTATTTGCGTGCATTCAAAGCATTTTGCAGCTGCTCGAACTCCGGACGATGGGCAAGCGCCTTCGTCACCAGGCTCTGCAGGTTTTCCTTTTCTTTTTTTTCGGTCGGCTCCGAGACGACCTCAAGAGGTCTGTCGGCAGGGATGTCCAGCATGGCGCGCAGGGCGTAGGTGGCGAGCTTTTGCCCCTTTTGGGCCTCGACCAGGGAGTGTTCCACCTCGGCACGATAGGCCTTGATCATGTAAAGGTCGCTCTCCCCGACGTTGGTCGAGCCGATCTGCAGCAGACGCTCGAACCGTCGTTGTTCATCGTCGAAGAACCGTTGGGCGTCCTTAACCGAGCTCAAGCCCAAACGGGCGAAGACCAGGGCGTAATAGAGCTGGCTCACTCTGTAGGCGATGTCGTCCTTGGTCTTTGCCACTTCGGACTGTTGGGCGGCAACGCCGTAACGGGCCGCTTTTGTATTGTTGGAGAGTTTGCCGAAGGTATAGAGAGGCTGGGTGAGGGTGATATCGAGGCGACCGAAGATGCCAAGACTGGAGATGCTCAGGCCGGGGGAGGGGTCGTTGATGGTGTTGTTGACGATGGTGGGGGCCTGGGCGTCCTTTGCCGGTCCGATCAGCGCCGTGCTCTCGAGCCGGGGCAAGTAGGCGGCTTTGACCTGGTCGAGCGAACTGCGCGCTGCCAGCAGATCGCTTTTCGCTTCGCCGACTTCGGGGCTTATGGCCACGGCTTTTGCGATCAGCTGGGGCAGGGTGAGGCGGATCGGGCCTTTTCCGGTTTCCCCAGCCCCTCCGGCGCAAGGGCGGGCAACAAGCAGGGTGCAGATGAAAACCAACAGGAGCTTGGAGACATCCGGGGGAATTCGGCGCGTTGGAAATGCGGTCATGACGATTTTTCTTGAATGGTTACGGTGATGTCTGCCTTTTCCTCTCGGAGAGCAGGGTTGCATAGAATATCAGTCCGGCGATGCCCCAAAAGATCAGGGTGAGTCGGTAGAGAATGCCGAAGGTCAGGCCGATAGAGGCGTTGAAGCCGAGCGCCTTGAAGGCGATGATCCGGCTGCCTTCCAGGATGCCGATATCGTGCGGCAGGGCAAATGCGATCAGATCCATCCAGTTCACCAGAAGCCAGACTCCGGCAACGGCGGTAAGCGAGGCGCCGGGTTGGAACATGGTGAGAAAGATCCAGCATTGCGCCAGCCCGCAGACAAGAGCCGCCATGTGCCAGAGAACAGCGATGGGAAGACCTCTGGGGTGGGCGGTGTAGAATTCTTTGAGGGCCTCGTCGACCCGGTTTACATGCTCGGCGGCCTTGCCCATGATGGCACCGCCGAGATTGTGCCGGACCATCCAGCGGATGATGGCCCCGAGCCGGCCGCATTTCTGGAGGATGAGAAAGGTCACGACCCCGGCGGCGATGAGCAGGCTGGCCGCCACCATCAACAGCCAGACCTTTGGCGGCAGTCCCACGTTCCACAGGATGGTCAACGATCCTGCCGCGATGAGCAGAAGCTGAGCCAGGGCGTGGGCGAGTTTGCCGACGATGACCGCCGTGGCTGCCTCGGGACCTTTATGCCATTTGGAGAGCAGCGTCGCCTTGGTCAGCTCTCCTCCCAGGGCGGCAAAGGGCGTGAGATTGTTGATGGCCGTTCCCGCGAGGAAAATCCTGTAAAGCGGAGAAAAGGCAAGGCCGCGAAGGGGTGAGGAGAGGCAGTAGCGCCAGCCAAGAGTGAACAGAACCCCCGCCACGCCTTCGATCAGGATGAAACCGAGAAGCCCGACGCCCAGGGTATCCGCCTGCCGCCATACCTCCCACGGCTCGATGGAGTACATCATGACGACGAGGAGAATACTCCCCAGAAGCAGGCTTATCGTATGAAATTTGTTCATTGAAAAATCGGTAAACGTCGATCATTTCGGCCCGACGATTTGTCGAGCTTCTGTGCAGCCACCGTTGCGAGCTTTTCGATGATGATTCGAAACCAGGGGGTAAAGTGCTCGGGATTCGTGGCTATCTCGGCCCGCAGGTTCTCCAGGCCAAGGCGGCGCCAGTCTTCGGCCTCCTCCGGGTTGAGGCGCGGGTCGGCGTCGGTCGTGCCCCAAAACACATGGTCGAACTCGTTTTCCACCAGGCCGTTTTCGAACTCGGCCCGGTAGATAAAGGAAAAAATTTCCTCGAGTTCGCATTGGATGCCCATCTCTTCGAATAACCGTCTGTTGGCCTCCGGGAGTATATAGGCTCCGGCCCGAGGGTGGCTGCAGCAGGCATTGGTCCACAGGCCGCCGCTATGGTACTTGCCGCGTGCCCTTTTCTGAATGAGCATCTCGCCCTGGGTATTGAAGATCAGTATCGAAAAAGCGCGGTGAAGCCGACCTGACCTGTGCGCTGCCATTTTTTCCGCGGTCCCGATCTGCCGATCGAGCTCGTCGACCAGAATGATATCGTCAGGCATAGAGCGATCGTCCTCTCGTGGATTATGGGTTATGGTTTTCCTCTGTTTTTTCAAAACAAACCGGCTCCTTGTATTTGTTGCTCCTAGGCCGAAAGTATGTCCTACTGCCGGATGGCTCCTTGTGAACTGCCCGGCGCCTGGCTGCGTCGCGCCAGCAATCGTTGCGCCGCTTCGACAATGGCCGGGGCGTTCACCCCGTGGAGATCCCGAAGCAGGGTGGCGTCCCCATGTTCGACAAATCTGTCGCCGATGCCCAGCCGCACGATTTCATACCCCGAGATGCCGGCATCGGCCAGCGCCTCGACCACCGCGCCTCCGAATCCCCCCTGTCTGACATTTTCCTCGATGGTGATCACTCTGGGGATCCTGCCCACCAACTCCGCGATACGGCGGATATCCAGCGGTTTGACAAATCTGCCGTTGACTACGGTGGCGGAAATGCCGTGGTCTTTCTTCAGCGTGCGATACGCCGTGACCGCCTCGTTGACCGAATAGCCGATGGCGAGGATCAGGAGATCGTCGCCTTCGGTGAGCACTTTCGGCCTTGCCGAAGGCCAGGGGGGAATCGGTGGCCGCCGCCGGGATGCCGCGCGCCGCACCGCGTGGGTAGCGCAGGGCGATGGGGCCGGGATGTTCGACGGCCATTTTCAACATCGCAGCCAGTTCGCGGGCGTTGCTGGGCGCCATGACCACCATGTTGGGCATGGAGCGCAGGTAGCTCAGATCGAAAAGACCGTGATGGGTCGGGCCGTCCTCGCCGACAATGCCTCCCCGATCCAGGGCGAAAACCACCGGCAGACATTCCAGGCAGACATCATGGAGGATCTGGTCGTAGGCCCGCTGGAGAAAGGTGGAGTAGATGGCCACCACAGGCCGAAATCCTTCCGAGGCAAGCCCGCAGCAAAGGTCACGCCATGCTGCTCGGCGATTCCCACATCGAAAAACCTCTCTGGAAAGTTCTTGGAGAATTTATCCAGCCCGGTGCCTTCCGGCATGGCCGCAGTGATGGCAACGATTTTGTCATTTTGGCGGCCAATTCCATCAGGGCGTTGCCAAAAACCCGGCTGTAGCTGGGGGGGAAGCGGAACGACGTGTTGCCGTTGCCGGTCTTGGCCTCGAAGGCGCCGACGCCGTGAAAATGGGTCGGGTTTTTTTCCGCCGGCTGTATAGCCTTTCCCTTTGGTGGTGGTCACATGGAAAAGAACGGGTTTATCGATTCCTTGATATTGCCGAGTATATCGATCAGATGATCGAGACGGTGGCCGTTAATCGGGCCGAAGTACTCGAAATTGAAGGCTTCGAACAGCATCCCCGGTGTTACCAGGGCTTTGAGGCTGTCCTCGACACGTTTGGCGAAGCGGTAGGCATCCATGCCGATTCCGGGCAGCGAGCGGAGGAGTTCTCCAAGTTCCTTGCGCCGCTCCTGGAAATATCTGGCGGAAAACGTCTGGCTGGTGAGCGAGGAGAGGGCGCCGACGTTGCGCGATATCGACATCTCATTGTCATTGAAGATGACGATCATATCCTTTTCAAGATCGCCCGCCTGGTTCAGCCCCTCGTAGACCATGCCGCCGGTCAGCGAGCCGTCGCCGACAACGCAGACCACCTTGCGCTGTTCTTTCTTCAAACACTTGGCGCAGGCGATGCCGAGGCCGGCGGATACGGAGGTGCTGCTGTGGCCCGTGGAAAACGCATCGTAGCGGCTTTCCGTTATTTTGGGAAAGCCCGACAGCCCCTTGTGCCGACGGATGGTGGGGAACCGGTCCCGGCGCCCGGTCAGCAGTTTGTGGGCATAGGCCTGGTGACCGACATCCCAGACGATTCGATCCGTGGCAAAGTCGAAAACGTAATGCAGGGCGATGGTCAACTCCACCGCCCCGAGACTGGAGGCCAGGTGGCCGCCGTTTTTTGAGACCACCTCGATGATGGTCCGGCGGATATCAGCGGCCAGCCGTTCGAGCTCCGGTCGGGGGAGTCGCTTGAGGTCATCCGGAGTGTTGATCGTGCTCAGCAGGTTTGGACTTTCTGTGGCCATAATCGGCATGATTGCTTCACTTGTATGTCGTATGCTTTCAGCGCAAAAATCGCGGGCTCTTCCCAGGGCCATGAGCGGGAAATAGTGTCGATACATAGTGTAATTGAGCATGAAACCTCGGCTGAGTTCGGTCCCCTGGCAGAGCATTTCCTCGAGCGCCGCCTTTTCCAGGTCGATCCTCTTCCTACGCCGTAGCCGGGAAATCCGGTCCCGGTATATTGCGGTTCTTCCCAAGTGCCATCATGCTGGTGGCCGACGAGAAACGTCACACCGTGGTTCGATCGGTGACACGGTAGTCGGCGGTCACCAGCTTGCCAGAAGCGCCATCATCGCCCATCCGGTCTGGGAAGGGGTGCTTTCCCCCTTGCCGCGCAGGGTGGCATCCATATAGGAGGCACACGATTTCGCCCCATCCGCCGTCCGGATTTTGGCAGCAGGCGATCCAGTCGGCGGCTTTTTGCGCATAGCCGGTCTGCATATCCTCGCCCACGGCAGCAAGCCCGCAGAGAACGGCCGCCGTGCCGTAGATGTAATTCACCCCCCAGCGGCCGAACCAGCATCCTTCGGGCTCTTGCTCCCGCTTGATGAAAATCAATGGCCCGCCGGACCACCCCGGTGGTCGCTGCCCATCCCCAGAGTAGTCCGAGGGCCTCGATCACATGGCCGGTGACGTCGACGCTCGGCGGATCGAGAACCTCGCCGAAATCGCAGAAGGGGATTTTGGTCAGATCTGTCTGTCGTTATCGCGGTCGAACGCTGCCCATCCGCCGCTGCTGCTTTGCATGGCGACAGCCAGTTCCGGGCTCGCTCGATAGCTGCCTCTAGCCGTCGCCGTCAGGGTAATCGTTGCGCAGACGGGCCAGCACGATCAGGGCGACGGCGGTATCGTCGATATCGGGGTACCAGGCATTGGCTCGCTCAAAGGCCCAGCCGCCCGGTTCCACCCCTTTGACCTTGACCTGCCAGTCACCCGGGGTGCGGATTTCATGGTCGAGAATCCAGTCGACTGCCTTTCGCATGGCCGGTGACTTGCCTGCAACTACAGCCGCAGTCCTGCATGGCCAGCAGGGTGAGCACGGTGTCCCAGACCGGCGACTCGCTAGGCCTGGATGTGCAGGGCGCCGTTCTTCTCAAACGACCAGTAGCCATCCAAGGTCTCGAGCCCTTTGCCGATTACCGGGTGGGAGATTGGGTACCCTTCGGCGTACAGCGCCATGAGGCTGTAGATCCAGGGAGGCTGGATGCCGCCCCAGGCGCCGTCGGCTATCCTGATGGGCGACGATCCATTTGGTGCAGGCTCTGTGTGCCGCCTGCCGTCCTGGGGTTATGCCGAGCCGCTGATAGCGGTGAAGCAAGCGGTCGGCGGCGGTGAAAAAACACTCCCAGCAAAACCGGTCCCTTTTGGGGGAGGTCATATTCGACGCTCTCGCGTCCGCTGGGGAACAGCTCGTCGAGCCGCGCCTCGCGGGACAGGGGGCGCACCAGGTCGGCGGGAGCAGAGTAGCGACAGTGGCAGGATGGTGGCTCGGGCCCAGCAGGCGAAATTATAGATATTGAAAGGCGAACCAGCGGGGGAAGAAAATGATTTCCGGCGGGATGTTCGGTGTTTTCTCCCAGGGCCACTCGCCGATGAGCGCCAGCCAGTACCGGGTGAAGACCCGCACCTTGCCGAAATCCGCCTTGGGAGAGTATCCACTGGCGGGCCCGCTGCAGGGCGGGGCGTCCGCCGGCATGCCGCAGGCGCGCAGGGCGGCGTAGGCCTCCACGGTGACGCTGATGTCTCCGGCGGGGGCCTGATAGTAGGTCTCCCAGGCTCCGTCCGGGCGTTGTTCATCGAGTATACCGCGGCGCAGCCCTTCGATTTTCGGATCGTCCGGCATGCCGAGCACAGTGCAGGGCCAGAATCCATTCGGCCTCCATGCCGGCGTTGGTTTCCAGCATCCCGACCCAGTAGCCTTCCGGGGCCTGGTTCTCATAGAGCCAATCAAGGCCGTGCTCTATGAGCTGATCCACGGAAATGGAGTGGCGCTCTTGAAGCAAGAGCCCCTCATCCATCGCTTCAACTGTTAGTGCTTGGTTTGGCATTGTATATCGTTTAATTTATAGGTTAGGTTCTATCGTTCGGATATCCCCGAAACGATGAGGCCAAAACTTTTCAAGGGGAACAATGTCACCTGCTATAGGCATGGTCATAGCTCTTCCCGCCGAAGCTTCCCGGATAACGGGACGGCGGGGCTGGAAAATTAATGGCGATCCCGCCATCCGGCGGCGGGTTTTGCCGGGCGGCGTTGAGCTTTTGCTCGGTATCTCCGGTCCGGGAAGCGAAAATGCCCGCGGCGCCGCTCGCCTGCTGATCAAAAACGGCGCTTGCGCACTGGTAAGCGCCGGCGTCTCCGGCGGCTTGGCCCCCAATCTGTTCCCGGGTGAGCTGGTTATCGCCGAAAGCGTCCTCATGGTTATGGGAGAACGGGTCGTGAACCACTGGCGGACGGATGAACGACTCACCGTGGAGGCAGCCAGGTGGCTGGCGAAGCGGCGCACCGCTTTGCATTGCGGTTCGGTCATCACCGTGGCCGAGCCCCTCCTCGGCGCCGATGCGAAACGGCTGGCCGGCGAGACGTTTAGCTCGCTTGCGGTCGATATGGAAAGCGCCGGTGTTGCCATGGCCGCCTCGGAGGAGGGACTGCCTTTTTTTATCCTGCGCGCCGTCTGCGATCCTCTCTGCCAATCGATTCCTTCCTGGGTGCCGGGCTGCTTGAAAGCGGATGGCGGTATCCGTTTTGGTGCGCTGGCGGCACATCTGCTTCGCCATCCAACCGGGATTATCGAATTGCTGCGAATGGACTCCCGCTTCCGGACGGCCTGCGGGTCGCTGGCCCAGGCATGGGATGCGCTTACACGTTCGGGTTTTCCCGCCATTCTTGCCGGGGCCCCGTCTCGGCGGTAACGCGTGCCGGGCGCGCCACACCACACCCTCTCACGGAAGTCGTATTTGAGACTATCGCAACAAATAGAAAACACTGAGGCTTCTCCTCTCTTCATCCGTCCCTGGGCCGATTGGTCTCAGGTGGTTCGGTACCGTTTGGCAGACGTTATGAGCCGCAATGGGTGACGAAACGATTCCCTCACCGCTGTCGGCTCGAAACCGCAATGGACCATGCAACTGCCGCATCTCGGGTTCCTGCCGACTCCGTAGGCCTGCCAGTCGGTATCCCGCAGAAATTCGCTGTATGAGCTGGCGTATCCGTCACAGAGCAGGTAACAGGGCTTCTGCCATCCGAAGACATTACGGGTCGGATTGCCCCAGGGGGTGCAGGCGAAGTCGCGCCGGCCGGCGAGGAAATCGAGATAGACGCTACTGTGATTGAATTGCCAGCCGCGGCCTTTTCCGAGGGCAAAGAGGGTGTTGAAAAACTCGCGGGTAGTTTTCCTGTCTTCCATGAAATGCGACTGGTCGGGAGCGGAAGCGTAATTGAAGGCTGGGGCTACTGTCATGCCGTCCACCCCGAGGGCGGTGAGGGTGTCGAAGAGACGCGCCGCGTTTTCCGGAGTGTCGTCGGCGAACAGGGTGGAATTGGTCGTTACCCGAAAGCCCCGGCTCCGCAGCATTGTAATGGACTCCACCGCATTGGCGAAAACCCCGTTGCGGCCGACCAGCGCGTCGTGCCTCTCTTGGAGGCCGTCGATATGGACATTGATCGAGAGGTACGGCGAGGGAGAAAATTCGCCGATCCGTTTTCCAAGAAGCAGGGCATTGGTGCACAGGTACACAAAGCGCCGATCGGCGATCAGTCCGGATACGATCTTGGCGATATCGGGGTGGAGCAACGGCTCGCCGCCGGTGATCGAAACGACGGGCACATCGGCTTCCCTGGCGGCGTCGATGCACTCCGCAACGCTCAGGCGGCTTTCGGGGGCAGCCTCCGCCAGTTTGATCTTTCCGCAACCGCGACATTTGAGGTTGCAGCGGTAGAGGGGTTCAAGCATGAGAACAAGAGAAAATTTTTCTTTGCGAAACAGGAACTTTCGCAAGAGATAGAAACTGATCGCGATCTTTTGTTGCCTTGAAATGCCCACGATTTCTCCTCGTAATTCACTGCAGTGAACAGGGTGAGACAGCGATGCAATGGATTCTCGTTGCTGCCGCTATGCCGCCTCTGATGTTACCACTCGCACGGGCAGCTCAAACCACCCACGAAGTTCCACATTGAACGTTCGAAACCGGGTTCGGCATCCACTGCGGGGAGGTTGCGGGATGCGGCCCGAAAGACTTGCCGGAGCATGAAATCGTTTCGGATCCACATATTGGTTACCACAATGACCGCTTTGACGTCCCGGCGGGAGATTTTGATCTGATCAGAGCTTGTATACCTGGGCAGGTGGTGAATATTCTGCAGCGTCAGCACCGCCATGCCGATCGCCCACAGGCAGAATTTGCGGATTCCGCTTTCCTCTTTGGGGATGCAAAGCGTGTATTCCAGGGCGTTTTTCAAATAGCCGTGGGTGATCGCCACCAGATCGAGAATGCCTTTCCCGAATTCGGGGAGCGATGCGGATGTGCCCAGGTCATGCAAGTCGAATCCGGCATTGTCGAAAATGTCCCGCGGCAGCCAGCAGGCGCCCCGCTCCCGGTCTTCCCAGACGTCCTTGAGGATGTTGGTCATTTGCAGTCCCTGCCCGAAAGAAGGGGCAAACTTGAGCAGGGCCTGCCGATTGGCGGCGATTTTCTCTGAATGATCGCAAAACAGTTCCGTGAGCATTTCCCCGACAACACCGGCCACGTGATAGCAGTAGTCGTTCATATCGGCGAGGCTCGGCACGCCGGCGGCATCCTTGCTCTCCTGGAAGCGCAACATACCGGCGGACATGATCCGCAAGCACCTGGCGAGATATTCCCGTTGCTTGTCGGTAAAGGAAAAAAACGATCCTAAAACCAGATCGGCATGCAGGATGAGTTCCTTCTCCGCTGGGAGCGTGTTGTCGGAGAGACGCGGCAGAAGACGGTCCACGAAGCCGCGGATCGAACTCGGGTCGTGGTCGTCGAGCAGACCGGTGAATTCATCGAAGAATTCCCTTTTCGACTCGGCCGAAAGGGTCTCCTCGTCCTCGATGGTGTCGGCGATTCGGCAGAGCAGATAAGCGGTTGTCACCCGCTTGCGCAAACCCTCCGGGAGTTGGGGGATGGTCAGGGCGAACGAGCGGGAGACCCCCTGGAGGAGATCGTCCTCCTGCTGCCGGCTGAGTGTGCCATGCGAGGGCTTCCTCGGGTCAGTCGTAAGCTCGTTGCGGCAACGGTCCGCTGGCTCGTTGCAGGGGGTGTCGAATGTGAGGTAATGAGGATATTTGCGGGCGGCGCGGTCGCGGATCTGCTCGAAGAGCAGAGAGTTTCCGGTCGCTTGCGAGACGATGATCGCCTGTTCGAATTCGGGCAGGCTGTCGAAGTCGCTGACTTCACCGATCACATGGGCGTTGCCGTGGGTGTATCCCAGCAGACCCTCGGTTATGGGATGCTTCGCGTCCCCGACGATGATGGTCGCGTATCCCCTGTCACTGTAGCTTTTTATAATCTCTTGTGTCTTTGCTACATTGGGGCACGTGGCATCGATGACTTCGAACCCGGCCTGTTGGAGGCGATACTTCACGCTCGGACGAACGCCATGGGGTTGGATCACTACGATTCCCGATCCTCTCTCCGGGATGTCGGCCAGAGGTTCGATTTTGCCGATGGCCAGCAGGTTTGTCACCTGTTGGTTCCGGACCAGCGGACCGAATGTGGAGATAGGCGTTTGTTGCTGCGCCGAAGCCGTTTTCACGATCATATCGACAGCCCGCTGCACCCCAGTGCAGACGCCTGTGTATTTGCCAACCTGGATGTTCATGCACCTTCCTCCGTTTGGGTGAGTTGGTGTAAGTTCACCTACGGTGCGTATTGGATACAATGTAAATGAAATTATACTGATAAATGTATGTTGTCCGGATCGAATAGAGCCGCTTGAAGTGCTTCAGGCATAGTGATGAGAGCGGAACCAATCGACTGATTTTCCCAGCGCGACTGTGGCGGGGGTCTGGGGCAGACCGAGTTCCCTGACCGCCTTCGAGGGATCCACAAACATTTTTTTTCTCGCCATTTTCACACCATCCGGAACCACGTTGGGTGTGTGCCGGGGAAAGAGCCGTGCCATTGCGGCATCGAGTTTTGCCAACAGAAAGACCGGATAATAGGGCAACCTGATGCGGGGCGCCGGCAGACCCGTAATATCGGCCAGAACCTGGAGAATCTCCTGGAGTGTCATGTTTTTGTTCCCCAGGATATAGCGCTGGCCGATTCGTCCCTTGTCGGCGGCAAGCAGATGCCCCGCCGCCACGTCATCCACATCGACCACGTTCAACCCGGTATCGAGATAGGCCGGCATGCCTCCACTGAGGAACCTGAGGATAACTTCTCCTGTGGGAGTAGGTTTCATGTCGCCGCAACCGACCGGAAATGTAGGGTTGACAATCACTATCGGCGCACCTTGACGAATGCATTCGCTCACCACCGATTCGGCGAGGAATTTGGATTTTTTGTAATCGCCGACCATATCCTGGAGACTGACAGGCGTTTGCTCGGTTCCGATTCCGCCATCGGGCAGGCCGATGGTGGCCACGGAACTGGTATAGACAATCCGATCGACGTTTGCCGCCATTGCCGCACGGATCACATTGCGCGTGCCTTCCACATTGGTTTCATAAATGAGCTCCGGGCTTCGGGACCAGAGCGTATAGAGCGCCGCTACGTGATAGATCCGGCGGCAGCCCTTGACAGCAGCTGCCAGACTCTCTTCGTCGAGGATATCGCCGGCAGCCACCTGGTAGTTTATGCCGGCAAGGCCCTCGAGGTTTGCGCCGGGGCGAGCAAGGATCCGGATTTCTTCCCCTCGGCTTGCAAGGGCATGGACGATACGCCCGCCGATAAATCCACTTGCACCAGTAACTAGGTTCATTCTCTACCCATTTGTTAGGTGTGTTGAGATATTAACGCATAAAACGATGGGGTCATGCAAGAAAAAAGTTACCGATCGCCCACACTCCCGCAGGGGGTTTTACCCCTCCGGGAAGGGTCGGAACAGTACGTGCAATGTTGCCTCGCAAGCGCTACTTTTCGGAAGTGACGAGTAAAGTTTGCAGAGCCGGGATTGCCCATCGGCGCTTATGTGAGTGAGGTGAAATTTGTGCGGAGTAATGCCTTGCTTCTCCAATTATTTCGGACCATCTGGCTTGTCAGGGCGGCGAATTCCGCTTCGTTTTGGTAGCGTGGCATTCGTTGCGCAAGAGTCTGCGATTTCCGCGTCGCCGGATGACAGTAAATCTCGGTCAGGCCGTGCCCGATGCGGGGGATAATTCTCAGCCAGGCCGATTCCACCATTGCGCCGGTTTCATGCAGCCCGAATATTTGCTGATTATGGGGGATGTCGGCAGCGAGCAGCCGGCGCCGTAGCCCGGCGACCCATGGAGCCATGACGGCGGCGACGGCGGCCGATTTCAGGCTGGGGGCCATAGGCGTGGGGCGGGGCAGCCGCACCGCCGGGATCCGGTACTTGCCGACCAGCCGGAGGACGATGTCCCGAATCGTCGGGTGGATGTGTTGGTGGTTATGGCTATTGAGGTGATCGATGGCAAGGCCCATGTCGAGGAATTTTGTAATCTGGGCTTCGCATTCCAAAGCTATCTGGTTC
The DNA here is from genome assembly GCA_963745265.1 of uncultured delta proteobacterium. GTDB lineage: Bacteria > Desulfobacterota > Desulfobulbia > Desulfobulbales > Desulfocapsaceae > Desulfopila. The sequence goes on from CAVUXQ010000025.1 coordinate 99,508, forward strand.
GCGACGCGTTTCGAGAAAAAATAGCGGATGCCGCTGCGCACGATCCGATCGGAGAAACGACCGTCCCCATCCACCAGATCCGGGATTGTTTCCCTTGGGAGTACGGAGAAACCGTCTACCAGCACCAGGTGCAGCCCCACTTTCAGGGTTGGGTGTTTTTGGGCGATACTGGCCGCCTCATCGGCCGCCTCGCCGCCCACCATCAGGCTGGCGCAGGTCAGAATGCCGTTTTGGTGCGCCTGGACGACGGCCTGGTTGACTTCCGGGCACAGGCCGAAGTCATCGGCGGTGACAATCAAACGCTTCATAACTGTTCTTCCACCATTTTGCCGTGCTTGACGGTAAATGTTCTTCCCCGCCAGGAGGTGTCTCGCTTCACCAGGCTGGCCAGCCAGACCGCCAGGGCGAGGAGGTCGCGCACCGGCAGCAGCCACATGCAGCGCAGTCCGTCCCGGTCGCCGAGATGCCGGGCATTGACCGCTCCGGTCAGTATCCTCAGGCCGGCGGCCAGGAACAGAACCGTCCATCCGCGCGGTCCGCCGGTTGCGGCATAGAGGAGGGCGAACGGAATACCGCGGATGAGAAGAGTGAAAAAATGACCGGACGGACTGGCCACCCTGGTCTTGAGATCCCAGCCGACCTGATGGCGCCACCAGTCGGCAACGCTTGCCAGGTCAAGACGCATGCCTGCGGCGTACGGGACGAAGCGGACGCGGTATCCTTTTTCGACCACCCGCTTTGCCAGGGCATAATCCTCCACCAGGTCGTCGCAGAACGGCGCGAGTCCGCCGACCTCCTCGAGTACCTCGCGCCGGATGGCCAGGGTCGCTCCGGGGCAGGCAATGGAGGCGCCGGTGAGCGTGGCAAAGACAATGGAAACGACGAACTCGGCATTGTAGGAGAGCAGCTCGAAGATCTCAAAGATATTTTCCGGACCCTCCGCCCGGTACAGGGTGCAGGAGATGCCCGTCGTTTCGTCGGCAAGCGGGGCGACGATGGTGCGCAGATAATCGGGGGCAAGCCGCATGTCGCTGTCGGAAAAGACCAGGACCTCTCCTTTTGCTACCTTGATTATATGTAAGAGGTTATTGACTTTGCCGTTATTTCCACAGGTGGAGTCGTCGACGACAATCAGGGAGTTGCCAAGGGGGCTGTCCGCAGCCACGCTCTGCACGACGCGCAGAGCCGGATCGTTTGTTCGCTGGATGCCGAAAACGACTTCGTATTCCGGATACTCCTGGTGGCAGGCGCTCTTCAGGTTGCTCTCAAGGCCCTTTTCCAGGCCGTAAACGGGTTTGAGCAGGGAAACGAAGGGCAGATATGGCGCGGGAGCGGAGTCCGCGCGGTCCTTTCGTCCCCGTCGAATGAAGATCGCCAGGCACGCCGTCGCTGCAAGCCAATAGAAACCAGCCAGGACTACCGGGACGAGAAGCAGCAAATGCCAGAGCATCGTCTCAGCATTCCTTTTTTCTTTGCCGCATGGAGTCGAAAAATTCCCGTCCCTCGCGGAGCCGCCGCTTGCAGACCTCCATGTCGGTCATCATGGTCTTGAGGATCCGCACGATAGGTTTGGGGCGCAAATAAAAGGCCCGATACAACTTCTCAACCGCATCGAAAATTTCTTTGGCGCTCAGATTCTCATACTGGTGGGCCGCCTGTTGAAAGCCGGAGCCGGTGGCCAGCCGGGTATCGAGCAGCCAGTGGTTTTCCTCGGCCTGCTGGTAGAATTCGGTGCCGGGAAAGGGTGTTGCGATCGAGACCTGCAGGGTTTCCGGATCGAGTTCCTTGGCGAAATCGATGGTTTGACTGATCGTCTCCCGGCTCTCGCCCGGCAGGCCGATCATGAAATTGGCATGGACGGCGATGCCGAGCTTCTTGCAGCTCGCCATGAATCGCCGCATTTGCTCGGTGGTAATGCCTTTCTTGACGTTTTTGAGGATAGCATCGTTTCCGGATTCTACTCCCACCATGACGAGCCTCAGGCCACATTCCTTCATGATTCGTAGCGTTTTTTCGGGAACGTCGGCCCGGGCGCTGCACGACCAGACGATATCCAGAGGGGCGAGGCCCCGGGCGATTTCCTCCACCCGGGCGATTTTGCCGGTGAAGGTGTCGTCGTCAAAGAAAAATTCCTTGACCTGCGGAAACATCTCCTTTGCCCTGGCGATCTCTTCGATTACGCCCCGGGGCGAGCGGGTCCGGTAGCTGCGTCCGGTGATGGTCTGGGGCCAGAGACAGTACGTGCACCGTCCGTAACAGCCGCGGCCCGTGTAGACCGTGAGGTACGGATGCAGAAGATAGCCGATGTAATAGTTTTCGATCGGTAGATCGCGGCGGTACACCTCGAGGACCGACGGGAGCGCGTCGAGATCGGCGATGGGCGGCCGGTCGGGGTTATGAACGATTGTCCCGTTCTTTCTATAGGAGATGCCGTCCAGTTCCGTATAGGACTTTCCCTCGGCAAGATCCAGGCAAGGGTAGTCGAATTCGCCGCGGACCACGAAATCCACGCTCGTCCCCTCGGCGAGAACATCGCCGGGGAGGACGGTGACATGGGGTCCCACCATGCCGATTTGCATATCCGGGTTGCTCTCTTTGAAGGCACGCGCCAGCGCCATGTCGTTGGCAAACCCCGGAGTACTGGTATAGATGATGGCGATATCGAAATCCGCACCCCGCGCCACGGTATCGGCGGTGGTCAACTCCTCGACCGGCGCGTCCACCAGTCTGCTCTCCGGGCAGAGCGCCGCCGCCTGGGCCAGCCAGACCGGATACCAGAACGAGCGAACCTCTCTTTTTGCCGCGTATCGACTCCCCGCACCTCCGTCAAATCCTTTAAAAGAAGGTGGATTCACAAAAAAAATGCGTTTTTTCATAACGATGGCCTACCTCTAGATCTTTGATCTTAGAAACCGTAACCGTTAGCCGGGTGCCAAAATCTCTCGCATAACCAATGCTCAGTAAGCGTTCTCCCGTGCCGCGGGTTGGCGCATTGGAGAGTCTTTACTAAAAGCTAATGATTTCAAAACCGGCTTCCAGGTACTGCGCCATACCGGGATGGCCGTTCATATCACCGATTAGCGGCAGCTTCGTCTGCTCGATGGCCTGATGTACCCCGAGCTTGACGGAGCAGGCCTTGCAAGCCCCGGCGAACAAGCCTTTTTCAAGGGCTTTTTTGTACAAATTGGCGAGGGGGTGATCGGGCTTGAGCATCTCGGGAATGAGTTTGGTGGCGGCACCCTCAACGATGATGCGCACCTCGCTTCCCTTATCGCTCATATCCAAACCGTTGAGCAGCACGTGGACAAAACACATCGGATCGCCGTTGAAGACGAATAGAGCCACCTTTCTCATAGGTATCTCACCGTATAGTGGGGAATCTTATCTCGCAGCCGCATGGTCAAGTTGTTCTATGATCTCATCAAGCCAATGCTCTTCCAGGCCGCGATTCCGACGCGCATTCCGGATCAGAGAGAGGTTATTGGCGGTGGTACGCGGCTCCCAAACTTCGCGAACGGCAACCAGGGCGTCACTCAAATGATTCCTTGCTCCATCACCGTTTCCATCCAACACCGCGAGTTCCAGCATGGTTGCGTGATCCCAGTAATCGGCTTTAACGGATTTCAGCCGTTGGGCAACCGCGAAGCGCACCACCGGCAGAAGTTCGGATTGGAGCCGTAGTGCCGAATCGTCACCCTGTATATCGAGAAGCGTTACGGCATTGATGCCGGGGTAAGCGTCGCGCCAGTCCGCCTCAAATCCCTGGATGTAAGCGCTGATGGCGCGCTTGAGGTAACCGGTTGCTGAACTTTCCTTGCCTTTTTTCGCGGCATCTACCCAAAAGTCCTTATACACTCGCCCCAATAAACCGTAGGTTTCCGAACTTGGCCCCTGCTCGCTGATGATCTGTTCAAGCAGTTCTATGGCCTCGCGGCCCTGCTTTTTCCGGTTGAGCGCCAAGGCGAGTTGTTCGCGGATCATCACGGAGCGTTTCAGGGCGATCGGGAACCGTTCATAGAGATGAATCATGGCGTCCCACGCTTCAACGGCTCTGTACGAGAGGTAGAGATCTACCAATACGCCGATTTCAGCGCTATCAACAGGGGCGAGTTGCGCCTCGATTCGCCTCAGCGCATCGGCATCATCGCCATGGCGGGCCTTGGCAAGCTCTCGCTTGAGGTCTTCGGCATATCGCACCCGGTCCCGGAAGACATCGGTTTTCAGCCGCGCGATATCAGGTGCGGAATACTCTTCCAAAAGCTGAAAAATCGGGCTGTCGGCCGTGGCATCCTCGCGGGCGACATTCCTGAGTTCTTCAAGTCGCTTCGCAAGTGCGCTACGCAGCAATTGCGCCTCGTGTTTGCCGAACCGGTTCCCCGCGGCTAATTCGTAGGGGAGTGCCCGCAGGTGATTTACATCGAATGGCGGCGTTTGTTTTTCGGCGTAAATCGCGAGGGTGGTGGAGGGGCGCGCCGCATGACGCACCCCCAGTTCATAAAACACATTGGCATTTGCCGTGGTCAGATCGGCCACCGCGAAATCGCACAACAGCAGACGCTCGAACATCGCGCGGTGAATTATGCCTCCGGTGCGCTCCTCGTCGGCGCGTAGCGGTTGCATGCCGGCGGCCTCGATGCCGGGGCGAATGGCATCCTCATAGATGCGATCGAAGTCTATCGCCGGGCCTCCCGATGGATCTTGCTTGGTGCCAAACGGCATTAATACAAAACATAAAGGATGTTCGGCCATAAGCTGCCTCATGCAATACAGGGTGCAGGAAAGAGCGCGCTTCCCAATTGAGCTTGATTATAGCATCGACTGCTATAAATCCCCAGGCATAAGTGAGCTTTTAGCCGGCCATCATCTGCCGCAATACATACGGTAGAATGCCACCGTGGAGGTAATAGCGAACATCCACCTCGGTATCGAGGCGGGAGACCACCTCAAAAGTGGTTTCGGTGCCATCCGGGGCCACTGCGCGCACGGGCAGCAGCTTGCGCGGGGTCATGTCCGCCAGGCCGGTGATAAAAAACCGTTCTTCCCCGGTGAAACCAAACTTGTCTATCGAATCGCCGGGCTGAAACATCAGCGGCAGAACCCCCATGCCCACCAGGTTGTTGCGGTGGATACGTTCGTAGGATTCGGCGATCACCGCCTTGACGCCGAGCAGGGTGGTGCCTTTTGCCGCCCAATCGCGTGAGGAGCCGGTGCCGTACTCCTTGCCGGCCAGCACCACCAACGGCACCTTCTCGCTCTGGTAGGCCATGGAGGCGTCGTAGTTGAACATCTCCTTTTTCTCCGGGTACTTGAGGGTAAAACTTCCCTCCTTGGGGGCGACCAGCCGGTTCTTGATGCGGATGTTGCCGAACGAGCCGCGCATCATCACCTCGTGGTTGCCGCGCCGGGAGCCGTAGGAGTTGAACTGGGCCTCTTCCACCCCCTGCTCGATCAGGTATTTGCCGGCGGGGTATTCCGGGGGGATGGCGCCTGCCGGAGAGATGTGATCGGTGGTAACGCTATCACCCAGCAGCAGGAAGACCCGTGCCTCGGAGATATCCTCAGCCTGCTTCGGCTCTCGGGTAAAGCCTTCGAAATAGGGCGGATTCTTGATATAGGTGGATTTATCGTCCCAGTCGTAGGTGGTGCTCTCGGTGATCTGGAGCTTTTGCCAGAATTCGTCGCCGGCGAAGATGCTGGCGTATTGGAGAGCGAAAGCCTCCTTGGTGACGTGGGTTGCGATCAGCCGGTCGATCTCCTCGTTGCGCGGCCACAGCTCCTTGAGGTAGACCGGCAGGCCGTTGGGGTCGATGCCCACCGGCTCCGAGGTGAGGTCGATATCGACCCGGCCGGCGAGGGCGAAGGCCAGCACCAGCATCGGCGAGGCCAGGAAGTTGGATTTGATGCAGCTGATGGATGCGGGCCTCGAAGTTGCGGTTGCCGGAAAGCACGGCGGCGACGTTGAGGTCGTGCTCCTTGATCACCTTTTCGATTTCGGGGTTGCAGCGGGCCGCTGTTGCCGATGCAGGTGGTGCAGCCGAAGGCGGCGATATGAAAGCCGAGGGCCTCCAAATAGGGGAGCAGGCCGGCCTCCTCGAGGTAGATCGCTCACGACGCTGGAGCCGGGAGCGAAGGAGGTTTTTACATAGGCCGGCACCCGCAAACCGCGGCGCACCGCTTCTTTTGCCATCAGTCCGGCGCCAACAAGCACATAGGGGTTGGAGGTGTTGGTGCAGGAGGTGATGGCGGCGATGACGACGCTGCCGTCGCCGATTTTTTCCGGGATGTTGTTCAGGGTGATTTTGATGTCGCGCTTGGCGACGCTGTGACAGCTTTCCGCGCGGCTGGTGGCGCAGCCGGATTCGTGGAGGAAGGCGGATAAGTGCTGTGTGTTCGGCATCCCGCTCGTATTCGCAACCCAGGATATCCCCAAAGGCTTTTTTCATTCCCGAGAGCGCGATACGGTCCTGGGGCCGGGCGGACCGGCAAGGGACGGCTCGACGGAGGAGAGATCGAGGTCCAGAAGTTCGGTATAATCGGTCGGTCTCGTCGTCGCTGTAAAACAGGCCCTTGGCCATGGCGTAGGCCTCGGCCAGGTCGGCCCGTCGGTCCCGGTTGGTCATCTTCAAGTAGTCGAGGGTTTCTTCGTCTACCGGGAAAAAACCCAGGGTGGCGCCATATTCCGGCGTCATGTTGGAGACGGTGGCTCGGTCGGGGATAGGGAGGTTCTTGAGACCCGGTCCGAAATACTCAACGAATTTTTCAACGACTTTATGTTTGCGCAGCATCTGGGTGATGGTGAGAACCATATCGGTGGCGGTAACCCCGGCTTTGAGACGGCCGGTAAGGCGGACCCCGATCGACTTCGGGGATCGCCATATAATAGGGCTGGCCGAGCATTACCGCCTCGGCTTCGATGCCGCCGACACCCCAGCCCATGACCCCGATGCCGTTGATCATGGGCGTGTGGGAATCGGGGCCCACCAGCGTGTCCGGGATAGGCCGGCAGCTCTCCGTCGACCTCGTTCGGTGATGACTACCCGGCCCAGATGCTCCAGATTGACCTGGTGGCAGATTCCCGAATTGGGCGGGACCACCTTGAAATTGGCGAAGCTCTTCTGCGCCCATTTGAGCAGCGCATACCGCTCGCCGTTGCGCTCGTACTCCTTGGCCACGTTTTTTGTCAGGCTCGCGGGGTGCCGAAGGCGTCCACCTGAACCGAATGGTCCACCACCAACTCCACCGGAACCAGTGGGATTGAGATGTGGGATCACCGCCCAGATCGTGACCGCATCGCGCATGGCCGCGAGATCGACCACGGCCGGAACGCCGGTAAAGTCCTGCATCAGCACCCTTGCCGGGTGGTAGGGGAGTTCAACGGGAGAGTCGTAGCGGGGCTGCCAGTTGCAAATGGCCCGAATATCTTCCTCCCGGACTATTCGGCCGTCCAGCTTACGCAAGAGGTTTTCCACCAGGATACGGATGGAATAGGGCAGCCGCGAGATATCGCCGATATTTTGCCGGGAGAGTTCGTGGATGTCGTAATAGCAGTAATCCTTATCATTGACACGCAGTTTCTTGACAAAATCTTGATTGATCATAACGGTCCTCTTGTATATGGGAAGTCGGGGGGCGATTGCATGGATGGGGTGCTGGTGAACGCTCACATATGTTTTATATTCTATTTATTCTGTCGGAAAAGAGAATGTAAAAGCTGGAATCAAAATATTTTTTTTATTTTAAGGAGCGAAATGGCGACACTTGACTTCATACTCGAGATAGCCCGGAAAGCGGGCGACATCTGCCTGAGCGAGGCGACGACCATGGGCGAGGACCGGGTCGAATACAAGGGGGAGCGGGACCTGGTGACCGCGGTCGATCGCAAGGTCGAGGATTTTCTCCGTGGCGAGATCGGCAAGCGTTTCCCGGACCACGGATTTATCGGCGAGGAGCGCGGCACCACCGACTCGGGCAGCGATTCCGTGTGGATCATCGATCCCATCGACGGCACCACCTCCTATGTGCATAGGTTGCCGACCTATTGTGTCAGCATCGCCCTGCGGCAGGGGGACGAGACGGTGGCCGGCGTCGTCCATGCCCCGGCACTGGGACAGACCTTTGCCGCCGAGTGCGGCCGGGGGGCGACGATGAACGGCAAGCCGATGCGCGTCTCGCGCCGGGAAAAGATGATTCATGCTGTGATGTCGAGCGGTTTCGCCTGCATGCGTGATAAGCGTGGGCCGGACAATCTGGCGACCTTTATTCGCGTCATGTCCCACATCCGCGATATTCGCAGGTTCGGAGCGGCGGCTCTTGATCTGGCCTGGGTGGCAGAGGGCAAGCTGGACGGCTACTGGGAGAGTTGTCTGCATGTGCACGACATCGCCGCCGGGGTGCTGCTGGTAAAGGAAGCCGGCGGGATGGTCTGCGATTACGATCGCGGCATCGACTACCCGGATAATGGCGTAGTGGCGACCAATGGCCTGCTGACCGATCCGCTGCTCGATCTTCTGCACGCGGAGGATCCGGAGGCGTAGACACCTCCTTTAAATTGCCTTGACTTTTAAAGCCCTGAAATTGTATTTAAAAAAATACCCTCAGCGATAAAAGCGGAGAAATTGCGGTGGCCGGCGCGACCGGCACGAGAGCCTATTTTTTTCTTGTTTATCCGCGTAATATTTTGAAAGGAGAGGAGTAATGGAAGAAAACCCAACTGTGTTGACCCCAGATGGCATCGATTCCGGAGAAGAAGAACAAGCACAAGAAAATCAAGACAAGTCGCTGGTCGTCTCCCGCGACCTGCTTCCTGATACCTTACTCATCATTCCCCTGCACGACAGGCCCATGTTTCCCAAGATGATGGGGCCGATCATCGTCGACGACCCCAAAATTCAGGAAGCGATTGCGGAATTGGGCGAGAAGTCGGCGCCGCTCTATCTCGGGCTGCTCCTCACCAAACCCACCGAGGATGCCATGCCCAGGAGACCCGAGGGGCGGGACGATTTCTTTAATGTCGGCGTGGTCGTTCGCATCATTCAGGCCAGCCCGTCCAAGCAGGGGGAGCCGCTGCAGCTGCTGGCCCAGGCCCTGGAGCGGTTCGAAGTGTTGCATATGCTCCGCCAGGACACGGTCTTCTATGCCGAGGTCGAATATATTCTCGAAAAGAAGCAGGAAAATAGTGAGGAACTCAAGGCATACGCCGGGGCTATCATCGACTGCATCAAGGAGCTGGTCAACCTCAATCCGCTTTTCAAGGAAGGGCTTTCGCTGCTCATCGAGCGGATCAACCTCAGCGATCCAAGCGCGTTGGCCGATTTCTCCGCATCGATGACCACCTCGTCCGGAGTGGAAATCCAGAAGATCCTCGAAACCCGCGACGTGCGCAAGCGGCTTGAGGCGGTGCTGGTGCTGCTGAAAAAAGAGCTGGAGATTTCCAAACTCAAGGCCCAGATCTCCAAGCGGATCGAGGAGCAGCTCTCCAAACAGCAGCGGGAGTTCTTTTTGAAGCAGCAGCTCCAGGAGATCAAAAAAGAGCTGGGCATCGCCAAGGACGACACCCAGGCGGAGATCGAGAAGTATGAAAAACGGCTGAAAAACCTGGTGCTGAGCGATGAGGCGCGGGATCGCGTCAAAGAGGAGTTGGAAAAATTGCGGCTACTGGGGCCCTCTTCGGCCGAGTTCAACGTCAGCCGCGCCTATCTGGACTGGCTCACCATCCTGCCCTGGGGTGTCTACACCACGGACAACTACAATGTCACCAAGGCCGAGCGAATACTCAACAGGGATCATTTCGGCCTGGAAGACGTCAAGAACCGAATCCTGGAGTTGATCTCGGTGGGCATCGTCAAGGGCGATCTCTCCGGCTCGATCATCCTGCTGGTGGGCCCCCCGGGGGTGGGCAAGACCTCCATCGGCCAGTCGATCGCCAAGAGCCTGGGGCGAAAGTTCTACCGCTTTTCGCTGGGCGGCATGCGGGACGAGGCCGAGATCAAGGGGCATCGCCGCACCTACATCGGCGCCATGCCGGGCAAATTCCTCCAGGCCATCAAGACTTGCAAGACCGCGAACCCGTTGATTATGCTTGATGAGATCGACAAGATCGGCGCCAGCTTCCAGGGCGATCCGGCCTCGGCGCTGCTGGAGGTGCTCGATCCTGAACAGAACAAGGACTTTCTCGACCACTACCTCGACGTGCGGTTCGACCTCTCCAAGGTGCTCTTTATCTGCACCGCCAACCAGATGGAGACTATTCCCGGACCGTTGCTCGACCGCATGGAGATGATCCAGCTGCCCGGCTATATCTTGAAAGAAAAGGTGGAGATCGCCGCCCGGCATCTGTTGCCCAAGCAGCTGAAGATACACGGGCTGCAACCGGGGCAGGTGCGGATATCCAGGCCGGTGATCACCGCCATCGTCGACGGCTGGGCGCGGGAGGCCGGGGTGCGCGGGCTTGAGAACTGCCTCAAAAAGATTTTGCGCAAGTCGGTGAAGAAAATCGTCGCCGACCCCGACGCGCAGGTGAACATCCACAAAGACGAGCTGGTGGATCTGCTCGGCAAGCAGATTTTCACCGAGGGCAATGCCTTCAAGAAGCCGCGGGTGGGGGTGATACGGGGCCTGGCCTATACCGCCATGGGTGGCACCACCCTGTATATCGAGTCGATTCCGGTGCCAAGTGAGAGCGCCGGATTCAAGCAGACCGGCCAGCTCGGCCAGGTGATGGTGGAGTCCTCCGAGATTGCCTACAGTTACGTACGCTCGCTGTTAAAAGACAACAAGAAGGCGACCGAGTTTTTCAGAAACAATTTCATCCATCTCCACGTTCCCGCAGGGGCCACCCCCAAGGATGGACCTTCGGCTGGCGTCACCATGGCCTGCTCACTGTATTCGCTGGCCATGAACAAGACGATCATCGCCGATACGGCGATGACGGGCGAGTTGACCTTGAGCGGTCTGGTGATGCCGATCGGCGGGGTCAAGGAGAAGATGATCGCCGCCAAACGCTCGGATGTGAAGCAGGTTCTGCTGCCAAAAGAAAATCAAGGGGATTTCGAGTTGCTCCCCGATCATATCAAGGAGGGGCTCACGCCGCACTTTGTAGCGAGCTTCGCGGAGGTGTTACGAATCTGTTTTCCCAAATAAGTCGAGCCTCGGCATGGGCCGGACCTGGTTTGAAACGGCGTCCGGCCATGCCGCGGCCTGAGATTTCGGGCTTTTCCCGCCGAGACAACGGGGAATCGGACCTTCGGTTAGAGGTCCGTCAGCTCACATGTCTTGTCGTTTTTTTCGCAATATCGGACGATCCTCACCTTTTCGAAGGTGATGATGCCGCCCTGCATCATCGCGTCGATTTGCGGCATAAGTTTATTGAGCCGTTCTTCGGAGGCGACCACTTCGACGATCATCGGCAGCTCCTTGGAGAGCGTCAGCAGTTTGTCGGTATGGTACTTGAGATGGGGACCGAAGCCGGCTACGCCCCGAATGACGCTCGCCCCGGCGATCTTTTCATGCATCATCAGTTCGATCAGCGCTTCATAGAGGGGCTTGTGTTTATAGCTGTCGTTTTCGCTGATGTGGATACGCATCAGCACCTTTTCTCCAGTGAATTTACTCATCTTGTCCTCTGCTCAATAAACATTCGCCCACATTGTTAACTAGTTTCCATCCGAAAACTAGGGATTTGGTTCGAGATCGAGGCATTCGCAAATTTTTACCACAGGCATATAATTGATATTCCGAGGATAAAAATTTGCGAATAACGAAGATATCGGGCAGATAAGCGTAGACTTCAAATAACAGTTTTCGGATGGGAACTAACTAGCTTACAACATCTGTGCTGCCATTATACCAACCCAACTGAACACGATACAGACGATAACATTGGCCACCGCGTTGGTGGACGCCAGCAACAGCTCTCCGTCCTGAAGCAACCGGAATGTCTCATAACTGAATGTGGAGAAGGTGGTGAGACCGCCCATGAAACCCGTGGTGATCCCGACGCGGAGGTTCGGCGGTATCAGCGTACTCCTCAAACTGAATTCCATCACCAGGCCAAGCAGGAAAGAGCCCAGAATATTGACGGCAAATGTTCCGTAGGGAAACGATATTCCAAACGGCAGCGATGGTGCAATCATCTGGTTGACCCAGTAGGAAATGAAGTAGCGGGACAGACAACCCAGTGCGCCACAGATGGCTATGGAGATAACAATCGTCATAGTGACCTCGTTCTGCTCAAGGGGGTGAGATTAACACCGGGAATGCAGGGGGGTGGCTTCACTCTCGCCGATCGCCGGTATCGCCGGGCGGGAAATTCCGACTCTTATCCCTGAAAAATCAGCCTACTGCACAAAACAGGCGATGTCAACAGGCCGATATCTGCGAGATTCCCATATTTCCTGGGAAATGCAATGATATATGTAAATATAACAGCAGAATGCATAGTGGTACCAGGCGTGGTAGATAACATGGCCGCAGTGCCCCAAATCTGCAAACCTTTTTCATTTCCCTGCCGTTGTCATGATATGATGCCGGTTTTATCCTCTGTTAAGAAGAGACTTGCCAACCTACCAAGAAAGCATGAACCCATTCATAGATACATTAATCCGGCAGGACCCCGACGCCAGGGCGGATAGCCTGCGACAGCGCTACGAGCGCAACCGGAGCTATTTTACGCGGCGTCACCCGGCACTGGATAATCTGCTCGAAAGCGTTGCCTGTCCGTTTTCCATCGATCTGAACGGGCGCTTTCTCGACATCAGGGATCTGAGGAGCAATGCTCATGTCGAGCCGAGCGGAAGACTCGACGAATTTGCTAAAATGCTGGGCGACTGGTTTCACGACGCCTGGGTGGAGCTTATCGATTTCGAAGTGCTGGGCAACCGGAAGTACCCGATTCACGATCAATATCTCAATGCGTTTCGCACTGCGCTGGCGGCGAAATTTCCCGGCTGCGGAGAGCGTTATCGCGCCGGGACACTGAGCTTGAAAGATATTGAGGACGGGACGCAGCGCAAGGCATCGCCTCCGGTCGCATTCCTGGGAATCTTCTCCGGAATGCATATCGATTATTTTCTCTCCCGCACCGAGCTTGCCAACGTCCTGCTGGTCGAGCCGGAGCCCGAACGTTTTGAGCTGAGCTGCTACTTTCTCGATTACCAGGCGATAGCCGAAAGGTTCGGAAAACTGTTGCTCTCCGTCGGCTCCGAACCGGCGGGGGGGGCGATCAGGTCGTTTTTCGATGCCGATCGGGTGACGCCGTTTCTCTGGACGCGGATTCTTCCCGGCTACGCCACCAGCCATACGCCCGGTTTTATCGAGGCTTTCAGGAGTCTGCAGCGAGCCGGAAGCAAGGTGTTCTTTCCGGTGGATATCGAACTCGACGGGCTGGCGAATACCTGGGGGAACCTGAAAAAAGATATTCCCGTACTGGCCCGGCGAAAAAAGCTCTCCGCCACCTCCCGTATCGCCATTGTCGCTTCGGGCCCATCCCTTGGCAGGGATATCGAGTGGCTGGCTGCCAGTGCCGACAAACTCATCATCTTTGCGGTGCACAGTGCCGTACCGGTCTTGCGAAAGCATGGCATTCGGCCCGATTTTCAGTTCAGCATCGAAGCCAAACCGGAGAGCGAGACAACCCGAGGTACACTTATGCGCGAGGTGCCGCTTATCGCCTATTGCCATGCCCACCCGAGCTGGTCGACGGCGGTGCAGCAGATTCTGCTGGTCGCTGAATACGCTAAACCCCAGGTTGTGGAATTTCTCGAGCCGCTGCGGTACTCCCATCCTTCCACCGCCAACATGGCCCTGGCTCTGGCCACCCATTGCGATCCGCAGGAGATCTATCTGCTCGGTTGCGATTTCGGCTATCGGGACGCGGCGCGGCACCACGCCGGCGACTCGCTCTGGGAAGCTGCCATGGGCGGCGATGGGGAGCAACCCGACGACTACGTGCGGGACACGGGCGGGGAGCGGTTGGAACCAAACTTTGCTGGTTGCGAAAAGCTGCTGTCCCAGCCGTTTCTGCGTCAGGCTCACCAGGCAGTGGAGGATCTGCTGGCAGCCACGCCGTGGCGCGGCACGGTCTACAATCTCTCGGACGGCGTTCGGATAAAGGGAGCGATTCCCCGGCATTCCGCGGAAATCCTGCTTGCGGATTGCGGCGGCAAGCAAAACGACTGTCAGAGGATACTTTCGCTATTTGAGCCACCCTCGCGGGGCAATGTCGCTAAAGAGTATGCACTTTCCGGGGCCGACCTGCTGGCGAAATACCTCGCCAATATTCTCGAAGCGTTGGCCATGGAAGAGTTTTCATGGCAGCGACTGGCCGACCTTCTCGACAACAGGATCCTCGACAAGCGGTTGGGCTATTTTTCTTACCACGAACGTGACTGGCGAATGGACATTTATAACAGGCTGTTCCATGACCTCTTCCGATCCTGGTACCAGTACTTCCTGTTCTGTGAGACGAAAAGCGAGGCCGTGCTGGTGTACAATGAGGGGATGAGATTGTTGCAAGGAGTATTTGATTCCCTTGTCTGGCCGGAGAGCGATTAGGGCGAGAGGGGGAGTCGTCGTGTTGTGCTATTAAAGCAGACCTGTCTTCCCGGGGGAGCGTAGGAGGGGAATATGAAGCTCACGATAGGAAAAAAGCTTGGCATCGTCATCATCATCACCGCCATATTGCTTCCCATCTCTATTGCAATTAATTGGTATTACGGCGATCGTTCCATGCAGCTCGCGGAAGAGGCGCGAACGGGCACTTCGGTGAATGTGCTCAAGGCCAATGAGATGAAGCTGGCGGTAGTGGAAGTCCAGCAATTTCTCTCCGACATCTCGGCGACCAGGGCGGCGAAAGGGTATGCCGATGGCCTGGATAATGCCGGCGACCAGGCCCGAAAATTCGATAGCCTCTATGCGACCTTCCTTACCAGGCTGGAAAAACAACACGATGACCAGGACCTGGAAGCCCTGCGGGGAATCAGGCAGGATTTCGATGCATATTACCAGGTCGGCAAGAAAATGGCTGCCGCCTATATCAAGGACGGCCCGGCGGGGGGCAACGCGCTGATGGCGCAATTCGATCCGCTGGCCGATAAAATCAATGCCTCGCTTGATAAATTCGTGCAACACCAGATAGCCAAGCAGGACGCAAACCTGCGGGAGATTACCACCACAACCCATGAGGGCCGAATGGTCAATCTTATTCTGGGGGCCATTATCCTGGTGGTGCTGATCGCCACTGTTGCCATCGTTACCAACGGTATCCGGAAAAACGCGGGCAGGATGTCCGATTTCATAGAAAGCATGGCAAAAGGAGACTTCGCTACGTCCTCAAGCATAAACAGCCAGGACGAATTCGGCCAAATGGCGCGGCATCTTGGCAGCATGCGAAGCCAGGTCGGCGGGATATTAAAGGATGTGCTCGGCTGCAACGACCTGCTCACCTCGCTTGCCCGCGAGCTTACCGAGATATCCCGGCAGATGTCGTCAGGGTCGGTCGATGCGGTCGACCGATCCAATACCGTGGCTTCGGCGGCGGAGAAGATGAGTAGCACCATGGCGTCGGTGGCGGCGGCCACGGAAGAAGCGGCAACCAATGTCGACATGGTTGCCAGTGCGGTCGAGGAGATGAATAGCACTATCGGTGAAATCGCAAAAAATACCGAAAAGACGCGTACGATCAGTGAGCAGGCGGTGATCAAATCGGAGAGCGCCTCGCAAAAGGTCAATGATCTCGGCCAGGCGGCTCAGGATGTCGGCAAGGTGACCGAGACCATAACGGAAATTTCCGAACAAACCAATCTGCTCGCTTTGAACGCCACCATCGAGGCGGCGCGGGCCGGAGAGGCCGGCAAGGGGTTTGCGGTGGTTGCCAACGAAATCAAGGAACTGGCGCAGCAGACGGCGAGCGCCACCCAGGAGATCAAACAGAAAATAGAAGGGATTCAGAACTCCACCACCGGCACGGTGGAGGAGATCGAGGGTATTTCGAAGATTGTCGTAGAAGTCAACGATATGGTGGCGATCATCGCCACCGCGGTCGAAGAGCAGTCGGCGACCACCAGGGAGATTGCCGAAAACATCAAGCATGCCTCCATCGGCATCCAGGAGGTTTCTGAAAATGTGGCCGTAAGTTCCACAATGGCCGGCAAGATCGCAGAGGATATCACCGATGTGGATACGATCGCCAAGAATATCTCAACAAACAGCGCCGGGGTCGACACCAGTGTCGCCAAGCTAAACGACCTTGCTGGAGGGCTGAAATCTACCGTGGCCAAGTTCAAGGTTTGAGTAATCGTTTGCCGTTCAAGCCAATAGCTGCCCAAACCAGTGCATCGCAAGCACAGTATTTTTAGTTTCTTTACTGTTTCTTGGGGCCTGGCTTTTGTGGCTTTAATCTTCTGCCGAGAATTTTTTCAAGGTTTTCCACAAATTCACTTTCCCCTAACGGTCGACCGGTTCGTTCATGACGCTGAATCACAGCCACCTCTTCATCGGATGAAAGCTGGAGAAAACCGGCCCAGTCGGGAATAAGTCGAAGCAGTGGCGCAACTTTCACCAGTTGATCATCTTTGCCCAGAAGATGCGCTTTAGCGCTGCTCCAGGGGTAATCTTCGGGGTGTTGAGCCATTTTTGCCGCGACTGGATTCATTTCTATATGGCGGCTTGTTGCCACGAGATACTGCTCATCCATGGGAAAAGATGCGAATCTCTCCTGCCAGAGATGACCCCGCCAATTCTCCCGAAGATTTATTCGTCGTGTATACCGCCTGTGCGCTTCTCCAACCGCTCGCCCCAGACCATCTTTGCTCTTAGGTACAGCAATGAGGTGCACATGGTCGGGCATGAGGCACCAGGCCCATATCTCGACATTATATTTTTGGCACCAGTGTGCCATGAGTTCGATATAGGCCGTGTAATCCTCATCGCAGAAAAATGTTTTCTGACGACGGTTCCCTCGCTGGGTTATATGATGCGGGTAGCCGACGGCTATCACCCTTGCTATTCGAGCCATGGCGAAATCATAGCAGGTATGGCGAGTTTTGCGAAGATAAAGATACTGTCCCCTCAACTGCGGGGGACCAAGTCGGAGGGGGCATCGGTCAGCCAGCACAACGGAATGTGGGTGTCGAGCAGGAAACGTTTATCTCAAGAAGACAAAACCGGCTGTAGTGCCGTCCCCTCCCTTTTCTCTGCCGAGAGTTTGCGGTAAAATATGGAAATGGCAAGCCATAATCATTTACGGTGCAAAATGGATATGATAGACTTTCCTGAAAAGAAGAGGGCGCGTAGGCATATACCGATATTGCCATTGCACTGCTTGTGTTTTGGCCAATGACGACGACTATGTTTTCTCCGCCTCGATGTTGGTAATGAACCAAGCCTTTCATCGGTAGTACACATAGGACAAAAGCAGCTATGATCAGCATCAGGTGAAAGGCAGGATATGAAAAACAATAAACCTGCATCCGACAAAGTATTAAAGAAGGCCATTCTCAGAGAGGTATACAGAGATAATCTCAGGATCGCAGATGTCCTTCCTGCTTCCAAAGCACAGAAAAAGGCCTCCAGGAAAGGCAAGCCGACACGTCTCTTTCCCCTCTTGATTTTTGCTGTCCTGATATTCATGGTTAGCCTGGGGCTGAAATATGTACCCCCAAAGAGCCAGACACCCACCTCGGCGACGGTGACTGCCCCGCCGATATCGACAAAACAGAATACCGGCGAATCGCAACCTCTCTTCGTATTGAGACAGAACACCGATTATCTGTTCGAACCAGTATTCATAAAACCTCTAAAGCTGAACACCGATAAACTGCTCAACTACAATCTGATGCTCAATGATAGCAATGTGCGGCTCAGCTCCGTTTTTGGGGTGGGTGTTCAGAATATTGTTATCGATCCCGGTCATGGCGGCAAGGATCCAGGGGCCATCGGCCCAATGGGAACCCGGGAAAAGGATATTGTGCTGGATATTGCACTGCGGCTTCGCGACATGCTCAGAAAGCACGGGAAGTATAATGTGGTCATGACCCGTGAGGGGGATACCTATTTATCTCTGGCAAAACGCGTGGAATTCGCCAATGCCATCGGAACCGACTTGTTCATATCCATTCATATCAATTCCCTCCCCCAGAAACATGTCGACTTGATTGAAACCTATTATTATGGGCCACCCTCTGATAAGGGAACCTTGCGCCTTGCCGAGCAGGAAAACAGGGATTCGGGTATTCAAACCAAAGATTTCGCTGCCATGATCAAGAAAATCGGCAATACGTTCAAGGAACAGGAGTCGGTAAATCTGGCCAGGGCCATCCAGCAGAGTCTGTTCTATAACATCAAGAAGAACAATGAAAGTATCGGCAACGCCGGTATTAAATTTGCGCCGTTCGTGGTTTTACTTGGAGTCGATGCTCCAAGTGTTCTTGTAGAAATATCGTGCATCTCGGATAAGCATGAAGAGGAAAAGTTGAACACTACCTCATATCGCAGTGAAGTGTCGTCATTCCTGGCAGATGGTATTTTTCACTATCTTATCAATAGAAACTTGCATGTATCTGGAGGGAAAAGTAATGGCAAAGGAAAACGAGACAAATCAGGCTGAAGAAATATTGACTGTGGGGATTGATCTCGGAACTTCAAGAAGTGCCATTGTTGCAAGCAATAACAAAAGAAAATGGGTTGAGAGCTATGTCGGATGGCCAAAAGATTTCATTGCCAGGAAGGTTTTGGGGGTACCGATATTATTTGGAGAAAAAGCGGTTCGACATCGCCTCTCCGTCGAGCTCTACCGCCCTCTGAAGAACGGGGTCATCACCGAAGGAACAGCTCGCGATGAAGAGGCTGTCAAGGAACTGATCAATCACCTCGTGTCGTTGGTGCAACCAAAAGATGCCAAGGAAAAAGTTCGGGCAGTTGTCGGGGTTCCCGCCGAATCATTCAAGGCCAACAAATTGGCGATCAAGAAGGCCTTTGCCGAATCCGCTCAATCCTTGCTCGTAGTCTCGGAGCCTTTCGCAGTCGCCTATGGCGTAGGTGCACTCGACAATGCGTTTATCGTCGACATTGGCGCCGGCACCGTTGATTTCTGTATAATGCATGGAGCAATGCCCACGGAAGAGGATCAACGGACGGAACTTACCGCAGGCGACTATATCGACCAGCAGTTGTATAGTTTTATGAAGGAACGCTATCCGCAGTCCGACTTCAATTTGAATATGGTCCGCCGTTTCA
Source organism: uncultured delta proteobacterium (assembly GCA_963745265.1). Taxonomy (GTDB): domain Bacteria; phylum Desulfobacterota; class Desulfobulbia; order Desulfobulbales; family Desulfocapsaceae; genus Desulfopila. Next base: position 118,738 of record CAVUXQ010000025.1, read on the forward strand.
AGGAAGAGTTCAGTTTCGTCGGCGTAGCGGAGAAGCAGATAGAGGTTGATATCCCCGTTGACGGAAGGTCGACCAAACATAATATCACCGAAGAAATGCGACGCGCCTGCGAGAGCATCCTGCCGGCAATCGTGGAGTCCATGGTGGAGTTGATCGCCAAATTCGATCCGGAATACCAGGATGCTATCAGAAGCAACGTGGTCCTGGCGGGCGGTGGCAGTCAGATTTCCGGTCTGGCCACCCACCTGGAAAAAGTGCTCAGCGAGTATGGTAGATCCAAGGTGCAGGTCGTCCAGGATGCCCTTTATAGCGGCGCTGAAGGCGCTTTAGAGCTGGCTATGGACATGCCGGCGGAATACTGGACTGACCTGACATAACCCCTTGGAGGCAGGAAGGGGCCCTCGGCAATAGCGCAAGGTGTATTCCCCTTGAAGCATGGCCACGATATCTCCTTGAATTTCAAGTGATAATATTCGGTATGTAGGTGATCTCAGGCTCCTGGATCGCTCTTTTGTCCATCAGCGACAAGCAAATGGATATGATTGGAGGTGAGCTCTGGGTGGAGTCTATCTCTTGTCGCAAGCTGCACAGCGAACCGGGCAGCTTGCGGCAATCCAGATTGAGATGGCAGGGGGAAGGGATTGTTTGGGTAATGAATTTCTTCATTGTACCCGTGGCGCTATCATCGAACAGGTGGTGGTTATCCGAAGACTTTTTCCAAATTACCCAAGATGCAACCCCAGCCGTCCTCATGGCCTGCGCGAGATTCTTCGTTGATAAACCTGATGTGCGTTAGCGAGATTTTCGTTTTGTGCGCATCGATTCTGGTAAAATGCAATGTCACGGTACTGTCTTCAACAACCGAGTGGGGAGACACCCAGGTGAAAACAAGTTTGTCAGGGCGACTGATTTCCAAATACTTCCCTGAGTGCGGTAATCCCTCATTGCTGCAATACATAAGGAGCTTGAATCCTCCGCCTACACGCGCATCGATTTCCGCTACCTCGGTCGTGGGCGCATCGGGCCTTCCCATCATAAACTTCGGCAAGAGTTTCGGGTCCAACCACGCATCGAAGACTTTCTCAATCGGCGCACTGATAATCTTCTCTATATTCACTGTGAGATCAGCCATTTTGATTACCTCCGTTTTTCAATAGCTCATCGAGCCTGTCCAAGCGCAATTCCCATATGGACCTTAACTCTTTGAACCAGTTTTCAACCAATCTGACTCGTTCTAATTTCGGCTCGATCCAATGGGTTCTGCCGATGGTCCTACGAGCAACGAGGCCAGCTTTTTCCAACACTTTTATGTGCTTGGATACTGCATTAAGCGACATATCATAACTCTCGGCCAGATCGGTGACACGACTTGTGCCCTGCTGGCAGAGTTGCGTTAAGAGAGAGCGACGTGTTGTATCACTCACAGCCTTCAATATTTCAGAAAGACTATTATCATGCTTATATTCAACCATACAGTTGAATATAAGGTGGTGGAGCTAATTGTCAACCAAGAGGTTGAATTATTATCCCGAAAGGGGCAGGAAACTGATATGCCGTAATATATCAGTATGCTATGGGAAGGGGGCAGCTCTATTTCTGTTCGCTTCGTGGCCTGCCTGGTCCTTTGTTGGAGATAAGCGAATACCAAGCTTGTTTGATATTTCATCACAAAACTTGCCACTACCCGTGATCGGTGCCGGTGGCTCGATCAGAGACTGCGGCAGCGGTTCACTGGTTAGCGTGTGCAAAAAAGCGATCAGATCGGCCTTGTCTTGCTCGCTGAGATGGGGGACGAGGTTGACGGTTGCTTCGCGCACGCCCACGCCGGCCCTGGCTGGCGGCCTGTCCCCTGGCGTAAAAGTCAATAACCTGATCCAGGGTTGGAAGCGGCCGTCGTGCATGTAGGGGGCAGTGAGGGCGACGTTGCGCAGAGTCGGGGTTTTGAACGCGCCAAGCTGGGATTGGGGCTGGGGCAGAAAGGCAATGTGAGCGGTGATTGAGGCCGTGTGCCGGTCGCTGTATTTCCCAGTGGCATTGAACGGGTCGGTTTTAACCGGCGGATGCCGTCGGCGCGGCCGGTGTCGACCGGAACGCCGGGCGGTAAGCGGCAGGCCGAGGTTATGGAACTGATGGTCGCTGAAGGTGGGGCCCGGATGGCACAGATCGCAGTTGCCGGAGCCGACGAAAAGTTTAAGGCCGCGTTTGGCGGCCGGCTGAGATGTCGTGCCCTACGGCGGATTGACCGGACTTTGAGGGCGGCGACATAGCGGTCGAAAGGCGATTCCCTATTGACGAGCCTTCGCTCGTAGGCGGCGATCGCCTTGCCGAGATTGCTGAAAATGCGATTGACTGGCGATCCGGTCTCCGGTGCGAACTCATGCGCGCCCAGGCGCGAGCCACAGGCAGCTGCGGTCGGCGTCGGGGCGGGCGTGAGAAGGAAAGCGTTTGAATCGTCAAGCGGGGGCAGGGGGCCGAAGAGCTGCTGGTAGGCTTTTCGCAACGCCGGATCGTTGGCGATGAGATGGGCGATATGCAGGCGGTCGCTTCCGGCTTCGCGCGGATTTTCAAGCGGCTGCAGGGCCTGAGACCACTGGGAGTCGGATGCGGCCGTCCCAGGAAAATACCACTGCTGATAGGCGGTGTTGAGTACGGTCGGAGTGTTGCGGGTGCCGACGGCAAGCCCCACTGCCAATCGTCTGGCCGTCGGTAAAGGCCTTTGCCGGCTGATGACAGGTGGCGCAGGAGATTTGCCGTTCGCTGAAAAGCGCCGGTCGAAAAACAGAAATTTCCCGAGCTTTGCCGCCCTGGGATCGTTTGCGACCTGGTTCGTCGGATCGGATGGGATCGGGCCGAGAGGGGAGATGGCGAAAAATCTGCGGCAAGCTCGCCCGAAGAATAAAAGGAGCGACTCCGTTTCCGTCGCCAGAGCGCTGCCGCTGAAGACGATTGTGCAACAGAATCGCTGCCGATGCCGATGAGCAGGGTGATTAGGTATCGATGCGTCTCGACGCGCATGGCTAACGACCGCAACAGGGGAAACGGAAATAGGCCGTCCCTTGTTTGCCGCCTTCCTGCACGGTGAGTTCACCACCCAGGGACCCCGCATGTGAAAGTACATTCCCGACACGATGAAAAGCCATTCCGGGATTCGACGCTGCGGCGAGGTCTGCATGCCGTGGGCGAAACCGTGCTCCCGACCGTGCCGCATGCCGGCAAACGATTCTCATAGTGGCGTCCGTTATCTGCCGTGTCGGGTGGTGGCCGTCATAGATGGCGAAGCGAAGCTGGAAATATTGCTCGAATGGAATCGGGGAAGGCAGGGACAGCAGCTTGACGAGAAACCGGTGATCGGCGGTGAATGCCTGCCGAGTCGGCTTGAAATTCGCGGATTCCTCAGCCACTGGCATGTGCATGGCGTCCTTGTCGCTGGCGGCATGCGTGGTGGCGGCAGCATGTGTGACAGCGGCGAAACACGCAAGGCCGCACAATGCAAGGTAGAAGCAGGCGGCTATTTTTTGCGTTTTCATCTCAAGCCTCCTCAAAAAACTAGTGCGCAGGCTGTTTCCTGCGGTTTGCAGCGGCTACGAAGGTCAACCGCCGGTCAGAAGGTGAGGGAGCCATAATCGACGGGGGCGGGGACCGTATATGTCGTTTCCATCCGAAAACTGTTATTTGGCCCTATACCTTCGTTGGGCGAAATTCGAAGTCGGCACCGAGAGCCATGGAAGCGGAACAGTCATGATCATGAAAATCACCGGTTTTATGTATCCAGTGCATTTTCTGGTTGAAACAAAGTTGAGTGCCCACGAAATTCCGCTAAGCATAGCCCACCTTTCACGACCGGGTTCTCCAAAATATGCGGCGCTACACTACATCGCGGGGTCTTCCCGGGTCCAGTTGGCGACTGTTAATCCCGGAATTTTCGAGTAGTGGCGTTGGTTGTTGGTAACCACGCAATAGCCGGTGGCAAGTGCCGAGGCCCCGATCATGAGGTCCAAATCGTCAACTGGTGTACCTTTCTCGTAGAGTTGAGCCTTGAGCATGCCGAAAACATCCATGATTGCGGGGGACACATCCACCAGAGGGAAAATTTCCTTGAGCCGATAAACCTTGGCAAGATTTTTGGTGACGCTTTTCGAGCTATGGGCGCCAAAAACCAGTTCCCCGTAGGTGATGACGGAAATCGCTTTGGGGACGCTCGCAAACTTTCGAAAATTGGATATTACTACCGGATCGCCTTTCAACGAATAGATGAGCGTATCGGTATCGAGCAAATACATTACAGCGTATCCTTGAACCGGGTTACCGACTGCCGGTGCGCGCGTATCTCGTCTGCGATCTCTTCTGCAGATCGGTCCTCTTGCCACGTGCCGCACAGGCTGAGAAATTCTTCAGTAGTGGTGGCGGCGGCAGTATGCCGAACCGGTTGAGAAAGATGCTCCTTCAAAATGGCGATAACCTCCTGGCTGATAGACCGGTGGTCCCGTGCCGCCAGCTTGCCAAGCGCTTCGTATAACTGGTCGTCGATAGACCTGACTTGTAATGTGGCCATATCGTTCCTCCGTAAATCTTCGGCTAATGAAAATATGATACGCTCCCGTGCATGAAATTGCAACCATTTCGCATGAGCTGCAACTAGCGGGAATGACCCTTCATTCTACCAAGGCAAGAGGGCTGTAAGGCCTTCAGGGTCAACCTCCCTGAAAGTAACATTTATGGGATCAGGGGGGAGCATGTGGAGCTGAATGTAATCAAAATTTAGGTTGACTATAATTGTATATACTGTCCCTTAATCTGTTTGTCCTGGTCTCGGTCATGATCAGCCTCGCCCTGATCCCCATCCTGGTTTCAGCAACACCGGCCCCACAGTTCGAAATCATGGAAAGTGTTAGTATACTGCAGTCGTACCGCGTTTCTCCGCTAGGAGCCTGTCCTGACACGGGGATTTGGCCAGGAAGGCCCATTTTTTAGGGAAGCCTGAAAAAGCGAATTCTTATCACCTTCTGATTCCTCTGCATTTTTTTGCAGTGACTTAACGGCCGGTGAGGGAGGCGTTGACGGCAGTGACTGCGGCCTTGCCGTCATCGAAGAGCATCAGGGTGTTGTCGCCAATGAACAGTGGATTGGGAATGCCGGCAAAACCCGGGCTGAGGCTGCGCTTGACGACGACCACGGTCCTCGCCCGATCGACGTTGAGAATCGGCATGCCGGCAATAGGACTGCCGGTGCTGTTGCGGGCATCCGGGTTGACCACGTCGTTGGCGCCGATGACCAGGCATACGTCTGCCTGATCGAAGGTGGGATTGATGGTTTCCAGATCCTTCAGCCGGTCATAGGGGATGTCGGCGTCGGCCAGCAGGACGTTCATATGGCCGGGCATGCGGCCCGCCACGGGGTGGATGCCGAATTCCACCTCGATTCCCTGTCCTTCCAGGGTATTGACCAGATCGCGCACTGCGTACTGGGCCTGGGATACCGCCATGCCGTAGCCGGGAACAATAACCACATGACGTGCGGCCTCCAGCACCATGGCCACTTCCTCGGGCGAGGTGGCCTTGACCTTGCCTTCGTAGACTTCGTCCGAGGGTGCGGCGGCCGAACCGCCCATGGGGACTCCGAGGATCACGTTGGCGAAGGATCGGTTCATGGCCCGGCACATGACCCGGGTGAGAATCATGCCCGAGGCGCCGACCAGAGAACCGGAGATAATGAGGACGTTGTTGTTGAGCACGAAGCCGGTGGCGCAGGCGGCAATTCCCGAATAGGAGTTAAGCACGGCGATGACCACCGGCATGTCAGCTCCGCCGATGGGAGAGACGAGAAAGACGCCGAAAACCGCCGAGATCGTCAGCAGCAGCCAGAGCCAGACCAGGGTGTCGGGAGAGGCGATGAGCAGGAGGGCGAAGAGCAGTGAGCCGAGCAGCAAAAAGGCGTTGAGCAGCCGCAGCCCGGTGAAGTGCAGGTTTTTGCGGACTATCCCCTGCAGCTTGGCAAAGGCTACCAGGCTTCCCAGCAGGGTGACGCTCCCCACCAAGGCGGAGACGGCCGAGGCGGCAACCATCTGTACCGGCAGGGGCTCGACGGCAATTCCCGGCTGGGCATTGACCATGGCGGCCGCGGCCACGCACAGGGAGGCTCCGCCGCCGAAACCGTTGAACAGAGCCACTAGCTGCGGCATGGCGGTCATGCTGATCTTTTGGGCCAGTATGGCTCCAGCCAGACTACCGGCGACCAGGCCGGCGATGATCCAGCTCCAGTCGAGTCCGGTCTCGCAGACGAGTACCGTGACGACGGCGATAAGCATGCCCAGGGCGCCGATCAGGTTGCCCTGTAAAGCAGTACGCGGGTGTGTCAGGGCCTTGAGGGCCAGGATGAAGCAGACCGAGGCCGCCAGGTAGGAGAGGTTGGCAATACCGCTGTTCATGGTCATCTCCTTTTGCGGAACATGGACAGAATCCGATGGGTAACCACGAAACCCCCCACCACGTTCATGGCCGCCAGGGAAATGGCTGCAACGCCAAGGAAGACAGCCAGGCCCGGGCTGTCCAGCTTGGTGGAGGCCAGGGCCCCCACCAGGGTGATGCCGCTGATGGCGTTGGTGCCGCTCATCAGCGGCGTGTGCAGGGTCGGCGGCACCTTGGTGATTACCTCGGCGCCGACGAAAAGCGCCAGGAGGAAAACGGTGAACAGCATGACGAAATCCATGGGACTGTCTCCTCTCAGTCGATGGCGAAATTCTCCCGTACCCGCTGGTTGACGATCTCGCCGTTGTAACACAGCAGGGTCTGCAGGGTGATTTCCTCCTTCATGTTCAGTGCCAGCTTGCCGTCGATATCGGTGAGATGATCGAAGAGAGAGACCATGTTCTTCGACAGCATCTGACTGGCGTGGTGGGCCACGGTGGAAGGCAGGTTGCGGGGCGCAATAATGGTTACTTCATGGCGCACCACGGTCTCTCCCGGTACGCTGAGGGCGCAGTTGCCTCCCAGGTCCGCCACCACATCCACGATGACCGAACGCGGCGCCATGCCGCGCACCATCTCTTCTGTCACCAGCACCGGTGCCTTTTTCCCCGGCACACCCGCAGTGGTGATGACCACGTCGCTCTCCGCCACGACCCTGGCCATCATTTTTTGCTGCTGCTGGTAAAAGTCCTTGCTTTGTTCCCGGGCATAGCCCCCTTTGTCCTCGCTGTCTCCGACATCGAGGTTGAACTCCACAAATTCGGCCCCGACGCTCTTCACCTGGTCCTTGACCGCCGCACGTATATCGTAGGCGGAAACCAGCGCCCCCATGCGCTTAGCCGTGGCGCAGGCCTGCAGACCCGTGACGCCGGCACCGATGACGAACACCCTGGCCGGCATCAGGGACCCAGCGGCGGTCATCATCAGCGGAAAAATCTTGGGCAGGGAGTTGGCGGCCAGCAGCACTCCTTTGTAGCCGGCGAGGCTGGCCATGGAGGAGAGGGCGTCCATGCTCTGGGCCCGTGATATTCTCGGTATCAACTCCAGGGCAAAGGCGGTTACCCGGCGGCGGGCCAAGTCCAGGTCAGGCTCGAGTTCCGCCAGGGGATTGAGGAAGGCGATCAGCCCCTGACCAGGACGGAGGTTCTGGACGAAGTTCGGACCGCCGACACCCGCCGCCCCTGCGGCACGTACCAGGAAGAGGAACTCCGCATCCTGGAATATTTTTTGACTGTTTTCAAACAATTGAGCGCCGCTGCGGCGATACTCCTCGTCGCTGAAGCCGGCTGAGAGGCCGGCACCGGCCTCGACAATTACCTCGTGGCCGGCTTTTACCAGTGAGGCGACTCCGGCGGGAACCAACGCCACCCGACATTCCTCGGGACAGATTTCACTCGGGACGCCGATGATCATCTTACCCATCCTCTCTAGTTTTTATCTGAGCTGGCTAGTGAATCAAAAAGATATCCGCGGCTGGTCGAGATGCTGCCGCGGCTGTTGGATTTGCTATAAAACAGTAGCGATCTTCTGCGGGGAGTCAAGAAGGGTGATGTTTTCACTTGTGCATTTGCCCAATATATGGGTGGCCCCTAATGTTGCATGAGCACCGTCTTAAAATTTCCAGAAATCTGAAAAGAGCCCGGAATTTTTGCTTGACAATGAGTCGAAGGAAGAATATGTTCGATATATGTCGAACAATCAAAATAATAACCTGGATCGTTATGCGAGGATTTTCAAGGCGCTTTCCAATCCGAATCGTCTGCGGATCTTTTTGCGCCTGATTACTTGTTGTCCTCCAGGGTCAATACACAATATAGAGCCTGGGACCGGCTCGTATGTCGGCGAGCTCGGGAAGGAGCTCGATATAGTTCCTTCGACTGTGTCGCATCACATTAAAGAGCTCCAGCAGGCGGGACTGATTCGAATGAAAAGGGATGGACAAAGAATCGAGTGTTGGGTGGACGCTGAAGTCTTGAAGGAATTGGGCCAGTTTTTTTCAAGGTGAAGGTGGTTATATTTTTTTCACCATATATTTCGACTGTTGTCGAATTTTCGAACATGGAGCGCAAAATGACAACTGATAGGGCGGAAAAGACCAGAACAGCGGTACGCGAGCGGTACGGAAGAATAGTTGAAGACAGGTTCGTTGAACAATCCATGTGTGCTGTCGGCTCATGTTGCGGGCAGGGCAAAAGGAACCCCGAAGATTTGAGTGAAGCTCTTGGCTATTCACACCAAGAAACGGGTTCTGTCCCACCTGGCGCCAATATGGGGCTGGGCTGCGGCAACCCAGGCACCATCGCTTCACTGAAAGCGGGTGAAACCGTCCTCGATCTCGGCAGCGGTGGAGGATTCGACTGTCTCTTGGCCTCCAGAGCCGTCGGGGAAAGCGGCAAGGTCATAGGCGTGGACATGACGCCTGAAATGCTCGCAAAAGCAAAGGACAACGCTGAGAAGATGGCTGTTCGAAATGTGGAGTTTCGAATGGGCGAGATCGAGCGCCTTCCTGTAGAAGATAGGAGTGTCGACGTCATTATATCCAACTGTGTCATCAACCTGTCACCGGAGAAAGGGAGGGTCTTTCGCGAAGCCTTTAGAGTGCTTAAGCCTGGAGGACGATTGGCTGTTTCCGATGTTGTCGCGACCAGGGATTTGCCGGATGAGATAAGAGAGAATCTTGGTCTCGTAACTGCCTGCATGGGAGGTGCTGAAACGGTCGAAACGATTCAAAACATCCTTGAGGAGACAGGCTTCCGGCAGGTCAAGGTTACCCCCATTGAGGAAAGCGCCCACTTCATCCGCGAATGGCTGCCGGAGAGCGGCATTGAAGGCTATATCGTTTCTGCAACCATCGAAGCCGTTAAGCCTCTGGACAGGAGGTCGGAGCTCACAGATGAAGTGCCCCGGGAAAAGCCGAAGGAAATGGAACATATCAAGAAAAAAACTTATGGACTGTTCAAGGCAGGATACCTTTGTGCCGAAGCTGTATCAACAGCTGTTCTCGGCGCATTCGGGCACAAACCGAGTAACGAGGTCACGAGATGTGTCTCTGGCTTTTGCGGAGGAGTGGGAGGTACGACAGAGGATCTCTGCGGGGCCTATACAGGTGGCGTATTGGCGCTTGGCTACTTACTGGGAAGGGAGAGACCCGGCGAGAGCCTGGAAGAATGCGGCATCTTTATCAAGCAGTTTAGGAAAGCGTTTTTGGACCGATTCGGCTCATTGAATTGCTCAACCATTCTGAAAGGATTGGAAAAGAATGATAATCCTGCTTTCAGTTGTATTCAGCTTTCAGCCCAGTCAGCCGAAATGCTAGCGGACATACTGCAGGAAGTCGGAAAGATTAGAGGGATAGACCTCAACGCTTTCCAGTCGACACCCAGAAACCGGGTTGAGCTGGGTTGCTGCCCGTTCAGCGCAAAAAAGCTTATTTGATCATGGATAACACAGCCGTGAGGGTCAGGTCTTGAAATATCATTTACCCTTTGCCTTGGAAACTATCTTACTGACAGTCGTGTAGTGAATGCCAAGACAGTCCGCAATCTCTTTCAAGGTATAACCGTGGGTAATGTGCGCTTCCATAACTCGCTGACGGCGGTGTTGCCGATTGCCTGCGTCGATACCTGCAAAAAGCTGCGTTAGTGAAGGCCGGCCAGGATATCGCTGGGCTCTAGGAGCCTGTCGGATTATAGGCATTTTTGCTCAGATCGAGGCAAACTCGAAAAAATTACCGGAGGCATATACTGAATATTCCGAGGATAATTTTTTCGAGTTTAACGAAGATATGGGGAAAAAGGACATAATCCGACAGGCTCCTAGGAATCTCCTTGATCTCCTGCTGCTTGCCAAGATGTTCCCGCATCCGCGACACGAACTCCTCGCTCCCCAAGAAAACCTGGCCGGTCAGCTTCCGCCAGGGCCCGTCTTTCTCTTTCAATCCCTCATGCACAAATTGACGATAGCGCTGCCTGGCTGTGGTCTTCTGGTCGGCAAATTGTTCCAGCACCCAATTGACGCTCAAATACTCGGGCACCTTCCCGGCATAGGCTGTTGCTTTATAATTGCTCCACTTCCACTCATTGGGTTTGGCTACCAACCAGGCTCGTACCGGATTGAGAACCACATAGCGACACAATTCGAGAAGATGGCTTCCCTTCTCCACATGAACGGCCTTGTAGCGCCCCTGAAAGACGTGACCGACCTGCTGATGGGCACGGTTGAAGGCCTGAGTGTATACTCCATTTAGCTGTCGCATACCCAAAGACAGGTTGGGGTTAGGTGTCTCGATGATGAGATGGTAATGTTTATCCATCAAGCAAAATCCATGGCAGAGTCAATGGTATTTCTCAACAGTGTCGGCAAGCGTAGCAAGAAACCTCTGGCGATAATCATCCGATAAGAAGATGTCGCTCTGGGCGTTTCCACGCGATGTTGCATGATACACGGCACCGGGATATTCTATGCGTAATGGTCGTGCCATATTTTCAACATAAAGCGCAATTACTTATATTTCAAGACCGAGCCCCGATTGTGTATGCACTAAGGTTTTGGAGGCGTCGCAATTAAGGGTATTGCTATGTATTCTTAATTATTTTTGTGCAGGGATCAACGAAGCAGGAATAGGTGAGTATGGGTTATTAAACACTTCCTTCGTAAAATATGGTGGACTGTAAAAATCTGCCAATGTCTTCCATCTTCTATCTTCTGGTAATTCTGCTAAGCTTGCAAAGATAGTTATACGACCTATGTCTTTTGAAAATGCAAGGGCCTTCGATGTGGGCTTATTCAATGTCAATAGTACTGTTGGTAGGTCTGCATCGTAAGCAGTTCCTGACACCTTGCATGTCGTAGATTCTTCCCTATGGGAATCGGAGTTAATAACATTTATTCTATCTCCTATCTTAAAAACCCTTCCGTTTGGGTGTGCGTAATTGACAGTACAAAGTCTATCAAAAGATCCGTCATCCGAGAAAAGAGCATGCCCTTTATATTTTCTTCTATCTCGTTCAGTCATAATTACATCTCCTTGGATAGTCCATAACTCGAGACTTCTTATTCTAGCCGAAAGTCGTTTTATTTTTTTCTCCTTATCCTCCAATAACTGTTTGATAGTTGTTTCACTCGAAGTGATCTTGTTATTGAGTTCTTTTTTAGCGCCAGAGACTTCAGATACGATTTGCCTGGTTTGAACAATATTTTTTAACTCTTCCCAACTTTGACCGTGATGCAGAGCAATAGCAGCTTCTATATGAATTATTTTTGTATAGAAAAAAGCTACTGACCCCACTATAGCTGTGTACATGATCCATACAAGAACCTTTTCTAAAGCTTTAGCTGCAGCTGCTCCTCTAAATTTACTCGTATCATCAGAATGTTGATCTCCATTTGTTTTTTTTTCAGTCATAATTATTTCTCCTTAAGTAAAATGGACACAGCCAACCCGGTCGTTCAGTTAACAACATCATTTTGTTGCATAACACGTAAATCAACGGTTGGTTCGGTTCATTGATTTGTTGTTTAACAACATCAATAATTAGAATATATTGGCCAAGCATCCTGGAGTTTACCAAATGGATGAGACCTCACCATGTGGTATTGCATGGCTGCAACTCTTGGGAGAGTTTTATAACAACAAGTTGATCATTAGAGTGGTGATCGATATATTTGCACCGGTTGAAAACATAGGAACGCCATCAGATTCCCTGGCAATTTTCGCTCCATTTTTTATGTGAAGGACATAAGCACGACATGTTGCAACTAATCGATTATATAGCTAAAATTGGAACTGCAGCAATCTGCTAGATATTGTCATGAAATTCGGAATTATTGTTCAGGGTTGCGGAAAATATATGACCAAAAGTAACTGTTTGAAATATAGCATCAGACAGAAATATGTTGGTAGAAGAAATTCAAAAATCACCAAAGTCAGCGACCACTTTCAGTATTAGACGAGGCAATTTACGATTAAAAAGATTTGCTCTATCAATATCCATCCTCATGAATAAATGTTACAAAAGCCAAGATGTCTCTGAGAAAACCTTTTGAAGTTAAGACATTGCCATCACACCTGAACTGATAGATAGGTATCTTAACTCTTAATTGCGGTGCTGACCGGCGCCGTGCGCCGAGCAAACAGACGCAGTCTGGTTGCTCGGTGTGCGGTGTCCGGTCAAGTACCTTGTTCTGGCGCGTAGCGCGGGGACAAGGTACTTGACGAAGTCAGCACCGCGATTCTCGGCGGCGAAGCCGCCGAGAATCGCGAAAATCACCGGTTTATCCGGTGTATTTGATTGTTGGAAAGAGTGATTCCCCAGAATTCCCCAGAATTCCCAGTTGCATTTTATGCCAAAAAATTTCAGCTCCAGCAGACCAGACATCGCTTCAGGCTGGTTTACATAGCCGATTGAAACACAAAGAAACTCACACTTCTTTTCCAGAAAGTCAGGGATTTCTTTTATGCCGGTCACGAAAAGCCTTTCCTATTAGTTCAATCTCATTAGTCCAGATTCCACCTTCATAGTTTTTTGGCAGCAAATCAAGATCATTTAAAGTGTCGATACCTCCAGACGAATCACCGGAATATGCTCCGAGGGCAAACACTGCACTTCCAGCAGATCGCATACGTTTCACGAATGTATTAGGCCAGCCCCACAGCCATTTGGAGTAATTTGCCGGCACCAGTACAAGCATCCGCTCACAGTTTTTTGGTATTGTACCACTCCAGCCAATTGCAACATAACTTTTCAAGCAGGTTTTCAGGGACTGCGGCTCATTGTTATTATGTCAGTGACTCGCTTGCGAATGACCGCCACGGGTTTGCTTCCGCCGTACACCGCAATTAATTGCCTACGCTCTTTGGGAAGACCATTTAGATAGGTTGCAAGAAGTTCTCCTTCCTCGTCAAAATTACTCTTCACATTGATAAGAAAACGCTGATTTGGGAACGCTATTAATACCTCGGAAAGGGACGGCATTAATCCGACACCTTTACCTTTAAACGGGAATGTCTTTCCACCATCAGCGGTATAACCAAAACCGATATCCAATGCCTTTAGTTCAGCCATAGAGTGGTCTCGGGTTCGCCCTGTACCATTGGTTCGGCATTCGAGAGTCCAGTCATGAAATACTGCAAACTCACCATCTATTGTAGGGTGAACATCGAGTTCAATTACATCTGCTCCAGCCTTGATGACGGTGGACATCGAACTAATGGTGTTCTCAAGAAATTCATTGGTTGGAGGATGGATGGGCTTGGCAGTACAAGTCAGGTTATCTAGTCCGGCACGATCGAATGTCTGCGAAACGCCCCTATGCGCCAACAGAAAAGGTCCGGATGAAGATTTAGCGAATGGAGAGACAGGCTGTGGAGATCTGCATCCGCCAAGGAGAAGCGCCGTAAAAACAATGCAGCAAAATCTCCTGATTCGGATAGTTCTGTATTCGGCTGAATTGACCTGCTTTTTCATAGTAACTTGTCCGCCTATTGATAAAAATATCCTACTCCAATCACGGTGTTTGACGTGATCAGCATCGCGATTCCAGGCGACGCAGTCGCCCCGAACGTGAACATCTGCGGCTTGCACCTGCAGAATGTTATTGTTGGAATGCAGCATCGTGTCCTCGGAATTCCTGGAAGAGATTGTTGGGCAAATTCATCTCTATTGTTTTTCATTCCTTGGTTGATCCAGAAGATACTGATTCATAAATTCTCCAAGATTTCTTAGTCGCCCGGCGAAATCCTCTTTCTCGTATTGATTCAGGAGATCATTGCCCTCTTCCGAAACGGAAGTAAAGGTTTGAGAGAAGGATAACGTCAAAAGTCCATCGTTGGCAGATGCTACATGGATTTTGAAACGGAATATGTAGAGATATGGTGCCGTGATCAGAAAATCGACGACCCCGCCCAGGATGTCGTATTCTATGGTGTTCCAGTACAACTCGGTGCCATAGGCTTTTGCGGTTCTAAAGATTGCGCCCTCTTCGTTGTATCCGCTGTGAGACCAAATAGTTTCGCACTCCCAACCTGGAATCCATTCCTCCTCTCGCTTTGGGCAGAGGAGGGGGAAGACGTCTACAACTCTGGCACGGATGTTAATCTCGCCTTTTCTATCAAATTGTATTGACGTAAAGCTCATGAATCACAACTCCTTTTTTATCATTCATGTCCAAAAGGCTGCTGTGGGGCGTGCGGCTGTTTGCGCGTCCCTACCAGCAGATGGCCGTGTTCTTAATTCTTATTTTATCCATTTCTCTATAATTGGTGCTTTATATCTTTCAAATTGTGCAAATAGACCATCAGGATCATCACTTACAAGAAGCATTGCACGATGCTGATGTTTTACAAACATTTGGTCAACTGAGTAATCAAGAAATTCAAGCAATCTATCAAAATAGCCACATATATTAATAACTCCGCATGGTTTTCCATGGAAACCTAATTGTGACCAAGTCAATATTTCGAAAACTTCTTCTATAGTTCCCATTCCGCCTGGTAACGCAATAAAGCCATCAGACAAATCGAACATTATTTTCTTTCGCTCATGCATTGTAGGTACTATATGCAGCTCAGAAAGATTGTTGTCCGCAACTTTGTCTGCAAATGATTCTGGAATGACACCAATTACCTTTCCGCCACTATCCATTGCTGCGGACGCAACAGCGCCCATTAGCCCTACATCAGCCCCTCCATACACAAGCTCGATACCTTTATTTGATATCAATTCGCCAAGCTTTATTGCAGTCTCTATATACTCAGGACGTGCGCCTAAATTCGAGCCACAATTAACACAAATTCTTTTCATGTAACTCCTCTTTCATGAAACACAACGAGTCTGTAGAATAAGGAAGAACGTCCATAAAATTATAACATCCATTTTTATCATCGCTTTAGCGACAAATTACGGAAGTAGTTGCACCTACTTCCTGGTTGTGACATTCCACGTCAACAAGTGATTATACGAACGCAGTTCGCTTTACTCCATATTTGTTGTGGTATACGAACGGGACTGAGATTTTGGCCTTGCGTCTCAAGGTTGGTCCTGAGCAAGAGCAGCATTATACTGAAGATAGTTCTTGATGGCAGAGGGAGATTGTTCTCCATCTAAATGTTATGATCCGCTATATTATATTAATATTCCGTCTGAATAATTTGTCAAGATGATTTGTTTTTTTAAACCTGTCCGTTCGTCTATCATGTAAAAGAGTAATGATAGAAGGCGAAAGAGTTAGGCGAAAACCTCTGCTGTTGATCGGTACGAGCAATGTTTTGCCAACCCGTTGAAAGGCAAAAAAATATGGAGGGGGAGCATCCTGGAAAGGGCAGGATGTTTGGGGATAAATTTTGAAATATGTCGATATTATGTGAGATTTGAATCTCACATGGGCGGGGCGGCTACTGCGGAATTGATTGCAAACGATCGCCTTATTCCGGCAGCAGATTGTAAAAATAATTGAGAATATCAGTGCGGGTAACAATACCGATAACCTTGCCTTCAAGGACTACCGGCAGGTGGCCGATATTGCGGTCGAGCATGACCCGGCCGGCTTTGGCGGGCGTGTCGTCGGGGGCGATGGATATCAGGTCGCGGGCCATATAGGCCTTGACCGGCTTTTCCCAGTGCTTTTTCTGCTTGAGTTTCTTGAAGTCCCAGAGCACCACGATGCCTTGGAGGGTATCGTCTTCCATCACCAGCACGCCGCGGATTTTTTCGCGGGCCATGAGCGCATGCACCTTGCGCATCGGGGTGTCGGGAACCACCGAGGCGACCGGGAAGCTCATCAGGTCGGCGATCCGTATGGTGTGCTGCTGCTCTTCTTGGAGGAGGGCGATAATTCGCTCTTTGAGTTCCTCGGGGCTGCAGCCTTCGGCCTTGAGGGTTACCGAACCGGCGCCGCCATGGCCGCCGCCTCCGAGCCGGGTCATGATGCGGCCGACATCGATGGCCTCCACGCCGCTGCGGCCGATTACCATATAGCGGTTGTCGATGATGAAAATCACGAAGATGGCGTCGACATTGACGATGCTGCGATACATGTTGACCACCCCCGCCATGGTGGTGACCCTATCTTCCAGGGGGACGGTGTTGAAGCCGATCAGGTGGTTGTTGATCTTGATTTTTTCGGTCCCTTTCATCATCGCGAACAGCACCTCCTTCTGGGTCTCCTCGTAGGGGGGGTTGAGGAAGAAGGAGGCGACGTTGAGGTCGGCGCCATTCTCCAGCAGGTAGGCGGCGGCGTAGGCGTCCTCGGGCGTGGTGGAAGGGTAGCTGAGGTGGCCGGTATCCTCGTAGAGGCCGATCAGCAGCACGGTGGAGAAGAGGGGATTGAGCTCCATCCGGCGCTTTTTCATCTCCCGGATGAGCAGGGTGACCGTGGCGCCGATATGTTCCCGGCAGGACCAGTGCGCTTCGATGTCGCACTCGTGCATATGGTGGTCCCAGAGGTGGATCTCGAGGTCCCGCCGGTCGCGGAGTTTGTTCATCCTGTCGAGCCGCTGCCATCTGCAGGTATCGACCACGATCAGCCGGTGTACCTGGTCGTGGTCCACCTCGTGGGGCAGGATGAGGTTGAAAGCGGTTTTATGGGTGGAGAGCAGCCGGCTGACATTGGTGCCGACGTCTTTGGGGACCACGCCCACGCTGCCGGGATAGAGGCAGGTGGCGGCGATAATCGAGGCCAGTCCGTCGAAATCGGTCTGTTTATGGGTGGTGATGATCTGCATGGACCGGGCTCCTGGGGCGGCCCCTTTACCACCGGGGCCGCTCTTCTTTTGTTTTCAGGCCTACCGCAAGGCGTTGAGCGCCGAGCCGGCTTTGAACCAACCGATCTGTTCCGCGTTGAGCGAGTGACGCAGGGGGATTTCCGTGGTGCTGCCGTCCTGGTGGTGCAGCACCGCGGTGACCGTGCTCTCGGGGGCGAGCTGCGCCACGCCAACCAGATCGATGCGGTCGTCTTCGCGAACTTTATCGTAATCCGCCGGATCGATGAAGGTGAGTGGCAGCATGCCCTGCTTTTTGAGATTGGTCTCATGGATGCGGGCAAAGGAGCGGGTGATGACCGCCCGAGCCCCCAGCTGGCGCGGGCTCATAGCCGCGTGCTCGCGGGAGGAACCCTCGCCATAGTTGCTGTCGCCCACGATCACCCAGCCGATGCCGGCCGCCTGGTATTCTCGGGCGATGTCGCTGAGCTTGCCGGTGGCGCCGCTCTCCTGGTTCCGGCCGGTGCCCGCCTCGCCGGTGAAGGCGTTGATGGCGCCGCTCAGCATATTGCCGCTGATATTATCCAGATGACCTCTAAAACGCAGCCACGGCCCCGCCGGGGAGATGTGGTCGGTGGTGCATTTGCCTCGGGCTTTCACCAGAAGACGCAGGCCGGCAAGATCGCCCCCGTCCCAGGCAGGGAAGGGCGAGAGCAGCGCTAGTCGCTCCGAATCGGCTGCGACCTGCACCTGCACCTGCTTGCGATCGTCAAGCGGGGCGAGAAACCCCTTGGCATCTCGCAGCAGCCCTTGGGGCGGGACTTCCGCCACCTGTCCTGGCGGGGTGAGAGTGAAGGTGGCGCCGTCCTCCCCGGTCAGCTCGACGTGGTACGGGTCGGCGGCGAAGGTGCCGCACGCGGCGTAGGCCATGCAGGTCTCGGGGCTGGCGATAAAGGCGCAGGTCCGGGGTTGCCGTCGGCTCGCTTGGGGAAGTTGCGGTTATAGGAGGTGACGATGGAGTTGGGCTCTCCGCTTTCAGCGCCTTCTCGGCGCCACTGGCCGATGCAAGGCCGCAGGCGTTGGCCAGCACCGTGGCTCCCACCGCCTGGAGTTTTGCAGGATGCCGTCGCGTTCGATGGTGGCTCGGACCTGCTCGGAGCCGGGGGTGACAAGCAGCGGGGTCTTCAACCTGAGGCCGTGTCCGCAAGCTGCTCGGCGATGGCGGCGACCCGGCCCATGTCTTCGTAGGAGGAGTTGGTGCAGGAGCCGATCAGCGCCACCGAGATTTTCTCGGGATAGCCGCGTTCCTTGACATGGTCGGACATGCCGGCGACGGTGGTGGCGCGGTCCGGCGAATGGGGGCCGACCACATGCGGCTCAAGACGGTCGAGGTCGATGGCGATCACCTGGTCGAAATAGGCTTCGGGATCGTCGAGCACATCCTCGTCGGGACCCAGCAGGTGGGCGTTCTGCTCGGCCAGCCGGCGGCCTCGCCCCTGCCGCAGCTCTCGAGATAGCGTGCCATGGCGGCATCGAAGGGAACAGAGAGGTGGTGGCCCCGAGTTCTGCGCCCATGTTGCAGATGGTGCACTTGCCGGTGGCAGGAGATCGTTGCGGCGCCAGGACCGAAATATTCGAAGACCCTGTTGGTGCCGCCGGCGCAGGTGAGCTCCGCCAGCAGTTTTAAAATGATATCTTTGGGCGCTGTCCAGCCGTGAAGGCTGCCGGTCAGGTGAACGCCGATAATCTTTCGGATGCAACACCTCCCAGGGCAGTCCGACCATCACATCCACCGCATCTGCACCGCCGACACCCGGAGGCGAAGCGCCGAGTCCGCCGCCATTGGGGGTATGGGAGTCGGTGCCGAGCATCATCTAGGCCCGGGAAAGGCATATTGCTCCAGGACAACCTGGTGGATGATGCCGGCGCCGGGCAGCCAGCAGCCGAAACCGTAGCGCTTGTGAAGCGGATGTCAAGAAAATCGTAAACCTCGCTGTTCTCCTCTCGGCGACAGCAAGATCGGCGCCCGCGCCTTGACGGGCCCTGATCAGATGATCGCAGTGGACTGTAACCGGTACTGCGGCCTCGTTTTTGCCGGCTAACATGAACTGGAGAATGGCCATCTGGGCGGTGGCGTCCTGCAGGGCAATTCTGTCTGGTCGGGTTTTGATATATGAAATGCCCGGGACGAAGTCGGCGTGGCCGGGAATCGTCAAGATGGCCATACAGAACTTTTTCGGCATAGCGTGAGCGGTCGTCCGAGGGTTTTCTTGCAAGATCGATATTGCTGTTTGCATCTTCTCGATAGACCGCGGCAATGAAGTCTGCGGTTGAGTCGACGATGGTGTTCATAAATTCTCCGGGAGTTATTCGCCCCGGCAAGTCGGTGATGGCCGGGCGGCGATTGGAGTGAAAGAGTTGTAAGCGATTTTTGCGCCGGATGCTTCAGGCGTTGATCATTTCTTCGGTGATCATTCGGTCCATGAAGTCGAGAACGAATTGGCGCTGCATGGGGGTGGCGTAGGCGATGCAGCGAGCAGTGCAGGTTGGACTGGCTGCGGACCAGCAGTTCGAAACGAACCTGCGTGCGTTCCACCTCCACGGCCAGGTAAAACGGGCCGTGCTCGTCATGGCCCTGTTGGGCTTCGCAGAGAGGTCGGGGGGCAGGACAATCCAATAGAGACCGATCATCGGGCCGGGCTTGAGCGATCGTTTGAGGTATGAGTCGATATTGTCGCGCTCCATCGGGGAGAGTTCATCAATCACAATCTGTCGCATAGTGCAACTGAACTTAAAAGTCAATGCCGGTCTGTAAAAAGCGGGGCCGGGAGACCGGACCGGTTATGTTTACAGGCAAAAGGAAAAAAGCCCCGGCGGGCTGGCTATATTTTGTATTAAGGATACTCGGCTGCGATGGCCGACAGCGGGCTCCGTTCGCTCTTGCTCAGCGTAATGTGGCCGTACAGAGACTGGCCTTTGAGCTTTTCCACGGCATAGGAGAGGCCGTTGGAGGAGGAGTCCAGATAGGGGTTGTCGATCTGGTTCGGGTCGCCGGTGAGCACCATCTTGGTATTCTCTCCGGCCCGGGAGATGATGGTCTTGACCTCGTGGGGCGTAAGGTTCTGGGCCTCGTCGACGATCATGAACTGATCGGGGATGGAGCGGCCGCGGATATAGGTCAGCGCCTCCAGCTCGATATGCTGCTCCTTGAGCAGCCGCTCGACCTTCTGGTGGACGCTGCCCTCGGTGAAATCGTGGGACATCCGCATCAGGTAGACCAGGTTGTCGAAGATCGGCTGCATCCACAACGAAAGCTTTTCATCCTTTGTGCCCGGCAGGTAGCCGATATCCTTGCCCATGGGGATGATGGGGCGGGAGACCAGCAGTTTCTCGAAGCCTCCCTGGATCAGCACGCATTCAAGACCGGCCGCCAGGGCCAGCAGCGTCTTGCCGGTGCCCGCCCGGCCGATCATGGTGATCAGGCTGACGGAAGGGTCGAGCAGCAGCTCCAGCGCCATGCGCTGTTCCTTGGAACGGGCCCGGATATTCCAGGCGCTTTCGCGTTCCTTGAGCAGGTGGGTGATGGTGCCGTCGGCCGCAACCCGGCCAAGAGCGGTATGTTTGGGGTTGCCCTCATCCTGCAGGAGAACGAATTCATTGCTGAAAAGCTCGACCTCACTCAACCGGAAGGGCTCGTCTTTATAAAAACCGTCGATTTGCGCGGAGGGCACCTCCACGGACCGCCAGCCTGTATAGAGGGAGTCGAAGTCGCACTTCTGCTTCTCGAAATCCATCACGTCGATGCCGAGAGCGTCGGCTTTGAGGCGGGAGTTGATGTCCTTGGACACGAAGATGACCCGCTCTCCCTGGCGCTTGAGCGAGTAGGCGACGGCCAGGATGCGGTTGTCGGGTACCGACATGTCCATGAAGGTGCCGGGCATGTCGCGTTCCTCGACGGTGATCTTGAGCGTGCCGCCGTTTTCCATGAGCACTCCGTCGCGCAGGTTGCCGCCCTCGCGCAGCCGGTCCAGCTGGCGGATTACCTGACGGGCGCTGCGGCCCAGTTCGTCGTTGTGGCGTTTGAAGTTGTCCAGCTCCTCGATCACCGTCATCGGCAGCACGATGATATTATCGGCAAAGGAGCTGATGGACTCGGGATTATGCAGCAGGACGTTGGTGTCGAGAACGAAATATTTGCGAGAGGTAGGTTGATTCATGGTAACCGTTTGCCTTTCAAGGGTCGAGCCAGGTGGTATCGGTATTGAGGAGTTCGCAACCGTCTTCGCGGACGACGACCATGTTTTCCAGTCGGATGCCGCCCCAGCCGGGAATGTAGATGCCGGGTTCGACGGTGACGACCATGCCGGCCTGGAGTTTTTTCCGCACCCGGCTCGATAGCCGCGGCGCTTCGTGAACGGCGAGCCCGACGCCGTGGCCGAGACTGTGACCGAAATTTTCCCCATAGCCGGCATCGGCGATGACGGTGCGCGCCGCGCTGTCCACCTCCCGGGCGGTGACGCCGGCCCGAATGGCGGCGATTCCGGCGAGCTGGGCCTGCCGCACCAGTCGATGCAGCTCGAGGTATCGTCCGTCGGGTTGTTCGCCCGGCACGAAGGTTCTGGTCATATCCGAACAGTAGCCGTCGAGCACCAGCCCCATGTCGATGGTCAGCGGCCGCCCCTGGACAATCTTGCCGCGACCGGGGACCGCATGGGGCAGGGCGCTGTTTTCCGCCGAGGCGACGATGGTCGCAAAACTCGGCGATTCGGCTCCGCCCATGCGCATGGCCTGCTCGAGCGCCAAGGCGACTTCGATCTCGCTGCCGTAATCGTCGATGACCTCGTAAACCTGCAGGAACACTTCTTCATTGAGCCGCACCGACCTGCGGATCAACTCGATCTCCTCCTCGTCCTTGATGCGTCGCATCTTCTCGATCAGGCCGCTTGTGGGTTCGAGCGAGAGATGCAGCTCGGCCAACTCCTTTTGCATGGCCAGCACGGTGGAGTGCAGGGTGGCTTCGGCTTCAAAGGCCAGGGTGGAGACGCCGAGTTTTTTCAGCAGAGGCTTGAGCAGATTGAGCAACCCGCGCTCGTAGATTTCGACCTGAAAGCCGGTCGCCTCGCGCTCGGCCTGCTGGCGGTAACGGAAATCGGTGAGCAGATAGGCGTCGCCGGAGGCGGGAACCAGCAGCACGCCCGAGCTCTCGCCGATATCGTGATCGGTGGCCGTATAGCCGCTAAGGTACCGGCGGTTATGCTGCTCGCTGACGAGCAGGGCGTCGATGTTTTTTTGACGCAGCCGTCGCTGCAGGGTGTGGAGTCGATCGGGGTAATTCATTTTCCGTCTCCGGAAGCCTCATTGCCGTTCTTGAAATTAGAGCGTCCCTCAGGATAAGCCAAGCTGGTGCCGGATGGACTCTTTGCGCTGGTCCATCGCCTGGTTGTACTGGTCGTTGAGGTCCTCGTTCATCTTGGCCATTTCTTCTTGATACTGGGGGTGCATCGAGGCGCGCAGGCTGGCGGAGTCGATGCCGCGGGCCCGGGCCTGTTGCTCGAGCTGACCGAGCAGGGCGTCTTCGAGTTGGCCGATGACCTGTTCCCTGTGCTGATTGTACTGCTGGAGTATCTGGCCGAGTTCCTTGCAAAGGCCGGAGATGGAGTTGACACCCAGAAGACCAGCGACCGTGAGCAGGCCGCGCAGGGCCTTTTCGCTGCTTTCCCGCAGCATCTCGTCGCGGGGCAGAACGATATTGCGCAACAGAGTCCGGATTGCGCCTCGCTCGATGGCCTTTCGTGCTTCGGGTTTACTGTTCTTGAGGGCGGCTTTGAGGTCCGGCAGCTGATCACTGAGATATTCGGCCGCCAGTCGCATGCCCTGCTTTTCCTGCTCTTCGTCCGTGGATACCGGCGCCGCGCCGGCGGCCATTTTGGCGGCCCGTTCCAGGACCAGATCCATCGTACTCTTTATCTCTGCCATGGGGATTCCTGCTGTTGTTATGGGAAAGAGGAAACGGTGCACCACACCCGCCATCGGTGGGTGGTGAACGGTATCGATTACGCCTCAGTATTGTATCAGCATAAAAGTAACCGTTAACAAGGTCAACCAAATGAAGGCCTAACCAATAAGCTGTTAACGCTCTCCAGCGCTTCAGTTTAGCACGATCAGGCTGACGGGCCATAGCCTTTCTCTGCCCGTCGGCCTGATCGTGCCAAGATGGGTGTTGGAGATTGTTTATGGTTAAAAAATAAATCCGGAATGTACAACAGACAGTACCTTACCGCAAAGAAAAAGAGGGGATTACGGATTGCGGGCCAGGCGGGCGGCGAAAAAGCCGTCAATGCTCTGCGAGGGATGGGGGCAGAAACAACCGTCTTGGATAAGCACTCGGGCGGCCTCGGGCAGAAGGAAGGTGCAATCGGTGGCGGAGAAGTCCTGCCGGCGATGCAGGAAACTTTTTATAACCTCTTGGTTTTCCTCTGCTTCAATCGAACACGTGGCATAGACCAGCAGGCCGCCGGGGGCCACCAGCCGGGCGGCGTGCGCAAGCAGGTCCAGCTGCTCCTGGTGGTACCGGGGGAGATCTTCAGGCTTTCGGTTCCAGCGAATGTCCGGATGGCGGCCGATAACCCCGGTGCCGGAACAGGGGGCGTCCACGAGCACGCCGGAGAAGAGGCAAGGGTGGCTGCGCCCGTACTCTTGGAGGCTGCCGGTATGGAGGGTGAACCGGGCCGTGTCGTCAGGGTAGAGTCGGCGGATGTTCTCCGTGAGCATGCGGTAGCGGGCCGGTTCCGGTTCGACCGCCGTCACCCTGGCCGAGTGCGGGGCGGTGAGTTCGAGCAGGTGGCTGGTCTTGCCGCCCAGTCCGGCACACCCGTCGAGGTACGAGCCGTTGTCGCCAAACGGTCCGAGCAGGGTGGTGGCGAGCTGGGCCGCTTCGTCCTGCACCTGGAAAAAACCCTCGCCATAGCCGGGCAGTTCGGTGACCGGCCCCTGGTAGTCGGGCAATACCAGCGCCTGGGGGGCATAGGCGCCCGGATTGGCGGCGATGCCTTGCTCGGTCAGCAGGTCGCCGAGCGCCTCGCGGTCGAGACGCTGGCGATTCGTGCGCAGCACCAGGCGGGGTTCGAGGTTGTTGAGCCGGCAGATTCGCTCCATCTCCTCGCGGCCGAAACGCTCGGTCCACCGCTGGGTCAGCCAGGCCGGATGATTGAGAATGGGGCTGCCTTGCCTGTCCGCGCCGTCGACCGTGGGCAGGGTCTCCCGGTTGCGAATCGCCGCCCGCAGGATGCCGTTAACGAAGCCATGCAGCCTTTTGGGGAGCCGGGCGCATTTTACGGTGTTGACCGTCTCGTTGACGGCGGCCCTGTCGGGGATGCGCTCCAGGCAGAACAGCTGAAAGATGCCGATGGCCAACGCCTGGTGGACAAACGGGTCGAGTTTGGATATCGGATGGTGGCAGAGCTCGGCCAGCAGGAGGTCAAGGTACTGGCGATGGCGCAACACGCCGTAGATCAGGTTCATCGCCAGGCTGCGCTCCGGGCGCGAAAGATCGCACTCGTCGGCCACCCGATCGAACAACGGCTTGACCGGCTTGTGGGTGCGCTGGAGCCTGCAGAGGGTTTCCACCGCCGCAAATCGCCCTGTTCTGGCTGGTTTTTCAGTCATTTGAATCGTTAATGCTTGCGTTTGTTCTTGCCTGGCGTATATGGTTTTAGCAAAGCGTAATTATGCTGTCTGTGCACGCCAGCCTGATTGTGCTCAGATGGGCTGCTGGTGAACGTTTACCGGTTGTACCAGGTTGTAGTTATACGGTACCGTGGCGGTAATGGCAACAATGACAATTGCATGGGGAAGACGGCAGCCGGTTTTGCGACAGGCTGCCAAATTGCACGGAGCGCTTATGACTGCGTCGCAGATAATGAGGAACGTTCAATGAATCGGATTTGCAGGCGGTGCGCGGTTGCCGTCCTGAGCGTCTGTCTCGCCGCCGGCCTGGCTCGGGCGGATACCAGGGACGAAGTGGTCAAGCGCGGGTATCTGCAATGCGGGGTCTCCACCGGATTGCCCGGGTTTTCCAATACGGACGATAAGGGCAACTGGGCGGGATTCGACGTGGAAATCTGCCGCGCGATAGCCGCCGCCACCCTGGGCGATGCCGCGAAGGTCAAGTATGTGCCGCTCACCGCGCGGGAGCAGTTTACCGCCCTGCAGGCCGGCGATGTGGATGTCCTCTCCCGCAATACCGCCTGGACGCTCACCCGCGATACCGCCTTGGGGGTAAAGTTCGTCGGAGCCAGCTATTATGACAGGCAGGGCTTCATGGTGAAAAAGGCGCTCAGTATCAAGTCTGTGCGCGGACTGGCCGGGGCGGCCATCTGCATCCAGGCCGGCACCACCGTCGAAGCCAACCTCACCGACTATTTCAAGGAAAAGAAGATAGAATTCAAACCGATCTTCCTCGATACCGCCGATCGACTGGTCAGGGGGTTGGAATCCGGCCGTTGCGATGTGTTGAGTGGTGAGTTGTCCCGGCTCCATGGTTTGCGTACCGAGCTCGCCCATCCCGAGGATGCGGTCATCCTGCCCGAGACCATCTCCAGGGAACCGCTGGGGCTGGTGGTACGCCAAGGCGACGACGAATGGTTCAATGTCGTCAGATGGACCCTTTTTGCCATGCTCGACGCCGAGGAACTGGGCGTGACTTCAACAAATGTCGATGCCATGAAATCTTCGGCTTCCCCTGCCATCAGGCGGCTGCTCGGACTCGAGGGCATCAAGGGGCAGGGACTGGGGCTTGCCGACGATTGGGCCTATCGAATCGTCAAAGAGGTGGGAAATTACGGGGAGGTGTTCGCAAGAACGCTCGGCAAGGGGACGCCCCTCGACCTCGATCGCGGCAGCAACGCCCTGTGGATCAACGGCGGACTGCAATATGCACCGCCGATCCACTAGGAGCCTGTCGGATTATGCCCTTTTTCCCCATATCTTCGTTAAACCCGAAAAAATTATCCTCCGGTAAGCGAACGGAGTGAGACTCCGAGATATTTGGTATATGCCTCCGGTGATTTTTTCGCGTTTGCCTCGATCTGAGCAAAAATGTCTATAATCCGATAGGCTCCTAATATGGGTTGTAAGCCGGATACGAAACAAATATTCACCAGGGACGGCCAGCAGGTTGTGCCCTGTATAAAAAAAGAGGAAAATATGAAACAGACAAAAGAGAGAACACGACGACGAGCCCCGTGGCTACTGAGTGGAGTTCTGACAGCGGCTCTTGTGGTGGGCGGCATGGGGACCGCGCTGGCGGCGTCGGAAAACGCGACCGCGCCCCCCTCGCAGGAGGCTCCGGCGGCATCGGCCACCACCACTGCTCCGGCCGATAACCAGAGCGGTTGGAGCGAGGCCGGCACCAAGGTGAAAGAGGCTGCCAAGGCGGTCGGCGAGGCCTCGAAAGAAACCTGGGACAAAACCAAGAAGGCCGGCGAAAAGGCATGGGATGCCACCAAGGAGGGCAGCTCCGAGGCCTACGAAAAAACCAAGGAAACCAGCTCCGAGGTCGTGGAGAAAAGCGGTGAAATGGCCGGCTCCGCCGCCAAAAAAAGCAAGGGGGCCTGGCACGGCGCCAAGGAGAAAGTTTCCGGCTGGTACGACTCCGCCAAAGGCAAGGTCCATGAGATGACGGCGCCTTCGCCCAAAGAAAAGCCGGAGAGCGAAACCGGCAATCAGACGAAGACGGACGACAAGCAGGGTTCCTAAGGTGAGAGAGGCCGGGTGCAGCGGGCTGCACCCGGCGCGTTAAAAAACCTCAAGACAACGCTCTTAGGCGGCCTGCTCCAGGGCCACGGCCACCGCCACGGTGGCGCCGACCATCGGGTTGTTGCCCATCCCGATCAGGCCCATCATCTCGACATGGGCCGGCACCGAAGACGAGCCGGCGAACTGGGCGTCGGAATGCATCCGGCCCATGGTATCGGTCATGCCGTAGGAGGCTGGTCCCGCGGCCATGTTGTCGGGGTGCAGGGTGCGGCCGGTGCCGCCGCCCGAGGCGACGCTGAAATAGTTCTTGCCCGCCAGCAGACATTCTTTTTTATAGGTCCCTGCCACCGGATGCTGGAAGCGGGTGGGGTTGGTGGAGTTGCCGGTGATGGAAACATCCACCCCTTCGAGGTGGTTGATGGCCACGCCCTCGCGGACGTCGTCGGCGCCGAAACACCGCACCTTGCTGCGTTCGCCGTCCGAATAGGGGGTCTCGGCGACCACTTTCAGTTTTCCGGCGGCGTAGTCGAAGCTGGTCTGGACATAGGTAAAACCGTTGATCCGGGAGATGATCTTGGCGGCATCCTTGCCGAGTCCGTTCAAGATGACCCGCAGCGGGGTGGTGCGGACCCGGTTGGCGCTCTTGGCGATGCCGATCGCTCCCTCCGCCGCCGCAAACGATTCGTGGCCGGCTAAAAAGGCGAAGCAGCGGGTCTCTTCTTTAAGCAGCATCGAGCCGAGGTTGCCGTGCCCGAGGCCCACCTTGCGGTCGTCGGCCACCGAGCCGGGAATGCAAAAGGCCTGCAGTCCTTCGCCGAGGGTAGCCGCAATGTCCGCCGCCTTGCTCTGCCCCTTTTTGATGGCAATGGCGGCGCCCAGGGTGTAGGCCCAGCAGGCGTTCTCGAAGCAGATCGGCTGGATGGACTTGACGATCGCCGCCACGTCCACGTCGCGACCCAGGCAGAGGTCCCGAGCGTCTTCGAGCGACTGCATGCCGTATTTTTCCAGGACCGGGGTGATCTGGCCGATCCGCCTGTCGTAACTTTCAAACAGTGCCATGCTCTCTCTCCTTATTCCTCTCGGGGGTCGATGGTTTTTACCGCTTCGTCGAAACGGCCGTAGGTTCCGGAGGCTGCCGCGAGCGCCTTGGCCGGGTCCTCTCCCTTTTTGATGGCGTCCATCATCCTGCCGAGATTGACGAAGCTGTAGCCGATGATTTCATCATTGGCGTCCAGGCCGATCTCTCTGACGTAGCCTTCGGCCATCTCGAGGTAGCGCGGCCCTTTTTTGGCGGTTCCGTACATGGTGCCGCACACGGAGCGCAGCCCCTTGCCCAGGTCTTCGAGCCCGGCGCCGATGGGCAGGCCGCCCTCGGAGAAGGCCGACTGGCTGCGGCCGTAAACGATCTGCAGGAAGAGTTCGCGCATGGCGACATTGATTGCGTCGCAGACCAGGTCGGTGTTCAGGGCTTCGAGCAGGGTCTTGCCTGGCAGGATCTCGGAGGCCATGGCTGCCGAATGGGTCATGCCGGTGCAGCCGATGGTTTCGACCAGGGCTTCCTCGATGATGCCGTTTTTGACGTTCAAGGTGAGCTTGCAGCCGCCCTGCTGCGGCGCGCACCAGCCGATACCGTGGGTAAGGCCGCTTATGTCGGTCACTTCCCTGACCTGGGTCCACCCGCCTTCCTGCGGTATGGGTGCCGGACCGTGGTTGGTCCCCTGCGCCACCCGACACATTTCCTTGATTTCGGATGAGTATTGCATGCTATGCTCCAAGGTGAAAATAACGGTAGTCCGGCGGCAAGCGCCGACGGAGTTCTCGGTTACGCGATGACAATGCTGGTCTTGGAACGAACCGAATCTTCCGATTCGTTTTTTTTGTTGTGAAATCAAAATAGCGAAATTCTATTGAATGTCACTGGAAAAGTTCGATTTGGAAAGGAATAGGTTGACAGCGCCTGCGGGCGAAGCCTTGTCCCATCTCCAAGTTGTCCGCGGGTAACTGGTGAGAGTCCCTTTCGTACATATTATATGACTATGAACACGCTGACCTTGAGCTATTCCGCCCACAGGCCTGAGACCTTGAGTCTTGCCGCCCGGCTGATGCAGGAACACGATATGGTTATCCTGGAGGAGCCGCCACATTACGAATTCCAGGCGATGCTGGCGGGGCAGATCACCCTTGAGGCCTATCTCCTCCAACTTGATCTCGGCTACCCCGAGTTCGCCCGCCTGCAATACCGGCTGTTGCAACAGTTGGCTCGATCGGGCAAAAAGATCATGCAGGTCGAACCGTATCTCAATTCGCTGCTGGAGATTCAAGCATCCTTTGCCCGCAACCACTCGCCCGGCGAGCTTGACAGGAGTACCGAGCAGTACGCCGTATACAGCCGGGAGAGAGAGGCGACCGGTCCATTGCTCGCCTACTATCGGGCGGTTCGGGCCGGAGATTTCGAGGCGATACTCTCGGCCGTCAAGGCGTTTGCCGCCGCGGATGCCGCCAGGTTCCGACTTCGGGATGCGCTGCGCGCCGGCAAGATCCTCACGGTATTGCCCGCCGGCGGTTCCGTCTATGTGGAAGCCGGGACGGTCCATCTGCTCCTGCATAAGTACTTGAGAGCCGGTCTGCTGTCGCAGGACTGGAGGCTGCAGGTCCGCTTCCTGGAAAAGGATGCGATGCGGCTGCTGGGCATTTCCGGGACCATTTTCAGCCCCGGAGACGAGTTGACGATCGCGCATATGTTCAAGAAGCAGATGGGTGCGCAGCGCGAAGACTTGCTTGCGGCCCAGGCCCTGATGTATGCCAAGCTGATCAGAAAAGACGAGATTCGCGCCTCCGACAGCGCCTTTCCGCACACCCGCGCCGAGGTCGAAACCATAGGCCTTGTGCGTCAGCTGGCATTTGTCGACTGTGAGACGCTTTTTTTTAGGATCAGGTCGATGCCGGCCCAGCAGGCGATGGAAGAGGTGCAACGCTATCTGGAGATCGGGGGGGAAACGTAAACGTGCTGCCCAAGCGGTGAGAGAGGCGAGCGCCTCGGACGGCGACCTGTGGGGTAAGCTCGTTAACCCGTCGCCGTCCGGAATGGAAGTGGCACGGATTCAATCTCCGGGCCAAGCGAATCGCTCGCAGAAAAGCGTAATCGAAAAGATTTACTGGTTATACGTGATCTTGTAGGTAAAGGTCGCGGGATCCAGCCAATCCAGGGGCTTGCCGCCGATCTCCGCATACGGGTAGCCGAAGGTGTTGAGCGGCTTGCCTGCCTGCCGGGGATTGAGAATCAGGTCCCGGCCAACCGCGAGTTTCACTCGATAGGCATCCCAGGCGCCCCAGAAGTATTTGCGGTATTCCTTGGTCTTTTCATCACCAAGCTTGAGGTGCTCCACCAGCATCTTCTTTCGTACATCGGCCGGATCGACCGGAACCCAACCGTACCCCGGGAGGAAAAACTCCGCCCAGCAGTGTTGCCATTTGGTGATGTCCACCACCTTTTCCTTGCCCAATCGGATGCCGAACACCTCTCGTGCGGGCACCCCAGCCGCCCGGCACAGGGCGATAAATACTGAATGGATATCCGTGCACTTGCCGCCGGGCCGGGCGAGAAGCGAGCAGACGTCGCCCGAGCCGCACCCTTTGGTTTTCGGGTCACGGTACATGTTTTCGACGGTCCAGTCATAAATGGCCTTGGCTTTGGCATAGACGGTGGTCCGGTTGCCGACGATTTTGTCCGCCAGATCTTTCACCACCCCGTCAATTGGGCCGAGGCTGGTGGGTTTAAGGTAGAGGGCATAGTCCGCCGGATCCCAGGCGGGTTCCTTTTGAGGGAAGTCCTTTTTGACCACTTCATTTCTGGTCACCGAAAAGGTGAAAACCAGCTTTCTGCTTTTGGCGCCCTTGTTCCAGCGGGCATAGAGAATCGGGGTGGAATATTTACGATCGGAATACACCGCCGATTCGGCGTAGTCACCGCTGACCGAAATATTGGTGACCAGCTGGTCGGCGTCGGAGAGTGGATAGGGCATCCAGAGTTGCGCGACCTGATCGGAGCCATGCCCGGAAAGATCGACCACCATGGTGATGGTGCCGGAAGCCGTGGCGGCGGCATAGGCGGAGGACGACAACACCAGAAAGGCGATGGCTGTCATGAAGGTGAAGAGGTTTTTCATTTCTTGTGCTCCCTGTTGAATTGATAGATAAGTAAAAATATAGACGTCTTGCGCTCGCAGGTAAAATTCTCAATTCCGATGACATTTCAGCTAGCGATAGGATATGTCGATCCTGCCAATTGCAAGCGACAGGGGGGGCGCTTCAAGGATGGGTTGCACGTGCTGAGCTGCCGGAGAAGGTCGAGGGGGCGCAATGAAATTAATTATACAAAGTTGTAATAATGCATTGCACGGCAACACAGAAATGTATAGTTTCTGTCAATGGCATTTGACGGTATTTTTATATGATGTTGTATTTCCGTGTTTGTATCGGATATTGGAGTTTGGCATCGATGTTGCTATTCGAGCGGGGTAAAGCCGGT
The DNA here is from genome assembly GCA_963745265.1 of uncultured delta proteobacterium. Lineage (GTDB taxonomy): Bacteria > Desulfobacterota > Desulfobulbia > Desulfobulbales > Desulfocapsaceae > Desulfopila. The sequence continues at coordinate 150,182 of CAVUXQ010000025.1, forward strand.
CAAACCTGTTTAGGCCGGAGAGGGTGGAACGTCGTCGCTGCTCGCAAGGTGACGCCCGATTCCGGTTTCGATGCAATCTGAGAGCAAAGAGAGAAATTTTATGAAAAAATCAACTTTCCTCCTGTCCGCCATCCTGTTGATGGTTTTTCTCCTTCAATTTTCAGGGGTCGCCAGCGCCGCCGATATTCCGGTGCCAAATAAAGGCGACACCACCTGGATGATGGTGGCCACCCTGTTGGTAACCCTCATGACCATTCCCGGCCTGGCCCTGTTTTACGGCGGCCTGGTCCGGACCAAAAACATGCTGTCCGTGTTGATGCAGGTTTTCACCGTTTTCTCTTTGTGCATCGTGTTGTGGGTGGTGTACGGTTACAGCCTTGCCTTTACGCAGGGCAATGCCTTCTTCGGCGGTTTCAGCAAGATTTTTCTCATGGGGGTCACTCCTGATTCGGTGGCGGCCACATTCAGCAAGGGTGTGGTCATTCCCGAACTGGTGTATGTGTTCTTTCAGGCGACGTTTGCTGCCATCACACCGGCGCTTATTCTGGGCGCCTTCGCCGAACGCATGAAGTTCTCGGCCGTGCTGGCCTTTATCGTCCTGTGGTTCACCTTTGCCTACCTGCCCATAGCCCACATGGTGTGGTTCTGGGCCGGACCGGACGCCTACACCAGTGGCGCCGCGGCCGCCAAGGCCAACGCCACCGCCGGCTTTTTGTTCCAGAAAGGCGCGATCGACTTCGCCGGCGGCACCGTTGTGCATATCAATGCCGCTATCGCCGGCCTGGTGGGTGCCTTCATGGTCGGCAAACGACTGGGGTACGGCAAGGAGTCCATGGCCCCGCACAGTCTGACCATGACCATGATCGGCGCATCGTTGCTCTGGGTGGGCTGGTTCGGCTTCAATGCCGGTTCCAACCTTGAAGCTACCGGCATGGCCGCCCTGGCGTTCGGCAATACCATGACCGCCACCGCCGCCGCGGCACTGTCCTGGCTGTTCACCGAGTGGTTGCTCAAAGGCAAGCCCTCCATGCTGGGCGCCGCCTCCGGGGCGGTAGCCGGCCTGGTCGCCATCACCCCGGCTTGCGGTTTCGTCGGCATCGGTGGAGCGCTGGTTATCGGCCTGGCGGCTGGCATGATCTGCCTCTGGGGTGTCAACGGCCTCAAACGCATGCTGGGTATGGATGACGCGCTGGACGTCTTCGGGGTGCACGGCATTGGCGGAATCCTCGGCGCTATTCTAACCGGCGTCTTCGCCTCTCCGGCCCTGGGCGGCACCGGGGTTTACGATTATGTGGCCGACAAGGTGGCGGCATATTCGATTACCGGTCAGCTGATGAGCCAATTCTGGGCCATTGGCACCACCATCCTCTGGTCCGGCGTGGTCTCCATCGTCGCCTACAAACTGGTAGATATGGTCATCGGTCTGCGCGTGGCGGAAGACGAAGAGCGGGAAGGTCTGGATACCGCCTGTCATGGCGAGTCCGCCTACAAGTACTGATTGGTGAGCCTGGCTTGCCCATGATCTCGGCATCTGCCGGGATCATGACAGTTGAGAAAAAAAGGCCCCCGTCCGGCTTAGCACCGGGCGGGGGCTTTTTTGTAGAGAAGTTATCCTGTTTATAAGTCGGTCAGCTGGTTGAACAGTTCCCTATCGTTTTCGATCTTGCTCCGGTTGCCGATCGCCGAGCGGTAGCTGTTGTTTGCCATGGCGGCAAAGGAGGAGGCGTACCGGCGCATGCCATCCACGGTAGTTGCCAGGATCTCTTCGAGCCGCTGCTGCTTGAAGGCGGCGTCGATGCCGCTGAGATATTCGTTTCTGGCGGTGGCGCCTTTGGCCGCGGCGCTCTGCAAAGGATCAAAATTGCCGTAGGTGCCGATGATTAGCTGGTGCAGCACCTTGTCGGGGATATCGAGACTTGCGACCACATCCGGCACTCCACGATAGGCCTCGAAGGTCTTTTTGACCTGCGGGTCGCGGTAGCTGATGAAGGCCAGGTTGCCGGTGATCTGGCTGAACTGGATAAAGCAGCCGTAGGCGCCGCCCATCTGCCGCACCGTATTCCACAGGTAATCGCGGGCGAGGTAGGTCTTGAGCACCTCGAAATTTCCGGTGTAGCCCTCGCCGCCCGCGAGCAGGTTGCCCCCCTGGACGGCATAGACCACCTCGGAGGACGTGATGAAGGCCTCGTGATCGGGATGTCCGGACGCGGGCAGGGGCTGGCGGGAAACCGGACGGGTCGAGAGTGGCTCGAGCAGGCAGTCTCCCACCTTCTCCAGGTGCTCGATCTCCCGAGCGTCGGCCGTGACCGCCAGGATGAGGTTGTGGCGGTTGAAGAGGGTGGCGGCGATTTCCCGGAGCGCGGCGAGGAACTCTTCCTCCCGCTCATCGTAATGGAGCACCAGGTCCTTGATGGCCAGATAGGCGGTGATGCCGTTGAACTGCTCGCTATACTGACCGGCCAGGCTGAGATGGGAGAACACCCGGGAGGCGGCTAGATTGTACCCTTCGCTCTGAGCGCTGTGTTCAGCCCAGGCGAACTCGCGGCCGCAGATCTCGCGGATGCGGGCCCGATTTTCCAGCGAAAGGTCGGATAAAACCTCGGCGACCAGGTGCAGGGCTCTCTCCAGGTAATCGGGCAGACACTTGAGGTGCAGCCAGAGCACGGGACGGGTGCTGTCCTGCACGCCTTTGTGGGAGTAGGTGTTGAGTGAATGGCTGAAACTGCCTGTGCAGGTGGCTACCTCCTTGGCAAACTGCCGGTAGTCGAGGCGACTGGTGCCGATCTCGGTGACGATGGTGCCGAACAGGTCGAGCCAGGGCAGCAGTCGCGGGGGCAGACAGGAGACCTCGAAGCCGACGTCGAGATAGGAGATGTGGTTGGTTTCGAGTTCGCTCACCAGCACTTGCCGCTCGAACATCGTCGTCGGCCGCACCTCGTGAAATTTGACCTCGCTGGTGAGATCGGCGAGCGAGAGGTGGGGCAGAAGGGAGAGGGTCTCCACGTCGTTGGCGGTCAGCTGGAGCTGCTGCAGTTCGTGGGTGCGCCGGACAAGCTCTTTTTTCCGGCGTCATCGAGGCTTTGGCTGTATTGCCTCAGGCGCTGTTGTTCCACTTCGCGGGTCTGCGCCTGTTTGGCCGGATCCGGCACCAGGGTGACGCAGACCGATTTGCGGTTGTCCAGCAGGTAGTCCCTGATGAGCTGTTCGAAGTAGTTTTCATCAAGCGCCTTGCGCCGCAGGGTGCGGATAAGGTCCTCGTTCACCAGAGACTCGAAGGGATCCGTGCCGTATTTCAGGGCCGCCAGGGCCTTGCCGATCAAGTCCAGGCCGCGCTGGGCCTTGCTCGCCTCCTCCCGCAGGTTGAACTCGTATTTGTTGAGTTCTGCCAGCACCAGCTCCTGATCGAGCCCCTGGTCCACCATCTGCTGCAGGGACGAGGTGTAGAGCTGCAGGAATGCGTCGCGGTGTTCGGCGTCGCTGCCCACCAGATAGGTGATCATAAAGGTCGTAAAACAAGAAGAACTCAAGTAAAAGCCGCCGAAATCCCTGCACATGCCGCTTGAGGAGATGATATTTTTCAGCGGCGAGCCATCGGAATTGTAGAGGATGTTGGCGATCACCTGAAAAGCGGCGTTCTGCAACCGGTCGAGCACCGTGGCCACCTGGGTGCCGACGGCGAGGAAGGTCTTCTCCTTGGTTTCGGGGGAATCCACGGCGTATCTGTCGGTGATGAACACCGGCTCGCTCACCGAATCGCCTTCAACGATGGTGGAACGTTCTCCTTTTTCCGGGTAGGCGGCCAGAAACTTTTCCTGCAGATAGGCGAGTTCGTCCTCGAGCGGTGCGTCTCCGTACAAAAAGAGGATGGCATTGGTGGGATGGTAGTGGAGGCGGTGGAAATCACAAAACGCCTCGTAGCTCAGGTCGGGAATGTTCTGCGGGTCGCCTCCCGATTCGTGGGCATAGGTCGACCCCGGCATGAGTCCGCCGAAAATATGATGAAAGATAAGACGGATCGGGTCGGAAAAAGCGCCTTTCATCTCGTTGTAGACCACGCCCTGAAATTCGAGCGGCTCGTTTTCTTCTTCCAGGTGATAGTGCCAGCCTTCCTGCTCGAAGGTGCTTCGGGCCAGCTCGGGATTGAAGACCACGTCGCAGTATACATCCATGATGTTGAAATATTCTTTCAGGTTCCGGGTGGCAAACGGATAATAGGTGATATCGGCGCCGGTCATGGCATTTAAAAATGTCATCAGACCGCCTTTGTTGATCTCGCCGAACACATCCCTGACCGGATACTTTTTTGAGCCCATCAGCACCGAATGCTCAAGGATATGGGCCACGCCGGTGGAGTCGGTGGGGGTGGTGTTGAAGGCGACGGAAAAGGTCTTGTTGGTGTCGGAATTTTTTATGGCCAACAATGGACAATCGAGCGTCTCGTGGTGGAAGAGGTAGACATCCGAGCCGATTTCTTCAATTTTTTTATGCTCCTTGAGTGTGAAACCTCTGTATGATGTGCCTGGGAGAAAGTTCATAGATAAGCCCTGGTCTGGTTTAGGTAAAATTGATTAATTAGTATGGTAGCCTGCGCAAAAAAAACTGCCGCATCAAAAAATTTTGTCGGAATCAAGCAATAGCGTTACCGGCCCGTCGTTGACCAGCTCGACTTCCATGAAGGCTTGAAAAACCCCGGTAGCGGTTTTGATGCCCCTGGCTTTGATGTTCTCGACAAATTTGTGATAAACAGGTTCGGCTATTTGCGGCGGCGCCGCGGCCGAATACCCCGGTCGGCGGCCTTTGCGACAGTCGCCATAGAGGGTGAACTGGGAAACAATAAGCATTTCCGCACCGATGTCCGCCAGCGACCTGTTCATTTTTCCTTGCTCGTCATCGAAGATACGCAGGTTGACGATCTTCTCCGCCAGCCAATCAATCTCTTTGTCGCCGTCGGACGATTCAATGCCGAGCAGCACGACCAGGCCGCCCCCGATGGCGCCCCGGCAGGCCCCATCGATAACGACGCTGGCCCTGGATACACGTTGAATGACTGCTCTCATAATGAAGTGGATGGAAGCTAAATAAGATAGAGTTGTTTGATTCAGCGATAAATGCGATGTGGAGCCGGGTGGCGCCTTGGTGCGCTACCGGGCAGCCACGACAGGTATACTGTCGCAAAGGGCTGGCTGTCAAGAGAGGGCGTGGGGAAAACGCAGGCGAGCATTTGCTGAAAAATCGGCCTGCTATCAATGTTTCAGGGGAAACTTCTATTCACTTCGCGGGCACAGGATGATATAGTATCCTTGCCGGGACGGCGTAAGTGCTCCCAAAAACAATTGATTATACCGTAAACGTTCACCAGCACCCCAGCTGGGCATAGGCTATTGCCCGACAGCCTGTTTGCATCCAACTGGAGCGCTGGTGAACGTTTACAACACCTTGGTTTGGACGACGTTTAGCTTGCCCGGTGATCGGTTACATTATACCATGCGGAAGGAAATGACATGATCAAACAAATACAGAGCCTCATCGAAGCAATGTCCAAAGAACTGCCCGGTATTCTGGCAGCGGCGGTGGTGACCATTGAAGACGGCATGTCGATTGCCGAAGCCAGCCGCCGCGAGGATATAGAGACCGCCGCGGCGTCCGCCTACCTGGCTTCCATCGTTAAATCCAATGCCAAGGCGATCAGGCTGCTGGCCGATGATGAAGAGGTGGACGACATCCTGGTCACCACCAGCCAGTATCATTTTATTATCCGGCATCAGCCGGATCAGCCTTTTTTCATCTTCCTCATGACCTCCAAAGAGACCTGGCTCGGCAAGGCCAGGATGCTCATCAGAAAATACGAGGACCGATTTTCCGAGTTCGCCGGTTTTCTGGAGCAACACTACCAGGTTTGATCGCTTTCGTTGCCTGGCGGTACCGTGTGGCAGGGTTGTGGCCAGAGATGGGAGAGGCGCCTTACAGCTGCGCCACTTCTTCAATCTTCTTGGAGTTTTTCTTGATAGCGATGCGAATCCAGCCGAGGTTGGTGTCCTGATCGGCGACGATCACCAGAAAGGCCTCGCTGCCTACCGGAGCGAACATGACCGGACCGTTGCTGTATTCCAGCATGGTCATGTTCAGAGAACCCTGGCCCAGCTGATTTCCCATTGATTCGGCGGAACCGAAGCCGGAGGAGGCGATGGCTGCGATCATCTCCGCATCTATGCCGGAGCGGGCCAGGCTGTCGAGCAGGAAGCCGTCCCGGCCGACAACACAGGCGGTGTGGACCCCTTCAATATTGGTGAATTCTGCCAGGATTTTCTGAACTTCCGTCATTTCAAATTCCTCTATCGATGTGATTGATGGTTCTTCAACTACGTCTTCTATTGCTTCATCTTCCTGGTTCGCAAGATCGTCGCCAGCGCTTGCCGTCTCCTCGAATACAGGTTTTTGCTCGGCGCCGCTGTCCTCGGCTTCCAGGAGATCGAAATCGAGGCCTTGAAGGCTGGAGTCATCATCGGTTCCGGATGATTCCTTCGGGTCGTGTTCATCGGTGCGGTTGGCAGCCTCTAAGAGCAGGGATTCGAGGCTTTTCCTGATGCTCATCACCGGTGGTTCGATGCCGCGGATGTTTTGCAGCGAACCGCCGTGAAAAGAGAGAATTCGGAAAAGAGCGTTTTCGCCGCTTTCCGAGTCGCACATGGCGTGCACTACCTCGCCGTCTTTGAAGAAGATCATCCCCTCGTGGTTCGCGGTGGTGACTTTGAGTGCGGCGGTGGCGCGGGACAGGCCGTTGAACTGGACGATATCCATCAGATCGACGCCGTCCACAGTACCCTGGAAACCTTCCTCCGGGTTCAATGTCTCTTTGACGATCTTCCTCATATCATTGATATCGAACGGCTTCTCTATAAAACGCAGGCTGCCGCTCAGCATTGCCTGGCTCTCATAGGTATTCGAAGGGTAGGCGGTCATGACGATAACCCCTGTCTTGGGGTAACGGTTGTTGATCTCCACCAGCAGGTCGAGGCCGTTCATGCCCGGCATGTTGATATCGCTTATGACCAGCTGGACCTCCTTGTCGCTGAGGATCGATAAGGCTTCCTCGCCGGATTCGGCGGCCAGAATCTCGACGTCTTCCATGCCCTTGTTGAGATTTCTCTGCAGCATCCAGAGCATATCCGCTTCATCATCGACAACCAGTACTCGTTTCATGTTTCTCCTCAAATGGTTGTTTGGGCGTGCTGCATGCTCGATGCGGGAGTCAATATGCCCCGCGATCAAGCATAGGTGTTTATCAGCAACGTAATCATTGCCTCGGTAAACGTCTTAGCAATCGGTATGCCATGCTCGTTTTGGGGGCGGTACGTTTTGTCTATTTATTTGTTCTAGCAATGAAAAATGATAAAATATTGTAAGAGTGAAGGGGCGCAGGCGGCTGTACGGCGAGAGAAATTGGTCAGGATGTGATCGGATGGTCAGAAATTGACCAGTTGGTTGGGAGGGACTCTGGTTAACGGAGTTTCTCCCGTAGCGTCGTGCGGGAAATGCCGAGAATCCGGGCCGCCTCCGACTTGTTGTCGCCGGCTGCCCGCAGCACCCGTTGGATGTATTTTCGCTCGTTTTCGCGAAGGGGCACCAATTCTTCATGGGAGGGTTCCGGGGCGGGTATGGCGGGTCGGAGGCCGGTCGGATTGAGCCACCCCGTTTTACAGAAAATGACTTCCCGCTCGATAAGATTGCGTAGTTCCCGGATGTTTCCAGGCCAATCGTGAGCGAGCATAGCAGAGCTGGCGGAAGGGGCGATGCCCTTGATCTGTTTTTTGAGCTCTGCACTGAAGGTGCGCAGGAACAAGTTGGCAAGCAGCAGAACATCCTCTCCCCGGTCTCGCAAAGGCGGCAGCTCGATCGGAATCACGTTGAGGCGATAGAAGAGATCTTCACGAAAGGAGCCGGCGGCGATCTCACGTTGGATATCGACATTGGTGGCGGCGACGATCCGCACGCTGACCTGGATATCCTTAAGGCCTCCAACTTTACGGAAGGTGGCTTCCTCGATCAATCGCAGCAGCTTGGGCTGCAGGGAGATGGGGAGATTGCCGATTTCATCGAGAAAGAGGGTGCCGCCGCTTGCCACCTCCACCAGGCCTTTCTTCTCGGACTGGGCGTCGGTGAAGGCGCCTCGGTCGTGGCCGAAGAGTTCGGATTCGATCAAGTTGGCCGACAGTGTGCCGCAGTCCACCTTGACGAAGACCCCTTTGCCCGGCTCGCGTGCAGCGTGGATGGCTCGAGCCACCAACTCCTTGCCGGTGCCGGTTTCGCCGGTAATCAGTACCGGGGCTTCGACTTCGGCGGCCATGGCGATGGCCTCTTTTACCCGGAGCATCGGTTCACAGGTGCCGATCAAGGTGTCTATCCCTTTGTTGCGATGCTCGACCATGACCTGTTTGGCCATCAGCCGGGACTGCATCAGCCGTTTGAGTATCGATTTGAACTCTATGATATCAAAAGGTTTGACGATATAATCGACCGCCCCCTCTCGCAGGGACTCCACGGCGGTCTTGGCGTCGTTCATGCCGGTAAGCATGACGATATCAATGTCTCCGGCAATTTCCTGCAGAGCGGAAATCAGGTGGATGCCGCTGCCGTCCGGTAGACCGATATCGAGAAACACCACATCGATAATGGTGGAGCGTACGATCTCCAGTGCCTCACTGCCGGTGGAGGCGGTGAAGACCGTATACCCCTCTTTGCGGACCGTGTTGGAGAGGGAAAAGCGCAAGTCCTCGACATCGTCGACGATCAGTACCGCGCCCATTATGTGCTGGCCTGGAAGAACATGGTGAACGTCGTTCCCCTGCCGGGTCGGCTGGCGATGGAGATGATCGCATCGTTTTCCCTCAAGGTGCGGTAAACGATGGAGAGGCCAAGCCCGGTCCCGGTGGTTTTGGTGGTGAAAAACGGCTCGAAGGCTTTCTCCGCGACCCTGGTCGGCATGCCGGCGCCGTTGTCGGAAAACTCGACCAAGACATATTGGAGGCCGGTGAGCAAGCCCGGGTGCTTTTTACGGCAGTCCTCCAGCTTGTCTCCGCTTAATCTGCAGCCGTGGATTTCGATGGCGCCGTTCTCGCGAATGGCGTCGATGGCGTTGAGCATGAGGTTGAGGAAAACCTGCTGCATCTGGTTGGGATCGGCGATAATCTGCGGCAAGTCCGACTCGATGTTTTCGATCAGGTCGATGTTCTTCTTGACCAACCTGGCATTGATCAACGGTCGGGTCTCGGAGAGGATGGTTGTCAGGGAGGTAGGGCGCTTGTTGGCGATCACCGGCCGGGCGTAGGAGAAAAATTCGTTCAGAAGCTCGTTGAGCCGGTCGACTTGGCGAATAATCCGCCGTGAGCACTCGAGTTGCTGGTCGTTGCCGGAGGCCTCCTCCTCGATGGATTGGGCCATGATCTTGATGCCGGCCAAGGGGTTGCGCACCTCATGGGCGACCGCGGAGGCGATTTCGGCCACGGTCGACAACCGGTTCATTTTTTCCATTTCCTTGTGGACATTCTTCATCTCGGTGACATCGGACATCGAAATGATCATCCCCACGTGTTTACCCCAGGTGTCTCGTCTGGGCGCGGTGGAACAACTGAATATCTTTTGTTCGCCGGCGGCGGTCTCAACACAGAGTTCCCTCTCGGCGGCTACCTCGGGATTTTGGGTCAACGTGGTGAGCATGTCGGAGGTTGCGGGGTCCAGCAGATCGGCGAGGTTCTGGCCTGTGAGGGTGTGACCGTCGAAATTGACGGCGAAGGGTTTAAGCATTTGTCGAGCCACCGGGTTGCATTCCTGGATGTTGCCCTGCGGGTCGATAACGATCAGGCCATGGCTGAGACTTTGGAGGATCGATTCGGAAAAGAACTTTTCCTCGCGCAGGTTGATGACCGAGGCGCGCAGGTCGTTGACCAGCTCGATCAGCTGCTGATCCATCTTTTTACTCTCGATGATCGAGGCAATGATATTGGCCACGGAGCCGAGCAGTTGCTCCATTTCGAGCGATAACTGATGGGACTCGCTGACGTAAAGCGCGAAAACTCCTACAGCATTTCCTTCGCGCATGATCGGTACGCAGTAGTGCCCGTGCGAATCGACCGACTCCGCGGACTGCTCCTTTAAGGGAGAGGGGTCGGGGAAAAAATGGATGGCGCCGGAGGTGGCGGCGCGGCCGCAGTGGCAGTCGCCGAATTTGGCGTTGTTGCAACGGGCGATCTGGGCCGGCGACAGGCCGATGCTGGCCTGCAGGCTGAGAATTTCTTTGTCCTGATCGACCAGAAATACGGCTGATTTAGCCGCGAGATGAAGGGAATCCTTGGAACTGAGGTAGATCAGGATGCGCTCGAGGACTTCATTGAACAGATAGGAATCAAGCGATATCTCCAGGAGGTCGTTGATTATTTCCTGGTAACTTAACCTCCATTGCGAGGATGATGGCGAAGGTTGTCGGCCAAGTCTTGATTCGTGCCCCATGATCTTCTACCAAAGCGGAACTGCCATGCTGCCCGGCATTGTCGCCGAGGCCCTGAGAAAGCTGTCTTCCGTTGCCCCCGGATGCGTTTGTAGGGTTGGTACACCACGCGCCGCGCCTGCTGCAGAGTACGGTGAAACATACTGTCAATGTACCGCACTTGTCAAATGGTAAACGTGCACAAGCACCCCAGCTGGGCACGATCTGGCTGGCGCGCATAAATACGTGCAGCGAACATATACAATGCATCGGTTTGGGCGACTTTTGCCAACCTGGTGACGGTTACACTTGTTATGATTTGTAAGTTATGGTAATTATCAGCGATTTGTGTAGTGGAATTGACATTTTTGGGAAGTATCGGTTATTTTTTTCTTAGTGTCTCATGGTTGGCCCTGTTTTTGTCCTTAGTATAGGCAGTTACGAAGTTAGATAGTGTCCATCCACAAATTAAGGATCAGAACATTTAACCGATTGACTGTTGAATTGGCGGCGCAAGCCGAAAACACAATGAAAACGACTCCAGACAATAAATTTCTCACTACCAGGGAAGTTGCCCAGCTGCTCAAAGTCAACGAAAAGATGATTTATTCCCTTGTCAACGACAAGGGCTTGCCGGCGACCAAGGTTACGGGCAAATGGCTTTTCCCTCGCCGGCTGGTCGAGGAGTGGCTCGACTCGCATATCCTCAATTACCGTCATGAGAGCGCCGGACTCTCCTCGGATAACGGTATTCTGCTGCTTGCCGGCAGTGACGACCCGCTCTTTCAGAAAACGCTGTCGCTCTTTCATAGCCGGCGTCATGACACAGTGGCTTTTTTTTCCAATCTCGGCAGCATGGGGGGACTGACCAGCTTGCGGCGCGGTCTGTGTCATATCGGGGTTTGTCACCTGCTGCAGGACGACAATAAGGAATATAATTTCGATTTTGCCGAGCAGGAACTGGAACGGGCGCCGGTTCTGGTTAACTTTAGTCAGAGGCAGCAGGGCATTCTGGTGCGTAAAGGCAATCCGAAGGGAATCAACTGCATCGCCGATCTGGCTCGTAAGGATGTTCGGATTGTCAATCGGGGGCTGGGAACCGGCACTCGCCTGCTGTTTGACTACGAGATCTCCCGATCAGAGGTTTCTTCAAAAGATATCGCCGGATATCGCGACGAGGTGCCCCGGCATCTGGATGCTGCAATCGAGGTCCTTACCGGCCGGGTGGATGCGGCGCCGGCGATTCGAGCGGTAGCGGGCATGCTGGGTTTGGATTTTCTGCCGCTGCGCTGGGAACGGTTCGATCTGCTTATCGGGCGCGAGCGGTTTTTTGAAAAGGGGATCCAAAGTTTTGTCAGCCTGCTACATGAAAAGGAGTTTCAAAAGCTTGCCGACGTACTCGAAGGGTATGACCTCTCGATGTGCGGCAAAATGATTTTTCCCAACAATTTTATCGTGGAGGATTGAAAATGAAACGACGCGTAGGTACTTTGCTTGCCGTGATCGCGATGTGTCTGACTTTGACAGCCACCGCCTGGAGCGCGGATAAGGTGATCGGCATGTCGACCACCACCAGCACCCAGGCTTCGGGCTTGCTCGACGTACTTTTGCCGGCCTTGCAGAAGGATACCGGAATCCGGGTCAAGGTTATCGCCAAGGGAACCGGCGCCGCCATCCGGGACGGCATGGACGGCAACGTCGACGTGATCTTCGTTCACGCCAAGCAGCGGGAGATGAAATTCGTCGCCGAGGGATGGGGCACCAAACGGTATCCGGTGATGCACAATGATTTCGTCATTCTCGGTCCGGAGAAAGATCCGGCCCAGATTAAAGGCATGACCGATGCCGCGGCGGCGCTGAAAAAGATCGCCGAGGCGAAACAGCCCTTTATCTCCCGTGGCGATGACAGCGGCACCCACACCAAAGAGCAGGCGCTTTGGGCAGCCAGCGGTGTGCCGTTGACCAGCGATACCATCACCATCGTCAAAAAAGGAAAGCGGGTCGAGGTGCACTTAAAGCGTCCGGCCAACTCCGACTCCTGGTACTACTCCATCGGCCAGGGCATGGGCAAGACCCTCACATACGCCGATGAAAAACTGGCGTATACCCTCTCCGACCGTGGTACCTTCATCAAATACAAATACGGGAAAAAACCGCCCCTCGGCCTCGATGTTCTTTGCGAAGGCGATAAAGCTCTGGCCAACCCCTATGGCGTTATCCCGGTCAACCCCAAGAAATACCCCCACGTCAAATACAAGCTGGTGATGCAATTCGTCAAGTGGCTTACCGGGCCGCGCGGTCAGAAGGTGATTCGCGACTACCGGCTGGTTGGCAAACAGCTGTTCTATCCGGATGTGATCAAGTAGTGAATGCAGGCAACCTGGCAAGGCTCGGTTGCGCGCGGAAACGAAAGGGGGGAGCGCGGCATCGGCTCCCCCTTTTTTGATTGATTGTTAACTCTGGAACTCTGCGATGGACTTACTCATTGATAGTCTGCATTCTGCGCTGCTGCTGCTTGTATCTTTTGATCCGGAGCTGCTGCAGATCGTTGGCGTCTCCCTCAAGGTGAGCGGCGCCTCCACCTTGATCTCCTCGCTTGCCGGGGTGCCGGCGGGATTTATCATCGCCCATGCGGTTTTTCCGGGTAAACGGCTGCTGATGACCGTGCTCAACACCCTGCTGGCTTTGCCCACGGTGGTGATTGGCCTGGTGGTCTACGCCTTTATCTCGCGGCGGGGCATTCTCGGCCTGTTCGGCATGCTCTACACCCAGAAGGCCATGGTTATCGGCCAGGTAATCCTGATTCTGCCGCTGGTCACCTCGCTCACCATCGCCGCCATCAGTCGCATAGATAGCCGCTACCGGAAAACGGCGCTGACCCTTGGCGCCACCCGGATGCAGATGGCCTGGGTCATCATCCGTGAGGCCCGGTTCGGCATCTGCGCGGCGATCATCGCCGCCTTCGGCAGGGTTATCGCCGAGGTGGGAATCTCCATGATGCTGGGCGGCAACGCCCGTGGCTTCACCCGAACCATGACTACCGCCATGGCGCTCGATTATGACAAGGGGGAGTTTGTTTTGGCCGTGGCCCTGGGCCTTACGCTGATGACCATCGCTTTCGCGATCAATCTGTTGTTTCATTTCTTCCAGGGAAGGACCGGGGTCGATGCTGTATGAACTGAAAAGTGTGGTTCGCACCTTCAAGGAGCGGCGGGTCCTCGATCTGTCTCATCTGGAAATCGAGGAAGGAAAAATATATTCGCTGATCGGGCCCAACGGCGCCGGCAAAACGACCCTGCTGGCGCTTCTGGCATTTCTCGACAGACCGGACGGTGGGCAGTTCCTGTTCAAGTCCGAGCAGGTCCACTATGGCGCCGCGGAACTCCTGGAGCTGCGTCGTCGCGTGGTGCTGGTCGACCAGTATCCGATTCTGTTTACCGCCCCGGTCTGGAAGAATGTCGAGTTCGGGCTCAAGATACGAGGGGTTCCGAGTCGCGAGCGTCGCAGACGGGTGGAGGAGGCGCTTGACCTGGTGGGAATGAAAGGGTTTCTAAAAGCAGAGGCCCACAAACTCTCCGGCGGCGAGACCAAACGGGTGGCCCTGGCCAGGGCCCTGGCGGTGCGGCCCGAGGTGCTGCTCTGCGATGAACCCGGTGCCAATGTCGATAAGGAAAACCAGGAGATCATTCTCGATATCCTCGGGGCCATCAATTCCACCGAGAAGACGTCGATCATCTTCTCGACCCACTATCTGGCCCAGGGGCGGCGCCTGGCCGATCATACGGTGATGCTCGAACACGGTCTGCTCACCGACATGGTCAATGAGAACATCTATCGGAGCGCGGTTGTCGACCGGGGGCGCGACGGCGTCGCCTGCCAACTGTCCGGTCGGCTCATGGTGTCGCTGCCGACGGGTCTTGTTCCGGAGGATACCCAGAGCTTCAAACTGCATGTCGATCCCGATCGGGTACGCTATTGCCCGGAACAGCCGGCATCGGACGGCAGGACCCTCTCCGGCCACGTATTGCAGGTCAATCAGGATCGGGGCCGGGTATTTATCGGTATGGATGTGGGGGTAAAACTCTATTTTTTTCTCTCGATGGCCGAGTACCTCGAGCATCCGCCGGTAATCGGCGCCAGGATTACGGTCGTCCTGCCCGACGACTGCCTGCGGTGTACGCCGGCCTGATCCAGAGGAGGTTCCAGGGCTCATAGGAGCCTGTCGGATTATATCCGACAGGCGCCTAGCAGTCGCAGTCGAATTTGTGGCAGGCAATGCAATATACCGTGAGATGCACGGCTTCGGCGAACATCTCCGTGTGGTGCTCGGCGTCGTACTCCTTGGCCGCCGCCATGATCTGGCGATCGCCTTCGGTGGCGTGGATGATTTCGATCAGGGGAGCGAATTCACGCTGGTATCGCGCCTGTTCCTCCTCGCCGCTGTGCCGCATGTGATCTTCGTAACAATACCGTATCTTATTGCGTGTTCGTGCCAAAACGACTCCTTACTCCATGGTGCTGAGGTGTGCTTCCAGCTAAAATACTTGTGCATCAATACTACAATGGGCATACCGGCTGCAACGATCAAGCCGTTGCCTGCAGGGAGTATCACAGTACCTGTTCGCCAGGTCGACCAAACAGCGGCCAAACCAAGGAACTGTATATGTTTACAGTTATCAGAGCCATCTTTTCTTCTTGAGATAGAACACCTGGCAGATGGCGAGCCCCGCGATCAGCAGGCAGACGAAGAGAAAGCCGAGCGGGCTCTGGGCCCCGGGGATGCCGCCGACATTGATGCCGAGAAGGCCGGTGAGAAAACCAAGCGGCATAAAAAGGGTGGCAACAAGAGTCAGCCCATACATCCGCTGGTTCATCAGTTCCGAGAGCCTGCTGATCAACTCTTCCTGGGCGACGTTGGCCCGGTCGCGTACCGAATCCAGGTCTTCGAGGACCCGGTTCAGGCGGTTGGCGCTCTCGCGCAGGTGCAGTCTCTGGGGTTTCTGCAGCCAGATGGGCGGCTCTTTCTGGAGGTGAAGCAGCCCCTCTTTTTGCGGGAAGATAAAGCGTCGGAACTGAATGGCCTGCCGCCGCAGGCCGGCAATTTCGGTGCGAAGCGTGCCGTACTCGTCGCTGAGCAGCCTGTCTTCGAGATCGTCCAGGTCATCCTCGACCCGTTCCACGGCGTCCGCCGTACGTTCCACCATCCGGTCCACCAATTCGGCGAGGAACTCGGCGCTGGATCGGGGGCCTCTTCCCTGGCCCAGTGACGACCGGATGTCATCTAGCGAGAGCAGGCGACGCCGGTTGGAGCTGAGAATGCAGTGTTCGTCGAGCCACAGGCGGAGGCCGACCATGTCCTCGGGGTCGGCGCCAGGGTTGAGGTTGACGCCCCGCAGGTCGACCAGCAACCCCTGTTGGAACAGAGCCGCCCGGGGGCGGGAAGCTTCCTCCAGCAGACTTTCGACGGCCAGTGGATCGAGCCAGACGCATTTTTCCAGCCAAGCTACCGCTTCGGATTGGCTATAATCAAGGTGAATCCAGAGCAGCTGCTCGTCGTGACTCGGTATTCCGGCGACGGAGCCGATATCGATTTTCCTGCCTCCTCCGGCTTTGTCCAGAAGATAGACCTGGATGGCGCTGGTTGTCATCATCTCCTCCCTTAGTGAATGATTCCCTCTTATTATGTACCATCAGGTAGATAACCTGACCAGGGAATTCGGGAGAAACTATCCTTGAAAGATGACAAATTTACGCACAACGAAGTTGATAGCGACAGCGACGAAGATGTTGGTGCCGAAGGCATAGGTGGTGAGGACCCCGAACCGTTTGATCAGAAACCCCATGAGAGTGGTGCCGATGAAGATGCTCACACCGGATACGGCGTAAAATAAGAGGATTTCAACGAAAACGTTGTATCGGCCAGGATGGAAGACCCAGATGATGTTGGTTATGTAGGAGACCGAGTTGGACAGCATGAAAGCGATGCAGTTGCTGATCATCGAGTTGCGGCAACGATGGTAGTCGTTGATTTCCCGGATCTTGAGTTTAAAGATCCTGACGGCGTGATCATGCGGCTGGAGGGCCGGGAACATTTTCCAGGCGATCAGATGGAAGAAGATGATATGACAGATAGTGGCCAGGCCGCCGCAGATTCCGTATTTGATGACTTGTAAGAATGTCGGATTGTGCAGCAGTTCGATCATGAGAGGTACCTGGGGTGTGAAAAAAAGTTTTAGCCCGTGACAGATACCAGAAAAAAGCGGGGATGGCCATCATCTTTTCGAAAATATCGGCTGTAAAGTTGAGAAAAACCCTCGCGGATGGTAATCGAAATAGCCGGACGGAAGGTGAGAAGCTGAGTGAAATCATTGAGAAAGGCCCTCTCACTTGCGCCGCTGCTTCCTGCTGTTGAGTAGAAAGTGATAGGCTTCGCTCAGTTCGACGAACCTGTCGTGATCGCCCCCCTGGTCGGGATGGAGCTGAAGGGCCAGCCGCCGGAACAGCCTGGTCAGCTGTCGGCGGCCCATTTTTCGCAGCTCGGCAGAAGGAGTGGAAAAGATCGTGCTCATTTTCTCCTCGCTCACCGGCGGTGTACGTTTCGGCCAGCGGAACCTGCGGTGGCTGCTGATGAATTGCCGGATAGCGTCTTCGCTGTAGGTTCGGTTGCGGGGGGTGAAGTCGAAGAGCATCACCGGGTAGCGCACCAGATGCGGGTGCAGGGCGTCGGGGAGCCCCTCCCCTTGCCAGAACCGCGAATCGGCGTTGAGGCGGCAAATCTCTTCGAGAAAGGCGTCGGCGATTTCCTCGGGTGGCAGCCCCTCCGGGAGAAAGGGGGCGAAGGAGGCGGAGAAATGTCGCTGGAGGTTGAAGGTAGCGTAGATATAATTACGAAACTCCCCAGAGTCGAGATCGACCTCCATGGTTCGAAACCGGTATTCCCGCTCGTCCCTGCTTTGTCCCAGAAAGGGCCGTAGCGCCTTTTCTCGCAGGGTGTAGAGCCGGCTTTGATCGATGGCGCGGTAGTAGAGGAAATGGAGTCGACGCCTGTCGAACATATGAATCTGGCGCTCGATCTGCCGCCGGTCCTCGGCGGTGAGCGGGCCGGGGACGATTCGGTCTTCCCTGGTAAAACGGGAGAGGTGCTGCCGGGTTTCACGTGGCAGAAACCGCCAGAGCAGTTTTTCCAGAAGCATCTGGCTGTGTTTGCCGGCATGGGCCCTCACCGCCCGGTCGAGATCGTCATCGAAAATGGGTATTCCTTCAGCCAAGATCCGGAAATGGTCGGCTGGGGAGTTTCCGAGATCGAAGATCAGCCGGTAGTGGTAGAGGCCGGTGTCCGCATCTCGGTAGGATTGCCGGATCTGGTAGCTCAACGAGGAGCCGTGGCTAATGATGGCGAGATACATGGGAATGGGCGAGGTGAAAATGGGCGAATTCGATTTTCTATGCTCTCTTGAATACAGTGTAATCCTTCGGCGGCGGTAGCCAAGCCAATTGAGACGACATTGCACATGGCGGATAGCGCGCAGTCGCGCAAAACAGGAAATGCTCGTGCGGCTGGGGTATGCATGTCGGCAAAATATACGCTTGATAGTACGAAAAACGCAAAAAAATATGCTTTAAGTTGACATATTCAACAATTCACCCTAAGCTAAATTAAGAAAATACATACTGGGGACATGCGATGATCATCGATGAAATCAATCTGGCCATCATCCGTCATTTGAAAGATGGCCGAATACCGTTCAAAAAAATTGCCGATGCCTTGGGGGTGTCGGAGGGGACGGTGCGGACTCGGGTGCGCAAACTGATGGATGAAGGGATTCTGGAAATTGCGGGGCTGGTCGACCCGGAAGCGTTGCCGGATCTCAGCGTGGTGATGGTCGGGGTCAAGGTCAAGGATATGGACCTGGTGAAAAAAGGCGAGGAGTTCAGCAAGCTGCGCGGGGTCACCTCGGTTTGCGTGGTGACCGGCAGGTACGATCTTCTGGTTACGGTGTTGCTGACAAGTGACTTCAACATGTTGCGATTTTATACCGAAGAAGTGTCTACGATCGACAAGGTAAGTTCGGTCGAGAGTTTCGTGGTCTACAAGAGTTTTAATCTCAAGCTGCCGATGCCGCCGCTTTCCTGAAATGGGCATCGGCCCTCCCAATCCGGCCTTGCACAAGGAGCAGAGTATGGAAAACCTGAAAAGAACCGTTCTGTACGACTGGCATGTGGAAAACGGCGCCAACATGGCGCCATTCGGCCAATACGAAATGCCCTTGTGGTATCCGGCCGGAGCCAAGGCCGAGCATCTGGCGGTGATAACCGGCGCCGGGGTATTCGATACCAGCCATATGGCGGTGGTGAGCGTGGAGGGTGAGGGCGCCGAGGGGCTTTTGCAGCACTGTTTTACCAAGGATCTCAAGAGCTGCCTCGGCGCCAAGAAGCTGCCGCTTGCCGCCGGGCGCTGCGTTTACGGGGTTTTTCTCAACGCCGACGGCACGGTGCTCGATGACGCCATCGTCTATCGGCGAACGGGAACCGGCTATATGGTGGTGGTCAACGCCGGCATGGGCGGGCCGGTGGCTGCCAGGCTTGCCGAGTACAACGGGGAGTTCGGGGCCACCATCCGCGACCTGACCGATCAGGTGGGCAAGATGGATATCCAGGGGCCGGCGGCCGCCGCGGTGCTGTGGAAGGTGCTGCGGGATCCGGAAAGCATTTTTATGCAGAGAAAATTCCCATATTTTTCTTGTCAGGGAAAATTTTGTGATATCGTTTTTTCAGAATCGGTGAATTTGACCGACGGAACCGAGCTGGTGTTGTCGCGAACCGGGTATACCGGGGAATTCGGCTTCGAGTTGTTCATGGCCAGGGAAAACCTCGTCGGGGTCTGGCAGGCGGTGTTGGCGGCGGGGCGGGAGTATGGGGTGCTGCCCTGCGGTCTTGCGGCCCGAGATTCCCTGCGGGCGGGGGCGGTTTTGCCGCTTTCCCACCAGGACATCGGGCCGTGGCTCTTTGCCGGCAACCCCTGGCAGTTCGCCCTGGCCTGGGACGACGGGCACCAGGGGTTTACCAAAGGGTTTCTCGGCAGCGAAGCGTTGCTGGCAGCACAACCGAGGGAGTTCACCCTGGCGTTTGCCGGTTACGATCCCCGCAAGATCGTTGCCGGTGAAGGGAGCGGCGTGACCAACCTGGACGGCGAGCGGATTGGCGATATCCTGACCTGCGCAACGGACATGGCGATCGACCGGGTGCAAGGAGCTATCTGCTCGTTGGCCAGCGCTGCGGAGGAGGGCAGGCCCGCGGATTTTCGGCCGCGGGGGCTCTGTTGCGGGTTTGTCAAAGTCCGTGAAAATCTTCCGCCGGGGACGGAGGTCATTCTCACCGATGGCAAAAAAAAGAAGCTGCGTGTCGAAATACGGGAGGATGTGCGGCCTGCGCGGACCGCGCGTCGTCCGCTCAAGGAAATGGTGGAACACCCAAGGAGGAGATAGGTCATGAAAGAGTTGGATGAATTGAATCTGCCTGAAGACGTGCGGTACGCAGAGGATCATGAGTGGGCCAGCGTCTCGGCGGAGACCGTCAAGATCGGGGTGAGCGACTACGCCCAGGATCAGCTTGGCGATATCGTCTTCGTCGAGTTTCCGGAAGTGGGGGACACTTTCGAGAAGGGCGACGAGTTCGGGTCGCTGGAATCGGTGAAAGCGGTCAGCGAACTCTATATGCCGGTGAGCGGTGAGGTGGTGGCGATCAATGAGGCGCTGGAGGAGGCGCCGGAGTTGATCAACGAAGATCCCTATCTCAACTGGATTATCGAGGTGCGGCCGACGGACGACAGCGAGTTCGACGATCTGCTCTCATCGGAAGAATATCTTGAAATGCTCAAGGAATAACAGTTATGCGCTATTTGCCCCATACTCAGGAAGAGATAGATGCCATGCTGGCGGTGGTCGGCAGGGACAGTCTCGAGGAGTTGTTCGATTCCATTCCCGATCCATGTCGCATGAGCGGCGAGATTTCGGTGCCGGCGCCGCTCACCGAATGGCAGCTCGACGCCCACCTGGCCGAGATCGCTTCGCAGATGCGGACGACCGCGGGGCACAAGGTGCTGGTGGGCGCCGGCAGTTACCATCACTACATTCCGGAGACCGTCCGGGCCCTGGCGTCGAGATCGGAATTTCTCACTGCGTATACCCCCTATCAGCCCGAGATGGCTCAGGGAACACTGCAATCCATTTACGAATACCAGACCCTGACCGCCCGGCTGCTCGGCATGGACGTGGCCAACGCCTCGATTTACGACGGCGCCAGCGCCCTGGCCGAGGCGATGCTCATGGGGCTTCGGATCAACAAAAAACGCAAGGTAGTGGCGATATCAAAGGCGGTGCATCCCCACTACCGGCAGGTGGTGCGCACCTATCTGCAGAACTCCGACTTTGAAGTGGTCGAGCTCGAGGTTGGTGCCGATGGCCGTACCGATCTCGCCGATCTCGCCGGTCTTGCCGAGGCCGGCGAGCCGGCGGCGGTGGCCCTGCAGTCGCCGAACTTCTTCGGGGTGGTGGAGGACCTGGCGGCGGCAGGGGAAAAGATTCACCAGGCGGGGGCTCTTTTTATCTGCGCCTTCACCGAGCCGCTTACCTACGGTCTCTATAAGAGCCCCGGTGAATGCGGGGCCGATATCGTCTGCGGCGAGGGCCAGAGCTTCGGCTTGAACCGCTCTTTTGGCGGACCGGGGCTTGGCATGTTCGCCTGCCGCGATAAATACACCCGGAGCATGCCGGGACGGCTGGTCGGAGTGACGGTGGACCGGCTGGGGCGACGGGGTTTCGTGCTCACCCTGGCCACCCGCGAGCAGCATATCCGGCGGGAGAAGGCCACCTCGAACATCTGCTCGAATCAGGGGATCTGCACGGCCATGGCCGGGATGTACATGGCCTCGCTCGGCGGCAGCGGTCTGCGCGAACTTGCCCGGCTCAATTACAGCAAGGCCGAGTACTTGAAGGGCAAACTCGAAAAGGCGGGCGCCACCATCGTCTTCGAATCGCCGACATTCAATGAGTTTTTGGTGCGGTTTGCGGGTGACTTCGCGGACACGCGGCGAAAACTCTTCCGGCAGGGCGTGGTCGCCGGTCTGGAGGTCGGCCGCTATTATCCCGAGTATGAGGGGTGTTATCTCTTCTGCGTCACGGAAACCGTGGGCAAAGAGGATCTGGATCTGGTGGTGCGGGAGGTGAAGAAATGAAGAACGGACCCGGTATGACCGGCCTGATTTTAAATGAACCGCTGCTCTGGGAAAAGGGGAAGAAGGGACGGCGCGGCATGTCGATCCCCGCCGCCGACGTACCCGTCTGCGTGCCGCCGGCGGGCTTGGCGGGGGAGGGCCCCGATTTCCCGGATCTGAGCGAAATCGACGTGGTGCGCCACTATACCCGACTCTCCCAGTGGAATTTCGGGGTGGATACCGGCATGTATCCGCTTGGCTCCTGCACCATGAAATACAACCCCAAGATCAACGAGAAACAGGCGGCAACCCCCGAGACTGGCCGCGGCCCACCCGATGCTCGAAGACGAATACGTGCAGGGTGGTTTGCGGTTGATGTACGAGTTGCAGCAGTATCTGGCGGCGATCACCGGCATGGATGCGGTGTCGTTGCAACCGGCGGCCGGCGCCCAGGGCGAGCTGACCGGCATGCTGATCTTTGCCGCCTATCACCGTAGCCAGGGCAAAAAGAGGAGCAAGATCCTCATTCCCGATACTGCCCACGGCACCAATCCGGCCAGCGCCGCCCTCTGCGGTTTTACCCCGGTTCCGGTCAAATCCGGCCCGGACGGGGTCCTCGAGGCGGCGACCGTCGCCGAACTGATGGACGAGGACACCGCCGGCATCATGATCACCAATCCCAACACCCTGGGGCTGTTCGAAACAACATCCGGGAGATCGCCGAGGTGGTACACGGCGCCGGGGGGCTGGTGTACGGTGACGGAGCCAATATGAACGCCATCATGGGGGTGGTCGATATCAAAAAATGCGGGGTCGACGTCATCCACCTCAATCTGCACAAGACCTTTTCCACCCCTCATGGCGGCGGGGGCCCCGGCGCCGGCCCTGTCTGCGTGGTGGATCGGCTGGAGAAATTCCTGCCGACACCGCGAGCGGTCAAGCAAGGGGAGAACTATCGCCTCGAATGGAACCGGCCCGATTCGGTCGGCCGGGTGCACGCCTTCCACGGCAACTATGGGGTGCTGGTCCGCGCCTATAGCTACATCCTCTCCATGGGACCGGAAAACCTGAAAAATGTAAGCCGGCTCGCGGTGCTCAACGCCAACTATATCAAGGAGCGGCTCAAGGGCTCGCTCTACCTCCCCTTTGATAAACCCTGCATGCACGAGTGCGTCTTCTCCGACGAGAAGCTCCATGAACTCAAGGTGAGCACGCTCGATATCGCCAAGCGGCTGATCGATTACGGCTATCATCCGCCCACCGTCTATTTTCCGCTGGTGGTCCATGGCGCCATCATGATCGAGCCCACCGAAACGGAGTGCAAGGACGATATCGACCAGTTCATCGAGGTGCTGCTTGCCATCCTCAAAGAGGCACGGGACAACCCGCAGCTGCTGCACGATGCGCCGGTGAACACCAAGCTGCAGCGACTCGATGAGACCCTGGCCGCCAGAAAGCCCTGTCTCTGTGGCTGAGCGCGCGCCCGGCCTGCTCTGCAACCTGGGGCGGACGGAGTATGGGGTGGCACACGCCCTGCAGACCCGGCTGGTGGCGTGGCGGCGGCGCGAGGTGGGGCGCGATGTCATTCTGGTTACCGAGCACCAAAGCGTCTATACCCTCGGCCGCCGCGGCGGCCGCGAGCATCTGGCGGTGTCCGAGCGGTTTTTGGCCGAGCGGGGTATCGAGGTGGTCGAGATCGAGCGAGGCGGGGTGATCACCTACCATGGGCCGGGCCAGCTGGTGATCTATCCGATCCTCGATTTGCGCGCCGCCGGCTTGTCGGTGACGGACTATGTGGCGCGGCTCGAAGAACTGATGATCGCCCTGGCTGCGGACGTGGGGGTGGCGGCCGGACGCGATCCCCGTAATCACGGGGTCTGGGTGGGTGAGAAAAAGCTGGGCAGCGTAGGCATCGCCATCCGCCACGGCATAAGCTTCCATGGTCTGGCCCTCAACGTCAACCCCTCGCTTGCCCCCTTTGGCTGGATCAACCCCTGCGGGCTGACCGGCGTGGCGATGACCTCGCTTGCGGCCGAGTCGGGGGAGAATGTGACGGTTTCGGGGATTGCCCCCGGTCTGCTCGATCATTTCAAGGTGATCTTCGGCATCGATCTCGCGGAGACCAGCTGCGAGATGCTGCCTGTGTAACCATAAGCTTGTGAGAAAGGGACAGAAAATTTATGGCGGGATGTAATCACGGCGATATACGCGTTGGCAAGCCGCACTGGCTGCGGCGGCGATTGCCGTCCGGGCCGGAATATGAAAAGATGCGCCGGCTGATCAAAGACAACCGGCTTCACACGGTTTGCCAGGAGGCGCAGTGCCCGAACCAGTTCGAATGCTACTCTGAGGGGACGGCGACTTTTATGATCCTGGGGGAGCGGTGCACCAGAAACTGCCGCTTCTGCGCCGTGGAACAGCATCCCGGCGCGCCGCCCGACCCTGAGGAACCGCAACGGGTGGCGGAGGCGGTAGATCTCCTGGCGCTGCGCTACGCCGTTATCACCTCGGTCACCCGCGACGATCTCGACGATGGCGGCGCCTCGCTCTTTGCCGAAACCATTCGGGCGGTGCGAAGGAGGCGGCCGAAGACGCTGATCGAGGTGCTCATTCCCGATCTTGAGGGCAAACGGGAATCGTTGGCTACGGTGGTTGCCGCCGTCCCGAATGTGCTCAATCACAACATCGAAACGGTTCCCCGGCTCTACCCGCCGGGTGCGGCCGCAGGCGGTTTATCGGCGCTCCCTCGACCTGCTGGCCGAGGTGAAAGCGATCGATCGCGAATGGTGACCAAATCGGGCATCATGGTGGGTCTGGGCGAGAGTCGTAATGAGTTGCAGGCGGTATGGGACGACTTGTTGTCCGCCGGTTGCGATATCCTCACCCTGGGCCAATACCTGCAGCCCAGCAAAAACCACCTGCCGGTGGAATGCTTCGTGCCGCCCGAAGAGTTTGCAGAACTCCGGGAGGCCGCCCTGGCGCGGGGTTTTGCCGGGGTCTCCGCCGGCCCCTTCGTGCGCAGTTCCTACCAGGCGGAAAAGCTCTACCGGAAGGTAGCTGGCGCTCGCCGCTCAGCCGGATTGTGAACCGGCATTATATGACGCTGGCTAGCCGGGTTACGGGCTCCTAGGTATGCTGTTTGGACACAGAGCGGGAGTATGGTTGTCTCATTGGGGCATCAAGATTGTTTTCAGTTGTTTTATTATTATCGCATATTATGTCATTCTTGAGTGGAATACCGGCCGGACTCTGGGCAAACTCGTCATGGGAACCAAGGTGATCGATGAGAGTGGCGGAAATCCGTCGTTCAAACAGATTATCGGTCGCAGCTTTGCCAGGCTCATTCCTTTTGAAGCCTTCACCTTTTTTGGTCGCCAATCCCACGGGCTTCACGACAAGTTATCAAAAACATACGTGATTAAAACTCGTTAAATGCTGAGCGCCATTCTCCATCCTTATCCCCTGTCACCTCTCTCGCAAGATGCAGCACCCGTCGGTCGAACCGGTCGCCGGCCGGCGACACGCGTAAATTGTACGTCTGGATAGCCAATCGCGATGACACTGTAGATTTCCTCCGTCGCCGGTATGGCCATGGCTTTTCGTATCGCTGCGGAACGTCGCATGGCCTCGACGACAAAACCAATCAGGCAGGTTCCAAAACCGAGCGCATGGGCGGCGAGCAAAATGTTCTGGGTCGCAAGCATGGCATCCTCTCCCGGGCAGCTGGCATCCCGTCTGCCGGTAACCAAAATGGCCGCGGTTGCTCCATGAAACAGACGGTCGCGCCGTTCTTGATCCCACTCGCGTAAAGCCTCCTTCACGGAAGGGTAATACTTCCGGTAATACCTTCCCAAAGCATCCCCGGCAAAGACGTAGGCGAGCAGACGGTAGAAAGAATTGGCAGCCTGTAGGTTCAGACGTCGGTAAAATTCAGCCGTTTGGGCGCCAAGGGTTTCGACATCGGTCCGCTCGGGCAGCAGGATAAAGTTCCAGGATTGGGAATTGGTCCCTGAGGGCGCAGTGGTTCCAACCTTGACGAGATCTTCCAGCATGCTAAGCGGTACCTTTTTTCTCAAGTACTGCCGGCAAGACCTTCTGGAACGCATCAAACGGACCAGTTCGTTGCAGTCATACTGTCCGGGAACGATTGCATCGCGCAGCTCCGCCAGGTTCTGAAAGCCGAGCTTGTCCGTGAGGCCTTCTACTTCAATGGCGCCCGCCGGACACACCGCCTGACAATGTCCGCAGGCCATGCAGCCATGCTGCGCGACAACTATGTCGGCATCATCTTCGCTAATCAGTTTATGGGGGCAAACCGCCATACACAAACCGCACTTGCTGCATCGGTCATTATCGATTTTCACGTACGTCATCTGTTCTCATCCCGGGTGTCTGCCGGATTTTGGCTATTTTTCTCAGATATCTGCTGGCTCAAAGGGGAGTACGATATCGGTCCGTATTTCAACTCGCCTGTCATGAACCTGTTGTCCGAAAGGCTGGTAGAACTTTATATTCCAATACCCTGTAAAAGCGCTATACTTCAAGGCGCAAACGTACGCCAGCGATATTGCAGGTCGGAGGAAGAGAAAAGGTGAGCGTTCGTAAATGTACTCTCCATGAGGGTGGTTATGTGGTGGAAACGACTATGGGGAAAGGCCAAGGTTCCCCGCCGAAAAGTGGCCGAGATCAACATCTGGCGCCTGCAGGCTCTTTTTAATAATTTTCGGCGCATCCTGGTGTTGAACAATGCTATTCTCGAAGAGATGGCTCACATGGAGCGCACCCTGGGCGGCGAGTTTATCTTTGATCGGGCTTTTCTGGAAAATTCAGTGCGGGCCATCGCTTCCCGCGTCCATCACGTCACCTATAACCTCAATGCCCTTACCGGCAACGCGTACATTCCCCTCTATGACAGCTATCAGGATATCAGGACCATTCTTGACGATATCCTCTCGGGAAATATTCAGGCCCTGGCCTGCCCGCCGGTGGTGAGTCTCGATGAGATCGGCTGGGAGATGGAGCAAGTGGTGGGGATTGATCTCGCCTGTCTTGCCGAGTTGCGCCATCAGTCCGAGATTAAAGCGGATCCTGGTTTCGTGGTTACCGCGGACGGTATCCGCAGTCTCTGCGCAAACATCAGGGAGGGGAGTGCCGAAAGCCGGCAGAGGACTCCGATGGAGACGGTCAGAAATGAAATGCTTTCGCATTTCCACCTGCTGGCCAAGATCAGGAAGACGGATCGTTTCTCCATCACGCTCGCCCGTATCGATCACGATACGGAACTCATCAGGGAACTGGCGGTCGTTTCCCTGATTCCCGATACTTACAGAGAGGCGGTCGAAATTGTAGTGGAACGCGCTGTCGATGGGATGCTGCCGCGTGAGGACAGCGGCAGGCCTCTTGCAGACGAGTCGCGGGACGAGGACTGGGCTCTGCCGTACTCGAAGTGTCTCGAACGCGTGGTGCGGATGATATATGAGAAAAAACAGGCCGGCAGCGATGAGGCTCCGGCAATGTTCGTCGCCTTTGTCCGGGGAGTTTCACCGCCAGCGGTCCTCGGAACCGTGCGGACCCGGGGCGGCAGTGTCGGCCTGGTCGATGGCATGACCCTTACCTCCCATGTCCCCGGCAGTGACCAGAACGACATCCTGCTGTTTCGGCGGAATTATCCTTATGATCTGCTGCAGTCGATCATTACCCCGCATTCCGCCGGGTTTCGTTTTGCCGACGGCCGGGAGGCGACGGACGGCGCTGCCGGACAGAGTGGCCTGGGCCGAGGGTCAGCGCTGCTCGAAGACTCGATAACCAGAAGTCTGGTCAAGACCTCGATACTTCTCGAGCGCATGTTGGGCGCGCCGGTGGAGGTTGAATGGGAACGACGGCCGGACGGCAATTGCCGCATCACTCGGCTCACCCCGGTCCGAGCCGCTGCCGACGCGATAAGCGAAGAGCTCCTCGCTGGGGAACTGGGTGCGGCGGAAGTTCTCTGCCGTGACGGCACGCCGGTGCAGCTGGGCATCGCGGCGGGTAATGTGGTGCATGTGACCGATGAGATGGCGCCGCAAGATTTCCCCTTGGGCGGTATTGCCGTGGCGAGAGTGGCCTCGCCGCAGCTGACACCGATCCTGCAACGGGCCGCCGCCGTAGTCACTGAATTCGGGAACGCGACAGGTCATCTGGCCACCGTGGCCAGAGAACTTCGTCTTCCCGCGATCTTTGGGGCTTCACGGGCCTGCAGCCTGCTGCCTGAAGAGGAAGAAGTGACGGTTGATGCCGGAGAGATCACCGTCTACAGTGGTGTATTGGAATTGCTGTTAGCCCGCGGCGCGGGGGGAATGGATCTGTCGCCGGCTGATCAAGAATACCGGATATTGCGGTGCCTGCTGCGGTTTATCATGCCCCTGAACCTCATCGATCCGGAGGCTGCCAATTTTACGCCGGCCGGCTGTCGAACGTTTCACGACATCATCCATTTTTCCCATGAAAAAGCGGTCGAGGAACTCGCCCATTTTCAGGAACGGCGTCCCGAGCTCGGTTCCATCCGCACCAGGCGTATGCAGCTCGAGGTGCCCATGGATATCCGGGTGCTCGATATCGGTGGCGGGCTGGCCGCGGATCCCGCTCACGAACCGACACGGACGGCGATCCGCTCGGAGCCCTTTTCCGCCTTTCTTGACGGTCTCCTGCAGCCGGAAGCTGCGGCCGATGACCTGCCCTCGCTCGGGTTGAGGGACATTATTTCCAGCGTCCCCAGGTCCATGGGCATGTTGAGCGGTCCGTCGTCGGGCCTTCTTGGAGAGAACCTGGCGATCATAAGCCGTGACTATCTCAATCTCAGTCTGCGGCTCGGGTATCATTTCAGCGTTGTCGATGCCCATCTTGGCGGCGACGTCAACCGCGACTACGTCTACTTTCGCTTTACCGGAGGCCTGGCCGATCCTGAGCGGCGCGGCCGCAGGGTGAAATTTATCAGTCAGGTACTTGCGGCCATGGATTTCAAGGTGATGGTCAAAGGAGACTTGGCGGTCGGTCGGCTCAAACTGGCGGCGCCATCCATACTGCGAATCGCCCTGTATATCCTCGGGGCCTTGACCACCTTTTCGCGACAGAGAGACACCGTTCTCTACAGCGATGCGGATACCAGGGCACTATTCAAGTTTTTTTCCGATACGTTCCTCTGCCGATATCACGAGGCGGTTACCGAGGCCTATGAGCAGCAATCGGGATCCGTCGGTCAATGGCGGCAAGCTACCGAATCGTTGACTGCTGGACCCATCACGGATTCGCTCCCGTCTCCCTCCTCAAGTGCGAACCAATGATTGAGAAGTTGATCACCGCCCTTCGTTCCCGCAAGCATCTGCGGGAACAGCAGGCCCTGACCCAACTCAAGGCCCGTTACCATGCTTTCAGAATTTTTCTAGAGAATAACGGCACGGCGCTCGAGTCGTTGGTGACCATCGACAGCCTGTTGAGCCACGGCACGGAGGCGGAGATCCGTGCCGCCACCGAGGAACTGTTGAGTGTTACCGGTGAGTTGGTCGATGGCCTCAATCTGTTGTCCACCGACGCCCATACTCCGCTTTATGCGCTGCATGGGAAGCTGGCCAATGGTGTCATGGAGCTTGTCGACACCATAGTGGAAAGATCGCCCCCTGCCGACCGGTACTGTCGCCGCTCGAGAAGGTGGGGCCGACCCTGTTGCCCCAGGCGGGAAGGAAGGCGGCCAACCTCGCCAGGCTCAGGCAAATGGCTCTGCCGGTTCCCGATGGTTTTGTCTGCACCACGGCCATGGGTAAAAAGTTCATTACCGAGGGGAAGCTGGCGACTCTTATCCGGGAGCAATTGCACAGGGTCGAGCGAAACGAAGAGGAGCTAACCGCGGCCGCCGAAAGGATTCGCCGGATGATCCTGACCAGCCCGCTGCCACCGGAGATCGGCAAGGCGCTGGCCGATGCGTATCGCGAGCTGCAAACCAAACAGTCGGGAGAAGGCGGATCCCTGCCGGCCATATCCGTGCGGAGCAGCGGGGTTTCCGAAGACAGCGCCGAATTTTCTTTTGCCGGGCAGTTCAGCTCACTACTGAATATTCGGGGAATCGACGCCCTTTTCAACGCCTACCGGGAGGTATTGGCCAGCGGTTTCAGCGTTCGGGCGATATCCTATCGTCTCAATGCCGGACTATCGCCGATCGATTTCGATCTTGCCGTCTTGTGCCAGGTGATGGTAGATGCCGCATGTGCCGGCGTGCTCTTCACCCGTGATCCGTCGAATCCGGAAAGCGAAAGGATGCTGATCAGCGCCGTTCCCGGGTTGGGGACCATGGCTGTCGGTGGCGCCGTACCCGCCGATCTGTACCGCCCGCGGCGAACGGTGATCGAGGATGCCACCGGTTTCGCTCGTGCTGGCGAGGCGATGGATTGGGCGGGATTTTAATGGATGACGTGCAGATCCCCCGGAAAACGATGCGCGAAGTGCAGGC
>CAVUXQ010000026.1:0-253937 GCA_963745265.1 uncultured delta proteobacterium
AAAAAAAAGAAATACTGCTTGGGTCCTATCTCAGTGAAATACTTGATATCGAAATATGGCAGACTCTTGGCCCTCGGATCTCAACCTGTAGCAACAGCTCTCCAAATGAAGAGAGAAACACACCCGTTGAATTACATGGTAGACATATCATCTTGCAGTGCATTCGTTTTGAGCTAAACCATCGGAAACGGATCGTACTTCTAAATGATATTACAGAAAGAAGACGAATGGAATCAGTAGCTGAAGCTGCTAACCTCACCAACAATCTCGGCTATATTTTTTCAGGCATTCGACATGAAATTGGTAATCCAGTCAATTCCATCAAAATTGCCTTAACTGTCCTACAGAAAAACTTGAAACAATATGATAAGGCAACCATCGGTGAGTTTGTAGACCGCTCTTTAGAGGAGGTTATGCGGCTTGAATACCTGCTCAAGGCTCTGAAAAACTATAGTCTCTTTGAAAAACCAGACGTTCAGCCTGTTCGAATGGGTCAGTTTATGGAAAATTTCCTACCGTTGATACAAGGTGATCTGGAAAAAAGGCAGATCGACATTCGGACTAGAATTGATCGTGATGAAATGATTGCTCTTACAGACACAAGAGCCCTGCACCATGTCATTCTCAATCTGGTGACCAATGCTGCAGATGCTGTTAAGGCAAAGAAAGAACCCAATATTACCATTACAGTAATCAGGAAATCGCCAAAAATTCTCATAAAAGTGGATGATAACGGTTGTGGTATTGCGGATAACGATATGGCAAACCTATTTAAACCGTTTTTCACATCAAAACCGGAAGGTACAGGTCTTGGGCTGGTAATTGTGCAAAAAATGCTTTTCAGCATGAACAGTAGTATTTCTATCGACAGTATCCGCGATTTCGGGACAACCGTCACTATTAGTCTGCCAGAGGTTAATTGATGAGTCAGGAAAAGACACTACTTATCATTGATGATGACCGTTTTTTTTGCGAAAATGTAACGAGGTACCTGGACAAACATGACTTTAAGATACTTTCGACTCATACCATGATGGATGGCGAAAAGATCTGTAAAAAAAGAAAAATTGATGTAGTTCTTCTCGATCAAAAACTCCCTGACGGTAACGGAATAGATCTCTGTAGCACAATCCTTAAATCCTGCGAACAGACGAAAATAATATTTATAACGGCCTTTCCTAGTTTTGAGAATGCCGTGAAGGCACTTCGAAGCGGGGCCTTTGATTATCTTTCAAAGCCACTCGAAATAGAAGAAGTTGGCATGACAGTCAATCTCGCCTTTAGGACAATAAAACTGGAGAATGTCGAACATATTCAAAAATTCAAAAATCGTCAGGAAAACGACCAAAACATTCTTATAGGTAAAGAGGGTGGACTGCGTGAGGTATTTACACTTATCAAGCTCTCGACGAAAAGTGATGTTCCAGTATTAATAACTGGCGAAACGGGCACAGGAAAAAATGTGGTAGCAAAATCAATCCATTATCTCAACGACAATGAAAATTGCTGTTTTATGGCAATCAACTGTGCAACCCTCCCTGAAAATCTTATTGAAGCAGAATTGTTTGGCTATGAAAAAGGTGCATTCACGGGTGCTATAACATCCAAAAAAGGTATTTTTGAGTTAGCCGATGGCGGAACGCTCTTTCTTGATGAGATCGGTGAAATTCCTGTTCACCTGCAGTCCAAATTACTCGGAGTGTTGGATGATAAGTTAGTGAGGAGAATTGGTGGACAATCGATGCGGCCAATATCTGTCAGAATAATTGCTGCGACAAACGTCAACCTCGAAGAGGCTGTGAAAAACAAGTTATTTCGCCAGGACCTCTACTATCGCCTGAGTGTAATGCGTATTCATTTGCCTCCACTGAGAGAGAGGCAGGAGGACATTGCCCCTCTGTGCCACCATTTGATTCGCTCATCGGCTCACCATCAATCGATTGAAATGCCGGAAACAGAAATAGAAAAACTAAAACGATACCCATGGCCCGGTAATGTTCGGGAATTAAAAAATGTAATCGAACGATCAATTATTTTTAAAAAAAACAACCAGATTTATCCATCTGAACTACTAACATCCAGCATAGAGACAACACCAACTCAAAGGGGAAGTGATCCAGGTTCTGCAATTGAAACTTTAGCCGAAATAGAACAAAATCATATAGTACAAACCTTGGAACGACTTAATCATAATCATACAATAGCTGCGCGTACCCTGGGAATTTCTCGCTCAACCCTGTTGCGCAAACTCAAGAACATACAGCAACTCGGATGACCCAAAACAGAACACTGGCTCAAAACGAAACACTCATTTCAGATCACTGTCTCACTCCCTGTTCCTTTCCTTATCTGACCATCTGCTCGAGATAACACACTAATACTTGATTTGTGTGTGATGGCACGATTTGTGCTGTCCTGTTATGAAACAACGAAACTGGTTTGTAATAGTTAGATCCAACCAGTTAAAGTGCTCTTTAAAACAGATCAGTGGTCAAACCAATAATGCAAACCATACTGATAGTTGATGATGAACCGAGGCTCCTGCAGAGTATCGAAGCTGGATTAAAAGTCCATGAAAACAGCTTCTTGGTCATGACTGCAGCAAACGGTGAAGAGGCTGTTGCAATTCTTTCCTCAACCCCAATAGACCTTCTCATCACTGATTTGAAAATGCCGAAGATGGATGGATTTGAACTTCTCGTACATGTATCAACAAACTATCCAACCCTACCAGCCATTGTTATGACAGCCTTCAGTACTCCTGACATTGAACAAAAGATTGAAGAATCAAACAGTCTTAAGCTATTAGAAAAACCTATCGACTTTGATGAACTGGCCGATTCCATCTTTGAGATTCTTGAGAGATCTTCGGACGCGGGATCATTAACAGGTATTTCACTGGCAAGTTTTCTCCAACTGCTGGAAACCGAAAAAAAAACCTGTCTCATCGAAATCCAATCAAACAAGGAAAAAGGCTATATCTATTTCAACCAGGGAGAACTGTACTCTGCCGTTTTCGGCGCAATCAAGGCTGAAGAAGCCGTGTACCATATGCTGATGTATGACGAGGTCGAAATCAGGATAAAAAAACATGTTAAAAAGAAATATATAAAGACGGTGGAAAAACGACTATTCCCTTTACTGATTGAAGGAATGAGAAGGAAAGATGAAATGCGCAGTGAAGAAGAGGCGGACCAGCTTTCTCTTCTGCCCAATAACAGTAGTGAACTGGGTGAGTACCAACATGGAAAAGGATCGTTGCCCTCACTAAATAGCAAACCAATAGAAGGAGATCACAACATGAGTGCGTTAGACGAAACAATGGCAAAATTGGCAGAGGTGGAAGGCTTTATGGCTGTTGGTATTTTTACACCAAATGGTGAAATGGCTGCCCAACTGAACAAGTCAGGACTTAAACTTGATGAAATTGGCTCGCTGGCCAATGATGTGTTGCTCAAGGCACAAAAGGCAACCGACTTGATGGATGTGGGCAGAGG
The DNA here is from genome assembly GCA_963745265.1 of uncultured delta proteobacterium. Classification (GTDB taxonomy): domain Bacteria; phylum Desulfobacterota; class Desulfobulbia; order Desulfobulbales; family Desulfocapsaceae; genus Desulfopila. The sequence goes on from CAVUXQ010000026.1 coordinate 3,498, forward strand.
CCAGCTTGTTCACGTGGAAGCCCCAAAGGCACATATTATTGCCAGATGTCTCAATGAGAACACTGATTTTACTGCAACCGAGGCAGGCAAAGCGCACATGCACATGGTCCTCATTCTTGCGAAAGACGGCAACCTGGCCATGGCCAAGATGAAACTTGCCTCCATAATTCAGGAAGCAGCACCAAATTTCCGATAACAGCAAGAATAAGTATACCCCTACAGAAACCACAGTCCATCGCCTTTGCTGCCATACCAGAAAAAACCCATGGACTGTGGTTTTGATACTGAAAAATAATAACGTTGTTTATATGTTATAATTGTAGGCATGGTGATTCTTTCTAAAACTATCATCAAATCTATTATGGCCGAAAAGCCCTCTACATACACCAATTTTAAAATTCATTTTTCTCCACCAGCGACAATTTAAAATATATTCAGGAACCTGAAAACCATGCAGAGTCCTTCCTTTTGGATTTTCATTAATATACCTGCAGAGAACACCGAGGAAAAAATCTTTTTTAATCAAAAAAGATTGTTCCGTATAATCAATACACTCACTATCAATTATCAGTACTTTTTTATCTTTTTGAATAAATTTGGGAAATAATTTTTCGGGATTTTTTTCAACATAAACACTCCGGCCAATCATCCTTCTAGCCTTGAATGGTCTGATATATTTTTTTATGTTTTTTGTTAATGAATAATGAAAAAAAGCCTCTGTTAGCCCATGTTGCTCCATTACAAAATGTTCATCAATTGATCTAACATTATAGAACCTCACATATTTTAAAACATCACAGAAGCCTTCACCCACAAGCCACCTATGCCTGAAACGCATAAGATCTATTTTACCAGATTCCAGCAAATCGATAGCCGCTATCAACTGTTTTCGAGCTTCGGGTAGATCCTCCACCAATGGGCAGTCATTTTGGGTCAAAAGGACGTAATCAGCATTAATCTGTTGAGCCAGCTGTTCTTGCGCTTTAAATCCAATATTAGGTCCACCTGCAGCTCTATAACCAAAGGAATCAGCTATTTTTTGATCTTCCTCATTAAAATCGTTGAAATAAATTACTTGATCATCAAAAATAGAACGAAGGTTCTGTTTCTCATAGGTTGCCAATGTCTGTTTTAATGTATCGTGTGCCTTATATGACAAAATACCAAGGCCTACTTTTACTCCATTTATCATGGTGGTATTTATAAGATTAGCTAGTAGGTGATTGTAATTTAAAAGTAATATCATCCAAATGGGTAAATGTGACTACATTTACCCATTTGTTACCAAACCGGTCAAGTAAAAACTGGTCATTCTTATCTCAATGATTAATCAAAGAAATCTGATAAAACCTCCCTAAAAATCAATAATAACAGACCATTTCTTCCAAAACCTTCTTCAAATATTTAGCACCCCTGCCAATGATGCGTTTCACTTAAAACACAAACTTCAGCTGGTAACGAATGATATTGATAAACTGGACAAATACTCCAACGACCATTAAGTAATATGAATACGGTGTCTTAATAATTCCAAAAAATCCACACACGCTCACCCCCTACAACTACTATCTCATATGGATATCTGGATACTTTCAGGGATACTTCTTTTTACTATTTATCTGCTCATAACAGAAAAAATCTCCGTTGACCTGACGGCCATCGGTATCATGGTCATTCTTGTTGTCAGTCGCATTCTGACGCCCACAGAGGCTATCGGCGGCTTTGCCAACCCAGCGGTGGTCACCGTCGGAGCCATGTTCGTCGTCTCAAAAGGGATGATGCGAACTGGGGGAGTCGAATTTTTAGGCAGAAAGATCATTAAGATGGCTCGGGGAAATTCCCAGCTAGCCCTGATTATCATTCTCTCTTCGGTTGGCCTTGCCTCTGCCTTTATCAATAACACCCCGGTAGTAATACTGTTTATCCCGGTAATCATGACCATGTGCTGCGAATTCGGCCTCAGTCCGTCGGTGATAGGTGATAGGTGATAGGTGATAAGAATTCGCTTTTTCAGGCTTCCCTAAAAAATGGGCCTTCCAGGCCCAATCTTCTTGTCAATACAGGGCCAACCTAACCGATCAAGAGCAAGATGGCAACATTTTCCACCATATTTCCAACAATTGCTATGTACATCAGAGCAGAAAGGTGAATTCGATCAGGATTTCTCCATTTTTCCCAAATGTTGCGCAAACCTCTCCTCTCTTGGCCTTCACAACGAATTGACATCCACAGAGGGCTCCTCGTAGCCAGGCCAGCCATCATCATACGACGCATACTCCCTTACTATTTTTTCCGGCTCGGGCGCCGGAGGCGCCCGTTGCTGTTTTGGCTCTGAATACAGATGCAGATGAACCAAAATTTTCTTAATGACCGTCCGCTCGTAGATGAAGCTGATAATTTTCATCTCGCTGCCACAGTGTTTACAGAGCAACGGGTCGACTTCCCAGATCTTCTTGATACATTCCCGCCACATCAATGGTGGTATTCGTCTCGGTTTGCATGAGCGGATGTCAATTACATCATCATCTACAGTCGGTTTGTGGCCCTGGGCAGCCTGTTCTTGTTTCTTGCGATCTCCGCGCATCCGGTTGGAATACCAGCCGTAATATCTCACCAGTTGAAATGACTTTTCCGGTATATGCTGGGTGATGGCAGCTATAAATTCCAGCGGGTCGAAGACTTGGAAATTTTTCTTGTTCTTTCCATGACTCATCTTCGAACGGTACAACACGGTCTCCGTCTCCTCGACATATTGGATCTTGGAGTTCGAAAATGTGTTACGAATAATATACTGTGACAGGTTTTCTATCCCCTTCTCATCCTCCGACTTGATCCGTACCTGATGATGAACGCTAAAACCGGAGTTGTGACGCCATTTCATGATCATCTTGATGAAGGCGTCATCGATCAGCCCTTCCTTTTTCAACATCTTCAACACATATGCCCGGAAAAGTTCGGCACAGCGCCGGATATCCACCTTGGGCATGACATAAAAATAGCCGCTGTCCAGAAACAAGCCATCCGCTACCAGGGCATGGAGATGGGGATGCCAACGGGCATAGTCGCCAAAGGTCTGAATTACCATAACAATACCAGGAATCCCGTGCCGTTTTCCTAATACCGTTTTAAGAAATTTCGTGATACTCTTCGAGGCACACTGACACAGTTTTCCGAGCAATTTCCTGTCATAGAGGAAGAATTTGCGAATAATCTTTGGTATGCTGAAGACATATTGCCGATGTGGAACAGGAAATATTACCGCTTCTTTAAGATGATGGGCAAATTGAACCACCTTTTTGCTGTGGCATGAAGGGCAGAACCAACGACCTCGGCAGGAGAACGCGAGCAAATATTCATGGTGACAGTCTGGACATCGGACACGTGCGAACCCTTCATGCAGATCGCCACATTCAAGATAGTTGTTGACGACATGAGGGACCACCGCCCGGTAAAAGCCGTAGTCGCGAGCAAAGCGTCGGTCATAGCAGGACTCGAACTCGGCAAAGTGGGCATTGAGCAGCTGCCAGAGTGGCGATTGCTGCGGATTTCTCGGATGATAGATTTTCGCCTGGCTATTTATTTCCATTGTGGCACCTGAGACAACAAGAAGGTGCCACTCTATATAACCTAAGGATCTTATAATTTTCCCAGCACCACCTGCCTTACAAGATTTTCCTAAGATATTGCAGATGAGATGGGCAAGAGGAGTTGCTGAGCTAATACCTGGTTCCAACCAGAAAATGCACCGGACAAACCGGTGATTTTCGCGTTGTATGAATAGATAACGCTAAATAGCGTGTTATTTAAAAAGGCGAATTTGATGCAAATAATTTGTTACTCTTCAAATCAAATGAGGAAAATTAAATTGATTTTTGAATGTAGAAAATTCCTTGGATGCTTACCAAAAAATATAGGGGCAATAGTATTTTTAGTAGTAGCATATATTTTATTAAGTCAAGTGTGCCTGCAAGCCTCTTCTACTAATTCTATACACAAACCAAATTGGGAAACTGAATTCAAAATTGAACCAACTAAAATCTCTCTCAAACAGTTTGTACAACAACTGAACGTAAAAGTTGGATCTAACATTAAGATCAGTGATGAACTCAATATCCACTTTACTCTTGAGGGTAGTGACTCGGCTATTAACATTTTAAAATTCGTTTTAAATAAAACAGGAACAAAACTGGTGGTACTTGGAGGGGACTATACTGTTGTTAATGATCCAAATAAAAGTATAGAAATTGTGAGTAATGTGAAAACAAGTAGCAGTAAAAGACTGATTGGAACGGTGGTGTTAGATGACAAGTATTCAACATCATCTGCTACCGTTTGGCAAATAGTCACTACCAACAGTAATGTATCAGGTTATCACGCCTATATGGAGCTTGATACCGGAAACATTGGTGCTTCTGACGAAATTGATAGAGGTGAATATAATCAATCAACTGGCTATGTTACGGTTAAGCACTTTTGGTGGAAATATCCTGCACTTCAGCTTGATTTGCAAACAACCGAGGATACTTTTAGAATCTCAGGAGCCAATGTAGTAGATACTAATGGTAAAATAATTGGTAAATTTCACAGTAATAAATTTCTAATAACCAAAAATCAAACGATCCCTAAGACTGAAGGATGTGACAAAGTATGGGGGGATAGTAGTAAACAAGTATATTACACAAAGGATTCTCAAAATTTTACTGATTTCCCATATTCTAGATATATCACTTATTTTTGCAGTGAAGAATCAGCAAAAAGAATAGGCTATAAAAAATCACTAAACTAAAATCAAAACAATAAAATAACAATATACAACAAACCAATAAACAGGACGCCTACAACCGCGCCGGTTATCGCAACGTTAAACTTGCCGTTTTCAATCTCAAGAACTTCACAATATTCTAAAATGTAACATGTCTACTGTGAATCCAAATGAGAATGCTCAAGGGGCGCGAAAGTTTCCTCTGCGCCCCTCGATTAGTTTCACCTGCTGCTACTGCCGAGAGGTTACATCTTTCGCAGCAACTCGATGGTTTCCTCGATCTCCTCCTTGGTAACCGTGCGGCGGATTTTCTCCATCTCTTCCATTTTCCTGGCAAATCGGATGCCCTCCGCGGCGCTGATCCATTCCAGCTGCAGTCGCTCGGGACGAATACCCATCTTCTCCATTTTCTTGCGGATGCGGCTAACCCGCTTTTCGGTCCAGCGGTTGGCATCGATATAGTGGCAGTCGCCGATATGGCAGCCGCTGACCAGCACCACCGGCGCGCCGCGTCGCAAGCCATCCCAGATGAATTTCTCATCCACCCGGCCCGAGCACATGACCCGCACCAGGTGCGCGTTGGCCGGATATTGCAGGCGCGAAACACCGGCGTAGTCGGCGCCCGCGTAAGAACACCAGTTACAGGCAAAGACCAGGATCTTGGACTCCGGCGCCGTCGCGAGCATGGCGTCCACCTGCCCCAGGAGCTGTTGGTCGGTATAGTGGTTCATGCTGATGGCATCAAAGCGGCATTCGGCGGCACAGGTACCGCAACCGGCACAGGCGGCCGAGTTGACCGAGGCGGCCTGCTTGTTCTTCTTATCCACGGTGATGGCATTGTATGGGCAGACCTGGGCGCAGATGCCGCAATACGTGCACTTGTCCTCGATAACCTCGGCGGTGATCGGCTCGGTGGTGATCTCACCTTTGTGCATCAGCCGGATGGCCCGCACAGCCGCCGCGGATGCCTGGGTGACGCTCTCCTTGATATCCTTGGGGCCTTCCGCGCAGCCGGCATAAAAGACACCCCGGGTGGCGGCGTCCACCGGTTGGAGCTTGGGATGGGCTTCGAGGTAGAAACCGTCGGGGGTCAGCTGCAGCCCCATCATCTCCTGGAGACGCTGGGTGGAAGGCGCCGGTTGCATGCCCTGGGCCAGCACCAGCATATCCAGCTCGTGGAATTCCAAGGTGGAGTTAGCGCTGTTTTCTACCGCGACACGCAATCCCTTATCGGCGGTTTCTTCCACCGACCCTGGCAGGCCCCGAATAAACTGCACGCCAAGTTTGCGGCTGCGGGCATACAATTCCTCAAAGCCTTTGCCAAAGGCCCTGATATCGATATAGAACACCTTCACATCCATATCCGGATAATGTTCTTTGAGCACCAGGGTGGATTTGATGGTGTTCATACAGCAGATGTTCGAGCAGTATTTGCCTCCCTTTCGCGCGGAACGCGAACCAACGCACTGGATAAAACCGACCGACTTGGGATGCCCCAGATCGGTTGGGCGCACCGGCTCGCCCTTGGAAGGGCCGCCGGCGTTCACCAGCCGCTCGAATTCAAGGCTGGTGAGCACATTTTCAAACCGGGTGTAGCCGTACTCGTCGAGTTCCGTCGGGTCATAGGGTTTCAAGCCGGTGGCCACGATGATGGTGCCCACGCGCTCGACGATCTCTTCATCGGACATATGGAAGTCGATGCACTTCTTGTCGCAGACGTCGACACACTTGGAGCAGACGGCGGGGTTGTGCCCCAGACATTCATTACTATTGATCAGATACGATGAGGGCACGGCCTGGGGGAACGGGCTGTATATCGCCTTGCGCGAGGCCAGCCCCGCATTGAATTCGTCAGGACGAACCACCGGGCACACCTTGGCGCACTCGCCGCAGGAGGTGCAGGCGGACTCATCGACATATTTTGCTCTTTTGATAATCTTGATGTCAAAATTACCAACATACCCTTTGACATCAACGACCTCGCTCAAGGTCAGCAGTCTAATCCGTGGATGTCGACCGACATCCGTCATCTTCGGACCGAGTATTCAAATCGAGCAATCCATAGTCGGAAAGGTCTTGTCCAGCTGAGCCATTATTCCGCCTATGGAGGGTTGTTTTTCGACTAAGGTTACATAATAGCCGCTGTCCGCCAGATCAAGCGCCGCCTGGATGCCGGCGACGCCGCCGCCGATGACCAGCGTCTTCTTGGTGAGCGGTATGGTGTCCTCGGTGAGCGGCTCGAGGTGGCGCACCCTTGAGATAGCCATATCGACCAGGGTCTCGGCCTTGCGGGTGGCTCTTTCCTTGTCGTTCATGTGCACCCAGCTGCACTGCTCGCGCAGGTTGGCCATCTCCATCATATAGGGATTGAGCCCGACGGATTGCACCATCTGCTTGAAGGTCGGCTCGTGCAGACGCGGTGAACAGGAGGCGATAACCACCCGATCGAGCCGGTTATCGAGAATGTCCTGCTTCATCTGCTGCTGGCCCGGCTCCGAACAGGCATAGGGGATATCCTTGGACAGAACCACGCCGCCTGCGTCGGCTGCCTTTTGAGCAACCTGCCGACAGTCCACGGACTGGGCGATGTTCAACCCACAGTGGCAGACGTAGACGCCGATTCGTGGATCGCCACTATCGCTGCCGCTGGATTTCAGGGTGACATTGGATGTTGTCATATACTCTTCTCCGATCTCTTTCTATTTCCAATGTATGGTTTTTGCAATTACACTGGTTAAATCAAGCATTTCCATTTCCAGCTCTTCGCCACGGAAGGGATCCTGCATGGCGCATTGCAAATGGATCTGGCATTTCGGGCACGAGGTGATCAGCAGGTCTGCACCAGTCTCCCTGGCCTGCCGCAACCGTTTGACCTGCATCGCCTTGGAGTAGGAGTCACAGCCCATCCAGGCGGTATTGCCGCAGCACATTGCGGCGTTACCCGACTCGCGCATTTCAGTAAAACCTGTCGGCTGCAGCCGGTTCAACAGTTGACGCGGCAATTCGGCCCGTCCTTCGAGCCGGCAGAGACGGCAGGAATCCTGGAAGGTGACGGCCCGGTCCAGCGCCGCGAACTCTACCGCCCCACGATCGATCTCCTGCTCGAGGAAGTCATAGAGATGGACGACCGCAAAATTAAGCTCCAGTCCCTGGCCCGGGTAGGTGGTTTTAAAGGTCATGTAACACTCCGGGCAGCTCGTGATCATGGTCTTGATGCCCAGATTGTTGAGCCGCTCCACGTTCAGGCGGGCAACTTCTGCAAAATGTTCCCGTTCCCCGGCCCAGAGCAGATCATGCCCGCAGCAACGCTCATCGTTCAGCAGTCGCGGGGAGACGTCGAAGAAATTGAGCAGGCGGATACTGTCGAAGAGAATCTTCTCGGTTCTCACATCGAGGTGCTTGCCGAAAAAGATATCGAAATACGGTGCGCACCCACCATAGAACAGCACGGCAGACTCCTGGTCTATCTGCAGATCTTCGGGCAGGTTCCGCCAACGGCTCGGGGTCATGTCGCTTGATGCCATGGAGCGCATCAGGGAATGGAGAAAACCGCCATGGGCCTCATCGCCTTCGATGGCGTTATTGCGGTACAGGTTACGCAGTTCCTTGATAAAAGCAGGAAAGTCGACTGCCGACGGGCACCGCTCATAACAGAGTCCGCAGGTGAGGCAGGACCAGACATTTTCCTGCACACCCGATTTATAGAGATCGTTGTTGATCACCGCCGAGGCGATGCCACGGGCGGAAAAAGGTTTTCCCACCAGCGCCAGCGGACAGGCGGAAGAACATTTTCCGCAGTCCTGGCAGGCATGAATATCATATTTTGCGACCAGCCGGGCGACCTCTTCACGGGGCAATGCCGTCTGATCGCCGGGCACCGGAGCGGTCGGCAAGGTGGTGATGGTGGTCGGTCCCATCGCGGTCACGTCACCCAAAAAGCCGTGAAGAAAGTCGAGAAGCTCATCCGCCTGCTCGGGCAGAAAAGTGGCAAAGCGAAGCCGCTCCTGGCCTATGCCCATGAGGTCCAGGATCTTGCCTATATCCCGAGTGTTGCGAGAGGCGCTTTTGGTTCCTGAGCCGTAGCGGCAGGTCCCCGGCGAGCAGCCCACCAGGGCGACGCCGTCCGCTCCCATGGCAAAGGCATTGATCAACAGGGAACGATCGACCCGGCCGGTGCAGGGGACGCGCACCATCAGAACTTCCTCGGGGATGTCGAGTTTTGCGTCCTGCAGGCTGAGAAAGGCTGCGTGGGGCCCCCAGTTGCAGAGAAAAAGAATTATCTTGTTTTTTCGATTCATTGTCGTTGCACTATTGTTGGGCCGCGTCATTCTGGAGGATTTCCTCAAGGGCCTGTTCGAGATATTCCGTGTTTCTGTACGGGCTGTCGGCGGCTCCCGTGGGGCAGACTGAGATACAGTTGCCGCACCCTTTGCAGATAGCCTCGTCAACCTGTGCCTGCCAGCCGCCGACCTGGTTGCCGGCAAAGGTCACGGCATGATACGGGCACACGCCGGCACAGCGACCGCAGCCCCGGCATCGCCTGGCGGCTATCGTCACGGTAAAGCCCTTGCTCTGCCGAGGGCCTCGGGGCAGAGCGGCGGCGGCCATGACAGCCGCGGCGGCTCCTTTTTTCAAGTTGGAGACATTGAGTCCCGGGGGCTCGGCCAGAAAGAGCCCGGGGACGGCAGTGGTGCACGGGTACGTAAATGGAATGTCGGTAACGTCTTTTTGCTGGAAGACAGGTTCGATGTTCTCGCCCGGCAACCCTTCCTGGTAGCTGTAAGCAATGCTTCGACGGGCGTTTTCACCCATGATCACCGTGCCGGCGCGAATCACCTGGCGTTGGTCTCCGGATTGGGCCAGGATCTGGAAATCGCCGATGGTGCCGCTCAGCGCGATCACGTTCCAGCCGGCGAAACCATGGATGTTGGCATGGTCCGGACCACCGGTGACCGGCTGCTCCCTGGTGCCGAAATGAAAGACATCGTGGTCCATTTCGGCCAGGTGCATGGCGCTGTTTACGGTGGCCTGGGAGTTGCCGATGACCGCGGCGGTAAAATTGTAGTTGCGATCCACCGCGGGAAGCGGCTTGAGCGTTTTGACCCGTTCGATGGACCGGTGCAACAACCCTTTGAAACGTTGCATGGCCAGCTGGGGATTGGTCTGCACCAGTCGCAGTATCTCGCCGCGCAGGTTGCAGGTCTCCACCATGGAACGGCTGATGCCCGTACCATGGAAAAGGCTGTCTTTGAGGCGGCTGCGCTGATCGGTGCAGGCGCTGCAGACGAAGTTGAGCGGACAGCAGACGCAGGAAGCAAGAACGATTCGAGTGAGCCCTTTTTCCCTGGCGGATTTGATGATGGTTTCCGTGCCCTCGCTCACGCAGGCCGCGGTCACGATTTCGGTGTGCACAATCGTCGGATCTGCTTTTTCCTGCTCTTCAAGGTACTCGCTCATGCCATCCAGCCAGCCCTGCGAGTCGTTGCACCGACAGGCAAAAACACCGATGCGAATTTCAGGGGCCAGCCCGGCGTCCGGTACGGAGAAGGCCAAACCGTGGCCCTTGGTGCGATGGTTGGCGCCGCCGAGCAGGGTCATGGCTTTTGCCGCGGCGTCAAAACCGCGGACGATCATGTCACTTACATCGGTACGCGCTGTTTTAGGGCCGTACGCTCGGATAATGTCTTCACCGCGGATGGAGGGAGCCATGTTGGGATCGGCGATGATGACGACTCCACCATGCTCGACGCTCTCCGCCGGGCGCTGCCGATGATCGATGGCGCCGACGGCGCCACAGGCTTCGATGCACTGAAAGCATTCCGAACAACCCCCGCACTGCAGGCAGCGGCTCGCTTCCTCGACCACCTGTTGTTCAGATAGTCCCAGGTCAACTTCATGGAAATTCCCCACGCGCTCCGCAGGTTGACGCTGCACGACTTCCTGACGTTTCCGGCACGGTGTATCCTGCGGAATCGATGCAAAGTCCCGCTGCAGTGGCCGGGTCTGGCTTTGCTGTGCACCCTCCCCGTTCAGATCCGCGTGGATAGCCGTGGCGGCGCGTACGCCGGAAGCCATGGCGTGAACCACGGTAGAAGGACCGCTGACCGCATCGCCTGCCGCGTAGAGTCCGGCCATGGTGGACCGTTGCTGGGCGTCGGTTGCGATACAACCCCGTTCGGATACTTCAAAAGGCGTTTTGCTGCCGGGGCTGAAGTTGCCAACCTGGCCAACGGCGACAAAGGCCAGATCAAAGGCCATGCTCCACGGCTCCACGTCTTCGTCCACAACCGGCCAGGCGATGCCCTGTTCATCCGGTGGGCCGGGTTGCGTCGCCCTGCACTGCAAAGACTCCAGGCGGCCGTCGCTTCCATGAAAGGCGGTAACCTGGGTTCTGCCTTTGATGGTGATGCCTTCTTCAAGGGCTTCGCGTATTTCCTCCTTATCGGCCGGAATCTCTCCCGTACCGAACCAGGAAAGCAGGGTCACCTCGGCGCCCAAACGGGCAAGGGTTCTGGCCAGATCAAAAGCCGAGTTGCCGTCGCCGATGACAGCCACCTTTTTTTTCGATCCGGTGATGTCCTGCCATTGTCTGCGGGTGAGGAAGGAAAGACATCCCTCAACGCCCTCGAGCTCCTCTCCTGGGACTCCGAGTTTGCGGTCGATCCAGCCGCCGACGGTCACCAGAATGGAATCAAAGGTGGAGGTCAGCTCGACAAGCCCGTGGCAGAGGTCAATATCTTTTCCGCAGCAAAAGCTTACCCCCAGGCCCTCTATCACCTGCAGCTCCCGCTCGAGTACAGTTTCGGGCAATCGGTGGTCGCCGATACCGTAGCGGAGCAGTCCGCCGGGTTTTGCCTGGCGTTCGAACACGGTGACGTCGTACCCCTTCTTGGCGAGATCCGCGGCAGCGGCAATACCGGCGGGGCCGGAACCGACAACCGCTATTTTTCCTCTCCGGTCTTTTCTCGCCTCAAGGCCCTGCGGCTCGGCAACCGGTTGTCCTTCCTTCCGGCTCTGCTCTTCGAGATAATCGGCCAGGAAGCGTTTGATCGCCCGGATGGAAACCGGCTCGTCCAGCTCACCCCGGCGGCAACTCTCCTCGCAAGGGTGGGTGCAGACGCGTCCGCAGATGCCCGGCAGTACGTTCTTTTCGCGAATGAGCCGCAGGGCCTCTTCATATTTTCCCTGGGCGGCCAGGGCCACATACCCCTGCGCATTGACGCCCAACGGGCAGCCGGCCTGGCAGAGCGGCTGCTGCCGTTTATCGATGGCGGCGCGACCGGGCAGACTTCTCCTCGAATCAAAGCTCACGGCCTTGGAAGTGTCGCAGGATGTCACCGGGCAGGCATCGACACATTTACCGCAGAGGACGCACCGGCTCTGGTCGACATAGCTCTGATCGCTATGCACCCGGACACTGAATCCCTGGGCCGAGTGTTTGATGGCCGAGACCCTGGCGGGCAAAAGCGTGCGGATACGGCTGTTGCGCAAGATCCTGATCAGGCCCGGCCGGTGGGCAAAGTTGAAGGTCAGGCCGGACTGCATGCGATACTGTTCGTCCGCCAGTTTGACATCGAGGTCCGGATCGGAATCGACGAGAGTGACGGGTACGCCCAGCTCACCCAGTTTGTTGGTGGCCGCTATGCCTTCCGGGGTCGCGCCGAGAACTATCACCCGGTGCAATCGTTCTTTTTGTCGTGTCATTATGCGATGGCTCCTGTCTTGCCTGCGGCACGCTTTTCTTTCCCCTTCAAAGTGGAGATGCCGTAATCGTACCCCTTGTTGAAGGCCTTGGTGTTTTTCTCCTCCGTGCCTTTGGGAACAGATTTGAGCACCGTATCCTGCGCGGCCTTTTTGGAGATCGCCCCGGTAATGGCCGTGAAAAAACCGATCATAATGATGTTGGCCATCATCTTGTGGCCCAGGTTTTCCGCCATCCGGGTGGCCGGTATTTCGTAATGGGGGCAGGGAGCGGCGGTTGTGGGCACCAGGTCCTGATCGGTCAGCAGGATCGCCTCTTCGGTGAGGAGGTCGGCAAACTTGTCGTGGCCGGCCTGGGACATGGCGACCAGGATGTGCGGCGATTTCACATACGGATAGTGAATGGGGCGCTCGGAGATGATGACCTGGGCATTGCAGGCGCCGCCACGGGATTCCGGGCCGTAGGCCTGGGTCAGCGTGGACTCTTTGTTGTCTCCCAGTGAGGCGGCCATCCCGAGTATGCGGCCGGCCAGGATGATGCCCTGGCCTCCAAACCCCGTGACGATAATTTCTTTCTGCGTGACAACAGCATTTTCAGTTGTACTCATAATATCCTCTACTTGCCTGACGATTTGCTGAACACTACTCCTCGTTGCGGCGACAGGTGGCCTTATACAACTCGTCGCAGGTATTGCGATCTCTGTCGATAAAGGTCCCCAGTATGACGCCACGGTCGAAATCAACATCCGCCCGGGCAGGGTCCGCGCCGTTTCGAATGATGGTTCTCTCCTGGTACAGCTTCAGGGTATCCATGGGTTTCTGCTTGTTACGGCGTCCGTAGTTGATGGGGCACGGCGCCAATACCTCGATGAAGGAGAATCCCTTTTTCAGCAGTGCCTCATTGATGGCATTCGTCAGGTCCCGCACGTGGAGAATGGTCCAGCGCGCCACATATGAGGCACCGGCGGCGTAGGCCATCAGCGGCAGGTTGAACGGCGCATCCGGATTGCCATACGGGGTCGTTGTCGTTTTGGCCTTGCTGGGCGTGGTGGCCGCAACCTGGCCACCGGTCATACCGTAGATGAGGTTGTTCACGCAGATAACCGTCATGTCCATGTTGCGCCTGGCCGCATGGATGAAGTGGTTGCCGCCGATGGCAAGCAGGTCGCCATCGCCGCTGAAGACAATCACGTTCAGATCCGGTTTGGCCATCTTGATGCCACTGGCAAAAGGGATGGCGCGTCCGTGGGTGGTGTGAAAGGAATCCAGCTTGATGTATCCCGCGGCCCTGGCGGAGCAGCCGATGCCGGAGACCATGGCGAACTCGTTATAGGGGATCTCGGTGGCCTTGATCGCCGTGAGGCATGATGAGAAGACCGTGCCGATACCACAGCCCGGGCACCAGATGTGCGGGATACGGTCGGTGCGGATCAGATCATCCAGCGGATGAGCGCCGTGGTTGTCCTTTAAGGGCTGAATATTCTTGCTCATGGCTCGAAGACCTCCTTGATCAGGGAAACCACCTCGTCCGGGTGGATGATTTTGCCGCCGGCGGCGCCGACCAGGTGGGTTTCGGCCTGACCATGGGCACAACGTTCCACCTCGTAATGGACTTGACCCAGGTTGATTTCCACGGTGATAAGCCCTCTCACGCAAGCCGCGATGTCGTGGATCATCTGTTCGGGAAACGGCCAGACCGTAATCAACCGGAGCAGGCCGACCTTGTAGCCGAGTCTGCGGAGTTCATCGACAGCCGTCAAGCTCGTACGAACAGAGATGCCATAGGAAACAATGACGATATCGGCATCATCCATCAGGTATTCCTCGGTGTGGATGATGTCGTCGAGATTGTCGCGGATCTTGCCCTTGAGTCTCGCCATCATCTGCTCCTGGCATTCGGGAGTCATGACGGGGTAGCCGCGTTCGTCGTGGGTCAAACCGGTGACATGGACGTTGTAGCCCTCGCCGATCGCCGGCATGGGAGCAACCCCGTCCGGGCCGGGCTCATAGAGGCGAAAGCGGTCTTTTCTGCCCTTGGGCTTGGGCCGAGAAACCAGGGTGATCTCCCTCGCGTCGGGGATGACCACCTTTTCGCTCATGTGGCCGACAATCTCATCGGCCATCACCAGCACCGGCACCCGGTATTTCTCGCTGAGGTTGAAGGCGAGGATGGTGTGATAGAAACAGTCCTGCGGAGAAGACGGGGCAATGGCGATCAGCTCATAATCGCCATGAGAGCCCCAGCGCGCCTGCATCATATCGCCCTGCCCCGTCTGGGTGGGAAGCCCCGTGGAGGGGCCGGTGCGCTGGACGTTGACGATAACGCACGGGGTTTCGGTGCAGACACCCAACCCGAGATTCTCCATCATCAGGCTGAATCCTGGTCCGGAGGTGGCCGTCATGGTCTTGGTTCCCGTCCAGGAGGCTCCAAGAATCGAGGCAATGGCCGCGATTTCGTCCTCCATCTGGAGAAAGGTGCCGCCCACATCGGGCAGCCGCTGAGCCATATGTTCCGCAACCTCGGTAGCGGGAGTAATCGGGTAGGCGCCGAAAAAGCGGCAGCCGGCGGCTATCGCTCCCTCGGCACAGGCGACATCGCCCGTGATGTAATGGTTTCCTGTTCGTACAGCTGGTCTCATAGTCAACCTTCAGCTCAAGGGTAAAGTGAAGTCGAAGTCCATCCGCAAAGCTCTCACGGAGCCTCTACGGAGTAGATGGCAAATTCCGGGCAGATAATTTCGCAGTAATGGCAGTTCACACATTCATCCGGCTTGCTGGCCTTCGGCGGGTGATACCCTTTCTGGTTAAAGTGGTCGGAGAAAGCGAGTATATGCATGGGGCAAAATTCAATGCAGTATCCACAGCCTTTGCACCGGTCTTCAATAATGGTCACCAGCCCTTTGGTGATGTGGATCTCTTGGGTGTCCAGGGGTTGTCGCCAAAATGCCATAACTGTTTCCTGAAAAGGTATGCGGTTGAATGCTGGTAACCGTTCACCAGGTTAATCGAACTCCGGCCAAACCAATGAACTGTAAGGCTCTCCAGTGCCAAGGTTGGCGCAGGTCATCATTTACAATGCTTGTGGTCGGGGCGGACGGAAGTGCATCGCTTTCGTTCGCACGCAAAACAGCCGTGCGCCCTTGCCTTTTTGGGTATCCGTCAGGTCATGGTCGCACGGGGTTGAGAGCAATTTCCGTGCGCGAGATTCTTGAAAAAGCAGGAATTAACACGAAAAGTGAAGCAAAAGTCAAGATAAATTTACCCGAAACGCCAGCGAAGCGGAGACAACCCCATGCTTTTTGCGTGGGTGTCTCTGCGCTCCAGACAGCTGGAACGATGTTTACGGAAGAAAAGGGCCTGCGACCCGTTTTCCAGGAGTACAGATGAATGAAATTGTGTGCAATTCGTGGATACACAATGGACAGTCCGCAATTTAGCCAGGACCCTTCTACAGAAAACACTTTCTGGGGTTCTTTTGCTGCAGGCAGACTTCACCCAGGATGAAGACTTGACGAGAACAGGAGCGGAAAGTGACAATCAGGCGGCAGATCTGTGACTTCGAGGCGTTGCTTGATATCGATATGCCCTCCTTTGCAGTGCGAATACTCCGCGATTGTTTCGGATCAAAGGCGAAAAATGAACTCACAGCCTGCAGTATTTCGGAAAGTGATGTATTGGTCTTATTTTCAACCACATGGCTGAATATTAAGAGCCGGATAACCGCAGCAGAGATACCTACCTGAGCCGATCCCCGAAATCCTCCTGCCATGCCTGGCCACCCAGTGCATTTCAAATTTGTGCAACCATATCCTCGACTTGAGATTGGCGCAGTGTGATAGCAAGACATAGATCGTTTCTGATAATACATAATATCAGCACCTTGGATAACCTCTTATTCTTTGGTTAAATATTGGTCCGGGCATTGACTGCCCTCTAGATGGTGGTTAACAATTAAGTAAGAATCGATTCCTAATAACAAGGCGTATATGCGAATCAAGAAGAAAGAAATTGAAGAGCGAATGCAACACTTTGAAACGGTTTGCCGTGACCAGGGGATCAAGCTGACGCATCAGCGGATAGAAATTTTCCGTGAAGTCGCTCAAACAGGGGATCATCCCGATGCCGATCTGGTTTTCCAGCGCGTCAGGCAACGAATACCGACGGTATCCCTTGATACCGTCTACCGGACACTCTGGCTGCTCAACGATCTCGGGCTGGTCGTCACACTTGGTTTAACCCGTGAGCGGACCCGTTTCGACGCCAACCTCGAAAGCCACCATCATTTCGTTTGCAGGCAATGCGGGTTCACTCGCGACTTCTACAGCGAAGATCTGGATAATATCGTCCTGCCTGATTCCATAGGCTCTTTTGGCGAGATTGAAGCGACACACGTTGAGGTACGAGGCATCTGCCGAGAATGTAAGAAGAAAGGACGCTAAAAAATCGTTTTTTTAGACAAGAGGAGGCAATTTCATGAGTGATGAAACGAAATGCCCGGTAACGGGAAGATCTGGACACTCGGCGCGCGGCAGGTCGAATCAGGACTGGTGGCCAAACCGGTTGAATCTCGACATCTTGCGCCAGCACTCCTCCGAGTCCAATCCGATGGGAGAGGATTTTAATTACGCTGAAGAATTCAAGAGCCTGGACTATGCCGCCTTGAAAGAGGACTTGCGCAAACTGATGACGGATTCGCAGGACTGGTGGCCGGCGGATTACGGTCACTACGGACCCATGTTCATCCGCATGGCATGGCACAGCGCCGGCACCTACCGCACCGCCGACGGCCGCGGCGGCGGAGGGACCGGCAACCAGCGCTTTGCGCCCGTCAACAGCTGGCCCGACAACGTCAACCTCGATAAGGCGCGCAGGCTGCTGTGGCCGATCAAGCAGAAATATGGCCGTAAAATCTCCTGGGCCGACCTGTTTATTCTCACCGGCAATGTCGCGCTGGAATCGATGGGTTTCAAGACTTTCGGTTTCGGCGGCGGACGCGCGGATATCTGGGAACCGGAAAAAGACATCTATTGGGGCGCGGAGGAAATCTGGCTTGACGACAAGCGTTACTCCGGGGAGAGAAATCTCGAAAATCCTCTCGCCGCCGTGCAGATGGGTCTGATCTATGTCAATCCGGAAGGACCCAACGGCAATCCCGATCCGGCCGCATCCGGCCTCGATGTTCGGGAAACCTTTGCCCGCATGGCAATGAACGACTATGAGACGGTGGCGCTTACCGTTGGCGGGCACACCTTCGGCAAATGCCACGGCGCCGGCGATCCGGCGCAATGGTCGGGCCTGAACCCGAGGCTGCCGGCCTCCAGGAGCAGGGGCTTGGCTGGAAGAGCAGCTATGAAAGCGGTAAAGGCCCGGACCAGATAGGCAGCGGTTTGGAAGGCTGCATGGACGCCGACCCCGACGCAATGGGACAACTATTATCTGGACATGCTGTTCGGCAACGAGTGGGTACTGACGAAAAGCCCGGCCGGCGCCAACCAGTGGACGCCAAAGCAGGCGACCGACAGCAATCATGGCGCCAGCCGCTGATGATGCCTCGAAAGCGGGTCCCGATCATGATGACCACCGCCGACATGTCGATGCGAATGGACCCGATCTACGAGCCGATTGCCCGCCATTTCCATGAACATCCCGACGAGTTGGCGGACGCCTTTGCCCGCGCCTGGTTCAAGCTGACCCACCGCGACATGGGCCCGCGCGTGCGTTATCTCGGCCCGGAAGTTCCCGACGAAGAGCTGATCTGGCAGGATCCGATCCCTGAAGTGGATCATGAACTGATAGGGGAAGCTGACATCGCCACGCTTAAAGGCAAAATCCTCGATTCCGGCTTGTCTCTCTCGGAGTTGGTCTCTACCGCCTGGGCATCGGCCTCGACCTTCCGCGGCTCCGACATGCGCGGCGGCGCAAACGGTGCCCGCATTCGCCTGGCACCCCAGAAGGACTGGGAAGTCAACCAGCCAGATCAATTGGGAAAAGTGATGAAGCAAGCTGGAAGCCATCCAAGGCTCGTTTGGCAAGAAGGTCTCTCTGGCCGATCTGATCGTGCTGGCAGGTTGCGCGGCTATCGAGCAGGCCGCAAAAAATGGGGGTCACGAAGTGACGGTTCCGTTCACCCCGGGCCGCATGGACGCCTCGCAGGAACAAACCGATGTTTGTCCTTCTCTTTTCTGGAACCGGAAGCGGATGGTTTCCGCAACTATCTCAAGACCAAATTCACCGTATCGGCTGAAGAGATGCTGGTCGATCGTGCGCAATTGCTGACCCTGACCCCGCCCGAGATGACGGTTCTGGTTGGCGGCATGCGCGTCTTGAATACCAACTTCGATCAGTCCAAGCAACGGCGTCTTCACCAACCGAAAAGATGCGTTGACCAACGATTTCTTCGTTAACCTGCTCGACATGGGTACTACCTGGAAGGCGGTCTCTGAAGACGAAGACCTGTTCGAGGGTCGCGATCGGGCTACAGGTGAACTCAAATGGACGGGAACCCGTGTCGACCTCATCTTCGGTTCCAACTCCGAACTCCGCGCCCTGGCGGAAGTTTACGGCAGCGCGGACTGCGAAGAGAAGTTCGTCCACGACTTCGTGGCGGCCTGGGACAAAGTAATGAACCTTGACCGCTTCGACCTTGCAGAGCAATAAGCTATCAGTACCACCCCATCACGGCATGATCAGCCGAAAGCGAAGGGGACGGGTTACATTTTGACTCCTGGCCCGTCTCCTTTTCATTCCAGTTCTCCTCGCTAAGAGATTTCTTCCTGGAGCATAATGTCGCCCAGAAGATCCCAAAAAATTTTGCACTTTCGCTCGGTCAGGCCTCCCACTTGCGTAACATTGCAGAATTGCAGCCCTCGCACGAGGTAAGGAAACAAAAAGACACTTTTTCAGGCAAACCTGAAAAATGGCCCTTCAAAATCCGAACCCTTTGCCAGTATACTTTTGCTGTATACGAACAAAGACAGGATGACAATATTTTCCCGAACATTCCCGGCTATTGCCGGTGGCCTCGCAGCAAACGCCCCTCCCCCAAGACCTGGATTGGGCCAGACCTAATTGCCAGCATTCCAAGGACCACCACACCGATTCAAGTTCTCTTTCTGCTCAATTTCGATTTTATGGTGGCGATATGCGGTTTTAGCAGCCGAAATATCAACTGACTGGTGCCTCCATGGAAAATCTTACGCAGCTCGGTTTTGGCAAGATTTTCTTCGATCCCCTTTCCCAACAGCAACTTAATCAGTTGATCAAACTGTTTTCTTTTATCGACTCCTGCCGTGGAATCATCTCGCCGGTCGCAGAACTCCTCCATCAACGTCGAACCACAACTGCAATTGCGGTACAGCTCGATGATGACCATGCCATCCTCTTCTTCGGTAGCCATCAAGCCGGTTGATTTTTGTATGGCGCGGGTTTCTTTTAGAAATTCCCTGACAGTCGCGAACTCTTTACCGCAGCAAGGGCAGCTGCGGGGAAAACTGCTTTCGATAACTGATTGCAATCCAGCGTAGAGTGATTCGATGCTGCTCTTTTCCTCATCCATAGTGTGTCCGTATTACGATCTTGGTTATGCTGCCCGATGCATATCATCTATGATAGTCGAAATTGAGCCGTAAGCAAATTTGCGGCATTACAAGAATGAGGGAAAACAACGCCATTCAGAAAGTAATGCAACAACGGAATCTTGAACTATTTCGCCTGTGGCGATGAACGGCAGCTCATGGCAACGCAAGCATTGTTTTATGACTTGACACATGGTTAGATCACGATAGGCGAATACCCCCAAGAAGACTGGTTACTTTGTGGTAGCTATTGAGCATTTTCATGGTTGCCTGAGGATTACTGGCCGGTTAACTCTATAAAACCATTATAGATTCGTAGCAATCGTTCACCATCGACAATTCAAAGTCGGTTCCGGCTCTCTATCCGGAGGCAAGCGAGTTCCTGGTCATGCCGGAGGTTTTTGCCACGGGCTTTATGGTGGGATTGATCGAGTGGACCTGTATCCAGGCCGTTGTCCCTCACCTTGATTGGCCCAAAGAACAAACAGTGGGCACTCATATCGATGTCAGCCATACCGCTGCAAAACTCCTCCTGGGCTGGAAGTTACAGCCAAAATCAGGCAGGAAGAGGTGGATGGGCGCCGTCTGGTCTTTAGGGTAGGAGCACACGATAGTGTTGATGCCATTGCGCACGGAAGACAAGAACGTTTCGTCATCGATAAACAAACGTTTGACGAGAGAAACGAAAAACAAACTTAATCCAACAAAAGAGGAAGAAAGGACAATGAAAAAAACGGTTCTACTGGCACTTGTCGTGCTGCTTTGCTTTACAGGTCTGGCGCAGGCGCAATCCGATCAACGGTTGAAAGCCGCGGAAAACTTGCTGGAAGCAATGAATGTCAAGGTGGCGTTGCAAAAATCAATCGACGCAATGCTGGATGTACAACTGCGCCAGCGTCCGGCAATGCGGCCCTACAAAGATATCTTATTGAAATTCTATAGAAAATATATGAGTTATGAAAGTTTGAAGGATGATATGGTGCAAATTTATGCAGATGCATTCAGCGAAAAGGAACTCAATGAAATTGCAAAATTCTATAGATCTCCCGTAGGACAAAAGACCATTGAAAAGATGCCCGAGCTTCTTGCCAAAGGAGCCAAGTTGGGCATTGAGAGAGTACGTAAGAATCTTCCAGAACTCAGGAGCATGATTGCCAAGGAGGCAAAAAGGATAGAAAAAACACAGAAAAGCGAAGAGAAAGGCGCCAAGCAGCAGTAATTTCTTTCCCGTACCCGGATGGAAATCGTCGGTGACTTTCCGGTTGAAGGGGTGGGCAGCGGGATAGCCAAATTTTGAGCAAATCAATAAGCAGCACGGGTTTACCAGCGTACCGGTTTCGTGCAAGCAGTGTATCGTGCTCTGAGTCTGTCGGATTATACGCGCAGCAAACTCTCGGAGGCATAACTGAATATCCGAGGATAACTCTGGAATCCGACAGGCAGTTGCGCAGGGATTGGAGGCTGAGCGGACGCGTGACGAGATTTTCTTTCTTCCCACCCCCAACGTTCTGCAATCACAGATTATCACGAGAAAATCATTTCCCAGATGGCCGGCAAAATTAACGTCGAGACCAACAGGCATAAAAGATCATACACAGGCCACGCAAACACGACCTGCTCGTGAACTGGATTCCACACCCGATTCCAATAATATGCTGGGCGCTGAGCACAGTCTGGTTTACAAATTTGTAGCGGTTCAACAACTCCAATTCATCCCGCTTCTTGACGGATACTCCCTAGCGGACCTTTACTCGATTTTCTGGGGGTGACAGAGATGCAGAGGGTTCGCCGAAACACTTCCGCAGTCGCACGAATACATCATTGCCGAGGCTTTTTCGTTGCAAATCTCGGCAGATCCAATGCTGCATGCTTTATGTTTATATTCTTCGTTTATCGGGTTACAGAGGCTATTCGAATCCGTGTCGCTCACGCCGCAGTTCTGGCAGATATAGGCCATTGCTTTGCTCCTTTTCTGCAGTTACCCCGTAAACGTTCACCGGCACCGCATACGGAGTCTACGCTTGCCTGCACCCAATTGGAGCAATGGAAAACGTTCTCAGGTCATTGGCTTGGCCGGCAGTGAGCCGACCTGGCAAACGGTTACGTGTTCATAATGTGTAGGTGGAAACCTTCTTGATGCAACTGCCGCCCATGATTTGCACGCTACTCTTATACGGCATGGCACCCACGGCTTCTCCTTGCGGCTGCGTTTGTGTTGTCAGGCGCAAGGATTGTGCACCTTGTAAATAAAACAATAAAGCGGACTATCCCCAGTTGTCAATCTTCGAATTACCTTACAATAATGCAGAGATATGCTGAAGCCCTGGCGTGAAACCGTCGATTTTCGCGCTG
This sequence comes from uncultured delta proteobacterium, assembly GCA_963745265.1. Lineage (GTDB taxonomy): Bacteria > Desulfobacterota > Desulfobulbia > Desulfobulbales > Desulfocapsaceae > Desulfopila. The sequence goes on from CAVUXQ010000026.1 coordinate 25,887, forward strand.
TCCTTCTCGTTACTATCTGAAGATGTCGTCTGGCCACCTGTGGGTGAGGCAGTTCATTTCAGTGACAATGAATTTGCCTGCACAACTCATAAAGGAGAAAAACAAAAATGAAACGTTTAGCCATGGGAGCAATGAACGGTCTCTACCCTTCCCTCACCACTCTGGTCGGCGCCGATGTCGACGGCCGACCCAACTGGATCACCATCGCCCACGTCGGGATCATGAACCACGCAACCGGCGAGATGCCGCAATACCTTTCCATCGGCTCCAACAGTTCGCACTTTACCAATAAGGGCATTCGTGAACATGGCGAATTCAGCATCAACATCCCCTCCCGGAGCATGATGGCAATGACCGATTATGCTGGTCTGGTCTCCGGAGCCAATGTCGACAAGAGTGAGCTCTTCGAGGTCGAACGCGGCCATCTCGCCCATGCCCCCATGATCGCCGAATGCCCGCTTTCCATGGAACTCAGCGTCGCCCAGGTCGTCACGCTAGGCCATCACGAAATTTTTATCGGCGAACTGGTAGCCACCTACGTCGCCGAGCGGTGTCTGACCGACGGCAAACCGGACGTGGCCAAAATCGATCCGCTGCTCTTTGATTTCATGCGGATCGGCTATTGGTCCATAGGCGAGCATTGCGGCCAACCATGGCGGGAAGGGAAAACAGTCAAATCACAAAGAGGATCGGTATGAAAATCATAGTCATCGGCGCCACCGGCACCATCGGCAAGGAAATCGTTGCAGCACTGGCAGCAGAACACGAGGTAATCCCCGTCGCTCACTCCCAGGGAACCTACCGGGTCGACATGGCCTCCTCGGATTCCATTGCGGCGCTGTTTGAAAAGATCGGCAGATTCGACGCGCTCATCTGCGCCGCCGGTCTTGCCAAATTCGCCTCCATGGAGGAACTTGCCTACGACGATTATCTCTTCGGTCTTCGGCACAAACTCATGGGTCAGGTCGCCCTCTGCCTTGCGAGCATGCAATTTCTCAACGACAACGGTGCCGTCACCCTCACCAGCGGCATTCTCAGTCAAAATCCCATGCCGGGATCGACATCGCTAAGCATGGTCAACGCCGCCATCGAGGGGTTCGTTCGAGCAGCACAACTGGAAGCAAAGCGCGGCATCCGCATCAACTGCGTCAGTCCCGGATGGGTCAAGGAAACCATGGAAGCCAGGGGCATGGATAGCAGTGGCGGAACACCTGCTTCCCAGGTGGCCAAGGTCTACCTTGAAAGCATAAAAAGCGATCATAAAGGTGAGATTCTCGATGTGCGCCGTTTCATCTGAGTAATTGCAGGGCTAGCTCTTTTGCAATCTCGGGTCAAAAGCCATGGACAGAGGTTTTCCTATTTCAATTTTTTTGCAATCTGGGTGCGCGATGTTGATCAAGTAATTCGACCCGTGAGGAATAATGGCACTGGGCACTCTGAGAACCGGCGATGCACCGCTTTTAACCCACTGATCGCCAATCGATTGCGATACTTGAGATACGGGCCTTGCATCCCATCCCGCAACAAGACGCGCATCTTCGACAAGGCTGGAATCGAAGCTCACTTGCATATAAACATAATCTTGCAACAGATCATAGGAGGGGAGGTGCACAAATATCTCAAGGCAGCAGAGAGCCAAGGACTCGGAGGTGTAGACGAGTGGAACTCCCGGGCTATTCCACCGGCCACCATAGAGGCGCGCGCCTTCGCCGTCAAAGGCCGCCCTGGTGTGTCGTTGTTTCACCAGGCGGTAGGAAACGATTTTCATCAGGCAAATACACCATGCTCGATACGGCCAAGCAGGTTTTCGACTTCCCTTGCCCCGAGTTCGGTTTTGGCGAAATCGAGCGGTGGCACATCGCCCAATCCGTACGCTTTATCTTTTAACCACTTTTGAGCCATTTCCAGATCGCCGAAAACATCAATGGCTTTCTCCACCAATCTTTGGAGCCGATACAGCCTCTCGGATTCTTCAAATGAGAATTTCCCTCTCTTTTTCCTGACCGCGAGCGTGCTTTTGGGAACTCGTATAACCTCAGCGAGTTCCCGGTCCGTCAGGCCGAGTTCATCTCGGATGGCGATGAATGCCGACAGAGGCAATCCGTTCTCGATTTCCTTGATCACCTCGGTGACCGTCAACTCCTGTTCATTGAGTAATGCGAGCCCCATCTCGAACCTCCCGTTGGTCTAAAGATAGACATAATATATGCCAACTATAGACTTCTGTCAAATTGCCCCACCCTTCTCCTCCATTTAGCGGGAATCAGAGGGGGTGGGGGCGAGGAGTTCCCGCGCAAAAAAACAAAAAAAGGGAAACCAAGCATATTCACTTGATTTCCCTTCTCTATTCTGGTGGGCGAGGCGGGATTCGAACCCGCGACCTTTGGCTTCGGAGGCCAACACTCTATCCAGCTGAGCTACCCGCCCGTGATGTGCATCTCTACTATTGATGAGGCGAACAAAATTACCACAATATCACCCGATCGCAAGCAGAATTATAGCATCCCGGAATTTTTTCGCAAAATCATAATCGGTTTTCTTGAAGGCGGCCGGTATGCGCCCTGTATCAGCTGGTGCCGTCCTCTTTCAGGGTGGCCAGATATTCTTCCCATTCCAGGGGCAGCATCGATTTTTTCAGGTTGTTGCAGTTCTTGCAGGCCGGCACCAGGTTGTCCCTGGTGCTGCGCCCTCCCCGGGCCAGCGGCACCAGGTGATCCATGGTCAGCTGCTTGAACGGAAATTTTTTGCCGCAATAATGGCATATACCGGGTGCGGTCTTGCGTTGCCACCAGCGGCTCTTGCGCAGCTCGCGGGCCTTGGCGCGTTCGGCCCTCAGGGCCGCTTCATCCATTCCGTCAAAACCGAAAAAATCCATCAACCGTCCACCAGCTCCCCGACGAGTATCTTACGCACCGCTCCAACCAGGTAGAGCGAGCCGGCGACCACAATCAGATCCTCGGAACCGGCCAACCGCTCCGCTTCTTCAAGAGCTGCGCCGACATCACGGACCAGAAGCGATTTTACCTGTCCCTCTTCGGGCAGGGCGGCCCACAGTTGCTCGGGTTCCGCGGAACGCTCACCCGCGGGCTTGGTGAGAATAAGGGTATCGGCAAGCCCCAGCATGCAACCCAGCCCTCCTGCGATATCCTTGTCCGTCATGGCGCCCCAGATCAGGATCAGCCGCCGGCAGGTATATTCATCGCGCAGGGTCTGCGCCAATTTTTTGGCACCATCCGGATTGTGTGCGCCGTCAAGGAGATAGCGCACCGCGCCCTCTTCCCGTCCCGCACCGCCTTCCAGCTGCTGGCGCGTAGTGCGCTCCAGCACCAGATATTCCAGCCTGCCGTGCCAGACCACTTCGGCAAGACCGGCCTTCAGATCATCATCACCGGCGGCAATACCACGCTCTCCCAGCACCCGCAAGGCGGCGATCACCAGAGAGGCGTTCTCCCGCTGGTAGGCGCCGCGCATGGAACATCGCAACCCTTCCACGCTCTTTCCAAGTTCCGGTCGGCAGGGGCGCCAGCTCCAGTCGTCGTTACTCAGGCCGCCGTATTCGAAATCGCGCCCCAACAGATACAGCGGCGCGCCTCGCTCGGCACGCCGTTCGCTCCAGCACCTCGACGATCTCCGGACGGCCGTCGGTCGCTACCACCGGGACCCCGGGCTTGATAATGCCCGCCTTTTCCGAGGCCACCGCCGTCAGGGTGTTGCCGAGGTAGGCTTCGTGGTCCATACTGATGCTGGTAATCACCGAAACAAGCGGATTCACTACATTGGTGGCGTCGAGCCTGCCTCCGAGGCCAGTCTCCAGAATAACCAGATCGAGATCGGATTCGGCGAACCAGAGCAGCGCCAGGGCGGTGGAAAACTCGAAATAGGTGATCTGCTCTTCACCCAGAGTCTTGGCAATGGCGGTGGCGATGCGGGCGAACTCCTCTTCGCTGATATAGCGCTCACCTATGCGGAACCGCTCGCGGATGCTGCTTAGATGCGGCGAGGTATAGAGGCCGACCCGCAGACCGGCGCGTTTGAGAACCGCGAGCAGAGAGGCGGAAACCGAACCCTTGCCGTTGGTGCCGGCGACATGGACGATTCGCAGCCGTTGTTCCGGCTGCCCCACGCGGGCAAGAAAGGCGCGCATCGCCCCGAGCCCGAGCTTGATCTTGTGCATCTGGAGATTATCCAGAAACGTCACCGCTTCTCGGTAGGTCATAGACTCTCCGCAACCACCAGGTTTCATTGATCGCAAACGTTCCCAAAGCCTCTTGCTCGAGAGACGACGGCCTGATCGTGTCGAGTAGATTTGTGGATGTGTGGATGAACGTTTACAGAATTGTCAGTTTGGCGTAGTCAAGATGGAGGGTCTTGAGCCCATGCCGGTCGAAGAGTACATCCAGGGAACGGGGTCCGGCAAGCTTTTTCACCGTGCCGTCCCCGAAAAACGGGTGGCGCACCTTACAGCCGACGGAGAAATCAGATATGCCGATTTTCTTCGTCTTTTTCGGCCGGGAGGGCGTGGCAACCGGCCCGCTGAACTCACTGCCCGGCAACGAAAAGCCGCCTGCGGATCCGGTTTCGACCCGCTCGTAGAGGCTGGGGTTGAGTTCGGTCAAAAACGGCGACATCCCCACTCGCCGGAACTGCCGGTCCGGGGTCATCAACTCCCGAGGATAGGTGAGATAGAGATATTTCCGCGCCCGGGTGGCGGCCACATAGAGCAGCCGTCGCTCCTCCTCCCACTGCTCGCCGAGACCCGCGGATCCGTGGGGAAAGCGTCCGTCGGCAAGGCCGATGACGAACACCGCGTCGAACTCCAGCCCCTTGGAGGAGTGGATGGTGGAGAGCACCAGCTTTTCGCTGGCGTGCTCCGTTTGATCGCCCGTATCGGGCGGATCGAGCGCGGTGTCGTCGATAAACGCCTGCAATTCGGCGTATCCGGCCATGATACCCTTGAGCTGGTCGAGATCCTTCTGCCGTTTGGGGTAGTCATCGGCGTAGAGGCGCTCGAAAACCGGCTGGTAATAGGCCATGACGATCTCGTAAAGACCAGAGGGAGGCTGATCGCTGGCCAGTAGATCGTCAAAAAGTTGACAGAGCTGCGCCAACCCCTTCTTCCAGGCGCCACCGGCAGGATAGCCTCTCAGGGCCACAAACGGATTTTCCGCGTTCGCCACCGCGCCGGTGATCTTCTGGGCGGTTTTGGGCCCGACCTTGTCGAGCTGGAGGAGAATGCGGTTCCAGCTCAGGTTGTCCTGCGGATTCACCATCAGGCGCAGAAAGGCGAGCACATCTTTCATATGTGCCGACTCGGTGAGCTTCAACCCCCCACGCTTTTCGAAATCGTAGCCGACGGTGTTGAGTTCAAGCTCGAGCTTATAGGAATGAAAACCGGAGCGGAACAGCACCGCTATTTCATCGATCGGCAACCCCTCTTCCCTCAGCCTTCGGATCTCGCGGACCACGAACGCTGCCTCGTCTCTTTCGTCCCGCCCCGCGTAGATCCTGGGCTTACGATCGCCCTCGATCCGGGTGAAGAGCGTCTTGGTGTATTTTTCGCTGGCGTTATTGATAATATCGTTGGTCAGCGAGAGGATCGGCTGGGAGGAACGGTAGTTCTCTTCGAGCTTAACGATTTTGGCGCCCGGAAACTCCTTGGGAAAGCGCATGATGTTGTAAAAATCGGCGCCCCGAAAGGAGTAGATGGACTGCGAGTCGTCCCCGACCACCATCACGTTGTCGTGGGTGCAGGCGGCGAGCCGGACGATCTCCGCCTGGATGTGGTTGGTATCCTGATATTCGTCGACCATGATATGGGAGAAGCGCCGGGAAATCGTCTCCCGCACCTCTTTTGATTCCGCCAGCAGCCGCTTCCAGTTGACCAGCAGATCGTCGTAGTCCATCAACCCGTGGTCGTACTTGAAGCTCTGATAATGTTTTTGCAGGCGGAGGATGTCCTCGATATGGTCGCTCAGATGCGCGTATTGCTCATACACCAGATCTTCGAGATCGATCGACTTGTTGATCGAGCCGCTGATCATGTTGACGATGACCCGCTTGGAAGGGAACCGCCGATCACCCTGGCCGAGGCCGAGAGAGGACTTGAGCAGATTGATGATGCCCTCGGCATCGGCTCGATCGATAATGGTAAACGACGAGCCGAATCCGATCTGCGAGCCGTAGCGCCTAAGCAGCATGTTGGCGATGCCGTGGAAGGTGCCGCCTACCACCCGGTTGCAGGACTCGTTGAGGAGATGTCCCGCCCGCCAGAGCATCTCCTGGGACGCCTTGCGGGTGAAGGTAAGCAGCAGGATGGAGTCCGGCGCCACGCCCTGTTCCAACAGGTGCGCCACCCGGTAGACCAGCGTTCTGGTCTTGCCGCTGCCCGCCCCGGCAATGACCAGCACCGGACCGTCGGTGGCGGTTACCGCTTCGTATTGGGAAGGATTGAGATCGCGCAGGTTGACGCCCTGGTGCAGGCTCTGCCCAGGTTCGATAAATGATTGAGTATCCATGGCGGCACTTTACCACAGCAACCGGACACTGGCAACGGCGGTTGCACCTGTTCACCCGCGGTTGACAAAATGGTCGAGCAGGGTATAGTAGCTCAGACAGAGGCCTCGGTAATAACGAAGCAATATGTCATTTACCAATTGACATTCTTAGGATTCCTTTTAGACGCATGAGGGACGGCGATACCTGAAACCGCTCGTTGAACGGCAGGCGCCAAGGAAGTACCTTCAGCGTTCTCCCCACCCTGACGGACACAAGACACGATTATGAGCACTGACGACTTTGCCGCCATTCTCACCCCGGCCACCCTGCGGGAACTCTTTCCAGCGGAGCGAGCCAACGACTTTTTCGATGCCCTCTTCGGCGATGCCGATGAAGGCGCCTATGACATCGAGCTGGCCTACCGTAGCGCGGACGCCAAACGGATGGTCATCGACCTGCTCCTCCACGAGCGCCCAGGTCGTTGCCTTGCCTGCAATCTGACCCATGGACTGCCCCAGGTTTTCTCCCGCCACCCCATCATCGACATCGCCGGGCTGGTGACGAGTATCGATTCCCTGCTCGGCTCTTCGGTTCACTGCAAGGACTGGTCGCTCGGCCATACCGAGCAGCGCACCCGATCAACCCACGCCATTCCCCTTACGATCACTCTCGATAGCGAGAAGATCGAGGCGTAGGGACAGGCGATAATCATAAACGACAAAAGCCGGCTCGAGAATCGAACCGGCTTTTGTGTATCCGCGACCGTAGTTGCGGCTTCTTTTCATCCCATGGCCATCCGTGAGCGCCCCTGCGCCTTGGCATGGTAGAGGAAATCGTCGCACCGCTCGAGCCAATCCCCCAGTTCCTCGTCCTGCCGCCACTCTGAAACGCCGATGCTGATCCCCAGCCTGGTTTCTTCGTCGGCCCGGATATTGAGCGCATCCACTCCCCGACACAGCCGCTCCGCAAGGTACCTGGCGTTTGCTTGAGAGGTATTGTCAAGAATCACCAGGAATTCGTCTCCACCCATGCGCACCAGCAGATCCGCAGAGCGGATGGCTTTGCTCAGCACCTCGGCGACCGCTTTCAAGGCCTCGTCGCCCGCCTGATGCCCGAGGTGGTCGTTGATGGACTTGAACTTATCGAGATCCAGCGCCATCATGGTCAGCGGTCGGTGATACCTTTTGGCACTCTCCATCATGGAGCAAATCCGCTCCTCGAATACTCTTCGGTTGAAGAGCCCTGTCAAGGGGTCATGGCTGGCCCGCTCGAAAAGCTCCTCGTACTCCAGCCCGCGTTGCAGCGATTCTCCCAGAACCACCAGGGAGGCGTTGATAATTTCATGCTCTTCAGCGGTGAGTTGTCTCCCCTCGTTGAGCAGCAGCAGAATGCCGGCGTCATCGGCGGTTTCGAAAATCCATTTATGGGCATAGAGGTCGCCCTCGCCGTTGGGCTCCTCGCTCACCATCTCCTCGGTTTTCAGCATCTTCTCGGCAAAGGCGATGGCTTTTCGCCTGTTGGGACCATGCCCGGAACAGAAAAGATGTTTTTTCCGGCGCGTCCGGTTGTTGTAGCCGATCAGTTCATGCTTGACCACTGGCATCAACCATACCGAATACGCCTCGATCATTCCGCTAATACTGAGCACGCCCGCGATCCTGGCGTGGAGCTGATTGAGCATATCGAGACGCAACGAGTGCCGTTTGAGATGATCGAGCTCCACCAGCACCCTGTCGATCTCAGTCCAATTTTGCTCCGACGATGTCGTAAATAAACCTTTTGTCGGGTAGTTCATATGGTCGGCCTTCCGTACTGTTGTTGAAAAAATCTTCTTTGCGTTCTGTATCGGCAACCCTGCAAAAATCTTTATCTTTTTTTTGGCAAAAGCGTGCAATCAGGATGCCACATCCCGATTTTTTTAAAAAAAGCGCACTGCCGACAATTGTTCAACAACGCGCTGGGCTTTGATTTCCCTGAAAGCCGGTTTTTTGTCCGTTTGCAGTGCAAAGGACAAGGGACGGCGCGTCAAAAGCAGCGGAACAACGATGCGAATGGTAACTGCGCAACAGGACTTGTCAATATTTTGACAACGAGAAAGGACCCGGGTGGAAGGGGCTCGACAGGCGCTACTTTTTTTCCACGCCGCACGCTGCTAACAGCACGCGGCGTTTTGTATAAGCCATTTGCCTCGTCAGCTACTATAGTACGTAAGTGATGCGTTATAGGACACGACAGCTGCCAACCTGATCCAGGCAATCAGGCTGCAGTCAACCTTTTCAACCCGAAAGTCCGATGAACCTCGAAAAAGAAATAGGCCGGCTCATCATCGCCGGCTTCCAGGGAGCCGACGTCTCCACCGCAAGCCCGATTATCACCGATATCCGGCAGAGAAATCTGGGCGGCGTCATTCTCTTCGACCGCTTTATCGCGAAGCGGAGGCCGAGCAACAATATCATTTCGGCCGAGCAGACGGCCGGCCTGATCGCCGACCTTCAGAACAGCGCCCATGGCAACCTCCTGGTGGCGGTGGACCAAGAAGGGGGCAAGGTCAGCCGCTTCAAACAAGAGCGAGGCTTTCCGGTCACACCTGCCGCCGCGGTGCTCGCTCAAACGCGTGACACCATGGCCACCGACGCCGCCGCCACGACCACCGCCGCCATGCTGGCAGAGATGGGCTTCACCCTCAACCTGGCGCCCGTGGTCGATCTCAACACCAATCCGGACAATCCGATTATCGGACGATTCCAGCGCAGCTTTTCGGCAGATCCCACCGCAGTCGCCGACCATGCGCGGGCGTGGATCTCCGCCCACCACCGCCGCGGCATCCGCTGCTGCCTCAAGCACTTTCCCGGCCATGGCAGTTCGCGCACCGACTCGCACTTGGGTTTCGTCGACATTTCCGCGAGCTGGCAACGCTGTGAGCTTGTCCCCTACCGGCAACTCATTGCAGAAGGAATGGCGGACGCGGTCATGACCGGTCATCTCTACAACGCCCACCTCGATTCCCGGTTCTGCGCGACCCTCTCGCCCCCGACAATCACCGGGCTTCTGCGCGGCGAACTGGACTTTACCGGCCCGGTGCTCTCTGATGATCTGCAAATGCGAGCCATAACAGAACGCTACGGACTCGGCCGGGCGGCCTGCCTGGCGCTGGCCGCGGGAATCGATGTGATCGTTGTCGGCAACAACATCAGTTACGACCCCGATATCGTCAGGCATATAATCGCCTCGGTGTGCGAGGCGGTGGCAAACGGTACGCTAAGCGAAGAGCGCATCCACCAGGCTGTACGGCGAGTCGAATCCCTGCGCCAACCGGTTGGCAGGTAGTGCCATGGTGGGCACGCTGTTCGTTGCATGCCCACCGTTCGATAGTCTCAGGCGTGCTGCTCCAGCGTATCAAAGATTACTGTCGAGAGTTCTCGCAGAGATATCGGTTTGGAACAATAATGATTGATCCCCGCCTCCAGCGCCGCGTCACGGGACAACTGCTCTGGATTGCCCGTGAAGAGAACCACGGGCAGATTGTGCCGGATCGTCTTCAACCGTCGGCAGAGTTCCACCCCCGTCAACTCCGGCATGGTGAGATCGGTGAGCACAAGGTCGTAGTTATTCGGTGAAGAGGTAAAGAGCTCCAGTGCATCCCAGGGCGAAGTACGCCCGGTCACCTGGTACCCCAGGCTGCTCAGCAGCTCGCCGGTAACCTGCACCACCTGGGACTCGTCGTCCACCAGCAGTATTCTCCCCGAACCCCGTATCAGCTCAGCGGTGTTGATCACCTGATCGATCCTGGTCGGTTTTTTGGAAACCGGCAACAGGACGCGGAACGTGGTACCGACCCCGACCTCACTGTCCACCTCGATCCGGCCGCCCTGGCGCTTGATGATTCCGTGCACCATGGCCAGCCCCATGCCGGTACCACGGCTCTTCTCCTTGGTGGTGAAGTAGGGTTCGTAGATCCTGTCGAGCATGTCCTCACGGATGCCGCAGCCAGTGTCGGTGACGCTGAGGCAGAGCCACTCCTGCCCCTGCCCGTCTTCACCGGCGCTCTCGAGGATGACGGTCAGCGTACCGTGGTCGCCGTCCATGGCATGGGCGCTGTTGGTGCACAGGTTGATCAGGATCTGGTGGATCTGCACCGGATCAACGGACACCATGCCGCACTGCTCATTGATATGCTCCTTGATGACGATGGTGCTGGGCAAGGTCAGCCGCATGAGTTTCATCACCTCTTTGACGATGGGATGAATATATTGCAGGCTCTCCTTTTGCTCGCTGCTCCGGGAAAAGGTCAGTATCTGTTCCACCAGGTTCTTGGCCCGCCTGGCGGCCCGCAGGATGCCCTCGAGATAATCCGGAAACCGCCGAATCACCGGCGCCTTCCTGGAGGAGTTTGAAGCGAAGAATTTCCGAATAGCCCATAATGGGCGTGAGGACATTGTTGAAATCATGAGCGATCCCCCCGGCCAGGGTCCCTATCGCCTCCATTTTCTGGGTATGGCGAAGCTGCCTTTCCAGCGTATGATTTTCGGTGACGTCGCGGCCGATCACCATCACCGAGGTCACTTCGTTACCGCTGTCATGGACCGGGGTGGCGATAAGCTCGTAAATCCGCTCTTCCCCCGACACGGTCACCATTTCGACCTGCCGTATCGAAGGCGGTCCCTTGCCGCTGCGCACACTTTTGGGCACAGGGCAGGAGCCACAGGCTTTTCTGCTGCGGCAAAAAATCGCGTGGCAATCCTTGCCGATCGGCTCAGGGTGCAGCTCTTTGACTCGTTCACTCACCCAGATCGCCCGACCTTCGGCGTCGAAGAGGCAAAGAATGCCGGGGAATCCATCGAGAATGGCCTGTTTTTCCGACTCGCTGGTATACAGGGCGGTCTTGAGCGATTCGAGTTCGGAACGATCGGTTACCGTAACCAGAATACCGCATTTTCCGCCGGTACTATCTCGGATTACATTTTTTTTGTAGACCACCGGCCGCACCGGACCCTCCTCGGATTGCAGCGAGCCACGATGTGAAGCCTCGCCGCCGGCAGCGAAAAGCGTGCTATCGAGTTCGCGCAGCCGCGCGGCACCCTCCGGAGCCAAAAGGGGATATGGATCGAGGTTGTCGAACCTGGCTGGATTACCGCCGACCAACGCATGAAAAGCGGGGTTCGCCGCCTTGAAGCTCCCAGCCGCATCAAGGAGGAATATCGGTACGGGAACGCTGTCCAACGCCCCCAGGTCCAGGGATTTGAGGCCGGCGAAATTCCCAACCGGAACTCCGTCGTCCCCGTCCGCGACCATTTCCGCGGGTGGAATCGGACATCTATCTTCGTTCATTATCAATTGACGACTGTCGTATCGTTAGTAAAATAGCTGTGCAGCTTGTAACGGGAAAGGTGTAGTATAAGCTGAATGCGAGCCCGACACAACCGGTTTCGCCCACGAACCGCTCCCCTTTTCCTTGACTCCCACCCGGGTTCCCGGTATTACTTGCAGGCAATGGAAAACCCAGCCGACCCCAAGTGCGGCGGCCGGCGACTAAACGATGGAAGCCCCTCATGCACGATACAATCACGCGCGCCCCTGGTGAATTCCCGGACAAGCCCGAAATAGATTACCCCTGTATCTGGGTGTACAAGGTTATCGGGGAGGATACCACGGTGCTGCGCCAGCTGATCCTGACCGCCTGTGCTCCCGCCAGGGTGGAAATCAGCCACTCACACTCCAGTTCGAAGGGCAAATACCACAGCCTCAACGCCAAGGTACGGGTAACGAGCGAAGAAATGCGCCTCTCTATCTATACACTGCTCAAAAGCCACCCGGCCGTAAAAGTCGTCCTCTGATTACACCACCATGTCCAGTGAAACTCCCGAGAAACAGTCGCAGCTGCTGGCCGTCCTCCGCGAAGGTGTCAGCGTGGTCCAAATGATCTTTTTCAAAGAGCTGCGCGCCGGCCTCTCCGGCAAGCACCCGGACCAGGACCCAACGTATCTTTCAATGCTGACCGGCGCCATAGTCAATGAGGTGTTCGGCACTGTCAATCCGGATCGAGAAATTCAGCCGGTTCCGCAGTGACAACCAGGCCCTCATCGAGCAGGAGCTGCTCGGCCTGGCCGAGGAGTACCGGGGGCTGCTCGTCCCCTTGACCGACGCCTTGCGGGTGCAGACGCTCTGCGATAACCAGGAAGGCGGCGACAGCACCCAGGTGCTGAACCGGGCCGGAGAGTTGGGCCTCCTGCTGGTCGATCGCGATGTCCCCCTCCCCTCCGGCTTCATGACCATGATCCGCGAACTCGGCCAACAGCACAACCTGATCATCCCGCCGGTGCCGATCACCCCGGAGCAGGACCAGCAGATCGTCCACTGACCCCAGAGCGGCGCTGTCAACCGGGGCGCACAACCGAGGGCGCTCCCCGTTGCATGCAAAGAGCGTTACCCGTCGGCAAGCCGCACCCGAACCACGCCGCGCACCGAATTGCTCACGAACACCGCCTCCGCGCGGCGTACGTCTTCGGGGTACAGCACCTGCTCGATTACCGGCTGTGCCGACTCACCGATCAGGGCGCCGCGCATCACACCGGCCAGAAGACCGCTTGTCCGGGGCGGCGTCACGTACCGGCCGTCCCGGTAGATGAAAAGATTGGTGATGGCTCCTTCGGTCACTTCCCCTTTTTCATTGACGAAAAGAACATCGAGCAGCCCTTCCTCACGGGCACGCGCATGCTCCTGGTCCAGCAGAGCCCTGTTGGTGGTTTTGTGCATACACCAGGGTTTGGCGCTGTCGATCCGCCGAGATGAAAAGCGCACCCGCGGCAGGTCTGCCGAGGCTGGCCCCGGCCGCGCGGGGAGACTGGTTGCAGCGGGAGGTGCGATCTCGCTTGAGGTAATGGTGCATTCCCCGTCCTTTTCCAGGACCAGACGTACCCTTCTCACCGTCCGCCAGCTCTCGGCCTCGCCACGTAGCCGTCGCTGAAGTTCCTGACGGTCGCAGACGAAATAGAAATATTCGGCGCTCCGTTTGAGCCGCGCCAGATGTTCGTCGAGCAAAAAATACCCTTTGCCCGGCTGCCAGAGCAAGGTCTCCAGCAACTGAAAACCGGGGGTCGGACTGGTAAGAAACCGCCCCTTGAGCAGACACTCCCGCCATTCGTCATGGGGATCGGAATCGTGGGTCACACCCGAGCCGATGCCCATCTCCGCCGATCCACCGGAAAAAACCAGGGTGCGGATCGGGACATTGAAAGTCGCCGAACCGTCCGGAGCCAGAAAACCGATGGCCCCGGTGTAGACGCCTCGGTTTTCCTTCTCCAGCTCGGCGATGATCTCCATGGTGCGCCGTTTCGGTGCACCGGTGACCGACCCGCAGGGAAAGAGCGCTGAAAACAGGGCGGCAAGCGGCAGCCGATCCAGGGCGTCCGCCTCGCCTGATGCCAAGGATGGTGGAGGTCATCTGCAGCAGGCTCTCGTAGGTTTCCACATCGAAAAGCGAGGCCACCTTCACCTCTCCGCCGCCAGCCTCGTGCAGAACCTGGCCAAGGTCGTTGCGCAGCAGGTCGACGATCATCACGTTTTCACTCCTGTTTTTTTCGTCCTGCTGCAAGAAGCTCCGGGCAACCTCGTCCTCCGCACCATCCCGGCCGCGGTGCAGGGTGCCTTTCATCGGCCGGGCGGTGAGACCGCCCCGGTCCTTACGAAAGAACAGTTCCGGAGAAAAGGACATAATCCTCTGCTCGCCCCAGCGGATATAGGCGCCATACGAAACCGACTGGCTCCGGCGCAGATCCCGGTAAAGCGACTCCGGAGAACCCGCCAGTTCAAAGAGCAGTTTTAATGTGTAATTGACCTGATAGGTATCCCCAGCCCGGATGTATTCTTTGATGGCTGCAATGGCCTCGATATATTCTTCTTCTGAAATATTCGGCCTGAGATCCAGCACCTGATGGTCGTCAAACGGTTCCCCAAAGGCTTCGGGCAATTTGAAATCACAGTTTCCAGTTCGATGATCAAACCGGCTCGGCTCCTCATAGACCCCGAAATCCGCGACCACCGAGCTTTTTCTGTGGCCCACTGGTCAGACCATCCGGATATCCGGCCAGCAATCCGCCAAACTCGTAGGCGAACCAACCTGCCAGGTAATATCCCCGGTCCGACCATTGTCTCACCGTGGCAAGAAAGGCCTCCGCATCGCCGTTAATATCACATTGCAGCCGCCTTAGCGGCGAGGTGAAGAGGTAGCTGACGGTATTATCTTCAGTCGGCCGGGAGGTGTCGAAGAACGCGAATTGTTCCGTTTGGGTAAAACAACATAAAAGACGGGATAACAGGGAGTTTGATACCGTATGCATGCCGTTCTCCAGAAACTCGGTTTCCGTGTTGGTATTACCAAAATACCTAAATTGAAAAATTACAGCTATAAAGACGAGGGGCGGTCTTTCATCTCTCAGAAATCACATAATTTAGACCAATTCCCTGCTTGCATGGTCTTCTCAATTACCATATAATGGCACCCTGATTAAAAAATGACATCTGCCGTTGTTTGTCCGCACTGCCCCGGTCGGAGCCTCAGCCCCCGTTCCGGGTGCCGTTGTCGGCTGCCGCAAAAGAAGGCTATTGGAGCATTTTTGCGCCCGATGCCTTGCGCTATTGCATTGCCATTGTAGATAACATTGCCCCACTGGCAGTTGTCAACGCCTTTTTTCTCGGCATTGACAACCACAAAGGGAAGAATCTTAACATGATAATGCACATTACCCAAGGCGCGCAGCTCCCGGGGAATACACAAATGACGGCTAGCCAGTGTCCATCCAGAAATGAGATATTTCGTTCTCGATCGAGGCGCACTGAGAAATTTAACCTAAGGCATATACCCAATATTCCGAGGATTAAATTTTCCAGCACAACGAAGAATCAGGGCGAAATAGCCATCTCTGGAAGCTCACTGGCCAATCACCCTCCAGCAGTAATTCCGGTTCCACAGGTTTCACACGTACCGCCACCCGGGTCGTACCGATCCAGCTGGTAGAACTGCTCCAGATCCGGCCTGGACGATACCACGGTCATACGTTTGTTTCTAGCCGAGAGGGAAGTACACAAACAAGAGTCATCTTAAAGGAGAACATCACATGTCGCGTAAAATGGTTACAATAGACGGCAATCAAGCCTGTACCCATGTCGCTTATGCCACAAGCGAAATCATCACCATTTACCCCATTACTCCTTCCTCGCCGATGGCAGCGGAATCGGACGCCAAGGCTGCTGGGGGCCAGAAAAACATCTGGGGTTCCGTACCCGTCGTCACCCAGATGCAGTCCGAGGCCGGGGTGGCAGGCGCCGTGCATGGGTCGCTGACCACCGGAGCGCTATGCACCACATTCACCGCCTCCCAGGGTCTGCTGCTGATGATCCCCAACATGTACAAAATCGCGGGTGAGCTGACGCCGACGGTTTTCCATGTCACAGCCCGAGCTCTTGCCTACCAGGGGCTGTCTATTTTCGGTGACCACAGCGACGTCTACGCCGCCCGGCAGACCGGCTGGGCCATGCTCTGCTCCCAGAGCGTGCAGGAATGCATGGATATGGCACTCATCTCCACCCAGGCCTCACTGAAATCCCGCATTCCTTTCCTTCATTTCTTCGACGGCTTCCGTACTTCCCACGAGATCCAGAAGGTGCAGGAACTCACCCATGACGATATGCGCGAGGTCATCGACGAAGATCTGGTGGTCGCCCACCGCTCGCGGGCACTGACCCCGGATTGTCCCTCCATCCGCGGCACCGCCCAAAATCCCGACGTCAACTTCACCGGGCGCGAGACGGTAAATAAATATTATGACGTCACCCCGGCGATTGTTCAGGAGACCATGGACAAGGTTGCCGAACTCACCGGTCGCCAGTACCATCTTTTTGATTACCATGGCGCTCCGGACGCCGAAGACGTCATCGTCATGATGGGCTCCGGCTGCGAGACCGTGGCCGCCACCGTCGACTATCTGGTAACCCAGGGCAAAAAAGTTGGTCTGGTCATCGTCCGCCTCTATCGGCCGTTTGACGGAGACGCCATGGTCAACGCCCTGCCGGAAACCACGGAGCGGATCACCGTGCTCGATCGCACCAAAGAGCCGGGCGCCATTGGCGAGCCGCTCTACCTCGACGTCCGGGCCGCGGTCAGCGAGGCGGTGGAAGCCAACCCGACCGCCATTCCGCCGGTCATCTACTCAGGCCGCTACGGCCTGGGATCCGCCGAGTTCACTCCGGCCATGGTCAAGGCCATCTTCGACAACATGGTCCACATGGCGCCGAAGAAAAAATTCTGCGTCGGCCCCCATGACGACGTCACCTTTACCAGCCTCGACTATGATCCGTCCTTTAACATCGAGGGCGAGGATGTCTACCGAGCGATGTTCTACGGCCTGGGTTCCGACGGCACCGTCGGCGCCAACAAGAACACCATCAAGATTATCGGCACGGAAACCGACAACTCGGCCCAAGGCTATTTTGTCTACGACTCCAAGAAGTCCGGTTCCATCACCACTTCCCATCTGCGTTTCGGCAAGAACCAGGTGGTGGCCCCGTACCTGATCAACAAGGCCAACTTCATCGCCTGCCACAACTTCACCTTCCTCGACAAGTACGACATGCTCTGCAACCTCGAGGAGGGCGGCACCTTCCTGCTCACCACCACCTTTGGCAAGGACGAGATCTGGAGCAAACTGCCGAGCCGGGTGCAGCGCGACCTTATCAACAAAAAGGCCAAGTTTTATATCATCGACGCCGTCTCCCTCGGCCAGGCCCTGGGACTGGGCGCCCGTATCAATATGATCATGCAGACCGCCTTCTTCATGATCTCCGGCATCCTCACCGAGGACGACGCCATCAAGGCGATCAAGACCGCCATCAAGAAGACCTATGGCAATAAGGGCGAGAAGGTGGTGAAGATGAACTATGACGCGGTCGATGCCGCCGTCAAGAACATCGTCCAGGTCGATCTCAAAGAGGCCACCGACGGCCACGAGCTGCCTCCCACCGTTCCCGAGAACGCCCCGGAATTCGTCAAGAAGGTTACCGCCAAGATGATCGAGGGCAAGGGCGAGCAACTCAAAGTTTCCGAAATTCCGGATGACGGTACCTGGCCGACCGCCACCACCCAGTACGAGAAGCGCAACATCGCCGTCAACGTGCCCCAGTGGCTGCCGGAGAACTGCATCCAGTGCGGTCAGTGCTCCCTGGTCTGCCCCCATGCTTCCATCCGCGTCAAGGTGGTTCCCGAACTGGCGGGCGCCCCGGAGGGCTACCAGAGCCTCGACGCCGTGGGTAAGAGCTTCAAGGGTCAGAAATTCGTTCTGCAGGTCTTCACCGAGGACTGCTGCGGCTGCACCCTCTGCGTCGACACCTGCCCGGCCAAATCCAAGGCCCTGCAGATGACCCCCAATTCCGAGGAACTCCGGATCAAGCAGAGCGCAAACGTCAAGTACTTCCTGAACCTGCCGGAGATTGACCCGGCCGCCGTCAGCCCGTCCACGATCAAGGGCAGCCAGCTGCTTCGGCCGCTGTTCGAGTTCTCCGGCGCCTGTGCCGGCTGCGGCGAGACCCCGTATGTCAAACTGGTCTCCCAGTTGTTCGGCGATCGGATGATCGTCGCCAACGCTACCGGGTGCTCCTCCATCTACGGCGGCAACCTGCCCACCACCCCGTATTGTACGCGGACCGACGGCAGAGGACCCGCCTGGGCCAACTCCTTGTTCGAGGATAACGCGGAGTTCGGTCTCGGCATGCGCTTTACCGCCGACAAGCTGGGCAGCCAGGCCCTGGAACTGCTTGAAGAGGTTGTAGCGGCCGGTCTGGTCGGCGCAGAGTTGGCCGAGGCGATCAAGGGCTCCGCCCAGGCGGATCAGACCGAGATCGAGGCCCAGCGCGGCCGGGTGGCCGAACTCAAAGCCGCCATCAAGAACAGCAACAACATCTTTGCCAAGCGTCTGCTGCCGATCGCCGACTACCTGGTGAAGAAATCGGTCTGGATCATCGGCGGCGACGGCTGGGCCTATGACATCGGCTACGGCGGTCTCGACCACGTGCTGGCCTCAGGAGAGAACGTCAACGTCCTGCTGCTCGATACCGAGGTCTACTCCAACACCGGCGGCCAGATGTCCAAGTCGACTCCGCGGGCGGCCACCGCCCAGTTCGCTTTCGGCGGCAAGAAGAGTCCGAAAAAGGATATCGGCATGATCTTCTCCACCTACGGCAGCGTTTACGTGGCCCGGATCGCCATGGGCGCCAATCCGGCCCAGACCGTCAAGGCCATCGCCGAGGCGGAAGCATACGACGGGCCGTCCCTGATCATCGCCTACGCCCACTGCATCAATCACGGCATCAACATGGCCAAAGGGATGGATCAACAGAAAAAGGCGGTTGCCTGCGGTCACTGGCCGCTCTACCGCTACAATCCCGAGCTGGAAGATGCGGGCAAAAATCCGCTTACCATCGACAGCAAGGAGCCGAGCCTGCCGCTCACCGACTATATCATGAACGAGAACCGCTACCGGGCCCTGAAGCGGATCAATCCGGCTCACGCCGACGAGCTGATCGCCCAGGCGGAAAAGGACGCCATGAAGACTTGGCGGTTCCTCAAAGGCCGCAAAGAGGCCCTTGAGCCGGAGGCGGAAGAGAAGTAAAAGCTCATCCCACAACTGTTCGACCCCGGCGGCGAAACCGCCGCCGGGGCTCAAGCATTGGGCATTAAAAAAAAAGAGGCAGTGGATTGATTATCCACCGCCTCTTTTTTTGCCTCTGCTTTCAGGACCTCAGTCGTCAGAACCTCAGACTCGATCGGCAATTTGTCGGGGCCGACCTCGCCCTACTTGTTCTTGTTCGCTTTCAACCTTTCGGTTTCCGCCTTCAAATCCTCGTATTGACGAACGGCCTGGAGCACGGAATCGTCCTGCCGCTGTTTGAGCTCGGCCACCTTGGCCTTGATCTTCTCTTCCCGGATCGCCAGAGCCGCATCCGCTACCCCAAAGAGGCTGGCCGCGAGGTACTTGAAGGAGAACAGCATGAGTTCGACGTCATCCTCCTTGATTTTGGCGACTGTCTCCGGATCGACGATATAGGTGTCGAGAAACGAACTCTCAAAGATAAAGCGGCGAAAGTGGGCAAGGTCGGTGGAGGCCATAAAGAACATCCGCTTGGCCTGTTCGGAGAGCGAAGCCTGAAAACCGTGGGACTTCCGACGCATCACCAGCCGCAGCCATTCCCGATTCATCTCGTCACGCACATCGACGCCCTGGTCCTCGCGCCACTCGCGGATGGTCCACTCCTTGTCCTCCTCATGACCCTTGCAATGGTCTTCCTTGACCATGAAGAAGAATTTCTCCTCGGTTCCGCTCACCTCGTTGCCTTCTTGATCCTTGCTGCCGCCTTCATGGAAATCCGCCATTCCCACCGGGTAATAACGGCAGGCCGAGGGGCGGTCGGTGTAGACGGTGCAGCCCTCGGGGGTAACGAACGGACATTTGTTGTCCTCTTCCCGCAACTTAAGCATTACACCCGGCATGTCGGTCTGCTCCAGATAGGTCGGCTGGGTATAGTGTTGCAGAAACTCATGGGCCGGCATATCCAGTCGGCGAGTCAACATCAGGATATCGTATGGGGTGAGAATGATCTTGATGCCACCGCAGCAGGCGGTAAAGCAGCTGACCCCCGGGTGACACCGAAACTTGATCCTGCTGTCCAGGGTGAGCTTTTGGGGCAGAATGTGAGAAGGGTTTGTCTCTGTGCCGAAAAGGCTCTTCTCCTTGACATTGAACTGGTCGTTACTCATTACTTCTCCTGATATGTGAGATGGTTAGACTGTTCCACTCGATTTTTTGCGACATACAAAGGGTTATTATAATAAACTGCAC
This sequence comes from uncultured delta proteobacterium, assembly GCA_963745265.1. GTDB lineage: Bacteria > Desulfobacterota > Desulfobulbia > Desulfobulbales > Desulfocapsaceae > Desulfopila. The sequence continues at coordinate 46,268 of CAVUXQ010000026.1, forward strand.
TCCTCCATGTGTCAAATTGTAACCGTGCGAGGCGGAGATGAAACTGACTTTGCCACATCGGCAATTACCGCTCCTGATATGCGCTTTGGTCTTGCAGTTTTCGATGATTCTTCGTATACAGACATTTCGACAATCGTATTTTTCACGCCGTTCCACTACGGAACCAGTAGGACTTCTTTATGAGGTTGCCAATTTCATGAAGCTCTTCTTTGCTCCAATTGATCTCTCATCCGCCAGCACTATCGTGTACCACCTGCCGGGAGTTCCCGCACTTACCGTAGAAGTTGAAGGAAACGAAGAATATATCGACCTTGAGCTGGAAATGGGTCATGTCTGTGACACGTCGGATATCGACGGTGTCGTGCACTTTTTTCCCCAAGGCAACGCCTGATACATGCCGGGACGCCCTGTTGATCGGCGGCGTCCCCTAGACCGAGCTTCTCCCTCACCCACAGTAGCCCACCGCAGCATTCCCTGAAAAATGAAGGATCCGCTTTCCTCTCTCGATGTACTCACCGACGGCCATGTTCATACCCGGCTTTGCCATCACGCCAGCGGGGAAATGGAAGAGTATGTCCAAAGCGCCATTGATAAGGGGTTACGAAAAATCGTCTTTCTCGAACACCTGGAGACCGGGGTCGACTACAGCCAATCGACCTGGCTCAGCGACGAGGACTTTGATTACTACTTTGAGGAAGGTGCGCGACTGCGCCGAAAATACCAAGGCGCGATCAGCATCGAAACCGGCGTGGAGCTTGGCTACAATCCGGAGCACGGCGCGGAAATACTGGCCAGGGTCGGGGAGCGATCCTGGGACCGGGTCGGCATCTCATGCCATTTTCTGCGCTTTACCGGAACCACCGGCCATCTCAACCTGCTCTCCAGGAAGCGGGAGAATATGGATGCGGCCCGGCGCATAGGTTGCGAGCGTATTCTCACCGCCTATTTCACCGCCCTTTTCGATGCGGTGCAACTCCTGCCCGGCAATGTGCTCTGTCACCTCGATGCTGCGCTGCGTTACATTCCCGAACTCACGCTCACAGCTGATCACTGGCAGCAGATCGACCGGCTGCTGGCGGCGGTGAAAGCCAAGGGAATGGCACTGGAAATCAACACATCGGGTATCGTTATCCGAGGCGAACCGTTCCCCGCAAAACCCATCCTGGCAATGGCCATCGGCTACGACATCCCCCTGGTCGCCGGCTCCGACGCCCACCGACCCGCGGATGTCGGCAACCACTTTACCGCTCTGCCCGCATATATCACTTCAGCAGCTTGTTCATGACCGCTCCCAGCGTTTCGGCGTTGAACGGTTTGTGCAGGATTTCGTCGACTCCGGCTTTCATGGCTTCTTCGTTATCCGCGGCTTCGTTCTGGGTCGTCACCATGACCACCGGCAGCTGCTCCCGCGAGTAGCGCTCGCGAATCTTCGTCGTCAGCTGCACCCCGGTAATTTCCGGCATATTGAGATCGGTCAGCACCACGAGCGGTTTTTCTCCTTCCAGCCACTCCAGGGCCGAGGCCGGAAACTCGAAGAGCACCGGCTCATAGCCAAGTTCGTGCAGAGTCGCCTTGTAGATATTGAGAATCATCCGCGAATCATCAACGGCAACCACCTTCGGTCGATCCACCTTCTCTTCACCGCCGATGACCTCCGCGGCAAATGAGGTGAGCCCCGCCGCCACCAGCAATCGGTGGTAGTGCTGCTGGGTATCCTTATGGGTATGAGGGATGTACACCTTGCCCAGGCTCTGGAACACCTCGTCTTCCGCCAGGTACATGAAAACCTTGTCGACCTGGGCATTGACGATAATCTTGGCGATATGCCGGGCTTCCTCTTCGGATCCCCGCAGCAGGTTCTTGATACCCGCCCCAAGGATCGGGGTGAAGTTGCGGTCTATGGCCCTGGCGGCAGCGATACAGACATGGTCTTCGGGGTCGGTGAGACCAGCCGTAAGGGTATAGGCCCCCTTTTTCAAGGGAAGCAGAGCGAGTGCCTCGTATGCCGCAAAACGCACGTTGGCACTCTTGGGAACGGAGTCGAGCAATTTTCGGATCGGCGTTATGGCCGACTCGTCGCCAATATCCCCAAGCACATTCAGGGTATGGATCAGGTAGTCGGGATCCTCATGGGTGAGGTTATCGATCAAAAATGGTACCGCCTTGGGCCCGATATTCACCAGTTCCCGCTTGGCGTAACTACGCATATGGGCATGATGGGAGCGGAGGGTATCGTTGAGTTTTTCCAAAGAGATCTGGTCCTGCACCTCGGCAAAGATGGAGAGGATCAGAAAATCGATCTCGTTATCGGTGCCCATGCGTTCCGCCAGCCGGTGCATGGCGGTCTGGGTCCCGACCTGTCCCAGCGAATGAATGGCGGCCATGATCAGTTGCCGGCTGGCCGAATAGAGATAGTCGGTGAGGGTATTGGTTGCCTCGGGATCACCCAGCATCCCCAGGGTCTCGATGATGAGCAGGATTTCGCTGTTATCCCGGGAAGCGGCGATGATCTCAAGCAGTGTTGAGGTCGCCTCGGTATAACACAGCTCGCCAACCACCCGGATGAGTTCGGTTTTGTCCTTAATGTTTGGTGAGGTCAAAAAGTGCGGCAGCTTTTCCGGATAGGCCAGCAACGCCGAAAGCAGCGTCTCCCGAATAACGGGCATCTCCTCGGCTACCTCCCCATGTTCGGACAAAAGGTAGATCAGCAGCGGCACCACGAATTCCACCTTCCCCCGGGAAAGCTCATAGATCATGCGATTTCTGACTTTTTTGTCGACATCGCCAATATGTGAGAGCACCAGTCGTGCTTTCATGGCATCACCGGTTCCCACATTGGCTTGAATTTCTTCAATCATGTGAGTGGGATTTACATCTGCCATAGTGCATCCTCGTGAGAGCAAAAAAGGGAGGGAGAAGGGGGCAGCCAAACAGTATCTGCTCACCGATCCGGCCCGCCGCCGACCAAACCAATAAGCTGAAAACGTTCACCAAAAACTCCTTCATGGAGCATATAATCCGTCAGGCAACACTCCAATTTCGAGAGGCAAGCTGGCAATGCCAGGGGATGACGCCTACCGGTGAACAGTTGTCATATACTGACAATAGCCTATAGTAACACAGGAAAAAGACGTTTGTCCATTAAAGGGCGAAAATATGGATTGCTGGCGGAAGGCGCCCGGCCCGTCCAAAAAACCACCGGCCGAACCGGGCGAAACGAGGTTGCGACGGGAAAGCGCCCGTCGCACAAAGATAAACCCGGAGCAGATCGGCTGATCAGGGCAACCACTCGGCCCCCATGCGGCGGATGATGTTGAAGCCGCCCGGCAGGACCATGCACTTGTTTTTGCCGACCGCATCGAGCATCAACTGGACCTCGTAGGAGCGCGAACCGGCGTTGCAAAAAATAATCAGCGTCTTGTCATCCGGCAGCTCGCCGTGCCGCTCCCGCACCTGCTCATACGGCAGGTTCCGCCAGAGCCGTGTCCCTATACGTTCCACAAAGGGGGCTGCCTGTTTTGGGTGCCGCACATCAAGCACCAGCCAGTCGGGATGCAGCTCCGGCTCTTGCATCCAGCGATAGAACTCGGCCATGCTGATCTGTCGCATCCGGCCATCGCACAGGTTGTCCGCTACATAGGCTGCGGCGTTGATGGCGTCGATCGCCGGGGAAAATGGAGGCGCATAGCACATTTCCATATCACAAAAATCCTCGATAGTTGCCCCCTTGGCAAGCGCCACCGCCGCCGCGTCGAGCCGCACGGACAGGCCGTCGTTCATGGGTCCGACGCCCTCAAGCCCCAAAATTCTCCGACTGCGCCGATCGAAGACCAGCTCCAGGCAGAGAATTCCCTGACCGGGAAAGAAGTGGGCGCGATCCGACGGCGAGGTAAGCGATGAATCGGCATCAAAACCCTCCGCCAGGGCAGCCTTGAGGCTCAGGCCGACACTGCCGATGGCGATATCGAAGGCCTTCATGATGAAGCTGCCGACGCTTCCCTTGAAAACACTGGGAATTCCTGCCATGTTATCGGCTACGATCCGCCCCTGCTTGTTGGCCAGGCTGCCAAACGGCGCGTTGAATCGCTTGCCGGATATCAGTTGGGTGATCTCCACACAGTCACCGGCGGCATAGATTGCAGGGTCGGAAGTCTGCAGCCGCTCATTGACCACGATGCCGCCGCCGGCACCCACATGCAGGCCGGCTTCGGCGGCCAGGTGCGAACGGGGGCGAACTCCGGCCGCCATGATCACCAGATCGGCTTCCAGGGTTCGCTTATCGGTTTTCACTCCGACAGCGCAGCCCTCGCGGCCGACAATCTCCACGGCGCCTTCGCCGAGGAAGACCTCAACGTTTTTTTCCCGCAAATGGGTGGCGAGGATAGTCGCCATGGGCCAATCGACGGCCTTTGGCAACAACTGCTCGCAGAACTCGACAAGCGCGGTCTCCACCCCCCAGAGGTCGGTCAGGGCCTCGGCCATTTCAATGCCGATGGCGCCGCCGCCGATGACCACTGCCTTGCCAACCCGCCCTTTGGCAATGCGCTCCTTGATGGCGATCGCCTTATGCAGGTCGCTGATGGTGAATACCCCGTCGAGATCACCACCGGGAATCGGCAGCACCACCGGCTGACTGCCGGTGGCCAGCATCAACAGATCGTAGGGCAGATTGTTCCGCTCACCGCTCACGACGTTTTCGACCAGCACGGTCCTGTTCTTCCGATCGATGGCGCAGGCCCGGGTAGAAGTGCGTGTCTTCACCCCTTTGGCCTTTTCGAAGAAGATTTCATCGCGCAGCATATGAAAGCTCGTGGAACGCAGTTCCTTTTCATCGGACACATCGCCGGAGACGTAGTAAGGAATGCCGCATCCCCCATAGGAGATCAAATTGTCCTGATCGACGATTGTCACCTCTGCGTCCGGCATCAGCCGTTTGACGCGCACCGCGGCCTTGGGACCCGCGGCCACTCCACCTATGATTAGTATTTTTTTGCTCACACCACGCCTCCGCTAATGGCACTTTGGTAAAAGGGCGAGGCGCTCCCGCCTCGCACCGAACTTTCTGACATATGAACACTATTGCCTGGAAAAGACAAGCCCCCTCCCGTGAGGCGGCTGGATTGGTCGGAACGTACTGCTTCCCTCCCCGATCACAGGCAGGTGCGGGTCCGCCCCCAGTGGCAAATCAGGCCATCGGCAAAATGATACTGAACTCTGTTCCCACGTTCTCCTGGCTTTCCACCTGGATCTCACCGTGGTGGCTTTCGATGATATTCTTGGTGATAGCAAGGCCCAATCCCGTTCCTTTGCTTTTGTCGGTGAAAAAGGGTTTGAAGATTTGAGCGATTTTCTCCTCGCTCATTCCCGGGCCGCTATCTCGCACCGCAACCCGCACCTTGCGACCTGGTTCCACCATGGTCCGCACCTGCAATGTGCCACCGTCACCCATGGCTTGCAAGGCATTGACGACGATATTGAGCAACGCCCGGTAGAACAGTTCCCGGTCCAGAAGCACTGACGGCTCCCCATCGTCAAGGGAGGCGTCAAGTTCCACGCCCTGTTCCTGAAGTTTGGGCGTGACGAACCCCAATACTTTCTCCACCATCTGATTGATTCCCACAGCTTCGAATCGGGGCTGTTGGGGTCGCGCGAAATCGAGAAATTCCAGAACAATGCCGTTGAGTCGTGAAGTCTCATCGATAATGATGCGGGCCAGGTGTTCGCTGCCCGGAGCGACCTTTTTGATCCTTTTTTCCAGGATCTCCGCGGTGCTGCGCACGATCCCCAGCGGACTCTTTATCTCATGGGAGACGGTCGCCACCATGGTGCCGAGATGAGCCAGTCGCTCAGCTTGATTGAGTTTTTCCTCAAGCCGCAGCCGCTCGAGGCTGCGCTTCTCCATGATCTTGCCGGCTCTGGAAACAATGGTGCGCAATACCAGGAAGAGCACCATCATCACCGTTGCCGACACGCCGATGATACTGCTCTGCAGACGGAGGATATTGGTGTATTCCCGGGAGAGGTTCTTGGTGATTTCGATCACTCCCATGATCACACCGGTGTTGTCGCCTTCTCCGCGCACCTGTCGAAAGGGGATGAAGGTACGCAATTCGCATTGCAGCGGATCTGTGGTCGGCAGCAGACTGAAAATGGAGCCGTGGGTGGAAAGACGGGAGTTGGAAAAACCCTTGAGCGCCCGTTCGTATTCGGCGCCCCCAAGATTTTTTTTCCCTACAATAGAGGGGATCGTCGAGTAGGATACGATATTAACCCGGGAATCGAAGATGGTCACCGACTCGATCTTCATCCCCTGGATGATGGAATGGACGATCCTGTCCAGACTCTCGAACTGTTCCTTGTTGCTGAGCGCGATGTTGCCGTATCGCAGCACCGCCGGCAACACGAAGCGGCGAAACACCTGCTGGTTGAGATTTTCGGCCAGCACCCGCGAATACTCCTCGCTTTGCTTGAGCATCACTTTCCTGGCGTTCTTGGAAATGGCCCAGGAGAGAATGAGGGTGAACAGCAGGATGACCGCAAGGCTGGAAAAGGAGAAATACTTGACTAACTTGAAGGGCTGCAGCCCCGCTTCAAGCTTTTGTTTACGGATCGGATCGTAGGTTTCGCCGCTCCTTTCAGTCATGACACACTCCGCAACGGCGACAGATCCGGGTGTCGCAGGGCGCTGTCGCCTCTCCAGCCAGCGCCCGGTGATACTCCCGCAAAAAATAGGTTGGCGCAATTCCATGATCGATGATGTACCAGGCGAACCACGCATCCCGCTCAAAATCACGGATGACGTACTCTTCCGGGGTGAGGTGGTGGCGTTTCATGGCCTGTTTCCAACCGCAGCCGGTACGGGCGATATCCGAGAGCACCGGCGCGAGACGCCGGTCACCGCGAGAGAGCACCGCCTGAAAAAGAACGTTCTCGGGTTTGTCGAGCAGCAGGTGGAGATTGGCGACCCCGGCAAGTCCCTGACGCAGCGCCTTCTGGCGGCGTTTGAGTTCGGCGACCGCCTTCTTCGCCTCGCCCTGTCGCCCCACGCCAAGCGGCTCGCTCATCCCGAACGGATGATACTGGAAGGGCGTCCACGGCTTGGGAGTGAAACAGTTGACCGAAAGAACAATCTCGGTCAACCGCCCCCGCGCCTTGCCCACCGCATCGATGGTGGTCTTTATCTTTTTGACCAGCTCGATCGCCTCGTGCAGGTCGTCGTCCGTTTCCGTGGGCAGGCCGATCATCAGATAGAGCTTGAGTTTGAAAATCCCGGCCTCCACCAGTCGCCTGGCGGCATCGAGCAGGTCGGTCTCGCTCAGCCCCTTGTTGATCACCCGCCGCAATCGCTCGGAGGCGCCGTCCGGAGCGATGGCCACACTTTTGAGGTTGCTGACCGCCAGCAGCTCGATAAGCTCATCGCTGAGTCTGTCGGCCCGCAGGGAAGAAAACGACAGGGCGCAGCCGCTGCCTGAGAGATATTCGCTTATGGTTGCCAGTGAGGTCGCACCGACCATCTCCATCCCCAGCAGTCCGACCTTGTCGATGCCGGGAAGCCTCGCTTTCAACCCGGCCACCACGGCTTCGGCGTCCCAGAGCCGAGGAGGCCGATAGATAAAGCCCGCGGCGCAGAATCGGCAGCCGCGGGAGCAGCCCCGACCCAGCTCGGTGAGGTGCATGGACGAAAATTCGGCGACCGGAGTCACCACTTGAGAATGCGCCGCCGTGGCACACCCGGTTGCTACCACTTTCTTGATCCGTTCCGGGCAACCCGGCGCCGGCCGATAGCCAAGCAAGCGGCCCCGTTCGTCGCACTCGGGGGTGTGAAAACGTGGCGCGTAGCAACCAGGAATCGACACGACGAGATCGTGCAGCAGTTCTTCTCGGCGCATCTGCTCATGCCGACCGACCAAGGCATCGAGAAGACGGTCGAGAACAGGCTCTGCTTCGCCGATGACAAAGAGGTCGATGAAGGGGGCCAGCGGCTCGGGATTCATAAAGGTGGCCACACCGCCGCATACCACCAGCGGTCTGCCGGCGGCAATGTCATCGCCGCGGCCCACGGCCAACTGCGCCACACCCGATTGCTGGAGCAGGTGCACCAGATTGATGTAATCGTGCTCGAAACTGACGGAGAAAAAAACGATGGAAAAGTGACCAAGTGGCCGCTGCGACTCGAGCGAGCGCAAGGACTCGCCACGCTCGGGCAGAAAGAACCTCTCACAGACCAGATCGTCCCTGGCGGCCAGCATGCTGTACACCAGCTGAAAACCCAGGCTGGACATGCCAACCTCGTAGGTGTTCGGGTAGATGAGGGCTACCGGCAGACGCCCCGTCAATTTTTTCAGGAAACTGCCTCTTTCCCGGTCCAGCAAATCCTGGCGCCGGCTCACGTGCCCTTCTGCTGTCTTGCGCTGCTTCCTGATCGCAGTACCTCAAAAATCATTGCGTCGTGCCGGAGCGCTGCACCCTGCTCCCAAAGCCCGCAGCGCCCCGTTGTTCGATCCGCACCTCCACAAAACCGTTTTCCGGTCTGAGATCGGGGTGCGTCCGGACGTCGTCCTTAATTCGCGTTCGTCCAGGAACGGGCTGTTTTTTTCTGAATCGAGGCGCGCCGACAAATTTAACCGGAGACATATACTGAATATCCCGAGGATTAAATTTGACGACGCGACGAAGAGTCAGGAAAAAAATAGCCGCTTCTGGATGGACACTAATTAGCCTTCTTCCTCAGATACGCCGGGGTCTCCAGATGGTCCTCATGCCAGACCGGCATATCGCGCCTGCGATCTACTTCTCCGAGCGAACTCACCGAGGAGGATGTGGCATGATCCATGGTGTCGAATTTGGAGCCGGGAAGCCTGGTCAGTCGCGGGTTGCGGTTGGCCGGAGCCGCTTTCACGGAGCCCAGCGATTCGATTTCCCGCACGTCCCGATCACGCTCCCGCTCCCGCAGCTGATTTTTCGGTCGCAGGTCGTCCACCTGGGCTATGGTGTCTTTCTTGTCGGCGACGTCACCTACGCCGGTGGCGATCACGGTAACGTGGAGTTCATCACCCAGGGCGTCGTCGTAGAGTGCGCCAATGACCACCTTGGCATCCTCGTCAACCCGCTCCTGGATAAGCGAGGAGGCTTCCATGAATTCAGACATGGCAAAGCTCTCCTCGGAGGCGGAAATATTGATCAACAGGCCTCGGGCGCCATCAATGCCAAAGTCCTCGAGCAACTGGTTGTCGATCGCCCTGCGGGCCGCCTCGACCGCCCGGTTTTCGCCCACGGCACTGCCCGACCCCATGATCGCCGGACCGACCTCCCGCATGACCGTGCGCAGATCGGCGAAATCGGCGTTGATCAGGCCCGGAACGTTGATCAGATCGGTGATCCCCTTGACCGCCTGCAGCAGCACGTTGTCAGCCATCTCCAGCATATCGGAGAGCTTGGAGTTCTTCTGCATCAGTGTGAGCAGACGATCGTTGGGCACGGTGATGATGGTATCCGCGTACTTGTGCAATTCACCCCAGCCCTGGTCGGCATTGTGCATGCGGAACTTGCCCTCGAAAAGAAAAAGGCTTGGTCACCACCGCCACGGTGAGCGCGCCCAGTTCCTTGCTCACCTTGGCGACGATGGGTGCGGCACCGGTCCCGGTGCCGCCGCCCAACCCGGCGGTGACGAACACCATGTCGCTGCCCTTGAGGGTTTCTTTGATTTCTTCCAGGGACTCCACGGCCGCCTGATGACCGGTCTCGGGATCGGCTCCCGCTCCCAGCCCCTTGGTAACACTCATACCAAGCTGGAGGCAGACGTCCGCCCGGGACTGCAACAAGGCCTGTTTGTCGGTGTTGGCCACTATAAACTCGACACCCTGCAGCCGGTTGGCGACCATGGTGTTGATGGCGTTGCCGCCACCGCCGCCTACACCTATGACCTTGACCACTGCGACACCTTCCGATTCTGCCATTCTAAACGGCATACTCAACCCCCTGAATTATCTTGAGCCAAAACCGCAAAACGGATTTGACTGCATAACTTCTGAATTGGGCAAATATAGCATCTGCCTTCCTTCGCATAAACAAAAATTTGTAGGTTCACCAAAAAGCGATATTACCGGCATTTAACACTCCGATTCCAAATATCTTTCTTTCACCTGGCCATGGGGCTCGCCCGGTTCGATCGGAGGACCGTAAAGTAGAGATTACATAATTTTCCTAAACCACCCTTTGAGCTTATCCAGCGCGGATGGTTCTCGATTCTGATTTTCTTTATTCTTGTCCCTGCCAAACAGCACCAACCCGACACTGGTCGTGCATCGCGGGCTGTAAATTTCGTCGATCTTTCCGCTTATCCCGTTGGGGTAACCGATACGCACGGGCAGATCGAAGATCTGCTCGGCCAGGTCGACGATATTTTCCAACAACGCGGTGCCGCCGGTAAGTACTATGCCGACATTGATCTTGTTCTTCTGGCCGCTGGCGACCAGTTCCCGGTCGAGCATCTCGAGAATCTCGATCATTCGCGCCTCGAGAATGTCCACCAGGACCTTCTGCGTGATCTTGCGGGGTTCGCGGTCCCCTACCGAAGGCACTTCAACCACCAGGTTCGGTTTGATCACCGAGGAGATGGCCCCGCCGAAATCCTCTTTCAGCCGTTCCGCATCCTGCAGCGGCGTCCGGAGTCCCACGGAGAGGTCGTTGGTCAGATTGTGACCGCCAAGGCCGATTTCCCGAGTGTGACGGATGGTGCCGTCGCAGAACACGGCGAGATCGGTGGTGCCCCCGCCGATGTCGATAAGCGCCACACCATGGTCCATCTCATCCTGACTGAGCACCGCGTTGGCCGAAGCGATCGATTCCAGAACGAGCTCCGCCACTTCCAGCCCCGCCTTGTTGCAGCAGGTCACCACGTTATGCACCGCGCCGATATCGGCGGTAACAATGTGCACATTGGTAACCAACCGCACACCGGTCATTCCCAAGGGACTCTGGATGCCGGTGTGGTCGTCGACCATGTACTCCTGCGGCATGACGTGAATGACCCGCTGGTTTTCGGATATCTTCACGGTCCGGGCCGCACTGATCACATCGTCGATATCTGTCTGCTTTATTTCCCTGTTGTTGATGGCGATGATGCCGGGACTGTTGAACCCTTTGATATGGTTTCCGGCAATGCCGACATACACATATGTGGAACGCAGATCACAGCCGCTCGATTCCTCCGCCAACCGGACCGCCTGCTTGATCGAGTTGACGGTACTCTCGATATTGACCACCACTCCCTTGCGCAGGCCCTGGGAGGGGACAGTGCCGGTACCGATAATCTCCACCCGGCCTTCGAACACTTCGCCGACGATACAGCAGATCTTGGTTGTGCCTATATCCAGGCCGACAACAAGCTCACCGGGTTCGCGCTCGGCGAGCCGCTGCTCGGCTACCGGTTCCAACTCGTTTTTTTCTTGCATATCAGTCAACCTGATTCACCCTGTGCCACCAGCACTTTGTCATTGAGATAGTCCATGCGAATATATTCCACCCCTGAGAGCAGAGCGTCGTTTTTCTTCTCGCGGTAAAGCGAAGCGAGCACCTTTACCAGCCGTCTGCACTTCTCGAGCGTCTTTCCCCGTCCAAAGAAGATCGGGAAAGGATGCTGCACCAGGTACACCACCATCGACCCTTGCGGGGTGATGTGTACTTCGGAGACGGACTGGGCCGGTAGATTCGGATTGTTGTATCCAGTGTATTTTAAAAAAAGGCATATTTCCTTGAAAATTTGCGCGCGCATTCTTTTATCATCGAGCCTGTCGAGACCGGTAATAACCGGATAATCCACGTCCTGCCCGGGTGCTACCGCGAGAAACGCGTCGCCCTCCGGGTCAACGTAATAGAGCTGTGGTCGACCGCCGGTGCTTTGGTTCAAGAGGGCCACCGGGCTATGTTCCTCTATATCGATCACTGTCGTCGACGGCCACTCTTTTCTGACCACGGCCCGGCGCACCCAGGGGTCTTTCTCGACCCGGGCGGCAACCTCGGCTGCATCGACGCCGAGCAGACTGCTGCGATAGAGCACGATGCCCAGAGGTCGACGATCTGCTTCTTGCTGGTCTTGTGATTTCCGTTCACCAACACCGTTCTCACCTGGAATAGGGACATATCCGAGAACAGGAGGCCGATCTTGCCCGGGCCTCCGAGAGCGAAAAACGCGGCGATCAAAATCAGCAGACTCGCCAGAGGCAGCAAACGATGCCACTCTCTTGCCTGCCGTGCCGGGCGACATAACTCTGCGGTCGGTGCCGACTGCGCACCTGCAACCATTTTTGGACCGCCTGCACGAGGCAGCAACTTTTTCCGACGCGCCGGCTCACCGGCAACGGCAAAACCGTGTTGCTGAAGCGTGCTGTTGCTGTCCCGACGCTTACCACCCGTGAGACTGCCGATCTTTTGGCGCACGCGCTGGGAGAAATGTTGTTTCTTATTCCGCAAAGCAACCTCGCCTCGACTGACTTCTTTTTGGGTTATGGTCTCTTTCCGGCTGCAAGCAGCTCGATCAGTTCCTCCCCGGCCCGGTAGATATTTCCCGCGCCGAGGGTTAGAACCAAATCATTTTCCCGTACTATGCCGAGCACATCCCGCGCCAAGGTATCCACCCCGGCCAGATACTCGGTATGCCTCTGGCCGTGCTGCTCGATGGCTGCAAGCAGGCTCCTGCCGTCCACACCCTCTACGGGCTCTTCACTGGCCGCATAAATATCCGTCATAACGAGATAGTCGGCCTCGTGAAAAGCGGTGAGAAATTCCTTGAACAAGGCCTGGGTCCGACTGTAGCGATGCGGTTGAAACAGCACCACCAGCCTTGTCCGGCCAGGCCTCTTTGATCGCCGCGAGCGTGGCTCTGATTTCGGTGGGATGGTGTCCGTAATCGTCAACCACCGTAATACCGCAGGCTTCGCCTTTTATTTGCATCCGCCGCTGAACGCCGGTAAAACTGTGAGCGCTCCGGCCACGATCCCAAAGGGAATATCGAATTCCAGCCCAACGGCAATCGTCGCCAGGGCGTTCTACACATTATGGCGACCAGGCGGCGGCGACAACGACCTCCCCCAGCGCAGTCCTCGTCTTTGGGAACCGTGAAATGGATCCTGCCCTCCCGAAAATGGACAGCTTCGCCCATAGATCGGCCTGCGCGGTCAGACCATAAGTCATAACCCGACTGCCGATCGCGGCAGCAGATCCATCAGATTGGCATCGTCAAGACAGAGCATCGCCGCGCCGTAAAAGGGGATCTTATTGATAAACTCGAGAAATGTGGCCTTGATATGGTCCAGGTCCCGATAATAATCCATATGCTCCAGATCAATATTGGTAACCACTTCCAACACCGGCGAAAGATGCAAAAAGGAACCGTCGCTCTCATCCGCCTCTGCCACCAGAAACTCGCCCTCGCCGAGTTGGCATTGCTGCCAAGTTATCGACCTGGCCGCCGATGACCACGATGTCGGATCGAAGCCCGCCTGCCACAGGACCCACCCCACCATCGAGGTGGTGGAGGTCTTGCCGTGGCTGCCGGCGATGGCAATGCCGAAATTTTTCATCCGCATCAACTCGGCCAGCATCTCCGCCCTTCTGATCACCGGGATATCTGCTGGCGGGCGGCCTGAACTTCGGGATTGTCCTCCTGTCATCGCCGAGGAGATGACCACCACGTCGGCGCCGGCGTATTGATCCAGGCGGCGTTGTGCCCCCGCCGGATGGTGCCGCCAAGTTTCGCCAGGCGGGCGGTAATAGCGGAATCGTTGAGATCGGAGCCGCACACCCGATAGCCAAGATTGAGCAGCAGTTCGGCAATGCCGCTCATGCCGATGCCGCCGATGCCGACAAAATGAATATGTTTGTTTTTATGATACATGCTTTTTTCAGTCTCCCCCCGTCCCGGTGCCATCCTGTTGCTGTGAGCCGGCAGTCGCAAGGCAGATATCGACGATTTTCTCAGCGGCTTGCGGACAGCCCAGACGCTGCATGGCCTCACCCATGGCAGCCAGTTTGCGGTGGTCGTGGATCAGGTCGTGCACCACCTGTGCGAGTTTTTCGCCGGTGAGCGTTTCTTCGGTAAATTGCAGCGCGCCGCCGCCCTGCTCATAGTAGCTGCCGTTTCTTTGCTGATGATTGTCGGCGGCATATGGATACGGCACCAGCACCGCGGGTTTGCCAAGCACCGCCAGTTCACTCAAGGTGGTGGCTCCAGCCCGGGAGACGACCAGGTCGGCTTTTTTGTACACCTGGGCCATGTCGTCGAAAAAGGGGGCTGTCTCCGCATCCTGGCCCGCCTCGCTGTAGCGCTCTCGAACCCAGGAGCAATCGGCGCTGCCGGTTTGATGGATAAGTGAGATGCCTGCCAGCAGTCCCTGGCGGTGTCCACAAAATGCCTCCGTCACCAGGGTGTTTACCCCGCGAGCCCCCTGGCTGCCACCCAGCACCAGCACGGTCGGGGAAGGGCCAGGTTCCCGCCGTGGTCCAGCCGCCAATTCGAGAATGTTTTCACGCACCGGATTGCCGGTTAAGACCACCTTCGGGCGAGGGAAAAACACCTCGCTGCCCGGCAGGGAAACGCAGATCCGATCGACCAGTCTCCCCAGTTTCCGATTGGCCAGCCCGGGCACGGAGTTCTGCTCGTGGATAATGGTCGGCACCCCAAGCAGTCGGGCTGCCAGCATAACCGGCCCGGTGACATAGCCGCCGACCCCCAACGCCACCTGGGGCCGAAATCGGTGAATATGGTACATTGCCTGGAGCAGGGAAACCGGCAGAACGCCAAGGGCCTTGGCCAGCTCCAACAGGTTCTTGCCTTTGAGGCCATGACAGAATATAGCCCTGCTGACAATGCCTGCCCCTCGCATTCGGGCGGTATCGATTTTGCGACGGGTGCCGATAAACAGCACCTCGCTGCCCGGCCGCCGACGCTGCAGGGCCTGAGCTGCCGCCAACCCCGGAAAGAGATGGCCGCCGGTGCCGCCGCCGGTAAGAAGCATGCGCACGGGCATCGTCATAACCCGGGCCCTCCGGCTGCCCTTTGCACGGTTGCAAGTCGTGCCACGGCCGCGGCGAAAACATCACCCCGATGGCCATAGCTGGTGAACATATCAAAACTGGCACAGGCCGGCGAGAGCAGCACGGTGTCTCCCGGTCTGGCCAGGGCCGCCGCCTTTACCACGGCATCGTCCATGGATATCGCGGATCGGATCGGAACACAACCCGTAAGGGCGGCCTCGATAAGCGGCGCCGCCTCGCCCAGAACGATAACCGCCCGACCCTTTTCGGCCACCATCGCCCGGAGTTGTCGATAATCCTCGCCTTTGTGGCGGCCGCCGGCGATGAGTACCGCCTTGCCCGGCACCTGGGCAAGAGCGGCCAGCACCGCACCGGTGTTGGTCGCTTTCGAGTCGTCCACATAGACAACGCCACCAAGTTCGGCCACGGTCTGCAACCGGTGGGGAGGCGGCTGAAAACCCGCCAGCACCTCCCTGATGGTTCCCGCCGCCACTCCCAGGGCGTCCGCCGCGAGGATTGCCGCCGCCGCATTGCGCACCCCTATGTCATTGGCAAGCGCACTCCCTGTGAGATCGTACTCCTGCACCCCGCCTTCACCGATTGCAGTGATCTTCAAGCCGCTGATTCTAGCACGGCTGCTCTCGCCTGTACCAAAGCTTCGCAGCCTGCCTCGAATTTCGCCGGCCCGGCAGACGATCTCGGGGTCGCCATCCCAGATGATGGCGGTGTCCCCTTCGCCCTGATGACGAAAGAGCCGCATTTTGGCCCCGGCATAGTCGTCCATCCCGGCGTGACGATCCAGATGATCCGGGGAAATGTTCAGCAGAACCCCCACATCTGGAGCGAACTCACCTGCCGCCTCGAGTTGAAAACTCGAGACCTCCAGCACCAGGACTTCGGCGGAGTCGCCGGAAAGCAAATACTCGAGCAGGGGCGTGCCGATATTGCCGCCGACAAAGGTCTTTCTGCCAGCCGCTTCCATGATATTGCCAACCAGAGTAGTAACGGTTGTCTTACCGTTTGTGCCGGTGATCGCCACTACCGGCGCGTCGATAAGCGGCGCGGCCACCGCCAATTCACCCACCACCGCAATTCCAGCCGCCGTCAGCTCGGCAAAAAGGGGCAGCTCACGAGGGATGCCGGGGCTGGCAATCACCAGATCGGCCTCTTTAAGGAAGTCGAAACTCGTGCCCTCCCGCTTCCCACCCGATGTTGCCTCGGCCCAGCAGGGCCTCCACATCGTCAGACCAGTAGCGCCGCTCGCGACTATCGGAAACCAGAACGTCGGCCCCGCAAGCGAGAGCATAACGAGCCGCGGCGCGGCCGGTCACTCCCAGTCCCATGACCGCCACGCACATCCCGTCTCTTATGTATGATCTGCCTTTTTTCATCGCAGTTTCAATGTGGCAATGGCAAACAACCCGAGGATGATGGAAACGATCCAGAAGCGTACCACCACTTTTGATTCGTGCCACCCTTTCTTTTCAAAATGGTGGTGAAACGGGGCCATAAGAAAAATTCGCCGACCATGGGTCATTTTGAAATACCCGACCTGCATGATCACCGAGAGGGCTTCCATCACGAAAATACCTCCGACGATGGCGAGCAGGACTTCCTGTTTGATGACAACGGCGGTGGCCCCCAGCGCGCCGCCCAGAGCAAGCGAGCCGACATCTCCCATGAAAATCTGCGCTGGGTAGGCGTTAAACCAGAGGAACCCCAGGCAGCCGCCGAATATCGCTCCGCAGAAAACCGCCAGTTCGCCGCTGCCGGCGACATAAGGGATCTGCAGATACTCCGAGAGCACCACGTTGCCGGCGAGGTAGGAAAATATCAGGTAGACGGCCGCCGTGACCACGGTGGGGCCTGCCGCCAGCCCATCGAGCCCATCCGTGAGGTTCACCGCGTTGGAAGCGCCGACTATGATCAGTACCGTGAAAACGATATAAAACCAGCCGAGATCGGGCTGCACGTGTTTGAAAAACGGCAGACTGAGCCGGCTGTCGTGTCCCGAATGAAAAAAGACGTAAAAACCCACCACCGCCGCGCCCAGCAGCTGCAGAACCAGCTTGCCCCTGGCGCTCAGTCCCGCGCTGCTCTTGCGGGTGATCTTGCGAAAATCGTCAAAAGCCCCGATCATGCCGTAAAAAAGCAGAACAAAAAGCATCAGCCAGACCACAGCAGTGTCCAGACGAGCCCAGAGCAAAGTTGAGAGCGTAATGGAAAACAGGATGAGAAGCCCTCCCATGGTCGGCACCCCCTGTTTGACCAGATGCGTCTCCGGTCCGTCGTCGCGCACCACCTGGCCGATCTGCCGCCGTTTCACGGCCCGGATGAACATCGGCCCAAACAGCAGCATGACGAGAAACGCGGTCAACGCCCCGCAGATCGACCGAAAGGTGATATAGCGGAAGACATTGAAACCGATAAAAATCGTATGCAGTGGATAAAGGAGGTAATACAGCATAGTGTTATTTTCAGATTCACCAGCTTGGCCGGGCCGATTTGGCCGGCCGTTCTCAAACCGTTTCTGTAAGGCGCCCGACGATTGTCTCCATCTTCAGCCCTCTGGAGGCCTTCACCAGAAGCCAGTCGCACTCTCCGAGTTCGCCCTGCTGTTGCAATTCTTCAATCCAGCTCGCCGCGCTCTCCTTGTCGGCAAAGGCCCTGGCCTTCTCCGAGGCCATGCCCGCCTCCCGGGCGCCCCGAACCAGGAGTTCCCGGAATTCGCCCACCGCTCCCAGGTACTCGAGCCCCAACTCACCGGCAAGCACGCCCAGCCGATGGTGAGCATCCGGCGCCGCCGCGCCCATCTCCAGCATATCGCCCAGGAGGGCGGCGGTTTTTCCGGACCCCATCCGCACCAGGGTGTTCAATGCGGCCGCCATCGACACCGGATTGGCATTGTAGGTGTCGTTAATGATACCCATCCCGCAAGCCGAAGCGGTGAGCACCAGACGTTTATCCGCCGGACGAAAATCCGCCAACCCGGCGGCGATCTCGGCAAGCGTCGCCCCGGCGGCGGTGGCGATGGCCGCTGCCGCCACCGCGTTAGCCACATTGTGTTCGCCGACAGTGGAGAGATGGATCTCTTCCTGCTCCCCGCCCCTGTGCAATACAAAAGTAATGACTCCATCTTGCGCCGCCTGCACACCGGATACGTACAGGTCCGCCGGCAACCGCTCTGCACCGGTGGTCGCGGTGAAGGTGATCCTGGGGTTGGGGTATTTGCTTGCCATTGCCGGCACGAACCGATCGTCGAGGTTGACGACCAGAACCGCCTTTTGCGGCGCTGCCGCGAACAGCTCCTCTTTGGCGGCGGCAACGCCCTCTACGGTTCCGAGCCCCTCGAGATGGACGCTATGCACGTTGGTTATGCAGCATACATCTGGTTGGGCAGCCCTGGCCATGCGATCGATTTCACCCGGGCAGTTCATGCCCATCTCCAGTACCGCCGCCCGATGCCGCAGATCGATCGGCAACAGGGTGAGCGGCAACCCGATCAGGTTGTTGAGATTGCCTTTGGTGGCCAGAACGCAATCCTCGGGATAGTCGGGGCCGGCCGGCCACCTGCGCCGCAGAATGGCCACCGTCATCTCCTTGACCGTGGTCTTGCCGCAGCTGCCGGTAATCGCCGCCACGACCTGACTACTGCGTCGGGCTATCAGCCGGCGCTTGAACCGCGCCAGGTCCGCCAGGGCCTGCAGGGTGTCCGGAACTTCCACGCGGGGCGTCTTCATATCTGTTGGAATCACCGCACCATGTTCCACCACCAGACAACCAGCGCCTTGGTCGCGGGCGGTTGCCAGAAAATCGTGTCCGTCGAACCGCTCTCCGCGCAGAGCCACGAAAATATCGCCGGCACCAATCGTCCTGGTGTCAGTGGAAACAGCGCCAAGCAGCCGATCGTTGGCATCGGCGCCGAGGAGTTCGCCACCGGTGGCAAGTGCCAGCGATTGAGAATTCCATGAAAGAAGGGCCGACTCAGCCTGCAGGCAGTCGTCGAAAAATCGCTTGCCGCTTCGTCCCAACTGGTACTGTTCATGTCCCTTGCCGGCGATCAGCACGATGTCGTTCTTGCCGGCGGCGCGGATTGTCCGCGCAATCGCCTCTTCCCTCGCGCCGATCTCCACAAACCCTCGCTCACCTGCGGATCGGCGGTGCAGCCAGTCCGGGTCACGGGCCGTCAAACCGGCGCCCTCCACCCCGGGGATGATCTGGCGCCTGATGTCGGCTGGCTCTTCGCTACGAGGATTGTCATCAGTCACCACGACCACCTCGGCCAGGGTTCCGGCAAAGCGGCCCATTACCGGTCGTTTTTCGTTGTCGCGATCGCCCCCGCAGCCAAAAACACAAAAAAGGTCGCGGTGCGGCAGGGCGCCAAGGGCGGCAAGTACCTGCCGAAGCGCATCGGGCGTGTGGGCGTAGTCGACAAAAACTGCCGGCCGCTGAAATTCCGTACCGTCATCCGCGCTCACCCGCTGCAGCCTGCCCGGAGCGCCGCCGGCCTCGGCCAGATGCGGCAGCACCGTTTTCGGCGCAAGCCCCAAGGCCCGGCACACGGCGATTGAGGTCAACAGGTTGTCAATGTTAAAATGACCGACCAAGGCAGAGGTCAGCTCCAGGGTCTCGCCAGCGATCACAAGGCGCACACGGGTTGCGGTCGGGGAGAAACTGTAGTCGAGCAACCGCACGTGCGCATCCTCCCGCTTGCCGCTTGATACGACCGGGACCGACCGCTGGTGACAAAGTGCTTGTATCCGACCGGACCAATCTTCGCTGTCCGCCGGCTGCTGGGGGTGAGAAACCACCGCCTGCCCGCCAGACTTCAAATGATCGGCAAAAAGCGTCGTTTTGGCCAGGAAATACTCTTCCATCGTCCGGTGGTAATCGAGGTGATCGTGGGAGAGATTGGTAAAGACCGCCACATCGAAGAGTAACTTGCCGATTCGCGCCTGGGTGAGCGCATGCGAGGAAACCTCCATGATCAGGTAGTTCACCCCCGCCTGAGCCATCTCGAAGAGCAGGGCCTGAAACCGCATGGGTTCCGGAGTGGTGAAAGGCGAGGGCATCACCACTTTTTCCCCGCCTCGCGGGTAGCGGTAGTTCACGGTACCGATCACCCCGACCTGATGGCCGAGCCTAACCAGTATCTCTTCAACCAGATAGCTGACCGTGGTCTTGCCGTTGGTGCCGGTGATACCGATCAGCTTCAGTCTGCGAGCGGGCCGGCCGTAAAAGTTTGCGGCGGCCTCGGCATACGCTTTCCTGCTGTCGTCCACTTCTATGAGGCAGCCCTGCCACGCTTCGGGGACGCTCCACTTGCTGCCGGTCTCGACAACCACAGCCGCGCAGCCGCGCCGGATGGCGTCGCCGACGAACAGATGGCCGTCGGTCGCCATGCCCGTTACGGCAAAAAACAGGGCCCCCGGCACAACTGCCCGGGAATCGCTCTGCAGCGTGGTGACAACCATCTCTTCACAGCGCCCGGGGCCTTTGCGCAGAACGGTATACGGCACATCCATGAGGATATCGGCCAACATACCGCGCTCGCCCGGCGATAGGCTTTGCGTCATTGTGGTTGTTTGAGAGTTCATCGTTTGCCCAACCGATACTTTTTCAGCGTTTCAGGCCTCACATGTTCCTGCCTCTGCAGCCGCAGGACACACTCGATTCCGCCGTGCAGGGGCATCCCCACCGCCGGCGTTTGCTGCACCACCCGGCCTGTGCCGTAAATCCGAATGGAACAGTTCTTATCTTCTAGCAGCCGAAGACTTTTTCTCAGACTCAAGCCGACGAGTTCCGGCATCTTTGGCGGCGTAACAGGCCCGGATATCACCACCTTGACGACGTTCGCCTCCGGGGCGCTCTGACGGCTGACCAGCTCCGGGTAGTTGCCTTTGTTTCCCGGCTGCGGTTCCGCTACCTCGGAGATACTCTTGCCCACCTGCTGCAGAACCGCAATCCTCGGCAGGATCCCCGCAAGAAGTCGGCCCGATTCGTCCACACTCTGAGGTGCGAGCGCTTCCGCAGCCAGCCCCTCGCTTTGCACGGTGAGCAGCAGGGTGAGCTGGGCCCGCGTCTTGGGAACAGCTGAAAAGTAAAGGGTATTGCCTTCTATCCGGTGCCCTTCCCTGCTCTCGACCCCGGCATGCACGGTGCCGCTCACCGTCACTCCGTCGAGTTCGTCACTCCTGCCGAATGAGCCGATCATACTGGAAATTTCCCGTGAAACAGCCTCCGCAACAACCTCCGGACGATGGGCAGTGGCGGAGCGCAATCGCACTTCTTTGCCGCTTCGAGGTTCCACCAACGCTTCGACGACATAGGGTCGCACCTGCTTGCCGCCGTTGACCAGAGAAGTGAGGGCGGCCAGCAGCTTGAGTGGAGATAACGTTTCCGGAACCGTGCCGAAATCAGCCTGCTCTTCACCCGCGGGTATATCATACCTCGAAACCGTATCGGACAGCATCTCTTCATTGGCGAATTCCGGAAGTGGCTTCTGGTCGAATCCCAGCCTATCCCAGAGCTGCAACTCTCCGCCGAGATCCAGCGCATTGCTGACAACCGACCAGGCCTGTACTGTTCCGTGCGTCGCATACTGGCTCTGGATAGCGGCGCTGTCACAAAGTATCGTCCGGAAAACAGGCGGCAGCACCATCGGCCGCGTCAGCAGGCTGCTGAGGACATCCTGGGAATAGAGGCGGTAATTGTTCGGATCAAAGGAAGGATACTGGGCGGCGGCGACCACAGCCCCGCTAGCGGCATCCATGGCGTATGCTCCGATCCTGAACCCTTTCCGGCCCCTACCGAGCCGGTCGATCATATGCTCGAGAATATCCTGTATCTTCAGATCCACGGTCAAAAGCAGAGCTGTTTCGCCCCTGCCCTGGAAATGGTGACCGGCCTCCGCCTCCGACAATTGCCCGATCAAACGATCATAGTAACATTCGACCCCGGCCAGGCCGATGCCGTCCTCGGCAAAGCCGATGAGGTGCGCGGCAGTCGTCTTCTGCGGATAAAACCTGCTGAACCTGCGCTGCAGATAAATCCCAGGCAGCTTCAAGGCACGCACCGCTTCTTCCTGCTCCTCGGTGATGCTCTGCGCGATCCAAAGCCGCAGGCCGTCACCTCTGAGCTCGGTTCCCAGTTCCTTGGGGTCCCGCCCCAGGGCTTCGGCCAGCCGGTCAGCCGTATGATCGATATCGCGCAGCTCACGAGCGCGGGCATACACGGACACTTGCTCGAGCGATACCGCCAATTCCCGGTAATCGCGGTCATAGATCTTGCCGCGCACCGGTTCGTCCATCGGAGAATCGACTTTTGTTTCCCGATACAATGACCGCAACTTGCCGACCAGCCATGACGAGTGCGACACGCGCCAGAGTCCAACGCCTCCGGCTAGTATAAAGACAGCAACCAACACGGCCAGTCTACGACGGCGGCTTCGCTGTTTGCGCAGACCGGTTTTTTTTGCCATCTCCCCCCTTATGGTTCTACGAATCGACCTTTTGCTCTACTGAATACAAAAACCTGTCCCGTGACGGGTTTATGCAGTGAGAGCAGTTTGGATGCAACCTCTGCCATGTGCCGAGGCGCCTGCAAGGAAGCCCGCTTGGCGAGCAGAGAAATATTGGCATCCACCAGTTCGTGCCGAACGTTTTCGGCGGTCTGCACGGATTTATTCAGGGAACCCAGGTAGATCCCCATCCCTATTTGCAAAACGAGCGCTACCAGGAATACCCCCGAGGCTATCTTGGCGCTGGCTTTCCAGAGGGCGATTCCACCGGGAAGCTCCCAAGCATTGCGACGTGCAGGGCGCTGGCCGACGTGCAAGCGGCCGACCGCCGAACGACCATATGTCTGGGCTGAATTATGTACTATCATTGGTGCTCTCCTTAACTATCTCCTGTGATTCTCTGTGCCACCCGTAAACGCGCGCTCCTGGACCTGGGGTTGGCCGCGATCTCCGCAGCCCCGGCCACTATCGGCCGCGCGGTGAGGACCTGCAGTTCCGGATGTCCCCGGAATTTTCTCTTCACCATCCGATCCTCGAGGGAATGAAAAGAGATCACGCAAAACCTGGCGTCCTGCCGCAGGAAGGATGGCGCCTCCGTAAGGATACGAGCCAGGTTTTCAAGTTCGGTGTTCACCGCGATCCTCAGCGCCTGAAACACCCGGGTGGCGACATGGATCTTCGGTGGGTGAAACCGCCTCGGCACAGCTTTGGAAACCACTTCCGCCAACCGGATCGAGGTGTCTATCGCTTGCCGCTCTCGCTCTCTGACCACCGCCGCGGCGATGCGCCGGGCCTGCCGCTCCTCGCCGTAGTAATAAAAAATGTCGGCCAGTTCCTCTTCGCTGCCGGAGGCAAGTATCGATGCAGCCGTCACCTGCCGCCTGCTGTCCATCCGCATATCCAGCGGCTCGTCGCGTTGGAAGCTAAACCCCCTCCCGCCCATATCGAGTTGCAGGGAGGAGAGGCCGATATCAATGAGCAACCCGTCCAGCAACGTTACGCCCGCCTCATGCAGTCCATCTTCTATCTCGGCAAAATTGCGGCGAATAATAACCAGCCTGTCGAGATAGCCGCTCAGCCGCTTTCTAGCGAATCGAGTGGCGTTTTCATCCCATTCAAAAGCGATCACCTTGCCGTCCGGCGCCGAGGCCTCGAGGAGCGCCAGGGTGTGACCGCCGAGTCCCATGGTGCCGTCCATGTACACGCCACCGGGTCGCGGGCTGAGGTACTCGAGGGTCTCGGTGAGCAGTACGGATTGGTGAATCCGCTCGATATCGAGCTCCCCGACCACTAGAAAATCCCCATCTTGGCAAACTGCTCTTCAAAGCCGTCAAAATTCTCACTGGTGGCCTGGTTCTCAAGACGCCAGGTTTCCATGTCCCAGATTTCGACATGGGCCAACATGCCGACCAGCATGATGTCTTTTTGCAGGCTCACCTCGTTGCGCAACGATTGCGGCACCAGGACCCGTCCCTGTTTATCGATACTGCATTCGTGGACCCCGCCGACGATATAGCGGATCAAGCGGGATAACCCCGTCTGTTCAAGCCCTTCGGTCATCAATTTATTTTCCAGCATTTCCCATTCCGGAACGGGAAATGCGCGCAGATGCGTCCGCCCCCACGGTGCCACCATCAGGACATCGGAGTCGTACTGGGTCAAAACCTCGCGGAAGCGACTGGGAAAATTCAATCTTCCCTTGCCATCCAGCGCATGTTCCGACCTGCCGCGGAATCTGCTTTTGATCACCGTTCCTCCTTAACCACCCGACACCACTCTCCTCCCCTTTGCAACCACTTTGCACCACTATCCTTTCATTTATAACAGCAGAGACCTTCATGTCAAGGAAAATCAACTGCAACATCAAGCACCTAAGAGGGTTCACCCATCACCCCTTTTCCTACAATATGTTGATCACAAGGCATAACATAGCCCCTGATGTTGTATGGCGACGCCAGAATGATCCACTCACTGCCCAACACACATATGGCTTTTAAATTTATTGCGGAGAATCCGGCGTCAATTCACCGAAAACGCACTCAAGATGGGATAATAATGGAAAAAAACAGGAGAAAAACGGCAGGTGGGGTAAGAAAGCGAGTCGTTCCGCGTAAGCGATGGCGCCAGGTGATCCGGCAAGAATGCCACCCGGGAACCTTTCGGGCGGCATCGGCTTGCAAACGCATCCGGATAAGGAGCTTACTCGTTGAGCAGACTGCGGTAGTCCTCTTTGCCGGCAAAGCTCTGCTCGGGCGCCGGAAAGGCACCACCGCGCACCTCGCTCACAAAGCTGCTCACGCTTTCGTGCATGAGCGGAGCCAGGTTAGCATATTGTTTGACGAATTTAGGCACAAACTTTTCAAACATACCGAGCATGTCGTTCACCACCAGCACCTGCCCGTCACACCCGGGTCCGGCGCCGATGCCGATGGTGGGAATCCGCAAGGCCTTGGAGATGATCCCGGCAAGTTCGGTGGGAACGCACTCCAGGACCAGCGAGAAGGCCCCGGCTTCCTGCAGGGCCCTGGCATCGGCGAGCATCCGACGCGCACCTTCAAGATCCTTGCCCTGCACCTTATAGCCGCCCAGCTGCGTGGCGGTTTGCGGGGTAAGGCCAAGGTGTCCCATTACCGAGACGCCCGCCTTGACCATGGCGGCGACGCACATCTTCCACCTCGCGTCCGCCTTCGAGCTTCACCGCGTCGCAACCGGTCTCTTTCACCAGGCGGATGCCGTTTTCGAGCGCGGCCCGCACCCCGGTCTGATACGACCCGAACGGCATGTCCACCACCACAAACGCTTCCGGCGCCCCCCGGCGTACAGCTGCGCCATGGTGAAGCATCTGTTCCATGGTCACCGGCACGGTGGAATCATAGCCGAGGATCACATTCCCCAGGGAGTCGCCGACCAGCAGCATGTCGACGCCACAGCTTTCGAGCAGCCTTGCCATGGTGGCATCATAGGCGGTCAGCATCGTTATCCTGCTGCCCGCACTCTTCATCGCCTCAAATTCCGTTACGTTTTTTCGCATTGGCTCTCCCGAAATGTTGGTCGTTTGCCCTCAGACTGCCCGCCCCTCACTCACCGCCATCAAACAGGCCGGGCTGGGAGGCGGCAGGTCGAGGCGGCTTTCGATGAAAATGGCGGTAGGCATGCTCCGTCGCCACCCTGCCCCGGGGGGTGCGTTTGACAAAGCCGGACTGAATGAGAAACGGCTCGTAAACATCCTCCAGGGTGTTCTTCTCCTCGCAGACCACGGTGGCCAGGGTCTCAAGACCAATGGGGCCGCCCTGAAACTTGTCGATGATGGTGAGCATGATCCGCCGGTCCATTTCGTCGAGTCCGAACCGGTCCACCCCCAGCAGGTTGAGGGCCTGGTCGGCCACCGTGGCATCCACCACCGGATGACCGCCAACCTCGGCAAAATCGCGTACCCGCCTCAGCAACCGATTGGCGATGCGGGGGGTGCCGCGCGAGCGCCGTCCCAACTCCAGGGCTCCAGAATCGTCGATGCCGAGCCCCAGAATGGAGGCCGAGCGGCGGACGATGGCCACCAGTTCTTCCGGGCTGTAGAATTCCAGCCGCAGAATTACCCCGAAGCGGTCCCTGAGCGGCGGGGTCAACAGGCCGGTACGGGTGGTGGCCCCGATCAGGGTGAAATGCGGCAGATCCATTTTGATCGAACGGGCCCCCGGACCCTGCCCGATGATCAGATCCAGCTGAAAATCCTCCATCGCCGGGTAGAGCACTTCCTCCACGGCATGGTTGAGCCGGTGGATCTCGTCGATGAAGAGGACGTCTCCCTGCTGCAGAGAGGTGAGGATAGCGGCCAGATCACCCTGCTTTTCGATCACCGGCCCGGAGGTGACTTTGATTCCCGCCCCCATTTCACTGGCGATTATGTACGAGAGGGTGGTTTTACCCAGCCCGGGAAAACCATGGAACAGCACATGATCCAGGGGTTCGCGCCGAGCCAGTGCCGCCTTGATGAAGATCTCAAGGCTGGCGCGCACCTGTTGCTGACCGATATACTCGGCGAGCCGACCAGGCCGCAAGGCGTGGTCGTTGGGCCGCTCCCGCACAACGGGATCCGGGCTGACCAGCCGTTCTCCCCCTGCCTCGATGTCTTCCTCGTGGTTCATGCCAGCGCCTTCAAGCCTTCTCTAATCATTTCCTGGAGTCCGAGTTGGGCAAACGGTTCATCCCCGAGGCGATGCTTGACCGCTGCCAGGGCCTCCCGCGCCACCGGATCGCTATACCCCAGATTGCAGAGTGCCGACAGCGCATCACTCATTGTGGAGCCGCCCCCCGCTTTCCTCGTTATCTCACTGGCATCCTGTGCCGCGACGCCTCCGAGATGACCAATTTTATCTTTTAATTCCACACAGATTCTCTCGGCCGTCTTCTTTCCGATCCCTTGCAGCGAAGTCAGCCGCCGCACATCTCCCGCCCCGATCGCCTGCACGGAGTTCGCCAGCCCGCATGCCGGAGAGCATGCCCAGCGCCAGTTTGGGACCGATACCCGAGACGGTCTTGAGAACGAGAAAAAGCTCCTTTTCCTCCGCACTCAAAAAACCGAAAAGCACCAGCGCGTCTTCGCGCACGTGGGTATGGATATGGAGGAAGACCTCGCCACCCTTCTCCGGCATTCGCGACAGGCTATCGCTGGAGAGAAAGACCTCGTAACCTACTCCCGCCACTTCGATCACGGCCCGATCGCCGCCGATGCTCTGGACCCTGCCTGCAAGCGATGCTATCATCTCTGTCTCGTAACAAAAAAAGTGTTTCCGTCTGGGCTACCAACCGCAAACACGATCTTACCTGAAGGTATGCGCATGACAGATGGCCACCGCCAGGGCATCGGCGGCGTCGGCGCTGGGCGCGCCGGAGAGCCCGAGCAACACCCGAACCATCTGCTGCACCTGGGCCTTCTCCGCCTGCCCGTAACCGACCACCGCCTGCTTCACCGCCCGGGCGCTATAGTCGTGGACGGCAAGCCCATTCTGCATGGCCGCCACCACGGCGGCCCCCCGGGCATGGCCGAGCTTTAGGGCCGAGCGAGGATTGGAGGCGAGAAAGACATCCTCAACCGCCGCCACCGCCGGGCCATGCAACTGGATGACCTCGTTAATGCCCTCGAAGATTTCATTGAGGCGATGGGCAAAGGGCAGCTTCGGCGAGGTCCGGACCGTGCCGCAGGCAACAAAGACAAGCCCCCGCGCACCGACATCCACCACGCCGTAGCCGGTCACCCGGGAACCGGGGTCTATGCCAAGCACTCGCTGCACGTCTTCGCCTTCCCGCAACCCCGGATTCAAAGAGAACCTCGTTGCTGAAAAATATCGAATAACCGCCTGGGCGGTTCTACGCTATCTGCTCCATCAGGTCGTCATCAATATCGAAATTGGCGTGCACGTTCTGCACGTCGTCGTGATCCTCGAGGTTTTCGAGCAGCTTCATCAGCGACCGGGCAATATTTTCTTCGGTTACATCGACGGTGTTCTTGGGGATCATCGACACCGAGGCGCTCACAAAGGCGATTCCGGCCTGCTCCAGACCGTCGCGCACCGCATCGAAATCCTCGGGCGCAGTCAGCACCTGGAACTCGCTCTCCTCCTCAACCACGTCCTCGGCGCCGGCCTCCAGGGCGGCATCCATCAGCTGCTCTTCGCTGATGCTCGATTTATCCACCACGATGAGCCCCTTCTTGTCGAACATCCAGGCGACGCAGCCTGATTCCCCGAGATTGCCGTTGCTCTTGGCAAAGTAGTGACGGATGTCGGCGACCGTCCGGTTGCGATTGTCGGTCATGCACTCCACGAGCACCGCCACGCCGCCCGGGCCGTACCCTTCGTAGAGGATCTCATCATAGACCTCTCCTTCGATCTCGCCGGTACCTTTCTTGATGGCTCTGGAAATATTGTCTTTGGGCATGTTTTCCGTCTTGGCCGCCATCACGGCGCTGCGAAGCCGGGGATTGCCCTCGATATCACCGCCGCCCATACGGGCCGCCACAGTGATCTCCTTGATCAGGCGAGTGAAAATCTTGCCCCGCTTGGCGTCAACGGCGCCTTTGCGCCTCTTGATATTAGCCCATTTCGAATGTCCTGACATAGTGTTACCTGAATTTTTTTATTAATGATATCTTGGAATAAGGGCAACCGGAGATAATCCCGGTTGCATTCCCCACTGCCGGCTGTCGGGATGCGACGCCAGGCAATGCATGTTTGGAAACGTTGACAGCGCACCCGTTGCACTCCACCGGCAAGCGTTTACCGTTTTTTATATCCCATGCCAAGCACAAAGACTTCGCGGCTCTCGACCCTCGAACTCTTCGGCTTGAGCACCTTGACCATCTCGAAACGTTGCCGCAGGTCCTGGACGAAATTGGGAAAATCCTCTCCCTGAAAGACCTTGGTGAGATAATTCCCTTTGGCGAGCAGCACTGCTTCGGCGATCGCCAGGGTTTCTCGGACCAGGAGAAGCGACTGCTGGGCATCGGCCCAACGGTTGCCGGTGGTCTTGGGGGCGATATCGGAAATCAACACCCGGAAAGTGGGCCGAATCCTGCGCACCATAGGCAAAAACTCGGGCTCCCGGATATCCTGGCAGAGCCAATGGATCGGCGCGCTCTCGGGTCGCGGCTGCTGCTCTGCCTGCTGCAGGTCGACGCCCACCACGATCCCCTTGGGACCGACCACCTCGGCGGCGTAGAGCGACCAGCTGCCCGGGAAGCACCCGATATCCAGAACACTGTCTCCCCGATGCAGGAAGTTGTATTTCTGTTGTACCTCCTCGAGCTTGTAAACCGATCGGGCCGGATATTTTTCCTTTTTGGCCTTCTTGGCATAATAATCTCTTACTTTACGCACGTTTTATTCCATTTGCTTGGCTTTGACAAGACGAAACCGGTCGTCTCAATGGTCCCCCTTTCCGGCCGACAGTCGCAGAAAATCCGCCACCCAGGCCAGCGCCTCGTGTCGATTGCTCAGCCGCCCTTCTATCTGCTGAACCTGCAGCTCGTCGAGAATCCGGGAGAAGACAGGTCCCGGCTGCAGCTTGAATTCCTCGATCAGATCACGCCCCCGCAGCAGAGGAGGACCGCTTGCGGCAGGCCGGATATGTTCTTCCACAATCTGCTGCACTTCGCGATACAAATCGGCAAGTTCGGCTTCCATGCCTGCTGGTTTGAGCTCTCCCCGGCTGGCCAGGCTGTCCGCCATGGCGAGCAGAAAGAGGCCGGGCAGATGCTCGCCCGCCCGCCGGCACAATTTCAGTACCGCCCGGCGGGACAGATCCCCCGTACGCCGCACATTGCAGAGATGGAAGGGATGCATGTGCATGGCGATCAGGTTTTCGACCAGCAGCCGGTCCTCGTTGCTCCATTTCAACCTCCGGGCCAGGCCGGTAAAAATCTCCCGGCCAATTTCATCGTGGCCGTAAAAGGTGACCCGGGAGTTCTCACCATCCGCGCCGCCCCTCGCCGCCGGTTTGCCGATATCGTGGCAGAGTGCCGCCCATTTCAGACACCCCCCGATGCGCGGCCGGCGCAGATAGTCGGAGAAGTGCCGGCGACTCTCCGGGTAGCCCCGCTGCGGCCGGACCACCAGGTGCTCGATTTCGCGCAGGGCCAAAAACGAGTGGTGGAAAACGTCCAGGTGATGAAAGCCGGGCTGCTCGACCCCCTCGCCCGCATAGAGTTCTGGCAACAGAACGCGCAGCAGGCCAGCCTCGTGCATGCGCCAGAGAGCTTCGGCCCCGCTGGATGCAGCCATGATCAGGTCGAGTTCGTAACGGATTCGTTCCGCCGCCACCCGACTGATTTTCCCGGCTTCGCGACGGATTTCCCGTTCGGTATCCTGCGCCAATTCCATGCCACGGGTCGCCATGAACCGATAGCCCCGCAGCAGACGAAGCGGATCGTCGATAAAGGCACGCGGGCAGTGCCTGAGCACGCCCGCTTCAAGATCGGCGCGGCCTCCAAGCGGATCCACCAGAAGCCTGCCGCCGACGCCTTCAACCAGGCCCACCAGGTCAGCCGCCATGGCGTTGATGGTAAAGTCCCGCAAGCCCAGGTCCTCTTCCAGAGTTGTCGCCCCTCCCCGAAAGGTGGAAACATCGATATCGAGCCCCTGCCAGACCACCCGAACCGCTTCCTCTCCGGTGGTGCCAAGCCGGACCAGGGCTCCGCCGCCCAGCTCCCGAATCAGCGACCTGCAGAAGCTCTCGGCACTGCAGGAGGTGGTGAGATCCAGATCACCGGGGGCGCGACCGAGCAACCAATCGCGCACCGTACCGCCCACCAGGAATGCATCCGTGGCCAGGGTGCGCGCCACCTCGACAAGCGCCCGGATCACTGGCGCGGGGTAATAACCGGGCAGCAAGTGAAGTTCACCTACGCGCCTCGCTATCGTGCTTTTCTTTTCCATCACACTTGACTATACTTCGCTTTCTCCTAGGAGTCCGCCGCCAGAGGCCGGGCCGACACTTTACCATATCGGGCCGCAGGAAGATAGATGTCTGGCTCCGACTCTGGGAAAAATCGGCGTCCTATTCACTTTTTTTAGCGGCAGCACCATGACCGAAACGTATCTGTACCTGGCTCCCCTGCGGGGAATTACCGATGTTCTATTCCGTACTGTATTCGCCAGCCATTTCGGGGGATTCGACCTGGCAGTCGCTCCTTTTATCAACCCCCAGCGCAACGGCAGCACCAAAAAGAGCCTGTTGGCCGATGTGCGGCCCGAAGACAACCTCCGTCTACCGATCATCCCCCAGCTGCTCAACAACGATGCCGCCGAATTCCTGGAGTTGGCCCGCCGGCTGCAGGACCAGGGCCATACCCGTCTCAACTGGAACCTCGGCTGTCCGGCGCCCATGGTCGCCAACAAACGGCGGGGATCCGGCCTGCTTGCCTACCCGGAGCAGATCGTGAGCCTGCTCGAGCTGGTGCTGCCGAAGCTCTCCGCCACCCTCTCCATTAAAATGCGTCTCGGCTTTCGGGATCCGGCGGAGAGCCTGGCCCTGCTTCCGCTTCTCGAGGCCTTCCCGCTTGAGGAGATCATCATTCACCCGCGCCTCGGCAAGCAGCTCTACAGAGGGATAACCGATCTGGAGGGATTTGCAGCCTGCCTGTCGGTGACCGGCCATCGGGTAGTCTACAACGGTGATATCACTTCTCTTACTATGTTACGGCAACTACAGGAGCGCTTTCCCGCCATAGATCGCTGGATGCTCGGACGCGGGGTGCTGCGAAATCCCTTTCTGGCTGACGAGATCAGGGGAGAGGCGCCGGACGATCCCGGCCAACGAATAGCGAAAATCCGGACCTTCCACGACGACCTCTATCGTGGTTACCAGGAACGGCTGTCGGGCCCCGGCCACCTTTTAGGAAAAATGAAACAACTGTGGCTTTATCTGGTCGATTCGTTTCCCGGCCGGGAAAAAGAATTGAAGAAAATCACCAAGGCGCACTCGCAAGAGCAGTATCTTACCGCTGTGCAAAAGATGTTCGGCGAGCCGGAAACCGAGTGGATCACAGCATCCACTCCCGGGAGACCCCATCGTCGAGCGGTTCGGCAGAGATGACATCACACTGCTCCCGCCATCGCCAGGTCACCTCGCCCGCGGGTATCCTTGCCCCCACCTTTTTGCCGTAACGCACCACCAGTCCGGCCGCGCGTTGCAAATCGGCCTGCCGTTCGGCCTCGCATCCCTCATAGCAGGAGTCCGCCCGGCGCAGTAGCGCCAGCGGACCGGGTCGGTTCTCCATGTGCAGCATCGCATCACCGGCTTGGGCAAGCGAAGAGAGCTTGCAGTTGTCCCGCTCGTCGCGTCCGAGTATCAGCCAGCCACCGCCGGGCAACAGGAACTGCCGGCCGACCAGCAGCAGCAGGATGTCGGTCACCGTCATGTCCTTGGAGCTGACCACGAAGGTATCGGCGTAGAAATTTTTGATCCGCCGACTGAGAATGGGATCGGCCAGAATGCAACCACCGGCCGGAGCCGGAAAATCGGTGATGCCGAATTTCGCCGCCAGGGCAATTTGCCGACTGCGACCGCGTCCGCTGAAGTTGAGCAGCCGTTCGCGATCGACCCATCCCTCCAGCTCCGGTTGCGTCGGCGACATCAGCTGGGCGCAGAGCGGCCTGAGCAGCAGCGAGCGGCTGGCCGAATCGCGACTGATGATATTGAGGGTATCGCGGCGCTGGGACATCGGCCGCTGGCCAAGCACCTCGCCGGTAATAAGAAACGAGGCGCCGCACTCGGCCAGCATCTCTTTTGCCCGGGATATCATGAAGATCTTGCAGTCGACACAGGGATTGAAGTTTTTCCCATAGCCATAGGCCGGATTGCGAAGCATCTCCAGATACTCTTCACTGATGTCCTCGACCCGCACTTCGATCCCGTATTTCCGGCGGATCTCGCGGCGGTATCCCTCCTCGTCGGCAAGGATATCATACTGGAAAAAGGGGGAAACAAATTTGATGGCGGTAACCTCGATCCCTTGTTCCATGACCAGGCGGGTTGCCAGAATAGAATCGAGACCACCGGAAAACAGGGACAGCGCCTTTCGTTTCGTACTACAAGTCATTCTCAAACGTTCAAATCTTATTTTTTTGTGGATCAAAATGCGACAGCGGCGCGCTCCCCCTCTGCTTTCGGGGTTTCTGCCGCCGCCCGGCTGAGCGTACCTTATCGGGGAGGACGATCACTTACGCCGTAACATTCCCCTTGGCCAACAGTTCACGAGCGAAGTCCTGGGTTCTGAGGGTCGCCGAGTCTCCGGCCAGCATCCGGGCGAGCTCCTCAACCCGCTGCCCATCATTGAGACGCACCACCGATGAGCGCGTCCTTCCCCCTTCCACCTCATTCTTGGAGACCTGGAAATGCAGATCGCCGCGGGCGGCGATCTGGGGCAGATGGGTAATGCAGAGAACCTGGTGATGGACAGATAATTCCTTGATTTTCCTGGCCACCGCCTCGGCCGCCTCACCGCCGATACCGGCATCGACCTCATCGAAAATGACCGTATCAACCATATCTTTTTTGGCCAGCAAACATTTGACGGCCAACATCAGGCGCGAGAGTTCGCCGCCGGAAGCTATCTTGGCAAGAGGCCGCGGCGGTTCTCCGGGATTAGCCGAAAAAAAGAATTCAACCCGGTCCCAACCGGCGGCTCTGAGCATCTCACTCCGCTGTTCGCTCTGCTGCCAACGGACCTCGAAACCGGACCGGTTGAAGGCCAGTGAAGCCAGCTCCCGGCCCATCGCCACCTCCATCTCCGCCGCCGTCTCCCGGCGTTTTGCCGTCAGTGTCGCCGCGGCGCGGCACGCCTGCTCCTGCAGATCCGCCACCTCGGCCGCCAGCGCCTCGAGCTCCTGCTCCATGGTGTCGATGCGCGCCAGCTCCTGCCGCGCCCGCTCCGCGTAGGCGAGAATCTCCTCGATCCGCTCGCCGTATTTGCGTTTGAGAGTACGGATCACATCCAGCCTCTCGGTTACCTGCTCCAGGCGATACGGGTCGTTCTCCAGGCCGTCGCGGTACTGACGCAACTCGGCCGCGTAGTCCTCGGCCTGGAATGTGTAGCTGCCCAGCTCCTCGGCCAGCTTTTCCGCACCGGGATCGAGAGCCGCCAATTGTTCCATATTCCGGCGCAGCGCCACCAGTTTATCGAGGATTTCTCCGGCGAGCAGATAATGACTCTCCTGGCTCAGCTTGATCAAGGCATCCGCGCTTTTCAAGCGTTTTTTCTCGGCGGCCAGCTCCTCGTCTTCACCCGGCCGCAACTCGGCCCGATCGATCTCTTCAAGCTGGTAGGTGAGAAAATCTCGACGTTGCTCTTTGTCCTGTTCCTGTTGCCGCAGCACATCCAGAGCGGAACGCCTCTCTTGCCAACGATGATACAACGCGCCCAGGGCCTCCCGTTGGCTCCACAGTTCGCCGTAGGTATCGAGAAAATCCAGATGCAGACCCGCCTGCAGGAGTTGTTGGTGATCGTGCTGGCTGGCCACGCTCAGCATATCGAGGGTCAGCTCAGCCACCATCTTCACCGTTGCCAGGGAGCCGTTGACGTAGAGTTTGCTGCGACCGGCACGATTGATGACCCGCTTGATGATCACCGTCTGCCCTTCGGCGAAACCGCTTGCCGCAAGCTTTGCGCCAAACGAAGCGTTTCTCGAATCGATCTCGAACAGCGCCTCGATAGTGCAGCTGTCCGCCCCGCTTCTGATCCAATCGGCGGACGCCCTGCCGCCGGTGAGCAGATGGATGGCCCGGAGCATGATGGATTTCCCCGCTCCAGTCTCACCGGTCATGACAATCAAGCCACCAGCTTCGGCCCCGTCAAAGGTCAGTTCGAGCGAACTGATCAATGCCAGATTCTCAATTCGCAGTTCACAAAGCATCGTTGATCCACACGCTGAATGCAGAGGGAAATTGTTTTATGAAGACATCTCGACTATCGCCTCCCACCCCAAAAAAAATAAAACGCCGAGATGGGATTCGCAAAATCAGATGGATATGGGAATGTGTCGATAGGTCTTTTGAACGATATGTTCAACCGAAACCGCTCATCGTATCGCTCGAAAGGCTTCCGGCGTACCCCGTCCAGCTTGACTGCGCCGACAAAGGACGGTAGGTTACATCCTATAACAGGGGAGTTCAATACTGGCAACCGGTTTTCATCGGCAGGCACCGTGAATCCCCTCGATCCACTTTCCCGCGGCGGCGCAACATGAAAAAGAAAAGAACACTCAGTGCCAGTCTCGAAGACTATATCGAGGCAATCTACCACATAGTCGACGAAAAGCTCGTGGCCCGCAGCAAAGAGATTGCCG
Organism: uncultured delta proteobacterium; assembly: GCA_963745265.1. Lineage (GTDB taxonomy): Bacteria > Desulfobacterota > Desulfobulbia > Desulfobulbales > Desulfocapsaceae > Desulfopila. Next base: position 81,659 of record CAVUXQ010000026.1, read on the forward strand.
CCCGTCTGAGCGTCAGCCGGGCCTCGGTGACCGAGGCACTACGCGCCCTGGCCCGCAAGGGGCTGATCAACTACGCTCCCTACGAAGCGATAACCATGACGGAGAAGGGAAGAAAGGTGGCGGAAGACGTCATTTTCCGCCACGAGACGCTGAAACGCTTTTTTATCGAGGTGTTGGCGCTCGATGAGGAGATCGCCGAAGAAGGCGCCTGCAAGATCGAACATGCCGCTCCCCCGGAGATCATCTCCCGAATGATCAGTTTCATCGATTTCATCCAGCGCTGCCCCCGGGGTGGGGATGGACCTCATCCGCGGTTTCAACAACTTCTGCATCGAAGGCAAAACCAGGTTCGATTGCAAGGACTGCGTTTCCAACTGCCTGGAGCTGCCGAAAGCAGATGCCTGATAGTTTTCTTTGTCCAGGTGACAGGCTCCTGGACAAACCGCTTACCCGCTGACGAGTCCGGCAATTTCTCCTTCTTCTGGAAACCGGCCGAGACGCTTTTTGGAAAACACCAGCTTACCGTCCACCGTCACCTCAAACACCCCGCCGGACGACGGCACCAGCTCAACGTCCGCGTGAAACGCCTTGACCAGTTCGGCCTCCAGACTGGAAGCCCGCGGCTCGTAATTTCACTGGGTGCAATATTCAATCGTGATTATCATTGGTACCTCCTTGAGTTTACGGGCTGTTGCGAACGACGCGACCCCACGCTTTCCCCACGGTACATCTTCCTCCACGAAGAAGCGTGCATTTTTCTTAGCTTGCAGTATACTACTTAGCTTTTTCGGAGAATAGTAGGCATTACCTCTCCATCTTGCAACACAAGGAACACCAACATGGAGCCCCGGATTTCCCAGGACGGCCTGTTTACGCTTCTTGATTCGCTCAACAGTGAAGAACGGCGCCGCCTCTCCCCCTTGGCCACTCTCAGCGGCTCCGGGGTGCGCAGACAGCCTGAAAAACGCCAGGGGTATCGGCAGATGTTCGCCGTCGACACGGATCGGATCCTCCATTCACGGGCCTTCACCCGCTATATCGACAAGACCCAGGTGTTCTCGCTGGTCGCCAACGATCACATCAGCCACCGCGTGCTTCATGTCCAGCTCGTCTCCCGAATCGCCAGGACCATAGGTCGCTTCCTTCGCCTCAATGAAGACCTTCTGGAAGCCATTGCCCTCGGCCACGATATCGGCCATCCGCCGTTTGGTCACGACGGCGAGCGTTTCCTCTCCGAACTCTGCGAGGAACACGGACTCCCCCCCTTTCAACACAACCTGCAGTCGGTTCGCTTCCTCGACCAGCTCGAACGTAAGGGACGCGGCTGGAACCTCACGGTGCACACCCTGGATGGCATCCTCTGCCACGACGGGGAAATCCATTCCCGTGCCCTCGCCCCTGAGGACGAGGTATCGTTTCCCTTGTTCGACCACAAGCTTGCGGCAAAGGAGGCCGACCCCAGCCTCGAGCTCACCCCCGCCACGGTGGAAGGGTGCGTCGTCCGGCTGGCCGACACCATTGCCTATATCGGCCGGGATATAGAAGACGCCATTATTCTCGGACTGATCCGGCGGGAGGACATCCCCGAGAGGTGTCGAGAGGTTCTTGGGGAGACCAACGGCACCATCGTCTACACCTTGGTAACCGACCTTCTCACCAACAGCGACATCCCCGCGCCCGTCACCCCCCGGCAAGCCGCAGCCGTCGGTTTCGTCGGTTTCAGCGAGGAGGTGTCGGAGGCCCTGGCAGAACTCAAGGACTTCAACTACCAGCGGATATATATGGCGCCGGAAGCCAAGATGGCTATGCCCCTGATCCGGGAATGCTATCGCCAATTGTTCCATCATTATATGCAACACCTGTCGGGCCGGCTTCCACGAACCGACCTTCAGGTCGACCTCATGACCGACATAATCCACCGCTCGCCCGAGCAGCACCCCCCGGCCGCCCTGGTCCGGGATTTCATTGCCGGCATGACCGATAACTACTTTCTCAGACAGGCCGAGCAACTCGGCTGCAACATGCCGGAAAAACAATGAAGCTTCCACTCCACAGACTCCTGCCGGGGGAAAATACCCGCCTGTTGGCGACAGCCACCTTCATCGGCCTGATGTCCGGTCTCTTCAGCATCATCTTTCGCTCGACCGAAGAGTTCGTTCATCGGTTCATCTTCGAGGACGGCACGAGCCTGCTGCACATCGACAAAGGCGGCTGGCACCTGCTGCTGCTGCCACTGCTGCCCATCGCCGGCATGGTTTTGCTGGTTCCCCTTTCGCTGCTTTTCCCCGGCGAAGTGAACGGGTACGGCTTCACCAAATTCCTCCGCAGGGTCAACCTGGAGAGCGGCACGATCAAAGGCCGAACCATCATTCTCAAGATCCTCTCCGCAGGGCTCACCATCGGCACCGGCAATTCCGCCGGAGTGGAGGGGCCGATCGCCCAGGTCGGGGGAGCCATCGGTGCACTGGTCGGCCAGTTTTTCCGGGTCTCCGGCAATCGCCAAAAGCTCTATATCGCCGCTGGTTGCGCCGGCGGCATCGCCGGAATCTTCAACGCCCCCATTGCCGGCATCTTTTTCGCCGCGGAGATCGTCCTGCTCGGCACCTACGAAATTTCCTCGTTCGCCGCCCTGGTCACCGCCTCCGCCATGTCCACCGTCGTCACCCGGGCATACTACGGCGATACCGCCATCTTCGTCATCCCACAGTACAACGTGGTCAACCATTTCGTCGAGATTCCGCTCTATATGTCTACTGGCGGTATTCGTCGGGATTCATCGCCGTTCTCCATATCAAGATCTTCTATTTTATCAGAGACAAGTATCGGACGCTGCCGATCCATCCCCAGCTCAAGCCGATCACCGGCGCCCTGATTATCGGCCTTATCGGCATATATTTTCCCTCAAGTCATGGGCGACGGCTACCACTTCATCGGGCCAGGTCCTTTACGGAAACGGCCTGCCGAGAATCATCTTCGCCTGCATCTTTTTGAAAATCCTGGCCACCGCCATAACCCTCGGCTCCGGCGGCGCAGGCGGGGTATTTGCCCCGGCGCTCTTTATCGGCTGCCATGATCGGCGGCGCCTTCGGCACCCTGGTTCACCGACTATTGCCCGAGCATGACCGCCGACTCCGGCGCCTATGCCACTGTCGGGCGTCGGCGCCTTTCTTGCCGCTTCCACCCATGCGCCGATGACCGCCATCTTTCTCCTCTTTGAAATGACGGGAAATTACAGGATTATCGTCCCCGCATGCTGGCCTCGATCATCGGCACCGTGGTAGCCTGCAAACTCGATGAGGACTCGATCGATACCGTGGATTTCAGCCGGGAAGGGATCAATATCCATGAGGGGCGAGAGGTCGCGATATGCGCTCAATCAAGGTGGGTTCAGCGCTGACCGAAGATGTCGATTTCATCAGCGAACGGGCCAACATCAATCAGCTCCTGGAGATCTTCAGCCAGACCAAAAGCGGTTTTTACTTCCCGGTGGTCGACGATACCGGCAAGATGACCGGCATCATTTCCATGCAGGACGTCAAAAACATTATCCATCGCGACACCAGCGAGCGCACCTCTCAGATGGTTGGCACCGTGTGCAATCGCGAGGTCATCACCCTGACCCCGGATGACTCGCTCTATACCGCCATGGATCTCTTCGACAGAAAAGGCATCGAGGAAATTCCGGTCGTGGAGACCCTGGAGAATCGCTGGGTAGTCGGAATGCTCAAGCGGCGAAACGTCATCGCCGCCTACAATCGCGAGATCTTGAAAAAAGGAATCAGCGCCAGGAGCCACCATCCGGTACGGCTTCCCTCGCATTAAGGAAGAGGGACTTTTCCCGGCGAGGCACAGCCTTCAATATTGACCTCGCCAGCCGAACATGGTATTTGGAGAAAGAAAACATCTGCACCCGTAGCTCAGCTGGATAGAGCACCAGGCTTCGAACCTGGGTGTCAGGGGTTCGAATCCCTTCGGGTGTACCAGAAATATGAAAAGGGTCCTGGCGCGCATGTCCAGGGCCCTTTTTTCTTTTGGGAAACGAAAAAATCACGCGCCCATGTCACAGCAGCTGTCTTTTCCCGAAACCGGCAAAACGCCAGCCGATATCCCGCTGGCGGAACGTGCCCGCCCCAGTCGACTTGTCGACATCGTGGGGCAGGGGAAACTCCTCGAGCCGGGGTCCCTGCTCGAGTCGATGATCAGCTCCGACACCTACAGCTCATTTGTTCTCTGGGGGCCTCCGGGCACCGGCAAGACCACCATCGCCCGGCTGATCGAGAAGACCACGCGTCATGCCTTCTGTCCGCTGAGCGCCGTCCTCAGCAAGATCAGCGAAGTCAAGGTGCTGATGGAGCAGGCCAAAAACCGCCTCCACCGCGAGAATCGCAAGACCCTGGTCTTTGTGGATGAAATTCACCGGTTCAACAAGGCCCAGCAGGATGCCTTTCTGCCCTATGTGGAATCCGGGGCCATCGTGCTGATCGGCGCCACCACCGAGAACCCTTCCTTTGAAGTAATCGACGCTCTGCTTTCCCGCTGCCATGTCTTCGTGCTCAAGCCTCTGGACACCGAGGCTATCCGGATCATTCTCCGGCGTGCCCTTACGGAGATCCCCAAAGAGCTGAGCATCGAGGATGCGGCGCTCGAGCTGCTGGTCGAAACAGCCAGCGGTGACGGCAGAAAGGCGCTCAACAACCTCGAGATGGTCGGCCGCAGATTGAGCCGCGGCGACACCATCACCATCGATGTCGTACAGCAAGCCATCTCCCAACGCTCTCTCTTCTATGACAAACGGGGCGAAGAGCATTACAACCTCATCTCCGCCTTCCAGAAGTCGATCAGAGGTAGTGACCCGCAGGCGGCCCTCTACTGGCTGGCGCGGATGCTCGAAGCCGGTGAAGATCCGATGTATATCGTCCGACGGCTGGTGCGTATCTCTACCGAAGACGTAGGGCCTGGCCGATCCGCAGGCTCTCCCGCAGGCTATCGCCGCCAAGGAGGCGGTCCATTTTCTCGGCATGCCGGAAGCCTCGACCGCCCTGAGCCAGCTGACCATCTACCTGGCGACGGCACCCAAGAGCAACACCACGGAGACCGCCTATCTCAGCGCCCGCGAAGACGCCCTCGCCACCGGCCATCACAAAGTGCCTCTCGCCATTTGCAACGCTCCGACCAAGCTGATGCACGATCTCGGATACAACCAGGGGTATCGCTATTCCCATGCCTATGAAAACGCTTACAGCTATCAGAGATATTTTCCCGAAACCATGCAGGAAAAAACCTACTACGTTCCGTCTTCCTTTGGTTTTGAGAGAGAAATCAAGAAACGGCTCGACTGGTGGGAGGGGTTGAAGTGCAAACAGCTCGAGGAGGAGAAAAAGAAGGGCAAATAATCCGACAGGCTCTTAGGAGCCTGTCGGATTATAGGCATTTTTGCTCAGATCGAGGCAAACTCGAAAAAATTACCGGAGGCATATACTGAATATCTCGGAGTCTCACTCCGTTCGCTTACCGGAGGATAATTTTTTCGAGTTTAACGAAGATATGGGGAAAAAGGGCATAATCCGACAGGCTCCTAGACGGCGACAGGATCTACCTCCAATTCAGCCTTCACACTGCGGACGATCTGATACATGGTGTATGGTTTTTTCACAAAGGCGCTGGCGCCAAGCTGCATAACCCGTTTTACATCCTTGCTCTCGGCGTACCCGCTGACAATGATCGCCTTCTGACCCGGATGCAGCTCCAGAATCCGGCGATAGGTTTCCAGACCGTTCATCCCCGGCGACATGAGCATGTCGAGCAACACCAGGTCGACCTTCTCGTCGACAAGATACGCTATGGCCTCTTCACCGGAGGCGCAGGTGGCTACCTGATAACCGAACCTGGTTAACATTGCTTTGGCGATTTCCAACTGCAACGGTTCATCGTCAACCACCAGGACCCGGCCCTCACCCCGCAGCTCAAGCCCTTCCGGTTGCCCATCAGCCCTTGCGTATTCACCATCGCCCTGGGCAATCGGGAAGGTCACGGTGAACACGGTGCCTTCATCGTCACTGTCAACCGTGATGCTTCCCCCATGCTCATTGACCACATTCCAGGCAACGGTGAGTCCAAGGCCGGTGCCGCGCTGCCCCACGACTTGCCGGGCAAAAAAGGGCTCGAAGATATGTTTGAGATTTTCACGGGGAATCCGAGGACCGTTATCGGCAACCGTCAAAACCAGGAGACGATCAACCATTTCTTCTCCGGAGGCGGCAACACCCGCATGGCTCGTCTTGGTTCCGGTGGAAATTCTCACTCGGCCGCCGGCGCCGGCCGCCTCCGCAGCATTGCCGACCAGGGTCTCCACCATCTTCCGGATATGTGGCGGCGAGACGAGAATATATTCGTTCTCCGTAGCAAAACGGGTCGTAATCTCGACAGCCGGTACCTCCTTGGCCAGCTGCGCATACACCTTCGAATCGAGATACTCTTCGATGAGTTCCTCGAGGCGTATCCGGCGCTTTTCCCGGATTGTTCCCTGGGCCAGGGTCTGGAGATCGGCAACCAGGGCCGCCGCTTTGCTGCCGGACGCAAGAATTGCTTCGACCTGACTGCGAATCTCACTCGTTTCCGGCAAACTGGTTAATAACAGTTCCGGGTAACTGACAATACCGGCAAGAAGATTGTTCAGTTCATGCGCCACCCCACCCGCCGTCATTCCCACGGCCGCCATTTTCTCGCTCTGCATGAGCTGGAGCTGGGTTGCCTTCAGTTCGTTCAGCGCCTCGATGAGCTGTTTGTTCTTCCATTCCAGGTCGTCGACCAGCTTGGATTTGGCAACGCTGATGGCCTCCGCGGCCAACTGATCGCGTTCGGCCTGCTCACGGCGCTTGCGTTCCGAGACATCGGTTATTCGCACGTCGTAGGCCACGAGGTCTCCCGCTTTATTTCTGACCGTATAAGCGGAGAGCGCCGCCGCGAAGGAAGACCCATCCTTTCGGCGTAGGCGTACCTCAAAATCATGTATATTTTCAACTGCCTGCAAATTCCAGAGCACGTTCTGCCACTGGGAGGGATCGCAGTAGAGCTGTGTACCTATATCGACGACGGCGCCAATCAGTTCATCAACCGATTCATAGCCGGTCAACGCCGCCAGGGCCGGATTGGCCTCCTGGATGTCTCCCCCTGTATCCACCCTGAAAATGCCTTCGAGAGCAGAGGTGAACAGATGCCGATATCTGGCCTCCGCACCGCTGACCTCAAGGAAAGCCTCAATCCTGTCGACAGCCGCCGTCATCATCCGCGAGAGCATGGTCACAAAGTCTCTGTCCATCGCGCTTAGCCGACCGCCGGCGCCACGAGCTACAAAGGCCACCACTTGGTAATTGCGCTCGTCATCGGTAACCGGCAGGGTAAAGAGCGTATCACCCCGATTTCCATCTGCCCGCACCTCCCCCGGCGACTGCGCGACATATTCTCTGCGCACCGGCAACTGCTGCTCTATGACTTCGGTTGCCAGTTGGATAATCTCCTCTTTGGTGGCGGCCTGGGCAAATCCCTCGGCGGCACCATTGAGGATGCGCAGTTTGGCAGTGGATTGCTCGATCGTGGCAATCATCGAGTTGACCAGCGCCATCATTACCCCAAGCTGATCCGGCGTCCCCGGATTAGCGATTCGAGCGGAAAGATCGCCGGTGGTAATCCGCCGAAGGACCTTTGAGGTTTCTTTGATCCTCGGCACCACCAGCCTGTAGACGATGATCGCCTCGAGCAACGTGGTCAGCAAAATCATGGCCAGCGCGCCGAATACGAACAATCCGGTGACGTTTCTTTTTTGCTGGAAAATCGCCTCGCCGTCCACCCTGATATACAGCTGATCTCGTTGATTATCGCCTATGGTAACCGGGGCGAAGAGGGAGATATAGCGTCTGCCGTCGCTACCAAAATAGTCTGAACGACGAGCATCGGCCGGTTTTCCGGCAAGTGCTTCTCGCTCCTGGTTAGCAAGAAGAGGGCGATAGGGTTTGCCGACTATCGCAGCATTCCGGGAAAAGCTCACCGCCCCGTCCTGCCCGACCAGGAACGCCTCGACAACGGGTTCCCCGATCAGATCGGAGAGTACGGAAAGTTTCTTGACGCTCTCCGGGGACAGCGCACCCTTTGACATCATCCTGGCGGGAAGGGCCAGTTTGTCAGCGACACGCATATCGATCTCACGGTCGAACCGATTGCTGTAGTATCCGCCCATAAGTGCCAGCAGGATACTCTCAATCAAAAGGATCGACAGCGCGATCTTGACAGGAATGCTGTTGAGTACACGGTTCATCCAACTTACTCCAAGGCGCACCCGCAGGCGCGAGCGAATGCGGGTTCATCTCTGATTTTGCAACCGTTCGCCGTGAACGTCCACCAGCCCCCCCATCGTGGCTCGATCGAACCGGAGTACGGAGCCAGGCTATAACGCGGGCGATCTGCCTGCACCAAGCTGGAGCACTGGTGAGCGTTTGCAATGCACAGGTTTGGGCAACTTCGGGCGTGCTCGGTGAACGGTTGCTTTGAGCCAAACATAACAGGATCATGCTGCGAGACGCAACAAGAGTTCAAACGCTATTGGGAATTTTTTCATCCTCCCCCCTTCCCCGCGCTTCACGCACTGTCGTTGGTTGCGCGCGTGCCCCTTAAAGCGCACCTGCGCATCGGGACGGGCAGACGGATTTCGCCCAGGGCCGATAAGGTCTGCCCCGGGTCATCCCAAAATGCCTAACATTTTCAGACGCCTAGGCCCCATCTTCACCTGACAATTTTCATGGGTTGTTTTCAGCTTTATGAATTGGGGTTTTCCGGCTATAATGATGGCAAAGCAAGAGCTGATTTAACCGTAAACGTTCTCCAGCCTCCCAACTTGGTACAACCAAGCTGTCGTACAGAGATCGGCTTTTGCCGGTAGCCTGCTTATACCAACCCAGGGTGCTGGAGAACATTTGCAGTTCTTTGAATTGGTCAGCATTTGGTTGACCTGGTGAACGAGTACATTTGACCATATGCCTGCGGCAGGTTTCAGGGATTGTTTTGATCTGAAAAAAAGTGTCATGATCCGACAGGCTCCTGGTTAGACTGGGGTCCAGCATCATCCACGCTGCTGAACCCCAGGATGAACGCAGTCAGACTCGATGGTGTGTATAGCGCTCTATCCCCTCTGTACTGATCCACTCACCCCCATAGACAACTCTGCATATCATGGAAAAACGTAGACATCCGCGAATGGAGATATCCAACCTTCAGATCGACGTATCCGATGGCTGGGGTTTCTTCTCAGGGTCGCTCAGCGATCTTTCTCGATTCGGTCTCTGCATGAGAGATCTGCCGAAAAAAATCAATCAAAACGCCCACCGCTATTCGATAGTCATCTCCGGGGACGGTAAGAATTTCAAACTTCTCGCCAGGCCCCGCTGGAACGAAGACGAGCAACGCAGAAAAACAATAGGCGTGGAAATCATCAATGCCCCCTGGGGGTGGACGGAATTCGTCATCTCCAAGGAGCCGCAATCGGATGATCCCTGGGTAGCGGTGCATTTGTAATCGACAGGGAGCACCATTCAAACAAAGCCACCTCGCCCATCGCCTCGAGTTGGCCGCGACTTCAGCCCGGTCTCTCGCCGTCCCGCGGAAGCACACGGGAAGTTCTGCCTTATTCCGCAAAGACCTGATCGCTTCAGGTAGACAAACCGATCCCTCTCTATTTACAGCAATAAAGCAAGATTTTCTTTTGCCGGCTCTTTGCTTTTATGGTATCTTGTTGCAAATGAGTATCAATCTCGTTTAAAATCACCCGATCAACACGCTTTACACACCGATTCCGTCATGAATTTTATTTACGAAAGAATTACCTATATTTTCGACCCGCTCCATTACCATTGGGAACATGAGCGGATGTTTAGAAAAATATCCGTTGCCCTGGTCCTTTTTTTTATCTCCAGCCTTGCTCTCATCGAGAGCAAGCGACAGCATTTGCTGCCCGGCTTCCTGTCTGAGTACGTGCCGTCCAATCATTTCCATGCCATCTCCATGGCATTCACCGTAGTGCTGATCCTGGAAGTTATCAGCCTGGTTTTCACTCTGCCCTGTTCGTTCTCCCGTTCGGTCGGCAAACAGTTCGAGATTCTCTCTCTGATTCTGCTCAGAGACGCTTTCAAGGAACTGTCCAAGTTTCCGGAACCGCTCTCCTTTGCCGGCAACAAGGAGGTGGTCCTCCACATTCTCTCCGATGGATTCGGCGCGCTGCTGATTTTTGCCCTTTTGGGCTTGTATTACATGCTTCAGAAAAAAGGGAGCGATGAGTCCATGCGGCCCACCGATCTTTACGCCTTTGTCGCCGCCAAAAAAGGAATCGCCCTGCTCTTGCTGGGCCTCTTCGCCTACATGGCCACCTCTAACGCAACGGCGATACTGGCCGGCCATGAGCAAATCGATTTTCTCCATCAATTCTATACCGTTTTGATCTTGACCGACATTCTGGTGGTCCTGATCTCCCAGTGTTTCCAACCGTCGTTTTATTCGGTCTTTCGCAACTCCGGCTTTGCTCTGGCAACGCTTATCATCCGTATCGCCCTTGCCGCTCCCCCGTATTACAATGTGCTGCTTGGCTTTATGGCCGCTATCTTTGCCATTTTGCTCACCCAAATCAGCACCACGCTTTTCCACACTAAAACCGTGAAGAAAGCCGCCTAGAAGCCTGTCGGATTGAAGAAGAGTATGGAAAAGGTTGAAGAGATTGATTACGCCCAGATCCCGGCCACCACGGCCGAGCAGGCGGGACAGCGCCCGTCGATCAGGCGTTTCTTGCGGATGGAAAAGCCGTGCCGGCTCACAACCTCCTCGCCACAGGCGGGGCAGAGGGTATTCTCGCCGCCACTGCCGGGGATGTTGCCTTCATAAACATACTTCAGACCTGCGGCGAGACCGATCTCGCGAGCCCGTTCAAGGCTCGCTTGCGGGGTAGGCGGAGGCTCGGTTAATTTGAAGGTGGGATAAAATGCGGTGACATGCCAGGGTATCTCCGTATCGATCGCGGCAAGAAAGGAAGCGATATTGCCCAGTTCTTCGGAAGAATCGTTCATTCCCGGAATCACCAGGGTGGTGACCTCGACCCAGACCCCCAGCTCGTGCATAAGCCGCACTGTATCCAGCACCGGCTGGAGTCGAGCGCCGCAGACCTTGCGATAGAACTCGTCGCTGAACGATTTCACATCGATGTTGATCGCCGTCAAAACCGGGGCCAGAAGCCGGGTGGCCTCTTCGGTCATATACCCGTTGGAAACAAAGATATTGCCAATCGACCTCTCGGATGCCAGCTGGCAGCAATCATAGGCGAATTCGAAGAAAATCGTCGGCTCAACGTACGTGTAGCTGATCGTTCGGCACCCACTGACCGCCGCTGCGGCAACCACGTCCTCCGGAGTGCGCAGGCCGCAATGCCGCCCCGGGTCGGTGTTGGCCGCCACCTGGCTGATGGAATAGTTCTGACAGTGGAGGCACCGAAAATTACACCCCCTGGTGGCGATGGAATAGGAAAGCGAACCCGGCAGGACATGAAATAGCGGCTTTTTTTCTATCGGATCGATATTTTCCGCAACGAGTTTGCCGTACACCAGGGTGTAGAGTTCACCATCCCGGTTTTCCCGCACCCGGCATTTTCCCCGTTTGCCTCCGCCTATCCTGCAACGGTGAGCGCAGAGATCGCACTCGACGAAACCTTCCTCTTTTTTTGTATACAGCCTGGCTTTTTCCATGGCCGCCTTCCTCGATGCAACTCTTCAGGTAGTTCCCATCCGAAACCAGGTAACCGCTCACCGGAGATGAACATGCACCACCTGGGTAGGTGAATCGTCGACCAAACCGATTAACGGCAAACATTCCCCCCGAGCAGAGCACGCCATTGCAGCCCGGCAACAAGAAGGCTCAGTACAAGCATTCACCAACACTGCAGTTGGCTTCCCCGGTGCACGGTTACTTCAGAGTCAGATCGATTGCCTCCGCCCTGATTTAGAGAAGACCACACAGGCGCTCTACCGCCCCCCGCAGCAGACGCACCAGAACGAAGTCCCTTCTGGTCCTTCCGGTAAAAGCCGCCGACATGCGAACCATCGGCATCTGACTCGGAATCTTCAACTTGTGTCCGACCTGGTCCTCTACATTGATGATACCCTCCAAATGCCACTTTTTCATATCGTCCTCCCCGCCCAAACAGCGTCAAGCAAAAACAATGGTAATGACTGAATCTGTTTGTAGGGTAGCACAAAAAAAACCGGTTCGTCAAACCGTCAGGACTACCCCAGCTATCCAGGCAACTTATCGATATAAATAAGCAATACTTTAAAATCATAAAATCTCTGGAGATGCCATTGACAACCGCCATCCAGCAGTAAATAACATGAAATCCCGACAGAAATCCCCCCCACAAAACCGAAGCGAATTCATTTTCGCAACTGCCAAAATTTTCCCGACAAAACCTCATGGGGTCGAAAGTTGTTCTTGTAGTTCATTGCCGACACCTCCTCGATGTAGTAACCGAGATAGAGATATTCTATGTCCATGTCCAGGCACATCTTCACCAGGGTGAGAATGTTGTAGGTGCCAAGCCCGCGCTTATTCTCCGCCGGATCGAAATAAAAATAAACGGCGTTGAGCCAATTATCGCCGATGTCGACGATCGAGCCCCCCAGAAGACGGTCTGCGAGGCGGAATTCGATCCGTATGGAGTTGACGATCGTGTTGCAGAAGAAGCTGCCATAGTACCCTTCCGCCGTGTTGTGCTCCTGGGGGTATCTCGCCTGGAGGAAGCGATCGCAGAGATCGAGATTCTCACTGTCCATCTGAACCCGATCAAATGAGATATCGAGGTCGCGGTTTTTCTTTTGCACTCTGCGCTGGCTCCGGTTGGGCACAAAGCTCGCCGGCCGAAGCCGAATCGGAATACACGCCGAACAGTGCCGGCAGTGCATGGTGTAGAGACAGTTGCCGTTTCTCCGGTAGCCCGCGGCCAGAAACAACTCCATGGTTCGATCGGAGAGGGGACCGAACATGGCCTGATAAAAACAGGCCATGTACGGCAAGCCATATGGGCATTCCGTGTTGAGTTCGACAAAAAACCTGTCCATTCTGGCCTCGAGGGCCTCGAACTCCGCCACCCAGCTCTGATCAAAATCCGTCGTCACGGCGCCTTCCCATATCAATTGCATTTTCTTTGCCGGCAGCATGCTATCGCCGCACGGAGGAAAACGCACTCTGCTCAGACCAACCCCTGGTCGAGCATGGCGTTGACCACTTTGGTAAAACCGGCGATATTGGCCCCTACCAGATAATTCTGACCGGCCCCATATTCGGAGGCGGCGTCAATACAGGTGTGATGGATGGACTTCATGATATGCCTCAGACGACCGTCCACTTCCTCGCGGGGCCAGGAGATGCGCATGGAGTTCTGGGCCATCTCCAGTCCCGAAACCGCAACACCTCCGGCATTTGCCGCCTTTCCCGGGGCATAGAGCACGTTCGCGTCGATGAGAATGTCAATGGCGTCCGGAGTGCATGGCATATTCGCACCTTCGCTGACCAGACGGACGCCACCGTCAACCAGGTGCTGGGCATCGTTGAGGTTGACCTCGTTCTGGGTGGCGCATGGCAAGGCACAGTCGGCCTTATGCGCCCAGAGCGGGTTGGAGTCAAGGGCCGGATCAGCCGGCGTATACACCGCCTCTTTAAACTTTTCTGCATATTCGCGGATGCGTCCCCTGCGAACATTTTTCAGTGCCATGACAAAGTCGAGTTTTTCCTGGTTCAGCCCCTGTTCATCATAGATGTAGCCTGAGGAATCCGAGAGGGTGACCACCTTGGCACCCATCTCCAGGAGTTTCTCCGCGGTATACTGGGCAACGTTACCGGAACCCGAGACCAGGCACGTCTTCCCCTCCAGGGTTTCGCCTCGTGTGGTCAGCATTTCGGCGGCAAAATAGACGTTGCCGTAGCCGGTAGCCTCAGGTCGGATGAGGCTGCCACCCCAGTTGAGGCTTTTTCCGGTCAAAACTCCGGTGAATTCGTTTTTCAGCTTCTTGTACATGCCGAACAGATAGCCGATTTCCCTGGCGCCCACCCCGATATCTCCTGCCGGAACATCGGTATTGGCACCGATATGCCGATAGAGTTCGGCCATAAACGCCTGACAGAAACGCATAACCTCTCCATCCGATTTGCCCTTGGGGTCGAAATCGGAACCGCCTTTTCCGCCCCCCATGGAGAGCGTGGTAAGCGAATTCTTAAAAACCTGCTCAAACGCGAGGAACTTGATGATACCCAGATTCACCGAAGGATGGAAACGCAATCCTCCCTTATACGGCCCGAGAGCGCTGCTCATCTCGACCCGAAAGCCCCGATTGACCTGCACCTGGCCGTCATCGTCGAGCCACGGTACTCGGAACATGATTACCCGTTCCGGCTCGGTGATCCGTTTCAAGATCGCCTGTTGCCGATATTCCATGTTACGGTCCAGCACCGGCTTGACCGTTTCCACCACTTCCCACACAGCCTGATGAAACTCCCGCTGTTCCGGGTCCCGTTCCTTTACCAGGCTCATAATCTGGTCCATGCCTATCCTCGATGTGTTGCAGGTAATTGATCGTTTTCGCACTGTTCGGATGCGCCAGCCGGCGCTCCGTCAGCACTCGTGAGAGCCAGGAGGCAGCTCTGTGATTTCTTGCCATCGCATTTCATCAGAAATGGACGTTCGAGCCGCACGTGCCTGACGTATTTCAACCCCTCCCTATGCGGCTGTGCCGCAAGCCACTGCCAGTCGAAAAAGTCCTCGTCCCCGCTGCGCGTCGGCTGCCCCCGGCGATCCTCGGTCACGGTCAGATAGGGGATGCCCAGCGAGGTAATGTTCTGAAAAAAATGCGACCCCTGGGAAGGATCGGCCCGAAGGTCGACACTGCGCAGCTCGACTATCGCCCCTACGCCCGAGATGTCGCTCCACTGCACGGGAATACCCAGCCAGGGGTCGGCCGAACCCCAGCGTCCCGGACCAACCAACAGAAAGGACCTTTTTTCCTGCCTGAGCTGATTGTTTTTCATCCTGATCTCCGCGGCGATCATACGAGTGGCGGCCGGGTCAAAGGCAGCCGGGTCAATATAGACGATATCGCCGATGGTATCGAAATGACCGTGCCCCAACGACTGCCGGGAAAAGCAGAAGGCCCGGCGAATGTCGTCTTCACAGATCTGGACATCGGTCCGTTCTCCGCCGGTAACCATAGGTCGTATCTGAAGAAAATTAAAGGTGCTTTTTTCAATTTCCGGCGCCAGGCCGATCGCGAATTCGATTTCGATCTCGCACCCCATGCCGCTGCGGCCCAAATCAAGGAGTTCGGAGAGGATCTCAGCCAGAGGATAGCTGCGATATTTGAGCAACTGGGCAAAGGTCATCACCTTGAGTCCCGGCAGGCTGGCATCCCGAATCCGGTGCTCATCGGCATTGTAGGTCGAAGAGAGCAGCTGCACCGGCAACTCGCCATCGGCATCCTGGACCTCGCGTTTCACCAGGTTGGAACCATAGCGGTGCAGACAGGTATTGAGATACATATCGATCGCGTAGAATTGCCGCTGACAGTTTTCCAAGATGTCGTCCACCGACGAGAATTGCAGCAGCCGCTTGGGATGCGCCGGTGAAAAACGCAGGGATTTTTCTCCCTCCACCACCGTCTTGCCGAGCCCCAGGGCTATATGGGCGATACCTTCGGTAGCCTTCATTCCCATGACCGGATAGTAATTGTGCGACTGGGCGACTCCGGATACCGACGGATACCAGTAGCCGCCATACTCCCGGCCCACAACCTGCTGGATGATCACCGCCATGGCATCGTCCCAGCCATGGCTTGAGGACCGGGAAAAAACGCGGGGGCTCTCAAACCAGGTGGAAGCATACACCAACTTGACGGCACTTTCGAGTTGACTGAGCCGTTCCCGGAAATCCGGATGGTTGTTAGCCAGAAAGTAGGTGGAATACAGACCGGCATAGGGCTTGAACAACTGGTCTTCGAGCAGGCTCGAGGAGCGAACCGAAAGCGGCCAGGTCGCCTTGCTCAAAAAAGCGGCCAAGTCTTTACGCAGCCAAGAGGGCAGCGGCGCGTCCAGAAAAAAGTCGGCCACCATCTCGTCGGGCATCGACTCGTGCACCGAGAGGTTGTTTTCGGTTACAAAGGCCTCAAAACCGTCGGCGGTAATCACACAGGTTTTTGGAATCGTTATCGCGAAGTCGGCGAGGATCGATCCTTCCCCGGTAGCACCCTGCAGGCAGGCCCACATGAAGGCGAGACCACGCGCCTTGCCGCCCATCGAACCGTTGCCGATCCGGACGAAATCCATCACGTCCGGATCGTAGTCGGTGGCCGAAAACTTCACCACCACCCCCTGCTGACGCAGTTTGCGCAGAGAATGCACCTTGAAGATCAGATCCTCGCGCATGTCGCTGACATTTTTGATGCCGCCGATATAGTCGCAATGCAATCTCCTTGCCAGCGCCACTTCGGCCCGGGCCATCACCCAATTGGAAAAATGATTTCTCTTGGCATGATATTCCAGCGAGGCGTCGGGGATGATCCGCAGCTTTTCTTCAAACTCGTGCAGGTTGGAGGCATGGGCGATGGCGGTCTCGTCCGGCAGCCGGAAGATAAAATCGCCGAAACCGAGATGGTTGAGAAAGAAGTCGTGTAGCTCGTCTTTGATAAAGGGCGAGTTCTTGTCGATGAAAATCGCCGGGAGCTGGCTGGCCTGGTGCCGGTTTTCCCGCTCGGAAGAGACCAGGAGCAAGGGGAGATCCGGCACCTCCTCCCGCACATGGCCAAGAAAGCTCAAGCCGGCATTTCCATCGAGGCGCCCCTGCCGGCGGAAACGTGCATCGGAGATGATCCCGAATATATAGGGTTTATACCGCTCATAATACCCCACCGCCTCCTCGTAATCGGTGGCCATCAGGATTCTCGGTCGGGCCCGCATGCGCAGCAACCGATGCCTCTCGTTGAGGCTTTCGTCGAGAACCGACTGGGTCTGTCGGACCACCTCATGATAGATCAGCGGCAGAAAAAGCGAGCGGTACTCGGGGGAATCCTCGACATAGATGATAACCCGAACCATGGCGCGCTCGATGTCGGCGTCGACATTGCGGTGATCCTCGACGTTCTTGATAATGGCCAGCAGCAGGTCCGCCTCGCAACACCATATAAAGATCTGATCAATGCCATGGGTGTCGACCTTTTCAGGAAAGGTCGCCCGAACGTTGTGCGCCACCAGGATTACCGGTGTGTCCGGCTGGAGTTTCTTGATCTCGGCGCCCAGCTCGTAGGCATCCATGCCACCGAGATAGGGCATGGTGATGACCATATCGATGGGTTGCCGCCGCAACACGTCAAGGGCCTCGGCCGCCGAGGAGACCCTGATCATTCGCGGGGCCTTGCTCAGATTGAGACCATGGTACTCGTTGATCAACCGGGTGGCGAGACTGCCGTCCTCCTCCATGATGAAGGCATCATAGAGGCTTGAGACCAGCAAAATCTCCTGCACCTTAAAGGGCATCAACTCATGAAAAATTTTAAAGTGCGGATCGAAATCGGAGATTATCCTGCCGGAATCAATAAGCATAACGTTCCTCGGTCCTGCCTGCCCGCCAGCCACGATCGGTGGTGAAGACCACGCCTGCGCCGGGGCCTGTCCTGTGCGCTTTCCCTCCAGGTATTATTTCCCAGACGGTCCCGATATGCAAGGGAATCATAGCCGTGTTGTCCCGACCTCTATCCCAGAGCTGCTGACTGCCATCACCGTTTCTCTCCCACACACCGGTTACTACCCGGCACTCAGCAGACCGTATACAACAGCTCCTCCGTTGCACACTTTGCCTATCTCGCCATCGCCAGACGACCGTCAAGTGGACACCTGCAGCTGCGCGATGCTTTTCGTATTCGAAATATTGTGCATGCTGGGCATTTCTGGTACAGTGCGTTGCCAAGTACGGGAAAACTGGACCCATACGCCGGCAATTACCAATGCACGACATGTTCCCCAGGGGGGGTGCAAGCAGTGGCTCAGGTGGCAGTGAGTGAGGTCCTACCGATCAACTGGCAAGGACGAAGCGATGGAAAACACAGATTTTCACACGATCCGGAAACGATTGGGTAAAACCCAGAAAGAGCTGGCTTCGCTTTTAGGTACCTCTGTTAAAGCGGTGAGCAGCTACGAGCAAGGGTGGCGCGGCATTCCAAGCCATGTCGAACGCCAGCTTCTTTTTCTTCTCTCGCGAAAGATTCGGCGGCAAAGCGCCCAGAAAAACTGCTGGGAAAGGAAAAAATGCCCGCCCAAGAAACGTCGGAACTGCCCTGCATGGGAGTTCGACGCCGGCCGCTTGTGCTGGTTCATCACCGGCACATCCTGCAACTCGACGACACACTCCAACTGGCAGGAAAAGCTGTCAATCTGTAAGCAATGCGAGGTAATGGAAGGCCTCAGCTAGGACTCCTAGGCAGCACGGCAAAAAACGGCCTCAAGGGGAGAGCCTGTGCAATTCTTCCGGCGTATTGACATTTTGCCAGGCCTCCCGCAGTTGTTCCGGCACCTCGACAACCCGCACCTTCACATACGCCGTCACCCGGTGGATCGCCCCCGTCCCCACAGCCCGCATCTCCTCGAATAGCGGTCCACACTGGAGGTCGTAACGGGCAAACAGGGGTTCGACCCGTTCCCGCCCCTGGAGACGGGGGACGGCCGCCCATTGCCCCACCTTTCCCTGAGCCAGCATCCAGTCGACGGCGTCCCCTGAAACCAGAGGCATATCGCAAGCCAGCAGCAGCCAGGTGACATCTGGCAGCCAGCGCATAGCGGCCAGGATGCCGGAGAGCGGCCCGCCCAGCCCGGGAATGTCCGGCAATCTCCGCAAAGCCGCAAGACACTCCGGCACTTCACCCTTACCCGCCAGGGCCACGCCAGCCACCCGAGGTTCAATCACCGCAACACACCGCTCCAGCCAGGTGCGCCCGGCAGTATCCACAAGCAGGTGTTTGGGCCGACCCATTCGAGAACTGCGGCCGCCGATCAGGATACAGGCCCATACCGGACGCGCATCAAGCCGCTGCCTGAGAGTGCCCAACACTACCCGCACCGCCCCGTCGGCAGCCCGATGCCAATCGGCGGCCACCATCTGCTTCGCACCAGCTCCGGCAACCACACCGCCGTCCCCCTCGAAAACCAGCACCAGGTCGAAAAAGCGGCTCAGATCCGCGAGCCAACCCATGGCTGGTGCCGACTCGCAACCACGACATGAAAAAATGACAACCTCTCCGGCTGTAGCGACCGCTTGCGGACCCTCGACGCAAGGAGCAGAACCGGCCAATAGGGCAGCGGGCGCCTCCAGATCTGGTGCGACACCGTGGCTTACCACTGCCGTCCGAAGACCATGGCCGGTTAGACCGGGAAGGAGTGTCTGCAGAAAAATTCGCCTTTCTTCGGCGGAACCGGCTCGCACCGAAATAATCGGCAGCCGCGAAAGGGGACGCGGGTCATGCGCGCCCGGCTTGGAGAACGGGTCGCTCATTGCGCCCTGAGCGCCATGGCGCTGGTCGGCAGCGCTCCGACGGCGCGCCCCCGCTCGAGAAAGGTCTCGATGGCGGCAAAACCTTCCACACCGAGATCCCTGGAAAAGTCATTGACGTAAAGCCGGATATGATTTTGCACCACTTCCGGCTCCATCTCCTGGCTATGTTCGCGGATATAGGGCAGGCACTCTTCCGGATGGGTAAAGCCGTAATTGACGCTCTCACCCAAGGCCCGCTCGATCTTTCGAATACGATCCGCCCCCAGGCTCCTTCTGGCGACAATGCATCCCAGCGGTATCGGTTGCCCGGAAGACTCCTCCCACCACGACCCCAGATCCTGCAGACAGACCAAGCCCTGCCTGGCATAGGTAAACCGACTCTCATGGATAATGACTCCGGCGTCGACCTCACCGCGCTCCACGGCGGTCATGATCGTATCAAAACGCATCTCCACCAGCCGAGTACAGTCGGGCAACCGCATTTGCAGCAACAATGCCGCAGTGGTAAACCGACCGGGGATGGCGATGGTTTTATCTCGAAGGGATTCGACTTCCCCATGACCCCGCGCAACCAGGAGCGGCCCGCAGCCACGGCCAAGGGCACTGCCTGCCGCCAGCACGCAATACTCGTCAAGGACATGCCCCAGGGCGTGGAAAGAAAGCTTGGTCACATCGAGCCGAGCCGCCATCGCCCAATCGTTCAAGGTCTCAACATCCTCGAGTCTGGGCGATGCATAGGCGAGCCCCCCGGCATCGACCTTGCCGTGGACCAGGGCATAAAAAATAAAGGTGTCATTGGGGCAGGGCGAGTAGCCCAGGGACAGTGCGTGCGTCATTTAAATTCCTCGATTAAAAGAGCGGCAGCCTCCGCCGCCCGATTACAGGCCTGCTGCAGCCGCCAATTTCGCGGATTTCTGTCTTCAACCAGATTCGAAATTGCCCGAATTTCCAGTAGCGGCAAATTATACTCCAGGCATACCCGGGCCACGGCAGCCCCTTCCATATTCTCGCACACCCCCTGCCAACGCGCTCGCAACGCTTCACCCCGGCTGGCGGTGCCGCTGGCGCTATTGACCGTGACAAAGGTTCCGCTAAAATACTGTTGCCCGTGGGCGTGCAGGATTTTTTTCGCTGTTGCGAGCAAGGGCGAGGCCAGCGAAAACTCGGTGGGACCACCCAGATGATCCGGAAACGAATCTATCCCGGGAGGCAGACAGATGCCAAGATCGCCCATCACCTCACGTTCGGCAAGGCACAGTCCGAGCAGAGGCGGCTGCATCACCGGCTCCGGCGCCAGGTAGGCGCCGCCGACGCCATAGAGCAGGATAGCGGAGATTTCCGTCCTGTTCTCGGCGACAAAGCGTCCCAGGCGAACGGCGCTCTCCAGCGGACCGACCCCCACGATCAACGTCCGCGCCGCCGCATCGGCCTCCGTCATTTTGGCCAGCAGGGGGCCACTTTCCATTTGGGTTGCGGCAACGGCTAGTATCATGGTATCTACATCTGCTCGACTTAGACTTATATTACAACCTGCAACGCACAGAGAATTTTCTCTGTCCGTACCGCTGACTTTCACTTCTCGTGCCAGTATACCCAAATGGAGAAGGATTTCATCCTCAATAGCTACGACTACCGCCTCCCGCCGGAAAATATCGCCCAGCACCCGGCTGAGAAACGGGATCATTCCCGGCTTCTGGTGCTCGACGCAAACACCCGGAAGATAACCCACCGTAAGTTCTTGGATATAGCCCAGTACATCGACAAAAGAGATATGTTGGTGGTCAACGACACCAGGGTGTTTCCGGCCCGATTGCACGGCAGAAAGACAAGCGGAGGCAAGGCGGAGGTTTTCCTGCTCGGATTCCCGAGCACACTCGAACGTCCACCCGGGGAAGCGGAGGTCACCGCCCTGATCCGCAGCTCCAAACGGCCCCGGCCTCAATCACGGATTATCATCAACAGCTCCCTCGCCTTTACGGTGATCGAATTGCTGGCAGGCGGCAAGGCCAGGCTGCGCCTTGAGTTTGACCCCGGCAGAGATCTCGCGGAACTTCTCGGCGAAAGCGGCCAGATACCGCTCCCTCCGTATATCGGCCGGGAACAGGGAACAAGCGAGGAGGATCGGCGGCGCTACCAGACGGTGTACGCGGATCGGCCGGGAGCGGTGGCGGCTCCCACCGCCGGGCTGCATTTCACCGAAGAGTTGCTGGGCCGGCTGCAGGAGAGCGGGGTGCTTCTGGGCACCATCACCCTGCATGTCGGCTACGGCACCTTTGCGCCCGTACGTGCCGAAAACATCATGGATCATCAGATCCATCACGAATATGTAAGCGTGCCGCAACAGACGGTGGAGAAAATCGAGGCCGCAAAAGCGCGCGGCGGCCGGATTTGGGCGGTGGGGACGACTACGGTGCGAGCGCTGGAGTTCGCGGCGGCACGAGACAACCTCCGCCCTGTGGAAGACTGGTGCGATCTGTATATCTACCCGGGCTTCACCTTCAAGGTGGTGGACGACCTGATCACCAACTTTCACCTGCCGGGATCTTCGCTGATGTTTCTGGTCGCGGCGCTCTGCGGCCGCAAGACGCTGCTCGCCTGCTATCAGGAGGCAATCGCTAACGATTACAGATTTTATTCATATGGCGACGCCATGGCGGTAATCGGCTCGGCGCCGAGGTGAAAACGCGATGGAGCACGGCGCAGTGCGCCTCCTTGCAACTTTTCACTTCAGGCAAAAAAAAGCAGAGCGGCGCGCGCACACAAGCCGAAAAGGCCTTGTAGACGTTCACCAGTGCCCCAGCGTGACCACAAACAGGCTGCAGGCAGCCGTGTAACTCACCTGCGCCGAGGCGAGCACGCCAGGATGGGGTCCTGGTGAACGTTTACAGGCAGTGCCATCCTTTATGAGCTGTCATGACCTCCGGGCCGCCGGCCTCAGGAAGAAGAGGAGGCGGGACAGCCCGCACAACCGCCGCCCGAAGCGCAAGCCGGGGCGCTGTCCGCCGCGGGCTTCGATCCTGATTTGCCGGAACTGGCATATCCGTCCGCGTACCAGCCACCACCTTTGAGCTGGAATGAGCTCATGGACACCAGCTTTTTAACCGGTCCATCGCACTCCGGACAGACCGTTATCGGATCGTCAGCAATTTTCTGCTGCACCTCGAAGACCTTATGACAATCATCGCATTCGTACTCGTAAACAGGCATCGTTACTCCAAATAGCAAGTTCCTGATGAAAAAATTGACCGCCGAACCCGGAGCCGGACGGCAACCTTCAGCGGTCGTCTGGCCGCCAGCTTGCGGCACCCAGCAAAAAGCTGGCCAAATCATAATTCGCCTCCATTGTGCTGTCAACCAGCACTCGGCAGACAGGGCTTTTTTTCACCAGACAAGGACAAATCGGCGCATCGTGGTTGTATAACGCGGTCAACGTTTACGCCGCTTGTTGTTGCCCCGAAATTCTGGTATAGATGAAGGCCTGCGCGGACCCGCCCCTGAGGCGAACCCGCTTTGACAGCGCCTTATCACAATACGATTCCCTTCAAGTTTTACATATCTATGATAGGCATATTTGATTCCGGGATCGGCGGCATGACCGTCGCCCGAGCCGTGGAGAACCTGCTGCCCAACCTGCCGATCTTCTATCTCGGCGACCTGGCCCGCACTCCCTACGGATCCAAGAGCGATAGCGCTATTGTCGACTACTCCCTGGAGAACACCGAGTTTTTATTGCGGCAAGGCGCGGAACTGATCGTTATCGCCTGCAATTCCGCCTCGAGCGTGGCCACGGACCGACTGCGCGAGGAATTCAACGTGCCGATCATCGAGGTAATCACCCCCGCGGTCCAGGAGGCCCTGAGCCACACGACCTGCGGGCGACTCGGCATCATCGGCACCAGCGCCACGGTGCGCAGCGACATCTACCAACGGCAGATCCGGGCCGCGCGCCCGCAATATACGGTCATTGCCCAGGCCTGCCCGCTCCTGGTGCCGCTGGTCGAGGAAGGCTGGTTGAACCACCGGGAGACCAAAATGATCCTGCGCCGCTATCTCCACCCCCTGAAAAACAGACAAATCGACACACTGATCCTCGGCTGCACCCATTATCCCTTGCTCAAACATCTCATCCAGCCGCGCATCGGCAAAAAGGTCGTGCTGATCGATTCATCCGAAACCGTTGCCCGCTACCTGGCGGCTTATCTCCAGGCTCATCCGGAGATTGACGCGTCCTCCACGACACCGCCGACTCATCGCTATTTTGTCACCGATCTCACCGCAACGGCCCAGGAAACGGCAAATTCCATCTTCCAACGCCGCATCGAACTCATTCCGACCTAAACCCGACAGACGTACATCACCTATCCGCCAGTCACCCAATGAAGGAACACGCATGAGATCTCCGGCAAACAATTACAGCGACACGTTCATCAGGCTCCTTCCGGCTCTTCTCCTCATCGCGCTGCTGAGCGTACCCGGAACCCTCCGGGCAGCTACCTCCACGCCGACGCCCGAGAGCATTGTCGCCCATCTCCAGCAGAAATACGACGCCCTGAAAAGCCTCAGCTTCACCTTTCATCAACGCAGCGAGGGGCAGATGAGCGGCCGTCCCCGCTCCGGCAGCGGCCGGGCCTACTTTTACAAAAACGGCGCAACCAGTCGCATGCGCTGGAATTACAATGCACCCGACAAACAGGTGCTGATCAGCGACGGCACCACCATGTCCATGTACTTTGCCGGCTTGAACCAGATGATCGTCACTCCCGTCAAGGATTTGGACAGCGACCTCACCTTCGCCTTTTTCAGCGGCGGATCGAAGATCGGCGACAAATTCCGGATTCTCCCCCCGGAATCACAATATGCGGATGACGCACCAACACAGGTCGTCAAGCTCATCCCGCGCCAGGCCCAGTCCCAGGTTCAGGATATCCATCTCTGGGTGGATGCGAATTCACTGATCCGCCGCATCGAGATCCGCGACCAGTTCGATACCATTACGGTCCTCAACCTCAGCGATATCAAGGAAAACTTTCTCTCGGGCGCCAGCCGGGACGAGATCGGGCAACTCTTCTCGTTCACCCCTCCCAAAGGCACCGAAATAATCCGCCGGTAACCGCGATGAACACCGCAACCGACACGACTCCCGTTTTGGCTCTGACGGCAATGCCCTGGGCCACGCTCAATCGTCCCTCCATCCAACTGGCGGCACTCAAAGCCTATGTCGAAGAGCACACCGAGGTAAGCGTTGTGCCCCTCCATGCTTACCTGCAGATTGCCGGATCGGTCGGGATCGACGTGTACAACCGAATCGCCGAAAACAGCTGGGCCGGCGAGGCGCTGTTCGCCGCCCTGCTCTTTCCCGAGCAGCGCCCGCAAGCGGAGCGGGTTTTCCGGGAGAGCCTCGGCCACACCACCCAAAGTCTGCCGAGCTTTGAAAGCCTGCTGCACACCGTGGAGCACTGTTGCGAGCAGTGGCTGCAGACGCGAGACTGGAGCCGATATCTGGCCGTCGGCTTTTCGCTCTGTTTCAACCAGCTGCTTGCCTCGCTGTTCATGGCGACCCGGCTCAAGAAGCTTGCCGATTGTCCGCCGACGATTTTCGGCGGTTCTCTGTGCGTCGGTCCTCTGGGCCGTTCACTGCTCCGCAACTTCCCCCAGATCGATTACATAGTCGACGGCGAGGGCGAGACCCCCCTTGCCGGACTTTGCCGTCTGCTGACCGGCGCAGCCACCACCATGCCGGATCGGATCCTCTGCCGCACCGAAGTCGCTGAGCGCGTCCCCGCACCGGAAATCAGCGACCTCGACAGTTTGCCGACTCCAGAGTACACCCCCTATTTCGATGAGATCAAGGCGGTATTCCCGGATCATCCGTTCATCCCGGTTGTGCCGATGGAATTCTCCCGGGGATGCTGGTGGAACCGGTGCACCTTCTGCAACCTCAATCTCCAGTGGCGGGGCTATCGCCACAAATCGGCCACCAAGCTCACCGCCGATCTCGAATTGCTGACCGCCCGCCACCAGTGCCTCGACTACACCTTTACCGACAACGCCCTGCCGCCCCGTGAAGCGGATCGTTTCTTTGAGCGCCTTGCGAAAATCGACACCGACTATCGATTTTTCGCAGAAATTCGCGCCATCGGCGAGCTCGAGAGGCTGGCGAGCTACCGTCGGGGCGGTCTTGATACCGTCCAGGTCGGCATCGAGGCCCTGTCATCGAGTTTGCTTCGCAGGATGGAGAAAGGGGTGCGGGTTATCGATAATGTCGCCATCATGAAATTGACCCAGACTGCGGGCATCCACCTGGAAGGCAACCTGATCGTCGAGTTTCCCGGCTCCACCGTCGAGGAGGTAGCCGATACCCTCGATACCCTCGAGTACCTCCTGCCCTTTCGGCCCCTCTCACCCGCGGTCTTTTTCCTCGGCACCGGCTCACCCGCGCAACAAAGGCCCAGGGACTTCGGCATCACCGCCACCCTCCAGCATCGGAAAAACAGGGGGCTCTTTCCTGCCGACATGCTTAAATCCCTGGAACTGCTCGCCCGCGACTACCGGGGCGACCGGGAGCTTCAGCGCCGCCGGTGGCGACCGGTGACCGACCGCCTTGCCCGGTGGCGGGCCTTTCACGATAAACGGGCAGGCGCTTGCCGTCCGGCGCTTGCCTACCGAAACGGCGGTACTTTTCTGCTGATTCGACAGGAACAACCCGAGGGACCGGTGCTGCGTCACCGGCTACAGGGAACGTCCCGGGCCATCTATCTCTTCTGCGAGAAGGTGAGGGGCATTGACGACATTCTTGCGCGCTTCGAACAGCTCAAGCAAGCCCCCCTTCTCGCCTTTCTCAACGAGCTGTGCAGAAAGCGGCTGATGTTTCGCGAAGGGAATCTTTTTCTCTCCCTTGCCGTTCGCGAGTCGTAATCCACTAGCTTCTCCAATGATCAGGACCATCATTTATGCCGAAAATCGCCATTCTCTCCGACAGCCACGACCAGATCGCCAATCTCCGTGCGGCAGTGCGCTACTGCAACGAAGCGGCCTTCGAGGTGCTTGTCCACTGTGGCGATCTCATCTCCCCCTTCATGCTGGGCGAACTCGCGGCCTTCAACGGCCAGGTGCACCTTATTTACGGCAACAACGCCGGCGACCAACACCTGATATCGAGCCGCACCGCCGCCAATTTCGAGTCCATCACCCACCATGGGACGCTCGGCGAATTCACCTGCGGGGGTCTTGACATCTGTGTGGTCCATTACCCGGAGATAGCCCGAGGGCTGGCGGCCCAGACCCGATATGATATCGTCTGTTGCGGCCACAGTCACCAACCCGGTGTCGAGTGTTATGGCCGCACCCTGCTCATCAACCCAGGCCAGTTGCTGGGGGAAGACGATCAGACCGGTTTTACCGTCCTTGACTGCACAAGCCGGTCAACCCAACGTATCAAGGTGGGTCGGTGCATGTTCGACGCCGAGGTGCCAATCATTGCCGAACCGGCCATCGAGTCGGCTCGACGCGAAGTACTTTAACCCGTAACCGTTTGTCTCGTATCAACACTCCGTATTTAGGAAACAATCATGGACACGACCAACAACGACAGCTTTGCCGACCTGTTCAACCAGGAAGCGTCACAATCCCTTCGTCACTTCACGCCCGGTGAAAAGGTGAAGGCCACCGTTATCGCCATCAGCGGAGAATCCGTCTTTCTTGATGTCGGCAGCAAAAGCGAGGGCATCCTCAACACCGCCGAGGTAAAAAACGAGGCCGGCGAAATTACCGTCAACCCCGGAGACTCGGTCGAGGTGTATTTCCTCCAATCCAGCGGAGCGGAACTGCTCTTTGCCGCCAGGGTCGGAGCGGGAACGGGCAGTGCCCACCTCGAAGAGGCCTGGCGTAACGGCATCCCGGTCGAAGGCTTTGTCAAAGCGGAGATAAAGGGCGGATTCGAAATCACCCTGGGCGGCAATATCCGGGCCTTCTGCCCCTACTCGCAAATGGGTCTGCGCCGGATCGACGATGCCGCCGCCACCTACCTGGAAACCCACATGACCTTTCGCATCACGCGCTTTGAGAACAGCGGCCGCAACATCGTGGTCTCTGCCCGGGCCATCCAGGAGGAGGAACGCGCCGCCCGCCGCGAGGAGCTTATCGAGCAGCTGGCCGAAGGGCAAACCGTGGAAGGTGAAATCACCTCCATCCGCGACTTCGGCGCCTTTGTCGATCTGGGCGGGGTGGACGGGCTGATTCCCATCTCGGAAGTCGGGTGGAGCCGGGTGGAGAATCTCTCGGAGTTCTTCTCGGTAGGCCAACACATCAAAGCGGTGATTAAAAAGCTGGACTGGGAGAACGACCGTATCACCCTCAGCTACAAAGAGACCCAGGAAGATCCCTGGCAACAGGCCGCCGCCACCTTTGTGGAAGGTACCACTGCCTCGGGCACGGTGGTCCGGCTGGCCCCATTCGGCGCCTTCGTCAACCTGGCGCCCGGGGTGGATGGCCTTGTCCATATTTCCAAGCTGGGCGGCGGCCGCCGCATCCATCACCCCCGGGAGGTCCTGGAAGAAGGACAGCTGGTGGAAGTTACCGTCGAATCGATCGATACCGACCAGCGCCGCATCAGTCTCGCCCCTGCCGATTACGTCTCCGAAGAGAATAAGGAAGATGAGGAAAAGCGGGAGTATTCGAACTATATGGCCAAGGCTCGAAAAAAAGAATCCGCCTCGGATGGATCGACCACCCTCGGCGAACTGCTCAAGGCAAAGCTTGCCGAGAAAAAGAAGAGGTAGGCAGGGGGGTTCTCGCTGTTAGCCCGGAGGAGAAGTCCGGGCTAACGGTGCGTCAGCGATTGGCGCAATGCTTCAAACAAAATCACTGCCGCCGCCACCGAACTGTTCAGGGAGTCCAGATCGCCAGCCATGGGGATGGAGATAAGCATATCGCATTCCTTTTTCACCAGCGGCCGCAAGCCACTCCCCTCGCCACCCACCACCACGCAGGCGGGCACGTTGAGATCGGTGTCGTAGAGTGAGCTGGCGTCGGCATCCTTGACAGCGCCAAAAACCCAGGCCCCAGCCTTTTTCAACTTCTTCAAAGCGGAAACCAGGTTGGTGACCTGACACAGGGCGATATGGGACATGGCTCCGGCCGAGGCCTTTGCGGCGGTCCCGCCCAGGGGAGCGGAGCGTTCACGGGTCATGAGCACCGCCTCGGCTCCGGAAGCAAGCCCCGAACGAATGATCGCCCCAAGGTTGTGCGGATCCTGCAAACAATCGCAAACCACCAGCCGCGGCCGTTCCCCGGCCTGAACCCGGGCGGCGAAGCGTGCCAGCAACTCTTCGAAATCCATCAACGGGGCGCTGCTTGTTCGTGCCAGCACTCCCTGGTGTCGCGCTTCTGAGGCTCCCGCGCCGCTTAAGCGAAAGGAACTCACAAAGCTGATCTTCACTCCGGCCTCGCGAGCTAGCTGAGTGATTTCCTCATATTTTTTCCCGTGCCGTTCTCCTTGCAGGATCACCTCGCTCACCCGGTCGGGTTCCCGGCTCAGAGCTTCGAAAACCGGATGAACGCCCCACAAGAGATCGTCACTGATCTTGAATCGTTTCCCGCCGCCTCGAGGCGGCCCATTCTGATGTTGTTTCATCGGTTCATCTCAAGACGCACAGGCTCTCCGGAAGGACGGCGACGCAACCGGGCGCGTTCGGCAATAATGATTGCACCCAACAGCTCGGCGGCTTCCTCCAGCTCATCATTGACAACCAGGTAATCATACTCGTCAGCGGACTGCATCTCCTGCCTGGCATTTTCGAGCCGCAAGCGGATCGTCTCCTCGTTTTCGGTCTTACGGCCGCGCAACCGTCGTTCCAGCTCGGCCAGTGCGGGAGGGGCGACAAAGATATGCACCGCTGCCGTCATTTTGCCGGAGTTCCTGATAATCGCGGCGCCCTGAACATCGATGTCAAGGACCACATCCCGACCGGCCGCCAGCTGCCGGGCCACCGCCTCGCTGCTGGTTCCGTAGAGATTGTCATGGACCTCGGCCCATTCCAGAAACTGATCCCGATCCTGCATCCGCAGGAACTCCTGCCGATCAACAAAATAATAGTCCTCTCCGTCGCGCTCCCCGCTCCTTGGTTTTCGGGTGGTATGGGAAACCGAAAAACTCAGACCCGGGATACAGGCCATGACTTTGCGCAAAAGCGTGGTTTTGCCGGTGCCGGACGGCGCCGAGAGAACGAATAGAATACCTTGTGCCATATGTGTGCCTACGTAAAAACGTTCACCCTTCCCGGGCCAGTTCCGCCAAGTGATATTCCGCGTAGAGGGCCTGCAACCGTTGGGTGATGGTGTCGGCCTGAACGGACGAGAGAACGACATGGTTGGAGTCCATGACCAGAATGGAACGCGTTCGCCTGCCTTCGGTCACATCGATCAGCTTGCCTTCTTTCTTCGCCATCTCTTTGAGTTTTCGGGCCGGGGAGGAACCGGTGTTGACCACCGCCACAATCCGCTCGACCATGACCGTATTGCCAAAGCCTATGTTCAATAATTTCATATTCTTTTTGTCTCAAGCGCCGAGCAATCACGACATCGGGCCAAAGCAGGAGGTGGAAATTCTATTCTATATTTTGCACCTGTTCCCGCATTTTCTCCAGTTCACTTTTGAGGTCGACCGTCAGATGGGCTACTCGAGCATCACTTATCTTCGAGGCCATGGTGTTGACCTCCCTGAGGAACTCCTGGATAAGAAAATCGAGTTTTCGGCCGACGGCGCCCTCCTCCCGCAGAAAGGCATCGAACTGCACCAGGTGACTGCGCAAGCGGACGATTTCTTCCGTCACGTCGGTTTTATCTGCGAGAATCGCAACTTCCTGAGCCAGCCGCTGCGGCTCCATGGCGGTACCCGTCAGCAGCTTATCGAGCCGCTCCTTGAGGCTTTGCTGCCGCTGTTGCAAAAGCTCCGGTATGTGCCGTTCAATAGAGGTGAGCGTTTCGGCGAAGAATTGCATGCGGGCGCGCAAATCCGCTGCCAGCGCTTCCCCTTCCTGTCTGCGCATGGCCTCGCAGTTCACCAGCGCTTCTTCCAGGGCTTGTTCGACCAGAGCAGAGGTGGCCCCCAGATCCTCCTCTTCCTGTTCGCGTATCAACACCTCGGGATACGAGGCCAAAAGCGAGGCGGAGACAGTGTCCTCCAGGTCGAATTCCTCGGCTATTCGGGTAAGGGCCTGGCGGTAGTTGCCGGCCAACCCCAGGTTGACTTTTACGTGCAGCAGGTCGGAAAAATCCCCACCAACGGTGATCACCAGATCGATCCTGCCGCGCTGGTGATATTCGCCGACACATTTGCGAATCCGTTCCTCCATGGCCAGATAGCCTTTCGGCAGCCTGGTCTTCAGATCGAAGAACCTATTGTTCACACAGCGAAGTTCCGCGGTCCAGACCCGGCCCCCGCTCTTTGCCTCTCCCCGGCCGAAACCGGTCATACTCCGCATACCCATTGGCAACCTTTTGCTCATATGCTCAAAAAATAAAAACGATGCGAGGGGTACTCCCCCCGCACCGTTTTTCTTCCCCACAACAGGCGAACGTTACGCACTGCAACGGCGGCTATTTTGACTTCGTCGCTGTGTTGAGATCCTTGATAATCGAAGAGGTAACGTCGATTTTGGGACTATAATACGGCACGCCGCTTTTCGAATCGAGAATCACCGTATAGCCGTTCTTTTCCCCATAGGTTTGGATGACGGTGCGCAGGGACTCGATGATCGGCTTCAATTCCTTATCCCACATCTGTTTGAGTTCAAAACGGGCATCGCTGGATTCCGATTGCAGATCCCGCTGCTTTTTCTGGAAATCACGAGCCATTTCCGCTCGTTTGTCCTCACTCCAGGCAGAACTCTTCTTCTCAATCTCTTTTTTCAGATCAATCAGCGCCTTCTGATCTGTTTGCAACTTCTTTTGCAGCGCTTCCTTCTTTTTTTGCAGATGGGTTGAAGCAATTTTGCCTGCGGCAGACGAATCGACAACCTTCTGGATGTCTACCACCCCGATTTTCATTTGCGCGAACGCGCTCGAGGCGCAAACGAGACTGAGAATGCACAGCGACAGCACTACTGGAATCCACTTCTTTCCTGTCATCATTGTTCTCCACATGGAAGGGAAGGCGCGCGGGGAGCCGCCTCCAGGTTAAAACACTACTTTACAATCACAAAATCATCACGGCGATCCTGTGCCCAGGACAGCTCATCATTGCCATGCAGCAATATACGTTCTTCCCCGTAGCTTATGGTGGTCAAGCGCTTCTTGTCAACACCGAGATTGACCAGATATTTCTCGGCGGCAAATGCACGTCGCTGCCCCAGGGCCATGTTGTACTCGTTGGTGCCGCGCGGATCGCAGTTGCCTTCGATGCGGATATTGACATCCGGATTCTTGTTGAGGAAGTCCGCATTGGCCTGAATTCTCGATACCTGGTCTTCCCGGATGCCGGAAGCGTCGAAGTCGAAATAAACCGGGAGCATCGGCCCGGAGGTCCTCCCCTCCGTGATGCCCGTAGATTTCGACTCCAGGGGTTCTTCGGCGCCCATCGCCACACCGGTGTTCGCCTTCATCTCGGTCTCCGTCGACTTCTTCGTTCCGCACCCTGCCAACGTCAGGACAGACACACAGATGAGCGCAGGCAGAACAACCCGTAAATGTTGTATCATGATTAAAACCTCCTAGCTTTTCGTCAATGATTGTATTCTGGCAACCGACAGACACCTGGGATGATGTCATGGCCGCGATCGATACCGTCGATTGCGGCACTCTCCTTTCAAATCGCTATATATAAAGAAACGCACATCAAATTCAACAACTATTTTTGATCGCCCCCCCCGACGAATTTCCATCTATCCACCCATTGTGAGAATTGACGATGGCTGGTATGAAGACTTAGAGTATGACAACCGGGCAACAGTTGCCCGGAAAAGAGAGGGGCCGAAACCGGCGCGGACCGGCACGCAGAGATCCCTGTTTCATTCGTGGTCGGGGACGCCTCTCCCACGGGCCTCGTTGGGGAGGGACCCTGTCCGGGACGTGCTGGCGCGATCACCCTTTTGAGATTTGGAACGCATTGATTTTGTTACGCGCAGCTAAGGGAATAGTGCTTTTTTGCACGGTTGTCAAGGACTGCATCCTCCCATTGAACCAGGAACGGAAAAATGCACGGCTGATTGCGGCCGTTCACCGAGGTAGACCAAATGCCGGAAACACCATGACCTGTACGTATTCACTGCTACGCCCTCTGCGCCCAAGCGGGCTGTCGGGCGATAGCCTCTTATTGTACGGCACCCTGATCGTGCACAAATGGCGCTCTGGTACATGCTTACGCATGATCAGCCCACCCCCTTCCACCGCATCAACAACAATATGAAAACATCGGCCAACCTTATTCTTGACAGCATGTTCGCAACCGGCGACTTCGGTGAATTCTTCGGCGTCTCGCAGGAGGTGTTCGACCGCGTCTGGAGAGGTCTGACCGATCCCGACGGCAATTCCATCGCCTACATATCCATGGAGATCGGAGCCGACCCCGACGTCTACAACCCGGTCCGAGATCGGCTCCTGCAATCCCCGCTCACCGGCACGATAGAAGACCGCCAGAAATATCTTCTCGATAAATGCCTCGATGGGCCTCAGAAAATCCCTAACTACAGCGGTGGCCTGGGTATTCTAGCCGGCGACACCCTGAAGAGCTTCGCCGATTGTCGCCTGCCCGTAGTGGCCGTGAGCCTTCTCTACCGCCAGGGGTATTTCGCCCAATTCGTCGACTCGCGGCTCGGCCAGATCTCTCAACAGGTTAATTGGCAGCCGGAGGACACTCCCGGCCTCTACCAATTGCATGATCCGTACCGTCACGAGCTGCCGCTTGAAATCGAGGTGCCTTTTTTTGCACCCGGCAACCGCGAAATCGTCCTTACCGCCCAGGTCTGGATGAAAATGGAGATCAACCATTCGCTGGATTTTTTTATCCCGGTAATCCTGCTCGATTTCTACCGGCGGGACAGTTCGGATATCATCCAACGCGCTGCGGCGCAACTCTACAATTCCGAATCCTCGCTCACCAAGGCCATCCAGCGGCGGATGTTGGGGTCGGGAATCCTGCCGACGCTGCGCACCCTCGGCATCACCTCGCAAACATTCCATCTCAACGAGCAGCATGGAGTCGTGCTGGCCATGCAACTCATCGCAGAGGAACTCCAGTCGCCTGAGATACGGGAAATCCACCAGAAAAGTTTTGCCGACCAGATCCTGGCCGCTGCCCAGGCGGTTTCCGATCAATTGATATATACCATCCATACGCCGGTGAAGGCGGGACACGACCGCTTCAGCAAATCCCTCTACAGGGAGATCTGCAGCGATACCTGCAGATCCATCCTCGACGTTCTCGCCGGCGATAGCGAGCACCCCGAAGAGTACAATTTCACCAACATGGCGATGCGGGTCAATCGGTCGGCCAACAGCGTCAGCCGGCTGCACCGTGATGTCACCCACCAGCAATTCCCCAACTTCGCCGACAAGATAACGGCGATCACCAACGGCGTGCATCATCTCACCTGGATCAGCAAGGAGCGGGCCGCCGTCTTCGACGCCTTTCCCCTGCTGCGGGGCTGGCGCCGCGACCCGGGTGTCTTCGCGAGCGCCTCCCAACTGCTCGAAGACCCGCCGTTTCGCACCATGTTCCATGAAGCCTGGAAGAAGGACACCGCCACCCTCACCGACTTCGTCAACGATATGCTCCAACTCCACCGTCTGCAGATGACCGAGACCTGGATCGACCCGCCCAACTATCTCTCGACCATTCTCGATACCAACGTCAGACTGCTGCCGAGTGTGTTCACCATCGGTTTCGCCCGTCGTTTTTCGACCTACAAACGGGCCGACCTCATCTTCTTTGACATCGACATGCTCTGCCGGATCATTGTCGATGGCGGCTGGCCGGTCAACTTTCTGTTCGCCGGCAAGGCCCACCCGGCCGACGAACCGGGAAAAACGGTGCTGAAAGAGCTCTTGAGCCGCCAGGAAGAATTACACCGCAAGAGTAACGGTCTGGCCAATCTGATCTTCATCCCCAACTATGACATGAGGATCGCCAAAATGCTGGTCGCCGGCGTCCATGCCTGGCTGAACTGCCCGAAACGACCGCTGGAGGCGTCGGGCACCTCCGGCATGAAGGCCGCCATGAACGGTGTGCCCAACATCTCCATCATGGACGGTTGGTGGGTGGAAGGGTATCACGAGGGCGCCACCGGCTGGAAATTCGGGCACGAAGGGACGATCGACGGCACAAGCCTGAGCGAATCCCGCGAGGAACTGCTCTATTTCGAGGATTCCAGCGCCTTCTACACCCTGCTGCCGAAAGTGCTGCGCCAGTTTTACGACGGGGAGGAGTTTGCGGGTTTTCTTGATAAAGGCATCAGCAATCTCATTATGAATATTCCCATTTTCAACACCCACCGCATGGCCGCCGAATATCTCCAGCGCTATCATCTCAGGCTGCCCGCCAGCCAAAGCGAGGAAATGGCCGGTTATGCCAAACTTTATAGTAGTGATATTTAGGTTTTCAGTTTATATAGCGTGGTTGAATGCACAGGTACTCATTACATACCACGCCACCCCTGGTTGAGGGGCCGATAACTTCCGGGAGATTTTCATGGCCAAAGTGAATATAAGCGCAAACAGAGCGACGGATAAGACAATTCGCGCCATTGACCGTAAACGCGAACAGGAACGACGCAAAATGTTTCGCCAGGCCAAGGAACACGCCGACAGCCTGGCATCCAAACTGGTGCAAAGACTGATCGATCGCGAAATCATCGAAACGGCGTCGGTCAAGAACATCAAGAAATCGGTTGAGGAGCAGCTGCAGAAACTTGCCTTCCTCGACGATTTCGACCTGCAGATGAAAATTGCTCCGGTGCGCACCCTGGTGCAGGACCCCAACGTCGTCAGCCTCTACTTCACCCAGTATGTGGTCGAGGATCTGATCAACCATCCCGATATACAGGATGTGTTCGGCGACGACCTCGATATCTATCGGGCGGTGGATTCCGTCTTTCGCGTCCTCAGGCCGCAGTGAACCGCCCCCGGCATATACCCTCACTGGTCTTCGCCGACGCCAATGGCAATATCACCGATTTTCCCGACCTGCAGATGGCAGGAATGGCAGCCGGAGTGTACTCCCGCCCTGATCTCGACGAGTTGATCCCCCTGCCGGAAGGCAGCGAACTTTTCACCCTGCCCGCCCGTTTGCCGGTTGGTTGCGATCGGCAAACGGGGGAACCTCTGCTCCTGGAAGAAAACCCTTTCCGATCCGGCGAAGGGATTCAGGCAGTGGCCGCCTTCATGGCGCCGGCCCATACCACGATCCACACCAGCGCCTACCAGACGCAGCCCGAAGCCCCCCTCCTGCCGCTGTTTGCCTATACAGCGGTGGGCTGGTATGACGGCCGATTCTGGGTGGCGGCTTTTCGCAGCGATGCGGACAAACGGCAAGACTGCGATCAATACCAACAGGCGACCGTCGCCCGAAAAACCAGGGCACTGCTCAAAGCGCATCCCGAAAACAGACTCATTCAGCATCTCGGCAAATGCTGCCTCACCTATGGCTGTCCTGCTGCCCGCAACTATTTCCTCGGCCGCTGGGAGGCCCCCCTGCCCACCTCGCCCCGTTGCAACGCCCGGTGCCTCGGCTGCATTTCCCTACAGGAGTCAGGCTGCTGCCCCTCCACCCAGGAGCGCATCACCTTCGTCCCCACCGCGGAAGAAATCAGCCGAATGGCCGTGCCCCATCTTGAGCACGCCGAGAGGGCCATCGTCAGTTTCGGCCAAGGCTGTGAGGGAGAGCCGCTCCTGCAGGCGCCAATAATCGAAAAAGCGATTCAACGCATGCGACGACAAACCGCCCGAGGCACAATCAACCTCAATTCCAACAGCAGTCTGCCTGCCGCGGTCGCGCGCCTGGCGGCGGCCGGGCTCGACTCGATCCGGGTCAGCCTCAATTCGGTGCAGGAAGAGAAATACAATCTTTATTACCGTCCCAGAGGATATCGCTTCGCCGATGTCAAGGAATCCATCCGGGTCATGAAGGAGTCGGGTCGCTTTGTTTCCCTCAACTACTTCATCCTCCCCGGATTTACAGATTCACCGCGGGAGTTCGCGATGCTGTGTCGCTTTCTCGAAGACCTCTCGCCGGATTTCATCCAACTGCGCAATCTCAACATGGACCCCGAATGGTATCTTAGTACCATCGGCTACCAGCCGGAGAACACCCCCAATCTCGGCATCAGAAACTGGCTTGATCAGCTGCGCCAACGCTTCCCGCGCCTTGGTTTCGGCTATTTCAACCCACCTCTCGACCGCAACCGCCGCCTCCTCGCCCCCCTCGACTGATCCCTTCCGCAGAAGATCGGAAACGTGTCCCGACACAGGACAAGTCTCAAGGCATTTGTGGTACCACTGCATATTTCCGTTGAAAAATATGAAATTTGAGATAATATATCAGCTAATAAATCTTATCATGTTAGATCGAATTCAACAGGAAACCCCAATGGAATCATTACCTAACATGCGGCTCACCACGCAGCGGCAGATCATTTTGGAAGAACTCGGCAAGGTCACCTCTCATCCGACCGCCAATGAAGTGTACGACATGGTCCGGAAGAGATTGCCGCGCATCGGCCTTGGCACCGTGTACAGAAATCTGGAACTGCTGGCCGACAGCGGCGTGATCTTGAAACTCGAGGTGGGCGGCACGCAGAAACGTTTCGATGCCACGGTCGAACCACACTATCATATTCGCTGCACACGTTGCGGCAAGGTGGACGACATTGAAATCCCGGTGCAAGGGCATATTAACGATGCCGCCCAGAAAGCCAGCAATTACCAAATACTGGGACATCATATCGAATTTTCCGGCATCTGCGGGGCATGCATCGAGGCCATGGTCGGCCAGGACAATTGAGCTGAGAAGACCGGTCTCTCTCACGGACACCATCCAATAAAAAAGGGGCCGACGCTTCAAACCGCGCCCGCCCCTCGTCTCGCCTGGCTGCGACTTTGTCGCGATGGCTACTTGGCGTACTCCACCGCCCGGGTTTCCCTGATAACCGTCACTCTGATCTGACCGGGATAGGTGAGTTTCTCCTCCACACTTCGGGCGATATCCTGACTCAGTAAGATAGCCTGGTCATCGTTGATCTTATTGGAATCGACAATGATTCTCAGATCGCGTCCCGCCTGGATGGCATACGACTTGTCGACTCCATCAAAAGAGTTGGCCAACCCCTCCAGATCCTCGAGACGCTTCACATAGCTCTGCAGCATCTCCTTCCGGGCGCCGGGCCTGGCCCCGGACAGAGCGTCTGCCGACTGGACCAGGACATCGAGCACGCTGTGCGGCGGCTGGTCCTCATGGTGGGAGCCGATGGCATAGATAACGTCCTCCGGCTCACCGTATTTCCTGGCCAGATCCCGACCGATGATGGCATGCGATCCTTCCACTTCATGATCGACGGCCTTGCCGATATCATGCAGCAATCCCGCTCTCTTGGCCATTTTTACATCGAGTCCGAGTTCGGCGGCCATGATACCGCAGAGAAACGCCACTTCAAGGGAATGCTGGAGGACGTTCTGGCCATAGCTGGTCCGATAGCGCAAGCGGCCGAGCAGATTGATCAGCTCGACATGAACGCCGTGCGCGCCGACATCAAAAGTCGCCTGTTCACCCGCCTCACGAATCGAAACCTCGAGTTCCTTGGTTACCTTGGCGACGACCTCTTCGATCCGGCCAGGGTGAATGCGCCCGTCGCTGATCAATTGCAACAGAGCCAGGCGGGCGATTTCGCGGCGTACCGGGTTGAACCCGGACAAGATGACGGCTTCCGGGGTATCATCGATGATGATATCAATACCGGTTGCCGCCTCGATCGCTCGTATGTTGCGTCCTTCCCGGCCGATGATCCTGCCTTTCATTTCATCGTTAGGCAACGGTACCATGGACACGGTCTTGTCGGCGACGTAATCTCCGGCATACCGGGAAATGGCCAGCGCCAGGATATTCTTCCCCTTCCTGTCCGCCTCCATCTTCATTTCATTTTCTATACGCGCGAGCCGCTTGGCGGCTTCCATCCGGGCCTCGCTCTCCAGGGAATCCATCAGCATCTTTTTGGCTTCTTCCTCGCTGATACCGGCGATTCTGGCCATTTCATATCGCTGCTTCCCCACCAGATTTTCGACTTCCTTGTATTTTTCGTCGATATCCTTCTCTTTCTGCCGCAGCCGCACTTCCGTGCTCTGAATGTCGCTCGATTTGTTGTCGAGCAAATCCCATTCTTTTTTCAAGGACTCCCGTTTGTGCGCCAGTTGCCGTTTCTCATCCTTGAGTTCGTCACGGTCGACCTTGAGTTCTTTCTCGAGAGCTTGTTTTATCTGGTACGCCTCCTCCTTGCTCTGAAGAAGCGATTCTTTCTTAAGTTGCTCGGCCTCGATGATTGCGTTTTCGATAATTTGCTTGCTCTGTGCCTTGATGTTGCGCTGGTGACCTTCTATGATCTGTCTGCGCACAAAATAGCCGACAGCGGAGCCGATGGTCAGACCAATGACGGCAAGCAGCAGGGGATGATTCAACATGGTCATGAAAAAATTCCTGTTATGTAATGACCGAAAGCACAGGAAGAGAGTGGAACAAAAGGAAAGAAGAAACGAGACAGGAGAAGGTGGGTGGTTCCCGGGCCGCGGCGTGTTCTGCGTTTTCCCGGACAGATATTCTCTTCGCAGCTGGGGGGCAGCCCGGCATCGCCGTCTTTTAAATGCGAGACGTCGGGCCCATGTCAGCCTTGCAACCGGCTCAACGGACCGCCCACAGACCGTACGCCAGCACTTTAAACATGGGAGAAAATGCCGAAAAACGGGGAAAGCCCCGTTGCGAGCCTTTCCGGCCGCTACGGGCATTTCGCCTGTAACTATTTAACTTTACAATATATTTTCGACAATCATCCTTGCACCAGACATACCGCCACGCCCCGGGACATCTGCCAGCGCCACAGCCCCGCAACCCGTCATTTCACATCCCCCGCTGTGGGGGAATCATGCTTGCAGGGCATCGCACCGCCGCTGATACCCCTGAGATATCTGAAAAGCTAACCTGCTTCTTAATTGTCCGTAATCTCTTTCAAACTGCATCCTGTTGCAGTCAGTCTTCTTAAAATCCGGCATGACCGCTCAGCCCGCACGCCGGCTATCCAGCCACCGGATATATCAAAACACGACACTCGCTACCGCTCTTGGTCGTGGTAAAGTGACTTCCCCGCACTGCCGTGTCAGCAGGTCAGTTAAACCTAATAAATTAGGTGGGCAGGCATCTTGCCCGCTGCAGGAAATTCCGTCAGAGGGATTTCCATAACCAGGCAGAGGAGCTACCCTTTTTTCGAGAGTTGGCTCAACACACACAGCAGATCACCAACAGCGCAGGGAAAAACATTTGTAACTGTTCACCGGGATGCATGATATCAGCATTGCCCGATGCGTGTAAGCGTTTGCCCTTCCTCCATATGTTACACAACAGGCTGCTCTCTGCACAGCTGCCCGATGATGCGTGGATGGGGCGGAAGCGAACGCTTACGATCATTTCATTCCGCTTTGGGCAGGAGAAGCTGTAAGGCTACTATCTCTAACATATCATGCTATAAATTACGCTCTCCCGCTTCAGTGTCAGTATAGCAAACTTTCCGACAAACGAAAACAAAATATGCGCCCGGTCAGTCGTCCTGGAGGCTGTTGCATATCTCCCGATTGAGCCGGGCGAAGCGGGTCTCGACATCGAGTTTATACCGGTCATAATCGTTTTTGAGCTGGACAAATTTCGAAGCGATATTGAGGCACGCCAAAACCGCGACCTTGCCGGCCGGAAACGTCCCCCTGGGCGAGCCTCCCCCCTCCAGTTGATCACGAACAAGAGCGAGAATGGTTTGCATCTCTTCTTCGCTGGCTGCCGTATAGAAGGCAAACTCCTGTCCGAGCAGCTCAAATCGCACCAACCGTTCCGACTCAGACATACTTGCCTCCGTTCATCGCGCCCTATCCCTTATATCCGCGCCCCGATTACCAGCTGGAATTACTCTTGCTCCCG
Organism: uncultured delta proteobacterium; assembly: GCA_963745265.1. GTDB lineage: Bacteria > Desulfobacterota > Desulfobulbia > Desulfobulbales > Desulfocapsaceae > Desulfopila. The sequence goes on from CAVUXQ010000026.1 coordinate 122,425, forward strand.
GCCGTCTTGCCCAACACCCATGACAAAGAGACTGCCCTGCCCATCGCTGTCGCTCTGCTCGGCACTCTCCAGGCCGTTTTCATCCTCCAGACCCGACTCTTCTTCGAGGTTCATTCCTGCTTCCCGACTCGCCTCCTCCTCCAGATGAGCTTCCGCCCCCAGGTCCGCGTCATCTCCCAGGTTCGGCTGATCAGCCGGGTCCGTCTCCTCCACCATATTCGTTTCCCAATCTTCGATCCTGCCAATCATTCGACTTACCCGATCGCCGATCTCGTTGCGTTCCCTCTCGTTTGTCGCCACCTGCTCCCTGAGGTTGCTGATGGTCTCCTCGCGATCCTGCAGTTCCAGCATCAGTCGAGTGTTCTCGTCTTTTTGTTCACGAAAGCTTTGCAGCAGTTTACCGACATAATTTTCGAGACGAATGAGTTCACTTTCCTGGGACATATATGCACTCCTTCTTGATTCATGTGATGATCGAGATCGAGTAGCGGCGATACCCGCCGGACAAACCGCATCCTCGACAGCACCCATTAGGCATTTGATCGTAAAAGGGATAACAACACGTAGTAATTCGATATCACCCAAGGCACGCGGGCCAACTTTACCCGCGTTCGCAGGGCCGTTCGCTGACTATACCATGCACCCAGTCATCCGCAAGAGCAATCACACAGCGCTCACGTCTCAATGGCGGCTATATTGCCAGTCAAGCGGCCGACTGCCTGCGTACGGCATATACCCATGAAAGATTTTCGGATCATCGTCGAATACCAAGGGCAGAAAATGCTTGTCCCCTTCCCACATCGGCAACTCCGTCAATCGATCGAGATCCACCCAGCTCAACTCGCCTTCCTCATTGGATTTGAATGGTTCTCCGACGAACCTGTCGATCCGAAAGATAAAACCGAACCAGTCCTCGCCGTTGGGGCCGAACCCGGTCCAGTTGATGGTGCCCCTGAGTACCGGCTCGATGCAGACAATCCCGGCTTCCTCGCGAATCTCCCGTTCCAGGCATTGAAAAATGCTCTCGTCGGGTTCCATCTTTCCGCCAAGGCCATTATATTTTCCCAAATGCTGGTCTTCCTCTCTTTTGTTGCGGTGCACCAGCAATGTTTTCTTTCCATCGGACGACACGACATACCCCAGGGTCGCCAATATCGGTGTATACACGCACTACTCCTTGATTTTGTCGATGTTGTCATTCTTCGGGCCTATCCGCTCCGTACCGGAACCTCTCCTGAAGAAGGCAAGCGAACCGGAGAAAACGGTTTTTCTCATCCAAGGTGTATGATATAGATAAGGGTGAAGTCGAAAATCATTTTTAGCGTTCGTCCACCGAGAACACTTACCGTTGGTTCTAGCTGCATGTCTCCCCACTGTCGGATCCCGCGCACGCTTCTTCGCCGGCCGCTCATCCTGCTGGTCGGTTGTTTTTTTCTGTTCACCCCCCTTCCGCGGGCAATCGCCTCCTCGGGTAAGCCCTTTCCGCTCTACCCCTCGATCAAAGACAACGTTGCCTTCTGGGAAAAGATCTATGCAACGTATTCCGTCAATTCTGCAGTTATACATGACAGGGACGATTTGTCCAAGATCTACGAGGTCGTCCCGCTCGTGGATCAGAATGCGCAGAATGCGGGAAAAACAAACGAACGTACGCTTCGCCACGTTCTGAAAAACTACCAATCGATGCTGCTTGCCCTCTCCCGAGGCAAGCACCCGTCCACAGCGCGGGAAAAACGCGCCGCCTCTATGTTTCGCGGTCCCGACGCGGCCAGAAAAATGGCGCAAGCGGCCCAGACAGTTCGGGCCCAAAATGGACTCAAGGAAAGGTTTGTCTCCGGAGTCATCCGCTCCGGAGCCTACATCGCAGAGATACGAGCAATCCTTCGCGCCCACGGTCTCCCAACCGAACTCGCCTATCTGCCCCATGTCGAATCGTCGTTCAACCCCAAAGCCTTCAGCAAATTCGGGGCCGCCGGTATCTGGCAGTTCACCCGCGCGACCGGCAAACAGTACCTGCAGATCGACGACGCCATCGACGAGCGGCGCGACCCCCTGCTAGCCGCCGATGGCGCCGCCCGCTACCTCAAACACAGTTACCGGGAACTCGGCAGCTGGCCCCTGGCGCTCACCGCCTACAATTACGGTCTTGCCGGGACGCTGCGGGCCCAGGAAGCCATGGGCGGGTACGAGAAAATCTATACGCATTATGACAAGGGGAATTTCGGTTTCGCCTCCCGCAACTTCTATTCCGAATTTCTGGCCGCCATGCACGTGGCACAGCGTCTGGAGAAAAACCACACCGTCAAACAGGACAAGCCGCGTGATTTTCTGGCCCGCATCTTACCCGGATATGTCAGTCTGCGCTCGATCGAGCGCCATTTCCACGTCTCCAGAGACACGCTGCGCGAACTCAACCCAGCCCTCCGCCCCCCTGTTTTCGAAGGCAGCAAACTGATACCGCGCGGGTATGCCCTGCGTCTGCCCAGGCGCCGCGATGTCTCGCGTCTGCTGGCGGCACTTCCACATGCGGCTTTTCATAGCAACCAGTTCAAGGATGCCACCTACCAGGTCCGGCTGGGTGATACCGCCGGCGGCATCGCCCTCAAATACAGCATCAACCTCAAGCAGTTGATAGCCGCCAATGGTTTGTCCTCCAATGCAGCCATCTACATCGGCCAGCACCTGATCATTCCCGGAAGCTCCCAGCCGTCGAAACCCTCGGGACGTATCTCCTATTTGGCAGCCCGAACCCACAAGGAATTCGCCGCCGCTCGGCCGCAATGGACAACGCCGGTTTCCACTCCCGCAAGTCAGCAACCGCCCCCCGTGCTTGCCGATGACAAAAAGCATGCGCCAAGTCCAGGCCCCGCCCCCCGGCAGCCGCAAGCCGACACCGAGCCCGTCATCGTGGTCCGCGAAGGCGGCAAACGCGGGATTATCACTGTGCGCCCGGAAGAAACGCTGGCCCTGTATTCCTCCTTACTGCAGGTGCCCCAAAAGCACCTGCTCCGCCTCAACAACCTGAGCAGGCTCGACTCGCTCAGACCCGGCCAGAATCTGACCGTACCGTACACCAAGGTTTCGGCGGCGGAATTCGCCGACGCTCGCGCCGCCTACTCACGCCAGAATCAGGAAGATTTTTACGCCGCCTATACGGTGGTCAAGGTGTCGCGCTATCGCATCAAGCCAGGGGACACACTCTGGGATCTCTGCAATAAAAAATTCAACATCCCTTTGTGGTTACTCAAGAAATACAATACGGCCCTGGATATGATGCACCTTCATCCGGACCAGGAACTCGCCATTCCACTGATTCGCAATCTGTAATCGGCTCGTCTGGCGCCTAGCTCACTACGCCCGTGTGGCGAATATCTAAAAAACAAATAGCAACAAGAAGGAAATACGCATGGACATAACGGACGCCATCGCCCGACTGAAGCAACAACCGGGTTTTCAAGACAATGTCGGCATGATTCTCATCCATAACGGGGTGGTACGCAACTGGTCGCGCAGCGATAAATCGCTGGTGACCGCCCTCGAGGTTGAGCCGGACAATGAAAAAATCGAACAATTGCGCCAGGAATATCTGCGTCATGAAGGAATCTTTGATATAATTATAGAAGCGCGCGCCGGAACCTTCGTACCCGGCGACGACCTGCTCTATATCATCGTGGCCGGCGATCTCCGCGAAAACATCAAACCGGTGCTCTCCGATCTGCTGGACCGGGTGAAAGCGGAAGCGATGCGGAAAAAGGAAGTCACCATAGCCTGACCCCACCCCACCCAAACCAGGAGACGTATGTCGTCATCAAGTGCCAAAGAACTGATCGGCAGATTCAGCGATGCCCATACCCTTCCCCTGGTCGTGACCCAGCTGTCCAGACTGTTGGCCGACAGCGACTCCACCATCCGGGAGTTTGAAGACGTTATCAAAATGGACCCGGTGCTGGTGGCGAGATTGCTCAAGTTGGTCAACAGTTCCCTCTACGGCCTGGTCCAACGGGTGGACTCTATCGGCAGGGCGGTCACCTACCTCGGGATGAAAAACCTGCATAACATCGTGGTGACCGAAGCCTTGAAGAAGATTTTCACCGACAAGGAGGAGAACCCCGCCATTTTCTCCAGAAGGCGGCTGTGGCTGCACTGCGCCGCAGTTTCCATCTGTGCCAAAATGATCGCCGAACGGATCTTCGGCATTAACGGCGACGATGCCTACCTCTCGGGGATTCTCCACGACTTCGGCCTGATCGTCGAGGAACAGGTTCTCCCCACCCCCTTTCTCACGTTCTGTGGTCAGTGCACCTCCAGCGCCAGTATGCTCGAACTCGAGCAGGCCGCATTCAACACCGATCATTGTGAGATCGGCGCCCTCATGACCCGCGATTGGTCGATGCCGGAAACTATCCAGGAGGCCATCCGTAACCATCATCGCCTGCTCGACACGGTAGCCTGCGACAGTCTCACCGGCATCCTGCAGATCGCCGAATACCTCACCGCCCAGCACGGATACACCACCCTGCCGGGAATGGATATGCGGATCTCCCCACCGCTTCTTGCCCACATCGAGGAGAACGTCGATGAATATACGATCCTGCTCGAAGACTTCCCGGAAGAGATGGCCAAGGCTAAAAAGCTCTATGGTGGAGGCGGTATGCCGTGACCCTCGTGGAAAACCCCCTGCGAAAAGGCCTCAGCGTTGACCGGCAGCGCCAGGAGTTCATCCGCTTTCTCACCGACAGGCTACCTGGTTGCGCCGTAACAGGCCTCGACCTTGCCGGCCACCCTATCCCCGGTTGCCTGCAGAACAGGTTTTCAGAAGCAGACGTAAGGCAGCTGCGGGAATGGGTCGCATCCGGAATACCCACGGACTTGCGACCGCACCCGACTCCGGAACCCGACCGTTTTCGGCTGCCCCTTGAGCGCTTGGAGATGGCCCTGCTGGTTGACTTCGGCAAGGCGATGGATACGGACACCGCCGCCACATTTCTCGAGCTGGCGTGCGAGCTGTTTTTTACCTCCCAGCGGCTCGAACAAACCGAGAAAAAGCTGGCGATCCAGAAAAAACAGTTCGGCCGCAAATTCACGGTACTCGACAGCAAGTACCAGGAAATGCTTGAAGAGACCCAGCGCAGTTATCAGCTGATCCAGGAACAGCAGGAAAACTATTCGAAAACGCTGCAGTCAGAAATCAGGAAACAGACCAGCGAGCTGCGAAAATCAAAAAGGGAAGCCGAAGCGGCCAACATCGCCAAGAGCCAGTTCCTCGCTTCCATGAGTCATGAGATTCGCACTCCCATGAACGGAGTCATCGGCTTTACCGACATGCTGCTTACCACCGAGCTCAACGCCGAGCAGCGAGACAGCGCCATGACCATTAAGAGGAGCGGCGAGGCGCTCCTGGCGCTGATCAACGACATCCTCGATTTCTCCAAGGTCGAAGCCGGCCAGATGACGCTCGAAAAGATCGATTTCGATCCGGAACTCACCGCCTACGATGTCTGCGAATTGATTCGCCCCCGACTGATGGACAAGCCGGTGGAAGTGCTCTGCCGGATCGACGACAACCTGCCCTCAAACGTTCTGGGCGATCCCGGCAGGTTTCGTCAGGTTTTGATGAATTTGCTGGGCAACGCCGCAAAATTCACCGAACAAGGGGAAATCGAGCTCGGTATCGCGGTCGAGCGCGAAGACGAGCACCGGATCACCCTGCACTGCCGGGTGCGCGACACCGGCATCGGCCTGGAGCCGAGCAAGTTCGAAACCATCTTTGAAGAATTCAGCCAGGCGGATGGTTCGACCACCAGAAAATACGGCGGCACCGGCCTGGGGCTTGCGATCAGCCGCAAGATCGCCCAGCTGATGGGGGGAAGAATCTGGGTGGAGAGCAGCCTCGGCGCCGGCGCCACCTTCCACTTCACCTCCGTCGTAGGAAAATCGCTGCATTTCCACCGTCAGCCGCGCGCCCCGAAGGACCTCCGCGGGAAACGTTTTTTACTCGTCGACGACAACCAGAGCAACAATACCATCCTGCAGGAAATGCTGGAGAGAGGGGGCGTGGAGGTCAGCGCCTTAACGGATGCCGGTCTCGCCATGGAAGCGCTGGAGCTGGCGGAGCGCAGCGGCAAACCATTTCACCTGGCCATTCTCGATTTGAAAATGCCCGTCATCTCCGGGATTGAACTGGCCCGCCGGATACGGCGTCTCGCCCCGCCGGTAGGCGATATACCTCTGCTTGCCTACACCTCTGCCATCGAAAAGACCGCCAGCAGCTGCCACGAGGCGGGGTTTACCGCATTTCTCACCAAACCGTGCCGGCGCCAGGTCCTCTTCACGACGCTTTCCCGGACCCTCTCGGCTGCTCCGCCGGCAACCGAAGAAACCAACTCCCCTGCTCTCATCACCCAATATTCGGTGCGCGAGGAGATTAAACGCTCGGCGCGGCTGCTGATCGCCGAGGACAACCCCGTCAACCAGAAACTTGCCAAAATGATGCTGAGCAAGGCCGGCTATCACGTCACCGTCGTCGAAAACGGCCGGTTGGCGGTAGAGACCTATAGCAGCACGCCCGACGCATTCGACACCATTTTCATGGACGTGCAGATGCCGGATATGGACGGCCTGGAAGCCACCCGGGAGCTCCGCCGGCGAGGGTTTACCGCGGTGCCCATTATCGCCATGACCGCCAACGCCATGAAAGGCGACCGGGAAATCTGCCTCGACGCCGGCATGACCGATTACATCTCGAAACCCATCAAACGAGAGTTGGTATTTGAGGTTTTAAAGAAATATCTCTACGAGAACTAGGCGAACGTAAAAAAAATCATGCACTACTTCACTTCCTTCACCGATTCGCAACACGGCGGGCTGCTGGCCTGGGCAGACCGGCCGCTCGAGGCAGGCAGCCGGCTGTCGAGACTGGGGCATGCGCTTGTACGGATCATCCTCATTACCATCAGCGAGTTCCGAAAAAACGATCTGTCGCTGCGCTCCGGCGCCCTCACCTACACCGTGCTGCTGTCACTGGTGCCGATTCTGGCCATGAGCACCGCCGTGGTCAAGGGACTGGGCGGCGGAGATCAGCTCCGGGATGTCGCCTACCGCTATGTCGAAACCCTGGAAGCTCAATCCGCCCCCAGCCTCGCCGTACCGCTAAGTAAGCAGCAACTCTCACCCCTGCCCGTGCACGACGAAACCGACTCGTCTGATCTTGCCGGCCACCTGCGCTCGGCGCTGGACAAACTCTTTGCCTATGTGGACAAGACCAACTTCGCCACCTTGGGCACCGTGGGGATGGTCGGTATCCTGCTCAGCGTAATCCTGGTGCTCAGTCATATCGAAATGGCCATGAACACCATCTGGCATGTCTATGACGGCAGGTCGATAATGCGCAAGGTCTCCGATTACCTGACGCTCATGGTGCTCATGCCGATCTCCATCAACGTGGCCTTTGCCGCCAGCGCCTTTCTGAAAAACCCGACGCTTGCCACAAAGTTCAAAATGATCTTCCCCTTTCTCTGGCTGCAGACCCTGATCCTCAAACTCGTGCCGGTCTTCTTTATCGCCATCACCTTTTACGTGATATATATCTTCTTCCCCAATATCAAGGTCAGGAACAGACCGGCCATGATCGGGGCGACGCTCGCGGCAATCCTCTGGTTCGCGGTGCAGAATGTCTATATCAGCCTGCAAGTCGGGGTGGCGAAATACAACGCCATCTACGGCTCCTTCGCCACCCTGCCCCTCTTTCTGGTATGGATGTATCTGGGATGGCTGTTTATTCTCGGCGGGGCCCAGCTGGCCTACGCCTGCCAGAATCGCGATGCCTACCGGCTGACACCCGACCTGAAGGAGCCGAGCCTGCGACTGAGCGCAGCCTTCGATATCGTGGAGTGCGCCCGGCAAGGTTTTCTGGCGGGGAAGCCCTACACTCTCGAGGCGATAACCGAACGGCTGACCGCCTACGATGCGTCCCTTGTTCAAAATGTAGTCGATCAATTGACCGACGCCGAGGCCCTTCATCTCACCAGCGGTCGCAACCTGCTGGTACCGGCCGCGGACCTGGCACACGGCCGAGTGCTGGAAATCATCCTCGGCGCCGATATCCCCGACACGGCGGGGGGCAGAACCAGCCTCGAGGCACTGCGGGCGGCAACGGAAAAGATCGAATCGCAACAGGTATCCTCATCTTCCCATGCAGCCGCTCTGGGCAAACGGTGAACGGTGAAATCAGGTCAATTCGTCCTGGTGCTCCCCACTGCCCGGAAGGCGGCAGGAGGGGCCGAGTTCCACGTAAAATGTGGTGCCGATGCCTTTTTGTGACTCGAGTTCAATGCAACCGCCATGGGCGCGCATGATCTGCTGGCAGAAAACCAGGCCGAGTCCGGTACCGGTCTCACCGTCGGTACCCGGCATGGAGGTCTTGATATCGGGCCGGAAAAGATCTTCGATATATTCGGGCGGGATTCCCATGCCCCGATCACGGACGATCAGGCGGGGATGCTCCTGATTGGCATCATAGGAAACGGAAATGATACCGCCAACAAAGCTGAATTTGACGGCATTGGAAACAAGATTGTTGAGCACGACGAAATAGAGGTACCGGTCGGCATAGAGCTCGGTGGCCTCAGGCACCAGATTTTCCAGCATCAACCGCTTTTTTTCGGCCAGGTGGGAGAAATTTTCGAAAACCTCCACCACCATCTCGGATACGTCGAAATGGCTCGGCTCGGGTTTGATCTTGCCGGTCTCCAACCTGTCCATATCGAGCAGGTTGTCGATCATCTTCAACATCCGCTGGCCGTTGTTGATGATATTTTCCAGGAATTTTCTGTGCACTTCGTAAGCGAAGGTCTCTTTGCGCAGGATGCGCTTGAGCATTCCCAGTATCGACACAAACGGCGATTTGAGGTCGTGGGCTACCAGGGCAACGAACCGGTTCTTGGTGTCGATGGCGTTTCTCGCCTGCTTGCGCGCCTCCTGCACGAAGTTCTGCAATTGCTTGTGCTCGGTAATATCCAGGGCGATTTCAAGGCGCACATATCGGCCATCCGTCCATTTGATGGCCTGACTCTTGGCTCCATACCATTTTTTGTTAAACGGGTTCTGGTATTCCCGATAGATCATCGGGGCCGGTTCGCCACTCGGGTGCAGCAGGTTCTCCCGACTGCAGAACTCGCACCCCTCACCATGGTTTGTGTGAATGAGCTGCCAGCACTTTCTGCCGGTGGGATCGAATCCGAAGAGTTTTTTCAGGTAGCTGTTGGCAAAGAGAATTTCCTGGGTTTCCAGGTCGGCGATGTACACAATACCATCGAGACTGTCGAGTATTTCGGCGGTCACTTCACCTGAGAGGTGTGAGATGGCAGGTGGTAATGGCGACTGCTGCGAGTTGCCCGATTGTTCCATGACTGGTGCGCCTTACCGATTGAGATACCTTCATGCCCCGAATCTCCTCTTGCGATCCCGCACGGCCTGAGGCGAACCTGAGAAAAAAGCGATCGCACCCAACCCACCCGTACCCGAGCGGTTTGGAGGAAAAACGGGGCATAATCCAACAGAGTCCTAATATCACGTACCGGTTTTGAGCAATCCCCAAGCGAAGGGTTTCGCTCATTCCACGATAGCATAAAAGAAAAACGAAAGTCCACCTGGCCTGAACGCCCACCCCAAAGGGTCACGAGGAGCGGACGCTCAAGGCGATAGTGAATTCGGAGCCCTTGCCCAGCTCGCTTTTCACATCCACCGTCCCGTTATGCGCCTGCACGATGTGCTTGACAATAGCCAGCCCCAGGCCGGTGCCCCCCTGCTGCCGGCTACGGGCCTTATCGCTTCGATAGAATCTCTCGAACAGCCTCGGCTGGTGTTCGGGTGCGATACCGCAACCGGTATCCTTGACCGATATCAGCACCTGGGATTGATCCGTCGTTTTTTGCAGAGCCGCCCGAACCGCAACGGTTTGCCCCGCTCGACTGTACCTGATGGCGTTGACCAACAGGTTGACCACCGCCTGTTCGAGCAGGGTATCGTTCATCATCACCAGCAGGCCCTCCGGGCATTCCAGGGTCAGCGCCACTCCTTGTTGATCGGCGTTGACCTGGCAGGTCTGCACCGCCGCTTCGAGCACATGTACGAGCAGACCTTCTTCCATGCTGATGGAGCCGTCGCTGGTGCCCTGCTCTATGCGCGAGAGCGCGAGCAGATCCTCGATAATGGCGCTCAACCGCTCGGACTGTCTGAGCACCACCTCGAGAAAACGGGTGCTGTCTTCACGGTTATCCAGCGCGCCGTCGAGTAAGGTCTCCACGTACCCCCGAATCGAGGTGATGGGGGTGCGCAGCTCATGGGAGACATTAGCCACAAAATCCCGGCGGACCCTCTCCAGCCGACGAAGACTGGTGACGTCGTTCATGACGATAAGCACTCCCACGCTCTCCCCTTTGCCGTCGTAAAGCGGGACCACGTTGGTTTGCAGGTAGCGATCGCCCCATTTCTCCTGAAGGACGATTTCCTCCTCGAGGGATTCCCTGGTCGCCAGTATTTTTTGGATCTGCTCCTGAAGATGGGAATGACGGATAATCTCCTGCACAACCTTGCCCTGGGCCGCTTGCCTGCCGATGCCGAACAGCCTGGCGGCGGCGGTGTTGATGCTGATCACCCGTTCGTCGCTGTCGATGGCGATGACCGACTCCACCATACTGGAAAAAACGGCTTCGAGTTGGTTGCGATGGGTGACGATGGTCTTGATCTTGTCATCAAGCACCTCCGCCATCCTATCCATCGAGGTGGCAAGGGCGGTGACTTCCAGAGAAGAGGTGCGCCGTAGACGCGGGGTCATCCTCAGGTTGAAATCCCCCCGGGCAAACTGTTCCGCCGATCGGGTCATCTCCTCGAGCGGCCTGCTGATATTTCGGGAGATAAACAGCATTACCAGGGCGGCGCCGAAGACGACGAAGAGACATCCGACCACCACCCGCAACTGGAGACCGAGAATAGTCTGGTCGAGCGAGGTAACCGGCACTGACATGCGGATTACCGTGTGCACCTTGGGGTGCGGGCGGTTCGCTGCGTTGAGGTCGTAGTGGCCATTGAGCGGAATGGCGATATAGAGCATCTTCTGGCTCAGCGTCCGGCTATAGCGCAGGGAACGACCCCGGCGGCCACTGTAGGCGACCACAATCTCCGGTCGAGTGCTGTGGTTTTCCATTTTTGCGGGATCTTCGTTGGAATCCGCCAAAACCACGCCACTACGATCGATGATGGTGATCCGGGTGTGGGATTCACGGCCCGCGTCCGTGCAAAACGCACGAAGATCGCGATAGTCGGAAGCAGTCAGGTAATCGCGCACCCGCAACTTGATAAGGTTCGCGCGGGCTTCAAGATCGATTTCCGCTTCGTGCAGATAGAATTTCTGGAAAACAACCGAGCCGTACCAGGTCACCGCGATAATCGCCGCCAGTACCGCGATGACCGTTGCCGGATAGATCTGCCAGATGAGTTTCTTCGGTTTCATGATTGGGGAGTTTTCTGGGAATCAGCTCCACTCTTGAACCGATACCCTATCCCCCTCACGGTCTCGATCATTTTACCGGCATCTCCCATTTTTTTTCGCAATCCGAAGATCTGCACGTCGATCGCCCGAGGCGTGATGAGAAAATCATAGCCCCGCACCGAATCGATAATCTGCTGGCGGGTAAATACCCACCCTGGCTTGCCGGCCAACAGGCTGAGGATGCCGAATTCGGTGGCGGTCAGTTGCACTTCCTGCCCGGCCAGACGCACCTCATGCTTGCCCTTGTTGATATGCAGGTCGCCGATAACGACCGAAGAAGGCTGTTTGTCATCTTCCTTGGACTCTTTCTGGCGGCTGCGGCGCAACACCGCCTTGACCCTGGCGAGCAGGACCTTGGGGCTGAAGGGCTTGGTGATATAGTCGTCGGCGCCGCACTCAAATCCGGACACCACGTCCTCCTCCTCCCCCTTGGCGGTCAGCATGACGATGGGGGTGCCGGCATGCTGCTTGGCCCGCCCTTTCTTGATCTCTGTGCAGACTTCAATACCGGATATACCGGGCAGCATCAGATCGAGGAGGATGCAATCGATGTTTTCCTGACGCAGACAGTCGAGCGCTTCCTCGCCTGAATCGGCGCAGGTGACATGGAACCCGGCTTTGATCAGGTTGTAGCTGACCAGTTGCTGAATGTCGATCTCGTCTTCCACGATAAGTATATGTGCTTTTGCCATGGGTATCTTTTTTTCCAATGCGTTGAAGAGGGCGCAGGATCTACGGATGCACCTGCTTGCGGGCTCACTCCCGGCTACCGACCCGACACTGGCAGGAGGCTGGGTGCTATATACTTCTTGAAGATTTCCCAGTGGCGCTATAGTATCGGATGGCTTTGGCAACTACGCGCTATCGCCGGCCACCGGTCCAGCTGAAACGGGATACTCTCCTCTTTCCTGCAAGCCTTGGGTATACATTCTGTATTTGGCCAATCACCGCAAGCCCTTTCAACGACGCTAACCTGAATCTAACATTCTTCTAATAGTTGAAAAATAATTGATTTCTATTTTGTTGCGTGTTTGCATCCCACGCTTCTACACTGGACATTACAACCCTCACACACTACGGTTATTTTATGGAGCCATACTATACATTTCATCATGAGCTGGTGAAGCTCAAAAAGAAGATCATGCTACTCAGCACCATGGTGGAGGAGCGGGTGCGCACGGCGGTATCCGTTATCTCCTCACGGGATGAAAACACTATTCAGCGACTGATCCTCACCGATTACGAAATCGACGACATGGAGATCGAGATCGAAGAGGAGTGTTTGAAAATCCTCGCCCTTCATCAACCGGTGGCCAGCGATCTCCGCTTTATTATCGCGGTCATAAAGATCAACAACGAGATCGAGCGAATTGCCGATATCGCGGTCAACATCGCGGCTAGAGTGCAGACTATTACGGATCGAATGCGCAATTTCGGGAATAACGAGCAATTCTGGATGTATGATTTCAGCACCATGTCGGAAAAGGTCATCACCATGCTGAAAATGAGTCTCGACGCCCTGGTCAATCGGGATTCAGCCCTCGCCAGAAACGTCTTCCATCTCGATGACGAAGTGGATGCGATCCGTACCGATGCCTATCGTCAGGTGGAAGAGATGATCCGCGAGGACCGCGATCATCCCGGCTATCTGATCAACGTCTACCTGCTGGCCCGCCACCTGGAGCGGATCGGTGACCGGGCCACCAATATCGCCGAAGAAGTCATCCACCTGGTGGAAGGAACAATCGTTCGCTGCCCCTGACGTTTCTCATCCCGATTTACGAGCGACACCGGCCTGTGCCGCTCGTCGCCAGGAGGCTCTCCGAGCTATTTGAAAGGACCCTCCCGCGTGCCTCTGCAGGGCACGCGGGGAGCTAAAGGGGAAAAGAAGGTGTTACGTTGAGCTTCTTTATTTACGGTTCATCGTGGCAGAGCGAGCAGTCCTGGGAGATGGTTTTGCCGTATTTGGTTGCGTGTTCATCGTCATGGCAACGCCAACAACCGTATCCCGCATCGGCATTGCGATGGCCCAAATCGCTCTTATAGGTCCCCCAGGTCACATTCATTTTCGGCCAGACATTGGCCAGATAGGCGGATACCAGATAGTTGCCGGACGCAACTATGGCCGCTTCATTTTTGGATACGAAATCATCGCCGCTGCGTTTGGCCTGAAGAGCCATCAAATTACGGGCAATCTTCTCCTTCGCCTCGGCACGTGAAGCATATTTGGTCTGCAGCACGGTAAAAGCATCCGCGCGCAGCCCCGGCAAATCGGCGTTGAGTTTCTTGGTGTAGAATCCCAGATCGATCTTACGGTCCAGCTCGTCAAACACATGGGTCGGGCGATTGTGACAGTCTATGCAGTCCATCGTCCGCCAATGGGCGCCCTTGCCCACCTTTTTTTCACTCTGGGCGATATCGAACACTTCGGTCACCCCATTCGGCCTGGTAACCTTGACCTTGCCGATGGCCGTCCGCTTTTCATTCAAGGCGTAATACTCGACCTTGACATGCTGGCTGACATGCCAGTGAATGCCCTCGAAGGCGCCGGTATAGGGGTTTCTGCCGCCGATATGCAGGGCTATTTCCTCGATCTGTGGATGTTTCTGATCATCGTTGGTGTAAGAGATGAACTTTTTCACCTGTTTGCCATGGAACTTATCCGGCCAGTGACACGCCTCGCAGGTATCCCTTGCCGGGCGCAGATTCTGGACCGGCGTTGGAATCGGCCGATGATAATCTCCTGTGATCACCGCCCAGACCTGTCTGAGGCCGGATATTTTCGCTTTCACATACCACTTGGCGCCGGAACCGATATGACACTCCACACACTGAACCCGAGCGTGGGGAGAACGCTGGTAGGCGGTATATTCGGGGGCCATCACCGTGTGGCAGACTTCGCCGCAGAAAAAATTCGAATCGGTGAACTGATATCCCTCATATACGACCAGGGAGAAGATCGCGAGATTGATGACCGAGAGGACAAGAAAGAGCGTGAAGAGTCGGCGATGGATCTTGTTGCCGAAATCGATAATGAGCCTGCTTCTCGACAGGCTATTCTTGAACCATCGATGCCGGCGGATATAGTATGAGATCGGAATGAAAACAAGGCCGAAGAGCATCCCGAGCGGAAAGACCAGGATGGTGACGATGGTGGCATACTGGTTCTGAATCAAACCGGTAATGTGCGCGAAAAGCCCGAGTATCAGCAGGGTGAAACAGATCGTGGTCAGGCCGACGCCAAACAATCCGAGCGGAGTCTTCCACGATATGCCGAGTTGTTCCTGCCATGGCAGTTGTTCGAAATCCGTCTGCTCCTCCGACACTGGTTCACGTTCCTGCATGTTCTCTGACATTCTCTCTCCTCCTGGTTAATATCGATCAGGGAACAACCAATTTCCGTTTACTTCCTCCTCTTGAAAAGTCCTTGCTGCTCACCGGAATGGTGAGGATCTCCACTCAAGAATGGTAGCATTGCCCTTTCACCGGACATAACGCGCATTCTGACTCTTCTTTTTTCGGACCGTATTTTTGCGCCTTTTTCGTCAGTGAGCACTGATATATGATTTCAAATTCCTCACTGTCGAGCGTTTCCACCTGAAGCAGGATCTCCGCGAGGACCTTGAGAAAATATTTTTCCCGAGTCAGGATCTTCTCTGCCTGCACATAACACAAGCTCAATAATTCCTTGACCTCGCGATCGATCAGTCCGGCGGTTTCGTGACTTGCCACCAGACTTCGGTTCTCGCCGCCCAGAAAACCGTTTTCCTCTACGGCATAGGCCTGCGGACCCAGCAGATCACTCATGCCCCATTTGCAGATCATATTCGTGGCGATCTCGGTCGCCTGTACAAGATCGTTTTCCGCCTGGGTGGTCAATTCGTTGAAGATCAGTTTTTCCGCCGCCCGGCCCCCGAGCAGCATGCTAATCCTGTTGTTGAGGTACCGTTTGCCGTACGCATGCCGGTCGCCGAGGGGCAGGAGCTGGGTCTGCCCCAGCGCCTTTCCTCGCGGAATGATGGTAATTTTATGAATAGGGTCGGTTTCCGGCAGCAGTTTCGCGACGATGGCGTGACCGGCCTCATGGTATGCCAGGATCTGTTTATCCCTCTCCGTCAGGACCATACCTTTGCGCTCCACCCCGAGGAGAATACGGTCGCGGGCATGATCGAAATGTCCCTTGTCGATAACGGTCTGTCCGTTTCTGGCGGCTAGCAGCGCCGCCTCATTCACCAGACTGGCCAACTCCGCCCCTGTGAAACCGGAGCTGAAATGGGCGATCTCCTCGATATCGACCTCCGAAGCAAGCGGCACTTTACGACAGTGCACCCGCAGGATCTCGATCCGCCCCTTCACATCGGGCGGCAGCACCGTTACCTGCCGATCGAATCGACCCGGTCTGCGCAACGCCGGGTCGAGCACATCCGGCCTGTTGGTGGCCGCCAGTACCAGGATATTGTCTGTGGAACCAAAGCCATCCATCTCCACCAGGAGGGCGTTAAGGGTCTGACCACGTTCGTCATGGCCATCCGCCGCGCCTCCTCCCGTGCGCAGCGCGCCCACCGCATCGATCTCATCGATAAAAACGATACAGGGCGCATTCCTTTTCGCCTCGGTAAAGAGGTCGCGCACTCTGGAGGCCCCGACGCCAACGAACATCTCGACAAAATCAGAGCCGCTGAAGCTGTAAAACGGCACCCCCGCCTCACCGGCGATTGCCCGTGCCAGCAGGGTCTTGCCGGTTCCCGGCGGTCCCTGCAGCAACAGTCCCCGGGGGATGTTGGCACCGATGGCGCGAAACTTTCCGGGGCTTTTCAAAAAAGTGACGACTTCCTCGAGTTCTTCTTTGGCTTCAGGCAAGCCTGCGACATCCTTAAAGCAGACCCTGCTGCCATGGGAATCGGGCCTGACCAGCCGGGTTCGAGCGAACTGCAAATCGTCGCCCTGTGAGCGCCCGGGCAAAAAGGAAACCACCACCACAAAGGCGAAGAGAACGACGGCGGCTACCACTCCACCCTGAAAATACCAGGGACTGTAATCCCGGTGGATGACGACCTTCACTCCGCTCGCCGCCAGCCGGTCGGCAAGCGGCTGCGGGTCGGCGACCCAGGTCTGATAGCTTTCCCTGTCCTTTGGAATGACCTCGACACGGTTGCCGGTAATCTGCAGCGAGCTTATGGCACCGGCCCGTGCATCCTGAAGAAAATCAGTGTAACTTCGCGCCGGCAAGCGGCTGTCGAGATACGAAAAAAGGCAGCTTACCAGGACGATGAAAACAACTATGAAAAAGATCAGCAGATTTCTGACAAGTCTGGCCATACCCTAAACCTTGAACCCGATAGGAAAAAATATCTTACCCTTTCTGTATACCGGAACTTTCGGGAGAAGAAAAGAAACCGTTCATGCCGAGGCGGCAAAATGCCCCTTCTCCCCCCTGCGTGGAGGGCTCGGCGATTGTCAGAAACCGAACTGTTTTTTTAGCGGAGAAGTGCAGAGAACGTCCCAGAAAAAAGGGAGGAGAAAACAAGTTGTCTTGCGCACGGCGACTTTGCGCGCAAAAAGCCGCTGCGGCGCTCAAGATTCGATCGCCGCCCGGCTTACCTTGAAATTGGGTGAGAGATTTACCCCTATCAGACCGTGGGCATCCGCTTATCAGCGGATCACATACCAAAAACTGCCTTGAACCAGCTCGAGGCCAAGGCCAGAGGGCCTCCGCTGGCAATCATGCCACCTATGAGGCTGGCCACAGCCCAGAGACCGATGGCGCAGGCGAAAACGCCTATGGTGGAAAGACCCACTTTGTAGAGTTGGGAGTCAACCTGCAGATCGGAACGGGTTCCGGCACCAGGCCGGCTGATGGCTGTTCGAGTTTTCATTTGCTCCTCCCTTGACGGTTACATTGGACCGGATACAAGACAAACCTGGCTACCCTTACTCTAGTTCAAGCAAGTCGCGTGCCACATTGTAGGATCTCGACACCCAGGCCGTACCAGCAGCTCAAGGTCGGCCGGAATGGAGCCACGACCACTCCGGTTTTTCAATTATATCACTTTGAAATATTTATCTTTCCCAAGAAAAGGCAAATATCTTTTACAAAAAGCAAACCCCTGCCGAATTGGGCCGCGAGCACTGCACCGTTTGATTCCACCTGTTGCAAGGAGGTGTTGCAAATGGTGCATGCAACACCTCTTTGCAACAGTTTTGCAACACCTTCACGCCGTATGCTCGCGTCTTTTCACCGTATGCATTGCTTAGTTATCGGAGAGTTGATAGCGTTTCAATTTGCGATACAGCGTGCTGCGATCGATGCCCAGCAGACGGGCCGCCTTGGATTTATTGCCATCGACTCTGGCCAGCATTTCCAGCAGCACCTCCTTTTCGCTCAGCGGCATGGGGGACGTACCGGTCGCCTGCCCCTCGCGCGATTTGCGGGCATCGCCGCGCTGTTGTCCCACTCCGATAGCGCTCCCCGCAATGAGTTCGGATGGCAGATGCTCCACCAGCAGGGTGGTTCCTTGGCACATGACACAACCGCGTTCGATTACATGCCGGAGTTCCCTCACGTTGCCCGGCCACCGGTACGCTGTGAGCAACCGCATGGCCTGATCGGAAATGGAGTGCACCCCGCGCCCCAACCGCTCCGCGAAATAGGCTAAAAAATGGTGAACCAGCAAAGCAATGCACTCTCTGCGCTCCCGCAGGGGCGGCAGCACGATCTCCACCACTTTCAATCTGTAGTAGAGATCTTCCCGAAAGCTTCCCACCCGCACCCTCTCTCGCAGATCGACATTGGTGGCGGCGATAATCCGCACATCGACCTGGACGGAGTTGTCGCGGCCTACCGGAGTAAAGGTTTTTTCCTGAAGAAAACGCAGCAGGCGCAGCTGCATGCGCGGGGAGATATCTCCGATCTCGTCGAGAAAGAGTGTTCCCCTGTCGGCCTGCAGCAGTCTGCCGGGGCGGTCCCTATCGGCGCCGGTAAAGGCGCCGCGGGCATGGCCGAACAGCTCGCTCTCCAGCAATCCCTCGGGCATCGAGGCACAATCGACCTTGACCAGCGGCATATGCTTTCTCGGGCTCTCGGCATGCAGCGCCTCGACGGCCAATTCCTTGCCGGTGCCGGATTCGCCGGTGACAAGGACCGCGATATCAACCTTGCCGACATTTTCAATAAGCCGATAGATGGCCAGCATGCTGTCACTGCAGCCGACAAAGCCGTGAAAACCGGTACGGCCGGACACCTTGCGCTCAGGCAGTCCCACGGTGATATCCCTGGCAACGATGACCACCCCAGCGAATTCCTCGAGATCGTCGCGCAAAGGAGCGGCGGTGAGGCTGATCATGCGCCGGCCGCCGCCGGCCGGGTGACATTCCACCTGGTGCTCACGCACCATCAGCCCCTCCGATATTACCTGCTGCGCATCCTCGAGGCAGGCGGCCGCCATATCGCCGGCAATCGAGGCGAGACGGACGAACTCGCCGGGCTGCTGCTCCGATAGCCAATTGCGTGCCGTTTCATTGAGCTGGACAATGTTCAACTGATCATCAACAGTGATGATCGCATCGGATACGGAACTGAAGATCACCTCCAGATAGCGCCGATACCGCTCGTTTTCCCGCTCTAGATCTTTCTTTTCCCGCTCCAACCGCCCGTGCTTGATAGCTTGTCGAACGATCCTCAGCAGGGTTTGCTTGTTGACCGGTTTAGAAATGTAATCGAACGCGCCATAACGAAGCGCTTCCGTGGCGCTGGCCAGGTTGGGGAAGCCGGTAATCATAACCACCGGACATGGGATGGAATTGTTCTGAACAAATTTGAGCAGATCGGTACCGGAACCGTCTTCAAGAACGATATCACTGATGATCAAATCGAAAACCTGCTCGTTGATGGCGACGAGGGCCTCCTCTAGGCCGGAGGCTGTGGCTATCACTTCGTATCCTTCTCTTTTGAGAAAGATCTCAAATGTATAACGAATACTCTCCTCATCATCTACTATCAGGATATGGATCCCTTTGCCGCTTTCGTCCATCATCACTCCAGGGCCGGGATTTCCACCATCATCGCCGTGTAGCGATTGAGTATCGAATCCACCCGCAGTCTCCCCTGATGGTTGGAAACAATCCCGTAACTGATGCTGAGCCCCAACCCCGATCCCTGACCGGCCGGTTTGCTGGTAAAAAACGGCTCGAACAATTTTTCAAGAATTCCCTGCGGAATGCCGGTGCCGTTATCCCGCACCGTCATTCGGAACCATATCCGATTGTCCCGCTCGATGCGGTCGAGGGAAATTTCCAGGCGTTTATTCGACGACGTTCCCCGGTACCTCTCGTTTAGGGCATAACGACTGTTGCTGATCAGATTCAGCACGACCTGCTGGAGCTGAGAAAAGTTGCCGACCACCAGGCAGGAGGGCTCGTAATAGGCGGTAAAGAGGCTGATGCCGTCACGCTTGAGTTGGTGTTCAACCAGGGATAAGGAATCCCGTATCACTTCGTTAAGATCCACCATTTTAAAATCATTGTTGTTTTCCCTTGAAAAGGAAAGCAGATTATAGATGATGGCCGCTATGCGCTCCCCCTCCCCGACAATTTTTTCCAACAGGGCTGCCTGTTCTGTTTGCTTCGAGCAGTCATCTAGGAGGAGTTGGGCAAAATTAATAATGCCGTTAATGGGGTTGTTGACCTCATGGGCAACTCCGGCCGCCAGCTCGCCGATCGCGGCCAGCTGGGCGGTACGAATAGAGTCCACCTTGTAGATTTCATCCTTCGTCAAACGCCTGGCAACCAACAGGATCTGAGTTTGCTCTTTGGTATTCTCTGTCCGGACGGGTATCACCGACAGCAGGTATTCTCCTCCCAAACCGGGCAGCCGGGAATGCTCGGTTTTTGCAGAAAAGGTCAACAAATACTCCTCGAGCGGACATTTGATGTGCGGCCAGCGCCCGCCGTGAATAATGTCGCAAACGCCGCTGCCGATCACATCCCCACGGCTTTTACCGGTTGCCTGCAAAAGTGCCCCATTGACCTCTCGAATCTTCCCCTCGGGGGTGACCAGCAGCACGGGATCGAGCAGGGAATAAAACAGTTCGATGGCGGCATCGGCCGGTACCCTCCGGTTACTCGGCTTGTCGTCCGCAGGGAGTGAGGACTCGGATGCTGTTGGTCGCTTAATTTTCATGGTGACCGATCACCGGGAAAAACTCCTTGTTTGCATGCTCAAAATGCAGGAACGATCTCTTTCCCCTTTCAAGACGGCGGGTGGTATCTCTTCTTGGATCCCCACCAAGTATTCTTGCTGATACCTTACCCGATTTTATTCCATATTTTCTTTTCAATCATACCTGATCCAATCCCGGGGGACAAGGCGCCCCACCTGGCCATTCCTTACGACACGCGACAACATATTATATTATCGAGATGTTGTGCACATAAATCCTCAATTCGTGTCACTATAAGGTACTGAGGAGACATGCGAGATAATTGTGCTCAGATGAGGCGCTAACGCAGGCTTGACCAAGGGGTCAGGCACCCTATCAGGAACCATCGTTTTCCTGTGGTAAGGGTATAACGTTTGAAACGATAGAAAAAAAACAAGCGGGGGCAGGGTGCTCATTGAAGCACCCTGCCCCCGCTTGTTTTTTCGGTTTGGTTGGTTTGGCCTCGACCTGCTCATCCAGCAGCGATCGCGGCTATTATTTTGGGAACCGGACTATTGGAGAAAGAGGTCATTTCTGGATGGGCACTAGGTAAAAATGGCCTCCCTCTACTCATGCTCCGCCGTGTTCAGAGAATCCGGCCAGCCTCATAGCTTGTTGTTACGACGGTTCATTTTCGCCCGCTTCGCTCATCCAGAAAACGCGACCGAAGCTCTTTTCTCCGAGCAGAAAGCAAAAGCCCACCATACCCACGCCACCGAGCACCAATAACCACTCTGCCGCAGAGGGGGTATAGGAGAGATATGTCGGCAGGTTGTCGTACCCGAGATACTGGGGAACAATCATACCACTCACAACCAGATCGAATCGGGAAAAGAATTGACCAACCAGCACCAGCAGGGCCGCCAGCGAGAGCACCCAGAGCGAACGTAACCGAGTTACAATCAGGAGCAAAAAAGGCAGAACTAGACCGATGCCGATCTCAAAGCCCCAGAAGCTAATATGCAACGGTCCTTTGACCAGAGCTTCGGCGGCCAGCCGCATCTCTTCTGTTCCGCAGTAGGCATTGGCGAATTTCCAGCCAGTGGCAAGGGAGATGAAAAAGATCATGGCTAACATGATCTTTCCGGCCGTCCGCAGACCAAGAAAAGTATCGTGACTCACCTTTCTTTTCAACATGAGATGCGCAAAATAGGTAAAGAGAATCAAGGCCGCTGCCCCCGATAACAGAGCACAGCTAAGGAAAAATATTGGCAATTGAGCGCCATACCAAAAGGGTCTGGCCGCAAGCGAAGCGAACACCGAACCAAGATTGCTATTGGCCAGCATTTCCGCTACAGCTCCCAGAACTCCCACAGCCACTGCGCCTCTAAACCAACCGATAACAATCAGGAAAAACTCGATAATCAGCAGGCCAACCGCCATACCGTACAATGTTCCCATCCACCAAATGTTCGAAGTCAGGTTTGGATGGAGCACCAGGTTAAGCGGCATCCGCCACGGATTCTCGATTTCCAACCCTATCACCGTGAATGCTCCCAGCAGCATAATCATGGCCAGCCATACCATACGATTTGCCAGTGGTGCGAGTCGTTCGACATGAAAGAGGTGGGTGATTATTCCCATGATGCATAGTCCTGTGGAAATAATGGCAAAATACGCATAAACGCCGATCAACATCCCCCATGGCATTTCCCTCGTGTTGGCGAAGGCATGGTGATGTCCGACTACCTGCGCGTACACGCCGCTCGCCACGCCCGCCAAAATACAAAGCGCCATGGCGCCCATGAGAACATTTGTCTTCGGCGCAGCCTGCCTGGACTCTGCTACTCCACCCAAAGTTACATTCGCTTCCATTTCCACAACCTCCTCACAATCCATTCAGTCTGTCGATTTTGTGTGCCATTGCTTCCGCGAAAGGCATTCTCATTTTTTTTTGCCGATTTCCTCAGGACATTGCCGGCCTTTCTCACATCAATGGGCGACATTTTTTTGTTTCTTTGCCAGGCCGTTGGCCAGACGCGCCTTGCCTCGCACGCCGATATGGCAAGCGGTACACCTGGTATTGGCCGCAAAAGCGCTACTGCCGTCATGGCAGGCGCCACAGTAACCGCCATTATAGATGGATTTCATTGTGAAATCTTTAGAGTTCTCTGCATTACCGGCTTCCATCTGAAACAGGTCGTCGTGGCAGGAATCACAGCTCAAACCCGCCTTCATCGTATGAACTTTATGCTGAAAAACCACGGTTTCCACCGGCTTGTTCCAAACAATGGGAGCCTCCGGACCGTAGGTATCTTCATCATAGCCGCTATCGGCTCCCTTGCTATCGGCGGCTCGCAGCAGCATACTGGGCAGCAGCAGCGCCACTAGAGCAAGACAGACAAGAATCTTCTTCATTGCACTCTCCTTATAATACGAAATAATCCAGGGGCCGGCCTCGCCTGGCACAATAGAGTACCCTTCTGACCTCTTTTCCCGTGGACCGCGGTTTTCTCAAATGACAGTTCACGCGCTGAACTCCCTTCGCCAATTTAGTCGTCCAAAGGGAAGATCATGCTTACTTACACCGTAGTGTCGATTCCGAGGGTGTAGATGTTTGCGCCTCCGTCCTCTTTTGGGGGATCAAATATAATATACATTGGGCAGAGCGCCGGAATCCGGACGTAGAACCCACACCCTAGTGTCGGGAGCATGCAGCAATTGAAAGACTTTGCTCTTCGGATCCGCTAAATTACCGAAGTTTCGAACACCGGCTGGGCATGCAGCGGAACAGGCCGTTTCTTTTTCCCCTTTTGACAATCGGGTATCGAAACAGAAGTTGCACTTATCAATCGCCCTTATCTCTTCATTAAAGTATCTGGCATTGTAAGGACACGCAGCCATGCAGGTCTTGCAGCCGATGCATCTACTAGGGTTCATGAAGACGATGCCGGTTTTCTTATCCTTATAGGTCGCCGTGGTTGGACAGACCCGCACGCATGGCGGTCGGTTGCAATGGTTGCAGAGCACCGGCATAAACGTGGATTCGAACTCTCCTCCGTTTATCACTCGTCTTTTTTCAAGAATAGTGGTCCGATAGCCGTATGGTGGAACGCTGTTAGTTTTCACGCAAGCCCGTTTACACCGTTCGCAATCAATGCAATCACGCTCGCGAATCACCATGGTATAGTGTGGGTTATAGGGATACTGCCCCGGTTCCGGAACGACCTCGGCTGCAGCCTTGACATTACGTGCAGAGGTCAGCGACAGCACCGTGCCTCCGAGGTACAACCCCGTTACAGCCAGGCCTATTTTTAGAAACTTGCGCCGCTCCGTGGAAGGCAGCTCAGACAGATCTTCACTTTCAAGCTGTTCTAAATCCTCAATCTTCATTCTTGTGCTCCATGCAGTTAAAAGAGCTAGGCTCAATAAGATGTACTCATCCACCATACTTAGGACGTGGGGTTGACACCCAGTACATTGCGTATCGGCATTCGCCAGCAGTCCATCATCTCAAATGCGATCCCCACGCTACTTCCCTTTTTATATCGCAGATCTGTTCCTGGCTGAAAAAGAAGGCATGCAGACCGGCAGCGATATGTATCACTGTCAACACCCTCATCATCCCAATGGCCCGATTCCATAAGATAGTTTCCATCTGGAAATTAGGGATTTGGTTCGAGATCGAGGCATTCGCAAATTTTTACCGCAGGCATATACGTGATATCTCGGAGTCTCACTTCGTTCGCTTACCGGAGGATAAAAATTTGCTAATAACGAAGATATCGGGCCAGATAAGCGGAGACTTCGAATAACAGTTTTCGGATGGAAACTAGATCGAAGCCGTTGTCTCCAGGCCACTAGCTGCCATTGCTTGGGTGATGCCTGCGGCAGAACGATACAATCGTTTTCCCTCCACCGAAGTCGGGACTTCCTGATCTGCAGTCGATTAACCTTCAAAATGTTGATGTAATGAAATAAAAGGCATAATACCCACCGAAACCGGGCTGAAAAATCAAGGGAATCGTTGGTGATCTGCTAAGTAGGTTGCTGCTGAATTTCAGTGCAAAATCAAGTTACAAGGTGATACCTTTAATTTTCTAAGTGCAGTAACCAATTACTTTCACATGAAAAGTTAATCATATCACACCAGAAATACTATTTAACGGATTTCTTTACCTGACATTAGTTCCATCTTTATACTACACAGTCAAGCCTTATTTTGTGCATTGACCAAAAACCTTATCCTCCTCCCTTGGAAATATTTCAGTTTCGGAGTGATAACGCGAGGCTGATTGCACCTTCGAATATTAAATATGGTTATTGTAGTATTTCAACATGTTACACGATACGTCATAATTTATTCCCGGGAAACAGTCAACTACGTTCACGGCTGGAATCCACAGATATTTTCTAATGCAACTCTCCGCGTTGACCACTACCACTTTGTCGCATTTTCTGCTATTTAAAGTTAGGCTGGAAAGCATCTGCTCAGGCGGTGATCTGACCAATCCCAGTTCCACTTGCCACGGATATGTGCTACACTTCATCTGTTTCAAGACTCATTTTCACCCCTGTGAGCAGTTACGTCCGCATGACTGGCAAATATTGCTTCATGGCTTTCGCTTCATACCAACTTCCGATATGGAATGAAGCCGCGACGTAATACAGACGTGAGTACCAAAGGTTTTTTCCTAGCCTCGTTCACGACGCGATGATGCAGTTCTGCACCTTTTCAAAACGCAGGGAACAATAAATTTCATTTCGTTCCCTCTCATCGAAGTCGGTTCATATTGGCATGTTCGTTTTTTTTTTTGAGCACATCGCAGGAGAAACGATATGGCCCCCATCCATTGGCAGCAATCCTATGCTATCGACAACGGCACCATCGATAAGCAACACAGGAGTTGGATCGCTCTCTACAACGACCTCGACAAAGTACTGTCAGAAGGCTCTCTAGAGCAATATGCTCAGGCTAAGCTCAAGGCGTTGCAGGCAATGCACGAATACACTCTGTATCACTTCCATTTTGAAGAAAACTACATGAAGTCCATCGGTTATCCTGACCTCACCCAGCACTGGCGACTTCACAAAGATTTTAACTACAGGATTTTTGAATACATCAGGCGCATTGAGTCAGGGAGCGTTGTTTTCAACACCGAAATTATCTCCATTATCCGTTCCTGGCTCCTCAACCACATCCAGAAGGAAGACATGAAAATCCGCCATTTCCATGATTCGCAGCTCGCCTCCCAACATGAAGATTGAGAGCTGTCACACCTCTTCTCTTCCCCTCATCAACAGACAGTCACACCGGCCGGCCCTTCGCTTACCGAGCCGATAATCGCACTCGCTGCTCGAGCGGCATCGCCAAAGCGCTGCAGGAACTGCATCCCTTGTTCCTTGGGCAGCGACAGCAATACCCCCCCTGAGGTCTGTGGATCATAGAGCAGCTCTTCTTCAGCCCTCCCCAAACTTTCTTCGATGGTGATACGACCTGCCACCATCTTTTGATTGGCACGATTGCTGCCAGTGCTCACTCCCTTCTTATACATCTCCAGCGCTCCCGGATAAAATTTCAGAGCCCGATAGTCCAGAAGTACATGGCTTTTGCTGCCTACTGCCATTTCCAGGCAATGTCCGAGAATTCCAAATCCAGTGATATCCGTGCAGGCATGGAGTTCGTAGTCAAGTGCGAGGTCCATGGCACGCTTATTGAGTTCGGCGATCACCGGCAACGTATATTTCTCGAGTTCTTTAAAGTCATATTTTCCTGCCCGTGTCGCGTTAAAGAGTACTCCAGAGCCAAGGGGCTTTGTGAGCACGAGGACATCTCCAACCCTCGCCCCGCAATTGGTGATAACTCTATTTGGATTGACGGTACCGCTCACACAAAGACCATATTTTGGTTCCTTGTCATCAACAGAATGTCCACCGGCAAGGCAGGCCCCCGCCTCTGCGACCTTATCGCTTCCCCTCGCAAAATTTCCCGCAACACGCCCATGTCAAGATCTTTCGAAGGAAACATCACCAGATTAAGAGCGGTTAGCGGTCTTCCGCCCATTGAATAGACATCAGAAATAGCATTTGCCGCCGCTATTTGCCCGAACCAATACGGATCATCTACCGGTGGAGTAATGAAATCAACAGTATTGATCATGGCTATCTCGTCGGAAAGACGATAAACCGCGGCATCGTCAGAGGTCTCAAAACCAACCAACAGCTCAGGATCTCGAGATATATTCAATCCTGAAAGTGCGTCCGACAGATCCGTCGGACCAATTTTAGCAGCTCAGCCGCAGGTACGAGAAAGGCCTGTGAGCGTCTTTTTTTTAAATATATTCACTGGTAGCTCCATTCGTTACCTACCTGGTGTTGCCTCTTTGATGTTTTTCTTTGCCACTATCATACCACAGACGTCACACAATAAAGAAATGCGCCCAGAAACGAATGCTCAGCCGGAATTGGAACAGCCACCCATTGCCTCAACAAAAACAGCCCGTCCTCGGATGAGGACGGGCTGTTCTGCAGACATACTCTCTTCTGCCTCTTTGAGCCTTAGATAGCTCGCAAGTGCACTACATCAAAACGGGGTAGAAACCTATCGCGAAGACGCCGACTGCCAGGATCATCGTTCCCACCGGCGCCAAGGACATCCCCGCAATTTCAAAGTTTTCTTCAGGCTCATGGAAGTACATCATGATCACCATCCTCAGGTAATACCACATGGAAAGGACGCTGGAGACAATGGCGAAGACGGCCAGCACCATGTGATCGGATCTGATGGCGTCGGTAATAATGTAAAATTTCCCCATAAATCCAGCAGTCGGCGGAATTCCAGCCATGGAGAGCAAGAAGATGGTTATTGCCGCCGCGGAAAACGGCCGTACCTTGGCCAGCCCTTTGAAATCATCAAAGCTGCCCCTTTTCTCGCCCTCGCCACCGAGATAAGAGAGCGCGGCAAACATACCAAGAGTGGAAACGGCGTAAGCCGCGAGATAGTAAACGATGACACCGCCGGTGAAATTGGTTGTGCTCACGGCTACCAGACCAACCAGAAGATAACCGGCATGGACAATACCTGAAGCAGCAAGCATCCTCTTGAGCGTGTTTTGCCCAATAGCGATGAGGTTACCTGCGATCATGGTAAATACCGCGATATAAAACAGGTAATGCACCCACACATCCTTCATGCCGCTGTTGAGCACTAAAAAATTAGCCAGGACTGCAAATACCGCAGTTTTTACTCCGGTAGCCATGAATCCAGTCACCGGCAAAGGAGCACCGTCGTACACATCAATCGACCACGCATGAAAGGGGAAGGCGGCAGCCTTGAACAAGAAGGCGACGATCACCAGGAAGGCTCCAGCTACCATGGCAGGGCTGCTGAGGAAAGCGGTCTTTCCAAGAAACGCGGAGATAGCGCTAAACTTGGTGCTACCAGCACCACCATATATCAACGCAGCTCCCATGGTGAAGAAACCGCCGGCAAACGCACCGAGCATCAAATACTTGAGTACGGCTTCCGAGCGTATAACACTGGCCCTGTCACCCCCCACGAGAATATATATCGCCAAGGACATGATCTCCAGGGAGATAAACAGGGTGATGAGCTCAGCGGCCATGGTCAGCAGCATCATTCCGCATACCGCAAAGAGCATGACACTATAGAACTCCGCTGTGGAAAAACGGTTTTGAATAAAGTAGCTCTGAGCGGTCATGCAACTGAAAAATCCGGAGGCCAATATGATAAGTCCAGCAACCTTCGTAAAGGTGTTCGCGACCAGCATGCCGTTAAATGCAGCGCCGTAGGGTGTTACGCTCCCGGATAGACTCACTGTGAGTTCCAAGGCAAAGGCGATACCCAACACTGCCAGGGCCAGGACTACGATGTTGCCCTCACTGATGTTTTCCATCGAAGCCAGCAACATGAGCAAGATGGCACCGGCTCCAACAACAAGAAGAGGAAGTATTACGATAAAATCCAGCATAGCTATTCACCAGGCCTCAATTCTTTTCCAGTATAGATCCCGCTGCCGGAACAGTGGCATCCGCCAGCTGATGCTGCACCGTACTGGCCGCAACGATCTGCTTCTGTGCCGCGGAAGTAACTTTTCCGAGGAACGGTTGCGGGAAAATTCCCATAACAAGTATCAGAGCCACTATCGGCAGGATAGTCAGGGTCTCAATAGCGGTGAGATCCTTGAACCCTTGGGTCCGCTCATTGTCCTTTTCAAAAAACACCCTCTGAAACATCCACAGCATGTAGCATACGCCATAATAAGTGACCTTGTTCCCGCCAGAATACCAATGAACATGTTGAATTTCACTGCACCCAGGATAATCAGAAATTCACCAATAAATCCGCTCGTTCCGGGAAGCCCAACGGAGGCCAGCATGGCAACCAAAGAAACAAGGCGAAAACAGGAGCCTGATAAGCGACCCCTCCCAAGTCGTCAATGTTTCGAGTCTGCATGCGTTCTTCAAGAATACCGATAAACAGGAAGAGCACGCCGGTGCTGGTCGCATGGGCGACAATCTGAAACAGCGTGCCTGTAAGGGATTGAATATTCATACAAAATACCCAACGCGATAATACCCATATGCGACGCGGATGAGAAAGCCAGCATCCGTTTGAAATCTTTCTGTGCGATGGCGGCGATGCCGCAATACATCATGCCGATGACACCGAGGTAGGCAAGCAGTAGCGCAAAGCTCGAATTCGGGTCCAAATATCGGGATGACGAAACGAATAACCGCATAAACACCAATTTTAGCCATCATCGCTGATAAGACGAAAGTGGCGGCCGATGGGGCTTCGGTGTAGGCATCAGGCAACCAGGTATGGAACGGAAACAGCGGGATTTTATCGCGAAAGCCAGCATGAATCCAATAAAGGCGAGAAGGGCTGCCATGCCATGCAGGTTCAGGAAGAGACATTTTCGCCAGGAACATCGAAGCTCCAGACACCGAACTGACTGTGGTAGGCAACTGCCAGATACAGAATCGAAGCAAGCATTAACAAAGATCCAGCAATTGTATATATGGTGATCTTAAGGGTTGCGGCAACTTTGCCTTCACCTCCGTAAAGACCGATCATGAAAAAAATCGGCAGGAGCATGACTTCCCAGAAAACATAAAAAAGAATCAGGTCTCCTGCGCAGATGGCTCCAGCCATCGCGCCTTCGGCAATGAGTAGATTTGCGTAGTATCCTTTATTCTTGGTTGAAAACACGAGGAATATCAGTGGAAAGAGGACCGCCCCAGCCATGAGCACAAACAGGCTGATCCCGTCGACACCAAGGACGTAGTTGATTCCCAAGGAATGAAACCATGTCAGTTTCTCGACAAATTCCATTCCACCGGCACCGTTGAACCCTGTATACAGCTTCAAGCCCAAGAGCAGAACCGCAACCGACACCACCAAACCGATCGCCCTGGCACCGTTCTTCGGCGCAGGGAAGAGCAGCAATAAAAGCCCTGCGATTATCGGCAGGAAGATCATAGATGAGAGGATATGTTCTAACATTCTTGCACCTTACCTAGTTCAGCGTTTGAGAAATGAGAAGACTTAAAAGGCTCAACCCTATGACCATGTAGATTGCATACACCCTTACAAAGCCTATCTGAAAGACCTTAAATGCGCTTCCGGCTATACCGTAAAGGCTTGCGGTAAACCTCCTCGGGCCGTCAGTGATATTAGTATCGACCTGTTTCCAGATAATCGAACCAATGATTTTATACGGCTGAACAAAGACCGCGTTATACAGTTCATCGATGTAGAATTTATTGTACGCAAACTTTGTGAAGCCCGAAAAGACGGGAACTTCACCGCCTTTGGAGAATTTAAAAAAGGCGGTAAAGAAACCAATGGCAACAGCCACGACGCTTGCTCCCATGGCCATCCATTCCATGCTCTCCTCGGCGTGGACATGGTGATCCAGCACGCTCGGGGCCAGCCAGTGCGAAATCTGTTGGCTCCCGCCCATAACCTCCGGCAGGTTTAGAAGCCCGGCAAGCAAGGCTCCGCTGCCAGAATGACGAGCGGTACGGTCATGTATCCAGGCGGTTCATGGGCATGCTCATAAGCTGAACGACTATGCGGTTCACCATGGAAAGTGACAAAAATCATTCTGAAGGTGTAGTAAGCTGTCAACCGGCTGCACGACAACGCCGATAAACCAGATAGCCTTGTGCCCTCCGGCAAGGGCGGAGAAAAGAATTTCATCTTTACTGAAGAAGCCGGAAAAAGGAGGACAGCCTGCAAGAGCAAACCCGCCGGTCACCATAGTCCAGTAGGTGACGGGTAGCTTCTTTCTCAGTCCGCCCATCTTCCAAATATTCTGCTCATGATGCATTGCATAGATCACTGAGCCTGCACAGAGGAAGAGCAATGCCTTGAAAAATGCATGGGTGAGGACGTGGAAAATGCCCGCAGAGTAGGCGGCGAGTCCGACGCCGGCAAACATATACCCCAGCTGGCTCACTGTAGAGTAGGCCAGTATCTTTTTAATATCATCCTGAAACATGCCGTAGATTGCGGAAACAAGCGCCGTGAGTATACCTATCCAGGCCACGACTCGACCTGCGGCGGGCACATGGGCGTAGATAAAGCTGAATCTGGCAACCATATAAACGCCGGCGGTGACCATGGTCGCCGCATGGATGAGCGCGGAAACAGGGGTAGGGCCGGCCATGGCATCGGGCAGCCACACATAAAGTGGAATCTGCGCTGATTTTCCTGTGGCACCAACAAACAGCAGCATGCAAACGATAAATCCCATGCCGCGGGAGTCAGCATTGCGCAGCATTGGCTTTCAGAGAGACATAATCAAACCCGTGTGTTCCTATGCCCCAGAAGAGAACCGATATTCCCAAAACAAATCCGAGATCGCCTATTCTGTTAACAATAAATGCTTTATTTCCGGCCATTACATTTTCCGGATCAGTTGTAATAACTGATCAACAAATACGAGCAAAGGCCGACACCCTCCCAACCGACGAACATGACCAGCGGGCCGTTTCCTAGGACCAAGACCAACATGCATCCGAGGAAGAGATTCATATACGAGAAGAACTTGGCAAACGACTTGTCCTTTGCCATGTACCCAATGGAGTAGATATGGATCAAGCTGCCAATAAAGGTAACAAACAGCAGCAACACGAACTCAAGAGGATCGGCAAAAAATCCCATGGAAACGTTGAGTCTGCCGACACTGATCCATGTAAAAGTTTTTCGCTTAAACAATTCGCCTCCTCCGGCATAACCCGCAGGCTAAAAAAGACTTTTGAAGCCATGTGCAGGAAGCTAAACAGGTCCGATACAGGCGAATATGCCATAAATCTCTCAGAGATCCGGCGAGCCTTGCAACTAATCAGATGCATGAAGCCGATGAAAAGGGCTCCGAGCAACGGCAGCAAGGGGATCCACACTAAGATAAAAGTCACATTATTTGTTCCATTACTCACCCTTTCAACAGACTGAATACATTGGTATCCAGCTTGCCTTTATGCTTATGCAGTAGGATTACGACGGCCAGAGCCAGAGAAGCCTCCGCTGCCGCCACCGCCATAACCATCAGGGCCAGAATGTGCCCATCCATGTTGCCTTGCAGTCGGGAAAAGGCCACGAAAGCAAGGTTGGCGGCATTGAGCATCAGCTCGATGGACATGAAAACCGTAAAAACATTGCGACGGGAAATAACACCGAGTAACCCGAGGCAAAAGAGAACAATTGCCAGCGACAGATAATTCAGAATCACACCCTGCCCCCCTTCCTCTTGCCTGCCAGCACGACGGCGCCTACCAGGGCCACGAGCAGCAGAATTGACACGATTTCAAACGGCAGCAGCCAATCTTTAAACAGGAGCATTCCAACTCCCTTGACGCTACCGAAGCCTTCTCCCAAAGCGGCGACTTGCCAGGCAGACTCCCCACGACTTTCAGGAGGAACATCAGGATCGGAGCGATGACCACGCCACCGCCGATCAGATAGAGCCACCTACCCGACTCATCAGGCAGATCCTTTTCGCCGATATTGAGGAACATGATTATGAAGACAATCAGCGACATGATAGCCCCGGCGTAGACAATAAGTTGAATAGCGAAAATCAGTCTCGCTGCGAGCAAAGCGTACAGCCCAGCGAGGGCGATCAGCGTAACTACAAAGCTCATCGCTCCGTTCATGGGATGCCTAAACAGTATCAGACCGGCTGCACCGGCAACCGCAAGCACCGAAAATATGGTGAACAGCGTCGTTGATTCCATGATTTCAGCATACTCCCTTCTGGTATTCTTCTTCGGTAAAGCCACCCGGAGTCGTCAGCAGGTCCTCCAGACCGACCATCATCGACTCTCGGTCACTGCTGGTCACGGAAAAGATGCCACTATCCATACGAATGGCATCCACCGGACAGGCCTCGACGCAGTATCCACAGTAGATACATTCCAGCAGATCGATATTGAACTGCATCGGCATCTTCTCGGTCTTGCCGTCAGTCCTCTCTCCAGCCTCAATCATGATGCATTTGGCGGGGCAGTTGGTCTGGCACATAAAACACGCCACACATTTTACCGTCCCGTCCTCATGAGTGGTCAGTCGATGCCGACCTCGCCAGCGAGGAGGAATCTCTGGCTTCACCTCAGGATAATGCCTGACATATAATTTGGAATTATCCATCAGGTTCCTGAAAAAATGCCCGAACGTGACCGCCATCCCCTTGATTATCTCTACGAGATAAAGCTGTTCGAGGAAGGTTCCACCCTTGCGCTCAACATATTTTACTTTTGCACTCATAACAGTTTCCCTCAGACTAACGACACGACGACCGCGCTGGTGATAAAGATATTGAGCAGGGCCAGCGGCAGCAGGCGCTGCCAGCCAAGTCTCTGCAGCTGATCATAACGAAACCGGGGCAACGTCCACCGCACCCAGACATAAACGAAGCACATCAGGAAAGACTTGACCAGGAAACAAGCAATCTGCATCAGTGCGACAAGCACCCTGACTCCTTCACCGCCAGAGGAAAAGAGCAGTACGCAGAGGAAGATAACTTCCAGGAGGATAACCAGGCTCCAGACCACAGCGGCGTAAACTTTTACTTCTTTCACCCGAGGATCGTTTTCTCTTGGATACTGGCTGCGATTGTTCTTTTTCATCCAGGCGCAGAAATAGCGAGCCGCCAGAGGAATCAGCACCAGCAGCAACACTGCGATCGGCCTGGCGTACCCTACCAAGGTATCCGTGCTCAGCCAGGGGATCTGATACCCGCCGAAATACAGGGTTACGATCAATGCCGAGGATGCGAACATAGCGACATACTCTCCCATGAAGAAGATCGCGAATTTCATGGAGCTGTACTCTACGTGATACCCAGCGACCAGCTCGCTTTCCCCCTCAGCCAAGTCGAAAGGCGTACGGTTGGTTTCGGCAAAAGCGGCGACAATGAAGATAATCGCGCCGAGCGGTTGGAGAAAAATACCCCACATCGGAATAAATCCGAACATCAAGTGTCCCTGGAATCGCGCCATCTCACTGAGATCTACCGTGCCGTAAACGGCAATCAGAGCCACCAGCGCCAATCCCATGGGAATCTCGTAGCTGATGACCTGAGCCGCGGCTCGCAGTCCGCCAAGCACACCGTATTTGTTGTGCGATGACCATCCGGCAAGAATGATCCCATACACGCCAAAGCCGAGTACCGCGAGAATCCACAATATCCCCAGCCCCGATGGTATCGCTTGCATGATATATTGCTTGGAGCCGAGAACCAGGGTATCGGCGAAAGGAATGACAGCAAAGGAAAGCAAAGCGGTAATGAAAACCAGGGTAGGTGCAATTATAAAATAGAACTTGTGCCGGATATGGCCTGGAACCACATCCTCCTTGAATATCAGTTTAACTGCGTCGGCGATATTCTGGATGAGACCTCCTGCTCTGAAGCCCAGCACATTGCATCGGTTGGGCCCAGAACGATCCTGAATAAAGCCTGCTCCGCGGCGTTCCATCCAGACGCACACTGCCACGAAGCACAAGGGTACAAATGCCCCGAAAGCGATACGAAGTATGAGTAGAAGTATATCAAGCGCTGACATTTGCTCCCTCGCTGTCTTTGGTGAGATCCAACCCCTCGCTCGGGATCTGATCCGGTTGTATAGCCGCCAGCACCTGGGCCACCGTTTTCATCCCTGGCCAGGCCTGCTCGGCGGAATGGATTTCTCCGCCTAAGAGTCGGGTTATTTCGAGCACGTCTTTTGGCTCTTCGTTTTTCACTACAGCCTTTTCAAACCGCTGCAGGATGTTGTCCTCGTTGATAACCGACCCACCGTACTCGCTGTAGGAGGCAACCGGCAGTGCAACCACGCTTGCTTTGGTCATCTCGTTGTGATGCGTGCTGATCGCCACGATTTTCTTTCCGGCGATCGCATTCTGCACATCCTTATCCAGCTCAAATTTGTGGAGGTCATTATCGAAACTGACTACTAGATCGCACTCTTGCAATGCGCTGTCAAAGGACTCCCGGCTACTCGCTATGCCCAGAAGCTCAAGCCCCCGGCGATTTGCCGATTTGTCGTCTCGAATGAGCAGCTCGTCGCCGTCTCCCTTTTTGATATAGGCCTCACTGAACCCGGAGCAGCTCGCCCCCATTTGGTCCGCCAGCTTTTTGACGGCCCACATTTGTTCGAGGGTGCTGTTTGGGGAGACCAGCAACAGTGCTTTCTTGGCCTCTTTGAGTTCTGAGGACGCCCGCTGCAGGGCCTCTTCGAAAACAGCTTCCTTGCCGCCGATCAGTGCTGTGCTCAGTCGCTCCTCATTCTCGCGATGATAACTCAGCCTTCCCTCGTCGCACATGAAATAGCCGTTGACCAGATCGTTGTGGCGTGGCTTGAACCGGTAAATAAAATCGTCTTTGTATTTTTCCCGGTTGTGATCGATATCGATGCTGCACCCCTTGGCACAACCGTGGCAGACGCCTTTTGCCCTTTGCAGGAACCAGACTCTCTGCTTAAAGCGGAAATCCTTGCTGGTCATGGCACCGACCGGACAGAGATCGACGACATTGAGAGCATAACGATTATCCAAGGGTCGACCGGGAAAGATCGTGACGCGCGCAGCATCGGTACGGTTGACGATACCGAGCTCACCGGTACCGGTAATCTGCCTGGTGAACCGTACGCAGCGGGCACAGAGCACACACCGTTCCTGGTCGTGAACCACACCGCAGCCGAAATCGATATGCTTGCCCTTTTGGACCTGCTCAACCCTCATGCGGCTTGCATCCAGATCGTACCCCATATAATAGTCCTGGAGTTTACACTCGCCGGCCTGGTCGCAGATAGGGCAGTCAATCGGATGATTGATCAACTCCAGTTCCATGACATCGCGCTGGATCTTCTTTATATTGTCCACATCCAGCAAGACCTTCATTCCTTCGCGAGCAGGTGTCTTGCACGCCGGGACCACCGGTGGCCTGCCCTCCTCGATCCCAACCAGACACATCCTGCAGTTTCCATCAGCCCCGAGGGCCGGATGGTAGCAGAAGTGAGGGATCTCGATACCGACGGCGCCGATGGCGTCGATCAGGTTCTTGCCCTCTTCGACTTCCACCTCTTCGCCATTGACAAAAAGTTTCACCATTTCAGCCATGATCACCCCTAATTCCGTTACAGATCGGCATGTGCGGCAGCTGGTTCAGCGACGTACGCCTCGAACTCATGCCGGAACTTGTCCAGATAACTGCGTACCGGCATCGTACACGCGGCCGAGAGCACACAGACAGTTTTCCCTTCTATATTGTCGCAGAGTTCCCGGAGCAGGTTTAGATCCTCCATGCTCCCTTCGCCGGCGATCAGCTTCTTGACTATTTTCAGCATCCAGCCCAGGCCTTCCCGGCAAGGCGTACACTGCCCGCACGACTCGTGATGATAAAAAGAGATGAGATTTTCCACGAGACGAACGACATCTACGGTCTCGTCGAGAACCACTATACCGCCCGAACCAAACATTGTACGGTGCGCGGCCATGGACTCATAGTCGAGCGTTACATCCTTAGCCTCTTCGGGAGTCAATACCGGCGTCGAACTTCCGCCGGGGATAATCCCCTTGAGCTTTCTTCCCAGCCAAACTCCACCGGCGACCTTTTCGATCACCTCGAGTATCGGTAGCCCCAACGGCAGCTCGTACATCCCCGGTTTCGCCACATGACCGGATATACCGAACAGATGTGTGCCGGGGCTCTTCTCGGTACCGTATGCAGTATAGGCTTCAGGACCGTTTTTCAATATAAACGGCAGGGAGGCCATAGTCTGAACGTTATTGATAATGGTGGGGCATCCATACAAACCTGCTACCGCGGGAAACGGTGGCTTGCTTCTCGGCTGACCCTTTTTCCCTTCGATGGATTCGAGCAACGCGGTCTCCTCGCCACAGACATAGGCGCCGGCACCGCGATGCACAGTAACATCGACCCGGTAGTCATGACCACCAACCTTATCGCCAAGGTAGCCTGCCGCGTATGCCTCATCGATTGCCTTTTGCAAGACTTTGACCTGGGTGGTGTACTCACCGCGTATATATATATAGGCGTCGTGGCTTCCGATCGCTCGACAGCAGATGATGATGCCTTCGATGAGCAGATGGGGGTCGCGGACCAGAATAAATCGATCCTTGAAGGTTGCCGGCTCGGACTCGTCGGAGTTGACGGCAAGGTAGACGGGCTTGTCCAACCCTTTGGGCAAAAAGCCCCATTTGACACCGGCTGGGAAACCAGCGCCACCGCGGCCACGAAGTCCTGACTTCTTCACTTCTTCGATAACATCCACCGGCTCCATGGAGAACACTTTGTCCAGCGTCTCGTAAGCGCCGTGCTGTTTGGCAACCTCAAGGGTGTGGGCGCCTTCGATATCGAACTTCGCGCTGAGAATCTTTACTTCCATGTCGTGCGCCTCCTATTCCAGCGTCGCCAGCAATGCTTTCATCTTGGCCACATCCATCTCCTCATAGAACTCGCCGTTCACCTGAACCACCGGAGCCGTACCGCAATGACCCAGGCATTCGACTTCTTCCAGACTGAACTTTTTGTCCTCGCTGATCTGGTTCGGTCGGATGCCGATTTCGGTCGCCAGGAAATCGACGATCGCCTGTTTCTCCCTGAGCCAGCAAGAGAGTGTGCGGCATACGCAGATGTGGTACTTTCCCTTGGGACTGAGATTGAACATGGTATAAAAGGTCGCTGCCTCATATACCTTCGCAGCATATGTGCCGATTCTATCAGCGATATATCCTATGGCTTCGGCACTTATCCAGCCTTCCTGCTCCTGGGTCAACCAGAGGGCAGGCAGGATCATGGATTCCCTGGTCGGATAGCGTCCGACTAGGCGCTCAAACTCGGCATCCCTTTGGGCATCGAAGGCAAATTGCTTGCCTGTAACAATCAAATCTGATCGGTCGCTCATCTGTCCAACTCCCCGCCGATAATGTTGATACTCCCAAGATTAATGACGGCGTCGGCAATCATTTCACCTTCCACCATCTCATGGAATCCACCCATTATGTAAAAACATGGCGGACGTACTTTCACTTTATAAGGTTTCCCGGATCCATCGGATACGAAATGGAAGCCGAGTTCGCCGTTGGCTGCCTCGTAACTGTCGTACCACTCGCCCGCAGGTGCCTTGCCACCTTCGAAGATCAGTTTGAAATGGTTGGCAAGCGCCTCGATGTTCGAGTAGACTTCCTTTTTCGGCGGCAACACAGCGGTATGTACGTCTGCATTGACAGGACCTTTTGGGATCATAGTCATCGCCTGACGAACAATCTTGATACTCTCGAAGATTTCTTCGAACCTCACCATGATGCGGTCGTAGATATCGCCATTGGTGCCCACCGGAATGGAGAAGTCGAAAGCCTCGTAGTTGTAATACGGGTTGTCCTTGCGGAGATCAAACGGTACGCCGGCCGCTCGCAGGCACGGCCCGGTGAACCCGTAAGCAAGGGCGGTATCAGCGGAGATTTTGCAAACACCCTGCGTTCGGTCATGAACGATACGGTTTTTCATGACCAAGGCCAGCGAATCGTTCACGCCTGTCTCGATCGCCTTCAGGTGGGTCTCCAGATCGGCTTCCCAGCCCTCATAAAAATCCCGATACATTCCTCCAACCCTGGTAAATGAGCTGGTGAGGCGGGCTCCGCAAAGGCGGCTGATAAAATCGTACGCTGCCTCTTTTTCGTTATAGAGGTACCAGTAGTTTGTGAGACCACCCATGTCCACGAGGTTGGCGGCCAGGCAGACAAGATGATCCAGGGCCCGATAGAACTCGGTCAGGATCACCCGCATGAATTTCGCACGCTCGGTAATCTCAATGCCAAGCCACGATTCGATCGCCTTCACATACGCTATATTGTTAATCAGCGACGAGCAGTAATTCAGACGGTCGGTAAGCGGAACCACCTGATTGTACGTCCGATTCTCAGCGGTCTTCTCGAACCCTCGGTGCAAGTAACCGATCTCGTTGACGTTTGCCAGGACGGTCTCACCGTCCAAAGCAGTGAAGATTCGAATAGCGCCGTGGGTGGCTGGGTGGGAGGGTCCGAGATTGAGGTACATTATCTCGGTATTGATATCCCGCATGGTGGTCTCGTCGACGCCGTTCTCGACGAGCCGAGCCTTGATCTCCTTTTCCATGCTGTAGGTCTCGTAGCAGACTTGACCCTTATAGATATCATAGTCCTTGCGCAGGGGATGGCCGACGAACTCCCGGTGATTGAGGATGCGCCTCAGATCGGGATGGCCGATAAAATTAACCCCATACTGGTCGTAAACCTCCCGCTCTCCCCAATTGGCGGAACCCCAGAGGTGCGCGCAGCTAGGAATGCCTTTGTCGGGGTCCGGCACCGGAGTGCGAACCTGCACCAGCATGTTATCCTGCCAGTTCCGCAAAGTATATACGACGTGGAACCGGCATTCCTGCGGGACTGGATAACGCAGGTAATCGACAGCGGTCACATCGAGCAGCAGCCCGAAATTGAGTTCCGGGTTCGTCTTGAGCCGGGTAAGCGTCTCTATGAGGGTATCCGGCCCCACGGTGATCTCTACGCAGTCCAGGACCTGCTTTACGGCCAGATCCGGGAACACGGTACGGATTTTGTCCAACGCGGTCGCATTCATGTTCAGTCAAGAATCCCTTTAAAGTCTTTGTGTCGGTCAACCAGTACGCTTTCGGTCTGGATCTGCTCCTGAATCTTCATGAGCGCGTCCAAGACCGCTTCGGGCCGGGGTGGGCATCCTGAAATATAGACGTCCACGGGGATGACCTGATCAATCCCCTGAACCGTACAATAGTTGTCGTAAATCCCACCCGAGCTGGCACAAGCGCCCATGGCCACAACCCATTTCGGCTCGGGCATCTGCTCATAGATCCGCTTGAGGATAGGCGCCTGTTTGTAGCTGATTGTCCCACAGACCAGCATCAAGTCGGCCTGGCGGGGAGAAAAACGCACTACCTCAGCCCCAAATCGGGAAATGTCGTGCTGAGAGGCCGCAGCGCTCATGAACTCAATGGCGCAGCAGGCCGTGCCGAATACCATGGGCCAGAGGGAATATTCGCGACCCCAGTTGATGATCGCGTCCAGCTTTGTGGTGAGTACCGTTTCGCCGAGTCCGGCTTCTAATCCTAACGCCAATTGAGCACCCCTTTCTTTAATATATAAATAAGACCAGTAAGCAAGAGGAGGATGAAGACCACCATCTCCAGAAACCCGAACATGCCGAGATTCCTCAGACTCACCGCCCATGGGTACATGAATACCGCCTCGATATCGAAGATCAGAAAGAGAATTGCCAAGAGATAAAATTTGACACTGAACTTCTGATCGGCCATACCGACCACATTTTTGATACCGCTCTCGTACGCCTCATTTTTGGCTATTCCTCCCGCCCGGGGCCCGAAGACCGCCGTTGCCAGCATGATTAGGGGAATAATGACTGCCAAACCGAAGAAAACTGCTGCGGATACAACCAATTCTGTCGACATCTCGTTACATCTCCTCCGACGTTCAATTTCACTTCAATTTTCCCTGCGATGCATCGACTCCAGTCATCGACAGAGCACCAAATAACAGGGAGTGTGAGTCATTGTCAAGCAAAAGAAAATGTCTTTTCGGCAACTTAACGTGGCGCACTCAAGTTAGGCTGTGCAAACAATGTGGTCTATTTTGTGCATTGTGTGCACCGGGCCGTCATTTTGCACTTGCGGCCACGAGTGGCACAATTCGGCTTAAAGCGATGTCTGCTCGCTGCTGTTGACATAATCACCTGTGTAGCCTAGAATATTATGGATATAGAACGTTCTCGGCCACATCTTCCCGCCCGCAGTAGCCCTATAAAATTCCACCCTGCTCGAACATTTTGCACACTTCGCCTATAACAAAATTTTTCATATACATATTAAGAAAATTTGTGATTTCTACTCCCCGGGCCTTATGGTAACTATATGGTATTCCATGCACATTTTTGTGGAACAACTTGCATTGTAGGGGCACCAGGGGTGCGAACGGCAAGTGATTCATAACAAATTATCGACACAATTTCCGGGACTTCACGGTTCATTTTAAAGACCATTGGATGCTCTGGAGGGAACTTCCGACAGATGCAAGCGAAAAGTGAACCGCCATTCATTCCCGGATACCACACCAGCCTGACCGCTGTGCTTGCGCCTCCGCGTGAGCATACCGCCTCTTTTCCGTCCATATCGTAGCCGCATAGGCCCCGTCTAAAAACAGCTTGCAATGTCTGATTTAAATGTGATAATTAGTCCTCATCCTGATTTCACATGCGTTTCAATGCATTAGCAATCCGCCTTGGACTCCCCT
Source organism: uncultured delta proteobacterium (assembly GCA_963745265.1). Classification (GTDB taxonomy): domain Bacteria; phylum Desulfobacterota; class Desulfobulbia; order Desulfobulbales; family Desulfocapsaceae; genus Desulfopila. The sequence continues at coordinate 163,979 of CAVUXQ010000026.1, forward strand.
CTATCGGCAAAAGGTCCCACCCCGGAGATTTTCGCCACTACATCTGGTACTCAAGCACGCAACCTTCCCATTTTTCATCTCATTTTTCAATCAACACATTCGGCAGCACAGCCTATGAAAACGCACACGCTTCGCATCGAAAAAATCGGTGGCACATCCATGACCCGCTTCGCGGAGGTGATCGACAACATTATTCTCCGCAATACAGACGACATCTATGGACGGATCTATATCGTCTCCGCCTATGCCGGCGTCACCAACGAGTTGCTCGAGCATAAAAAAACGGGACGCCCCGGTATTTACAAGCTCTTTGAAGACCAGGAAAATTATCCCATAAAAATGCTTTCGCTGCGGGATAAGCTCTTTGAGATGAATGAAAATCTGACAGCAGCCGGCCTCGACCTGGAAAAAGCCAACAACTTCATTGGAGACCGTATCGACCAGTCCATCAATATTCTGCGCAGCATGGACAATGTTCTCGCCTCGGGATATGTCACGCGCAAGGAGTTGCTCCTCGCTGCCAGAGAATTGCTGGCATCACTCGGGGAAATGCACAGTGCTTTCAATTCCACGAATATTCTCGAAAATCGTGGCTACAAAACGACATTTGTCGATCTCAGCGGCTGGGATGACGGCCGCCAGCTCAGCATCGACAACCGCATCAAGAACAGTTTCGAGGCCATCGACCCGTTTTCCACGATATGTTTTGCCACTGGCTACACCAAGGGCACTGAAGGCATCATGCGCGAATTCGATCGGGGCTATTCCGAGGTTACCTTCTCGAAAGTCGCAGTGCTGCTTGGCGCCGCCGAAGCGATCATCCATAAGGAATACCATCTCTGTTCCGGCGACCCACTGATCATTGGCGAGGAAAATGCCCACCCGGTCTGCAATACCAACTACGATGTCGCCGACCAGCTTGCCGATGTCGGCATGGAAGCCATCCATCCCAAAGCGTCAAAGCCCCTGGAAACCAATTCTATTCCAATACGGGTAAAAAACGCTTTCGATCCCGATCATCCCGGCACCCTCATTACCAAGGATTTCATCGCTCCAACCTCCAAAGTCGAGATCGTTACAGGGTCAGACAGCATTGCCTGCCTTGAGATTCACGACACTCGCATGGTCGGCGAGGTAGGCTTTGATCTGCGAATCATGGATATCTTCGTTCGCCACGGCGTTTCCTACATCAGCAAGGTCACCAATGCCAACACCATAGATCTCGTCATCGCCGAACGCGACTGTACGCCTCGATTGGTCGCCGAGCTCAGCGATACATTCGAACTGGTTAACAGCAACCTTGTCGCCATCGTTTGCGCCATCGGTTCCAATATAGCCCAGCCCGGTATCCTCGCCACGGCCGCCCAGGCGCTGGCGGCTGATCGCATCAACATCCTTGCGGTTTCGCAGACATCTCGGCAGACGAATATGCAGTTCATCGTCAAGCGCGAGCAGTTTGCCCAAGCACAACGGGCCTTGCACGCAGCGCTTTGCAAATAGTACACATTCAGCAACGCGCTTTTTTGCAACTTCTCGTCGCGCTCAAAATTCATGCAAGCCCCACAAACAGGTAATAGGAATGTGAAGATTCAGCTCAATCTTGGTAAATGTTCACCAGCACCCCATCTTGGCACAATCTGGCTGGCGTGCATAATTAGTTTTCGGAAGAAAACTAGTTATAGGTTATAGCCGGTCAGCCGGCTCGGAGTCCGCGCCTACCCGCACCAACCTGGGGCACCCGGAGTCTGCGCTTACCCGTGAAGGCTTACAGTTCATTGGCTTGGTACGCTGTTTGGTTTACCTGGTGAACGGTTATCAATCTTGAAATACAATAAGAGAAGGAGATACAAATTATGAAAAAATACATCTCGCGCATAGCCCTGATCTCGACCGCGGTGCTCGCACTTGGCCTCGCCGGTTGCGCAGGTCAAACCAAGCAGCAACAGGGAACTGCGGTGGGCGCCGGAGTGGGCGCCGGAGTGGGCGCAATTCTTGGCCAGGCCATAGGCGGCAACAGGCAAGCCACTCTGCTCGGAGCAGGGATCGGCGCGGCCTTGGGCGGGGTCGCCGGCAACCAGGTCGGACGTTACATGGACATGCAGGAGCAGGAGCTGAGAAATGCCATCGCCTCCTCACAGGCCGCCAGCGTGCAACGGGAGCAGGATATCCTCACCGCCACATTCAAATCCGAGGCGTTCTTCGATTTCAACTCCTCGAGCCTCAAACCCGGGGCGTATACGGAAATCGACCGGGTTGCCAATGTCTTGAACAAATATCCGCGCACCAGCATTCAAGTCGCCGGTCATACAGATTCCAGAGGTTCACAAGCGTACAACCTGCGGCTTTCCAAAAAGAGGGCCCAGGCCGTCAAGAATGCGCTAGTGCAGCGCGGTGTCAATCCGCAGCGAATCGCGACCATCGGCTATGGAGAGTCGCAACCGATTTCCTCCGACCCTGCCACCAACCGAAGAGTCGAGATCATCATTACTCCATTGCGAGGATAATTCAGGGTCGCTGCTAACGTTTGCAATGCATTAGCTAGGGCCACTTTTTGCTTGTCACGCATAGGCATCACCCCAATGAGCAGGAACGGTTCGCAGCTGGTTGCGAACTCTTCACAGCGGCTGCTGAAAACCCAGGCAGCCGCTTTTTTGTTCCGCTCCAACCTCTCACCGCAATCTGAAGAAAACTTCCACTCTCAGAGCACAGCTGTTCACTCTGGTTGGGCTATGGTATAATACTTTAGTCGTCGCTTCCCATCCCACAGTTCCGTTATTTTTCTCCGACATGCAGCCCATGCACCGAGACGCTTACGCTCAGATCGAACGGCAAATCGAGTCGTTCCCTCCCCTTCCGACCACGGTAACCCGGGTCCTGCAAGTGACCGGCGATCCTGAGAGTTCCGCCGCAGATCTGATGGAGGCGATTCAGTCCGATCAATCCATTTGCACAGCTCTACTCAAGGTGGCGAATTCTGCACTCTTCGGCCACCCCAAGACCGTCAGTTCACTGGAAAAGGCGATCACCATCCTGGGATTCGAGGAGGTGGAGAGCATTGTGCTCAGCAAAGCCGTCATATCGACGTTTATGGAAAAGATGACTCCTCAAAAAGGCGTTCTTGATCGTTTTTGGGAGCATTCATTTATTGTCGGGCTGGCCGGCAAAATCATGGCCGTACACCTGGGGCTCCCCTCGGGTCAATTTTTTATGGGTGGGCTGATTCATGACATCGGCAAGCTTGCCCTGCTGCTCTGTTTTCCAGAGGACTACACTGCCCCGTCCTGGCTCGCCCGTTTCAGCACCGAGGCAAGGCTCAAGGAAGAACGGCGGCTCTTCGGCATCGGCCATGAGCTGGTAGCCGGCAAACTGCTTCAGAGCTGGAATTTTCCCGCACAGTTACTGCTCGCGCTCGGCTATCACCATAGCCCAGGCAAGGCCCCACAATCGCACATCTCCCCGCTCGTCATCCAGCTTGCGGACCTATTCGCCTATTTCTGCTGCGACCCCACCTTACTGGACGACCTCTCCGTAACCCAGGCAATCCAAGTCCATCTTCCCGAAATTGAGTCGCTGTGGCAAAGCTCCGGACTGCAATGGGATGAGACCGCCGTAGAATCCTGGTTCGCCTGGCTGAAGATCGACGCTGCCTACGGTAGCTCAATATTGAAGGTACTGATCTCACGAAAGTAAATCGATCGTAACCGTGTCCACCGGGCAAGGCAATAGTTGCCCAGGCCAATGCGTTGTGAACGTTCGCCAGCACTCCCTAGGAGTCTGTCGGATTATAGGCCTGCGGAGGTTTACGAGCTATCGTCGCAACGCCTGCAGTAAATTCGAGGTCGGTTTCCCGTCTACCAACGCCCCCTTCGCCTTTTGAAACTCCCGAATCGCCCCACGGGTGTCGCCGCCGAGATCGCCGTCTATCTCACCAGTATAGTAGCCTTTTTCTTTTAATAAGCGCTGCAATTCAAATTTCTCATCGGCTGACAAGGAACCAGGAGGACGCGGCCATTTCTGCGCCAGTCCTGGCCATCCGGAAAGTCGATCGGCTAGAAGGCCGACGGCCAGGGCATAAAAATCGGAGCTGTTATACCGCTTAAGCACGAAGAAATTCTTCATCACCAGGAATCCAGGTCCCTGCTCACCGGCAAACAGTTTCAAGATCGCCTTGTCCCCCGGCCGCGGATATTTCCTGCCAAGCGGTCGCACTATTCCCAGTCGCTGCCAGTCGGCAAGCGTTTTTTCACTCCCTTCGTATCGAGCACTTCCCCGAGGCACAACCACTTCATACCCCCAGGTCCGACCCGACTGCCACCGGTTTTTCGCAAGCAGGTTAGCCGCGGTTGCCAATGCGTCCGGCACCGAATGCCAGATGTCGCGGCGACCGTTCCCGTCCATGTCCACCGCATAGGCAAGATAGCTGGTCGGGATAAATTGGGTATGTCCCATAGCCCCCGCCCAGGAGCCAAGCAGTTGATCCCTTGTGACATCACCTGATTGCAATATGCGAAGGGCGGCAACAAGCTGCGTTTTGGCGAAGCTGCTCCGCTTGGCATCCCCCCAGGCCAGCGTAGCCAGGGCAAGCGGGACATAATATAGGCGCTGACGATGCGTGAGGGCGACCCCATAGTTGGTCTCCATGGACCAGATCGCCAACAGAACCGAAGGCGAAACGCCAAACCGATGCTCTATCCCTGCAAGAGTCTGTCCATATCGAATTTTCATCAGCCGGCCATTGCGAATGGTACGTTCATTCACCCTGGAATCGAGATATTCCCATATCTTCAGTGTAAATTCCGGCTGGTATGCGGCCTTTTCCAATATGGTGCCGTCGGGTTCGGTAATGCCTTTAAATGCCGTCGCATATGTTTGTCTGCTTATACCCTGGCGTTGGACTTCCGGGAAGAAATTCGTCAACCAGTGCGTAAAGCTCGCATTCGCCCCAACACAGATTCCCTGCATCAGCAGCAGGTAAACCGCAACCATCCCTGCAATCCTCATCGCTCCGCGTCCCAATTCACTGTACCCTGTTTTCTTTGGTCTGCAGGCTCCCCCATCGAAGGCTCACCAGAGACAATTATCTCGCCTAGGAGCCCGTCGGATTATGCCCTTTTTCCCCATATCTTCGTTAAACTCGAAAAAATTATCCTCGGAATATTCAGCATATGCCTCCGGTAATTTTTTCGAATTCGCCTCGATCTGAGAAAAAATGCCTATAATCCGACAGACCCCCTAGAAAAATAGAATTTGCGCACGCCAGTCGGATCGTGCCAAGATGGGGTGCTGGCGAACGCTTACACGTTTACCACTGCAACCCGTTCTCAGGGTACCACCAACCAAGCAAAATACAACCGTGGAGGGCGTCTTTTTTCTCCGTGTAATCCTGAAAGCTATCACACCAGTAATTAAGCAATACAACAATGTGATACAACAAAATATCTAATTGATTTCAGCTTGCAATTTTTTACCCGAAAGGGTAACCATTGCCTAACCATTACAACCATAACCGTTTTCCGATTCGGGAAACGTTTGTCAATAGGGTCTGCTTCAGCCTGTTGTTTTTCCTCATTGAGCATAGCCTGCAAAATGAAGACGGCTACAGGAACAGAGATCTCATTTGAGGTACCCTCGGCAGGGCTTGCAAATATCGGTACAGCGCAACGGAGTGGCGCAAGGTAATTGTCAAGTCGAAAGCAACCCACAAACGGCGTATCCACCGATACCAAACAGGTTATCGTCTCGGCGTTTCTCCATTCAACTACCCACACCCCTCATCAAGGAGGCACCTTCATGGCCAATTTCCTCTTCGTGCTGCGTGACAATAACAACGAAAAAGCTACCCGTTGCTTTCAATTTGCCAAAATCGCCCACTCCAAGGGACACCATGTCAACCTTTTCCTCATCGATAGCGGTGTCGATTGGGCTGTCACAACACGCGACGGCAGCGGCAAAACCGTTACCGGCGATTGCGTTGACGACTACCTCCCCTATCTGGTGGAGAACGAGGTTCAAGTCGGGGTGTGTACTCCATGCGCAAAAAACAGAAACCTCGACGAAGCGCAATTTCACAGCAATATGGCCCTTGACGGCGGCCCCCACCTGATCGATATGGCGGCCGAGTCACAAGTTTTCAACTTTTAACAGGCGATTGCCGGCAACCTCGTCTTGACATGATCAGGATGTCTGGATATGTAAACACTTACCAGCTCCTCATCTTGGCACAATCAGGCTGAAGTGCATGATCAAGTGTCAAAAGCAAGGCGAGGGCAATCCCTTCGTGATTCGCACCGATAGCAAACTGACACAACACCCGCTATGTTTCGTCCACAATGCCATCCGATACTGATCGGCAGTCTCCCCCTCAAGGACCATGCCGAGGCAACCCGACTCATCCTGGAATACAGCCCCGCTATCCCGCTTTGGCCGCAACTCCCCAAATTGCCTAAAGAAGGCATGATACGCCAGTTTCTCACAGGTTTTCCAGGACTCCATGATGACGGCAACCGTTTCTGGGTCGATACCGATTCTCCCGCTTTTCCTGAGGAGATGGCCTCATTTTACGAGGATTACCTTCAAGCCGAGAAAGATCCCTCGTTCCTTTACACTTCCCGCTTCGGCCTGGACGACCATTCGGCCAGGGGCTTTCAGGTTCTGCTTGCAGCTCTTGAAGCGGCTCGCCACAACTTTATCACGATAAAGGGTCAAATCACCGGTCCCATAACCACTGGCATTGGAGTGAGAGACCAACACCAGAACTCTATTTTCTACGACGACAATCTGCGCGACATGCTCATTAAGCTGCTGGCGCAAAAGGGACGCTGGCAGGCTATCGAGCTCGGGAAGTCCACCTCCACAACTGCTCCTATCGTTTTCATTGACGAACCGGGCCTCGTCAGCTTTGGTTCCAGTGCCTTTACCGGAATCAGCAAAGAGATGGTCTCCGAGGCCGTTGGCGAAGTCATCTCCGGTATACATGCCGGATCCGCAATGGCCGGTGTCCATATCTGTGCCAATGGCGATTGGGAGCCTGCCCTGACGTCTACGGCCGATATCATCAGTTTCGATGCCTATTCCTATTTCGAGAATTTCATTCTCTATCGGCAACAGCTCACCAGCTTCATTCGTCGTGGCGGTGTCCTTGCCTGGGGTATTGTTCCCACCGGCGATCCCCTGGTGGTAGCCAACACCACCTCCGAGATTCTCTACAAAAAGTGGCGGGAGCAACTTCGCAGGCTTGCGGATTTCGGCTTTTCGCAAAGGCTGCTCATGGAACAAACGCTGATCGCTCCTGCCTGCGGCACCGGCTCTCTAAGTCCTGAACTCGCAATGAAGGTGCTGAAAATGACAGGCGAAATCTCTGCCATGGCCCGCGCCAATCTTCGCCAGAGTTGAAAAACACCGAACATTCACCCAAAAGATACTATCAATGAAAGTTTGCTCAGCCGTAAACGCTCACCACTCCCCTATCACGGCACGATCAAGCTGGCGTGCAGAGATAAACGAATAGCCCAACGGTTCACTTGTGTCAAACTGAGGCACTGATGAACGTGTGCAGCTCATGGGTATGGTCAGCTATTGGCCAACCCGGTGAACGGTTACCGAATGACGAAGGGTATATCAATTATCCCGCAACAAAATAGATGCACTACAATTCGCTAACTTGCGTCACGTTTTATTGACTTCTGCACAAAAAGCTTAGGCAAAATCTCTAAATGTTCGGCTGCTGCTCTGGTGAAAAAATGTCAAGAAAAGTTTTTACCGTATAAGGGCGAATGTCTCTTGGCTGATATCATTCACTTCTCTCTTCACCACGTTATTTCCACCACAAAATCGTGTCATATTAAAGGTATATAAATCACCAATTCCTCTAAAGGTTCACCCGACCACTTCTTGATACGATCAAACCGTCACCCACGATCAGGTTAGAGCGCAACAACATGCCAGCACCGATTTGGCGGCTGGCCCTCCCCCAACTATTTACTGATTTCTCCGGCATTTAATCTCTCCGGTGAACGACTGCCACCTCCTTTGCCTTTTTCAGCGCACGCCCCCGGGCAATCAAGTTGATGTGCTTGAGCAGCGTCTCTTCTCAAGGGGGGCTAACGATAAACCTGAACACCAATAAACATTTTGCCTTGCGTGGTTTGTGTTCCATATTTGTCCAACCATGCAGGCAGTTACCTCATTTCAAAGCGAGCACAGAGATGGGGCGAAACGACATAACACTGGCAGTTCTTTGAAACTATAATTATATCGTTGCTCCAATTGTTGGGCGATAAGAAAAAATCCAGACTCTCTCAGCGACAACATATTAGGCGCTCCCCTGAAAGCTGCAAACGATTGTACAAGTCATCACGCCCTGACACTTGATAGCATCCCAATGATGTCAAGGCCAGGCGGCAACTCTCGCTTGTGCAAAATGAGAGGTCTTATTTTAATAAAAAAGCAGAAGAATGAAAATTAAAGGTTGCATCAATAAAAAAGTCGATTACTATTAATAATAGCCTGAGTCGAAATCAAATAAATTCTTTAACCAAAAGGATTATCAATGGACGAATTTTTGAGAATCATCACACACGCACGCCGTTTTAAAAGCGCAACAAAAGAGCTGACCATCGGTCAATTGGAAGAAGTAAAAAGCAAATTGGAAAACATAATAGAAGCTCGCCTCGCCGAGGAGGAAGAGCAGATGCTTGAACAAGCGGCAAAACTTGACAAGATAAAAAAGTATCGCGACATGATCGCCGCTGACGGAATTGACCTTGACGAGCTTGTAGAGGAAGGATTGAACAGGCCCGGAAAACGCTCTGCCCGTCCCGCGAAATACGAAGTTTACAACGAAAAAGGCGAGCGGATCACCTGGACCGGCCAGGGGCGCATGCCGAATGTACTCAAAGAGCGGGTAGACGCAGGCGAACCCCTGGACACCTTTCTCATCACGAAATAAGAGATGAGATGAAGTCCCCGCTGTCAGGCGCATGAGACAGCGTCTCGGCCCGCGACGATCGGCTTATGGTTCGCTAGGAGCCTGTCCAGAAATGAGATATGCGTAGATCTGCGTTTACCTCTTCCAAATCAAGGCGCTCATAAAATCTGACAGAGATATTTGATATCCCAGGGATTACGTCTTTGGAGCAACAAAGAGGCAAAGCAAAATAGCCATTTCTGGACAGACACTAGAGAGTCCCATAAGCCGATCGTTCAAGCGAGGACTAAAGAGCACCGCCGAATGCGATTCAATTTTGCCGCTAGGCGAACGCCTTTATAAGCTTGCGAACGTTGGATGATGCAGAAATTTCCCCTCGTTCCGAATAGAGTTCATGGTTTCTCTCAATCTGTGAGAGTTTGTAGATATAGTTAACCATAATGCCGGCTGATTGTTCGATTCCGGCCGGGGCCAGGTTGGCGCCCCAGTTAATTCGCTCTATTTGAGCGCCGTTGGAGAGGTGGAAATGGGCCACCCTGTCCTGCGCCTGCCTTCCCCTTTTCACCTCCATAAGATAACGGGCACAGAGACCGAGCAGAACCTGCTCAAGTGAGCCGTTTCCCCCTTTTCGTGATTCCAGCAGGATTTCCTGCAGGGCCGCAAGGCGATTTTCCGCGGCGGAAATCGCGGCCATCGCCTCCTTTTCTTTCGGCCCCAACGCGAGATCATCAAGATTTTTCAGCAGCCAGTTCAAGAACCCCGGCACAGGAGAGAGCGTGGCAAACGTCTTGAGGTTGGGGTGCTTGGCAGCAAGATCGGTCACCACCCGTTTGATGAGAAAATTGCCGAAACTCACCCCTGCGAGCCCTTTCTGACAGTTGGAGATGGAATAGAAGATAGCCGTATCGGCCTTTTCCGGATCCTTTACCGGCGCCTCGACGTCAAGCAGTTCAAGCACATTTGCGGCAATGCCGTTCACAAGGGCTATCTCGACGAATATCAATGGCTCATTCGGCATCCTGGGATGAAAATAGGCATAACAGCGACGGTCACTTCGCAACCTGTTCTTCAAGTCTTCCCACGACGAGATGGCGTGTACCGCCTCAAAAGCGATCAACTTCTCGAGTATCGAGGCAGGAGTATCCCAGGTTATTCGTCGGAGGTCGAGAAAGCCGATATCAAACCAAGACACCAGCAGCCGATGAACATCCCGGTCAAGCTCCGCCAGTTCCCGATCATTTCTGGCAAGCGCCATAAGCTCCGCCCGAAGATCGACCAGAAACTTTACGCCTTCATGTAATTCGTTGAACTCACGAAGCAATTTAGATCGCGGTGACTCCAGCAAGCCTCTCAGCCGCTGGTTTGCGGCCTGCAAATCGCCAGGAGAGGTTATCAATCCGCGTTCTTCAATCGCCTTTTCCACCGCGACATTATCGACATCGTATTCCCGGGCCAGCAGATAGAGAAATTTGCGGCGACCTTTCTCGCTCAAAACCATGTACGCTCGACCCAATTCGGCGGCACGTCTTCGCGCCGAGACCTCCCCTCCCCGTCCCTCCAGGCAAGCGCCTATGGCCCGACGCAGGACGTTGAGATCGCTGTCAGGCAGGTCGGCATGGAGTCTGTCTCTCAATTCTTCAGGATCGCCCAGTGGCCATATCTCTCGGATAAGTCGCAATGTCCTGTCCCAGAAGGGTTCTTCCCCATTGTACATATCCATTCTGCCTCCACCAGGGTGATGTAATCGTTCACCAGGTCAACCAAACAGCGGCCAAAGCAATGAACTTTAAACGATCACGAAAATGCTATCCGACAGGCTCTCGATAACCTCCATGTAAGCATATCGACAGAGATAAAGCAACCGGCGGCTTGTCAGACTCCTCTTGTCGCGAACCCCACCTGCAGAGCAGAACTGCATTCCCCCATTCAAGGTCTTATAGTATATGAAAACCGGGGTTGCCCCGGAGATCCACAGTACAATGGAGGTTCATTATGAGCATGACGAGATCGGATTCATACCACGGCTGGAACATCAGGGTAAGTTGTGAACGTGATGAGAGTTCATTCTGTACGTTTGATGTCATAGATCCCACGGGACACTCTCATCATGTCCCGATGGGCGGAGACAATGAACAACGCGCACTGGAGAGAGCCAAGGAGTATATCGATTTAGAACTCGCGCTCTCAGGTACGCATTAGCCCTCAACTTTTCCGCGGTCCGGACAGGGATCAGAGGTTCCGTCTGGACCGCGCCTTTTCAACCATATTTCGGGCCTGCCCTGCCATTCACTCAGCTAAAAATTCGCAGGAGTGGGTTATGCGGCCAAGGCACCGGTTGGGGATTTATCAGGTCGAGGAATGAACTAACTAGAGAGGTGCACCATGAGCAAAACGATAATCGACTCATATAATGGCTGGGGAATCAAAGTCCAGTCCGAGCATAACCTCTGCTCGAATTTCAGCTTCGATATTACCGATCCATCCGGCCACAGGCAACATGTAACCATGGGGGGAGATGATGCACAACGTGCGCTGGAACGCGCAAAGGAGTTGATCGATCAGGAAATTTCGTTGCAGAGCAACAACTGATTTCTCGAAGGGGCGCTCCGGCAGGGTAGGCAAAGCGGGCATCGTCGCCAATGATCAAAGAGCCAGGTCGCGGATTTCGCCGACCTGGCTCTTTTGGTATCCACCAAGACTATTAATCCTCTATCTTTCCGGTTTCAATTCTTTTTTTATAGATATCCTTGAGCTTGTTGAGATCCTGCTGGAGCTCGAAAACCCCATGCCAGTGGGCATAATCCGGGCCCGCCATAGCGGCGCCCTGACGCATCCGCCGACCTTCATGGTGCCAGAGATGATAATATATTCTCTGGAACTCATCATCCCACGGATTCTGCTTCAGCAGCTTTTTCTCGGCCAGCTCGTTATGCATGGCCAGGGCCGGTTTATAGTATCCCTCGTTGTAGAGTTCGATCTGACTATCCGCCTGCTTGAAGAAGTTTTCGGTATGCAGCGGGCTGTGGCAATTGTTGCAGACAGACTTCATTTTCTCTCTTCCTTCGACCCCGTTGCCGGTCAAGGGACTGAGCGGGTCAGAGGAGTTTCTGAGCTTGGACTCCTGAGCCCAGAGATTCCAGTGAAGCCGCTCTGAGATATTGTGGGTCGACTGCAACTTGCCGATTCCGCTCATATGGCAGACCGGACAGGTGGGCGCCCGATAGTCTCCCGGCTCCCAGGCATCCGGGGCACTGGTGAAGTTCCAGGTCGCCGCTTCGGTATTGTAAATATGACCGTGCTTGCTGTTGTTGTAGATCTCGATATCAGGGTGGTCCGGACCGAGATGACAGGAAGCGCAAGCCGCAGGTTTCCGAGCTTCCGCTATACTGAACCGGTGCCTGGTGTGACAAACGATGCAGTTTCCCACCGACCCGTCCGGCCAGAGGGTGCCGATTCCGGCCGCCGGCCATCCCTTTTCGTCAGGGGTGTTGTCGGCGCCAAGGCTTACCTTGGAACCATGGCACTGCATGCAGCCGGTCTCCTCCGGCGCGTGTTTGAACTTATCTATACCCTGCGCCTCGTATTTTTCGATCAAGGCCGTCATGCTCTTGAAATTCCTGCCATCAGGCCCTGTATACTGGAACCGGGCCCGATAGTGTCCGCTCTGATCAAACTGTTTGACTTCCAGAGCATGGCACCGACCGCAGGTTTTAGGGGTGACCAGTACCGTAATATAGGTGGAGGTCCCCTTGACTCCGGGGCAACTCTGGGAAGCCATGGGCGACCCCTTGTCGACCCCGTGGCAATCGATGCAGGACACACCGACATGGGCATGCCGGCTCAATTTCCAGTCGGCGACGATTCCCGGCTGCTTTTGCGCGTGACACTCGATGCACTTTCTCGCCTCCGGGGTCAGTCCACGCTCAACCTTCAACGTTTTCACGTTGCTGTCCCCCGCATACGCGGAGGTCACACAACCAATGGCTATCACCACTGCGAGCACTATGCGTACCATTTCCTCTCTCCTCCCATTGTTCGTAACACCTCTTCATGTCACAAAATGTTAATCTCGCTTCCCTCCCTGCTTCAACCAACTATCGACAGAACATGCAAACAAACACCACCTGCGACGAATACCTCCGCCGCGATTATTTGCCATCACGGATAGCACTGCGAAAACACGCGCCGGCAAGGCTGCGGCGTCCTCAGAATTGCCTGGTTATATATCCCTTTATATCCAGATGGCCTACATGCTCGTGGCAATGCACGCAAGAGCTCACCACCCCCATTTTATATTCCCTGTGAGCAAGAAAAGCCTTTGGAATTTCATAATGGATCGCCTCCAGGTCGTGACACTGTTCGCACCCTGAGCTATAGACAAATTTCTTCCTCTGCTTCAAGTTCCCCGTCCAGTCCATGGAATCGGCCCAAAACATCTCGCCAAGCACGTCCTGGGTGCCGGTATAGGCCTTGGCCGCCAGATAATGCGCCACATTGTCGTGCGGAAGATGGCAATCGACACATCGTGCCCTGGTGCCATAGATATTATTGCCACCGTGAATGTCTTTCTCATACGCACTGGAAACACCTTTCATGGTATGACAAAGGGCGCAGAACCGGATACCGGACGTTCGCTCAATCATCTCCGCTGCCACTATCGAACAAATCAGACCGAGAAGCAGCCCGCTACTTACCAAGACCACGACCTTTTTCATAAAAGCTCCCGAAGATTGTCAGTTCCTGTCGAGGCCGCAAGCAGAGCCCCCTTCTTTCCGGGAGCGAGAAACAGTGGCTGGCGGCATAATCCGCCGGCAAGAAACAGCCTTCGTTCCGCAGTACGTTCTCCACACCTTTGCGCAAGCGGAACGTCGCCGTTCCGGCAAAAGCCTCAACAGTCCTGTTTGTATACTCTTGTTCGTGGGTCAGAGAAGCTCCCTGGAATGCATCATTGTTGAAGGCTATCAAGAGAATACGAACAAAGTCAACCATGAAAGCTACAATTTGGTACTTAGTTTCCAGACCATTCGATGGAGCTGCAGCGCCGCGAATTTCAGTTGGATGGCAAAAACCCCTTGCGACTCAAACAAATGTTTGATATCTACGATTCAAACATTTGTTTGACTTGGAGGCATCCCCGTAATGGCGACAGAAGCGGAAGAAACACGAAAGAGAATCCTGGAATCGGCAGCTGCGGTTTTTGCCGAACGCGGCTTTGCCGCCACCACCGTCCGCATGATCTGCGGACGGGCCCAGGTGAATGTATCGGCTGTAAATTACCATTTCGGCGGCAAAGAAGCCCTCTACCTTGAGGTGCTCCGGCACGTGCGCAGGCGCGCCTTCGAAAAATACCCCCCAACCTATGGTCTTGGCCCGAACCCCTCCGCGGAAGAAAAACTGCATGCGTTTATTCATTCTTTTCTGCTCAGGGTCTTCGGCGATGATGGCAACCTCGGCTACGGCACCCTGACCATGCGGGAGATGGTCGAACCTTCCAGGGCATTGGACATGATTGTGGACGAGGGGGTCCACGAACTCTTCGAACAGTTAGTGGAGATCGTTCGCTTGCTGATGGATGATGACGTCGAGACTCCCCTGCTTCTTTCCTGTGCCAGGTCCATCATAGGCCAGTGCGTCTTTTACCACTCAAGCAAATGGGTGCTAACCAAGGTGGACCCGAACCGAACCTTCGACCGCGAAGACATCGCCCGTATCGCCGATGAGATCGTCACCTTTTCCCTGAGTGCCTTGCGCGGATTATGCGCCGGCAACAGGTGAGTCTCCCCCTGCGACAGTGCAATCGGCCCACGCGGCCTTAACCGCGAACACTACCTCAGACAACACGTTACTACAGGCTACGGCATGAAGCAGAAGGACAATTCGGGCACCATGGGAAAATGGCTGGTGACAATCACGGTGATGATCCCGGCGTTTATGGAGATTGTCGATACCTCCATCGCCAACGTCGCCCTGCCGCACATGCAGGGGAGTCTCAACGCCGGCACGGATGAAATCACCTGGGTCCTCACCTCTTATCTCATCAGCAACGCGGTCGTTCTGCCCATGACCGGCTGGTTGGCCCGGATGTTCGGCAGAAGACGTTTTCTCGTTCTCTGCATCGCCCTGTTCACCTTCTCTTCCTTTCTCTGCGGCTCGGCGCTCAGCCTCTCGGCGCTCGTCTTTTTCCGGATCGTGCAAGGCGCGGCGGGAGGCGCGCTCATTCCCATGAGCCAGGCCATCATGCTGGAGAGTTTCCCTCCGGAGGAGGCGGGGATGGCCATGGCCATCTTCGGCATCGGCGCCATGTTCGGCCCGGTGGTCGGCCCCACCATGGGCGGCTGGCTCACCGACAATTTCACCTGGCGCTGGATATTCTATATCAACATCCCGGTGGGCATCGTCGCCGTGCTCATGACGCTTTCCTGCATTACCGATCCGCCCTATCTCAAGAAAAACAAGGAAAAAGTCCCCGTCGATTATGCAGGTTTGCTCTTGCTCACCGTCGGTATCGGTTCCCTGCAGGTGGTGCTCGACAAGGGGCAGCGAATGGACTGGTTCAACTCGCCCTTTATCACCCTCTTAACCCTGCTCTCGGTGGTCTCCCTGGCGGCGCTCCTCTGGGTGGAACTCAAGAAAGAGCACCCGATCATCAACCTCAGACTATTTACGCGCGTTTCCTTTTCCGCCGGCAATTTTATCATGTTCATGGTCGGCTTCTGCCTCTACGGATCGGTGGTCATGCTGCCGCTCTTTCTCCAGACCCTGATGGGCTACAACGCCACCCTGGCCGGGTTGGTGATGGCGCCGGGAGGTCTTGCCACCCTTATCGTCATGCCCTTTGTCGGCTCCTACATCAAAAATCACGACGGTCGCAAAGTCATATTGGTCGGCTTTGTGCTCGGCGCCTATTCCATGTACCTGATGCGTGGATTCTCCCTCTCCGGCGCCTATTCCGACTTCGTCCTGCCCCGGATCGTGCTCGGCATCGCCCTGGGCATGATCTTCCCGCCGCTATCGACATTTACCCTTGCCGGTCTGCCCCGGGAGGAAATGGGCAACGGCACCGGCATATACAATCTGCTGCGCAATATCGGGGGGAGCGTGGGCATCGCCGTATCTTCGACCCTGCTCGCCCGGCTCGCCCAGTTCTACCAGACCAGCCTGGTCAGCCATGTCCATCCCTACAACCCGGTGCTGCAGATGAGGATGGAACATCTCAAAGAGGCAGCAATCGCCCAGGGGATGGATACCGTACGCGCCAGCCATACCGCCCTGGCGGTGATCGAACGCCTCGTCAGCCGGCAGGCGGGCTTGTTGGCCTACGACTACATTTTCTGGGTCATCGGCCTGGCCTTTCTGGCGGTGATCCCGTTGCTCTTTCTCTTAAAAAAGCAAAGTGTGGCCGCAGCCGTAGCCACAGAACACCATTAACCTGCCAAATAACTCAACCCACGCAATTGAGCAGATCCTCATTTTTCGCCAAGGAGTGCGCACATGTCTGAAACAGCCGACAAGGTAGAAGCCGAAGGGCAAAGCCCCCGACCGAAATCACAACCAAAAAAGAAGAAGCATACGGTTGGAATCCTGCTGTTGCTACTGGCCGCCGGAGGAGCGGCCGGCTGCTTTGTCTGGGCCAAAGCCCAGACCATGGTGAGCACCGACGACGCCTTTATCCAGAGTCATATCTATTCGATATCTTCGAGGATTTCCGGCCATGTCCAACACGTGATGGTACGAGATAACCAATATGTCAAAAAAGGCGACCTCCTGGTGGAACTCGACCCGACCCTGTTCAAGATAAAGGTCATGGATGCGGCGGCTCAGCTGGATATGGCGAAAAACGACACCTCCAGCGAATACGCCCAGGTGGAGGCGGCCAAGGCGGCGGTAGCGGCCGATACCGCCAAACTCGAACAGGCGAAAATCGACCTCACCCGCGGCAAGGCCCTCTTTGCCAACCAGGTCATCCCCAAGGATAAGCTCGACAAACTGGCGACAGCGAAAAAGGTGGCTATCTCCAACCTCAAGCAGGCAAAAGGGTCGCTGCGCAAGACCATGGCCCACCTGGGGCTCACTGGCCATGGCGCGAAAAACGCCCAGATCTCTCTGCGACAGGCGCAGCTCGAGCAGAAACGGCTCGATCTCTCCTATACCAAAATTTACGCTCCCTCAAACGGCTACGTCACCAGGAAATCGGTGGAGCCCGGCAACAACATCCAGGCCGGGCAGGCGCTGATGGCCGTGGTCCCTCTGGCAAACGCCTGGGTGACGGCAAACTTCAAAGAGAGCCAGCTCACCCATGTACAACCGGGGCAAAAGGTCGATTTCACCGTCGATACCTATCCGGGGCACCGCTTCCGGGGCGTCGTCGACAGCATCATGGCCGGCACCGGCGCCGCATTTTCCCTCTTGCCGCCTGAGAACGCCAGCGGCAACTACGTGAAGGTGGTGCAACGCATCCCGGTCAAGATTCGCATCGACCAGGCCAGCGACCCATCCCATCTCCTGCGGGTGGGAATGAGCGTTGAGCCGACCATCCTCACCGGGCTGAAGGTGAGCGCCGCGCTTAAAAGCCTCAATCCTTTTTATGCCGAAAAAGAAAAAGGGAACACTTTTCCTTCAACCACTGCAGATACCAGGCCACTGCACGGACTTCACATCGCGTTCAAGCAAGACCACCAGGGGGAGTGAAACAATGATGATCCACATGAGAAAGGCGAAATCGTCCATGTACCCTATGTAAGCTATCATCGCAGCTCGGCGTTCACCTCGGCATCGAGCGCCGCGCCCCCGGCATGGTTTGATTCGCTATTCGATGATCATTTTCAGATCGCGCAGAGCACCTTGCCGTCTGCCGACAACAGTTCGATAAGGGGAGCGCCGCCCGGACGCAGGGCGTGGGTGGAACAACTCAGGCAGGGGTCAAACGCCCGGATAACCGCTTGCAGCCTGTTGCTTGCCGCATCGGTAAGTTGCGGACCGTGGATGAAATGGCGGGCCACCTGCAGCAGACCGCGGTTCATGGCCAGATTGTTATTGCCGGTGGCCACGATCAAGTTAACCCAGGTCACAAGACCGTGTTCACTCACCCTGTAGTGATGAAACAGGGTGCCGCGCGGCGCCTCGACCACCCCGACGCCTTCGGGAAAATTCGCCTGAGCGTGGGCCCGCACCCTGGTATCCAGGATGTTCGGATCGGCCAGCAGCGTATCCATGAGTTCGAGGCAATGCAGAATTTCGATGAGCCGGGCGTAGTGGTTATGGAAAGTACTGAGCACCGGGCCATCGGAGAGGTTGCGAAACTCGGCCCATTCCCGGTTGGCCATCGGCGTTGTGCACCCGTTCGCCACATTCAATCGGGCTGCGGGTCCCACCCGGTATATGCCTTCAGGGTAGCCAAGCGGTTTATAGTATGGCGATTTCAGGTAGGAATCTTCTTCCACCGCTTCCCCGATAATGCTCTGGTAGCGTCGACCGTCGATCTTGTCGGCAAGGATCTTGCCCCGGGCGTCGACTATGCGCAGATGCCCTTCGACATGTTCGAGTCTTCCTTCGCCGTTCACCAGTCCCATGAAACAGCTGGGGAAATTGGCGAAGGTGTCGATCTCCTCTTTCAGGGCGGCAAACGACTGCTTCAAACGGGTCAAAGCGCGCTGGACAATCTCCACCCCTTCGGGCAACAGCGCCCGTATCGCCTGGCGATGCTCGGAGGATAGCGGTGCGTTAACCCCTCCGGGCACCACCCAGGTGGGATGAATGCGTTTGCCGGCGAACCACTCGATGACCTGCTGGCCGATGCGACGCAGCCGGATGCCATCGCGGGCAAAATTGGGATGTGCCCGCAGCACCCCAAGGATATTGCGCTCTGCCGGATCCGCCTCCATGCCGAGGAGAAGATCGGGCGAGGCGAGATAAAAAAAGCTCAGCGCATGGGACTGGATGAATTCGCCGCAGTTGAGCAGGCGTCGCAACATCATGGCCGTCTCCGGCACCCGTACGCCCATGATCGCATCGCACACCTTGGCCGAGGCCAGGGAATGACTGATCGGACAGATCCCGCAGATCCGCTCCACCAGCGAAACCATCTCGCTGAACGGCCGGCCCTCGCAGAATTTTTCAAAACCGCGAAACTGGGTGACATGCAACCGGGCATCGTTCACCTCGCCGTGCTCATCCAGGGTCACGGTGATTTTGCCGTGGCCTTCGATACGACTGATAGGCTCGATAACGAGCTGCCGTTTCATCCCATCCCTCTCTGCAGAGAATCTATAACCCAAAGCGGCTCCGGCCGCTCATATCCGGCATGCGCCCCTCGATCAGTTCGGTGAGCAGAAAATAAATCGCCTCCGCGGGCGGCGGGCAACCGGGCAAAAAGAGGTCGACCGTAACGTATTCGTGCAAGGGGCGCACCTGGCTTTGCAGCCGCGGCACACCGGCATGGGGAATTTGCGAATGCATACATGCATTTTCCACATAGGCGCGCTGCAGCACCTCGCTTAGCGCGAACTCGTTGCGCATGCCGGGCACATTGGCGGTTACCGCGCAATCGCCAAACGATACCAGTGTCGAGCTGCATTTTCGCAAGAGTAACAATTTTTCAATATCATCCTCGCTGCTTACCCCACCTTCCACCAGGGCGACATCCACAGCCTCAGGAATGTGGCGGGCATCCACCAGCGGCCCGTACACCATTTCGATTTTATCCGCCAGCTCCACCAGCCGCTCATCGATATCGAGCAGCGACATGTGGCATCCCGAGCACCCATCGAGCCAGGTAGTGGCAATGCGAACTCGCTCAGCACCCATAGCCCCTCCTTCCCTGGTCATTCTTCCTCCCTCTCCCGCATCCGGCGCAGATAGGGAAGAAATTGCCGGCGCTTGACCATCTCCGCCACCGACACCCCTTTCTCCGAAAGGGCTCCGGTGGGACAGACCTGCACGCATTTGCCGCAGCCGGTGCAGGTCTCCGAACTCCCCCAGGGGAAGTCCAGGTCGGCGGCAACCCGGCTGTCGATCCCTCGACCCATTACATCCCAGGTATGGGCCCCCTCGATCTCGTCGCAGACCCGCACGCAGCGCATGCACAGCACGCAGCGATTGTGATCCAGGACAAAACGCGGATGAGAGCCGTCGACAAAGAGCCGGGGATAAAAATAGGGGTAACGGACATGCGTGATCCCGAGTCGAACTGCCAGATCCTGCAGCTCGCAATGACCGTTGGAAACACATACCGCACAGACGTGATTACGTTCAGTAAATAGTAATTCAAGCAGCTTACGCCGATATCGGATGAGTCGCTCGGAGCCTGTGATCACCTCCATCCCTTCCTGGGGAAAGGTGACGCAGGCCGGGACCAATTTGGGCGACCCCTTGACCTCCACCAGGCACAGGCGACAGGCGCCGTGTTCGGAGAGCCCGTCCAGATGACACAAGGTCGGAATATCGATGCCGTTTTGCCGAGCAACCGTCAGCAGAGTTTCGTCTTCGCGCGAGCTGACGTCCCGATCGTCGATCTTAAAGGTGAGTATCCGGCCGGAACCGAGCGGACGGTTTTTGCGTTTTGCCGGTAAAACCGTGGCGCCTCTCATGCTGACTCCCTTGCCGGCTGCACCCGACACGTGCCGGCCGGACACCGTTTCTCGCCGATATGGGCAAGGTACTCATCCCTGAAATAGTGCAGGGTGCTGAGCACCGGGTTCGGTGCGGTCTGCCCAAGACCGCAAAGCGAGGTGCTCTTGACCAGGTCGCAGAGGTCCTCGATGGCGGCAAGGTCGGCCGGCCGGCCACGTCCGCTGACAATACCGACAAGCAGGTTATGGATCTGGGCCGTACCGACCCTGCAGGGCAGACATTTTCCACAGGACTCGGAGCGGCAGAAATCCATGAAGAAGCGGGCCACATCCACCATGCACGAACTCTGATCCATGACGATCATTCCTCCGGAGCCCATGATCGAGCCGACCCCGGCCAGCGACTCGTAATCCACCGGCATGTCGAGGTACCGGGCCGGCACACAGCCGCCGGACGGCCCACCGGTCTGCACCGCTTTGAAGGCGCCTCCTTCCGGAATGCCTCCCCCGATGGTAAAGACGATCTCCCGCAGGCTCGTTCCCATCGGCACCTCGATCAAGCCGGTGTTCTTTACCCGTCCGGCCAGGGCGAAGACCTTGGTGCCCTTGCTCTTTTCGGTGCCGATAGCGGCAAACCAGGCGCCCCCGCGTCGGAGAATGGGAGCGAGGTTGGCCAGAGTCTCCACATTGTTAATCAATGTTGGGTAATCCTTCACTCCGGATTCGGCAGGATAGGGAGGACGGGGCCGAGGGCGGCCAGGTCGGCCTTCGATAGAGGCGATGAGAGCAGTTTCTTCTCCGCAGACAAAGGCGCCGGCCCCCAAGCGCAGATGGACCTCGAAGGCAAAGCCGGAGTTAAAGATATTCCTGCCGAGAATCCCGAGCCGTTCCGCCTGGCCGATAGCGGTTTTCAGCCGTTTTACCGCCAGCGGATATTCGGCCCGGACATAGATGAAACCGGTGGTCGCCCCGATCGCGTAGGCAGCGATGGCCATCCCCTCCAGCACCCGATGGGGATCGCTTTCGAGCACGCTGCGGTCCATGAAGGCGCCGGGATCGCCCTCGTCGCCGTTACAGATCACGAATTTGCTCTCACTCTTCGCCTTGGAGACCGTGGTCCACTTCAGGCCTGTGGGATACCCCGCCCCACCGCGTCCGCGCAGACCGCTGACGATGATCTCGTCGATGACCTCTTTGGGGGTCATCTCGCGCACGGCTCGGTAGAGCGCCGCATACCCTTGTTCGGCGATATACTCCTCGATACGCTCGGGATCTATGCGACCGCAGTTTTCGAGAACAATCTTCTGTTGACCGTGATAAAAGGGGGCAACTTGATCCTGCGGGCAGCACAGCTTCTCCACCTGAGAGCCGCCGAGGGAGTCTATGACCTCCGGGGCAGCCGAAGGCGAAAGATGTCGATAGAGGATGTCGCCAGGATCAAGCCGAACCAGCGGCCCGGCGGTGCAGAGCCCGAGGCAACCGACACCCTTGACCTCGACGCTGGTCTGCAGGCCTCGGCGCGCGACTTCCTTCTCGAGTGCCTCCCTTGCCTCACTGCCGCCTGAGGAGAGGCAACCCGCCGCCACGCAGACTCCGAGGCGAAACCGGAACCCCTGCTGCCGCTCCCGCTCCTTTTCGCCAATGGCCTCGAGTTCTTCACGCGTCAGAGTCATGACCCATCCACTCCCCTATCTGCCGGCTGACAAGATCCGGATTCAACCTGCCCGCTACCTTTCCATCGAAGGTAGCAGCCGGCGCGAGGCCGCAGGAGCCGAAACAGCGGGCGATCAGCAAAGAGAGCTTGCCGTCGGCGGTGGTCTCTCCCGGCCTGATGCCGAATTGTTCCTGGAGCCGCTCTACAATGGCAGCTGAACCGCCGATGTAGCAGGCAGTGCCCAGACAGACCACGCAGGTGTGCTCGCCGGCCGGCTTCAGGGTGAAATAGTGGTAAAAGGTGGCTACCGCAAAGACGCGGGCAAGTGGCACTCCGAGTTCATGAGCCACATAGGCCATCGAGTCGGGGTCGAGGAAGCCGAAGGAATCCTGCACGGCATGCAGCGTTTCGATAAGAGCGTCGGCCTGATTCCCACTCTGCCGCATGGTCCTGTTGACCAGCCGCCATCTCGGATCCCTGGCCATCTCGGCAAATCTGTCCGCGTTGACCGTATTTTTTTCCATGGGACCCTCTTTACAATTCAAGGGCATCGGTCAGCCAGGGACGATCAATCCGATAACCGCCTGGCTATTCGACGGTACGCTTCCTTGATTTCCTCGCCGATCACCTTAGCCTTGGCGATGTATTCATCGGAGGTTTCCACCGCGTCATCGGCGATGGCCGAAGCCTTGGATTTCAGCTGGTTCCACTTCTTCTCCGCCGCATCGAACTCCTCTTTCGCTTCCATCGAGGCCAGGTGCATTTTCAGATTGATCTCATCTCGCTGCGTCCGCAGTTTTTCGAGCAATTTGTCAAACTCTTCCTGTATATCCATGATTCACCTCGAGGGTAATCATTCAGCAAGCATATCAAGAGTAGCAACCGTTTGCCGGGCACGTCCAACGTTGCGCAAACCAATGTATGGTGAGCGTTCACCAATGTTTATGGCTCCAACACGACCATTCACCAGGCAATCGTTCACCAGTACTCAATCAAGGCACAATCCGGGGCACTGACGATCACTTGCAGTTCATCGATTTGGCCACTGGTTGGTTGACCTGGTGGACAGTTACGCTCCAACCATCACGCGGTCCCGAAATGCTCAATGGCATTCCGGGACCGCGGCGCCACAAAACACACCATACACAAGTTAGGGTATCGCAAAATCGGGGAAAATGGAAAGGAATCGCGGTCAGCTTTCAAGCGAACAGATCTATGTCAGCGGTTTCCCGACGAATTTTTCGCATGGCCACCGGCAAGTCCTCTACTCTCTGTCCCGAGCCCTCCTGCCGGCGCCACTCTGTCCTCTACTCCTCTCGCCGGGCCCCTTCCCGTTTCTCGGACCTCCTTGGTCCATACGGTGCAGATTGGCACCTCCGCCCTTGGGGCATTTCATCTGCTTTCCGCTCTCCCCCGTACTAGGAGCCTGTCGGATTATAGGCATTTTTGCTCAGATCGAGGCAAACTCGAAAAAATTACCGGAGGCATATACTGAATATCTCGGAGTCTCACTCCGTTCGCTTACCGGAGGATAATTTTTTCGAGTTTAACGAAGATATGGGGAAAAAGGGCATAATCCGACAGGCTCCTAGTCACCGATATATATCAATAATCGTGAAGAAATGTTCGCCATCTATTTTCTTCTTTTCCCGATATGTCGGATAGCCCATTGCAGCCATTGTCGCTGCTTTTCCGAAAGCTCGCTTTTATGACGAGCTATAAAGCCCGCTAATTGCTTCTGGTCGGAAAATGAGACTGAATATAAACCGTTTGCAAATTCAGGATGCCCTTGCAGGGTATACTTCCCTTTTTGATCCATTGCGACCGTCAGATCGCGATTACTATAGAGTATGACGTTATTGTGTACGGAAATAGTCCCGTGTTTTTCAGCTCGAATATACTCATAGGCATAGAAGCCAACAGCAATCACAATGACAAGCGCCATAAAAGCTATAATTCTGGTGAGCAGAGAGGAGGCGTGGGGAGAGAAAAAGTCTTTAGTCGTCAAGGGGATACACTTTGGTATCTCACGCTCGATGTCGGAGTTTTTTGCAAGGCAGGGTTCTATTGCACATCCGGTATAATGTTCCAAATCCCGAATAGCCTCGGAATCCGAAGGATCCGACATCGCGATTTCGAGTACATTATGTTCTTTCTTTGCAAGAGGCAGGACTCCGTATTGCCGACAAAGATAGCGTGGTATAGTCTTTTGGACCTGCAAGGAAAATGACCCTGCAATATCACATGCGGGAGTTTGCAGTTGATCTGAAAGTACGTCTACCAACTGATCATTGGTGATGACTTTCATGCTTACGAGTATATTACCCAACCTTCGATGACTGGCGACCTGGATACGGAGCGCCTCATCTATTATCCCTTGATCTACATACTTTTTCTCGACAAGGATCTCCCCCAAAAGCGACATAATTTTACTCCGGTTGCTCTCTAATTTACGACCATTCGACCCTCATGACGGCTCATGAGCGATGTCGACCAGCGATACCTATCTTTTCGATGCATCTATTATGATCATGCCACCATTTGTAATGCTTTTCAAGGGGATAAGTAACCGTTCACCGGGCAAGCGCCAAGTGCCCATGCCAATGCGCTGCAAGCGTTTACCAATGCTCCACATGTACATAAGCAGGCTCTCGGGCCAAAACTTCTCTATGCGCGTCAGACTCTGATCGTGCGCAGATGGGGTGCCGGTGAACGCTTACGTTGAGACAGCCTTTAGCCTTCCCAGATGAACAATTTTATGTCCGGGGTTATGAAATCAAGCTGGTTTCAGATCCTAAACAGACGCCGGCAAACCCCGGCGGAGATGCCCCTTCACTTTTCTTCTCGGCAGATTTCGCCTGCCAGAAAGCCGGTCAGGGCCTGGTGAAATGGGGTGGCATGGAGGCGGCAGGCGGTGGTGGCGAGATTAAGCGCGCCTGTTCCATCGCCTGCTAGAAGAGCTTTTACGGCTCGGCGGGCACGGATATCGGCTCCGGCTTCGATGGCATACAGCAGATCAAGCTCGGCGCCGCATCGACCGCACCGGCTGCTCCCCCGAAGCCTACCGTGACACTGCGGGCAACGTTCCACGGTTAGGCCTCCATATAGAAGATGATTTCGGACAATTCGTCCATCGGCTCAGCGAGCGCCGCCTCGTCATTGCCTTCTGCCGCCTGACAGATAGACTCGATAAGGTCGATCATGTCCTCACGGTCATCCTCGTTCGCCTTGTCCAACAGCCCACGTGCCTTTTCCACCAACGCATCTGCCTGGACTCTGCGGCTGTTGGAGATGGCTTGCGGCCCGGCGCTTTCGAGGTTCGCGACGTCCACTGGAACGGTTTCTTCATCCCCGCCCGTGTCGCCAAACAGTCGACCGATTTTTTCCCTGGCCTGCTGCAAGGAATCCCGGCCTTCCCCGCTCAGCACGTTCTCAATGGTGATGGTCTTCTCCAGCCCTGTCGCCTTTTCCGTGGCACTTACCTGAAGAATGCCGTTGGTGTCAAGGGCGAAGGTGGCGATTATTTCACTGCCGGCTTCACGCTTTTCCAGACCCTTGACCCTAAAACGCCCCACTTCGATATTTTCCAGCGCGTTTTCGCTCTCTCCCTGGTACACCTTCACCTCTACGGCTTCCTGGTAATCGGCGGCAGTGTAAAACACCTCGCTTCGAGTTACCGGCACCGGGGTATTCCTTTTGATGAGCGGCACAAACATATCAAGTGTAAACATGCCATCCACCTCGCCGATGGCGCTGGTGCCGAAAGTGTAGGGCGTTACATCCACCAGCACCGCCTGGATCTCGGCGCCGCCGATCATGGCTGCCTGCATGGCCGCCCCGGCGGCCACGCACAGATCGGGATCGATCTCGAAGCGGGGCGCCATGCCGAATTCCGTCTCCAGCCGCTGCTGGACCAAAGGGGTGCGTGTCGAACCGCCCACCAGCAGGATCTCATCGATATCAGAAGCGGTTAGACCCGCATCTCTCAGCACCAAATGGACTGCATCCATGGTCTCGTCGATCAGCGGGGTAATCAACTCTTCATACCGATGCCGCGACAGTTCTATATTGAAGTTATACGGAGCGCCGTCCTTTTCCAGCAAATACTCTTCCTCAACGCGGGCGAAGGGTTGGCTGGAGAGATCTTTTTTCGCATTCTCGGCAGCCCTTCTGATCCGGGCAAGCGGCTGGCCGGAAATATCCGTAATTCCTTCCTGCCTTAGTTCAGCCAGCAACAGGTCTTCAAGCAATGCGTCGAAATCGTCACCACCCAGTTTGTTGTTGCCATGGCTCGCCACCACCTCGATCACGTCGTCCTGCAATTCCACCAGCGAGACATCAAAAGTGCCGCCGCCCAGATCGTAGACCAGTACCTTTTTGGCGCCCTTGTGGCTGCTCTCGTAGATCAGGGTCGCGGCGGTCGGCTCGTTGATCATCTTCACCACTTCCAGACCGGCTATCTCCCCGGCCTCCCGGGTGGCCTGCCGCTGAGCGTCGGAGAAGAAAGCCGGTACCGTGATGACCGCCTTGTCGACCTTGTAGCCAAGTGATGATTCGGCAATGTCTTTTAATTGCCGCAGGATCATGGCGGAGATCTCCTGGGGCAGATAGTGCTTGTCTCCGAGAGTAACAGGTTCCGCCTGGCCCATGAGTCGCTTTACGGACTTGATTGTCCTTTCGGGATAGAGGACATACTGATTGCGCGCCGCTCCTCCCACCAGCAGGTTGCCGTTGTCGTCAAGCCCGACATAGGAAGGCAGCAACTTGCCGTCCGGCCCCTCGATAATATTCACTTTGCCGTTTTCATAGAGGCCCACTTCCGAATTGGTGGTGCCAAGATCGATCCCCAATATTGTGTCCGTCATCAGTTTTTTTCCTCAATTTTATTCACAATCACTTCAGCGGGTCGCAAGCATTTGCCATTGATTCGAAATCCCTTCCTCTCTTCACCAAGCACCAGAGCGTTTTGCCGGCTTGCATCCATCTCAAAGCCTGTGGCCTTCATTGTCTTCGGGTCAAAAAGCCTCTCCGTCGTTTCCACGGGGAGCACGCCGCAACGTTCCAGAATGGTAAGGAGTCGACCACAGAGCATGGTCTGCCCCTCCAGATGCCCCAGCAGCCGTTTACGGCTGCCGTCGGCAAGAAGGCGCTCCCAGAAGGAAGGAGCCGGGGGGGTGTGGGCCGCGCCGGCCGCCAGTCGATCGTACAGATCGATAAGATCCGTTACCAAAGGTGCGATCGCCTCTTGAACCAGCTTCTGTTCCTCTGTTCGAGAGCGACGCACGAGATCGGCCAAATCGTGATTTGCGGTATCCAATGCCTCAAAAACATTTCGAAAATCATCGAGTGCTCCTTTAAGCTGCCGCGACTCGATCCGCACTTCGTTTTTCAACCCGGCCAACTCACTGAACAGGGTCATCTGATCAACGAGCTGCTCCTGCGATTCATCAGGTGCAAACTCGGTGTCCAGGTAGGCTCGAAACCGCTCTACGAGTTCTTCTTTATATTTTTCGTTCATTCTGTTTCTTTGTCGCCGTGCAACCGTTCATCGGACAGCTAAAAGATGCCCAAACCGATGCATTGTAACCGTTAACATTTGCCATTCACAATTTCAGGCCTGCACAGTAATCCCGAAGATCGCCGGCGAGTCGCTCTTTAAATTCCTTCTCCCCCACTCTTTTTCGCGCCTCGTTTGTGGGGAGCACCACGGCGGCAATCTCCACGGGGGTCGGCAAACGACAATGAAAGAGCCGGTGATTCAGACGATCCTCCTCGGTTTTGATCAGCGCGAATGCCTGGTGTATGCGCCGAAAATCATCAGGAGAACGTTCCGGTGGAAAGCGCCGCACCATGGCGAGGTAAGCCTTTTTAATCTGCGCGTCATCGGCACCTTCCTCGACTTCTAGAATTTCATATGGTGTTTTCATTATTTTTTGTCACAAATCATGTAAACATTCACCAGCACCCCATCTGGGCTCGATCAGGCTGACGTGCATAGATAGGCTATAGCCCGACAGCCCGCTTGTGCCAAGCTGGAGCACTGGTGAACGTTTACAATGTATTGGTTTGGTGAATATTTTACTCACTCGGTAAACGGTTACCAAATCATTTACCCGATCACAGTTCATCGGACGAATCACCAAACATATCTCCAAACAGATCACCGAATAGATCATCAAACAGATCCAATTGCCGGGCATCAGGGCTTTGCTTCTTCGGCTTTGTCTTCTCCCCACCTTGTCCTTTTGGCGATTTTCCACTTCCGCTCGGCAGTCGAAACGGACCGAAGTCGAAATCCTCCTCGAACATCTCCTCTGCACTTTCGGATTCAAGAAGCAGCGTGTCGAGTATATCTTCCAGACGTTCGAGCAACTCGTAATTATGTTCTGCAGCCAAGTCGTCCGAAAGATCCTCATAGGCGCGAAGCAGGTTGTCGGGCACGACTTTTCCAGGCTTTGCGTACAGCGCGTCCAAATACCATATTCTGATTTCGGGATCATCCGGAAATTGTTTTGCCAGCTGCCGCACGCATCGGGCAAGCGCGGTTTGTAGGTCGAAACGATCGAGGGCCTCGCACAGCGACACTCCCTCATCGCGCCCCCACTCTAATTCGGCGGCCCTGCTGAAATATTTCTTCAGACACTGACAAAGCTGCTTGAGCCACAAAAACTCCTGGCCTGTAAAGCTCAGCATCCAACCGATCAGCCGACCGAATTCGGCGACATCAGGCCATTCATTCTGCAGGGAAACCTCGCGTAGTTCCTGATCGAAGCGTTTTTGCCATTGCTTCGGTAAACCGTAGAGTCGAGCCTCCAAGGCGACCAGGATATGGGAAAGGACAGGCAAGCCGTTGACTTTCCGGCCCGCCTCGATCTGTTCGAGGCCACCCTTATCTCCCTGGAGCAAAAACACCATGCCAAGACAGATCAGGTTGCGCCCCCGCAGCCGAACAGCCCTGACCCTGGTATCTGCCTGGCGTAGCTCTTTCTCCGCCAGCTCCCACTTGCCCTGGCTGGCCAGCTTCCGGCCATGCTCCAGGTGTGCTTCCACCAGAAAATTCAACGCCTTGGTATTGATGGGGTCGATCGCCAGAATCCGGTCGGCAAGCCCCGCCGCCTTTTTGAACGCCCTGCGTTGCCCGCTTGCCGTCATCGCTGCTGTGAGGATATCGACATGTTCAGGAAGGTGCTTCACCGCCTCGTTGAGAATCCCGTAATACGGTTTCAGCCCCTCGTATTTCCTGGCATAATTGGCAGCATCAAGCCATGTCGGCGAATGGTGCGGGTCCAATTTCAGGCTGTGCTGCAAGGCATCGAGGATTTCTCTCGGCTCGAATTCATAAGGTTCCTTACGCATAGCTGCCGCCAGGCGGCGCAGCACCATCGCCTGTTCTTTTGTCGCCCCGGGATTTATCTCTCCCAACTTCTCCAGATATTCCAGCCAGCCCTGCGTTGCATAAAAAAACGCATGATTATTTTCCGCAGCCAAAGAGCCGATGCGCAACTGTTCAAGGATACCAAGTTCCGGATGTTTCAGGACCAGCCCGACAGTATGCTCTGCGCAAAAGGGGAGAATATTGCAGAGCAGCACGTTTTTTCGATGTTGATCAACATTCTTTCCAAGGCCGTCGACCATCTTATAGAGGCGCAAAGGTTGAATCCCGGGCTGCGTTAAATCGCATGCAATGCGCAACTGCGCTGCGGAAAGGCCGTACTGATCACGAACCCGTTGTTTTTCTTGATTATCGGCGCCGCGCAATTTCTCCAAAATGACTTCCGGCGGATCAAACCCTGCCAGTTGTCGCCCAACAAAGCGAAAATAGGGAGAATCCGACTCGATCTTTTCCAGAAAAACTCGAGCTTTCTCCGGATCTTTGTCTACAAGCAACAAACCGGTCAACAGGGTGCGCAAATCCCGATATGGCGACCTGATGGGGATCTGCCTCAAGGCTTCTCGAGTCTGGTCGTCCGTGCCCGCAAAAAAGGAGCCGAGCGCTACCGCGGCCAGAGGATAATGATGGGCCGCAGCCGATTCTTCGCCTAAATCTTCAGGATGAAGTGCCGTCTCCGTCAACAATACGGCGCCGAATAAACACTCCAGCCGCTGGATCCGCTGCCGGTCCATTCCCTGCCGGATCTTTCGATATACTTCGCCTGCTTCTTGATGCCGCCCGGCCTGAAGCAGCAATGACATTCTGAGCGACTCCACCTCAATGCCGGGACATCGCCGCATCATGGTTTCTAGAAGAGCCAGCGCCTCCTTGACCATCGACTTGGCTGCGAGACCTTCTATCCTGCCGATATAGGCTTGGCCAAGCCCATAAAGTGCCTCCTGGCCCTGCTCTAGCTTCGCCAACTGCTTGAAAGCTGCGATCGCATCCTGAAATCGTTCCTGCCGAAGAGACTCTTTGGCCCTTTCCCACAATTTCTCAGGTGAAAGCGTGTCTAAGGAAGGTGTCTTTTGTTGACGCTGCTTTACTCTTCTCTTTTTCTTTGCCATGAATAGTACCCAGACGGGCAGATGATTACTCTCAGGAAGATTTGAGGCCGGGTTCACACCCAGCCAAGCTTAGAATCTTTTCCATTAGGAAGCAATAGAAAACCAAACCGACAATCAACTGACCGGTCATCATCTGATCGTCCTGTGTATTCTCCGACCAATTTTCACCGGATTTATTCGCGTTTCCTTATAAAAATTCAACAACATGTACAGAAATATATTGAATGTTTTTAATGCATTAGCAAATCAAACCACTTCATGGAATTACTACCTGCAAAGCTAATTTTGTAGCTCATTTTTTAGCTGTTGGTGAAGCCGATACCGCCTCTACAAAATCACTTCTCTAATCGCCTTGAGCAAGGTTTCCGGCCTTATTTTCCGGCCGTTGTACAGCAGGGCCTTGATTACCATCGTCTCAGAAATTTTTTTATACGGGCTCAGTTCGTTGACCGCGGCGGTGATACTTTTAAGCCGCTCGGAATCCTCGGGAGTAAGTCGAAAGCTGGTGGGTTTGTATTGCGGTTTGCGAGAGACCAGTTTCAAGTCTTCGGTCGATTCGGCGGGAGAACTGGTGGTGGCAAGTTTGCTCTGGCCGGTAATCTTCTTTTTAGCCATGGTTGATTATCTCCAGGGTGAGGGCGTGAAAATCCTTGGCGCCGTTCGATCTGGAATCGAAGGTAAAAACCGGCTCACCATTCATCTGCGCCTGGTTGATCGCCTCGTTCTTGCGGATGACGGTTTCGAGCAGGTTTTTGCGCAGCGGCTCGAGTTGCCCTTCGATGAAGGCATTGGAGACCTTGTTCCGGGTGTCGAAACAGTTGCGTACAATCCGATAATTATAGCTCTCTGTCTCCTTCACTTCACCAATGGTGGCAAACAGATCGGCGATACCGTCGAGCGAATAACGACCGTAGATCGTAGGAATAAGGAGCAGGTCGGCGGTGAAGATCGCGTTGACCGAGAGTACTCCCAAGGTGGGTGGACAATCCATCAAGATAAAGTCGAAGGAATGTTCAATTTTTCTCAGCTGATTATGGAGCAGTTTTTCGCGATGGGCTCGCACGTTGATTTGCTCCGAGACACTGGCCAGGTGAATATCGGCGGGAATGATAAAAAGATTATCCATCGCCTTGTCATTGACCAGACCCGGTCGAACAACCTTTTTGATTTCAAAAGATCGATCCAGAAAAACCTCCTTGACCGTTTCTTCCCTGGCGACGTCGCCACAGAATATGACCGTACTATGCGCTTGCGGATCGATATCGATCAGCAGCGTCTTTTTCCCCCTCGCCGCAAGACCGTAGGCAAGATTGATCGCGATGGTGGTTTTGCCCACCCCGCCCTTCTGGTTCAGTATGCCGATTTTCATTATATCACCTCACAAATGCAATTTTATCCAATTGCCCTCTATTACTATATTTTTATGGTATATTGTAGTTCATAATAAAGCTACATTATATACTTTACATTTAGTCTTTTCTTAACTACATATCATAATTGAGCAACCATCCTCGGTCAACTGAGAACGTCTACGGATCATTGACTTGGCTGGGGTTTGCTTGACTTGTTAGTCAGTTAGCTCCGGCGATCATCTATTGATATTAGATTGAAAAAATGCTAACTGGTCATTTATTTGTCAGGATAGCCTCTTGGGTCTTGCGAATGCGAACTCTCTTCTCCATAGTAACGCTTTCTATTGAACCTTTGGTCCTTTTTGGGGATAATTAATAAAGCGGTAAGCGCTTTCAGGTTTCGTCCAAGACAGTCGGTTGAGATGTCATGGAGAAGGGTTACGTTGTCGGAGATTCGGTTTTCATCTCTTGGTTGTGGCCGGCACAGATAAGTCGGCCATGCCGGTCCATAAACTGCGAGGTGGACATATGGAATATCTGGACACAAGCAACTTTCCGGCAGGAAACGACGCCCAGCAGCAGGAGCTGGCAAAACAACTCGAGCGGCTCCTGGGTGAAGACCTGGAAACCGATTTTTTCGATCTCTTTGCCAAGTATCAGCGCGTACTGGCAGACAACAGTCAGCGACACGCGTGGTCGAGCTACCACCACAAGCTTGATATACTGTTTCGCTGCGGCAAGGCTGTCCCCTTAGATGGGCCGATGATCGGTGTCACGCTCTGCGTCCGCGACAGCGAGTACTTCCGTGATACGGCAAACCTTTTCGATAGAGACCGTTCTCTACAGGCCGGCCTCGAACTGATGGCCACCGCCTGGAACATGACCTTTGGCGATACAGGCCTGTGGATGGGAAAAACCTTCGAGCCCGTCTCCCGTGGGGTGGTGGCCAAAAAGACCGCCAACAACGCTATCGCCCTGCATCGATACGATCCATCCGTTACCAAAATCGGCCGAAATTTCTTTCGCCCACCGTTCGATCCCAATCTTCTCCAGTCGCTTGGCCTGCCGGTGCTCACCGAATTCTGGCATCTGAAACCACGACCCCAGACGGTAGATGCGGACCTGTATCCAGGTGAAATCCTCGCTGCAAATCTAGATAAGGAAAAGGCCATTGCCTATACCATGACGGGTGGCATATTCCTGGCCGACCGAGGCCGCTCGGTGGTCCCGACCATGCGCTCCAAAAAGGTCTACCAACTCAACTATCGCTGGCCCCTTCTCGCGCCGGCCTACCCGTTGACCCGACTCATTGACGAGCTGGTCTGTGTTGCCGACGGCATCTATTTGGGGCAACTCGTTTTCGCCACCAAAAATTACAGCCTCGGCGACATTCACCTCCCCTTTGGCGCCGCTTCTCCGCAAGGCCTCTTCGAGCACACCCTCAGCCCCGACAGCGCGGAATTCCTCCGCGATTTGCAAGGCAGATTTGCCGAAGACGCCGGGCTCGGCTCTGAATACGGCTATCAAAACAACGGCTTTTTCCTGATGCTGGACCCACTCAAGGCGTCTCGGGTCTATGAGGCTTTCCCATGGCTGCGCCCGCATCCCGGCGAGGCGGGATACGATACGCTTGGCGGTGGCAAAGGCGTTTCCACGCCCCCTCGCAAAAAAGCGCCTTTCGATTGGCAAGCACAGTGGCGGGACAATTCCCGTTTGCGCAAAAAATTCACCCAATTCCTGCTGTCCCCATCGCCTTGCGATGATTCGCACGCAGAGCTCACCAGCCTCCGACAGCCCGACGAGTCTATCCTGCAAATGTTGCAGCGACTCAGCGCCACCATTTCGGCACAGACCAACAGGGAGGACACGCTTCGCCATTTCGAACCACTAAACGCCCTGTTCCGATGTGGCATGGCGCCTTCAATCAGCGACGGTGCCTTTTGCGGGCATGGCAGCCCCGGCTTCAATACCCTGGTCGACGCCCCGTTTACCCGCGACTGGTACGGGCAGCAAGAGCCTTGCCTCGGTTTTAACTATTACCATGGGGCGAC
The DNA here is from genome assembly GCA_963745265.1 of uncultured delta proteobacterium. Lineage (GTDB taxonomy): Bacteria > Desulfobacterota > Desulfobulbia > Desulfobulbales > Desulfocapsaceae > Desulfopila. Next base: position 198,028 of record CAVUXQ010000026.1, read on the forward strand.
CCTGAATCTGCACTGCGGCTTTGTCGATACGTTTTGTCCGGATACCAGACAGCGGTACCGGGAAAGCCAGCTTCTGCCAAGCAGCATCTCTTCCTTGCTGGACCAAAAGGATGCGCACCATGGCCCCGATCTTCTCAATATAGTCTGGGCGGCCCTCGGGCGATTCGTCTTTCCCTGGGCCGGCAAGTCGTTTGAAAAAATCAGCGGCCGCAAACTCAGTATGCTGGTGGATGAATCCGATGACCTGGAGCAACGGTATCCCGAAAGGGTCAATGCCCTGCGGCTGCATCTCGCCTCTGCTCCGCATTATCGTTTGGTGGAAAAAAACAGGCAACATTACTGGACCGACCCAGGAGTCTTCGCCCCGTATCTTGCCGGGGGATCGTGGGATCGGGGAATGGACGCCGCAGCCAAGGAATTCTGGAATCAGGAGGCGGCAAACAACTGGGTGTTCGGCAATAACATAGAAGATGAACGTATTCTCGCCATTGATCCGCTCATTCGCATTGCCGATATGAATTACCACGTTCCTGAACCATGGCTCGAGGAGCTGGCCCGCAAAGGCCCCTCGCCATTTGTTCGCCAAGGGTATATCTTTTTGGGCGTCGGCGGTCGGCAATCGCTGCTGCCGATGAACAATGGGCCGGAGAAAAAAAAGGAGGTCTTTCAATTCCATTATCGGTACCCGATGATCGGCGGACCGGCACCAATCGGCTTGTGCCTCGATGAAATTGTCGAAATTGCAGACGGCCTCTTTCTCGGGCAGCTGATTTATGCCACCGATCTCTCGGTACTCTTTCATTCATCAGTGGATAGCGACCGGTACAAATATCAGCTTTTTGGGTATTTTCTGCTCATGGATAACGAGTGGCAGCACCATAGGTTGGCTATCGACTTGGATGTATGGCAAAAATGAGATGTTAGGAATCTGCCGGATTAAAGCAACTTTTACCCGGTTCGAAACAAACTCGAAAAAATCACCGGAGGCTAATGTTTGCTCTTCCGAAAAAAAATTTTTCGAGTCGAACACAGATAGGGGTTAGAAATACTCAGGCAAGATTCCAAGACGTTGCGGCGGGCAACTTTCAAAGAGCAACCCGCCGAACGGGGGGATGAGAACCATGTTGACATTAGACGATATCAGACTCGAGGCCTACACTCTGGAGTCGATTCCCCGGCTGGGGGAACTCCGTGATCAGCTCTTTCGGCAACAACCGGCAATTTGCATCGAGCGGGCCCGACTCGTAACCGAGTATCTCAAAGAGGCGGAACCGAACCAGCATCCTGAACTCCGCCAGGCAAACAAGATCCGCTACTTTCTCGAAAGAAAAATACCGGTCTTCCCCGATCGCAACCTGCTGGCGGGAACCACCACCAGCAAACCGCTGGGGGCGCCCCTCTTCCCGGAATTTTTTGCCCTGACCTTGTGGCCGGAATTGGAAACGGTGAGCACCAGGTCGAAGAATCCCATGCTTCTCGATTCTGGGGATGCCGAAGTTCTCAACCGGGAAATCTTTCCGTTCTGGATGGACAAAACCATCCAGGAAGTTGCCAGAAAGCGCTTTGACGATCCGAAGTGCCTGCAACTTTTTGAAGAACTGGTATTTTTCATTGCCGGCAAGGCAGGTTGTATTTCCCACTGCGTTCCCTCGTATACGATGATGCTCGAAAAGGGCCTCAGCCATATGATCGACGAATGCAGAACCAGGCAAGACGCATCATCTGACGAAGAGCAAAAAGCCTTCTATCGGGCGGCAGCCATTTCCATGGAGGGAATTATCGCCTATGCCACCCATCTTGCCGAGGAAGCGGAACGATTAGCCAGACGAACCGCCAATGCCGTGCGCAAACAGGAATTGCTCGATATGGCCGCGGTTTGCCGCCGCAGCCCCGCCTTGCCCGCGCGTTCGTTCCGAGAAGCGGTTAACGCCATCTGGCTCTCCCAGGTGGCGATTCATGCCGAGAATATCAACATGGCCATGAGTCCCGGCCGGCTCGATCAGGTGCTCTACCCCTACTATCGGCGCGACATGGGCGACGGCCTGCTCAGCCTCAAAGAGGCCATCGAGCTGATCGGCTGCCTCTGGCTCAAACTCTCCGATAACGTGGCGATGGTCCCCGAGGCGTCCGAAGAGCTGTTCGGCGGCGCCGGCACCGTGCCCGCCCTTACCCTGGGTGGGGTGGACGAGCAAGGGCGGGATGCCGTCAATGACCTCACCTATATAATGCTTCGGGTGACGGAGTTACTCAAGACACGGGACCCCAACGTCAATGCCCGCTATCACTATGAGGTCAACTCCAAAGAATACTGCCGCAGGGTAGCGGAGGTCGTCATCACCACGAAAGCGGTACCCGCGTTCTTCAACGATGTCGCCAATATCGCAACATTGCAAAATCAGGGGGAGACTCTCGAACACGCGCGGGATTACGGCGTGGTCGGGTGTGTAGAGCTGGTCAGCTGCGGCCGGGACTACCCCGCCTCCAGCTCCATTATCCTCAACCTGGCGGCGCCGCTCGAGTTGACGCTGTTCGGCGGCAAACGCCCGATCACCGGCGACCAGCAGGTGGGGCCGAAAACGCCTTCACCGGCCTCGATGTCGAGTTTCGCCGAATTTTGGCAGGCCTTCAAAACACAACTCGACTGGCTGGTGGAACAGGCGATCATGCTCAACGAGTATTTCGGCCAGGTTCATCAGGAGATGATGCCTTCGCCGCTCCTCTCCACCTTTTTCGAAGGCCCGCTGGAGCGGGGGAAAGACCTGATCCATGGCGGCGCGCTGTATAATTCCTCGGGAGCCACCCATATCGCCTTTGCGGATGTGGTCGATTCCTTGAACGCCATGGAACAGGTGGTGTTCGAGGAGAAGAAATATGACGCTGCCACCGTGCTCAGGGCGATCGAAAATGATTTCGCAGGCCCCGAAGGCGAAAAGATGCGCCTCTACCTGCAAAATCATGCCCCAAAATACGGCACCTCCAGCAGCGTGGCCCGCAAGAACGCCCGCAATCTGATCCGTCATCTCTTTGCTCTCTATCAACGCCATGTCAATTATCGCGGTGGACCTTACCGACCGGCCTACTGGACCATGACCAACCATGCCGGTCTGGGCGGGGTGAGCCCCGCCTTGCCCAACGGCCGCAAAAAGGGGAAAGTGTTTGCCAGCGGCATCACTCCGGTCTCGGGGGCCGCGCCGGAGCTGACAACCTGCCTCAACGCCGTTGCCGAACTTGGAGGTGCTGATGTCCCGGGATGCTGGGCTTTGAACATCAAATATACGCCTGAAGCCGATGCCGTCGCCATGAGCAAACGATTTGCCGACACGGTAACCGCCTATTTCATGGCCGGAGGCCAGCAGGTGCAGTTCAACATCCTCTCATACGAGGACTTGCTCGATGCCCGCGACAATCCGGAAAAACATCCTCACCTCATGGTGCGGGTATCCGGATATTCCGCCTACTTCAAAGACCTCAACGCCATGATGAAAGAGGAGTTGATCACCCGCACGCAATATAATTTAACAGACGGAAAGGCTGTGCCTTGCCCGATCGGGAGTCAAGGAAAGTGAGCGCATTACGCGTAAGAGAGAAACACCAGGGGGGAGCAAAAATGGGACTTCCACTTTTTGGAGCCGACCTTGCTATACAGAAAAAGTTCGAACAATTTTTTCAACCGGAGGCCCTCACCGCCGAGCTGGCGGAGGAATTTCTCAAAATCTTGCTCACGCTGATGCGAGTAGTCTTTGTCGTCGATTCCGACTATCGCGAAAACATCAAGGGCTTCAACGGACGCTACCAGTTCCGGAGCATGGACGACAGAATCACCATGGCGGCAATTTTCCGCGACGGCCTGATGGATGTCAAGGAGACGATAGTCGATGATCCCCATATCACCGTGATCTTTCGCGACGGCAACGCCCTGCTCGGGTTTCTGCTCTCCCCCAAACAGGACATCCTCACCGCCATGCTCAATCATTACATAACCACCAGAGGCAATCTCAACTATATTTATCGATTCGGCTATCTTGCCACCAATCTGCGGCGCCGGTTGCTCCCTCAGCCATGAAGGGACTTATAGGCGATATTGGCCGGTTTTCCATTCACGACGGACCCGGCATCCGAACCACCATTTTCCTGAAGGGGTGTCCCATGCGATGCCCCTGGTGTCATAATCCCGAGTTTATGGGATGCAATCCTGAAATCGCCTTCTCCGCCGAAAAGTGTATTGGGTGTGGGGATTGTCGCAAGGTTTGTCCCGAAGGAGCAATCGATCTCGAAAGCCCGAGCCGGGTCGACCGCAAGCGGTGCAACGGTTGCGGCCTCTGCGCGCGGGAATGTCCCACGACGGCCCTGAGGATGGTGGGGAGACGGTACGAGGTCGAGGAACTGCACCACGAGATCATGCGTGACGCTTTTTTCTATCAAACCTCAAACGGGGGAGTGACGCTTTCCGGCGGGGAGCCGACAATGCAGGCAGCCTTTTGCGGCGCCCTGCTCGCTGGACTCAAGCGAGCAGGAATTCACACTGCCATTCAAACCAATGGCTCCTTCGCCTGGCCCGTCTTTGCAGCCAAGCTGTTGCCGAACTTGGATCTTATTTTTTTTGATGTGAAAATAGCCGATCCGGTCCGTCATCGCCTGGTAACCGGCGTTCTGAACAGCCCTATCCTTCACAACCTGGCACGGCTTGCGGCCATGGCCGGCGACCGATTGCAAGTGCGCATCCCCCTCATTCCCGGCTACACCGCCGACCGGGATAACCTGGGCGGTATTGCCAAAATCCTGCGAGAAATAGGGATAAGAGAGGTTTCATTGTTGCCGTACAACCCCGGCGGCCGAAGCAAGGCCGCTGCCATGGATATGCGCTATGATCCAGAGTTGCCCCAAGTCGGGATGACATCGCAAGAAGTCCAGAAATGGCGACAATATCTCATGGATGCGGGCTGCTCGGCGGATGCAGCGAATCGCGAGTGAGCGCCGAATACCTCCGAAGATGTTCGGACACTTTCGCATCGAGCGTCGATTCCCACGACTGGGGCATGAGCGCTCGAACCTCTCTCAGCATCTCAGAAGCTCTTCTTTTCTCATCCACATCGGCTGAGCGCTGTGCGGTCGCTGAAAGCCAGAGATAGGCCTTGGCCAGATCATTTGCCGGCAGCATCTGCGTCCTGGGATCGACAGGGGCATGAAAATAAAGAGAAGCGGTTGGATAATAGGCTGGCACATACCCCATGGACGCTGCCGTCTCGAACCAATATCTGGCTTTAGCGCGATCCTTTGCACCCACAAGGCCGTCCAGATCCATTCTGCCGAGAAAATAGAAGGCCTCGGGATCATTTTTCTCCGCAGCTTTTACAAACCATTGATACGCACGAGCGAGATCACGGACGGCAGGATCACCCCGCAAATAAAAAAGGCCAAGCCGCACTTGGGCCGAAGGGATATTCCGATCCGCAGCCTGCCTGCACAGCTGCACCGCCTTTGCCGGATCCTTGGCCACCCCCTCCCCTGCCATATAGAGTCTGCCCAGCGAACACAGTGAGGTAACATAGCCAAGCGCCGCCGCCTTTTCATACCAGATGGCAGCCCGGGCGGGATCGGGCGCTCCGAGTTTGCCTTTTTCCAGGCATTCACCCCAAAAAAAGACCGCCGCCGGCACCGATCCCGCGGCAGCCTTTTCCATCCATTTGCAGGCCGCCGCGGCGTCGACCGGCCGCCCCCACCCATTTTTATAAAAGAGAGCAAGGGTAAATTGCGCCAGTGGGTTGTGTCGGTGCACCGCCTCTTGGGAGTAGGCGGTAAAAGCCTTGGAGTATTCTTTTTGCGCCAAGGCTTTTTGCGCGCTGCGGAGCTCTACCGACCAATCGGCAGCCAGTGCCGACTGCCTTGAAAGGCAAACCGTCACGGCGGTCAGCGCCAATGGCAAAATCACGCCTCTGAGAATCCCCATCAGGGCATGGCAATGGTGCAATGGTTTGCGGCTCGGATGTTCGGCCACGGTCCCACCCTCACTGCCTCGAGGGGTAAATCCCGTTTAGCGCAATGATATAATTAACGACCTGATACGGTTGCAGGATGGAAAACGGTTGTCCTCCACCGACTGTGCCTACCGTAGTAGTTGCCGCGGCAGTGGCGTTGATCGGAGTCGGTGTCATGGAAACCGTCGGTGCCGCCGTACTATATTGCAAACTGCGGTTCATCTTGGCAAGAACGGTGTTGGCGGCGGGAGTGTCCGTGGTCCCTTCGCTGGTGACAGCCGGCGTGCCGGCAGTGCCCTGCACCGTAACGGTGGTGGATGCCGTATGGTTATGCGGCGGCATATTGGCAATCGAAAGGGTAACAGATGCACTGCCTCCTTGTTGTCCCATGATAAACCCATTCCCCTGACCAACCGCCACGCGCCCTCTGAGATCCGGCAATGCGAACGTTGTTCTGCCATCGCCCCCATAGGTCGTTCCCAGCAGCGAGAACAGCGCGGTATATTGGGATATGGGCAGCAATTGCCCTTGGCAAAGAGCCCAGTTTACGGGAGCAAAGTTAAAACCCACCGTCTCGATCTCGCCGACGAACGGTTCGGCACCTCCTCTGGCATTTTCCAACGTCGCTACCGAGATGGCCCCGACCACAGCTGCTGCGATCAATGTTTGCGATACCCTCCGAAACCCGTTACGCATAGATTTTCCTCCTTGCTGATAAAGAGATGAAGAACATCGTCGTATCACCGCATTTTCCACCCTGTATTCAGGGCACGGATTTGCTTTGCGCCCTTTCGAAAAGAAACAACACCAAGCAAACCGGTTCCGAACAAGATCATGGTCGCCGGTTCGGGTACGGGTGACGGAGGTGGCGGATTGGTCAGGTTGGTAATTGCGCTCACACGGAGAAACGCTGAAAAATCAGCCGATGCGCTGCCGGGAGCGCCATCGGCAAAGACGCCGCTGTTATTAAAGAGAGTGTACGCTCCGGTATAGGATAGCATATCCATAGGTTGAAGGATGACATCGAAGGTTGCAGTTCCGATATCGGAGACAAGCCCGCCAAAATCGCCGTTCGTGTTCCCACTGTTTATTTTATTGCCAAACATCGTATCGGTTGTAATGTCCGTAAAAAACACCTCCGCGTTGTTCTGATCAAGGGTGTGATAAAGGGAACGCACAAAAGCATCAGTACCGCTTGAATTTACCACATTGGAAAAATCAACCGCAAATGTCACCTTGTAGGCGTCGGTCGCCGACGAATTCTGCATATTGATAACGAGGTCATCACCGATACCAAAATGACTATCCGCCGTGGAGGTCGACGACTGGACGGTGTTCCCGAACCCGTCGCCATAATCCGTCAAAACCGCAGTCAGAGGGTTGGTGCCCGAAAGCGTTGTGCCGCTGAATGTACTGGTTGTGGCAGCGCCGCCTTGTTTCACTGAGAAACTGCCATTCTGGGTTACACCGGGATCCGCCGTGGCATAGTTGTCGACAAATTGAATGTGGCCCGTTATAGAAATATCCGTTGTGAAAGGGGTCGCATGGGCCACGCCCTCCATTTGAGGTGAAAAACCGAGAAAACCAAGGACTGTAACTGCAATAATTATCTGTTTATTCATGATATCACCCCGCCTTTATTTGGTAAGCACTCATCAGCGCTCCAACTGTACGCAGGTAAGCGAAGATTCCGAGCAGGATCTGGCTCTGCCCTCGCTCTGCACATCAGCCTGATCGCACCCAGATGGCGCGCTGGTAAGCGGTTACGCTTGCAAACTACTTTTTCGACTAGCTCGTGAACCTTTTCCGGATGGACGTACGAAAAAGGAGAAGAAGAACAGATTGCCCATCGTTTTCTTGCATCGAGAACCATTCCGAGAGAATAATTACTCTCTACTAGCAAATCACTGTCCCAGGAAAAAAAAGCGAGCTGTGTGATACGGGCGGTTTGACTCTAGGGTAAACATTCACCAGCACCCCATCTTGGCACGATCTGGCTGGCGTGCATAGATAGGCTATTGCCCACCAGCCAGCCTGCACCAACCTGGCGCACTGGTGAATGTTTACAGTTCATGGGTTTAGCCACTTTTGGGTTAACCTGGTGAACGGGTACCTCTTGGGGTAAAGGTTCACCAGCACCCCATCTTTGCACGATCTGGCTGAGGTGCATAAACCCTGATAGGTCGTCACGCTGCGCGGCTGTCAGATCGTGCCAAAATGGGGTGGGCAGGCAATCGCTCAACCAGGTCTGGCGTTACTTTTTCCCTACCGAAAAGGCTTTCCCCAGCAACGGACCGATACCGTGGTAGCCGCGATGGGAGGTGTCGAACACCAGCGGCTTGATCTTGAGAATATCGGGGAGTCCGTCCTCATCGAGTATATCTTCATCGGCCTTGACATCGACGATCTCGCCAACGAATTGGGTGTGCAGGCCGATCTCGAGGGTATGGAGCAGCCGGCACTCGAGGACAAAGGGGAATTCCGCGCCATAGGGTGCATCGACCAGTTCGCTCGCGACCGCGGAAATCCCGGTTTCCTCAAACTTATTCACATCCCGTCCGGAGGTGATACCGACATAATCGGCCGCCTTCATCAGGGTTTCCGACGGGATGTTGATGGTGAAGGCATTGCGTTCCACGATGCAGGCGTAGGAATAGGTCGCCTTGCGCAGGGAAACGGCAACGCACGGAGGACTCGAGCAGCAGATGCCGCCCCAGGCCGCATTCATCAGGTTCGGTTTTCCCTCTTGGTCGTAGGTCCCGACAAGCAGCACCGGCGCCGGGAAAAGGAGGGTTTTGGCGCCCAGAGATTTTTTCATTTTCCTGTCTCCTTTCAATTGTGGTGCTCTGTTAGTTTTCTTTCCATGTCCCATGGAAAACGACTTCTTCCAGCTCTTTTCTCGGCGGCCCGGACTTCAATTCCCCGAGAGGATAGCCCAGAGGCAAGAGCCCGACGATACGAACTGTAGAGGGGATGTGCAACAGATCGCGCAACTCCTCCTCGTCGAAAACGCCCACGAAAACGCTGCCCAGTCCCACCGCGTGAGCGGCGAGCATGAGATTTTCCGAGGCGATGCCGACATCGGTCAGGTAATACTCCTGCCCCCGCAGACTCCCCGACCGGCCGGGATCCGCACAGGCGACGATCACCACCGGAGCTTGCGCCAGGGCTTTCCGCGCCGGATTGCTCTTATATCCCTTGGAGGCAAAATAGTCGGCAAGAAAAGAAAGCTCGCTGATGCGTGCCTTCACCTCCCCGTCCTGCACCACTACGAACCGCCAACACTGCATGTTTGCCCAGGAGGGTGCGCTCCTGGCCGCCTCCAAAACCATCTGCAGCTTTTCCGGCTCCACCGGACGATCTGAGAACTTGCGCACGCTCCTCCTTGTCTGTATCGCTTCGATCGTATCCAATTTTCCAACCTCCTTTGCATGATGTGGGTTTGCATAAGAATGTACTTCACTTCAGCGTAACTTTTTCTATACACTAGCCAAAAGAGTTTCTTCCACAAATCTGTCGCAGCAGAGCAAGTTTTTCTCGAATCGAGACAACCCCAACCCCCAGGTGCTTCTATCATGCTACACTCCATAGGCAGGACAGTTACAGGTGTACTCGTCGTTTTCCTGCTCGGTATCGGCACAAACAATGCCGACCCTTCCAATTCCGGAACAGCGACGCAACTGCAACTCGGTGGCTCGGTGGCCTCCGACTACGGTCCGGTCAAAGGCGCCCGGGTCAGAATACAGGGTGCCGCCGACTTTGCCGTCAGCGGTCAAGATGGTCGCTTTGTCCTGAGAACCCCACTTCCCAATGCAGCGCAGGTGGTGGTAACCGCCGGCAAGGAGGGCTGGTTCAACAACGGTTTTCTCGTCCCGCTCCGCTCCAATCTCGGCGAAATCAGGCTCTACCCGGTGCCGATGGCGGACGACCCCGGATATCGATTTCTCTCTCCGGTGCAATGCGCCCAGTGCCATAACACCCTCGCCCGCTACTGGGACCATTCGAAAATGGCCCATACCACCTCCAATCAGAAGGTGGTGGAGATGTATAACGGCACCTCCGCCACCGGTTCCACGGCCAGGCCGGGGTTCAAGCTGGACGATCCGGCATCGGTCGGCACCTGCACCGTTTGCCATGCCCCCTCCGCCGCCGTCAGCAGCTGGGGAAGCAAAGACCTGAACCAGATCCTGCAAACCCGGCAGACCGAGTGGGACGGGGTCAGCTGCGATTACTGCCATAAGATCGACAATGTGGTGAGCGACCCGAACGCTCCCAGCAGGATGAAACCCCTGTTCCGACGGCTGCGGCCGCCCCAGGGCAACTCCATCCTGGTCTTCGGTCCCTACGATGACGTGGTCAACGGCTTCATGGCGGCTTCTTTCGCCCCGATCCAGACCCAGAGTGTTATCTGCGCCACCTGCCATGGTCACTTCACCGCCACCGCCGACCACAAGCCATGGGACCACACCAAAGTGTATACCGACGCTCAGTGGCAGGGATTCGGGCTGCACGACGACAGCGATCTGCCGGTTCAGACCACCTATCAGGAATGGCAATCATGGCAGAACGGCTTGCCGAAGAAGAGCGGCGACCTGGGCAAGACCTGCCAGAGTTGTCACATGAGCTGGCGAAAAGACATGCTGCCCTACGATCAGTATATCGTCGACGGACGGGTTCGGGCAATGATGGGCGTCAAACGCGACCCATCCACCATCCATCCCCACCTCTTCGAAGGCACCACCGCCACCCAACTCAAAACCACGCTCTCCATCGAGATCGAGGCCGAGGCCAAAGGCGCCACACTTACCGCCAAGGTCCATGTCGCCAACATCGGCGCCGGCCACTGGGTCCCCACCGGGGAGACCATGCGCTCGGTGATGCTGCTGGTGAAGGCCACGGACGGCAGTGGTCACGAGTTGAAAATGGAAGACGGCCCGCGGCTTCCGAAATGGACCGGCGAAGGACCGGTGGACGAAGGGAACTATAGCGGTCTGCCGGGCACGGCCTTCGCGCGCGTCCTGCGTGATGACCACAATCATCTCAACGTCCCGTTCTGGCGGGCGACAGCCGTAGCATCCGACAACAGGATCCCGCCCAAAACCACGGTGACCGAGATCTTTCATTTCGCCCTGCCGAATCCCGATGCGGAACCCTCGGTGGAGGCGCGGCTCATCTACCGCCCGACCTTCAAGGCTTGGGCCCAGGCCAAGGGCTGGGGGAATCAGGACATTCCCATGACCAGCAGCGTCTGGTAATCACGAGCGGGCGCGGAGACGCCCCCGACCCGATCTCCTCGGGTCGGGGCACCGCGTGAATTGCTTTCTGTCGATTTCTTTGTCGTGATAACTCCGGTTGTGGTCAAGATATCGATGTCCACCGTGCTCTTGACCACGGCAAAAGCCGCCACCACATTTCAGCATGAACAAAAATACCGCAGCCTCCGCCGGAACCACCTTGCCAGTGCTGCGGTGTCTAATTTCTTGACACCGTGCCTGCCAAACTCCTGGGTGATCTGCCTAAAAATTGGAGATAGCCGAGAACCATTCATCTACCGCCTCTGCGAAGTCCGAACTCACTTCGATTCGATCAGGTGGTCAGGCAAAGAGGATATCCGCATCGATATCACAACGGATTTCACTACGGGACCGATGCGGTATCACCCTCCGCGATACCTCAAAACCTTTCTCGTGCACAAACGACACAATGTGGCATGGATTGTGCTGTTGATGTTGCTAATAGAAAGGGGCAAATGCCACTTTACCACCCGAGCTGGAGGGGTTCCAGCAGAGGCCCAGAACACCAATCGAGGAGAGTACCAAATGGAACAGACCACCTTAAAAGAGAAGCAAAAACGGTTTTCCCGGATCATCGCCACGGCCGCGATGCTGACAGTCCTCATCCCTGCGACCAGCCTGTTCGCCTGCGGATATGGGAACCAGGGGGGCGCCGATTACATCCCTCAGCAGCAGAATCAGCAGCAGGTCCAGGGACAACCGATCAGCGCCGACCAGGCCAGGCAGATTGTCAGCCGCTATATCATGCCGATCAACCCCAACCTGACCATCGGCACGCCCAACGATGCCGGCCCGTATTATGAAGTGGACCTGTTTGGTAAAAACGGCCAGAAGGTACAGATTCTTGCCGTCGATAAATTCTCCGGACAAATCAAACCTCTCAGCTAACAACACGGGTGTTCCCGGCATGCAATATCAAAAGAGAGATAGGTTTCTGCTTTTCATCATTGCGTTGATCCTCATCGGTCTGCCGCTGGCCGTTGGTTCGTACAACCACTATCGGGTTCAGCACTTGCTGCCGCCCCACGATCGTTTTTTCGTGCTCAGCGGTTCGGCCGAGCAGGGTTGGATCGTCGGTAGAGTCTCAGCCTGGGGCAACCTGCTCGACCAGCTCGAACACCGGAAGATGCAACCAGCCGTTATCACCGTTCATAAGGGCGACCGGGTTGTTCTGCAGCTGACCAGCACCGATGTGGTCCACGGATTCAGCATGAAGGGGTACGGCATCTTTGTCGATAAGGGAATCGTCCCCGGCAAACCGGTAATCGTCTCTTTCGTCGCAAGCCGCACCGGCAGTTTCCCCTTCTCCTGCAATGCGATTTGCGGGAAAGGGCATGAAAACATGAAAGGCATACTCCATGTACAGGCATAACCAAGTGAAAATAGGAAAAATCATGGTGAAATCAAAAATCGCCGCATTCTCTATCGCCGTGTTCATTTCAACCGTTGTCGCTCTTGCCGCCTCGCAAGCCCGGGCGGGGACGATCAGCGGCCAGGTCCATGTCCAGGGTCTACCTTCGGCCGCGGGGGTGATGGTCTATCTCAACAAAGCTCCCAAGGTGAACGAAGACTTCAGCAAGGGCCATTTCGTCATGGACCAGCAAAACCTGACCTTCATTCCCCACGTGCTGGTGGTACCGGTGGGCGGCACCGTCGAATTTCCCAACAACGACAAGGTGAAGCATAACGTCTTTTCCCTCTCCAGCACCAAAAAGTTCAACCTCGGCAGCTATGGCCCGGGGCAGTCGAAAAGCGTGACTTTCGATAAGCCGGGAATCGTCGAGTTGCGATGCGATGTCCACGCCGAGATGATCGCCTATATCATGGTGGTGAAGAACCCCTACGTAGCCGTAACCGACGCCAGCGGCCATTTTCAGATCCCGGACCCGCAATGGGCCCGTGCCGCTGGCCTGCCTGAGATTCCCGCGCTTGCTGCAGGTGAGTATTCGGTCAAACTCTGGCATGCCAAATTGCGGCCGGTAAGAGAAAAGGTGCATGTCCCCGCCCAGGGAAACGTCACGGTGGATCTCTCGGCCAGACGAGGACCGACAGGAAGCGTACTCTATAAGTAAGCTTTACCGGCATACTGGTCGCCCCCACCCAAAGCACCCGGTTCGTCCAGGTCAACCATCGATACCGTCATGAAGATATTTGCCTCACGACCGAAAATCTGGATGATTATCCTGGTCGGACTTGCTCTTGCTGTCGCCATCCCCTGGCTGATGGGCAGGCAGGCCCACACCCCCCGGCACCGGGTGTTCACGGTAACCGCCGCCCGCTACGGCTATACCCCGTCACGCATCGTGGTCCACCAGGGCGATACGGTGGTTTTAAAAACCACCAGCGCCGACGTCACCCACGGCTTTTCGCTCGACGGCTATCCCGTCGATTTGATCATCAAGCAGCAGGGGGTAACCTACCAGAAATACAGCTGGAAGGATGACGACGGCAAACTCCACGACGACTGGGACAAGGTGGCCCAGGTGCGAGTTCGTGGCGGGCAAGAGCGGCAAGTTCGTCTTTCGCTGCACCCAGGTCTGCGGCAGCCTGCATCCCTTTATGACCGGCGAGCTGATCGTCACCCCCGACGGGCCCTACCATTATGCCTTTTCCATCTCCATCTGGCTGGTGGCAAGTCTCTTGCTGCTCGGCGCCTCCGGCAGCCGATGGTCCCGGTTGGCCCCCCGGCAAAGGGAATCAACCTGCTCTCCCACAGCCGGTTGCTGTCCTGGCTCTTCCAGCGGCGCGGGCTGCAATTTGCTCTGCTTCTGCCGATGGCCGCGATCTTTTACCTCTTTATCATAAGCGCCTTCTGCGGCAGCCCGGTGGGCAATCACAATATCACCATCATCTTCGTCTGGATCTTCTGGTGGTTCCTCCTCAAGGCGATCTTCGTGCCCCTGGGCGGCAGGCTCTGGTGCACCGTCTGCCCGCTGCCGGCCCCGGCCGAATGGCTGAGCCGCAAGGCGCTTACCGGGGTGCGCGCCATCGCCCGCCCCCTGCGCGGGCTGCGCCATTCGTTTACCGGGCTGCAGCAGGATTGGCCGAAAAAGCTGCAGAACATGTGGCTGCAGAACCTGGTCTTCATGGGCATGATCTCCTTTGGCATTATGCTGATCACCCGGCCCATCGCCACCGGGATGGCTTTTGTGCTCATCCTGGCGGTTACCGTCGTCCTGGCGCTGATCTTCCGGCGCCGGGTGTTCTGCCGCTATATCTGCCCGGTGAGCGGTTTCCTCGGCACCTATTCCATGGCCTCGATGACCGCGGTGCGGGCCATGGACCCGGAGGTCTGCCGAAGCCATAAGGAGAAATCCTGCCTACAGGGCAACGAGCGGGGCTGGGGCTGCCCCTGGGGGCAGTATCCGGCACCATGAAGCGCAACACGCCATTGCGGCTGCTGCACCGAGTGCTTCAAGAGCTGCCCGAAGGACAACGTCGGCCTCTTCCTTCGGCCCTTTGCCGCCGGCGGAAATCTCAAGGGCTATGACGAGATGGTCAATGTGATCATGATGCTCGCCGTGGCCATCGCCTTCTCCGTCACCATGCTGGGACCCTGGGGGTTCATCAGAAACGCGGCAAATGTCAGTGAAAGCCGGCAACGTTCCGGCCTTTCTCGCCTATGTGGGCATCCTCTGGGTGCAGCGCCCTCGTTTATTCTGCCGGGGCTCTTCTTGGTAGCGCCCGTGCGGCAGAGGCTTGACCGGCGGCCGCGATCGCCACCAAGACCCTGGCCTTGGCCTCGGCCTCAATGCTGATTCCCACCGGTATCTTCGCCTGGATCGCCTTCAGCCTGCCTTCGGTGATGATCAACTACGGTTATATCCTAAATGTCGTCTCCGATCCCATGGGCCTCGACTGGAACCTGTTCGGGCTGGCTCAACAGCATTTTCCCGCCCTTGGCCCGAGTGGATTCCCATCATTCAGGGAGGGCTCCTGCTCACCGGTCTTTTCTTCGGAATCAGACGGGGATACCGCGCCCTTCATCAGCTGTTCGGAGACCGCCGGCGGGCCGCGATCGCCCTGCTGCCGCCCGCCCTGTTCGCCTGGGCCGTCGTGGTCTTCCTGCTGCGATTGTATATGGGGTGAGCCGGCGAATCGATCAGGGATTAGTTCTCAAAGCCGTTTCAAAACGGACGAATCACTCCTGCCCGGCGGCAGGATTTGCGCCAAGGAGCCTAGGAAAAAGGACATGAAAAAACATCTGTTCCTGATAGTGTTGCTCGCCTCACTGCTCTCCACCTCGCTTGCCTGGTCAGCGGTTCGAAAGTATCGGCTCACCGTCGCCAGCCAGGATATCACCATCCGGGGGAAAACCGGTCGGGGCATAACCATCAATGGGGGCATTCCCAGGCCGACTCTCTCCTTTTACAAGGGAGACATCGCCCGCATCGAGGTTGTCAACCGGTTGCCGGTCCCCACCTCCATTCACTGGCGTGGTATGCTCGTTCCTCCCAGAATGGATGGCGTGCCCTATATCACCCTGGTCCCGATTCCACCGGGAGCGACCAAAGATTACCGGTTCCCCATCCGACAGACTGGAACTTACTGGTATCATTCTCACGCCGAGCTGCAGGAACAGAGCGGGCTGTATGTACGGGGCGTTCGTCATCAAGGGAGTGTGATTGATCACCTCTTTTCTAGAAGAAGCGCCGCATACTCCCCGCCCACCCTTTCCTTTTGAAAGGAAAATCCCCTCTGAATAAAGTTCCTCTTTATACTTTCTAGCTGACTCCCTGCAAGAAGGCCGGATAAGATCAAAAATCCTCCTTCCGCAGTTAGCCTTTGCAAATCAGTTGCCAACTCAATGATCACGTCATGGATCAGATTAGCCACTACCATCTCAAATGGACCGTCAATTTTTGAGATCGGGGTTGTTGACACCTCGATTTTTTTTGCAAAACCGTTTCTCTCAGAGTTTTTTTGGGCAGCAGACACTGCTGCCTCATCACGATCTATGGCCACCACGCTGCCTGCGCCAAAAACCAAACTTGTCATTGCCAGAATACCAGTACCCGTTCCCACATCGAGAACAGTGGCACCTGGCATTTTCTTTAACTGCTCTTGAAGCAGTTGTAGACTAAAGTAAGTCGTTACGTGGAGTCCTGTTCCAAAAGCCATTCCCGGATCCATCACAAGCGCCTGTTCGCCAGGTTGCAATGTATACTTCTCCCAGCTTGGAACGATCATGAGACCAGGGACAATGGCAAAAGGTTTAAAATAACTCTTCCAACGCTTGGTCCAATCCTCTTCCTCGATCTGCTCAATCATGAATGAAGGGACAGGGAGAGAGAATATCGATGCAACCTTAGTCAGATGTGTTAATACTTGGGCAGACATTGCCTCTGTCTCTTGCGATGTGGTATTTGAGCGTTTAAGAAAAGCAACAATTTTCCCGTGACCCGCCTCCTCAGGCGCTGCCATTTCCACCCCAGCGTCAATGGTTCCAACAAGAAAATCCGAAATTGAATCCAACATCTCAGGCTTGCTCTCTATTGTTATCTTTTGCCACTGGTTTGTTTTCATATTTTCTTCGCCTATTGTTTACAAAAATTAAAATACGATGTTTTCTCCTGCGCTCTTGAAATCAGCTGAGTGTAGCAAGTATTTCATATGACAGAGCATGCTCATCACGCCGCATATGGTTACTTTTCCTAATAAATCCTTAGTGTACTCGAGATGGAGTTATTATGCTTTAGAAACTGGTAAAAAACACCGAATATTTGTAACCGTTCACCAGGCCAACCAAACGCTGGCTAATCCAATGAACTGCAAACGTTCTCGTAAACGTTCATCGGAGTTGCGAAAAGTTGCCCGGTGAACGGTTACCAGAGTGAAGTTGATCGGAGAATCGCTGGGAGGACTTTGATCTGCACAACGATTTCGAGTATTTTATAAAGGGAGAAAGGTGCTTCCCCGATGGCTTTGGCTAAAAACAAGGACTATGCATAAACAACTCGTCGATTTGTTTCATTTTCGCTCGTTTCCCCTGTCTCTGGCTTGTCTGAGCTGTTATCTCTACGCTTTATTGATGCCGGTGTATCCAGCCCAGGCTGCTTCTCGAAAATTACCGGGCACAATAGTTCTCTCTTCGTGTTCGGGTTCTCATTCTATCACGATCGCATCTGGTGGCCTTTCGTGGGCCGCCGTATTATGGAAGTGATCGCGGCAAACACGGCCTGGGGAAAACTATTCTCCGAATATTGAGCGTAACCCGTTTTCACATGGTCGCTAAGCCGCAACGATACCGGTTCTACTCAAGGCCATAATCCTTGATTTTATTGAGCAGCGTCTGACGGGCTATACCCAGTTTTTTAGCGGTCAGGCTCTTGTTGTTGCCAGTCTTCTCCAATGTGGTACGGATAACCTCACGTTCCATATCCTTAAAGTAAATCCGTCGTCCGCTGTTTGCTCCGCGCGGACTGACATCTTCCGCGAGCAGGTGGGGCGGCAGTTCGTGCGGCGAGATGTGCTCGCCGAGGCAGAGGATGACGGCCCGTTCGATGGTATTTTCCAGTTCCCGGATGTTGCCCGGCCAATCGTACTGCATGAGCAGATTGAGGGCTTCGGGGTGAAATCCTTTGAAATCCTTTCTGTTTTTGGTGGCATAGCGGTTGAGAAAGAAATTGGTCCAGCTCCGGGATGTCAACCGCCCTCTCTCGCAGAGCCGGCAAATGGATCGGCACCACCGAGAGGCGGAAAAACAGGTCCTGCCGGAAGGTGCCCGCCTCGATCATGGTAGATAAATCCTTATGGGTTGCGGCCAGGAGCCGCACGTCCACCTTGATGGTTTCGCTGCCCCCCAGCCGTTCGAATTCTCCTTCCTGCAGTATCCGAAGGATCTTGGCCTGGGTGGGTAAGACTCATATCCCCAATTTCATCGAGAAACAGGGTCCCTTTATGGGCGAGTTCGAACCGTCCCTTGCGGCGGCCCGAGGCCCCCGTGAAGGCCCCGGCCTCATGACCGAACAATTCGCTCTCGAGTAGATTTTCGTTTAGTGCGGCGCAGTTCAGTTTGATAAACGGGCGCTTTTCCTCAGAACTGTTGTGGTGCAGGGCACCGGCGACCAGTTCCTTGCCCGTACCGGATTCGCCGGTGATCAGCACCGTCGCATCGGTGGGGGCCACCATGGCGAGGGTGGAAAACATCTCCTGCATGGCCGGCGCTTTTGCCGATAATATTGTCGGCCGAAAATTGCTCGCCAAGCCGATCCTTAAGCTGCCTGTTTTCCTCCTGGAGCGAGCGGAAGTTGAGGGCCCGGGCGAGGTCAGCTTGAGTTCTTCGATATCCACCGGTTTGGAAATATAATCGAAAGCTCCTTTTTTCATGGCCTCGACCGCGCTTTCCACCGAGGAAAAAGCGGTAAGCAGAATAACCGGGATAGTGTATCCGGCCTGCAGCAACACGTGAGGGTGGCGATGCCGTCCAGCCGCGCCATCTTCATGTCCAGCAGGATCAGGTCGACTTCGGTGGCCGCAAGCAGAGGCAACACTTCGTCGCCGTCCGAGGCCTCGCGGATACCATAGCCTTCGCCGGCCAGATTCACCTTGAGCATCGTCCGTGCGCCGCATCGTCGTCCACCAGCAATATCGTTTCCTGTTTGTGTTTCATGGCAGATCGTTACCGTTGTTCTTTGGGGAGGAGAATGGCGATGCTGGTGCCTTCTCCGGGGGTGAGCGGATTTCAAAGCTCCCTTTGTGCTGTTCGATGATCTGGTGGCTGACTGTAAGCCCCAGTCCGGTACCGGTCTTCTTGGTGGTAAAGAACGGATCGAACATCCTCTCTTTTTCCTGATCGGTCATGCCGCAGCCGGTATCGGCCACCGTAATCCTGACGAAGTGCCTGTCTTCGCTGCCAAGCAGAGAAATTTCGTCGCCGCTTTCTGTCGAGGCGATACTGTTTTTCAGCAGGTTCATCAGGATCTGCAGCAGCAGATCGGGGTCGCCGGTGAAGCTGATGCCGGTGTTGGTCTGAGTGTGGAAATCGAGATGCTTATTCGCCAGATCGGCCTTCATCAGCGACACGGTCTTGGCAAACAGCTCGTCGAGGGAGAGCCGCCGCATCTGGGGCTCACGCGGTCGGGCGAATTGCAACAGGCTCGAAACCGTCTGGTTGAGGCGGTCCACCTCGCTTACCATGAGATCGGCATAGTTCTTGGTTTCCTCGCCTGCGCCCGGCTGATTGCCGAAATAGTGGGCGAAACCGCGCAGGGTCCCGAGCGGATTGCGAATCTCGTGGGCGATGCCCGCCGCCATTTGCCCCAGGGCCGCCATCCGTCGCGATCGCTCCAACTGGACTTTCATGTCGGAAATAGCACTCATGTCTTTGATAATCAATACCTTGCCTATTTTCTTCCCCAGATGATTGACGAGATAGGATCCGTTGATCGACACCGGCACCACCTTTTCATCCGCCCGCAGGCAATCAGAAGGGTGATCGAGCATGTCGTTGCAGATATCTTCAATATGGAGAGGACAATTCGGGAAAGCATCATGAATCGAGACCCCCCGGATGGTCTCCAGGGACCGTCCAAGTATCTCTTCTGTCTTGCGGTTGCAGGAGACGATCCGGTTGCCGGTATCGAGGGCCACCAGCCCCACCGGGATGGATTCGAAGACATTATCGGTATAGAGCTTCATATCCGCCAGGTTCATCCTGGCAATCCGCATGCGTTGATAGAGAAAGAGAAAGTAAAGTCCCGCAGCGCCAACCAAAAAGAGGATGGCGGCCATGAACATGGCATGATGAACGTCCTGCCGGCGCGCGTCGTCAAAGAGAGTGGAAGAGAGCCCGATGGAGATGACGGAGTTGCCGGAGATGCCGTATGTGCCCATCCCGGGCATGGACCCCATGCGCCCCATCATGCCACCGCCCGAATATCCAGTGCTGAACCGAAACACTCTGGAAACGACAAACATCCCGGTGGTAGCATCAATGCTGATCAGCGACTTGCCGGTGGAGAGCAGGCGGGCAATATCATTTTTACCTAGCGAAAAAGACGACGGATGACCGGTCTCATCGAGGATGGAGCCGTCCCTGCCGCTAAGACGTATAAAAAGAATATCCTTTTCCTTACCGTTTTCAACCAGCAGGGTATGCAAGGGGTTGCCGCCACCTCCCATCATTCCCTGCATCATCATGGAGGTCCTGCCACCGGCCTCGAGTGAGCGAATAACGGTTTCTCCCTTGTCTCGCAGGAACTTTTCCATGACGGTTCGGGTCCGATGTATGTTGGCCAGGGTGGAATAGACGAGCAGAACCGCCAGCATGACCGTAGCGATAATCAGGCCGATCAGCGGCCTCGAGGTCTGAAAACGGTGGGGGGAGTGAGGCAGATTGTGTCGTGAAAGTGGCTGAGCATCCATAGTCATATTCTGGAACGGGTGAGGAACGGACTCTGTCTTGTTGTATTTAGCAATATTCACGCCAAGCGCAAAAACAGAACGTAACATACTGCAATTGCATAGATGTAGCGAACAGTCCAGGGAGCGCTGACGCCAAGGGAGGAAGCTGCTGTCAAAAAATACGACACCCGTCGCCGTCCAGATCCTGGACGATGTCCAATTATTGTACATCAACAGGGATATGGCAAGGCTCATGCCCCGAATCACCTGCATTTGAGTGAGAGGCGGCCTGCTGAAAAGAAGGTCTTGAGATGAGGGGGGAACCGTTTACCGGATCACCGGGTAAGCCAGGAGCTCTTCAGAGGCAGGCAAACCGGTGTCGGCTTCATAAGCGCTGGCCAGGACGCACCGGTCCTGTTTGCACCTGGCGGAACCAGGAGCCTAGGAGCCTGTCGGATTATAGGCATTTTTGCTCAGATCGAGGCGAACTCGAAAAAATTACCGGAGGCATATACTGAATATCTCGGAGTCTCACTCCGTTCGCTTACCGGAGGATAATTTTTTCGAGCTTAACGAAGATATGGGGAAAAAGGGCATAATCCGACAGGCTCCTAGCGGGCATAAAACAATGTGCCCGCCAGTTCCTTCCAGGTGCAGGCAAGTGTGGACTCCTATCAGGCTGTTTAAGCTTACCCCGACAGTTCGCTCACACCAAACCGGAGCATCGGAAGACCTTTACAGATCACATCGGTAGGGGATGGAGGTTGACTGGCCATCCCGGTGAACGGTTCCGATTATTTCGCCACCGCGGCCTTCAATTCGGCGGTGCCCTCGGACTCGGGGGAGAAAGCGATATTGAGTTCGAGGATCTCGGAGTTGCCTTTTCGGTCCACCGACAGCTTGATCTGGTTTTCGCTCACCTGGATGTATTTCCTCACCACCCCAAGGATATCCTGCTGGAGCTGTGGCAGGAAGTCGGGGGTGGAGGGCCGTCGCCGTTCATGGGAGACGATGATCTGCAGGCGCTCCTTGGCTACCG
Source organism: uncultured delta proteobacterium (assembly GCA_963745265.1). GTDB lineage: Bacteria > Desulfobacterota > Desulfobulbia > Desulfobulbales > Desulfocapsaceae > Desulfopila. The sequence continues at coordinate 219,681 of CAVUXQ010000026.1, forward strand.
ACGCCGAGCTTTTTTGTCTGAATCGGAAAAAATTGAGAAATTTCATTTTATCGGGTTCCAAACAAGCGGGTGAAAATATTTTTCTTGGGAGCATCAATGAAACGATACGGCAGATCCTCGCCAAGGAAGCGGTCGACGATATCGAAATAGGCCTCGCCGGCATCGCTTGCATCGGTCAGGGTAATCGGAATGCCCGAGTTGGAGGCGGTAAGTACCGATTTGGATTCGGGCACGACCCCCAGAAACGGAATGGCGAGAATCTCGTTGATATCCTCGGAGCTCAGCATATCGCCCCTGTTGACCCGCAAGGGGTCGTAGCGGGTGATTACCAGATGCTCCCTGACCGGCGACAAATCGTGTTCGGCTCGCCAGGTCTTGCTGGAGAGCATGCCGATGATCCGATCCGAGTCCCGCACCGAAGAGATTTCGGGGTTGGTGACCACCAAGGCCTCGTCGGCATAATACATGGCGGTCATCGCCCCCTTTTCTATGCCTGCGGGCGAGTCGCAGATAATGTATTCGAAGCTCTGCCGCAGTGCGGCAATAACCTCGCCAACGCCATCTGCTGAGAGGGCATCCTTGTCACGGGTTTGAGAGGCCGGCAAAATGTAGAGATTGCCCACCCGTTTGTCCTTGATCAGGGCCTGATTCAAGGAGCCCTCGCCATGGATGACGTTGAGCAGATCGTAGACCACCCTGCGCTCGCAACCCATGATCAGGTCGAGATTGCGCAGACCGACATCGAAATCGATGACTACCGTCTTGTATCCGCGCACCGCCAGGGCAGCGGCAAAAGCGGCGCTGGTGGTGGTTTTCCCTACCCCGCCCTTGCCGGAGGTTACGACAACCACTTTGGCCTGCGTCTCTTCCATATTCTCGTGAAATGTTTTCTCAGTCATACTCTGGACCAGTAGTATATTGAAGATATGTAATAGGTTGATGAGTTTGCCGAAGTACAGAAAAAACAACTAATTAGCCGCTTATCTATGCACGCCAGCCAGATCGTGCCAAGATGGGGTACTGGTGAACGTTTACGAAAAAACAACCGATTATCCGGAACTACAGCCCGGTTCCACAGTTGCTTGCCGAATCAGGAAAACTGTTGGATCGCTGCACGACTCCCATTTACGAAGCGGGCGTAAAGGAGCCGGTAATATCAAAATGCAAGCCTCCCTCGCCCAGGGAGATGACGACACTTTGATTGAGAACCGCCCTGTCCAGCGATTCGTTCACCAGGTACTCGCCGGCAATGGCAACCAGTTCCGGATTGCATTGCAGGCTGATGATCCGCGCGGTGGTGTCACCGTTGATGCCGGCCAGCGCCCGACCGCGCAGGGCGCCATAAAGATGGATATTACCCGCCGCAAGCACCTCCGCCCCGGCGTTGACCGAGGAGAGAAGAACCAGGTCCCCATCCGGGGCAACGATCTGCTGCCCGGAGCGAACAGGGTGACTGATCACCTTGGTCGGAGCGTGCGAAGGGGGCTGCTTTTCCCCATCGGCTAGTTGCGCTTTCTCCTCTTTTGCCGGTGGCGTATCAGCAGCAGGCGATTCGACTGCGGGCTCTTCTTCCGGGGTTTCAACCGTCCTTTTGGCCTTAACCGCCGGCAGTATGCCGATGCCTGTCGCCAGGATCCGCTCGTCGAGCAAGGCAGCACCGCCGCGAACACCGACGGGAACGACCCCGAAATTACGCAGCGTTGCCGCCAGGGCGGCAAAATCAAGAGCCTCTTGCTCTTCTTCGCTCACCCCATTGAGGTCGATCAAAAGGGGAGCACTCCGAAAAAAAGCCTGTGCCTTGCCCATTTTCTTCTCCAGCTGCGGGTAGAGGCTGTCGGCATCGGTCCCCTTGAGATGCAGCACCAGAACGGTCATGACGCTGCCCTTGAGTTCAAAGCATGGGGTATCGGTTTTCGCAGTATGAATCGGCATCATCGAAGATTACAGGCTCGGAGGCAAGCAGCTTTAAATTTGCAACTTATACCAGTTCACCGAAGCCATTTCAATGCCAAACTCTTTCCCCGGATAATGCCTTCCCCGCCAAGATGGAGGGTTATCCTGGATTAAGGCGTTTTTTCAATACTTGGTAACCGTTGCCCTGAGCAAATCAAAAGTTACTACTCCAACGGAATTCCAGAGCAATAGTTATCCATCAGAGAAACAGAGAAAACACTTGTTTGCGCCAGATGCAAGCAACATCGTAATGATATTTCATTTTTTTCGCTATATTTTGCATTACTATTGTAGCCCATTATATAACGCAGTTTGTAGTGTATTTATCATCTACACAGACGCCGTTCTGGTCACCTGATCCAGCTGGCGTGCATAGATAGGCAACGGCCGGTTGCAATAAAAGAAGGAAATTCCCGACCACTATCGCAATGATCAGAAATGGCGGGCAAAACGCCAAAGACAGGCCAAGCAGGGAACGATCCAGTTCCGACAACACCTTGCCGGCGCCAAAACGCATCGAACAAGGCCCGCGCCCGAGATTTCACGCCCCAGGTGATCAGCCGGTTTGCCAAAGCAGGTAAAAAGAGCGATGATGTGAAATAATCTTGCAGGACGGCAGCAGTTCTGCTATCTGAGGTCATATACACTTTGGCGGACATCAAGAAATGATAGACCACTCTGGGGTGTCCAGGCAAAAATCACCTAAACGTTCACCAGCACCCCATCTTGGCACGATCTGGCTGGCGTGCATAGATAGGCTATAGCCCCGTCAGCCAGCTCGGAGTCTTCGCTTACCTGCGCCAACCTGGAGCACTGATGAACGTTTACAGTTCATTGGTTTGGCCGTTGTTTGGTTGACTTGGTGAACGGTTACAAAACACAAGGGAAGAGTATGAACAAAGGCGAATTAGTAGAAACTTTGGCAGCAAGTTGCGATATGAACAAATCCACAGCCGATCAGGTGGTTAACAGCATCCTGTCGGCAATTTCGGAGGCTCTCTCCGCAGACGACAAGGTGACGCTGATCGGGTTCGGCACCTTCTCCGTAAGCGAACGGGCCGCCCGTCAAGGACGCAATCCGCAGACGGGAGAAACCATCCAGATTGCAGCCAAAAAAAGCGTGAAATTCAAGCCCGGAAAGCAGCTCGAAGAGTTTATTCAGTAAATATCTTTTCCCTTCCAGCGTTCTTCGAATCGGTCGACTGCGGCCTGATTCGCGGGTAAACGCCTGCCAGCATTCCAGATGGGGTGCTGGTAAGCGTTTATTGTCAGATAGTGTATATATATCGCCACATTATCCGACTTTCACCACCTGCCCAGCTTCCGAAACCGGTGCTCAGAAATTACCCTTCTCAGATAGAAGTGACACTTTTTGCCAACACCCTCCTGCCAATTTTTCAGGCAAGATTCATCCACCCCACCATTCAATCTGGCCAACTCTTCAAAATCGGACAGGCCGGGGCAATGCCGCCATCGACAAATTTGAAGACCCGATCCGCATGACGAAACAGGGCATCCGCGACCCGAAGCACAACCTCACCCATCCTTTGCGCATCCTTTGACAAAAACAAGGAGCGATATATCTTTTTAGCATCGATAAATATCGAATTGAATCCTTGTAACCGTTCACCGGTGCCCCAGATTGGCGCAGACTCCGAGCTGGCTGACGGCTATAACTTATCTATGCACGCCAGCCAGATCGTGCCAAGATAAGGTCCTGGTGAATGTTTAGGAATCATTATCTAAAAGAAGAGCAAGCGCTTATGAAATCCACAATACACTATAGGTCGAGCGGCATGGCTTTCATTTTGACCTTGGCACTTCTCCTTGCTCTGCCGGTGTCTAAAGGCATAGCACAGCCGAACATGCCTTACGGCGGCGGATATGGTCGAGGCGGTAATGGAATGATGGGCGGGGGAATGATGGGGGGCGGAATGATGGGCGGTTCCGGTTGGCAGGGAGGTCCTCCGATCAGCTATCTGGACGCGAACCAACTGCTCAAGCAAACTGCCAGGCAGGCCCATGTGGACAAGGATCGCAAGGAGGTGAGCTTTACTGGACAAAGGATTGACATTGGCGTCGCCGCCGTCCAGCCGGGTTTTCCCGACACCACCTTCGAGGTTGCCGGTCTGGTCAATCCGACGATCGTCGTGCCCGCAGGCTCACTGATCACCATCACCTTTGTCAATATGGACTACGGCCAGGGAATGGCACACGGATTGTCGATAACACCCATTCCGCCTCCCTATCCGGTGTTTTCCATGATGGGTGCGCCTGACACCCTTGCCGGTATTCCGGTCCTTCCGCCGCGTCAGCTAGAAGACGTGCACCGATCCCTGTACGCCGAGGGGTCGGTCACCTTTCCGGCGCCGCCACCCGGCGAATATTACTATCTTTGTCAGTATTACTTTCATGCTTCCAAAGGAATGTACGGGCGCTTTATCGTAACCGGCAGGTAGTCGGCGGAGAGGTATATCGGCGATACGGCAGGGTTGGTATCCGTGCCGTTTCGCCGGTAGCACCTGAGGGCGTATTTGCCGTTCCAGCTTGCCGAGTATCAACCGTTGTTATCCGGCTGCCGCGACGCACCGCCATTCATGTTGTTCCAGCCATTCCAGCCACCGGATCGACCGTAGCCATAGGCAGCCCCACCCCCATGCATGTTGTAGTTACCCGAGCCGCCCCTCATGCCGTAACCGCCCGAGCCACCCATCATGCCATAACCGCCGTAGCTACCCATCATGCCTTGACCACCCATCATGCCGTAGCCACCCCGCATACCGTAGCCACCTGAGCCGCCCATCATGCCATAACCCCCGTAACCGCCCCGCATACCGTAGCCGCCGGAACCGCGCGACATATGACCATAGCCGTTTCCGTACCCGTAACCACCGCCCTGCCCTCCATGGGCATAGGCATAACCGGCAGCCAGACCAACAACCAGAAGTGCCGCAATAAGTGCTCGTTTCATGGTAGCCTCCATAAAGTAATTCTTATTTTCTTGGTGAAGAGCGCCTGAGATGCCTGCCGTAGGCAGGATCCGATCCCCTCCACAGTGTGATACGTTGCCATCGGCCCTTGTTGCACCGTATTTTGCATGAGGCATGCCACAATGCAACATTCATTATATCATCTTGATATCATATGCTTTTAATCATTATTAGCCTCCTCCATCGAAAGAGGCGAGGGTTCGTACTGCCTATTTTTTAGATAGAGAAGGATCGCTGCATCGCCACCATTTGTGAGATTATTAGCCACCGAAATCCGCCTCGGACCCACGGATATAAATGGCGGCAGTTGTCCAGAAAGCAGTCGATTTCTCGCCTTGCCCATCAAAACGCTGCCTACAATCTGGACATTTCCCCCGGTGCCCGGAACGCCGCAGCAGCAAAAAAGACTGCGGTTCTTCGCACTATCCTATCACCTGAATTCGAAGAGGTTTTTTTCTTACCCTTTGTCTTTCCAACGATAGATACCGCAGCAATGTCACATGGCCTGACAGGCAAGTCAGCAGTGCTCCTACGGAATCCACCACTCTGTGACACGCCAATTGCTCAAGTCGCTTTCAGGAGATGCATATACAGAAAATTCAGGTCATGCCGTAGTTCATGGTCTAGGAGCCTGTCGGATTATGCCCTTTTTCCCCATATCTTCGTTAAATTCGAAAAAATTATCCTCCGGTAAGCGAACGGAGTGAGACTCCGAGATATTCAGCATATGCCTCCGGTAATTTTTTCGAGTTTGCCTCGATCTGAGCAAAAATGCCTATAATCCGACAGGCTCCTAGGGCAGCTTCAAGAATTGCCGGCGTGACATCACCTTCAGCGGCACCCCGAAAATTCTTTCGAAATACAAAAATTGCCCAGTTGCACGGCTCCAGCTCATGCTATCATACAATACAGTAAACGTTCACCAGCCCCCCATCTTGGCACGACTGGGCTGACGCGCATAGATCCTGCTTTTGCCAGCCTGGAGCACTGAAGAACGTTTACTGTTCATTGGCTTGCCAGTCTTTGGTTGACCTGATAAACGGTTACTTCAAATCTGCCGAAAATCCGCCCCCTTTCCGCGATGGTATGGAATTTCGTTCTCTATCTCCTCTATGGCCTGGCATTTTTTACCCTGGGCGTGGCAATATTTTCACGGGATGTACGCCTGAGCGAACTCGGGATAGCCAGGATCCTCTGGTTGCTCTCGGCTTTGGCATCAGCCACGGGTTCCACGAATGGACTGAACTGTTGGCACAGCTGGCAGCCGCAAGTCAGGGGTGCGGGTTTCGCGCTTTTTGTCTCGTCCTCGGCGGTATTTCTTTTCTTTTTTTGCTCTACTTCGGGATATTTCTCAACATTATCACCTTCAAGGGATACCAAGCTCCGTCAAAACAACCCAAACGTCGATCAAAGCTGGGGTCGCCGTATCGGCGGTTCTCCTGCTTTTGCTTGCAGTACATCTGGACCGGTACGGCGCAAACGATATGTATCTTCGTCTTCTTATCGCCTTGCCGAGCGGCCTGGCGGCGGGGATCGGCCTTATCGGCTATTCGAAAACCGTCCGTTCGTTTTCCCGGAAGGTATCCAACCATTTCATCCTGGCCGGCAGTTCCATGATCTTCTATGCCTGCGTTACCGGAGCCGTACCGACCCACGAGATCGTGCCCGTTATCGGAGGAAGAGTCATTCTGCTTAGAGGATTCTGCGCTTTTTTCATCACCTATTCCACAATCAAGGCCCTTGCGCTCTTCAGCCTCGAACAACGGGAGGTAATTAACGAGAGATTGTTACGGTTTTCTCAATCCGAGAAGATGACGTCGCTTGGCATCCTTGCCGCCGGAATCGCCCATGAAATCAACAATCCGCTCACCAATGTCTCTCTCAACGTGGAAATGCTCAAAGAACAATTGGAGGGTGACAAGGGAATACTGAAAAAGCTGGATGCAATCGAGCGTAATATCGAGCGGGCCTCAAAAATTGCCAAAGAGCTCCTGCATTTCTCCCGGGACAAAGAAACGGCACTGGAATCCACCGATATCAATCGGATCGTCAGCAGCTCCCATAGGCTTCTGCAAATCAGAAATTGAGTTCGATCATTCGTCTCACTCTCCGCGAGGTGCCAAGAATCATGGCAATTGACTGGAAACTCGAAGAGGTGTTCATCAACCTGTTGATGAATAGTCTCGACGCCTGTTCAGCGGAAGACACCATCGAGGTAGAAACGCTATCATCGACAACCAGGTGATGGTCGTGATCTCCGATACGGGCAGGGGCATCGACGAAAACGACCTCGCCAAAGTATTCGACCCTTTTTTTACCACCAAGGAAATCGGTAAAGGCACCGGTTTGGGACTTTCCGTATGCTATAATATCATTAAGAAACATGGCGGTGAAATCTCCATGCGAAGCAGCGAATCGGGAGGAACCGTCGTCACCGTAACTCTACCGATATTCTCAGATGATCGATACTAGCATCATCGTCATTGACGATGACCAGGATCTGCGGGAGAGCATTGTCGAGATCCTCACTCGAGACGGCTTTGAGGCGATTGGTTGCGAAACCGCCGAGATCGCCTTGCAAAAGCTCAAGCTGCATGCTGCCAGGATAGTCATCGTCGACAATATGATGCCGGGAATGGGAGGCATGGCATTGCTGCCTCTTCTTAAAAAGGACTATCCCGGAGTGAAGGTCATCATGATCACGGCGTTTTCGACTGTCGACAATGCGGTTTTCGCCATGAAAAGCGGCGCGGACGATTACCTGGCCAAGCCGTTCAAGAAAGATGAACTCCTTGTCGCGGTGAAACGCAATTTGGAAGCATTAAAACTTGAGCAACAGCTGGTCGATCTCAACCTCGATGAAGCACTGGCCTGCCTGGGCAATCCAATCAGGAGGCAAATCCTCGTGCTGCTTGCCAATAATAAGAAGATGCGTTTTATGGACCTGAACCGTCATCTTGGCATCGCGGATCACACCAAAGTGAATTTTCACCTGAAAAATCTGAAATCGCACAATCTGCTCGCGCAGGATCGCGAAAAATTCTACTACCTGACTCCCCAGGGCGAAAAAATGTTTGAATGTCTCAGCATATTAGCCCAACGAATTCCAACACACACCTCTGGTTTGTGAAGCAGACTTCACAGAAATCGCCATTGTGGTGAAGAAGCTTTATCTAGAATCGCCCCCACTCTCCCAATATCATATTTTTATAAGGTATGTATAACGCACTCGCTTTTATTACGGCCTTGCAAAGAGATAAGCGGGGGCGGAAGAGCCAACGGGGATTGCCGGGCAATTCCTCAACCAAGGAGTGGGTATGGAAAGTCGGAGTATACACGAACCTGGAGGCCTGCTCGGCAGACTGAGCGAGCAGTTTGGCGTAAGATCGATGGTAAGCACCTATTTGATCCCCGAAGACACAAATAATTTCTGGTACTCAATCGGAGGCATTCTGGGAATCTGTTTGACCTTGCAGTTTCTGAGTGGATTTATCCTGGCGTTTAAGTACATCCCGGATGCAGGTCTTGCCTACGGCATAACGAAATCCATGATCCAATCACCCAGCTGGCGGGTTGTTCTCAATTTTCATTATTTTAACTCCTTTGTCATTTTCGCCCTACTCTTCACCCATATTATGCGAGCGTTTATCAGCGGATCGTACCGTGGAAAAAAGCAGGGCCTGTGGTTCGTCGGGATCCTTTTGGCGGCAACCCTCTTCGCTCTGTACATCACCGGTGAATCGCTGCACTGGGACGAGGTTGGATTTGCCGTTCCCTGGCATACCTCGGAGTTCTTCCAGGCCATAGGAATGGAGAAATTCTTCGGTTACACCTTCGCCGCCCTTCTTGCCATTCCAACAGCCACGGTGAAGCTTACCCAGATCTACGCCATTCATCTCTCTCTGGGCTCTCTAGTCCTGGTGCTGTTGATGGTGTTGCATGTTTATCTCATTCGCGAAAAGAAAATTTCGCAGCCGTTCTGGAAACCGACAAGCGGTAAAGAAGCGCCATTTAGCAAACATGTGAAGATCTGGCTGGTCTGGAGCGGGATCATTCTCGGTATCATTCTTCTCATCTCCGCTTTCGTCCCGCGCAATCCTGGTGTCGCCCCGCAGCTCCTTCCGAGTTCGCCCTATTTCCACATGCACGCCGGCCCCGGGAAACTCGGCGCCAAACCAACCTTCCCGATCAGCTGGACCCACGGCTTGAACGTCTTTGTCGGAGAGCATCTCGGTCTCGAACCCGACATCTGGGGAACCGTTATCGGCATGGTGCTGCTGTTCACCTCGCTCTTTATCATCCCCTTTGTCGACCGCGCAGAACAAGAACCGAAGAATCTGCGGGAGGTTTTCGACTTCAGGAAAAGAGGGTACGCGTATGTGGCAATGGCCATATTCTGGCTGGTCTTCCTGGTCGGCGTGATACAAAACGCAGTGGCAGGACCGGGTTGAACGACCCAGAAGTTCCGAGGAGTCTGATTATAGACATTTTTTCTCAGAACGAGTCGAACTCGAAAAAATTACCAAAGGCATATTCATAATATTCTGAGGGTAATTTTTTCGAGTTGAACGAAGCTCTGAGGGAAGAAGGCATAATCGGACAACCAACCGGCAACCGGATAATTTGCAAATTTGTCCCCACTCTCTATAATGAGTTCTTAAGACTGCAAGAAAAGTAACCAAAATCCTCCCACCCAGCGGGGGATTTTCCATCTTGCCAAAAAAAGAGAGAGGGCATGAAAAAACGTAAACGTTCACCAGCACCCCATCTTGGCACGATCTGGCTGGCGTGCATAGAATAGGCTATTGCCCACCAGCCAGCTTGCACCAACCTGGGGCACTGGTGAATGTTTACAGTTCATTGGTTTAGCCACTGTTTGGTTAACCTGGTGAACGGTTACGAAAAAACAGGTTATCCTGATAGTGTTGCTCGGCGCATTGTTCTTTTCCTCGTTCACCCAGGCCGCGGTCCGGAGTTACCGGCTCACCATCGCCCGCCAAAATATCACCATCCTGGGAAAAACCGGCAGCTCAATGACCATCAACGGCGCCATTCCCGGCCCCACCCTCTTCTTTCACAAGGGGGATATCGCCCGCATCGAGGTTGTCAACAAGCTGTCGGTCCCCACTTCTCTTCACTGGGCAGGCCGGCATTTGCGGTCCCGGCCCGCAAGGGGCAGACCATTCGACTCAGGATCATCGACGGCTTGGCCATGGCCTATTTTTTCCTGAGCTACGCCGGCGGACCGATGACCATCATCAGCGCCGACGGCCAACCCGTAGAGCCGCTGCGCAAGAACACCTTTTTGATGACGGTGGCGGAAACCTACGATGTGCTCGTCACCGTTCCCGACAAGGGGGCTTACCCATTCTCGCCGGATACCATTCCGACTACGGCCTGGGAGCCGGAGTGGAGATACGGTTCTGAAAAGGCACGTTATACGATGAAAATCCTGCTTATCGAAGACGACCGGCGAACCGCGGAATTTATCCGTAACGGCCTCAAACAGGAAGGATTCGTGGTGGACTGCGCCACCGACGGCGCCCAGGGGCTGGAGATGGCCATGCTGGCCCCGTATGATGCCGCCGTGGTCGACATCATGCTGCCGAAACTCGACGGAATGACGGTGATCAGAACGCTGCGTGAGCATCGGATCACCCTGCCCGTGCTGGTATTGAGCGCCAAGAATTCGGTTAGCGATCGCGTCAAGGGTCTGCACGCGGGCGGCGATGATTATCTGGTAAAGCCGTTTGCCTTTTCCGAACTGCTGGCGCGCATCGAGGCGCTGATTCGGCGCAGCACCGCCGTCTCCGAGCCTACCAGGCTTGCGGTCTCCGATCTGTCTCTTGATGTGGTGCGGCGCAAAGTCTTCCGGGGCGAAGCGGAAATCGTGCTCCAAGCCAAGGAATTCGCCCTGCTTGAATACCTCATGCGCCATGCCGGCCGGGTGGTTTCAAAGACGATGATCATGGAAAATGTCTGGGAATACAACTTCGATCCCCAAACCAATGTCATCGAAACCCGAATCTCCCGTCTGCGCGAAAAGGTGGATCGTCCTTTCGACCAGAAGCTGATCCACACTATTCGGGGTGCGGGGTATATCCTGGAAGCACGCGACTAACCACCAACGAACAGTAGAAACGCAGTGCTTGGCAAAGCCGCTCATAGAAAAATATTCCGGTCGCTCACCTTCCAGGCAACGCTCTGGTATGCCGGGTTGTTCGGCCTCTTATCGTTTGCCGTGTTTGCGGTAGTCTACCTTCACCTCATATCCGATCTCGGACACCGCATCGATCGGCGGCTCGCAAGCTCCGCGGAAGAATTCGAGACCCTCTACCTCTCCCATGGCGTCGACGCGCTGCAGAGCGAATTCAAGAGGGAGGCCCACGCCCGGGGCGTCCGCCGACTCTTTTTCCGACTGATTTCCCCGCGGGGTGCGATTCTGGCCGCCTCTGATCTCAACGCCTGGCAATCTATCCCCGACCGTCCGCCCACCTTCGCCAAAGCAGCACCCACGGAAATCTTCCAAACCATCTATCCTCCCGATCACCGCGAGGGAGTACGAATGCTTTTCAAACGCACAGCCGATGGACACGTTTTGCAAATCGGTTCGACACTCTTGCAAAACGCCCACTTGAGGGAGCGATACAGGGAGACCTTCGGCAGAGCGCTCACGATTATGATCGTCTGCGGCGGCATCCTGGGATGGCTGGTTTCCCGGCAAGCCCTCTCCGGCCTGAACCGGCTTCGGCAGACCGTGACCGAAATCGGCAACGGCGATCTGGGACGCAGGGTCGCCCTGGGCCACGGAGGCCAGGAGATCGAAGAACTGTCGTTTGCCTTTAACACCATGCTGGATCGCATTCAGCTACTCGTTCATGAATTGCAAGAGGTCACCAACGGCGTCGCCCATGATTTGCGCAGCCCCCTCACCCGCATCCGGGGCATGGCCGAAACGGCGTTGACATCGAAAGCAAATCCGCCCGATTTTGAGGAGATGGCAGGTGTGGTCATTGAAGAGAGCGACCGGTTGGTCGGCATCATCAATACCATGCTCGATATCGCCCAGACCGACACGGGGCTGGCGACCATCGCCCGTGAACCGCTGGATCTACAGGAGATTCTCCATGAGGCTTTCGATCTCTTCTCCCCCATGGCCGAGAACAAATCCCTCATCTTCACCATGAGCGAGTTGCCAACCCCTCTTCCGATCATCGGCGACAGGGGACGGTTGCAGCGGGTCGTCGCCAATCTCCTGGACAACGCCATCAAATACACGCCCGAGGGTGGCACTGTCAGCATCTCCGCTACCTGCGAGAACTCCCAGGTGGTCGTCGCTTTCCGGGATACGGGCATAGGGATCGGCCGGGAGGATCTTACCAGCGTGTTTGAAAAATTCTACCGCACGGACCAGAGCCGTTCCACTCCCGGCAGCGGCCTCGGGCTCGCGCTCGCCCGCTCGGTGGTCCGGACCCACGGCGGTGAGATCGGCGTCGCCAGCACTCCGGGAGAAGGGAGCACCTTTACCATCCGCCTTCCCCTGGCGGAGACGACAGGGGTATAAGTGAATCGCCTCTTACCACGACGCTTTGTCGAAAACTCCTTGCCGCGGATATCGACCGGGCGAACATTGCCAAAAAGTGTATTCCCCGCCATCTTGAAGCAATCAGCATGATATAGGTTGTTTTCCGGCAGCGGCCTCCCTCTTTCAAGAAAGGCTGTTTGCAGATTACGGATCAACCTTGGATACGAGTTATGTTGAAAATCCGCTTCATCGCACTCATGGCAGCCCTCTGCCTTCTATCAGCCTGTACGCGCTATCGACCCCGGCGGATCGACGACAGGGCGGTCTCGGCGATCTTGGCCGGCCCGAACCTGGATCGGCTGGCCGTCGCCGCGCGCGACATCCACCCCCCCCTCCTCAAGCCGCTGCCGATCGATCTTACCGACGGACTGTCTCCGGACGAAGCGGCCGTTCTGGCCGTGCTGGCCAATCCAGGTTTGCAGAGCGTCCGGGACGAAAAGAAGATCGCCCGCGCCTCGCTCCTCCAGGCCGGCCTCCTGCCAAATCCCCGGCTCTCCCTGGGTTACGAGGTTCTGAGCGGCGGTGATACGGCCGGGACGGTGAACGGCTACGATGCCAGCCTCGGGTGGGACCTCACTTCGCTGCTCGGAAGAAACGCCAGGCTATCGGCGGCAACCTCGCAGACGGCCGCGGTCGATCTCACGGTGGCCTGGAAGGAATGGCAGGTGGCGGAATCGGCGCGGCTCCAGGTGATCCGCCTGCTCTGGGCCGACCAGCGGCTGGTCCTGCTGCGCCGCTGGGAAGAAGCGGCCTCGCAGAACCGCGACCGGATACAAAAAGCGGTGACGAAGGGGCAAATAACCGAAGGTCTGCTGGCCGCCGCCGAATCAGCCCAGCAGCAGGTGCGCTCGACGCTGGCCGGCGTGCTGCAGCAGCGTGAACAGGACCGCCTCCTCTTGAACCGCGACCTGGGAGTGCCGCCGGCGCGCCAAATCCACATCCAGGAGATGCCGGCGGCGACGCTCTCGGCCTGGCCAAGGACGGCGGCGGCCTCGCATCTTTTTTCCGGACTCACCGAACGGCGCCCGGATTTACTCGCCCTGAAAAAAGGCTACCAAAGCCAGGAGGCCCGGGTGCGGTCGGCTGTCCTCTCCCAGTTTCCCGATATCGGAATCAACCTCGGTCAGGCACGGGATACCGGCAATGTCGTCACCACCGGTTTCGGCATCGATATCACCTTCCCGATCTTCGACCATGCCCAGGGCCGGATCGCCCTGGAGCGGGCGACCCGGAAGAAGCTCTACGACGCCTACCTGGCACGACTCTTCGACACCCGCGCGGAGATTACGGGCATCATGAAAAAAATCGCCGGTGATCGCCGGAGAATCGCCATAACGGAGCAGCTGATCAGGGCCCGGAAAGATCTTGTCGATACCTATCGGCAGTCACTGGAAAAAGGTAATGCCGATATCCTGGGCCTGTACCGGGCCCGGGCCGATCTGCTCTCGGCGCGCCTCGACGCACTTCGGCTCCGCGCGGCGGTAGCCGATCTCGGGGTCGGCCTCGAAACCGCTACCTGCCTCCATTTCCCCTTTCAATAAATATGATGAGATCACAAATCGCAAAAAATACGCTGTTACTGGCGGGCGCCGTCCTCCTGTGCTGCCAATCGATTCCAGCCGCGGCCGCCGGCGGTGTCGTCACGGCACGGGCACTTTCGATCCGCACCCATCTCACCGGCTTCGCCCGGGTGGCCCCTGTCGTCCTGGTGCGGATCAAGAGCGCGGCAACCGGCATCGTCACCGGACTGCATCTCCTCCCCGGCGACACGATCACGGCCGGGGAGGTTCTCGGCAGCTTGACGGGCCCCGCCGCAACCGAGCGATTGGCAGAGGGCAAGGCTGCCGTGACCGGAGCCCGCGCGGCCCTGGAGGCGGCGCGGAAGATTCTTGCCGCCGAGCGCGAAAAGGCGGCGGCTCAGCTCGCCACCTGGAATGCGGTGTACCGGGCCGAAGCCGATCTTGCCGCGGCCAGGACGAATTTTGAGACGGCCCGGGCGCGGCTCGATGCCATCCGGGCAAAAAATCGGCTGACGGCCCAGGTGGGCGGCACCGTGCTTCGTCTTACAGCGGGCAACGGCGAAGCGGTGGCGGCGGGCCGGCCGATCCTCACCATCCGACCAACGGGGGCCCTCTGGCTGACGGCCCGCTATTACGGGACCGATGGCGCGGCCGTCCGCGTCGCAATGAAAGGGAGGTTTCTCCCAGCCGACCGGTCAGTGGCGATTCCGGTGGTGGTCCGGGCGATTCCGGGCGCCACCAATCCGGACGGCAGCCTGGAAATCGATCTCCAGGCAACCGATCCGGCACCGGGCTGGCACGATGGAGATACGGGTTCGGTGACTCTCGACGGAGCACTGCGCCGCTTTGTTGCCGTGCCGACCCGGGCCCTGATCCTCGACCGGGTCAGCTGGTGGGTCATGGTACGCACCGCCAGCGGCGAGAGCCGGCGGCAAGTCGTCCCCGGTCCCAGCCGGGGGGCGTGGACCTTGATAGCCAAGGGACTCGAGCCGGGCGAGGCGGTGGTGGTCGAAAACGCCTATCTCGAATTTCACCGGGAATTCTCCAAGCACTACCAGCAGCCGGATTGATGCCATGGAACTGTTCAATAGCATGAAACGGGTCTTGAAGAGGCCGCTTTTCTGGGGCCTGATCTACGGGGCCCTCATAGCCTACGCCATCGTTGCCCTGGTGCACATCCCCGTGGAGGTGCTGCCGCAGTTCCATTTCCCGCAGATCGCAGTGATCGCCCACCAGCCCGGGGCCACTGCAGCCGAGTTGGAAACCCTCGTTACCCGTCCCATGGAGGGCCAGCTCCTAAGCCTGCCCGACATTGTCGGCGTCCGCTCGAACATGGGCCACGGCACCGTCGAGATCGACGTGCGGTTCGCCCGTGGCACCGCCCCCCAGCAGGACCTCCAGGCCGTCAACAGCGCCATCGACCGCGCTCGCGGAACGCTCCCGCCTTCGGTGCAGCCCGAGGCGGAAATCATGGGAAATGCAATCAACGAAGTCGGCGACTATACCGTCCGCATTCCCGCCGAGGTCGAGCCGATGGAGGTTTTGCGCAGCGTGCGAGCCGTGGTGGAGCCACGGCTCAGGGCCTTGCCGGGGGTCCAGAAAGTCGAGGTCTACGGCTGCGGTGACGAATCCCTCTGGGTGCAGCCACGCCTTGCCGCCATGCGCCGCTACCGGGTGCCAATCACCGCCATGGTCGATGCCGTAAAGGCCCAGGTGCTCCTCAGCCCCGGCGGCATCATCACCCAGGGGCATCAGGACATCCTCATCGAAGCCCGCAGTCTGCCGACCACAATCGAGGAGCTTTCGCAGATCCCCGTTGCCGGCCCGGACGGGCCGATCCCGCTGCACGCCCTGGCCCGGATCGTGCGCGCCCCGATTCCCACCCACAACACCGTCAACCTGGACGGCCACTCCACCATCGCCCTGACAGTCTTCAAACAGCCCGGGGCCTCGACCGTTCCGGTGACCCGCGCGGTCGACAGCATTCTGGCGCAGACCCGGAACGACCTCCCGGCAGGGACCGGCTGGGTCAAGACCTACGACCAGGGGCACCTGGTGCATATCATCGGCTCGGACCTGAGCCGCAACCTGCTGATCGGCGCCCTGCTGGCCATTGCCGTGCTGTTCTGGATCCTGGGCGCCGGCCGGGGCATCTGGACCCTGGCAATCAGCATTCCCCTGTCGCTTCTCATGGGAATTGCCGGACTGTATGCCGCCCGCCAGAGCCTCAACCTCATGACCCTCGGCGCCCTGACCGTGGCCGTGGGCCTGTTGGCGGACGACGGCATCATCGTCCTGGAGAGCATCTACCACCGCTGGGAGCAGGGCGCGGGGCGCTGGCAGGGGGTGTGGCAGGGACTCGGCGATATAGCCAGCCCCGATATCACCGGCACCCTCACCACGGTCTCGGTCTTTCTGCCGCTGCTGTTTGTCGGCGGTCTGGCCGGGCTTTTTTTCATCCCCTTCGCTCTCGCCATGGCGCTGGCGTTGCTGGCCTCATTGTTCATCTCCCTGAGCCTCATCCCGCTGGGGCTCGGGTTTCTCGGAATTCCGGCAAAAAAACGAAGCAAGCCCACGCTCGCCGCCACACTGCTTCGTCGCCTCCGCCTGTTGAACCACCGGCTCCTCGATCGGGTCATGCGCTTCCCGCGGCTCAGTCTTCTGGGATGCGGGTTCCTGCTCGTGATAAGCCTTGCGGGGCTGGCGCTCGTTCCGGTCAATTTTCTGCCGCTTCCCAACGAAGGGGTCATGCTGGAGAGCCTGACCCTGCCGCCCGGCAGCTCCCTGGCCGATACCGATGCGGTCTTCCTCCGCGCCACCCGGCGGCTGCGCGCCGATCCGGCCGTGGCCCATACCTATGCGCGCATCGGCTCCTCCGCCGGCACCACCTATACCGAACCGGCCTACGCCGGCGAGATCATGATCGTCCTCAAGCCGGATATCAAGGTGAATTCCCTCGATGCGATCGGCGAACGATTCCGGCGGGAGAGCAGCTCCACTGGCACCCAGGTGCTCATCGGGACGCCGACCCTGGAACGTGTCGGCGAGAGCCTCTCCGGATTGCCCCAGCCCTTTGTCATCCGGCTCTTCGGCAACCGACTCGAGACCCTGCGTACCCTCTCGAAAAAAGTGGTGGCTCGCCTGCGCCGGGTTCCGGCCCTGGCCGATATCTTCAATAACGACGGCTACCCGGTCACTCAGCTCCGGATCCACCCCAAAACCACGGTCCTGGCCGCCCACGGCCTGACCCCGGCCGGCCTGTACGCCCAGCTGCAGCCGCTGTTGGCCGGAGAAACGGTCGCCGAGGTCCCCCGGGGCAACCTGCCGCTGCCTATCTATATTCGGCTGGCCGATGCACCCCACACAAGCCTTGCGGCCCTGAAGACACTCCCTATCCGCACCCAGGGCTGGACGCCCCTGGGGACCCTCGCCTCGCTCAATCTGGTTACGACCCCCAACCAGATCCGGCATGTCGGCGGCGCGCGCTCCCTGGAGATCCTCGCCACTCCGACCGGCACCCTGGGAAGCACCATCGCCTCGGCCCGGCGCGCCCTGGCCGGACTCGAGCTCCCGGCCGGTTACCGCATCGGTTTCGGAGGGCTCTACCCGGAGCTGGAAAACGCCGCTCTCGGGCTCGGTATTGCCGCGATCGCCGCGTTCGTGCTCATGCTGGGCATCCTGATCCTGCAGTTCGACGGCCTCCTGGTCCCCGGGCTGCTTCTGCTGCAGATTCCCCTGGCCTTCACCGGCGGGGCCGCTGCCTTGATTGTCAGCGGCGTGGGGCTCAATGCCACCGGCCTGGTGGCCGTTCTTGCCCTGGTGGGAATCGGCCTGAACCACGGCATCGTCCTGCTCTACCGGGCTCGTCGAAACGAAGCGTCCGGCATGAGCCCGGAGGCGGCGGTACGGGAGGCCGTAGATGTGCGCTTTCGGCCCATCGTGCTCACTACGCTCACGGCCATCCTCGGCATGCTTCCCACCGCCTTGGGCTGGGGCCAGGGGGCGGCTCCCGAACAGGGCCTCGCGGTGGTGATCGGCGGCGGCATTCTCTGGAGCGCGGTGCTGAGCACCAATCTCATCCCCGCCCTCTACGTGCATCGGCGTAAAGGGAAAAGCAGTGGACCGGCTCGCCTGCACCATCCCGATCCCGGTGCTCAGGGCGCTGATAGTCTGGGATGAGATGTCTGCCAAGGGAGGAGATGAGAACGGTCCGGATCGCTCTTGAATTTGGAGAGGCTGTTGTCACTGCAGAAATAGTACCTGGCACCGCTTCGATCGTAGTGGAGGAACTCGTCCGAAGCGATGAGAGATACTTGCGGGTCGGGGAGAAAAAACGTAAACGTTCACCAGCACCCTATCTTGGCACGATCAGACTGTCGTACATAATTAGGCTATAGCGCAACGCTCTGCTTGCACCAACCCGCGGCACCGGGTCGAGTAGACCAAGCACAGTGAGTACTATGAAAATGTCGTCGCATCTCGTCTTTCATAAACGCCTCGCCGCACGCGGCTACTACGTGCCGTTTGCTGCCACTTCCAGTTCGCACACTGTACCCAGCCCCTCACAGAACCGTGCTTGCGCTACTCACGCACACGGCTCCTCATCACTCCATTCACTTCGACGTGAGCAGATTCACCATTATGCGCGGAACCGGCAGAGGGTACTTCTTGAGCAGCTTCTCAAACTTCTCCCAGCTCATGTACCTCCTCTTGCCGCGACGGTTGAGCCATTTGAACAGCAGTTGCCGGACCTCATAGGCGAATCGATTGATTCCCCGGGAGTTGTCGGTCACCCCATAGTAGGCTATATGCCCCCTCAGCTTCGAGGCGGCAGTTTTCATCAGCTCCGGGGTGGGCAGCGTGCGGTTCTTCTTCAGCCACTCTTTAAACTCTCGCAGCTTGGCTCTGAACTTCTTGCGCGCGGTGACGCGTTTCATGCGAAAGCGTCTGCCGTTTCGCGTCCGGCTGCAGAAATGCGTAAGCCCCAAGAAGTCAAAGGTCTCGGGCTTTTCACCCCTCGCCTTCGCCTTCGATGCCGCGAAAGGACCAAACTCCAGGATCTTGGTTTTCTCCGGCGCTACCTCAAGTCCGAATTTACCAAGCCGTCCATCCAGTTCGGACCGAAACCTCGTGGCGTCACTCTTGCACTGAAAGCAGACCACAAAGTCATCGGCATACCTGATGAGACGGACCCGGCCCTCACTCGTCCTGACAAAGCTCCGCGTGAGCCACAGATCCAGGCTGTAATGAAGATAGATATTGGCGAGCACCGGCGAGATGACCCCACCTTGCGGAGTCCCCTCTTCGGTTTCCACAAATATCCCCTCTTCAAGAATCCCGGCTTTCAGAAAACGCTTCACATAACGCAGCACTCGCTTGTCTGCAATGCGGTGTCCGAGAAATTCCATCATCCAGTCATGCTGGACATTGTCGAAGAAGCCTCTGATATCGGCTTCCACGATATAATGGATACGCCCCGTTTCCACCTCCAGACTCAGCTCCCGCAGCGCATCGTGGCAGCCGCGTTCCGGACGGAATCCGAAGGAGTCTTCTATGAAATCAGCTTCATAGATCGCCTCCAGTATCCGCACCAGTCCCGCCTGCACCAGCTTGTCTTCCAGGGCTGGAATTCCCAGCGGTCTCTGCTTGGTACTCCCTGGTTTGGGGATATACGCTCTGCGTACCGGCTGTGGAATATACGACATCTTATGCAGCCGACCGACCAATGCGGTCAGGTTGGCGGCGAGGTCCTTGCCGTATTCTTCCTTGGTTACCTGATCAATGCCCGAGGCGGCATCCTTGCGCAGACCCTCAAAGCATTCCCGCAGCAGATCCTCGTTCATCAGATGAAACAGGCTGGTGAATTTGCAATCTGGATCCTGGCGGGCCTTCTCCGCTATCCGCAGCAATTTTGTTCCCACGGGTTCTCTATTTCTGTGCACAGTTCGTGTCTCCTTGATGACGGTTGTTGTGATGTGGCGCCCTTTCCTCCAGCGGAGTTACCCGCCTTCATCAGTACTATTGCGCCATCCGACTCCCTGACGCCCGTTTGCCTTTCTCCCTTTGTTATCAGTTGTCCGGCATACTCGCTTCCCTGTGAGAGGCCCCAGGGTCTCCCGGGTTGCCGCATATTCGCCATGTCCGACATGCCATGCTCTCCGACCCCGGGGAAGCGGTTCCAGACTCGCCAACTTGTCGCCTGTACCGTGTGGATTTCCGACCGTTCAAAGGCGTCATCCTTCCCATTGGTAATTTCGGGGCTCAATCACTTCAACCTTTCGGCTTACGGCCTGCCGGCTCGCTGTCCTACGCTTAACCCTCGGGGTCACCCCCTCGGG
The DNA here is from genome assembly GCA_963745265.1 of uncultured delta proteobacterium. Lineage (GTDB taxonomy): Bacteria > Desulfobacterota > Desulfobulbia > Desulfobulbales > Desulfocapsaceae > Desulfopila. The sequence goes on from CAVUXQ010000026.1 coordinate 240,067, forward strand.
TCCAAGGACTCGCTACTCGGTGGGTGGCTAGCCCTTCCGAGGCGGGATTCCCACCCGCTAAAACATGCGACCTTGCCCGGCCGCACTGAACATTTACAGTTCATTGGATAGGCCAGCATTTGGTTGACCTGGTGAACGGTTACACAAAACATAACCGTTCATCGGCTCGGCCAGCGACTGGCCAAGCCAATGAACGGAGATGAGCTGCTGATAACCGTATACGGTTTAGCGATCCGATTGCGCCTTGTCGTTAATCTTGGCTTGCAGGTCCTGAATTTGTTTTTCAATCGCGATCAGCTGATCGCGGGTGGTTTTGGGGTTTCTCTGCGCCTCGAAGTAGTCAAACCGCTTATCGTTGAGCTGTTTCCGGAGTTGGACGGTCTCATTCAAGAACTTTTGCTCTTTTTCCGGGTTCCAACCGTTCTGAGCATTCCAGCCATAGCCGGGGGCATTATCGGGGGCATTATTATATCTTCCATACCCCATCCTTCCATAACCGTTGCCGTAGCCTCCATAACCCATCATGCCGGGACCCATCATGCCGTAGCCATTGCCGTTGCCTCCATAGCCCATCATGCCGGGGCCCATCATGCCATAGCCGTTACCGTAGCCCCCATAGCCCATCATGCCGTAACCACGACCATAACCTCCGTTGCCCATCATGCCGTAGCCACCCATCATGTTGCCGTATCCATACCCATTACCGTAACCGCCGTCATAGCCACCCTGGGCAAAGGCGTATCCACCTGTCAGAGCTAAAACTACCAGGGCAGTGAGAAGAATTTTTTTCATAGATGCCTCCATTGGCTGTTGTTGTGTTGGTTTTACCACGAAGCCATTTTGCTGATTGAGATCAGTGCCGAATATCGACCCTGACTTTTTTTGCAGTTGTTTTGTATTTTGCAGAAAACGAGCTGTTTTTCAATTTATCGAAAACATTGGTTGGGGCAACTTTGGGCTTACCTGGTTAACGGTTCCGGTTATCCCAATGAGGAGTCGGGGTGTAATAGTCACCACCGCCCGCTGTGCCATAGCCACCGGACCCGCCCATCATCCCCGAGCCGCCGGAACCACCCATCATCCCCGAGCCGCCCATCATGCCGAATCCACCAAACATATTCCCATACCCATGACCGCGGACAAAGGAATATCCTATCACCAGGGCAACCCCCAGAAGTACTGTGACCAGGACCTTTCTCATAATCGTCTCCAATTCAATATCTTTCGCTGATCCGTGAAGAAGGATGGATCGCTTCCAGGAGCCTTAGGAGCAGGCTCCGTCATTCCCTCTTGCAATTAAAGAATGCATACCCCATGCCACATTCGGACGATAGCCCCACCACAAAACACTAATTTCTGTCATTCAAGGATATTATGACAATAAATGAGTAGTGCTCAATACGCTCTTCACCCACTGGTGCCTCATTTCTATGCAGAGGCGCGCAAGTGGAAATCCAAATTTGTCCATTTTCTGGACAATCCGTTCATGCACCCCGCAAAGCTCTATACTATTGAACGGCGTGGCCTTCATAATGGCTTTGGCGCTCCTTTTTGATCTACCTATGTCAAAAGAGCATATCGTAACCAAACATGCCCTATGGCGGCCGTTGCACCGCCCCCAGTCCAGTCCTGCAGAGCAGGCATAGTTTATATCGTACTTACCGCCAGTTAAGCATGCATGTCGACCCCATGTCGACCCCATGTCGACCCTTGCCGCACCCCCATTTCCCCTGATGTCCTCTATGTTGTAAGCCTCACGTACTCTATAAAAGAGACATGACCGACGGCAAACTGAACGCCGAGGTTCACGCGCATCGCTTCCGGAAATAAACCGCCAAGCAGAGGTCGGCAGCCCCGAAAAGCGAGCACTAATAAACGTCAATAACGCAACCCAAGGAGGTACACCATGAAAGCTCTCTCACTCGCACTCTTCACCCTGCTTATTACCATGACCCTCACCGTCAACGCCCAGGCCGGACAAAAGCAAGTCAAGGGCATGCTGATCGGCGCCGGCAGCGGCGCCATCCTCGGACAGGCCATCGGCCACAATACAAAATCCACGATGGTCGGCACAGTCGTGGGCGGTGTGCTCGGCTATGCGATCGGCAACGAAGCTACACATCATAACCGCTCAATTGTCTCGCATAAAAGATACCAGCCAGATACATATCAAACCAAGAAAGTAACCGTTGTGCGTACCGGCAAACCCTCACAAGAACATTATGCGTATAACAGGCCCAGGAAAGTTTGCCGCGATACCGTTGCCGTGAGCAGGTTTCATGGACGCCTTGAGCGTCGGACGATCACAACCTGCTGGACAGATCGCAGCCACCAGACCCGCCGGCAAGGTTTGCGCCGCGATTGGCGATAAGCCGGCGAGCGCAACCGCAAACCACGCGAGCCCGGAATGCGACATCCGGGCTCACGACAACTGGACACTCTTTTGGAAATGCTATTTGCCGTACCGTATCCGCTTGGCGACGGCGTTTAGGAGCCTGTCGGATTATAGGAATTTTTGCTCAGATCGAGGCAAACTCGAAAAAATTACCGGAGGCAAAAACTGAATATCTCGGAGTCTCACTCCGTTCGCTTACCGGAGGATAATTTTTTCGAGTTTAACGAAGATATGGAGAAAAAGGGGATAATCCGACAGGCTCCCAGGGTCACTCTCGATAGAGATACCGGCCAGTTTTCGCAACCACATGTTGCGCGACGTTTTCATCAGCCCGAAGAAGGCTCCCAGAACGAACCCGACAACAAGACCGAATACTGTGGTGATAATGGTGAGTTTGAGCCCGGTAAGCAGTATGGGAATCGATTCCCACATTACGTTGATTTTAAATTGAAAGCCGCCAATAATGAGTCCTGGTAATAAAAAGGTGAGCGGCTACCCCTCGGAGCCATATTTTTACTTCAAAACTGGAGGCGCGATAGAACGGTGATGACAAAAAAAGAAGCCAGAGCCTACCTCAATCCTACTTTGGCCATAACGTTTCCGATTGTGGCTGTGACCGGCTTGATGATGCTGTTCCATATAGGAGGAAGGTGGATCCATCCATTGCACGACTGGATGAGCATCATATTCCTCATTCTGGGTATCGTGCACATTACCCTCAATTGGAAACCCATCTCTGCTTGCCTCACAAGTCGTTCGGCTACCCTGCCCTTTGCCTTTGTCTTTCTGCTCTCAATTGCTTTGCTGATATACGGCGGGGTCAATGGCGGACCGTTTACCCATGGAAAAGGTCTCGGCCATGGTGGGCAACGCATATTTCGGGGCGTGGGAAGGTAACGGGAAAAACGCCATACCTTACATGGAGAGGTGGTCGCCTCCCCCTCCTGAATGACCGTTTCCTACTTTGCGAAACAGATACCCGGAGTATTGCAGCAGCTCCTCGCCTCCGCGGTCCACCACCCGGATCGTGCCACCCTTGCCGCTTCCCAACCCGTAAACGAGCGCCGCCGAATCGGAGATCGGTTTGACGACGACCGACATCGTGCGGTCGGTGAAAAGCGGCAAACTATACTCGACGCGGAGAAAGCCGCCATCCTGGCGCAGACGCCCCTTACTGATCAACACCGGGTCGTCCCCACGGTTGATACACCGATATTTTCCAATCCGGCGCAACCAGCTTTGCGGAATCGACACAGGCTCGAGCTGCTCGCCAATGAGGAATTTCTGGCCCTCGGCATGGCCCACCAAAATGCGATGGCCCTGGACCACCTCACCTGAGATCCCAAGCTCTCCCAGTCTGCCGAGGCTGACGGGAAGCAGTCCCAGCAGCCTATACTCCGGATGGAAAAGACCGTCGGCCCGCGGAATCAGGCGCAGGTTTTTGTTCAGCGCTTTAACCCGGAGATACCCTTGCTCGGCCGTGATATCGGCAATACCGGCCATGGTGTCGTAGCGTCCGTCATAGGACTGCAGTTTTTTCTGCGACACCAGGAGTTCTGCGGGTTTTTTTGCCTTTTTCGGTTGCCCGATCCCCGCCTTGACCTCAAGGGCCAGTTTCAGGCTCTCGGTGGCAAGGTTGTGGACGACCTCCCCAGCCGAGGCGGAGTTGGCCAGGACCACGACCCCCAGCTTGTATTCGGGAAGAATCATCAGCACACTATGATGACAGAGTGTGGCGCCGCCATGGCTGGCGACCGGCCCTCCATTACCTATATCGACTCCACCGAGTATCCAGCCCAGACCTGAATAAAAATCAAGATCGAGAGCCACCTCGCCGTCTTGCGGTTGCAGCATCTGCGCCACGGACCGCGGACGCAGGATCCGCTGCCCAGCCGACTCCCCGCCTGCAAAGACCATCTCGATAAATCTGGACAGATCGTCCACCGAGGTGTTCAACCCCTCTGCCGGAACATCACGCAGGCCCATTTGCGCAACCTCCTCTCCCTCGCGATATGCCTTGGCAGCCAGAGATGAGGTGTCGGGTTTTTGGGAAAACGACGAGTGGTGCATGCCGAGCGGAGAGAGGATGGCACCATCCATGTACGAGGCATAGGAGCGACCGCTGGTTCGTTCGATCATGCAGCCGAGCAGGGTGAAGCCCAGATTGGAATAGGAGAAAACAGTGTCCGGGGGATAGGCGACGTATTCGCTGCGTATCTGTTCTATGACGTTTTCGAACGGTTCGGGGTGCGGGTTCCACATGCCTTTCATAAAGTCTGCCGGGAGTCCCGAATGATTGGTCATGAGGTTGCGGGGAGTGATGGGGGCGGCATGCGAAAATCGGCTCTTGATCGAGAATTTCGGAAGGTAGGTGCGCAGCGGTTTGTCGATGTCTACCTTGCCTTGCTCGGCAAGCTGCATGGCCGCGGTAGCGGTGAAGAGGTCGGCTATGGCACCGGCCCGGTATACGGTCTGCGGCGTGGCCGCAACTTTGCCGGCGACATCGGCGAAACCAAACCCCTCTGCCCAGACCACTCGCTGGTCATCCACCAGGGCAATGCTGAGACCCCTCACCTCGCTATTTTGCATTTGCATTTCAATTAACGAGGAGATGTATCGCTTGACCGGGGTATAATCTCCACGATCCGTAATTTTCGGAGAGTGCAGCAAATCCTTGCAACCGCTTAGCAGAAAGAACAGGACCACCGCCAAAATCGCTGTTTTTTTCTTCATCTCTGCGCTCCTTCCCCGTGGGGCATAAAAAAAATCTCGCTATCCCATCACTGCAACGAAGCCCATCACTTACCAAAAGAAACAATCCCTAACAATTTTACAACAAATTTTTCGTCAGCTGTAGGACAAGAGAAAAGCATTTCCGGCGGCGACGCGACCGAATCAGAATGTGTGCAAGGCAAAGGTTGAATAATTTGGGCATATCGGGTAGATGTCTTCTGCAACGAACCGGCATCCCATCCGGTTGATTCGACCCTAACGTGATGTTCCGACACCCCTGGCATCGGCGGCGATCACCACGCCGGTCGCCAAGATACCTCTGCAATTCGAAAATGAAAAAGACCATCTTCGCGCTCGTAACTCTTAGTATTGTCTTCGGGCTCGGCTCGCTCTACTTTCGCCGAGACAAAGCCGTTGGCGTAAGCGTCATCGAGCTCAAGCGGCAGAGCATCACCTCGATCCTCAATGCGACGGGAAAGGTTATAAGCGACCAGCAAGCCGTACTCAGCGCCACTGTCTCGGCACGGGCCAGGGAAGTCAGAGCGGAGGAAGGAGATAAGGTCAAGGCCGGCGAGGTGCTGGCCGTCTTTGAAAACCATGAGTTGGAGGGCAAGGCCAGCGAAGCCCGGCAAGCCCTGACCCAGGCCGACCTCAAGGTGCACCGGCTGCAACGGGATTACACTTCGCTTGCAAAAATCTATGCGGTGGGCGGGGCCTCGCGGCAGTCGCTCGATGACGCCGCAAACGCGCTGAAAATAGCACGGGCCGAGAAAAGGGAAGCCGCCGAACGACTGAAGACGAACCAAAAGGTGGTGGCGACGCTCAAGATCCGGGCGCCATTCGACGGCACCGTTACCAGCAAAGACATACATCCCGGGGAGTGGGCAGCCTCTGGAACGCCGCTCTTTACCATGGCGAATTTGGCGTCGCGGACGATCGAGATCATGGTCGACGAATCCGACGACAGCCTGGTCAAGGTTGGTCAGAGTGTCGAACTCTCAAGCGACGCCTATCCGGATCGGAGCTGGAAAGAGCACGTGCTTTCGGTGGCTCCTGCCTTGAAAAGGGAGGAAACGGAGAATTCCGTGAAAGTGCGGCTCAGCTATGGCTCCCGGGCGCCCGACCTCAAACTCGGCCAGCAGGTCGACGCCAAGCTGCAGATCGCCCACCATGACCACATCTTCAAGGTGCCGTTTGATTGTATTATAACCAGAGATGGCAAGCCAATGGTCGCCGCCGTAAACAACGGCCGCCTCACGTTTATCCACGTGGAGACAGGAATCGAGGACATGGTTAGCGTCGAAATCGTCAAAGGAGTGCATGACGGCGAAAAAATAGTGGAGCCCGAGGGGAAACACCTCGAGGCCGGGCAAAAAGTAACGATAGTGCAGCAAATTCCTCGATGACCATGATCCGTCTTCGCGACATAAAAAAATCGTACCGGTTGGGAGATGTTCTCCTGCCGGTGCTCAAAGGGATTTCACTCGATATCCAAAGCGGTGAATTCGTGGCGATAATGGGCCCATCCGGCTCGGGAAAGTCCACCCTCCTCAATATAATCGGCTGCCTCGATACGGCCCAATCGGGAAGTTACCGGTTGAGCGATCGTTCGATCGAAGGCGCCTCCGACCAAGAGCTGGCCTCGATCCGCAACGCCAGGATCGGTTTCATTTTCCAATCCTTCAACCTGATCCGCAGCATCAACGCCGAACGAAACGTCGCCCTCCCCCTTCTCTACGCAGGCATCCCGCCCCGCAAGCGAAAGAGGCTGGCGGCGGAGGCCCTGGACAGCGTCGGTCTCGCCGAGCGGATGGCCCATATGCCGGCGCAGCTCTCCGGCGGCCAGCAGCAGCGAGTGGCCATCGCCCGGGCCCTCATCAATCGACCCGATATCGTCATCGCCGATGAACCCACCGGCAGTCTCGATTCGGTCGCGGGCGGGGAGATCATGCAGATCTTCTCACAACTCCACAGCCTTGGCAAAACCATCGTCATGGTTACCCACGAAAAGGATATTGCCGCATTCGCTGCAAGGATCATACGCCTTAAAGACGGCCAAATAGAGGGAGACACGAGCCGGCCATGAAGTGGAGCCTCCCACATCTCTTCGATATCGCTTGCGAATCGATCCTCGCCCTGAAAGACAACCGGTTGCGGACGATCCTCTCCATCCTGGGAATTACCGTCGGCATTGCCGCCGTCATGACCGTGGGCGCGGTCAGCAAGGGGGGCCGCTTCTATGTCTTTTCCGAACTGGAGACCTTCGGGCTCAAATCGATCTGGGTTTACCGCAACAACACCGACAAGGATCCGCGCCGGGCGGTACGGCCCGGATCCGGCATCGAAAATGCGGATTATACGGCCATACGCGATGCCGGCTGCCCGGCCGTCCATCTCCTCTCCCCGCTGGTTTACGCCCGTGGCCGGAAGATGCTGGTCCGTTTCGGCAACCGATACTCCAATAGCCAGCTCACCGGCGTGGGCGCCGATTATATCCGCATCAACAACGATTCGCTGCTGGCCGGCAGACAGTTCCGCCGGCAGGATATAACCCACAATCACCAATTTGCCATCATCGGCAGCGAGGTGCGGCACGACCTCTTCGGGCCGTCGGCCGATCCCGTGGGCAAGGATATCCGCATAGGACGAAGAAAGTTCACGGTCCTTGGCGTCCTGACCCCGAAAAACCGCGACTTTCTGGCCAGTATCGGCTCCGCCGGCGGCCAGGATGCCAACAACCGGTTACTCATCCCCTATCCCCTGCTGCAACGGATGTCCGATACCAAGGATATCCAGGTCCTGCAGGCCGAGTCGACGACACTTGCCGAGGCGAACACCGCGGTCCGGCAGATAGAAGAGATTCTCCGGCACAGGCATCAAAACCGCTACACCTACAAGTCGCAAACCATGGCCCAATACATCAAGACCACCAACAACATCCTCAAATGGGTCACGGTGATGGGAGTGGTCGCGGCCTCGGTCTCTCTGTTCGTCGGAGGAATGGGCATCATGAATATCATGAGCACCTCCGTTCTCGAGAGGACCAGGGAAATCGGCATCCGCAAGGCCCTGGGCGCCGATCGAACGGCCATTCTGCTTCAGTTCGTGCTGGAGGCGATTTTCATCAGCTCGATCGGGGGCGGCTTGGGTCTGCTGTTTGGGATCTCGGCCGGGTATGCGGTGGCAGCCCTCACCGGCGTCCCTCTGCTGCCTTCCTGGCCCATCGTTATCACGGCCATGGCCGTATCCATGGGCGTGGGACTGCTCTCCGGCTATTACCCGGCCCGTCGTGCCGCCAATCTGCGACCCGTGGAGGCGCTGCGCTTTGAATAATCTCCGATATGCCATTTTCGCCATAGTCGCCACTCTGCTGCCGGCAGCTAACAGCTTTGCGGCGCAGCAAGTTCGAGACATCCCGCTCGATCTCGCCAGCGCCACGCACCTGGCCATGGGCCTGCGACCCGAGCTGCGCCTGGAGGAAGAGAAGAGGCGTATCGCCCAGTCCAAGGTGCGAGAGGCCAAAGGAAACTTTTTGCCCACTCTCGACCTGTCAGGTTCGAGCTCGTACATAAAAAATTACGATACCTTTACCGGAATCCAGGTCTCGGCACAGATAGCCGGTCAGGACGTCACCGCAGATGTCGAAAAGGATGTGGAGCCCTATGAGCTGAACGGCAGACTCGCCCTCTCCTACAATCTGTATGGTGGCGGCCGGGACAAAGCACTCCTCGGAAAAGCCAAAGGCAACCTGCAAGCCGAGAGATACAGCAGAGACATCGCCGCAAAAAAACTACGGCTCGAAGTGGCAAACGCCTACTGGGGACTGAAAAAGGCAAAGTTGCGCTACCTTATGGCCAAACGGGATTTCGAGGTCGCCCAGCTTAAAATGACGGTAGCCACAACGAAACATCGGCTCAATCGTCTCTCGGATGCCGAATATGAAGCCGAGCTTCTGGAATTGAGGGAAAAGGAGGTGGCGCTAAGGACTGCGGACCGCACCTGTCTACAGGCATTCCGGCAATATCTCCATGTCCTCGGTTTCACCACTGGCGACCATATTGCCAGTTCCGCGCAGGTTCCGGCCCTGACGGATGCTCCCGTCACCGACGACACCATCGGCCATCAGGCCTCGTCGCATCCGGAACTTCTCAAATTAGAAAGCGATATCCAGGCTGAGCGGCAGCAGAAGAAAGTGGCGCAGGCCGCCAATTACCCCTCCGTCGATTTCTTTGCAGACTATGATCTGGTCGGTCGGGATCCCAGCTCCTATTCCGACTCCTGGACCAGTCTCCGTTCGCAAGACTACATGTTCGGCATAAAACTCACCGTCAATCTCTACAACGGCGGGAGAACACAGGAGCAGATCCGCCAGGCGGAGGCGGAGGTCCGGGTAAAACAGCTGCAGCTCAAGCAAAAGGAGCGGCAGCTGGCTGAGGAGGCCACCGCCAGGGAAGCGGAGCTGGCCACGGCAAAGGATAATCTGGCCGTGGCTGAGGCCCGCGCGAAGTTGAAGCGAAGTCTCTTCAAGATAGCCCGGAGGAAGTTCCAGAGCGGCAGAATCTCGAAACTCGCCTTTCGGCAGCAGGCCTCGGCTACCAAAAATGCCCTCGATGAACTCACCATCGCCAGGATAGACGTGGTTCTTGCGCAGACATCCTTTGATCTGCTGGTAGTGGAAGGTGGATGACGGGGGGACGGTATTTCATAATTTCATTGCGGTCCCCTGGATGTCGTTAACCGACACCCTTGACTTAACTCCCTCGAGCCGTTGCTCATCCGTCCACAGGCAGTGGGCGATCAACAGCACGACAGTCTGCATCCCGAGAATAAGCGCCACACAGCCGATCCAGCCAGTCTGCTGCCAGAAGAAACCCGGGATGATGGAACCGAAGGTACCTCCGAGATAATACAGACCAACGTAGATGCCCGCCGCCGAGGACCGGGCTCCGTCCGCCGCCTTGCCGACATAGCTCGACGCCACCGACTGGCAGGCGAAAACCCCGGTGGACGAGAGCGCCAGACCGATGATAATGACCGGCAGGCTGTGGATGAGCGTCAGGACGCTGCCGCAAACGATGCTGCCGACGGCGATTCTGATCGTCCGGCGATACCCGATTCGATCGAGGAGAAAGCCCGCCGCAGGCGTGGTGACCACCCCGACCAGGTAGACGGCGAAGATGGCGCCGAGGGTGGCTGAACTGAGCAGAAACGGCTTGTCCGCAAGGTAAAAGTTGACATAGGTGAAGGCGGCAACCTGGGAGAACAGAACGTTGAAGCCAATCGCGTACGTAGCCAGAAGCTGTGGATTTTTCAGATGTTTCCGAAATGAGCCCAGTGAGACGGCTATGCCCCGCTGCCGCACGAAGGTGGTGGCGCGGGGCAGCAAAAAGAGGGTTACCAGGGTTCCGGCCAAGGTCATACCGGCGATACAAACGAACGAGAGACGCCATCCTGCATAGGCGGTGCAGAAACCGGCGATAAGTCTGCCGCTAAAACCACCCACAACCGTGCCCGTGACATAGGTGGCCATGGTGATGCCCACCGCATTGCGCGGCGACTCCTCGCTGATATAGGCCATGGTCACGGTGATGATCCCCGGGATGAAGAGCCCCTGGAGAAACCGCCAGAAGATGAGTTGGTGCAGATTGGCCGAGGTCGCCGCCAGGGCCGACGGCAGACAGAGGCCGAGCATCGCCACGACGATCACCCCTTTTCTCCCCAGCGCATCGGCCAGCAGGCCGACAAAGGGCGCGGCCAGGGCAATGGCCAGCACCGGGGCGCTGACCGTCAGGCTGACCATGAGTTCGGAGGCATGAAAGACCTCGCGAAACAGGGGCAGCAAGGGTTGGGTGACATAGAGATTGGCAAAAGTGGCGTAGCCTGTGACGAACAGCGCGAGCAATACACCGGCCCGACGGGCGATTGCGGCCTGCCGATTCTGTGCGATGTCGATGGGAGAGGTGATCCGTTTTGTAGTGCCAAGCATGAGCGTTCGTAAAATACCCCGAAGACCGCAGGGGCAACGTATTGAATGAGTAAGAGCCAGATTGCCGGCTAAGGTCCATCCAGAAATGGCCATTTCGCCCTAACTCTTGGTTGCGCTGACAAATTTACTCCTTGAAATATCTACCATTTACCTCCGGTTCAATTGGCCATCGCGCCTCGATTGAGAACAGGCAAGCGCAGTCTCCGAAATATCTCAATTCTGGATGGACACCGGATACCAGCCTTCACCGGAAAAAAATGTCCCGTTGTCTGTTGTGTTACGATAGTATTGCCTTTGTAAGATGTCCAATATATTATATGTGATGACTTGATACTTATTATATATGGATCATCTATGGAACTGCGTCATCTAAGATATTTTGTGGCGGTCGCCGAAAAACTGCATTTCGGCCGCGCGGCCAAAAGGCTGAGCATCGCCCAACCTCCGTTGAGTCAGCAGATCAAGGCCCTGGAGGAGGAGATTGGGGTGGCGCTGTTCGACCGGACCAGAAAGCAGGTCAAGCTGACCGCCGCCGGCGAGGCCTTTTTGGGAGAGGCGAGAAAGACGCTGATGCAGGCAGAGCATTCGATAGAGGCGGCCAGGCGAGCCGGCCGCGGCGAGACCGGTAAACTGGCGGTGGGCTTCGTCAGCTCGGCGGTATACGGGCGGGTGCCCCGGATCTTTCGTTTGATGCGTACCCGCTACCCCGAAGTCTTCTTGTCGCTGCAGGATCTGAGCAGCGAAGAGCAGGCGGAGGCGGTCGCCGGAGGCAGGATCGATATCGGTTTGATTCGGCCGCCGGTCAGCGTAACCGAATCCATTGCGATGCGCACCATATGGCAGGAGCCCCTGATGGCGGTTCTGCCGTCGGAACACCACCTCTCCAGGCAGAAGAAGATTGCCCTGCAGGATCTGGCCCAGGATCCCTTTGTCCAACTCCCCCGGCAGGTCGCTCCCGGATTCTACGATCAGTTCATCCGCATCTGCGCTCGCTCCGGTTTCTCGCCGAAAATCGTCCAGGAGGCCAGGAATACCCCGACCATCGTCAGCCTGGTTGCCGGCGGCCTCGGGGTTTCGATCCTGCCGTCATCATTGCGCAGCCTCAAACGGTCCGGGGTGGTCTATCGTTCGCTCCAGGCTCCGGTGCCGACCTCGGACATGGCCGCTATCTGGCGAGTGGACGATACCTCACCGACACTTCGGGCCTTTTTGGAGATTGTCTGGGAAGTTGCCGGCAAAGCTGCCGGTAGTTAGGAGCCTCTCCATTGCAGATTGGACACTAGGAGCCTGTCGGATTATAGGCATTTTTGCTCAGATCGAGGCAAACTCGAAAAAATTACCGGAGGCATATACTGAATATTCTGAGGATAATTTTTTCGAGTTTAACGAAGATATGGGGAAAAAGGGCATAATCCGACAGGCTCCTAGAGCAAAACCGGGGTCTGACCCTGTTTTTCCCACACTTTCCCCAAATATAGTGCAAACAAATGCTTTGTAATCTCGTGTCGGGTGCAGGTAAGCGCAGACCTTGTTTTAGGGTAGATCAGAAAAAGCATTGCGCTCTTGAGTGCATTTAAGTAATCTTAATCATTGAACAATTTCATAAGATATTCCGATTGATACTCTGACCCTTAATAGGAGTTGTCTATGATTTCGAAAGATAGTCGCACGCTCTGTTTGGTTCTTTTCTGCCTGTTTCCTTTGGTGCTGATCGGGTCAATATCAAGTTCTGCGGCAGAGCAGAAAGAACTCACCATGTACGTAGCTTACGGTGGACCGGAAAAAATCGGACAGGCTTTCGAGCAGGCGACCGGTATCCAGGTCAAGTTCCTGACCATGTCTTCGGGGGAGGTTTTGACCAGACTTCGGGCGGAAAAAGCCAATCCCATGACAGACATCTGGTTCGGCGGCGGCTCGGACGCATTTATCCAGGCGGCCAAGGAGCATCTTCTTCAACCGTATGTCTCACCGGCTGCAGTCAATGTTAAGCCGGACTTCAAAGATTCCTCCGGATATTGGACCGGTGTCTCCCTGGTCGTGGTTGGTTTTGAAGTCAATACCGAACGATTGAAAAACAAACACCTGCCCATCCCTAACTCCTGGGAAGAATTGGCCTCTCCGAAATATCGGGACGAGGTTCTGGCTTCCAACCCCAACACCTCGGGTACGGCATATACTACAATATCCGGTGTGCTGCAGATAAAGGGAGAGAAGAAAGGCTGGAATTTTCTTGACCGGCTTTACGGCAACATCCCCTTTCTCACCAAGAGTGGTTCGGCGCCCGGCAAAAAGGCGCTTGCCGGCGAATTTGGAATCGGCATTGCTCCCGATCCCCATATCATGACCATGGCGAACCCCGATGCCCCGCTCAAGGCGATTTTCCCAAACGATGGCGTTCTCGCCTGGCCTTCGCCGGTCGCCATCATTGCCGGTGCCAGACATCCCGGCAATGCGCGAAAATTTGTCGATTGGTGTCTCAGTCCAACCGGCCAGAAAGTATTGATGCTGGCCAGTCCCAGGGTGCCGACTACCGCGGTGGAGCCTCTCCCAGGTGTCCCCCGTCTGAGTGATCTGAAGGTTGTGCCCTACGATCTGCGCAAATGGGGAAGCGAACGTGAAAAGGTTATCTCCGCTTTCAACAAGCGCTTTGCCAGGTTCCAATAAGTGCTTTCAAGCCTGAGGTAAATGCTGGAGGTCTGTCCTGGCTATGAGCGCTACCCACCCCGTTCGCTCGACCTGGCTTTTATCCGCTAGCTG
>CAVUXQ010000027.1:0-152529 GCA_963745265.1 uncultured delta proteobacterium
GCAACTGAATGCCTTCGAAGTCGAAGAGTTTCTGGTACTGCTTGGTCAGAGCGTTTTGGGTTCGCGCAGGATACGTACCAGATCATCTTCGTGGAGCTCCTCCATGGTGGCAATGACCGGCAACCGCCCCACCAGTTCGGGAATGAGACCCGAACTTGAGCAGGTCTTCCGGCTGGACGGAAGCCAGCAACTCGCCAAGTTTCTTTTCGACTCCCCCGTCACCTCGGCGCCGAATCCTATCGACTTGCGTCCCTGCCGCCGCTTGACCACATTTTCCAGGCCGACAAAGGCGCCGCCACAGATAAACAGGATATTGGTGGTATCGATCTTTACCAGCTCCTGCTGCGGGTGCTTTCTGCCGCCCTTGGGCGGAATGGAGGCGATCGTGCCCTCGATGATCTTCAGGAGCGCCTGCTGCACCCCTTCGCCGGAGACGTCCCGGGTAAGCGACGGGCTGTCGGATTTTCTGGCGATCTTGTCAATCTCATCGATATAGATGATGCCGCGCTGGGCGCGTTCGATATCGTAGTCGGCGGCCTGCAACAGGTTGACCAGGATGTTTTCGACATCATCCCCCACATACCCGGCTTCGGTAAGCGTGGTTGCATCCGCCATGCAGAACGGCACGTTCAAGATCCGAGCCAGGGTCTGGGCCACCAGGGTCTTGCCGGAACCGGTGGGACCGATCAAAATGATGTTGGACTTCTGCAGTTCCACGGCATCACCGGACGACGGGGCATCTATCCTCTTGTAATGATTATGCACGGCGACCGAAAGAACCTTCTTGGCATATTCCTGCCCGATCACATAATCATTGAGATAGGCGTGAATCTCCTTGGGCTTGAGCGTGATAGCCCGGCTTTCGCCTTGCTCTTCGCCTTCGGCATCGTCTTCCTCGTTGACAATCTCGTTGCAGAGTTCGATGCATTCATCGCAGATGAACACGTCCGGGCCGGCTATCAGTTTTTCGACTTCGTCCTGACCCTTACCACAGAACGAACAATGACACTCGGATTCGTTGTTTTCAATATCGCTCATCTCACTTTTCCTGTGCTATCTCTTCACGTCTAACAAGAACTTTGTCTATTATACCATACTCCAGTGCTTCAGCCGCACTCATAAATCGATCGCGTTCGGTGTCCGCCGCGATCTTCTCCACGGGATGGCCGGTATGATGGGAGAGGATAGCGTTGAGGTCCTCCCGCATCCGGAGAATCTCTCTAGCGTGGATATCGACATCGGTAGCCTGTCCCTGAAATCCCCCCATAGGCTGATGGATCATAATCCGCGAGTTGGGCAGGGCGTATCTTTTGCCGCTGCTGCCGGCTGCCAGCAGCAAGGCTCCCATGGATGCCGCCTGCCCCATGCACAATGTGGCGATATCACATTTCACATATTGCATGGTATCATAGATTGCCATGCCAGCGGTAACGGAACCTCCGGGCGAATTGATATAAAAGGTGATATCCTTTTCCGGGTCTTCGGCTTCGAGAAAGAGCAGCTGGGCAATGATAAGATTGGCGACATCGTCATTGACTCCTGAACCGAGAAAGACAATTCGCTCTTTCAGCAGACGGGAATAGATATCATATGCACGCTCACCTCGAGGGCTCTGCTCGACTACCATAGGAACAAGATTCATCGTCGTTCTCCTAAAATGGGGACGACTGCCCCAGGCACCATACCTGCGCAGTCGTCATTGTGTGTCTCATCCGGCATGCCCCCTCCAGCCAATGGGGGCGGTGCAGATTCGTGATACTTCGAACCCCGCCATCCGGCAGGTCGAAAGTCAGAGAAGCCTGTATTGGCGTTATTCTTGCTTATCACCCTCTGCAGCCTTTTCCTCATCGCTCGACTCGTTCGCCGCATTTTCGTTCGACGGCTCCACCATCACCGCCTGCTCTTTAAGAAAACTGAGAATTTTCTCGTTGAGCAGCTCATTCATGAGCGGCAGCAAATCATCGCGGTTCTGAAAGTACTCTTTGACCTTGGCCACCGGCATGTTGTACTGGTCGCCAATGCGCTTGAATCCACGCTCGAGGTCTTCGTCCTCGATCTTGATTCCCTCGGCTTCGCCGATTTTCTTCAGGATGAAATCTCCGCGAACCCGCTGTGCGGCGACCTCAGCGTTCTGCTCAGCCAGCTTTTCCTTGCTCAGGCCGGCAGCCTCCAAGCTCAGACCACTCTGCTGGAGCTGTTGTTCGGTCTTTTTGATCATCTCCTCGATCTCAAAGGCGACCAATCTGTTCGGCACCTCGAAATCGTGGTTTTCCAAAATCTTCTTCATCAGGCTATCGACAATGGCGCCTTCAGCGCTCTCTTCGCGCTCCTTGGTCTTGCGCTCCCGAATCGAGTTCTTGAGGTCGTCGAGGGTGGAAAATTTATCACTGACCTCTTTGGCGAAATCATCGTTGAGTTCGCTCAACACGCGTTCTTTTATGTCCTTGATCTTGACCTTGAACTCTACGTTTTTTCCCTTGAGTATCGGATTCGGATAGGTTTCGGGGAAGTCGACCGTGTGGTTCGCCTCCTCGCCCTTTTTCATGCCGACCAGTTTTGCCTCAAACTCCTCGCTCATCCGGCCGGAGCCGATATCGACCGAGTAGTCTTCGTTCTTCACCTGCGGCATGGCATTGCCATTGTGGTATCCCTGAAAGTCGATGAGCACCACATCGCCCTTTTCCACAGGTCGGTCGCCTTCCGCCGAACGGAGGACCGCCATCTCCTTCTGCAGGGATTCGAGTTCGAGTTGCACTTCCTCGTCCGTTACCAGAACCTGGGGTTTCTCGATCTCGACCCCCTTGTAGGTGCCAAGTTCGAACTCGGGCCTGATATCCACATTGGCCACATAGGTAAACGAGCCATCATCGTTGTATTTGACGCTGACGATCTCGGGATGGGTAACAGGATCGATGCCCTCCTTTTCGATTGCATCGAAATACGTATCCTGAACCAGTTTCTCACCAACCTCCCCTTCGACCTGCGGCTTGTAATTTTTGACGATGATGGATCGGGGCACCTTACCGCGCCTGAAGCCCTTCATCCTCACATCTTTTTTCAGCTTGTCATATTCAGCGTTCAATTTCGGCTGAACGTCGCCTTCCGGGAGGGTAATGGTAACCTTTTTGGTGAGAGCACCGATACCTTCAACATTTACTAACATCTGAATTGTCCTTTCTTTAGGGTTCCCTGAACTCCATGCCGGTTTCAACCCGTCTCCACGAGGCCGCAAAGCTCAGGGTAGCCGGTCCTGCGCCCGGGTGATTGAGTAGTATGGATTTTCGATTTAATGTAAAATTTCAATGCAGCTTGTTCGGCAACTACCGGTTCCGCCGATATTGTAGCAATTTTTATAGCGTTTTCTTCAGCGCCTCGTCCTACCGCCCTCCTTTTTCTCGCCCGGCACGGCGTAACCGCCCGTGCCGATATATCCGAGGCCCGTTGACAAGGGCCCTGGCTCCCGGCAAGGAAACTGCGTTGGGCGCCACCCGCAAAAAGGAAGGCTGAAAAAAATGGTGCGAGAGGGGGGAATCGAACCCCCACAGGTTACCCTGCCAGATCCTAAGTCTGGTGCGTCTACCAATTCCGCCACCCTCGCGATTCCGTAACATCTCGTCTTTAAGTTGTTTTTAAGGATGGGCCTTTGATTTCTCCTTATATAATTTGTCACAGCTTTTGTGACAAAGTTGTGACAATTGTTGACCCCTGTGATAATTTGTGACAGATCGGCGCTATATACTTATTTTACAGCGATAATAACGGATCCTAAGTCTGGTGCGTCTACCAGTTCCGCCACCCTCGCAACATCTTAACCGTATAGTGAGGCCAAACTATATAAAATATATAGGGTGCATCGCAAAGTGAACACGATATTAAGGGCCTCACTGGTAATTGTCAAGGCTATTGGTATGCCCGGCTTTTCATGATCGAGGGTGCGCACTTGATCATCGGATTCAACGTTGCCAGAGGAGGCAAAGGATCACCCCACGGATTGCGGCCTCGATCTCACTGCGGAAAGTTGCTCAAAAAATTCAGGCCGTCTTCCGGCTGGTCGTGATGGTCGCCGTCGCAGGTCGTTGATCCGTCCGCATTGCGGATCAGTTCCAGTTCCGCTCTATCCATGGCTTGCAGGGCCGCGCGCACGGACATGTCCTCCGCGAGGTAACGGGTCACGCCCTCGTCGGCCAGCACATTGAATGCTTGCTCGCTCAGCTCGCCGGTGATAATAGCCTCGCAACGGTATTTCAAAACAGTATGGGCCAGCTCCACATCGGAACCCGCACTGCACACATGGGTAATGGGCGTGCAGTCCATGGTGTCGAAGTCGACAATCAGCAAGTAGGGCGTTTGCGCGAGTTCACGAAAGACAGTGCTGTCGACGGTGGAATCAGCTGCGGTTATTGCAATGTTCATGGGCACTCCTTGTATTGAATAGCATGCGGGCAAAGCCCCGCAAAAGCGGCCCCTCCTCTTTTTCGACTGAGGAGCGGGCGTACGCGGTGGAAAGCGAAGACATTATGTGTGAACACTTCCATAGAGGGATATTGGGGGCTTTTCGGCGATATACCTCCACTTCCAAGCCCGCCGGGTTATTTCAAGGTCTGGATTCAACTCGGTAATTATCCGACATTGTGAACAATTGCACTTCTCCATCCCTTGATATCAACCTGCTTCCTATACAAAAAATTATCATAAATGGCAAGAATAGAGCAGGAAATCGCGCGAACTTACGAAATTCGCACAAATTCACCCCTGGTTCAGCGTTGGGCTTCCCGCCAGGACGCAAGAGCTATGGAGCAATCCTCGGATTGATGTATCCGCCCTATTCTCCCCCGCCATGTGAGGTCCGGTAGAGCTTGAAATTGTCAAAATGGTAAGTTCCGGGGCTTATGGCAAGTATGCCCGCACCAGTGCCCAAAGCCGCGTCGGACTTTATTTTCGCAACCTGCGTGCCATTGATATAGAAACGCAGAGTAGTCTGCTGCGGCGCTATGGCCAGTTGATCCGCCTGATGGGGATGAGAGGCGTCCGACTTTCCGGCCACCACTCGGCGCAAACCCTCCTTGCTCCGGCGATAGACGGCATACGATGAATTCGCGCCACGCACAAAGGCGAAATAGGCATTCGACTTGGGGTTGAAACCAAACAGCAAACCGCCGCCTGCCGGTGGAGCGCCGAACTCGCCACTGACCTCGACGCAGACCGTATTTTGCGAAAGCGGCACGCCTGTGGACATGGGCACATTCAAGCGTTGCCGATAATAGTACCGAACCGATCCCGGATCTGTGGTATTCTCCAGCGTATAGAGTCCATGGGCGAGGGATCCACGCCAGGAGTCATTTGTTTTCTCCCCCACATCGAGCACTCCCCAAAACAGTTTGTCCGGCGGCTGTCCGGCATCGAACGTCTCCTCGTACACCAGTGTCGCCCGACTCAGATCCAGCGGTGGTCCGCCGCCAATCTCGATATCCAAGGCAGAAGCTATCGAGCCCCGCAAAAGGGAGAGAAAAAGAAACAAAATTACCATCGCGCCCCATGATCCGTACCCGAAATTTCGCATTATCCTTTTCATTTGGTTCCTCCCATCGATTGTCCGTGTATCGAGAAACACCACGCACAGGTGTGTTGGCACCCCATCTCATTGACGAGGTGCCGGTGAACGTTTGCCGACTCTCATGTATATGGTTTATACAGATTAAAGTTTTGCTTTCTTGATAAAAAGAATAACATTAGCTAATGTTCTACGCTGGTTTCTGCCGACAGTACGGTAGCCTGCAATTCACGATTAACCATTTTCTTCGACGAGGTCCATATGAGATATATCAAGCCCCTTATGGCCTGCGCGGCCCTGCTTGCCGCCACAGCACAACTCCAAGCCGCCAACCTTCCCTCAAGCGGCCAGGACCAACAGGTCCGGTGGCAAACGGTGGCCGACTGGCCTGTCGCCGGCAAACCTATCGATCTGGTCCACTCTCTGATCGGCCGCAATCAGGTGTACATCCTCGACGAGCATCACGAGGTACTGGTTTACGACGAGAAGGGGCGCCTCATGGGTCGTATCCCGGTAGATGAGGGCGTCACCGCGATCGATGTCGCTCCGCGTGGCGAAGCACTCTATCTTATCAATGGCAAAACGAAGCATTTCACCACACTCGCCCTCGATTACGTGGTACACATCGATATCGCGGGCTCCCCCTTTAAGGGCAAGGCGGATGCCCCGGTCACCATTGTCGTATTCGACGATTTCGAATGCCCGTATTGTCATCAACTGGAACCACTGCTCGAGAAGGTCTTTGCCAAAAATAAGGATAAGGTCAAGCTGGTCTTCAAAAATATGCCGCTGCCGTTTCACAAGATGGCCGATCCCGCCCACAGGGCGGCTCTCGCCGCCGAGGAGCAAGGCAAATTCTGGGAATTTCATGATCGGCTGTTCAAAGCCAACCCCAACCAACTCAGCATACCGTTTTTCAACTCGATCGCCAAAGATCTCGGCCTTGACATGGCTAAATTCAAGGCGGATATGAATTCCACCGTCGTTCGCCAGAAAATCAACAAGGATGAAATCGACGCCCAGAAAGCTGGAGTAACCGGCACCCCCACCGTCTTCGTCAACGGCGAGCAACTCAAACAACGATCTATGGAGGCTTTTCAGCAACTTATCGACAAAGCCCTCCAGAAAAGCGGGAAATAGGGTTGAATGAATAATCAGCAAGTAAGCCAGGTCCTCAACTTCGAAGATAACCAGGCGACATCCAGTCTGTATGGAGATCTCAACAAGAATCTCCATATCATCGAAAACAGCTCAGGGGTAAAAATCAGCACCCGTGGCAACAGTCTCTCGATTTCCGGATTTAAGCACGACGTGGAAATCGCCGCGGAGCTCCTCTCCCAACTCTACGAACTCATCGGTCGCGGATATCCCGTCTACAGCTCCGATTTCGCCTTCGGGATGCGGATTCTCGAATCCACTCCCCATGCCCAGCTGGACAAGATCTTCCTGGACAAGGTGTATGTCACCACCCAGAACCGGGTTATTTCGCCGAAAACACGCAATCAGAAGATCTATATCGATGCCATCCGCAACAACGATATCGTCTTCGGCATCGGGCCGGCAGGTACCGGCAAAACTTATCTGGCCGTGGCCATGGCGGTCTCCGCCCTGGTCATCGGTCAGGTCCGCTCCATCATTCTCACCCGGCCCGCGGTCGAAGCCGGGGAAAGGCTGGGCTTTCTGCCCGGGGATCTGGCGCAGAAGGTCAACCCCTACCTGCGTCCCCTGCACGATGCCCTAAATGATATGATCGGCGCCGAAAAGTGCCTGGACCTGGTGGAGCGCGGAGTTATCGAAATCGCGCCGCTCGCTTTCATGCGAGGCAGGACGCTCTCCAATGCCTTCATTATCCTCGACGAAGCCCAGAATACCACCAGGGAACAGATGAAGATGTTCCTCACCAGAATAGGGTTTGACTCCCGCGCCGTTGTCACCGGCGATGTTACCCAGGTGGATCTGCCGATCAAGCACCATTCCGGTCTGGTGGAGGCCAGAAAACTGTTGAAAACTGTTGACGGCATAGAATTTTGCACCTTCTCCAAGGAGGACGTGGTTCGTCACCCACTGGTGCAAAAGATTATCCAGGCGTATGAGCAGGGATCTCCGGCAAGCAGTAAAGAGCGAACGTGAAGCCGATAAAAAAACCTATGTTCTCAACAAAACAGGTGCCTGCGCAGCCGTCAGGCAGACCTTCGATTCCGATTCAACCACATACCACGACTGATCCATGCCGGTAGATCTCACTATCCAATATACCCCGAAGGCGTTCCCCATTGCGCGGAGCCTACTCTGTCGGCGCACCCAGTGGTTTCTCGATCAACTGGGAAGGCCGGACGGCACCGTCTCCCTCCTGCTGGTCGACGACGGAGAAATGACCCGGCTCAACAGCCAGTACCGGGGCAAGAACACACCCACCAACGTACTCTCTTTCCCTCTGTCCGAAGGACTCGAGGAAACCGTCGCCCCCCTGCCCCTCGACGAGCTGGGTGATATCGTCATCTCACTGGACACGGCACTCCGCGAGGCGATCGAAGAGGGGCAGAAGCCCTCGGACCGTCTCTCGTGGCTCATCGTCCACGGCCTACTCCACCTGCTCGGATACGACCACGAACGTTCGGATGACGAAGCCAGGGAAATGTACGACAAGGAACGTGAACTTTTACATAGACTCGAACAGCACAGGAGAAATATGATGACCAGGCTCGCTATCAATGTCGACCACGTGGCAACCGTGCGCCAGGCAAGGGGAATCGACGAACCGGACCCGGTAACCGCCGCCGCCGTATGTGAACTTGCCGGCGCGGCCGGCATCGTGGTCCACCTTCGCGAGGATCGCCGGCACATCCAGGACCGCGACGTTCGCCTGCTTCGCGAGACCGTGAAAACAAAACTCAATCTGGAAATGGGCGCCACCCGGGAGATAATCGACATCGCCCTGGATCTGGGACCGGATATGGTGACCCTGGTGCCGGAAAAGCGCCAGGAACTCACCACGGAAGGAGGCCTCGACGTGGTCGGCCAGCAGAAAAAGCTCGCCGAAGCCATCGCCCAAATGAGCAAAAAAGAGATTCCGGTCTCGCTTTTCATCGACCCGGACCCAGCCCAGATCAAGGCTAGCGTCGAGGTGGGTGCAACCTTTGTCGAAATCCATACCGGTCGCTACAGCGATGCCGAAACCGAAGAGATAGAAGAACAGGAATACCTGCTGGTGGCCGACGCCGCCCGGGAAGCCTTCCACTCGGGGCTCAGGGTCAACGCCGGCCACGGACTCAATTACCAAAATACCGCCCGAGTCGCCGCTCTGGACACCATAGAGGAACTCTCCATCGGTCATGCGGTGATCAGTAGAGCCATATTTGTCGGCATGGACCAGGCGGTACGGGAAATGCTCGCCATTATCCAACAGGCCCGGCTGTGACGGTTCCCGATTGACAAGTCTGAAATTGTTGTGGTAAAAAGGACCACCTGCCTGGGTGGTGGAATTGGTAGACACCCGAGACTTAAAATCTCGTGGGCCTTTGCGCCCGTGCGAGTTCGATTCTCGCCCTAGGCACCAGTAAGTATCCAAGACAAGGCGCTTTTCGGGACATAACCGGGAAGCGCTTTTGTCGTCTCTGGAGCCTTGAAGACTGCTAATATCACCCCCATTTCCATACATTTCCTCTACAGTACATCTTCACTAGAGGAGAATGTAAATGCCTAAAATTACGTCAAGAACAATCAAAAGTGCGAAGATTTCCTCTTCACCATACTTCATCAGGGACAATGAGCTGAAAGGATTCGCCCTGCGAGTCTTCCCTTCCGGTACCATCAAGTACATTGTAGAGGTCTGGTATGACGGGAAATCTCACAGGAGGACGCTGGGTAAGCACCCTGTGCTTGACCTCAAGGACGCACGTCAGCAAGCGATATCGTTCATCCGGGACGTTCAATCAGGACAACATGAAGCGACTCAGAGGGCACAGGTCACCCTGGAAGCGCTATTCCATAAATATACGCGGGGTGGTCGTCTCAAGCCAGGCACCATAAAGAACTATCAGTACGCTATCTTCTTCTACCTCAAGGACTGGCTCGACAAGCCCGTGAACGTGATCACCAAGGAGATGGTAGAAGACCGCTACTACCTCATCCGTGACAAGGGTATAGACGGAGGCAAGCCCACCTACTCCCAGGCGGCACTTGTGATGCGGATATTGTCCGCCATGATGAACTATGCACGAGCCGATGAGACCATAGAGGTCAACCCGGTGGACGTCCTCAAGTTGAAGAGGATCGACCGCACTACCCGGCAACGTGAACACTATCTCCCTGCCGAAGATGTCCGGGAGTTACTCAAGGTCACCGATGGCGACACCCACCCCATGGTCCTGGCGGTTCAATTGATACTGTACACCGGCTTCCGCAAGAATGAGGCACTGCGTTTGAAGTGGGAAGATATCGAAACGGTGAGCGGTGTGTCCTGCCTGGTTATACGGGACACGAAGAACCGTCGACCGCACTACCTGCCGATCACCCCCTCGATTCAACGTATCCTGGACCTTGCGAAGAACGACACACCGTATGTCTTTCCTTCCACACAGAAGAATGACTGCCATATCACCTTTGAGCGCCCCACCCTTAAGCGATTGTCCGAAGCGATAGGCATAACCTTCAAATGCCATGATCTACGCCGTACGTTCGCAACAAGGGCATCTGAGGTCGGCATCGATTACCTGATGGTGAAGCGGCTGTTAAACCATAAAAGCAACGATATCACAGCACGGTATATCCAGTGGAATTCAGCGAAGAACCTAACCGTCATGAGAAAGGCGCTGGAGATGGTGGAGTATTGAGAGGGATTACAGCGAAGATCGTTACAGTATAACGAGAGGTGATGATATGAAGACTACCAGCAAGGAATTAAAGCTGAGCACCAACGCAGAGCGCCAGCGGCGATATCGAGAGCGTGCATTGAGAGACCCGGACGGACCACTGTTGACACGCCTTCAGGTCATGCTGTCGCCCCGCAGTGAAACGCCAGCGAAGCTGGTAACGAGGATGTTAAACACGTATGCCGATGGATGCTTGAAGAGGATCTGCGAGGCAATCGGGAAGATCGCCCACGATCCGGATATAATTTTATCCAATCTGATTGACGCAGCCAGTCTTTCCGGATAAAGTTGTATCCAAGGAGATGAGATAAATGAGCGATCGATACCACGTTGTAATAGGAGGTAAGAGAACCACTGTTAGCCTGGATACAATATTATCCGCATACCTAGCAATAAAACTAGGAACTGTCCCGGAAACCAAGGAAGCCCATCAACAAATAAGGTTGAAGTTGCAGACATGGCTGGACGAAAGCGACGATCCAGGGCGGATCCGGGTGAGTCAGTGGCTGACAGGGAGGGCGGTAGAGTTGATTGCGGATAAGGTGCTATCCGCCAAATATGATGAGTGGGTGTTGACAGGCTGAATGGGTGCCCAGGGCAGAGCCTGAGGTTTATTTCGAGGCTCTCCCCTGCCTATTGTAAAAATAAACAGCCAAATTTTTTAATTATCAGGTAGATTGTAATCTCGGCCTAGTTGACTGGCACGCTCAATCATTGTGAGATGGAGCTGGCCGTTATCAATTTTTAGGCGGGAATATCATTGAAAATTTATCAACCATATCATGCATAGCTTTCTTCGTTGCCGCCATTTGGTTTACTGCCAAGCCATTTCCATAATTAGCAGTCGCCGACCAGACGATATTTCCATCGCTTGTATCAGTCACGCGCATTGAATAGTCAAATATTCCATCCCACCAAGCGTGTGATGTGCCAATAGCATCAACGGTCACAAGGTATGGAATAGACTTACTTTTAGCATATTCAATCGGGTTATTTGACTGACCAACATCTATAACCTTATAGCCTTTGTTAATAAAACTTGGAACAGCGTCTGTCCCTCCTGCACCAGTAATCGCCAATGCTGATACTTGCGTAATTTTATTAGTAAAGTCTGGATTCACAGTAGTATTCATTCTAGCAGCACAACCTGATGTTAGTAGGATAACCCCACCTAATAGCACTATAAAGATATTATTTATAAATTTTGAGTGATGGGTGAGTTTTCTGTTGCTGATCATGACTTCCTCCATAAATAGAATATTGTGAAAAATAAGGCGACAATATACCCAGCAATAAAGATTTGTAAATAGCAGTCGCATTAAGTTCCCCCCTGGTCGGTACCCCCCTGGCTTCCAGGGAATACTTCCTGATGAGTTGTTTAGGGAGTTAGCCTTGTCGCGCTCATAGGTGACCTGGGCGATCTTCTCGTCCTTCTCAGCGATGACCTGCTGAGACAACATCACGGCATCCGCCAGGATCTCTTCGCGGGACTTGGGTTTCTCGACCGGTTTGTTCCTATGGGCCATCCAGAAGTCGACCAGGACTGCGGTGAATGCCGAGCAGATCTGTGCGACAACCACGTAGGAGTCCCGTTCATTGACGTAGTAGTTGGTTACTTTCTGCCCGAGGTGAATTAACTTCCTCCATTGGAGTGAGTTGGATAACGCCCTGTTTTACCAACCTTACCATGGTTCGCTTCACGTTGTCGTACCGAGGCTTCTCCCCCGGTGCAGTGAGCAGATCCCCAATCTGGATATGGGACATCATGGGCGCGCCATTGATCACCTTGAGGTCGTTGTTCATGAGGTGAGCCATGGTGCGTGCTTCGAGTGCAGAGTAGTCGGTGGTTATCATTACGTTGTTGTTGTTCATTTTATGTGTTCTCCTTTAGGCGTAAATTAGAAATCATGAGAGAACGGAGAGGTAGATTTCCTCATGTCCTCCAGTACGGTGTACAAGGCGTGCATCCTGCCGGTCTGTTCGACGGCATCGATTGTGCTGGCGAGTTTGCGGTTACTCTTGACGCGCTTGATGTTACATCTACACTTCTCGTTGAGACGCTTGTAGGCGATGTTCCAGACATCCTGGTGGGACAAGCAACTTCCAGCCTGGATAGTCTTGACAAGCTGTCTACATTGAGCGCGCAGCATATCATCAGGGAGCCTATACTCCGTGCCTCCTGTATCCACCTTCTGCGGGGGAGCCACAGGTTTCTCTTCCGGGACAACCTCGATCACGCCTGTATCAGGTGAATAGGACATCAACGGGTTCAACTTCTGTTCGATCCTCTGGACCACCGTGGAGGCAATCATCTCGGCGAGGTCGTTAACCATGGCGTCGAGAGATCCAACCGGGTGGACATTAGCGGGTTCCAGCTTGGCCGAGTAGCTCCCGGTCTTGCGGATCGAAGGGAGGACTTCCTCATAGAGCCACGCCTCGAAGGCCACGGCAGACTTCAGGGTTGAACCAGAAATCAGTCGGTAGACATCAGGTTCACGTATAACTCGCGCGTTTTGTGTACGACCGAGTTTGTCACGGATGGGGTAGTGATTCGCTACCCCACGGCAATGCCTTGATACTGCAGAGTTATGGTTTGAGTAGCCTAAGACTTCACACACGTCCCTAGCGACGAACCATGGTTCCCCTATGGATCTCCACGGTGCGGACTTCTGCTGCTGGTACGCCGGGGTAGCCTTACCGGTCTCCAGGGTAAGCCATCGGTCGATCACTTTTCCCCTTCGGACGGAATCGTAGCCGGTGACCAGGGTCAGGGTGGCTTTGAAGTCCAGCAAATATGCCGGTTGAGGACGACCATAGGAGTCGGGGAGGGAGATCTCAGCAAAGTTGCTTTGATCTATTGTTCCGTTAGAGTCATGGTTCATTTACTGACGGTAACCCGCTGACTTCCGCCAGGGGTGTCCACAGTATGGACCCCCCTTTTCGTCATCTTCCAACAGCGACAGGGACGTTCTGTGGTTACCAAGATCCAGGATGCCACATACGTCCTTGGCGACGAACCAGGGTTCCCCCGATTAACTTTAGGATTTCTAAACTTAGTCTTTTCGTCGTCATCGAGACCTGCGAGCGCATGAGTGGTGTTGTCCAGATCCAAGGCGTCACACACGTCTTTAGCGTTCGTTTACGATGGAAACTCGCCGGTTTCCGCCAGAGGTGTTCACAGTATGAATACCAGTCTCATCGTCATCCAGTCGTGACACCACTACTCCGGTCTTGCGGATCTGCGGAAGGACTTCGTGGGTGATCCATCGCTTGAACGCCTTGGCCTCCTTCTTGCGGGATTTGATGATTAGCGAGTAGAGACCTGGTTCATTTACGATCACGATGTCACGACCAGGGTGCAGACCTATGTGCTTTCTAGACATGTAGCTTTTTTCGTCGTCATCCAGATATCTTACATAGTCTCTTGCTTCGATATCCAGGATGTCGCACACGTCCTTAGCGACGAACCAATGTTCCCCATGGATCTCCACGGTGCGGACTTCGTTTCCTTTGTAGTCAAACGGGATGGTGCCAGATTCTCTGAAGGACATCTTCTTTCTTGCGGGACCGGAGGATCAGCGAGTAGAGTCCTGGCTCGTTGATTATCGTGGTCTTACTGCCTCCCTTCCCACTCGGATTAGTATACTCTGCCAGGGGTGTTCACAGTATGAATACCCGTCTCATCATCATCGAGACCATCGAGTGTCCTGGTTCATTTACTACGGAAACCCGCTGTCTTCCGCCAGGGGTTAGTATAACGTACGAACCCTTTTCGTCCTCATCCAACGTCTTTGAAAGGTTACTTGTATCCAGGTTGAGAATCTCGCATATGTCCGTAGCGTATGACACCAGTGTTCCCCATGGATCTCCACGGTACGGACTTTGTTTCCTTTGTAGTCAAACAGGATGATGCCAGATTCCCTGGCGATTGTTGTGTTCATTGTTTCAGTTCCTGTCTTGTGGATCTGCGGGAGTACCTCACCGTTCACCCAAAGCTGGAACGACATGGCAGCGGGTTTGTCTGTACCTTTTCAAGAAGAAGTAGAGTCCCTGCACGGAAAGCACTGCCTCCTCCTGGCCTCCGCCTGGGGTCGGAACCGATCCTACCCCTTTCCAACATTCCGGAACATGGGAGATTGTTTTGGTACCATGCCTTGGATTCCATCAGGATCGTCCGATAGGCACCTGTGCGTTACAGCGTAACGGTCACTAGGAAGAAGACGCCGGAGCGGACATGCGGGAGGACAACCAAGGAAAGTCAGCGAATAGAATAGGGACGGTTATTGAATGAATGGGGACATTCAACGCAAGAATGGGGACACAGGGGGCAGACAATCCGGGATCTCCCAGAGCAGGAACTAAGCATGTTTTCTCCTATACAACGCACCAGATCAGCTTAGTTGAAGTCTCCTGGCGTCCGCCTGGGCAGACCACCCGGTAACGGTCTGGATTATCACGGGGATTGATTCAGGTGAACGGTCTGATGGTGGCCGTGATGTTGGCGGCGGTGGTGACCTGTGGGGATGAGGTGGACAAAAAAAACAGATAGAGACAGACGAGACGATGGAATCTCCCTGGACGACAAACAGGGCAAGGCAGGCAAGGATCATCCCGCCAGTACCCTGTTGTGAAGTCGTATGCGTTATCCTATTGGGTCTTTATTTTGACTGTTGGTTCAATCCCGTTGACAGTGAAGCAATTTACGAAATGTTCCAGAATCAAATCCTTCTCGGACTCCTTACCCATCACAGCGTCATGGACAGGGAACACCTTGATTCCGAAAGAGGTCATATTCTCCAGGAATAGGGACATCCTGAGAGATTCATCGGCCATGAACTCCAGACCCCGGTTTTGATACAAGAGGTCTTCCCAGTGTGGCACCTTGCTTTCCAGGGCATCGAAGATCGGACTTAGCTTGTACCCCATTCCTCTGAACTTCTTGCCTTTCTTGTCTCCATTGATCCATCCCTGTAAAGCCTGCTGTGCCTGCGTTCTGCTACTACAGTTCAAGGCCATCATGGAAGCTGCCTTTACGAGATCACGGGGATATCCCTCGACGCCATAGAAGTCGGTGGAAAGTCTGATACCACGAGTCTTGGCCAGGGCTATAAAAGGATGGCTGGTTTCGATGTCGACCTCAAACAGTGGCTCTCCGTCAACGATCATCGCTCTACGCTCGGCCTCCTTGATCATCATCACCCGACCACCCGCGAACCTGCCCATTGATTGAAAGTCATTCTTGTAGACCGCATAGAGCTGATGCTCTGGTGTGTCCTGCATCATCCGGTTGTAGTCCTTGATTGTATGGTAACGCTGAGACACCCATGGGTTGCTTAGGTAATTCTCTGGCCTCTCAAAGCCCTTACAGCGGATGATTCCTTCGTCATCTACCCGATACCTCACAGACATCGGAGAAGACGCCAGGAGCCTATCTGTGGGCTTCATGTAAGTCACCGGGTGTTTGGCCTTGGAACTGCTGAAGGTGCGCCAGGAGGTCAAATAGCCATGTTTCTCCAGGGCATCCACACAGCGTCCTATGAGACTGACACCGAAGTTACCGGGCAATGGATTGACTCCAGCCCACGAGCGTTTATCGACGGGGCAGCATATCTCGGTAGTCGCCTTGGCAAGGTTGGTAACGATGATCTGAAAGGTCATCTCCAGCTTGATACTTCGTCTGCTCTGGAAGACCCCAGAGAAGCATTCAGCGTACAGTGGGTCAATCCATGCAGGGTCAGCGGTGGTCAACCACGGGTCGATCATGGCGGTTGTTCTGGACCAGTTCCCGTGGGGATCTATTTGAGATATCCAGGTGGTTGCCTCATCAATATCGGTGACATCCGTTGTGATATTGTTCTTCTGTTGTTTCATTTCGTCCGTTGGTCTCGTCCATTGTGGTTGTTGGTAGTAGATTGACCTTCCTCCCCGAACGACTCCACCTGTGTCTGTGCGGACGAGTACACAGCATCAATGAGTGGTAGTCCTTATCGCCTTGGGGATCTGCCTGAATGTTTCCGGTAACGAATCAAACAGCGGGGAGGAAGGAGGTATAGCGGGATAGTGTCTATATGGTTATTGGGTAATGAGGTATATGAATAGTAGGGACTCCATTGAGTCATCTACGCTTTCCTTCAGTCTCCCTCCCATTCTGTACCGTTGAAGATCCGCGCCAGTACTGGGTTTGCGAGCGCTAGGCTTTCAATCGACATGCCTATACCACTTATCAACGGCCTTGTGGATCTCGGATACTTCCATTCCAGCGGCTATGTGTTCCATCGCCATGAGGCATGTTTTGAGAAGGGAGGCGCTACTATAGTCCTTTGATTCAAAGAATTCGGCCAAACTTGCAGCGAGTTCCGTTTGAGATATGCCGGGATCGATAATGAAACGAGGAGAGGTGTCCCTATTCTTTCCAAAACCGTCCCTATTCTCACTATCCATCTGATGTCCTTCTCCGCCTTCACCGGCATCGCTCTGCCTGGATTGCCCACGGACCTGCTTTCTGCTGTATCGCTTCCACAGAGCCTCCCCGGTAACGTCAGGCGCTAGGCCGAAGGATTCAGCGATCAATCCACACAGTGTCTTCTCAGGGATCTCTTCCCCGATCCTGGTCTTGATGATGGTTACAAGATTGAACAACGTTGTATTCGAGGTCGAAACGTCCTCCTGAGAAGGGCATGCAGGTGACGACATAAAGTCATCGATGGCGGCCTGTGCTTTCTCGATTGTTGATTGTTTCACTCTAGCCATTTCGGTACTACTCCTTGCGTGTCTGTGCCGGTATCCCCGGCGTTGGTAATGATGGGCATATTCCACCTGTCCGCGCACCATGGCGGTATACTTCCACATCGGCGGGTGTCCCCCTGTTGCCAGTGTGCTGGCGTTGATTGTGGGTTCCCTCCACGACGGAGAGTCCCGGTATTGTCTTCTTGGATGGTCCTTGCGATTTGTGAGGGTGAGAAGAGATCACCCCTCGGGCTGGTGCTGGACGGCTGATCGCGAGTCAGCTTTGATAGACAGGGCGCAAGGAAACCCGGAATGTCCACCCGAGGGGCGCTCGGTTTCGTTCTATTCTTCTATAAGGGCAGTTCTCGTAACAGTCTAATAAATAACCAAATTACAGGCATGGTGATTTCTGTCACATAGGGCACTAATGGACAGGTGCGACTATGCCTTCGCCTAACAGCATTTTGACGATCAGTTCAAGGTGCCAATTTTCTCTTATAGTAGGCAGTTATCGTAACCTGCTGACATAACGCTATATTCGTGGAATTGAAACAACATGGCCAAGTCGCTGTTATTCCGTGATTGTGCCTTCCGATAAGTTACTCCATTGAGAGCCTCTCCAGGCGCTATGGTGTCACGCTCTTCGTATTGTGGATGAGATTGGTGGCGTAACCGTCCATCCCCTCTCCAGGCGTCCTGCTGCCGGTGTTCCTCTCGCAGACCTACCAGCTAGTCAATAAGGTATACCTTGCTGACATGCCGAAATGTGTTGTCATAAAGGTCAGAATGTGATTTATTGACATGAATTCAAGAAAGGCCTAAGATATATTGACAACCACACCAACATCGAGAGGAGAGTTCATGGCGGTATTCACCTATGCACGAGTCAGCACCCTGGATCAGAACACGGATCTACAGGAGAGACGCCTTGAAGGCGAAATATCCTGATGCTAAGTACAGCGAGGAGAAGGCGTCGGGAACGTCACTGGCTCGCCGGGACAGACTGAACTTCATACTGGAACTGATAGGGGAAGGTGACAAGCTGGTGGTCTGGAAGCTTGATCGACTTGCGAGGGACATGCACGACCTCACCGGCATCGTCAAGAAGTTGGAGAAGAAGAAAGCAAGCCTGGAGATCTTGGACCAGCAGATCGACACAAGCACAGCCTCCGGGAAGGCATTCCTGAATATGCTTGGAGTGTTCGCCGAGTTCGAGACCAATCTGAGGAAGGAACGACAGGCCGCTGGCATTGCCGCCGCCAAGGCCAAAGGGAAACATCTGGGCAGACCGATCAAGCTGACCGAGAAGCAGAAGCGGGAGATCCGCGAGAGGAGCGACGCTGGAGAGAAGCCGCCTGTGCTGGCTCAGGATTACAACGTATCGAGGGGCACCATCTACAACGTCATCAAAGGATAGGGAACAGGGATGGATGGGGTTGCCCTGGTTGTGGATCTTGCGGTCTCCTCCAGGCAACTCCGGCCCTCATCCTGGTGGTCTTTCTCTTTGGTATTCCGAGGCAGCGGTTGGGAGTGGTCCTGCTGTCGGTGCTCTTCGAGGTCTCGATCAGCCGTAGATCAATCAATTCTAGCTGTGTCCCAAGTCGCCGGGGCCGATACCGGGGGACAAACCTTCACGCGCTCATAGGGATATGGGGTCTCACAAATTTGTGTCATGAATCCTACTGTGGCGTAATGTATTGACAGGGAGAATCCCAGGTGGTACGCATCAGTCTTAAGATGCATCTCCCTTGAAATGCTGGCAGGAACATCTTCAGTACATCTTCACTAATGCCCAAGCCGGACAAGAGGGATACAGTAAATAACCGAAATGTGTGGAAATACATGGTGGTGCTATAAGTAGACCTTATGACTTAAAATCTCGTGGGCCTTTGCGCCCGTGCGAGTTCGATTCTCGCCCTAGGCACCATAGAGCTTTTTCAAGGATCTTCAACTAGATCCGAATAAACCCGCAGATCGACACGATTTGCGGGTTTTTTATTTTTCGTCAGCTCTCATACATTCAATCGATTAATTTTGCCCCGGACCCCCAACTTCACCGTTTCCTGAACGCGGAAAAATTAAATTTGTTGCACTGGTTCCATCGGTCCGGTACATCTAGGGTAAAAGTTCTCCCGGTGAACGGTTGCCATCTGTGAGATGCAGTTTACCAAGGCAAGAGCGACAGGCACTATCCGATTGGTTTGTCTTTCCCTTAAAAAATTCAAATAGAGAACAGGTAATGAGTTCGTTATTTACAGGTCTGAAACTCTTTCCATTTCGGCGAACGTCCTTTCTTGCCCTGCTGATGACATCCGTGCTCATTTTTGTCGCCTCTTCTCCGTTGCATGCTTTTACCTTCGACACTTCCCTGGATGACAAAGCCCTTCTCGTCGGCTACGGCCAGAGCATTCCCGGCTGGGGGCTGACCACCGAGCGGGTGGAGACCATCGATCTGATCCCTCGCTATAATCATGTGATTTTCCATGATCTTGGTTCAGGGTGGCTGAAAGGCCGGTACTCCACCATGGTCGAACTCCCGCTGCATATCGTGGTCAACCCGACTGATTCGGCGATGATCGGGGTGAATTTTCTTGCCCGCTATACCTTTACCGCCAACGACCAGTGGCAACCGTACATCTTCGGCGGTGGCGGCCCTGTCTACAGCTTTGCAGATATTCCCGGCATGGGAGCCGAGCTGAACGGAAACTACCAGTTTGCCGTAGGGCTTGATCATTCCATGGATTCCGGCGACTCCATGCTCCTTGAACTCCGGTATCACCATATCTCCAATGGCGGAGCGTCGGAACCCAACGTCCCGCTCAACTCTCTCAAGTTTCTCATCGGCGTAACCTTTTAGCGCCGGATCTGTAGATTTTTATTCGCAATTATCATGATGAGAGGAAAAACCGATCGTGCCGGCTCCATAACCGATGGTCTGCAAACCGTGGGCTATGGAAAAAACCGCGAAGGCGCCATCGAACAAATCAAAAGCGATGGGTATCAACCGGTCAACGAGGTCAACTCCATAGCCTGGCAGGAGATCGAGCGGCAGATCGACCGGGCTCGCCAATTCGTCGTCTCCGGCCGTCGAAGCTGTCTGTATTATTACATGATCGCCAACCAGATGGGAGTGCTGCTGCTATCGCGTTACAGTCGTCAGGCACCCTGGAGGGTCCTTCTCCATCTGTATCCATTTTTTTTCAAGAGACTTCCCGAAAACCTGCTATACCGCTACGCCGAGCTTTTCCAAATCCCGGTGGAGGCACTGAAGCGGGGCGAATTGCGGCCGGCAGTCTATCACTCTTCCCGAAAAGCATGACCAGTAGCGTTTGTATAGATTTCAGTCACCGCCAGTCAGCACACTGCGAAAGCGGAGTAACCGCCAATCTCCTCAACCACCAGGGAATAGATACCTCCGAAGCGATGGCATTTGGTATTGGCGCCGGGCTGTTTTTCGCCTATCTCCCCTTTATTCGAATCAATAAATTGCCCTTGGTAACCTATAGGGGCGCGGCAGGTCAGCTGCTCAAGCGTTTTTCTAAAATCCCCGGATTTACCCTGCACCAGCAGACATTTTCCTCCACCGACCGCGCCATGACTGAACTGGATCGACTCCTCGAAGAATCGATTCCGGTTGGCCTGCAGACCGGGGTTTTCTGGCTTCCCTATTTCCCCAAAGCCCTGCGGTTTCACTTCAATGCCCACAATCTCGTGGTGTATGGCAAACAGGGGGACAACTACCTGATCAGCGACCCGGTCTTTCCCGAACCGGTGACCTGTCCCGCCAATGACCTGGCCAGGGCTCGTTTTGCCTCCGGGGCCCTGGCCCCCAAGGGGAAACTCTATTATTTTTCCCGGGTGGACACGGAATTTGATCAACGCAAGGCTATCGTCGACGGTATCCACTCCGTCTGTCGCATGATGCTCAAGGCGAGAATGCCGCTCATTGGCATTCGTGGCATCCGTTTCCTTGGCGGCCGACTCCGCCGCTGGCCGCAACGGATGGATGCTCAACAGGCGGCCCTGCACCTGGGGCATGTAGTCCGGATGCAGGAAGAGATCGGCACGGGTGGAGGCGGCTTTCGCTTTATGTACGCTGCCTTCCTTCAAGAATGCGCTGAGATCTTCGCCGATACTCAACTCCCGGCCGTCTCTGCCTCCCTAACTGCTGCCGGCGACACCTGGCGGGAGTTTGCCGCCATGGCGGCACGTATCTGCAAAAACCGTCCTAAAGACGGCGACAGCTATCGGGCTGCCTCCCATCTTCTCGAAGAATGCGCCAAGCTGGAAGAAGAGACCTTTACTTCCCTCCATGGCTGGGTTCGAATGCAGAAATGAACGCCGAGCACTGCCAGCAAGATGCCGCCCCGGCAATCGAGGCTTCCCAGATCTGCAAAAGATACCGAACTACCAGCCCACCGGTCGTGCAAAATTTCGATCTCACCGTGTACAGAGGCGAGTTCTTCGGCCTGCTCGGCCCCAACGGCGCTGGGAAAACCACGGTTCTCTCCATCCTCGGCGGCCTGCTCCGACCCGATAGCGGCGAAGTACGCGTCCTCGGCCGGAGCTATCGCGGCCAGCGCCGCGACATTCAGCAACGCATCGGCATTGTTCCCCAGGAGCTTGCCCTTTATGAAGAGCTGACAGCCGTGGAAAACCTGCGATTCTTTGGAAAACTGCTTGGCCTCTCAGGCGAGAAGCTACGGCAGCGGACTGCCTTCTGCCTGAAAATCGCCCAACTGGACGACCGGTCCAGACAACCGATATCGTCATTTTCCGGAGGCATGAAGCGACGGCTCAATCTGACCATCGGCCTGCTCAATGAGCCCCGCATCCTCTTTCTTGACGAACCGACAGTGGGCATCGATACCCAATCCCGCCATCTGATCCACCAGCAACTGCGGCAGCTGCACCAGGAAGGAACGACCTTGCTCTATACCACCCATTACATGGAGGAGGCGCAGGAACTCTGCTCCCGTATCGCCATTTTCGACATGGGACGTACCCTGCTTCAGGGTCCGCCAAAAGATCTTCTCGATACGAGTGAATACAATAACCTGGAGGAACTGTTTCTCGGGCTGACCGGCAAACGGATCCGCGACATCTAATCTCATGGGAAAGCTTTTTGCCGCCATAGCCAAGGAACTTCGACTTCTGTCCCGGGATAAAACCGGGTTGCTGGTGCTGTTTTTAATGCCTTCGATCCTGGTCATCGTCATCACCCTGGTCCAGCAAAACGTCCTGGAACTCTCCGGCATGCAAAAAACCGAGCTGCTGCTCAACGATCACGACCATGGCCCTTTCAGCGCCTCTGTCCGTGGTTTTCTTGAAGCCGCCCAAATTGATATCAAGGATTTTTCCGCCAAGTCGGACAAAGACTTCCAGCGTCAGATAACAGACGGCCGCTACCAGGCCGGCGTGATCATACCTGCTCATACCTCCACCAGATTGACAGAAGAGCTGCAGAGTCGCCTCGCCAACAGGGGTCATTTGTCCGCTCAGGGTCAATCACAGGTTGCCCCCCTGTATATCACCTTCGATCCAGCTGCCATGGCGGGGTACCGGGTCGCCATGGTATCCCGTCTACGGCTTGCGGCCAGGGCGGCAGAAATGGAATTGATGGCAGATCAGCTGGCAAAGGGGCTGAGTATGGCCGCCGAACATCTGCGGGAAAATGGCGCACCACCGGTACCATCGGCAAGCGCCCTGAAGAAAACCTTTACCCACAGCCTCACCACGATTTCCGAACAGGCGACCTCGACCCAGAGCCAGAGCATTGACGACATCTTCCATCCTGTGAATCGCAACGTTCCTGCCTGGGCGCTTTTCGGCATGTTTTTCACCGCTATCCCCATCGCCGGAGGCATCCTTGCCGAAC
This sequence comes from uncultured delta proteobacterium, assembly GCA_963745265.1. Lineage (GTDB taxonomy): Bacteria > Desulfobacterota > Desulfobulbia > Desulfobulbales > Desulfocapsaceae > Desulfopila. Next base: position 23,027 of record CAVUXQ010000027.1, read on the forward strand.
GCCGGTCCGGTATCGGCATCCGACTTGCCGCAATGCCGGTTTCCGCGCTGCAACTGATGCTTGGCAAAGTCGCCGCCTATCTCCTCATCTGCTGCTGCCAGTTTCTGCTCATTGTTCTGATCGGCATGTACCTTTTTCCTCAGCTGGGCCTTCCGGCATTCACCCTGCCACAGAACCCCTACCCTCTTGTGCCGGTAATCCTGGCATGTGGCCTGGCGGCTTGCGGTTTCGGCACGTTTCTCGGCAGCCTGTGCCGTTCATACGAACAGGCTTCCACCCTTGGCTCTACTACAGTTGTGGCTGCAGCCGCTCTGGGCGGTGTGATGGTTCCGGTCTACGCCATGCCGCATGTGATGCAGCGGATCAGCACCCTCTCACCACTCAATTGGGGCGTTGACGCCTTCCTCGATCTTCTGGTTCGTGGCCACGGCATATCGGCGACTCTTCCTGATCTGACGAGATTGCTGGTATTTGCAGCCGTGATGATCCTCTTCTCACGAAGACCGAGGCTAAAGTAGAAAATTACACAACACGACCTTCAGCGCAGTACAGATACTATCAGCGATTGGATACGACAAAAATGACGAATGGATTAGAACGACAACTTCTCGAGGAGATCTGCCAGACCTGCAATCTCCAGGATGTGGATATGGATACAGTGAGCGCCGATGCACCGTTGATCGGTCCGGATTCCCCTTTAGGCATCGACTCCCTCGATGCCCTTGAAATAGTGGTAATGGTCCAGAAAGACTACGGCGTGCGAATCAACTCACAGGAGAACAGCCGAGTGGTCCTCCAGTCCCTCGCCACCCTGGCCGAACATATCCGGCGCCACGCTCCGGAAGATATCACACTACCTTAAACAGGATATATCCCACGGAGAACCTGCCGCTCTCGGGAATGAAGCCGAGGATACGCTGCCCCGGCTGCAAGCGGCCGGAGGCAAAGAGTTCATCCAGCATGATATAAAAGGAAGCGGAGCCGGTATTCCCCCTGGTGGCAAGATTGGTGAACCAGCGCTGCATGGGAATGGCGAAATTGATTTTCTTTAATTGGTCATGCAGGGGCTCGCGAAAGAATTGCGACGAATAGTGGGGTAAAAACCAGTCGATGTCTGCTGGCGACAGCCCATATTTTTCGACAATCGGCGGCAAAATCTCACCGACAAGCGTTGGCAACACTTCTCGATTGAGCAACCTGGCGTCCTGCTTGACGGTGAAGACCCCGGTCGTATTCTGTAGGCCACCGTGGCGCACCGCATCCCGCCAGCCTACCAGGGAGCCATCCTCCCGCTTGGTGCATCCTGCGTACATGCAGGATTCCAGGCGGTGGGCCTGGGAGTGTATCTCAATCCATTCAATCTGCAGCGCCAAACCTTCACCGGGGCTCCTTTCAATCAGAGCGGCACCGGCGCCGTCCGACAACATCCAGCGCAGAAAATTTTCTTCAAAGGAAAAGGCGGAGTGCCTCTCGCTCGGGCTCTCCTCTGCAGCCGGGCCGCAACCGGCTCCACTGAAAAAATCGGTTCGCATAAACGAAGAGGCCAACTCCGACCCGGTGGCTACGGATCTCTCCGCCTGGTCCAGAGCTACAGCCATGGCGGCATACTTCATCGCGGTGAGGCCTGAAAGGCAGATGCCGGCAGTGCTCACCACCTCGCAGGGTCCTGCTCCCAACTCCCCATGTACCATGGAGGCATGGCCGGGCATAAACTGATCCGGAGAGGATGTACCACAGCAAAGGCATTGGATGGCCGGCTGCGAGCCACTCTGCCGCGCCGCCAATCCTCTGACCGCCTCCGCCGCCAGTTGCGCATTGTTATGGGTCGCCTCACCCGTCTGGGGATCGATGGCGTAATAGCGCTGCTCGATGCCGTTGTTCGCCAGGACCATCCTCTTGGTTTTGGAGGAAATCCGGTCGATGTCACCGAGGTAGCGATCAATATTCGAGTTATCTACGGCCTCGCCGGGCAGAAACGAGGAGAGTGCGGTAATAAAGGCATTCATAGCTTAGAGACGTGCATGGTTGTGACCCTCGGCGATCAGCTCGGCATAGGCGCGGTAAAAGCGCTCTTCTTTCAGCCGCGTGGGAAGGACAGCATTGGTGAGAGTATAGTAATCCAGGTTGTGATTGGAAATCCGCTTGTACTGTTGCCGGTAGAGCGGCGTTCCCGGCAGAGGAGTTAGCACCGTGATCATCGGCAGATCGATGGCATGATCAGCCAGGTAGCGCTTCAGCCTGTCGAAATCCTTCTCCTCGGCCTCTGGCGAGAGGATGAAGTCCCCGACAATAGTGATACCCATCTGGTGGAGGATGGTTATGGCCTCGCTGTTCATCCTGGCCTGATTGGCCTTGCCCATGGCCTGCAGACCGGCATCATCGATAGCCTCGAAACCAATGATCACCGCTCGCAGGCCGGCTTTGCGCCATGTTTCCAGCATCTCAGGATGACGCACCACGGTATCCGAGCGAACATCGGCAAGAAACTGTTTTTTCACCCCCGACGACAGGAGTGCGCCAGCGAGTTCCGTCGCCCGCCCGACATCACCAAAGGTATTGGCATCCACCAGGCGGACCACCGGAATTTCAGCAGAGAGCCGGCCGATATCCCGGATCACGCCGTCAATCCGTCGCCCCAGATAGCTCCCTCCCGTCTGCCCTTTGATTGCACAAAAGGAGCAGGAATGAGGGCAGCCGTACGCGGAGGCGACAAAACCCATGCGGATACCGAGACGCTCCAGAACGTAGTGGTGGCGATAGCGGTCGACCAGATGGTAGGCAGCAGCACGCTCCTCGACCAGATCTTCCTGGCCGCAGTGTCGGTTAACCAGCGACAGCGGGACGCCGGGACTGGTTCGATACACTCCTGCCGGCAACTCCTCGGACACGATGCCGGATGCGATGCGTTCGACCAGCTCGGCAAAACTCCTCTTGCCCATACCGGTGACGATATAGTCGATCTCTTCTCGATTGAAGAATTCCGGGTCGTTGCTGGCGTGGATGCCACCGACCACGACTATTGGCGCACAACCGGTTTTAAGATTCCCGGCAAGCTTCACGACCGTATTGGCCTCACAGGTAACCCCGGTAATACCGACAACATCCGGGCTGAAGGCTGCCAGCTCTTCCGCCAGCCCCCCGGGATCGGCCTTCAGATCCACCAGACGGACATCGTGTCCCGGAAGATTACCTGCCAACTCCAGAAGCCCCAGGGGTTCTCCCCGAAAAATTTGTTTGATCGAGGTGATGCCATAGCGTTCCTCTGGTATGGAACGACCGCAGTTTGGTGGATTAACAAGGAGGATATTCATGGTATCTTGCGTATGTGGGTCCGTCCGTAGTGCCTTCTCAGCCGATTTGCTCGATTACACCGGCTTGACAGCCGTCATGGTTCCGCCAACAGGTGGGATCAGTTGCCAGGTAGTCCCCGGTCAGCTGAAAGGCCGCGCCGCGACAGCCATAGCACTCCCCGCTTTTCTCACACCTGGAGCAAGGCCCCTTGATCGTATTTCGATAGTCCTTGAGGTCGCGAATCACCCGATGTTGCAGAATATCGGCAAGAGGCTGCTCTCTGATGGAACCAAGCTCGATGGTCACGCCAACACACGGCATAACCTGCCCCCGGGCGTTCACCAGGCAAGAAACCTGATGCCGCATGCAGCGATTGCCTGCCAGCGGAGGCTGGGGCTCCCAGTGGCGACCAAACTCACTGCTGTCAATGGTCGCCAGTTCTTGAAAGAGGCGGCGAAGCTCCTCGGCGCTCACGTTCAGCCAACTGTTCGCCAGGGCGTTGGCCTGGGGGGTGAGGACCTCGAAATAGGGCTCGATCTGCCGACGGCGAAGCCATTGCCACAGAGACGGCAACTCCTCGATATTCTGGCGGCAAATGATTGTGGAAGCGGCCAGAAAGAGCCGTTCAGAAGGATACCCGGCCTGCCGCAGCTGGAGAAAAGCGTTCTCGATAATCCGGAAGGCCCCCTTTTTGCCGGCCAGACGATCCTGGAGTTCTTCGTTGCGCGAGTTCATCTTCACCACCACCCGCACCTGCTCCTCGGCCATTATCTCCGCCAGTTCCGGCGTAATGCCTGTGCCGTTGGTGAAGATCTCCATTGCCATGCCTTGCTTGCCGATAAATCGCAGCATCTCCGCGAGATGGGGATAGATGCTCGGTTCCCCGCCGAGGATGATGATCTTGCGAGCGCCCAGGTCCCTGGCCTGACACAGAACATCCTGTATTTCCTCGCAGGTCATCTCCTGCTCGCAGGCGGATTTCTTGTCGAGGTAGCAATAGGTGCAGCGGAAATTACAGAGACTGCTGAATTCGATCTCCATGGAAAGCAGCCTGTCCGCCTGCACCGCCTGACGTATCTCGGCATCGGTAAATTCCAGATTATAGAGTTCCATCTATCTTTGCACATTCTGTAGATTTAAAGACGAATCATCTCTTGTCTCGCCACCTTCCAGTGCTCGACGCACACGCTCCTCAAGGGCCGCAAGGGTGAAATCTCCCTGTTCCGGCAGAATGGTATCGACCATGCGCAGCCGGATATGGTTGGCTCGATGCGCCAGAAAGAAAAACTTGCCGGGAGTGAACAACTTTTCCGTGTTCTCAACACACAAGACATGAATGGGACTCCGACAATAGCGAGCAATCTTGAACGCGCCCCTGTCGAGAGGGCCGATGCGACCATCACGACTCCTTGTCCCCTGGGGAAAGATAAAGAGGTTGCCGCCACCCTCAAGATACTCTGCCATGGTTTCCATCTGATCCAGCATGATCCTGCCCAGAGGCCCCTGGCCGGTAGCCGGAAAATAGCCGGCCTTGCGTAGAATCCAGCCAAAAATGGGGACCGAAAAGAAGACCGGTTTGACGATGGTTTTGGCCTGGCCAAGGCAGGAGATCAGCAGAAGCGGATCGAGATACGAGAGATGGTTGCAAACCACCACCGAGCCACGAATATCCGCCAATCCGGCATCTATGGAGAACTTTTGGCGAGGGGCTATGGCTTGCAGGAGGGCAAAAAAGCCCCGATAAAACCGTCTGTTTAATCGTTGAAAAGCGTACTCGCGGCGGCTGAGGAATGTGGCAACGATATAGAACGGGGAGAAAACCAGCAGGAAACCAAGGGTGAAATACACCCAGCAGGAAAGGGTGACAAGGACATCTATCGTTCTGTTGAACACCAACCGCATGAATCAAACCAGCCCCTGGCCGTTTTTTATCAGCAGACAGGTGTTGACCCCACCAAAGGCAAAATTCTGAACGGCCGCTATATTCATCTTCTGCCGTGTCAATTCCCTGGTATGGCGCAGTTTGCCGCAACGTGGATCGACTTCTTCCAGATTGAGGGTCGGAGCGATAAAGCCCTCCTCCATCATATACAGGGTCATGATCAGCTCGATCACGCCGCAGGTGCCCATGGTGTGGCCGGTGTAGCTTTTCAGCCCCGTAACCCAGGGCTTGTCCCCATAAACTGAGGATATAGCCTGGGACTCGATGATATCTCCCATCTTGGTGGCGGTGGCGTGGGCGCTGATATAATCGACATCCCGCGGTGCCAGAGCGGCATCGGCCAGGGCCAGGCGCAGCGTAGCGGTGATACCGTCGAGATTGGGGAGGATCATATCCCCACCATTATTGTTATTTGCGAATCCAACCACTTCGGCCAGGATCGGCGCGCCGCGCTTTCTGGCCGCCTCGTACTCTTCAAGAAGCACCGCGCCGCCGCCTTCGCCCACCACCAGACCGTCACGTTTTTTATCGAACGGCCTGGGGGTACACTCGGGGTGGTCGTTATAAGCCACCGAACAGGCAAGCAGATTGTCAAAAACCGCCACGGTGGTGGTATCATACTCGTCGGCGCCGCCACAGAGCATCGCATCCTGCATCCCGTACTTGACCATCTCATAGCCAAAGCCAATGGCCTGGCTGCTGGTGGTGCAGGCGGTGGAGGTGGCGATCACCCGACCGGTGATGCCAAACATGCGGGTAATATTGACCGCCGTTGTATGCACCATGGAACGAAGGTAGTCAACGGCTCCGATGGACGAAAACTCGTTCTCCAGATTCTGGAAAAAGGTCTTATAGATATTGCGCTGAACGGTGGGACTGCCATGGGTGGAACCAAAAGCGACCCCCAGCCGCCCGGATGTGATGAATTCCTTCGAGAGGCCGGAAGCTTCGAGAACGTCCCCGGCTACCTGACAGGCATAGTAGGCCACCGGCCCCATGGTCTTTCGCTGGGAACGATTGAACCCATAGTCGATGGGATAGTCCACCGTGCCAAAGACCTGTGAATGGATATGGTCGGTAAGCAATCCGTCGGAGCGCAAGGGCCGGATTCCCGATTTGCCGCCGAGAAGACTGTCGACAATCGCCTGCTTACCGTACCCTATAGGAGAAATAGCCGAACAGGCCGTTATGACAACTCGCCGCGCCATGTATCAAGCCAGAGGTAACTTTTCGCCGGTGCGGCCTTCCCAGATATCATCGAGGTAGTCAAGGATATCGTTGATGCTCCGGATTTCCATGGCTTTTTCCTTCTCGTCTCTGGTCAGGGAAAAACCGAGGATACGCTCGATCTTGCCAAGAAGTTCGATGGCATCGATGCTGTCGAAACCGTGGTCGTCCCGAAGGTTGTCGTCGAGTTGCGGTGCGTCGAACTCAAAATCCTTGACGAGGATGGCGAGAATTTTTTCCTGTAATTCTGCTCTGGTCATTGTGAATTCTTCTAGAACTGATTTTGTAATTCAGGATGGCAAAACAGGGTGGAGTTTACTCCCAATCACTTCAAAAGGAAAAGGAAATTATGGCCAAACCCCGATTTTATGCGGTCTCACAAGTCATTCCGGCCGTATCGGGGCTCCCTGTGGTTTCCCCCCGGGAAGGTGGACAAAGCGCTGGAAGTGGTACCACTGCAACGGATCGCGCCGAAGAGTCTCCTCGAGCAGATCGGCATAACGCTGGGCCGCCTCACGCAGCACTGTCGTTCTCTGCGTCCGGGCTGCCGAGCGGACGACAATCGGAGGCGAAAAGACACACCGATACCCCCCGGTCGTGGTACGCAAAGCAAAAAAGACATACACGGGCGTTCCGGAAACCATGGCAAGAACAAACGGAGATTCCGGCAATCGCGCTTCACCGCCCAGAAAACAGACCGGAATCCACCGTTGTCCTTCATGCCAGATAATATCCCCGGTCATGGAGACGATCCCCCCATCACGCAGCAATCGAACAGCCTCCACCATGGCAAAAGGTGAACCGCCCTGCTGTGTAGCGGCAATGATGGAGACGCCGGCCTGGCGCAGCTCGTCCTTCTGGGTTTTCTCCACACCCTCCTTCTCCTTTGCGCCCATGAGCAGGAGAAGGTTCAGGTTTCGCCGCTGCTCCATGAGGAGTCTGGCCGCCATCTCCCAGTTGCCAAGATGCGACATCATGAGGATGGCTCCGGAACGTCCAAGCAGCGCCTCCAACTCTTCATGGCCTTGCACTGTATACGAGATGGCCTTTCCACGGTTGGCGAGATAGCGGTCCAGATGAATGGTGGTGAAATTCTGGAACTGCCGCAAGGTGCACCACAGGTGATAGAGCCGGCCCCGTCGGGGAAAAAGTACACCATAAAACCGGCAGCTCTCCTTGCGGCGCCGGGACAGCAGAAAATAGCCGACAGCGATGGTTCTGGCGGCGGCGGCAAGAAACCATGGACCGCACCAGTCGGTTATCCGCGCCAGAATGCCATATGTATTCATGTTCACCCCGAGCAAACCACGCACCTTCACCGACACGACCTCCAGGCACAATCAGGCAGACGACGCATACCCCCTCCTACGAGCCAGCAAAGAAGATCCGGGACCATATCAAGCGGGAAAATGTTGCGGAATTACGACAGAAATCACGCCAGGGACGAAAATGACTGATTCGCTCACCCCGAGGCTGATAGACCACCGAAACCGGCAGTTCGACTACGGGGAGGCCCTTTCTTCGAGCCTTCACCAGGATTTCCACCTCAAACTGATAACGACGGGCAACCACTCCCAATTGCAGGCTCTCCGGCAGAGGATAGAGCCGAAAACCGGACTGGGAATCGGCAAGCCACGGTCCCCCAGACGCCCACACCCAGAAGTTGGAAAATTTCCTGCCGAACCGGCTGGTCCAGGGGACATGGTCCCCTTCCATGCCCTGGCGATTGCCGACTGCGATCAGCCTGCCACCTTCGAGAGCCAGTTCCAGAAAGGGCCGTCCGTCAGCCGGACGATGTTGACCATCGGCATCCAGGGTCAAGGCCCAGTCGCAAGTGGCCGCGGCGGCATGAAATCCGGTAAGCAAAGCCGCCCCTTTGCCCTGGTTCACCGGGTGGCGCAACACGGTGATTCCCGCACACCCCGCAAGCACTTCCTGCGTGTTGTCGGTGGAGCCGTCATCAACCACGAATACCGGCAGCCCCAGCTCCAGAGCATCGCTTACGACCTGAGCCACTCGCGGGCCATGGTTATAGGTTGGAATGACGACACAGGTCTTCATGTCAAAGCTCCGGGCCGAATGCTATCGACCAGGTACCGGGGCCCATATGCACTCCGGAAGTCAGGGAAAGCGGCTGAATAACTATTTCCGCCCTTGGCGAAATTGCCTCGAGCCATGGACGCACCACGTCCACCACCCATTGCTTATTATCGGAATATTGCAGGAGAACCAGGGGCTTTTGCCAGTCGGCGGCATCCAGGCGCAGCCTTTTTTCGGCAAAATCGAGCTGCCCATGGTGGTTGCGGACCATACCGACCCGCGCCACACCGGCCGAGGTCGGGCTGATGACCGGTTTCATATGCAGAAGGTCCCCGAAGAAGCCCCCGCTCCGGGAAACCCGTCCGCCAGCCACCAGATAGCGCAAGACATCTATAAAGATGTATTCCCGGCAGCAATCAAGGAGAACACGGACTCGGTCCAGCGTATCGGCGCCATCGTTTTTTGCGTTATATCGAGCCGCAAGCAGAGCGATGACCGCCAGCCTTCCGGAGGCAGCCCCGGTATCGATGACGGTGAACAGCCCAGCCTCATCGTGTGCCTCCTGCCATGCCCGGGCAGTCGCAAAATTGCCCGTAAAAGCCGAGCCTACCGTGAGGTAGAGGGTGGGGCCGAACTCCTCGCAGGCGGCGCGATAGCTCTGATGCCTCTCGATAAGCGAAGCCTGGGCGGTGGTCACCTTTTCTCCCCGCCGCATTCTGCAATAGATATCCTCTGGTTGGCAGTGACTCTCGGGCAGGGCGGCATCACCGATGACGATATAACTGTCCAGTAGCGAAATCCCATGCCTGTCGGCAAGCGTTCGGGACAGGGATCCGGCAGCGTCGGTCATGATGTGCAGGCTGCCGGCCGGCAACTTCCGGGCGGGAGAGTCAACTTCGCCTCCCGGGGCCATGGCCTCATCCGACCAGGAGAGGATTTCACCATAATCGCCCATCTTTTGGCGCAAGCTCGCGGGGTCATCCGTATGGATATGGACCTTGACCCCATCCTGACTCGGAACCATAACCACGCTCTCCCCCAGGGCGGCGACCTCCTCCATGGCAAAGCTCGCTTCTTTCTCGGGTTTGAGCAGGGCATCGACACAATGCGCGCTGGTGACTGCCGGACAAAATTCATCGCTGAGAGCGAGAACGTGGGGAAAGTGCTCGCTCAGGGCAACGTCATCATCGACATAACCGGCAAGACCGCGAAAAAACCCATCGAAGAACAGGTACATGCCCAAAGCGCCGGCATCCACTACCCCGGCGGCGCGAAGTTCCGGCAAAGCCAGAGTGCTTGCCAGCACAACCTGCCGCAACTCCTTGAGGAGTTCGATACAGGCATGAAGATCCGTCGATGGCAGCGCCAATAAGTCCGCCACTCTATCGAAGACGTCAAGCATGGTGCCTTGCCTTGGCTGCGCCACAGCCCGACGGGCTCTTTGCGCTCCGCCTGCGGCGCGATGCGCCAACTTTTTGGGCATATCGGCCTGCAGGAACTCAGCGAAAAAGGCGGCAGCGATATTACCGGAATTTCCCGTTGCCGTTCGCTGCAGCTGGGCTGCGGCGGATCCGCCATTGCTGCCGGTCCGGATCGGGGCGAGACTGATGCGCAGATTGGTGCCGGTATCGCCGTCGGCCACCGGAAAGACGTTGATCCGGTCGAGCAGAGCGCTGCGGGCGGCAAGGCGGGCATACCCTGCGGCCAGTCCCTGATCCAGTGATTTCATCGCTTGAAATACCGCAGAATTTTCACTCGATCGTGCTTGCCGTTTTCCTTTATGGGCATCCTTTCGACAACCTGTATACTCCGAGGCAGAGCGTAGGGTTCGAATCGGCGGGCAAGCTTGCGCTTCACTTCCTCTACGTCAACGCCACCGCCCTCCAGCATGGCCACGATACGATACTGACGACCGCTTCTCTCCTCCACGGTCAGAACCAGGCAGTCCTCGACCCCGGGACACGTCTTGATGAAGGAGGCTATCTCATCGAGATCCACTCGGTTTCCTGCCACCTTGGCGATGGAATCCGCCCTGCCTTTGAGAAGAAAGTCCATGGAGTCGCCGACCTCAACCCTGTCCCCGGTGGTAAAAAACCCTCCATCATCAACCGGCAATTCCGGGGACAAGTATGGCGAACGAACACGTAGCCTCCCACCGTCGCCGCAGTGCCACTGTATTGTCGGATAAGGAGTGAAACCATCCTTCTCCCGATATCGGCTGCGCAGGGCAATCCCCCCTGTTTCCGTGGAACCGAAAACCTCAACGATCTCAATCCGGTTGTTGCGACAAAAATCAGTATTGTGGGCAGTTTCCAGCGGACCGGCGGAAGAAAAGGCCAACCGCAGAGACGGCGCTGCCAGGGATTTGCCATGCAGAGCCCGATAGTGAGCGGGCACGCTAATCAGCACGGTCGCCCGCTGGTCCTGCACCGCGCGGACGATTTCCTCAGGAAAGGAAGGGGTCTGCGTCAGCACCGCCGCCCCCGAGACGAGAGGCAGGGTCACGGAATACAACAGACCGTAAATGTGGTATGGCGAAATAGTGGCAACGATACGATCGGCGCTCGATACGCGGAAATGCTCCGCCAGAAAGAGGGACTCGGCGAAGATATTGATCCCGGTCTTCGACCAGATCCGCGGTGTGCCGGTAGACCCCCCCGTATACAGACGGAGCAATTCGGCTTGGGGTACGGCAGGATAGCTGCTGAGCAGCGGCACCGAGGCCTCACGACGGGGCCTTACGGCTCGCATGCCCTCGGGAAGCGCCCTGGGGACATCGGTAATGGCAAGACGGGCTCCGGTTGCCTCCGATAGGCCTGCCAGGGCCGACTCGGAGAAGGCATAGGGCATGACAAGCACCGGACCACCGGCCAGAGATGCCAGAAGTGCCGCGGCGATGAGCGAACGATCGGCAGCCGCCAGACAGACCGGCTCTCCTCGCTTTTTCGCAGGCAGATTAGCCCGCAGCCAGGCGGCAATCTCAAAAATCTCGGCGATGGTAACGCCATCGAAACTAAAAAGAGCATCGCCGCCCGCGGGTTGCTCCAGCAAGCCGGCAATGGCTTTTTCCGTCTGCTGGGCCGAAATGCCGGACATGATCTCAGCCTCCTGCCTGCCTGTTGCCGAAGCTCTGGTCCACCAGCTGTCGATCTCGAGGGCGGAAACTGTTATCGGCCATTTCCTTGCGGACCACCTGCTGAAACAGCTTGGCCATTTTGATATTCTGGGATTCGTCCCGGTAGAAGGTGTCCCAGGCATAATCAAGGAGTTCAGCCAGTTTTTCCGGACTCATATGCTTTGGCTGGTACACCACCTGGTCCGCACCGTATCTGCTCCAGTCGTAGGAGAGAATCCGCCCCTGTTCCTGCAGCTCGGCAAATGCCTTGGTATGGGGAAACGGGGCCAGCACCGTGAACTCGGCCAGATCCAATTCGATCTCCATGAGAAAATCAATCAACCGCTTGATGTACTCTTCCGTGTGGTGGTCGAGACCGAGGAGAATGGTGCCCTCTACGCCGATACCGTGGTCGTGGTAGCGCTTGATTCGTTCCCGGATGTAATCGGAGGTGTCGAATACCGCCTGGTAGACATACCAGGCCCCAGCCTGGGCAGCGAGATCCAGGACTTCCGGCTTATCCTCTATGGGGTGGCAGCACCACTTTTTCTTTAATGGGATCATCTCCCGAAAGAGGTCGAGCTCCCACTCGGTATCCTGGGCCAGGGAATTGTCGACGATGAACAGCCGATTGTTCTCGATGGATGCCATCTCCTCGATGGCTCGGTCAACTGGTCGTGGCCGAAATTTCCGGCCACCAAGATAGGCAACCGCACAGGGGTAGCAGTTGAACCGGCAGCCTCGCGAGGCATGGACCAGATCGACCATCTGCACCCCTTTGTGATTGTACAGAGAACGATTGAGGATATCTCGGCGGGCCGGGCCGACCAGGGATATATCCGGGGGTGTGTCGATATAGTCGTAACAGGGACGCAGCCTGCCGCGGCGGAAATCGTCCAGCACCTCGTCCATGCGGCCTTCCGCCTCACCGAGAAAAATGGCATCCGCATGCGCCATGGTCTCCTCGGCATGGAGCATGGTCGCGATACCGCCAAAAATAACCTTCACCCCTTTCTTTCGATAGATATCGGCAATTTGCCAACCCCTTTCGACCTGGACCGTCAACATCATGGAGATACCGACCAGGTCGACCTCTTCGTCAAAATCGATTATTTCCAGATTTTCATCGGTGAAATCGACATCGACAGAGTCAGGCAGGGTTGCCGCAAAAACCACCGGGCCGTGAGGAGGCAGATGAAACTCGGTCTGTCTGGCAAGCTTAGGCCACTTTGGGTAGATGAGTTTAAATTTCATATAAAGCTGTAAGTCATCAATTGTCCGTTGCAATCCTCTTACGCGTTCACCAGGTCCACCAAACACCGGCCAAACCAATGAACTGTAAACGTTCTCCAGTGCCCCAGGTTGGCGCCGGCAGGCTGTCGGGCATGCCCCCCCTATTGGGGTGCTGGTGAACGTTTACCAATCCTCTCTGCACTGAGAAGATGAAGGTGTAGAGAATAACCGACTCCGGCAAAATTGACCAGCTCGATATCCCCGGCAATCATGGCCGAATCGATGAGGCGGCAATTTGTAGCGGCAACAGTCCGCTGCCTGTGACCTTGCCGGTACGTCTTCATGGTCCAGCAGTTGTGGTGCGACCGGAGGATATCGGTTAGCCGACCTTTTACCTGATATCGGATGAGAGGTGTGCCGTCGGCGAGCACACCAGTATGCACTTTGCCGGGAGGTCGCCTGAATATCCGGCGGATATCGTCAAACAAACCGGCAGCAAAACCTGGGCGGTCAAAAGGCGGTAAGGCCCTGCTTACCACCACAGGTCCATCGCCGCGCACACTCCCTGCAAAAAGAGTGAGCCCCTCCACGGTCAACAGGGCGCAATGCAACGAGGTGTCGTCGATGTCGAGGACACCGAGAACTGTACCGCCACCCCCTTTTTTCACCTCAAATCGTATATTATGGACAAACTGCCAGTGGCCAACGGGAAAGCACGGTTGCCAATGCACATCGCCAATCGCCCTTCCCCCCGAGGCTACCATCTCGGGAGGGGCGATATTGCCTCGACCGGCACAGGAGGAGAGGAAAATCAAGGAAAACAGCAGGGTAAACCAGCGCATCATCGCAGGCTAAAGGATTGTTCGGGAATTCTGCCGTTAAGGACAATGTTGCTAAACCGCAGCACCGTTGAGGAGTCAGGCCCTTCGACGATCGTCACCGACTCCATGGTCCCCGCTGTGTCTCCAAGATGCAGCTCGATTCGACGTATCACGGCTCGCAGCCCCTTCTCCTTGGGGATCAGCACTATGGTTCGATCGTCGAGCTTTTGGCTGGTGAAGATCGGATTGTCGGTAAACCGACCATCGAGCCAGTTGCAGATCTCCGGCAGGATGAACTGCATCGATCCGGCATTCATGGCGTTATCCTGCAGCAGCCGTCCATCGCTTTCGATGAATTTACGCATTTTGCCCTCGTGCATCAGCAGAATCGAATGGACGGGTTTGTAGTACTCCCAGCGCAGGGAGTCGGGAGCCTCAAAGACAAATCTCCCTTCGGAAATCAGCGGTCGAACCAGGATTTTGAGATGTTTCTCCTGGGTGAAATCGGCCTGGATGGAATGTACTCCTGCAGGTTTTGCCACTTTGCCGGCGACCTGAGCGGCGGGCAACAGCACCTGACAGAACAGCAAAATACACACTAGAAAGCGCATCAGAGCATGCCACCATTGACGGAGAGAATCTGCCCAGTGATGTACGAAGCGTCATCGGAACAAAGGAAGGCCACGGCCTTGGCCACTTCTTCCGGTCTACCGATGCGAGCCATCGGAATCAGCTCCTTGATGTGCTCCTTCGGGGCATTTTCGATCATCTCGGTTTCAATCAGCCCCGGCGCCACGACGTTTACCCGTATTCCCAGTCGTGCCACTTCGGCGGCCACCGAGCGGCTGGCTGCGTTAAGACCCGCTTTGGCTGCTGCATAGTTGGCCTGTCCCCGGTTCGGCATCAGCGATGAGGCCGAAGATATGGAGACAACGGCGCCTCGCCTCCGCCGCACCATACGTTCGATGACCGGTCGGGTCATGTTATAAAACCCGTTCAGGCTGGTGTCTATTACCCGTTGCCAGTTTTCAGACGACATCATCATGAACAGGCCATCGGCTATGACGCCGGCGTTGTTGACGAGAATGTCAATGGCGCCCAGTCGTTCACAGATATCGGCAACCGCCGCTTCTGCAACCTCTCTCTCGCGGACGTCGAACTGCAATATCTCACCGGTGCCACCGGCAGCCAGAACCTGTTCCAGGGTCTCTTCCGCGCCTTTTCGGTTACTATGAAAATTTATCACGACATGGCAGACCGTCCGGCCAAGCTCGACCGCGATAGCTCTGCCTATTCCGCCGCTGCCGCCGGTAACGATAGCAATTTTTGGATTTTCACTCATTGTCATAATGCAAATCTCAGGCTTGATAGTAACTGCTCACCAGGTCAACTCAATAACGGTCAAACTAATGAACTGTAAACGTTCACCAGTGCCCCAGGTTGGCGCAAGCTGGCTGACGGGCAATAGCCTATCTATGCACGCCAGCCAGATCGTGTCAAGATGGGGTGCTGGTGAACGTTTACGCTTGATACACCTGCAGAACGATGTCTGCCAGCAGTTCGTCGCCGTGAAAGAGCCTGCTGGTTACTTCCAGGAAATTGTCGAAGTCCATGGTATTCTCCGAACTGGCGGTGACAACCATGCCAAATTGCAGATTTTCGCAATAAAATTCGGCTTTTTTGACAGCAACCAGCAAACCTGAATTATCTGAATCTCTGCCCAGTCGCCGGACACGTTTCCAGCCGTTGCAGACACCGGCGGTCTGAGCCGCCAGTTCGACCAGAACCAAGGGGGAAACCCCATTGTCGCCGGCTATCGGCCAGGTGGAAGATACACGACTGCGGGTCAGGGCCCTGACGTCGTCGACTTCGACGATCTCCTCGACCAACAGCATGGTATCCCGGTGAGGAAGCAGGTCTTCCAATGTCACGTCCGAAATCCGGAGTGCTTGTCCGCCCTTTTCTGTCGGAATCTCTTTACTCATTGGCTATCCCTACGCTCGCCGCTATTGAGTTCCCATCCGAGAACTATTTAGTTTCATCGGTGTCTGTCCAGATACTAAAGGCAACGCACTGTATAAATCCAACCACAGATAGGTGATTAATTTTGCCGTGGATTACAACTCAGGAACAGCTGAAATGTGAGGACAGAAGGCCATTTGCGGACAGACACACGGTAGTCTTTATCTTATTGACAAATGATTGGCAACATATAAATGTAATCGCTTTTACGGCGACGACGGCCTGCCTGAACCAAGCTGGAGCCCTGGTGAGCGCTTACGGTTCATTGGTATGGCCAGCATTTCGCCACCCCGGTGAACGGCTACGGTCAATTTACTCAACGGCATAGGTATATGCTGATACGCACAATAGAATTCACATGAACAACCTCATCAATGAACTGAAAACCAAGCTTATCGACCTCCTCAACCTCACCGACGTTACCCCAGAGACTTTCGACGAGAATGCCAGGCTGGTGGGAGGCGACCTGGGTATAGACTCAATCGACGTCCTGGAAATGGTTGTCATGATTGAAAAAGAGTATGGCGTTGTCATCAACAACCAGGAGATCGGCGAAAAGGTCTTTGCGTCAATCGCCACCCTGGCCGATTATATCCAGCAGCATCTGCCGGAAAAGACAGTTTGAATTCACAACCTGTATTTATAGCCTCGGCCGGAATCGTCACCCCCCTCGGCGCGGGCTTGGAAGCGACAGCCAAGGCGCTGAGAGAGAATCGCTCGGCCATCGCACCGCTACGGGTCTTTTCCCTTATCCAGGGCAATCCCCTGCCGGTCGGCCAGATTTCCGACCTGGAACCGGCCCTCACTCCCCCCAGAAGTCACAGGTTGGCCCGCCAGGCGGCTGAAATGGCCATGGAAGGGTGCAGTCAGCCCCCAGATGCGGTGATCCTTGGTTCCACCACCGGCGGCATATTGACCACCGAAGAACTGCTGCGGGAAAAGGTTGCCGTCAAAGAGCGCTACCGCTATCACGGCCTGCAAAGCCTCGCCGATGACATTGCGCTGAGAGTGAACTGCCGAGGGCCGGCAATCATGGTATCCACAGCCTGTTCCTCGAGCGCCGTGGCCATCGCCCTGGCTCTTCGCCTGCTCCGTTCCGGAGAGATGGAGCGGATTCTGGTGGGCGGCGTGGACTCGCTCAGCCGCCTGACCTATTTCGGTTTCCACTCTCTGCAGCTGGTCGACCGACAAGGCAGTCGCCCGCTCGATGAATCCCGACAGGGCATATCGGTTGCGGAGGCGGCGGCCATGCTGCTGCTGACAACTCAAAAACCCACGAACCCACTGGGGCGCGTACTGGGCGCAGGCCTGTCCTGCGACGCCTACCACCCCACCGCCCCTCACCCGGAAGGCAAAGGGGCCCTTGCGGCCATGCGCATGGCATTGGACGACGCAGGCTTTTCTCCGGAAGATATCGACTATATCAATCTGCACGGCACCGGCACACCGGACAATGACCTGGCTGAGACCAGGGCTATCCATGCCCTTTTCCCCTCACCACCTCCCATCTCCTCTATCAAGGGAGCCACCGGACACAGCCTCGCCGCCGCCGGGGCTCTGGAGGCGGTCTGCGCCGCAGTGATGGTAAGCCAAGGTATTGTTCCCGGCAACACGGGATGCCACCGACCGGATCCGGCATTGCCCCTGGCACCCCAGCTCACCCCGTTGAGCCGTCCGGTTAAAAGCGTGCTCTCCAACAGCCTGGGATTCGGCGGGAACAATGGTTCACTTATAATCGGCCGTCAGGACACCTCTGGCCACACCCGAAATAGAGCACCGAAACCAACGCTGGCTGTGCATGGCAGGGCGTGTCTTACCGGAGCCGGCGATCTGGCTGTCACATTTGCGCGATTATGCTCCGGAGCATCGGTGGCCGGCCCGGCAGCCACCGACCAGGCGGCCGGCAGTCTGCCCCCCCGCCTTGTCCGACGACTTAAACGGCTGGCCAGGATGGCGCTTTTGCTGGGTTCCACCGCCCACCAGGACAGTGATGGCCACAACGCCCCTTCAGCGATTTTCATGGGGACAGGTTGGGGCGCCCTCTCCGAAACCTGGGATTTTCTTCACGGCCTTGAGCAATCCGAAGAAAAGTTTCCCAGCCCCATCGACTTCGTCGGTTCGGTACACAACGGTGCCGCCGGTCAGCTGGCCATGCTGTTCCAGGCAACCGGCGCCAATGTCACCACCAGCGGCGGTGACCACAGCTTCGAACAGGCGCTGCTGGCGGCCGAAGCCCTCCTCGAACCCGGTCAATCCGCCCTGCTTGCCGCCGCAGATGAGGGACACCCTTCCCTCTCGCCTCTTCTCGATCCGTCGATTGCGAAGCCAGTCCGTTGGCGGACGGAGGCGGCGCCCTGTACATCAACCACGATCCGGCCGGAGCCCGTTGCCTGATCCGCACCGCCCTCTATCGCCGGGCAGAGACTGACGATTCCATGGACGATCTGGCGGACATCCTCAACCGCTGTAACGGGGCAAAAGATGAATTCGCCGCCATTTTTGCCGGTGTACCCGCCGGGTGTGCGGAGCGTGGCGAGCAGCAACTCGCAAGCCTGCACCAACGGACATCTCGAAATCTGCCCATATTTCGATACCGGAAACACCTTGGTGAATTTGCTTCCGCCTCCGCCATCGCAGCGGTTCTGGCGGTGGCATGCATGGAAACCGGAGTCATTCCCGGAACCATGGTTGGCGGTGAAGACATGCCCCTGAACGCTCAGCGTCTTCTGGTTCTCGGCACCGGGCATTACATCAGTGCCGTGGAGATTTCTCGCCCATGAACGTCCTGCTGATCTCCCCCAATACGCTTCGCATTCCTTACCCGGTCTATCCCATCGGTCTTGATTATGTAGCCGGGGCGATATCAACACGACATAACGTCCGAATTTTCGACCTGTTGGCTCAAAATCTTGAAGAACTCTCTGAGGTTCTTGGCAGCTTCCAGCCGGAGATTGTCGGTATTTCCATTCGCAACATCGACAACACCGATGCCGGCGACGTTTCCTACTACCTTGAAGAGTACCGTCAGCTGGTGCGTTGGCTGCGTCAACATACCACGGCGATAGTGGTAGGCGGCGGCAGCGGCTTCACTATCATGCCCCGTGAAATCCTGACGTTGCTCGAACTTGACTACGGCATAATCGGAGAAGGCGAGCGGTTCGCACTATTGGTAGAAGCCCTGGAGAATCGCTATTCTCCCATGGACATCCCCGGCGTTGTCGCGTCCCGGAAGAGCAAGAGCGGCGATACCAAATGGCACACGCCACCCGTCTGGCAAGAAAAGCTCTTTCGCCGATTCACCGGCACGTCCCCGCATACCGCCTTTTACCTGAAGAACGGAGGGATGCTCAACCTGCAGACCAAACGTGGCTGTACCTTTCGCTGCATCTATTGTCCCTATCCCCATATCGAGGGCGGCAAGCACAGATATGAGCCCCCCGAGAAAGTGGCGGCCGCGGCACTTGAGCTTCAGGAAGCGGGCGCAAAATACCTCTTTTTCACCGACTCCGCCTTCAATTCCGATATCGACCACAGCCTGGCAGTGGCAAAAGCTCTCGACACAGCTGGTCTTGCTATCCCCTGGGGAGCGTTCTTTTCTCCTACTTCCTTGCCCGATGAGTATTTTGCCATCATGGCCAAGGCCGGTTGCCGGCACGTGGAATTCGGAACCGAATCGCTTTCGGACGCCATGCTTGCCGCCTATCGCAAACCTTTCCGAGCCAGAGAAGTCTTCCTCGCTCACCAGCAGGCGAGTAGGGCCGGATTGCGCATCGCTCATTACTTTCTTTTAGGAGGACCAGGGGAGTCATCGGCAACATTAGATGAGTCTTTTGAGGGGGTTGAGAGGTTGAAGCAGGCCGTGTTCTTCTTTTTTGTCGGTATTAGAATCTACCCTCAAACCGCCCTGCACCGCATCGCGCTCACCGAAGGCCAGATCGATGAGACGACAGACCTGCTTCAGCCCGTCTTCTACCAGCCGCAAACCATGCCTCTGGAGGCGATCGAGACGGTTGTTCACGAAAGGGCCTCTGGGCGAGTCAACTGGATCACAGGTTCAGGAGGAAAGTCCGCTTCCGATACCGTGCGAAATTGCACAGCCGGGGATTGGTCGGACCACTCTGGGAGTTTCTGGCACAGTAACACTACACCTAACACTATGCCTGCATCCGCCGTAAACTGCCGAATACGCTTCAATACGTGCTTTTTTACCTGTAAATGATTAAATTACCTTTATTTTTATAGACAGAGAGTGACAACATGTGGTATTCCTTGCGTGGCATTGAAACAGCTGCTGGCACCTCAATTTCAGCTTACGTCACAGTCGATAAAAAATCGCCGTGGTTTGCCGGTCATTTCCCCGGCGACGCCATCCTGCCGGGCATAGCCCAGATCAATATGGTGGCCGACATGGTCGGCTTATCGAGGCGGGAAAATCTTTGCATCAGGCGTTTAAGCAGAGTAAAGTTCAAAAATCTTGTCCGGCCTGGAGAAAGGCTTGAAATTCGCGCCAGAGCCACTGAAGCAGCTAATACATATAAATTCAGGATAACAAGCGGAGCTCGGGACGTCTGTACCGGCACGATGTCCCTGACCACAGTAACACCGTAAAAGAACACATCATGACCATTTCCATCGATCAAACCATTGTACGTATTGCCGACATCATCATCAACGAACTGAAGCTGGAGGATGTCACCTCTACCACCCTCGATCCCGATCTCGACCTCGTCGACGAGGTCGGCATAGATAGCATGGACCTTGCCACCATCGCCCTGGTTATCCGCGATGAATTCGGCATACGGATCGATGAGGACGATTATCCCAAGCTGACGACGATACGTATTATTGCCGACTATATCGCGGAAAAAAAGAATGGTGATGCGTAAATGGCCGAGCATTCCGCTTCCGGAACAAACCTGAAATTCGCTGATATCATTGCCGATCCGGCTATCCGAAAACGGTGGGAGAAAGTTCGCCGCTATTTTTTTCTGCGGGAATCCACCTATGACATGTCCAACCGCTGCAACATCCGTTGTGAAGGTTGCTACTATTTCACGGGAGAGAAACAATTCGCCCAGAAAGTAGCCGATCACGCCCAATGGCATCGCTTGATGGCAGAGGAAAAGGACCGCGGCATCACCTTCGCCGTCCTGGCGGGCGCAGAGCCGTCCCTGGTGCCCGACCTCTGCCGGATTGTAACGAAGAGATTCCGTTAGGGGCTATCGCGACCAACGGTCTGAGGCGTATTCCAGAAGACATCGACTACCGCGTCCACATCTCGGTCTGGGGCAACGACCGCACCAGTCTCGAGGTACGCAAGGCTGGTGAAATGCTTTCCCGCCAGATCGACAACTACAGGGAAGATCCCAGGGCGGTTTTCGTCTATACCTTTACTCCGCAGAATATCGACGAGGCAAGGCAGGTCGCCGACACTTTGGCCGCCACCGGCCAGCAGGTGACGTTTAACATGTTCTCCGCCCCCGTGGGCTATGAGGGCACGTTGCGCCATACTGCGGATTCGCTCGGGAGCACAGCGCGGATGATGGCGGAACTGATGGCCGACTTTCCCCAGACGGTGCTGTTCTCCCATTACAACATCACTGCCCATACCAGCGCCTCGGGATTGCATGCGTTGTTTTCCTGCACCTATCCCCGTCGCAATCCCTCAACGGCAATCGGCCTGGGCAGATCGTTCCGCCAGTACCACACCGACCTGCGCTGGGACCGCGAAGCCGCCTGCTGCGTTCCGGACACGGACTGCGAGGACTGCCGCCACTATGCCGCGGGCAGCGCCGTGGTCACCGCACGAATGTTCCGGCATGCCATCGACGCAGAGACCTTTCCGCCTGGTTCGACTATGTCGATACCTACCTCGCCGTCTGGGTACGGGGATATACCAAGGGGGAAAATCTTCTCGATCATCCTGTCACCCCTCCGCAAAACCACGAATTACAACCATCATTATGAAGACTGTCAGTTCTCTGCTCGATGCCCAGTGGTACGAGCGCTATAAAAAGATTTCCAAGCTCAATATCCGCAGTTCCATCTACGATGTGACCGACCGCTGCAACCTGCGCTGCAAGGGGTGCTTTTTCTTCTCCTCCGGAGAGCATCAAGCGGCATCCGAGGAAAAGGACATTGCCAAATGGCACTCCTTTGTCGAAAGCGAGATGGCTCGTGGCGTCAATCTGGCCATCCTTATCGGCGGCGAGCCCACTCTCTGTCCCGACCGGATCGAGGCGTTCTACCGACGACTGCCCACCTTCTGTGCAACCAACGGCATTATCAAGGTTGACAGGGAGCGGTTTCCGGACATGATGGTTGGGCTTTCCCTTTGGGGTGACGAAGAGGACGAGACGGTGCTGCGCGGCAAGGATACCTTCGCCGTTTCCAGTGCCAACTACGCCGGCGATCCCAATGCCTATTATCTCTACACCATCACCCCGAAACAACTGGGCAAGACCGAAAAGATCATCCGCAAGATCAAGGACGTCGGCCTGAAGGTGCATATGCAGCTTCTCTCCAACGACGAGGATGTCGACGGGTTTTCCTGGCAACCGGACGAACTTATCGAGATTCGCAACGAGATGGACGCCATGCTCGACGCCTACCCCGAGACGGTCATCTCCTCGAAATACTATCATCGAGATCATCACCGAAGGCAAAATCTTCGACCGCCCTTTCGGCTGGATGGAATGTCCGTCGGTGACGGAGCCTCTCGATAAACGCTCCCCTCGGCCCAGGCGACTGGCCAATTTCATCCGCTGGGCCTCTGATCTGAAAACCATGCACCGCTGCTGCACCTCGGAAACCCGGGACTGCTCCACCTGCAAGGACGGGGCCGCGCATATGAGCTGGGTCATGGTCAACAAGCGGGCCCATATGAACAGCAGCCAGGATCTGCAAAACTGGATTGAAGTCTACGAAATGTTTGCCAAGCTCTATCGCTTCATTCCCTGGTAGCAACTTCGGCCATCATGAAAAAGAGGAAGACCGTCATCGTCGGCTGCGACGTTATTTCTTCTCTGGGCAGCGAACTCGAAGAGCAGTGGCAGAGGGCGATAGCCGGTGAGAGCGGCATTGGGCCATTGACCCGCTTTCCCCTCAAAAGCCGATTTTCCCGTGACCATCGCCGGGCAGGTTGCCGGACTCGACAAGGAGCAGTATTCATTTCTCTCCGCCCGGCATCAGGCGGCCTGGTTTTCGCCGATATTCAAATATGGCATGTTGTCGGTAGCCAGGGCCCTGGAACGCAGCACCATCGCTATCGACGCCTCCCTCGCTCCGCGCGTGGCGGTGACCTACAGCTCCGCCGTCGGCGGCCTCGATGCCGTACTGCAGGCAGACCGCCGCCTGCAGGCAGAGAACAGGCTCCCCCACCCTTATACCAATCCCAACTCCTGCATCAACATGATCAGCGGCAAGATCGCCATGCTGACCAGGGGCTCAAGGGCCGATCACCTCCACCATCACGGCCTGTGCAACCGGGCTGACCTCCATGCTCACCGGGGCCATGCTGCTCGAAACAGGTCGGGCGGATGTGGCCATTTGCGGGGCGGTGGATTTCCCCTGGTTGAACCCATTCTCGCGGGTTTCGCCACCATGAACGGCGCCTACAACCCAAAGGATGGGGAAGCCGATAACGCACCTGCCTTGGCCAGTCGTCCCTTCTCCTCCAACCGGCGCGGCTTTGTGATCTCGGAAGGGGCGGGAGCCGTTATCCTTGCCGCGGAGGAATTCGCCAAGGCCCATGGCCTCACCTGGAAGATCGAACTGGCCGGCTGGTCGATGACCTCGGATGCCCATCATTTCGTTATGCCGCACAAGCCCACCATAGAGCGATGCATGGCCGAAGCGATCCAGGATGCCGGGGTCGAGGCGAAAAACATCGACGCCGTCAACGCCCACGCCACCTCCACCCGAGCCGGCGACAAGGTGGAGTGTCGAAGCCCTTCGAACCGTGTTCGCCGACCGACTGCCGCCAGTCAGCGCCAACAAATCCCAGATCGGTCATGCCATGGGAGCATCGAGCATCATCGAGACGGTTTTTTCGTTGCACGGCATGGAACAAGGTGTTCTCCTGCCAACCATCAACTACCTTGCCGATCCGGAAATAGAACTCGACTGCGTGGCCGAAGGCGCCCAGACGCCTGGATCAGCAGCTGGTGTTAAAAAACGCATTCGGCTTCGGTGGCTGCAATGCCTGCGCCGTCTTCCGGAGAGCGAACTGAAATAACCGTAAAAAAATGGGCGCATCAACCGTTTACCATGAAAGCACCGCAAAATAGAAAAGTCGTTGTTCTCGGATATGCCGCGGCCACGGCACTTGGCAACACCTTTGCCGCCACCTGGGATAAAGCAACCGCCGGCAAAGCCGGTTTTCGCCGGCTCACCCGCTGCCAGGTGGAGACCAGAAGCAATATCGTCGGCGAGATCCCCGACTGGAACCCGGCCGAGCTCTCTTATGTGACACGCAAAGACGCCGCCATGTGGAATGCCGACTTTGTCTTCCTGACCATGGAGATGTGTCGTCAGGCGCTGGAAGATGCCGGTTTGGAAATCGATGGCGATATCGGTCCTCGAACCGCCTGCCTCATCGGCTCGGCCTTAAACGGCTCCGACGCCTACCGCATCGCCATGGACAACTATACCCGCAGCGGACCGCTCAAGGTAAGCCCCTACCTGCTTCCCAATCTCTGCGCCAATCTGCCCGCGGGCAAGGCCGGGATGCTCCTTGGCTTTTCCGGACCCATCTTTTCCCCTCAAGGGGCCTGTGCCTCGGGAAATCATGCCATCGGCATCGGGGCCCGCATGATCCGCGACGGAGATTGCGATTTTGCCCTGGCCGGCGGGGCCGAAACCTGTCTGACGCCTGAGATCATCCTGGGTTTTTCCAATATGCTGGCAACCATCAAGGTCGGCCCCAGGGATCGCTCCTATGAAGATCCCACCCAGGCTTCCCGACCATTCAGCCTCGATCGCAAGGGCTTCGTGCTGGCCGAAGGGGCTGGCGTGCTGATCCTGGCCGCCGAGGATGTCGCCAAAGCCCATGGTTTGCTCCCCAGGGCCGAAGTGGCCGGCATAGGCTGGAACTCCGATGCCCTCCATTTTACCCGCCCAAACGCTGACACCGTTATCCAGGCCATGCGGGATGCCATCGACGATGCGGGAATCAGCACTGCCGATATCGGCGCCATCAACGCCCACGGCACCTCCACCCCATCCGGCGACACCACCGAGGCGGCCTGTATGAAAGCGGTCTTTGGCGAGCTGCTGTCCGGCATTCCCATCTCGGCCAACAAGTCTCAGATCGGCCATAGTCTTGGCGCCTCCGCCGCCATCGAAGCTGCTCTGGCCATCGAGGCCATGAGGCGGGAAATCGTTCTGCCGACAGCCAACCATATTCCGGATCCCGAACTCACCGATCTGGATGTGGTACCAGATGGGCCACGTCGCCATCCCCATGAATTCGTGCTTTCCAACTCTTTCGGTTTTGGCGGCACCAACTGCTGCATTGTTTTTCGAGGTCTCTGATGCGTCCCAAACCTTTTGTTCCGGAACCAATCGATCGCCCTTCCTATTTCCGTGACAAAAACAGCGGTCTGGTCTGGCATCGTTCTGAAATGAGAACCCTTTATGTCGATACCGACCGTTCTCAGGTAGTGTATCATGCCAATTACCTGCGGTATTTCGAGGTGGGACGGACGTCGCTGATGCGCGACGCCGACTACCCCTATAAGACGATCGAGGAAAGCGGCTATATCTACCCGGTCATCAAAACCGAACTCAACTATTACCTGCCGCTGTTCTACGACGACCTCATTTACATACACACCCGCCCGGCCAGCCTCGGGATGGTGAAGGTGCAATTCGATTACCTGATTACCAGGGCCGACACCGGCGAGATTTCGTGCACAGGCTACACGCGCCACTGCGCGGTTAACGGTAAATCCTCTCTTCCGATAGAGGTTGACGGGAAAACCATAGCCCTCTGGAACCAGTTTCCAAAATGACCGGAACGCAAAAAATAACGACATTTGTATCGGTCCATCCCTGGTACCGGGACCATCGCTTCGATGGCCGTGCTGTTTTGCCGGCGGTTGAGGCCATGGCCCTCTTGGCGGGTATTGCCCGGAGCAGGTTCCCCAACCTGAGTGTTCAGAACATAGAACATGCCGAATTTACAAAATTTCTTGAGCTGCCACCGCATACGACCGCAATCGAGGCCATAGTGGAACTCACCCCCGCCTCGAACAACCGGGTAGCGGCCAGGTTATCAACCAGAAAACGGTTCAAGACCATGAGCCGTTTGATCAGTCACTGTTATCTGACTCTTGGAGGCCCAGAGACTCAAGCTCCTCTGATTCCAGGTCTGAAATCGGCACAACCTTTCACCGTAAACGCTGATCGCATCTACCAGGAACTCGTGCCGTTCGGCCCGACGTACCGGACCCTGCAGGATCTGGTTCTGCTGACCGAAGACACCGCCCACGCCAAGGTGAAGTGTCCCGGCCTGCACCGCATTCCTTCGGCCCTCGGCTCACCATTCTGTCTGGACGGAGCCATGCACGCAGCCTGCGTCCATGGTCAGCAACTTGTTGATTTTATCCCATTTCCAGTAAGTTTTGCGTCCAGAACCATAACGCTCCCCACCCAATCAGGTGAGAAGTACCAAGTGGATGTGCATCTCTGCTCTGCAACCGGAGAGGAGCTGGTTTACGATCTGCAGCTGCGGGATCAGGCAGGTGTGGTGCGGGAAATGGTCACCGGTCTCCGAATGCGAGACGTAAGCTCGGGATGCATGCGGCCGCCGCAGTGGATCAGATCCGGGGACGCAGCCGTCTGCCTGCACTGATAAACAACTGCGCTTTCAGGAAAGGGGATCCGAGGAATGATGGGGTTCCACCCAGGCGAGCGCCCGCTCCATGGTCACTCTGGCCAACCAGCGACAGAAGATCAGGGAATAGACCGTGCCTGAGAGGTACATGCCGAAGAGAAAAACGAGATGAGAAAAGCCGTAGGTCAGCGGACCGCCGATTACAGCGATCCATGGCGTCTTGAGCTTAACGGAGAGAACCCCCAGGGCCGCTACCGCAGGCCAGCCGAGAAGAAAGCTCATGATGATGGCGAAGACCCCGAGAAGAATGGCAGGGGTCGGCTTTTCCTTGAAAGCATCGAGGTTGGCTTGTTCATCGATAGCCGACCGGACAAAGCGTGTGGCGCCAAGACGGCGGATGTTTTTTTCTAGAAATCGTTTCATGCCAGATAAAGATTTACCGGAATTTGCAGGCCAGGCCCTGCCCCGCCTTGATTGCAACACTGTAAACCAGCGCCAACGAGAAATCGATATGAATTTGCTCGCTGAAAGCATTATCAATACGCACCACCGGCAATGAAATCACAACGCATTCACCTTCCTCTCCTTTTCATCGTGCTGGGTGTTATTGCAGCTGCCGGCATCCTTGGGCTCAGCCGCCTGAAAATCGACACGGATATCGCCAAGTCCCTCCCCGCCGGCGACCCGATTGTTGCCGATGCCCTGGAAATTTTCAACAACCATCCCATGCACGATCAGGTGGCGGTGGATATCATGATACATCGCCAGGCTCCGGACATCCTGGTATCCTGCGCCAACCTGCTGGAACAGAGGATGAGAGCCAGCGGCCTGTTTGCCGAAGTCGGCATGGGAGATATGACCCGGCTCATCCCGGAGGTGGCCCGGCAGGTGGCCGGCGACCTGCCCATGATGTTCTCGGCAAAAGAACTCGAACGACAAGTGGCGCCCCGTCTCTTGGAAAAAAGAGTGACCGGCCGCCTGCACCAGCTGGTATCCGATATGACGGGCCTCTCGGGCATTGGCCAGTCGGCGTATATCGCACTCGACCCGCTGGGCCTCAAGGACCTTGTTCTTGCCAGACTGATCCACCTGGCGCCCTCCCACAATGGTCGGATCTACAAAAACCACCTGATCTCGGCGGACGGCAAACATCTGCTGCTGATCGCCCAACCGACTCACACCGGCTCCAACACCAAAGCTGCCCGCAAGCTTGTCTCATTCTTCGACAAAACAGGTAAGGAACTCAATGCTGCCTTCGCCCCTTCCGGTTTCAACGTGGTATTGACCCCCACGGGGAGCTACCGGGCAGCTCTCGACAATGAAGAAATCATCCGCCACGATGTCAAACTGGCACTGGGTCTGTCAACCGTCGGCATCGCCCTGATGCTGATGCTTGCCTTCCCCAGACCACTGCTCAGCCTTGTCAGCCTGATTCCGCCCCTGGTCGGCATCACCATGGCTCTTTTCACCTATTCGCTGTTTCACAACTCCATATCCATTATGGTTCTCGGTTTCTCGGGGGCGCTCATTTCGGTGATGGACGACTACAGCATCACCTATCTGCTCTTTCTCGATCGTCCCCAGGCTACCAAGGGCAAAAAAGCAGCTTGCGAAGTCGCAGTCAATCGGCGGCATCATTGCCCTGCTGACCACGATCGTCTCCTTTCTTATCCTCAGTCGCAGCGGTTTTCCGATATTCATAGCACTAGGAGAATTCACCGCCCTGGGACTTGGTTTTACCTATCTGTTCATCTATTTCGTCTGTCCGAAGCTCTTGCCGGAGATGCCGGCCTCCACCAGACGCAATCCGCCCCTGCACCGATTCTCCAGCCGCCTTTTCCAGGCCGGGAAACCGGGACTGATCGCCGCTGTCGCCCTGGCCGCAGTCATGGCGTTTTTTGCCAAGCCCCAGTTTCACCTGAGCCTCAGTGACATGAACACGGTACGGGTCAGCACCCGGCAGTCTTCGCGCTTGTTTACCAAGGTGTGGGGGAATATTGGTGACAAGGTCTTCCTGATGACCCGTGCCCATTCACGAAAAGAACTTCAGGATCGCAATGACCGTTTGCTCGAAAAACTGAACCGGGACATGGCCGACGGGCGAATCAAATCGGCCTTCAATCCGTCAATGATTTTTCCCGGCAATACCCTTGCAAGCCGGAACCTGAAGGCATGGAGGGCATTCTGGACGCCAAAGAGGGCGGAACACCTGCGTGATCTGCTTAGTCGAGAGGGAGCGGCAATGGGTTTTACCCCCAAGGCCTTCCAACCCTTTCTTGACACGCTTCGAGCCGACACCGCGTTGCAAACAGGCATCCCGCCAGCAAGCTATGACGAATTACTGGGCATCACCGCTCGTGGCGCCGACTCCCTGATCCAGTTCACATCCATAACGCCAGGCAAAAAGTACGATTCCACCACCTTCCTGCAGGATTACGGCAAGGACAACAAAATCTTTGACGGCAGGCTCTTCTCGAACCGGCTTGGAGAGCTCCTGTTCTCCACATTTTCCTCATCCCTGATGTTGATGTTTCCGGTCATCGCCCTGATGCTGCTCCTCTATTTTCTCAACTGGCGTCTGACCCTCCTGACCCTGCTTCCCCTGGTATTCGCCTTCATCTGTACCCTCGGCACGCTCAACATCATCGGCCATCCCATAGATATTCCCGGATTGATGCTGACCGTGGTCATCCTCGGCCTGGGAGTCGATTACAGCATCTACACCGTCTGCGGCCGCCAGCGTTATGGCTCGAACGACCACGAGTCGTATGTACTGGTGCGCAGCGCCGTTGTCCTCTCCGCGGTCTCGACCCTTATCGGATTCGGTGTCCTCTGCTTTGCCGAGCACTCGACCCTGCGCAGCGTCGGCATCACTTCTCTCTGCGGTATCGGCTATTCGTTCCTGGGAACCATCCTCATTCTGCCCCCACTGCTCGAAAGCTATTTCAACAGCCCAGGTGACAAAAGCCGCTTGCGGGCACCACGGCAACATCCTTTCAAGATATAGTGCGCTTGAAGCGTATCCGCGGATTTTCGCCAGATGCAAGCTTGCGACTGACCCGCTCTTTAACGAGCTTGCAAAGATCCTGGACCGGGAAGCAGGGCCCTTCCGCACCATTCTTGATATCGGCTGCGGCTACGGGTTGCCTGCCTGCTGGTGTCTCGAGCGATTCTCCGAGGCCCGGGTTATCGGCATCGAACCCGACCCGGAACGAGTCCGGGTGGCCGGGAGGGCGGTAGGTGACAGAGGGATGATTCTGGAGAAGGCGGCGCCCGAGCTGCCAGAGGACCACGAGCGATTCAACCTCATCCTCTTGCTGGACATGTTGCACTACCTCGATGCCGAGCAATTACGGCAAACGCTGAGTAAAAGTCGTGATTTGCTCGATGCCGGCGGTCGTCTGGTCGCCAGATTCGTGATCAAACCGACTGGCCGTCGCCGGTCACTCTATTGGTTTATAGAGGACGCGAGAAGCAGACGATCCGCAGGAATTATCCCAACGTACTATACGGATCACGATCTCCGCACCACGGCATCCTCCTGTGGATTCCAAAGCGTGGACGTTCTGCCAAGCAGCGACCCCGAGCTGTTCTGGCTGGTCTGCCGAGCCGACTGACAAGCATCACGTCGGCTCGCAACACAACCTTGTGCGCTCACCTCTTGCTCCGATCTATCCACTGCAACGCCGATTGCCCGGTGAGAACGTCCAACGATACAAAATCGAGGCCTCTCATGCGTACCCCCTGGATGATGGCCTCGACTTCTGCCAACCAGAGTGACGGATCGCTTTGTTTGCGAGGCAATACGTCATGGAGGAGGATGATATCATCGCTTTGCAAGCCACCGAGAATCCTGGCGGCCAGACCACGAACCCTGCGATTGCCCATATCGCGGGCCCGACGACTGAAATTCACAGTCTGCAGGCCGGTGCGATGAAGCGCTTCGGCATAGCGGGAAGTGAGGATGCCGACAGGCGGCCGAAAGAATCGGGCCTGAAAACCAAACTCTTCGAAGACCCTCTGGGTATTTTCGATCTCCCCGACCAACCTCTCGACACTGCGGAACATGATAAGATCGTCATGGCTATACGAATGATTTCCGACTGCATGCCCGCCAGCGAGAATCGCCCGTAGGATATCGGGATACTTTGCAGCCCGCTCGCCGGTAACAAAGAAGGTTGCCGAGACTTTATGACGTGCCAGGAGTTGCAGCAGCAACGGAGTGGAAGCCGGGCTTGGCCCGTCGTCAAAGGTGAGGCCGACAACGTTTTTGCCCGTCTTGCCCCGACTGATCACCGGCAGGAAAAAGCAAGAGGTCGGGCAAAAAGGCAGAACGCAGCAGGAGCCAATAAACAAGGCGAGAGGGACCATGGCCGGTAGAGGACCAAGCAACAACAGCGGCAGATAGAGGGTGCAAGCGAAAAATCCGGCCCATTCCGCCGGAGACAGCCGGCGTTTCGCCCGGGTAGTCCCGCCCTTCACCGAAAATCCTCCGATACTCACAACCAGGCTGCTAATGCAAGGAGGACCAGGCAGTGGCCACCAATCACCCACCATCGATACCGATTGTACCACTCGTTTTTCTTCTGCAGGCTGCGAAGACCACCGCACAGCCGTCGAAACCTGTCCAGGGGCAGATAGACATCGTTATCGGAAGCGGAATCGCTCTGGAAGGCGAACCCGGGATAAACCGCATACATATTGTCGCCACACAGGTCGCGCAACAGATCGTCGTAGGCTATGCCCCGCCAGGGATGGTGACGGACAAGGGTCTTTGCAAAAGAACGATTGATCCCGTAGGCATGCGTCAAACTCCTGTAGCGTATCCGGACAAGTGCAGAACACGCGGTGCTTTCACTCCTTTTCACCATACAGCCCAAAAACAGAACCTCCCAGTCGGCCTGCCGCTGCAGTCCCTCGACAGCGTCGGTAAGGACATGCGGTGAAAAATCTTCGAAAACCACGTCATCCTCAAAAACCAGAATATGAGCGGCCCCTGCGGCCAGGCCACGAGCAAGGCACTCCAGGTGAGATGCATAGATCCCCTGTTCACAGTCCGTCGGATGTTTGGCAACGGTGAGAAATTCCACCCTCCCCTCCAGACCGACGGAAGCGAACTGGCGCATGGCTTCCCTGCGCCGATCCTCCCGGTGCTCGAGGGAGATGCAATACACCCGATCAAAGAATCTCCAGGGATCCGGGTCCACCACCTGAGCTGCGCGGACCTGCTGGTTAAGAGTTGCCTTATCCGAATCTCTTTTGCTACTATGCATAGCTTGCGGAGGGACTCCCGGGATGTTGAACGGTAATGAAAAATATCAGAGAGAGGTACCCGTTCACCGGGTCAACCAAAGACTGGCCAAGCCAATGAACTGTAAACGTTCCCCAGTGCCCTCTATTTACCTGTGCAGAGTAAAAACTTCAAGCCTCGTAAGCGTTCACCACGTCTCTTCAACAATCAGTCCAGGAGCCACTAATTGAATATCACTCTTGTACACCCGGCGGGATCAAACTGGATCCCGGGAAAAAAAGATATCAGCACCACAGCCAATCGAATGGCCCCATTGGGACTGCTCTCCATAGCCGCCTACCTTGAGACCAAGGGCCACACCGTTACCGTCGAGGATTGTCTAGGACCCGATGCCGGTGCGGATCCGGACGAAACGGTGCGTCGCATCCTTGCCCACTCCCCGGAACTGGTCGGATTTTCCACTACTACCTCCGGTTTCCTCGACGCCCACGAGCTAGCCGGCCGGATCAAATCGCTTCGCCCGGAGGTGAAGACCGTCTTCGGAGGAGTCCATGTCTCGGCTATGGGAGAAGCGCTGCTGCACCGTTTTGACAACATCGACTTTCTCTGTCTCGGCGAGGGAGAAGAAACCATGGCTGAGCTGGCGGCAGAGGAGCCGCTGGAAAAAATCAACGGTCTGGCATATCTCGAAAACGGCAATCCGCGAACCAACCCGCCGCGACAGGCTATAGCGGATCTGGATAGCCTTCCCTTTCCCGCCTATGAAAAACTTTCCGGCTTTCCCGACAAATACCACCTGCCGCTGTTCAGCTACATCAACGCTCCAGGGGCGACCATGATCACCAGCCGTGGTTGTCCCTACCAATGTTCCTACTGTGATCGTTCGGTCTTCAAGCGGGGATATCGCCACAATTCCCCTTCCTACATCTATGAACATATGAAGTACCTCCGACACCGGTTCGGAGTGCGCCACATCAATATTTACGACGACCTGTTCACGCTCCACCGCCAGAGGATCGAAGCGCTGTGCGATATGCTCCGGAGCAGGCCGCTGGGTATCCGGTTCAACTGCGCCGTGCGAGTGGGTCATGTGGATGACGATCTCCTTGCAACCCTCAAGGCCGCGGGATGCCTGATGGTGTCCATAGGAATTGAAAGCGGTGAACCAAGCCTTCTCGAAGTCCACAAACCCGGTGTATACCTCGAGGAGGTTCGGGATACTGTGGCCAGGATCCAGAAAGCGGGTCTTCGGGTCAAAGGCCTCTTCATGATGGGCCTGCCGGGAGAGACAGAAGAATCCATCCGCAAGACCAGCGACTTCGCCCTGTCGCTCGACCTCGATGATATGAATATGGCCAAGTTCACGCCATTTTTCGGTGCCCCCGTATGGCAGGAGATCACCACCCAGGGTGAAGTTCGGGAAGACTGGCGCCGGATGAACTGCCTCAACTTCGTCTTTCTTCCCAAAGGGATCTCCTCCTGGGACAGGCTCGATGCCGCCTATAACACCCACGTCAAGAGGTTCTACTCCGACCGCAAATGGCGCCGGCGATTCCGCAAGCGAATATGGGAACACCGTCACAGCCTCTTGCGCCTGATCCGTGATTTGCCGGATTTTCTCTCCGCCATGCGTACCTTCGAGCCAAAAGCAAAGCGAGGGTAAGTTGCAACCGACGCAAAGGGTTTCCATCTGAAGGCGCCGATCGTATTTTTTACGAAGTCATATCAGCAGCCAAGGGTAAATACGCGGGCGGATCCAGCCAGGCAGTTGATTTGTGATACTTTATCGGAAAAAGATGGTTTGTAGCCGTTCACCAGGTCAACCAGACAACGGCCAAACCAATGGATTGTAAACGTTCACAGGGAAGAGAAGACTCCGGGTGCCCCAGGTTGGCGTAGGTAAGCGCAGAGTCCGAGCTGGCTAACGGGCGGATTACCCAATACCCTTTGCCTACTGCCCGTTACTGCTGATTTCATCATACAAAGCCTTGTACTCCTGGGTCAGTTTATGTCCCGGGTTTAAAAAAATCATCGGAATTGACTCGTGGTGGGATTCCCGAATCTTAACCGAAGAAGAGATTTTCGTTGCAAGAATCGGCAGGCCGTTCGCTTTCAATTCGTCGACAACTTGTTTCGGATAATTTGCTCTTGCCATGTACTGATTGACGATAATACCTTCAACTCTCAGGGCGTGGTTATGGTCATTCTGGATATCACCGATGTGTTTTCCGACATCGAATATTGCATCTTTTGAAAAGGCATCGCAGTCGAAGGGAATCAAACACCGGGAGGCGGCGATCAAGGCTGACTGGCTGAAAAAATTCATGGCGGGCGGGGTATCGATATACAGGGATTCAAAATCGGAAAACTTTTCTATCATCTCCTTAAGTTTATAGATCTTGTGTTTGTTGACGAGCTGAGCCTCAATGTCCGCGAGGCGAGAGTGAGACGGGATGATATAGAGATTGGCAAATTTGGTTTCGTGGATAAAGGACTCAGGTTCAGGGCTGGGGCTGCTTATATTGGGAAAAAACGGGTTGAAGCCAAACACACTTCCACCGTCCAGAGACGCTTTGAAAAAGTCAAAAATTGTCCGACCTCCATCCTTTATTTCGTTGTACCTCTCACTCAACAAGTACTGGCTGGCATTGGCTTGGGGGTCAAGATCTATTACCAGGGTCTTTTTCCCGCATAACGCACTGATAGCAGCAAGATTGCACGTTATGGTAGTTTTTCCAACGCCGCCTTTTTTATTGAATATCACGCGACTGATCATCATTGAGTCACCCCTCTCTTATGTTCGCAACCTGTAGATCAACGTTCACCGACCCCTTCATCATTATCGGTCGGGCCAGCGTCTCACCATCCCGTGAACAGCTCACCATAATCCTAACCCCAATAGCGTGTCATCATAAAACGTACAAGCGACCCAGATAAAATCTGGGTGCAACGCTGTCGAACAATCAATAATTTTTGCATAATATCAAACAATTGATACAACTACCACCTGCAAGAATACTTTCTTCGTAACCGTTCACCAGGTTAACCAAACAGTGGCTAAACCAATGAACTGTAAACATTCACCAGTGCCCCAGGTTGGTGCAAGCTGGCTGGTGGGCTATAGCCTATCTATGCACGCCAGCCAGATCGGAGTCTGCGCTTACCTGTGCCAAGATGGGGTGCTGGTGAATGTTTACCTTTCTTCTCCCTGCTCAATTCCTATCACGGCAAAGCAGGAGTCTTTCAGAACGCACGCCTTGCGCCGAATAAAATCTCCCTTACATTCATCTTCATGACCGGGATGGAATTCCTACTGGGAATTGCAGCCACAAAATGCAACCCATCAGAGCTTCACGCATCGTCAGGCCCCAGGAGTTCTAACCGACAACCTGTCTGCCCATTTCCGCGGACTTTCGTGGCCCATGAGGAATTTTACAATGCTTTCCACGAATAGAATACAATGGCTTGCCCTGACGGGGATACTGACAGGCATGCTGCTCTTTGCAGGATGCAAACAAAAGCCTGCCGCTCCACAGTCGCAATCCGCCGCTAATGAGCCTGAGGTGAGTGTAGTGGTCATGAAATATGAATCGGTAGCTTTGACCACGGAGTTGCCCGGACGCATCTCGCCGGAGATGGTAGCCGAGATCCGACCCCAGGTAGGCGGCATTATCCAAAAGCGCCTCTTCACCGAAGGCGGTGAGGTCCAGGCGGGAGAGTCGCTCTACCAAATCGATCCGGCCCCTTACCAGGCTGCCTGCGACAGCGCCAAAGCCACGCTTCAGAGAGCGAACGCCAATCTGTTTGCCACCCGGCAAAAGGCCGATCGATACAAACAACTGGTTGCCGTAAGCGCTATCAGCAAGCAGGACTACGACGATGCGGCAGCCTCGCTCAAGCAGGTCGAAGCGGATATCGAGGTCGCAAAAGCCGCCCTGGAAACAGCTCGGATCAATCTGGCATACACCAGGATATCAGCTCCCATTTCCGGAAGAATCGGCCGCTCATCCGTAACAGCCGGCGCTCTGGTGACAGCCGATCAAGACGCAGCCCTGGCCACCATACAAAAGCTCGATCCCGTCTATGTTGATGTCACGCAATCGAGCACGGCGCTGCTCAAGCTCAAACGACGCATCGCCACCGGCAGGCTGCAGGGCAACTCCCTCGACCAGGCGAAGGTCAGGTTATTGTTGGAAGACGGCAGCCCATACCCTTTGGAAGGATCGCTGAAGTTCAGCGAAGTGACGGTCAATCGGAGCACCGGGTCCATCACCCTTCGCGCCCTGTTTCCCAACCCCGATCATCTGCTGTTGCCCGGGATGTTCGTCCGGGGCATCGTGCAGGAAGGGGTGCAGCAACAGGCGATTCTGGTCCCCCAGCGAGGGGTCTCGCGCAATCAGGCGGGGGATGCCGTCGCCCTGATTGTCGATGGGAAGAATGTGGTGAAAAGACGAGTGTTGAAAACCGAGCGCACGGTGGGCAATGCCTGGCTGGTCACCGAGGGACTCAAACCCGGTGACAAGGTCATCGTAGCGGGTCTGCAACGGATACGCCCCGGCGTGAAGGTGAAGGTAGCCACTGCCGGGGGAAAAACGGCCGAGGGCCGTGATTTTTAGGAGCCGAGCATGCCTCGCTTTTTCATCAATCGTCCGATTTTTGCCAGCGTCATCGCCATCTTGGTGACCCTGGCCGGAATCCTTTCGATCACAACGCTCCCGGTATCGCAATATCCGGCTATCGCACCGCCGCAGATTGCCATCAGAGCCACCTATCCTGGCGCCTCCGCCGAAACCGTGCAAAATACCGTCACCCAGGTAATTGAGCAAAAACTGAATGGAATCGACAATCTGATCTACATGGCTTCCACCAGCGACTCGTCCGGCGCCGTTTCCATAACGCTCACCTTCAAAGCTGGGACCGACCCGAACATCGCCCAGGTGCAGGTGCAGAACAAGCTGCAGCTTGCCGTTCCGCTCCTGCCCGAGATCGTCCAGCGGCAGGGCATCGCCGTGGTGAAGTCCACCAGAAATTTCCTGTTGATCGTCGGCCTGGTATCCGAAGACGGCTCCATGGATCGTAACGCCCTGACCGACTATATGGTTTCGAACATCCAGGACGTCATCAGCCGGTTGGACGGGGTCGGCGAAATTATCCTCTTCGGGACCCAGAATGCCATGCGGATCTGGCTCGACCCGGTAAAGCTCAATGCCTACAGCCTGACCACAAGCGATGTTATCGACGCCCTGCAGGCCCAGAACGCGCAGGTATCCGGCGGCCAGTTCGGCGGTCTCCCCGCAGTAAAGGGACAGGAACTCAATGCCACCATCACCGCTCGCACCCTGCTGCAAACCCCGGCACAATTCGACAACATCGTCCTGCGTACAGACAGCGACGGCTCCACGGTTCGGCTCAAAGATGTCGCCGAGAGCAAGATCGGTACGGAAAACTACGAGGTGCAGTCCTTCTACAACGCAAAGCCCCTGGGCGGCATGGCAATTCGCCTGGCGGCCGGCGCCAACGCCCTGGAGACCGGCCGTCGGGTCAAAACCAAGATGGCGGAAATGGCTCGCTATTTTCCTGCCGGTCTGCATGTCATCTACCCCTACGACACCACCCCCTTCGTCAGGATTTCCATCGAAGAAGTGGTGCGAACCCTGGCCGAGGCGGTATTTCTGGTCTTCATCGTCATGTTCCTTTTTCTGCAGGACATCCGGGCCACCCTGATTCCCACCATCGCGGTGCCCGTGGTGTTGCTCGGCACCATGGGAGTGCTGGCGGCCGCGGGATTTTCCATCAATACTTTGACCATGTTCGCGCTGGTGATCGTGATCGGTCTGCTGGTGGATGATGCCATCGTGGTGGTGGAGAACGTGGAACGGATCATGTCCGAGGAGGGGTTGTCGCCCCACGACGCCACCCTCAAGTCCATGGGCCAGATTACCGGCGCCTTATGGGGGATCGTTACCGTGCTGACCGCGGTCTTCCTCCCCATGGCCTTCTTCGGGGGTTCTACCGGGGTTATCTACCGGCAGTTTTCCATCACCATCATTTCCGCCATGATCCTCTCGGTCATGGTGGCCATGATTCTCACTCCGGCCCTCTGCGCGACCTTACTCAAACCCATAGAAAAAGGGCATATAGCGGCGGAAGGAGGTATCTTTCACCGTTTCTTCCTCCTTTTCAACACGGTCTTTGAAAGATGCCGGTCCATCTACGAAGCAATCGTCGGCCGCTCGTTCAACATCCCGATTCGCTACCTGCTCATCTACACCACCATTGTCATCGCCATGGTGTTCCTGTTTCTGCGCCTTCCCACCTCGTATCTGCCCGATGAGGATCAGGGTTTTCTCATCTGCCAGGCTCGATTGCCGGCCGGGGCCACCCAGCAGCGGACCATCGAGGTGCTGCGGCAGATGGGGCGGTACTTTCTCCAACGGGAAAAGAAAACGGTGGAGGGGGTCATCACCGTGGCGGGGTTCAGTTTCGCGGGCCGCGGTCAGAATATGGGGGTGGCGTTTGTTAAACTTAAAAACTGGGACCAGCGCAAGGCAGCGGATCTGAAGGCGCAGGCCATAGCCGGCCGGGCAATGCAGGCGTTCTCAAACATTCGAGACGGCCTGGTGTTCGCCTTTGCGCCACCGGCGGTCATTGAGTTGGGGCTCGTCAACGGATTTGATCTGCAACTGCAGGATCGCGCCGGCCTGGGACATGAACGACTCATCGAGGCGCGCGACCAGCTCCTGGATATGGGCGGTAAAAATGCGAAAATGGTGGCGGTCCGAGCCAATGGTCAGGATGACGCACCGCAGTACAAGCTCGATATCGACGATGTGCGGGCCCGCGCCCATGGTGTGTCGCCGGCGGACATCAACGACGTCATCGCCACCGCCTGGGGTGGCTCGTATATCAACAACTTCATCCAGAACGGCCGGATCAAAAAAGTGTACCTCCAAGCCCTCCCGGAGTATCGGATGCTGCCAAAAGACCTCGGCCGCTGGTATGTGCGAAGTGCAAACGGCGAGATGGTGCCGCTCACCGCCTTTGCCGACGCCCATTGGGAGTTCGGCTCGCCCCGTCTGGAACGCTATAACGGCATCCCGTCCATGGAAATCCTGGGACAGGCGGCCCCGGGAGTAAGCACCGGCGAGACCATGGCCGAAATGGAAAAAATGGTGGCTCGCCTGCCGGTCGGCATCGGTTACGAATGGACTGGGCTTTCCTACGAGGAGAAAAATGCCGGAACCCAGGCCCCGGCCCTCTATGCGATCTCCCTGCTGGTGGTTTTCCTAAGCGTAGCCGCTTTGTATGAAAGTTGGACAATACCGCTGGTCAATATGCTGATGCTGCCGCTGGGACTCGTGGGAGCGGTAACGGCGGTAACGCTGCGAGGGCTCCCCAACGATGTCTATCTTCAGATCGGCCTGCTCACCACTGTTGGGCTTTCCACCAAGAACGCCATTCTGATCATCCAATTCATCAAGGCCCAATTGCAGCAGGGCCATGAGCTGATGGAGGCGACGCTGACCGCGGTACGAATCCGGCTCCGCCCGGTCATCATGACCTCACTGGCCTTTTTCTTCGGTACGCTGCCACTGGCGCTTACCAGAGGAGCGGGCGCTGGGGCGCAGAACGCTATCGGAACCGCGGTTGACGGCGGTCTGCTCTCGGCGACCTTCATCGACCTTATATTCATCCCCTTTTTCTTTGTCATGGTCTCACGACTCTTTGAGAGGAAGACGAGCAACTAAACGGGACATCCGGTTTCTCACCGGAACCTATGGAAAATTTATTGCTTTTATAGTTTTTACCGGCTAGGATTTTTACGTTATCAACAAAATATTTACTATAAACCGATTGTTTTCGGATTTTCCGTAAGCGTTCACCAGTGTTCCAGCTGGGTGCAGGCAAGCCTACTCGTTCCCAGATTGGGTGCTGTTGAACGTGTACGGTTTTCCAGATAAATAGGGTTAGAACAAGAGGATGAAATATTTATTTTTCTATATCGATAATCAAACAGATTCAGCCTATACCTCCGGGCTGGGTATTGCTTCTCTTTCCGGCTACTTAAAAAAACATGGTCACCAAACAAGTCTTGTTTATTTCAAGTTAAAATCGGATCTGGAATATGCCCATGAAAAAATAGCTGCTTACCAACCACACATTATCTGCTTTTACAGCACTTCGGTCGGCTTCAAAACCGTTCAATTCTTATCAGATCAATTTCGAAATAAATATCCCTGGATTTACCAGATTTATGGTGGCATTCATGCCATTTTACAACCGGACTGTATTTATCAGATTCCGACAATGAATGCTATTTGTGCAGGATACGGAGAAATTCCTCTTCTTCGGTTAGGAGAAAAAATTGAATCAGGAGATCTCGATACCCCAATAGATGGCATCTGGTCCCGCCCCAACCTCTATGAGAGTAAAACTGTTTTAAAATCATCCCCCTATTCGCCGAATGAAAAAGATCCCGATGATTTTCTCAACTTTGATTATCAGATTTTTCTCGATGAGCTTTCCCGTTACCCAGGATTTAATCGACAGCAATATCGCCTAGAGGTGATTTTCAATCGAACCTGCCCATTTGATTGCTCTTTTTGCTGCAATAAGCGGTTGCGACAGATCTATCAAAATACTCCATTCATTTCCTCACCCGAGAAATCAGTTGCATTTTTAAAGGAAACTTTACAACGGACAAACGTGAATAATATCGTGTTTCATGACGATATTCTTACGTTGCATAAAAAATGGTTTCGCGAGTTCATCGAGCTTTATGCCCGTGATATAGGAAAACCATTTGTCTGCAATCTGAGAGCTGGGTGTTTTGACGAGGAAGATGCCAAGCTGCTCAAAAGAGCGAATGTCGAATCGGTGTGGATTGGCATTGAATCGGGAAATGAGTTCATTCGTAATACACTCATGAAAAAAAAGGTATCCGAAGCCCAGCTCAGAGAATCTTTCCGGATATTTCGCAAATACGACATTACTGCTTTCAGTCAAAATATCGTAGGGCTACCATTTGAGACTCCTGAGCATTTCATGGATACGATTCGCCTCAATGCCGAACTCGATCCACATGTAAGTAGACTCAGCATATTCTTTCCTTACCCTACAACAGAACTCTATGATGTATGCATAGAAAACAATCTTATCGGCAGCCAGTCGGAAACCTTTGTCGAAAGGCACTCCAGTATTCTGAATATGCCGCAGTTCTCATCTGAGAAGATCCAGTTCCTATATCAGAACTTTCAAAAGCTTCTCGCATATCAGAAACTGAGAAATAAAAATAAATTGAAATATTTTATTCCTTTGAGAGCATATACAACAAAGCTTATACTTGGATATCTCAAACTCTTGGCCAAACTAAAAATCTTGAATATATAGAACAGGCTGACGCCGACCTGCTCGATCTGAAAAAATCGTAAACGTTCACCAGGAGGCGAAATGCTTGGCTATACCAATGACCGTAAGCGTTTACCAGTGCTCCAGCTTGGTGCAAGCAGACCGTTGCGCTATAGCCTAACCATGCGTGACGGTCTGATTGTGCCAAGATGGGGTGCTGGTGAACGTTTTCAAAAAAATCAGAAAACTAGAGGACATCACATTGAAAAATTCAAAGGGTGAACTTGAACACAGAAAATTTGCACGACAGCGCGAGAAGTTCACCTCAACCATGGAAGAGATTATTGGGCTTGACTATTCGCCCACGGATTTCATTCATCACTTCCCTGCCTTTGTCGGCACACTGACCCTGGCGCGGTTTTTAAGCCT
This sequence comes from uncultured delta proteobacterium, assembly GCA_963745265.1. Taxonomy (GTDB): domain Bacteria; phylum Desulfobacterota; class Desulfobulbia; order Desulfobulbales; family Desulfocapsaceae; genus Desulfopila. The sequence continues at coordinate 64,583 of CAVUXQ010000027.1, forward strand.
TTTTGATGCCTACAAGCAAACCCTAGGGGTTGCCGGTCATATAGCGGAGCTTGGCGTTTACAAAGGCGCCGGGAGTATCTTCTTTGCCAAGCTCATCCAGATGTTCGAGCCACACAGCTTAACGCTTGTCCACGGGTTTGACTGGTTCAAAGGGGCGGAGGTTACCGAGGAAGAACGGCATGTGTCCAATGGCGAGTGCCAAGAGGATTATGAGCGGATCGCAAAGCTCATAGAGCTACAGGAGCTAGATAACATAGTCCATCTACACAACCTTGACATCAGAAATGATCTAGAAGTTTTTTTTAGGAACAACAGTCACCTGCAGTTTAAGCTCATCTTTTTTGACTGTGGTATTTACGATGTGGTCAAAGCCGGGCTTACACATTTTTGGCCCAGGTTGACACCAGGCGGCATAGTCGTCTTCGATCATTTCAATCATGAGTTTGCTCCTGGAGAAACCAGGGCTGTCAAAGAGTTGTTGCCAGACAAGGAGATCAAGGCCTTTCCATTTGGTTGGATGCCGACCGCATACGTCGTCAAATAGGTACGCAAATACTCCATCTTTTATGGATTATTGGCGAAAGGGGCAAGGAAAAAAAAGCATGCTCTTCCCTTTCCATCATCTCTTGATGAACGGCGATTATTGAGGATTTTTTTTTAGCCGCGCCTCATTGCGCAGCCAAGCGGCTACCTGGTCAACACCCTGTATTCTTTTCCGTCATCATCGAGAATCGTCTGTACATGCAGGTTTTCACAGGCACAACCCTGTACGCCTTCACACACATACGAGCAGGCTTTCTGGAATTCTGCTCCATCCACTTCGGCCACCCATTCACCGGAATCTTTTTGATAGGTTCTCTTGGCGACTACCGTTGTTTTCCTTCCGTGGCTTGCCTCTCTAACCGTCATCGTTCTCATGGGATCACTCCTGCTGCTGTGGTCTGCTCCCCTTGCCTCTGTTAATAAAATATGCTCTAAGTGTATGGCTGTTAAGAGGGACTGGGCAAAACGTGCGCATGTCGGGCAATATTTACGTTTACGGAAAAAGCCAATGGAACAGTATCAGGGTGTAAAATTTCAATACAGACAACTCTCGGACTCCTACCCCCAAGACGGGCGCCTTGCCACGTTAAACCGCTGGGCAGGGCTCTTAGCCAGTCTGGGACTGACGCCGCTTCACTCGACAGGGGCCTACGGCAATCTTTCGTATCGGTTCGCCGACAACAGCTTTATTATCAGCCGCTCCGGCATGACCCCCGAGGAGAACCTGCAGCCCGGAAATTTCGTTCTGGTGGAAAATTACGATGCGACAACCGGCACATTTTCAACCCGGGGTACGGCCCCTCCCTCTTCGGAGAGCCTACTGCATCACATGATCTATCAAAAGGACCAAACCATCCAGGCCATCCTGCACGGTCATTCGCCCCTCCTCACCATTCATGCTAAAACTCTTGACATTCCGGTCACTTCTGCATTTCACGCGTATGGCACCGCAGAACTCGCCGAATCCGCTCTCGCCACCATGGAGAAGGAGGGCAACTTCTTTCTCCTCAAAGAGCATGGCTTCGTCGCTCTCGGTACTTCCATCAACGATGCGGGGTTGCTGACCCTCTCCTATTATGAACGGCTCATTGCCCTACTGCGTCGTACTTTGTGATTTTTTCGTGAAAAAAATGCGCGCCATCCCCATTTTTTTCCACTCCTACCACTAGAGGTTAACCATGCAAAAATGTAGTACAATATTTCCTCGCGAACCTATATTTTGATAGGAATTTGCGTATTTCTACCTATTTACTTCATTCGGGTAACCAGATAGGCTTTCAGATAAGAAAGATGGAAGGGGGTCTTTCTTGCTTGATGATAAAAATACTCTAATGAGGAGTGGGGCAGTATGAAGGGTACAACGAAGAGGCAGGAACAACTCGAAGACGCATCGGTCCGACCGCGAAAGTCAGCAACCGCAACGGATGTATTCACTCCCGATATGCGGTTTATCGTAACGCGAAACACTCGCAATGCCTGGATGGACGATCTCTATGAGAACCCACCCAGCTCCGCCGACTATCCGGTTTTCAACTAAAGTTCACGCCACCGAACAACCGGGCCACAACCCGCGCACAAGCCACAGCCCTCGTTCCAGAAAGGAACGGGGGCTTTTTTTAATCCGACAGGCTCCTAAGTAGCCCGTTGGGCAAGGCCTTGATATCTTTGGAGCCAGCAAGCGGGATCGAACCGCTGACCTACGCTTTACGAGAGCGTCGCTCTACCAACTGAGCTATGCTGGCATGTATCTGAGATGTCAATCGCGCCGGGGCAAGTGTCATACCGTGAGCTCCGCTATCGGGGCACCGCCGGCCTCCACGCCCGGCCGCAATCAAGTCTGGCGACATATCACCGTCTGCCTACTGCCTCAGGGGCACAGGCATCAAGGGACGTTTTGCGATTGTTGTGCCTATATAGCAGGTAATCATTGAAACTTCAACTGTTATGAAATATAAAAAACAAATGAGATGGGGAGCCCCGGCAATTCCCTTGTATTTAGTGTAATTAAAAAAAGATAGATAATATTCCTCCGGCCTTATGGATCCGATCCGATATTTTCGCACCTCCCCTCTCCCCCTGCTTCTCTGCTCGATATTGATTTTTTTCCTCCTGCCCGGATCAAGCCAAGGCAGCACCCCGCCGACGGGCGGCAGCTGCGTCCAGTGCCACAAGGTGAAGCTGGGTGCCAATCATCAACTGAGCTGCACCACCTGCCACCAAGGCAACGACAGGGAAACCGCCAAGGTAGCCGCGCATGCTTCGCTTATAGCCCATCCGGCCGGCCCAAACCATATGAACGACAGCTGTGGACGATGCCATAGCAGGGAGGTTGCGGAGTTACCCAAATCCCTGCACGCCACCCTGAAAAAAGCCGTCAACCTGGTTCGCCAGGCCTTCGGGGCCACAAAACCGCTTCCCGGACTTACAGCCATCCCCGTACAACCGGATCCGCAAAACGTTCTGCAACTCGCCGATGATATGCTCAGGCGCCGCTGCCTGCGCTGCCACCTCTACAGTAACGGCGACGAGTATCCCGCCACCCACCACGGAACCGGCTGTGCCGCCTGTCACCTCGACTATCGCGACGGCCGCCTCAAGAGCCACCGTTTCAACGCCCATCCCTCGGACCAGGTCTGTCTTTCCTGCCACTACGGCAACCTGGTCGGATCCGACTATTACGGTCGCGCCGAGCACGACTTCGACGTCGATTACCGAACGCCCTATTCCGCCGGTGGCCCCCCTGCGCGTCCGTATGGGATCGAATACCATCGACTCGTCCCGGATATCCATAGGCAGCGGGGCCTCGCCTGTATCGACTGCCACGGTCGCAAGGAGCTGATGGCCCCAGGGGACAGCTCGACCAGGCCGTCCTGCGCCGGCTGCCATGACGCGAAGCTACTACGACGGCGGCTGCCCGCCAGGGTTGTCCGCGGCAAATCCGGCTTCTCGCTGATTTCCGCCTCCGGTACCCGACATCCCCTGCCCCTGATGCTCGATCCGGCCCATGACGGCACCGGCGCTCGCATCGATTGTCAGGTCTGCCATGGCCAATGGAGCTACAACGACACCACCACCCATCTCCTCCGATCCGATATCGATGACAGCGATCAGTGGAGCCGGCTCACGGTTCAGGGCAGCTCGGAAGTCGAGCAATTACTCGAGAATAACCTCAACCCCAATCGCGACGAAGAGCCTCCGGCCTCCACCGATACCATTACAGGCGAAAAAAGGCCGGGAATATGGTATAAGGGATATACCATGCGGAGGTGGGGACATCCGCTTCTGGGTCGTGCGTCCGACGGTCGGATCACGGTGGTTCGACCCATCCTCAAACTCAAGCTCTCCTGGATCGATGTGAACGACCAGGTCCGCTTCGACTCCTCTGCATCCTCCGCTCCGGATGGTGGAATGGTGCCTTACGTCCCGCACACCACCGGTGCCGCGGGCTTGTTTTACCAACAACGAATCAGGGACTTCCTGCAAAAAGAAAGAACGAGGACTGAAAAGTCCGGAAACAAGTAAAGGCTGAACGGTGCGTTTTATCCTGCAATCCCACCTCCCTCAGGCCGAAGGCCGCCCATCGCGCCACGGCGCGACCACCCCCAATACTACTTTGCCGAGCCAGCCCGGTCTTCGGTTGCTCCTTCTCGTCGCCATCATCGTCACTCTGCCAGGTCTGCAAATCGGCTCGTGCATCAGAGCCTCGGCATACACCCAGTCCGCCCTCCCGCCGACCCAGATACCGTACATGGTCGACAACATCACCTACTTCCCCATTCCCGATGCCGTCGGCTTCTGGCAGACCGGAATCGCCTCCTGGTACGGCTCGGAATTTCACGGCCGTTCCACTTCGAACGGCGAGCAGTACGACATGTACCACTATACGGCTGCCCACAAGATTCTGCCCATGAACACCATGGTGCTGGTCACCGACCTCGACAACGGCAGGCAGATCGTGGTCCGCATCAACGATCGGGGGCCATTTATTCGGGGAAGAATTATCGACCTGAGCTACGAGGCCGCGAAAAGACTCCGCATGATCGGCCAGGGCACGGCCAGGGTACGGATCGTGGCCCTCGCCAAAAAATCACAGTTCGCCGCTTTCAACCACGGCGTCTCCCGCCTCCCCGACCTGCATCACGGCACCTACTTTGTACAGATCGGCTCGTTCAACCGGCTGCCCTATGCCCACAGGTTGCAGCAACGCTTTATCGATGCCGGTCACAACGCGGTCATCCGCAAATACCACGATGCGAAACAGATCTTCTATCGGGTCCAGGTGTATGTCGGCAAAGAACTCGGTCGCGCCAGAAAGGCCGCGTCCATCCTGCTCGACCTCGGTTACAGGGGGGCGTTCATCGTGGCGCAGTGACCGGGCCCCGCGATGTTTCTATTGTGTAATACGCTGAAGTACCGTTATAATAGTGAGGCGTTAATAAACCATTTACACCACACCGTATATTCGTATCGCGACGTTGCCGCTACAATTAGGAGGAGAGAAAACGATGGGGAGAAAACGAACCGTTTATTGGATTCAGGGCGGCGGCTGCGGCGGAGACACCTTCTCATTTTTAAGCAGTGAATTCCCCGACGTCATCGAGCTGTTCGAAACCCTGGACCTGGAGCTTCTCTGGCATCCCTCTTTCACCAATATTTCTCCCGCCGATCACGAGAGCCTGCTCGCCGAACTGCTCTCCGGCGACCGCCCGCTGGATCTGCTCCTGATGGAAGGCTCGGTCATCTGCGGCCCGGCCGGTACCGGCATGTTCCATACCAAAAGCGGCCATACCAAGAAAGGCCTGCTGTTCGGTCTCGCCTCCCAGGCCCAGATGGTTATGGCGGTGGGCACATGTGCCTGTTACGGAGGCTTCGGGGCCGACGATGTGGTCGAATCGACGGGACTGCAATATGCCAAAAGGCATCGGGGCGGATTCCTGGGCAAGGATTTTGTAGCCAAATCCGGACAACCGGTGATCAACCTCGCAGGCTGTCCCTGTCATCATGATGTTCTGGTCGGCGCGATCATTTCGGTGGCCAACGGCGTAAGCATGGAACTCGATGAATATCAGCGGCCGCTGGAGTGGTATGGCACAACCGTCCACCAGGGCTGCACGCGAAACGAATACCACGAATATCGGGTGGAGGAATCCGACTTCGGCGAGATGGGCTGCCTTTTCTTTCACATGGGCTGCGCCGGACCGCTGGTTCCGGGTCCATGCAACAAACTGCTGTGGAATCAGCAATCCTCCAAACCGAGAATGGGGGTGCCCTGTTTCGGCTGCACCGATCCCGATTTTCCGCAACCTGCGCCATTTTTCCAGACCCCCAACATCGAGGGCATCCCGCTCTCCTTGCCCATGGGCGTCAATCGGGCCCACTATATGGTCTATAAGGGCATGGCCGCTGCGGCGGCGCCCGATCACCTCAAAAACAGAACATCCAAGGTATAACCCCTCTCTGGGAAGGAATACACGGGCATGGTACAGACAGTCAAAGGGTTGAACATCCCTCTCAACAGAGCCGAAGGCGATCTCGAGGTTCGAGTCGAGGTGGAGGGCGGCGTCATCCGCGAGGCCTGGAGCAGCGGCACCATGTTCCGGGGCTTTGAGCGCCTGATGCGCGAGCGAGGCCCCCTTGACGGTCTGGTGATGACTCCACGGGTCTGCGGCATCTGCAGCCTTACCCACCTCAGCGCGGCGGCGGCGGCGCTGGATGCCATCGCTGGCGTCACCCCTCCCGACAACGCCCGTCGGCTGCGCAACGTGGCGCTGATGGCGGAGACCATCCAGAGTGACATCCGCCAGTCGATACTGATGTTCATGGCAGATTTCGCCAATCGCGACGCCTATCGAGACCACCCCCTTGGCGAGGAGGCCTTGGCCCGATATAACCCGCTGAAGGGCAATGCCGCCATCCAGACGATCCGGGAAAGCAAACGGCTGATGCAGACGGTGGCGATCATCGGCGGTCAGTGGCCGCATACTTCGTTCATGGTCCCGGGTGGGGTGACCGCGATCCCCGATATTTCGAAAATCCTGCATTGCCGAATACTGGTGGAGCGATTCCAGCAGTGGTACCAACGCAGCGTCATCGGGTGCAGCATCGAGAGGTGGCGGGAGATCAAGAGTATCGATGATCTGGATGCCTGGCTCGATGAAAAGCCGGCGCATCGCGACAGCGAGGTGGGTTTTTTCATCCGGTTTGCCCGCCTGAGCCGCCTCCCCTCCCTGGGCAAGGGGTTCAGCCGCTTTCTCTCCTACGGCAACTATCCGCTGCCGGAAAATACCGGCGTTCGGGGGACCGACGGCAAACTCTGCAGAGCGGGCTGGGCCGACGCAACCTCGGTTTCCCGTTTCGATCACCGCAAGATCACCGAAGACGTTTCCCACTCCTGGTTTCAGCAGGACAATGGACCGCGTCATCCTTTCGATGGAATCACCGAACCCTATGCCTCCGGCCAGAGCGGCCGGCGCTACTCCTGGGTCAAGGCTCCCAGGTACGACGGCATGGTCATGGAAACAGGCCCCCTGGCGGAGATGGTCATCGATGGCTATCCTTTGTTTTGCGATATGGTCAGTCGCGACGGCGCCAACGTGTTTGCCCGGCAACTTGCCCGGCTCGTCCGCCCAGCCTATCTGCTGGCGCCGATGCTTGCCTGGATCACCGAGCTGATCGCACGGCGCAATGACGACTTTTACCGCTCGGCGCGTGTCATTACCGAAGGTAAAGGCGCCGGCATGATCCAGGCGGCCCGTGGGGCGCTTGGGCATTGGGTCAGCATCGAGGATGAAAAAATCGCCCACTACCAGATCATCACCCCAACGGCCTGGAACGGTTCGCCTCGCGATGAGCGCGGCATACGCGGCGCCTGGGAAGAGGCCCTGATCGGCACCCCGATCAGGGATCTCGACAATCCGGTGGAAGCGGGACACGTCGTCCGCTCCTTCGACCCCTGTCTGGTCTGCGCCGTTCACTGCCTGCGTAAAGGAGGCCAGAAGAGTTCCTTCAATCTCACTATCCTCTGATGAAAAGACGTATTATCTGTATCGGCAACCGGTTCGTGACTGATGACTCGGCCGGCCCAGCCGTCTACGACCGGCTGCACGGCATGCAGCCGCTTCCCGGTGGCATCGAAGTGATCGATGGAGGTCTGCGTGGCCTCAACCTCCTTCCCCTGCTCGAACAGGGAGGCAGAGTAGTCTTTGTTGACGCAGTGCGGGGCTATGGCCCCGCGGATCGGATCGTCGTCCTGAGCAGGAAAGACATTCTCGAAGGCGAGGTTGCATGCCGCTTCGACCATGAGGCGGGGCTCGCTTATCTTCTGAGCGTGCTCCCAAGGGTATGTGAAGGGGAAATGCCCGAAGAGATCGCCCTGGTCGGCATCGAAGGCGACATCTCGCCACGGCTGGTCGTAGCGGCGGCACATTGCAGCATCCACCTCGCGCTGAACGGTTTGTCGGCATCCGCCTCTCTCTTGGTAGACCAGCTGGCTGGCGAGAGGACAATGGGCTGATGGAAAAAAGCAAACAAGAATTGCTCGAGGAAATCGACATGCTGCGCCTCGAACTCCGCACCGCGAGAGAAGCCGCGGAGATCACATCGGATTTCGTGGTGAAGCAGTTCGAGCAGACCGAAAGGATGCTCTACCGGTTCCAAACGGCAAACTCCCAAAGGCAGGCGGTGCTGGACGCCGCAACCCAACTCTCGATCATCGCCACCGATCTGGACGGAACTATCCGGCTTTTCAGCAAGGGAGCAGCCACCCTGCTCGGCTACAAACCCTCGGAGATGATCGAAAGATGCAACATCCTCTCCCTGCACCTTCCCGAAGAGCTTGAGTATTACGGCCGGCAGGTGAGTAAGATCCCCGTTTCCGGCCTGCAGGACATGAAAGTCTTCGATCAGTTCGTAAAGCAAAAGCAGAGCCGGGCCCAGGAATGGATCTATCTCTGCAAGGACGGCAGCCGCCTGCCGGTCAGTCTCTCCATCACCAGCCTGTATAACCCCGTGGGTGGGGCAGCCGGGTACCTCTTTACGGCCATGGACCTCACGCTCCAGAAACAGATGGCTCGCGAGCTGATCGCCGCCAAGGAAATCGCCGAATCGGCCAACGCTTCCAAAAGCGACTTTCTGGCCAGGATGAGCCATGAGATCCGGACCCCCATGAACGGCATTGTCGGCATGGCCGCGTTGCTGCAAAAAACCGCGATGGATGCCAAGCAGTACGACTACGTGGACAAGCTGATCGGCTCCGCCAACAGTTTACTGCGACTGATCAACGATATTCTCGATTTTTCCAAGATCGATGCCGGCAAGCTGGAACTGGAATCGGTCGATTTCAATCTCGAGGACATACTCGGCAATATCGCCAACATCGTCGGCATCCAGGCCGAGGAAAAAGGGGTGGAATTTCTCTATCGAATCGACCAGAAAACTCCCCGTCGGCTCAATGGCGACCCCTTGCGTCTGGGACAAATACTGATGAATCTGACCGGCAACGCGGTGAAGTTTACCGAGCGGGGCAGGGTTGTCGTCTCGGTCGACCTCGAGCGGCAGCGGGACAACGAAGTCGAGCTGCTTTTTGGTGTGCGCGACACCGGCATCGGCCTTGTCAGGGATCAGGTAGACCACCTCTTTTCCGCATTCAGCCAGGCGGACGATTCCATTACCCGCAGATACGGCGGCACCGGTCTCGGCCTTGCCATCTGCAAGCAACTGACGGAACTCCTGGGCGGCAGAATCTGGGTGGAGAGCACGCCGGGCAAGGGCACGCATTTCTTCTTTACCGCCCAACTGCGCCTCTCGGACGCGGTGACCGCAGCCGAACCGCCGATCATCGTAAAAGACGACCAACCGGTGGATCTCTCGACAGCCCGCGGCTCGCGCATCCTCCTGGTCGACGACAATGTCATCAACCAGGAGGTAGCCGCGGAGTTCTTGCGCACCGCCGATATGGTGGTTACCGTCGTCTCCAACGGCTGGGAATGCCTGGAAGCGTTGCTCCACGCGACCTACGATCTGATCCTGATGGATATCCAGATGCCTGGGATGGATGGTCTGGAAGCCACCAGGCGGATTCGCCGCAATCGGCGGCTCAAAGAGCTGCCGATCATCGCCATGACAGCCCACGCCATGAGCGGCGACAGGGATAAGAGCCTGGCCGCGGGAATGAACGACCATCTCACCAAACCCATCGACCAGGCCAAACTTTTTCGCGCCTTGAAAAAGTGGCTTCCCCAACCACAGCCGGGGCGCACGATGGATGTACCCCGCAAGACAGAGCACGCTGTGCCACCCGACCGGCTCGATCTGCCGCGGCTTCCCGGTATCGACCAGGAGCAGGCGCTCAAGACCCTCGACTACAACACCGCGCTTTTTCTTAAGATGCTCCACAACTTCAAGACCTGCTACGGCTCGCTCCCCGACCAGCTTCGCGAGCTGGCCGCGGCAGGCGATTGGCGCGAGATCCAGAGGCTGGCCCATTCGGTAAAAGGGGTGGCGGGCTATATCGGCAGCTCCGAGCTGCTGGAAACGGCTCTAGAGCTTGAAAATGCCCTGCGAAACGACGAACGGGAGCTCGCGGCGCAGCACCTCGACGCCTTCACCGAGACGGTTGACGGCGTGCTCTCCACCCTATCCTTGCTTCCGGCCACGGAGACGGGTTCCACCAATCCATCCTCGGCCGACACGGCGACAATCACCCATGGAGCAGTGGATAAAGAGGCGACAGAGGCGCTTCGAGCGCTCATCGGTCAATTGAAACGGGGGGAGGCCTCGGCCGAAGAGCAGTGTGAGAAGGTTCGAGAGTACCTGAGCGGCACCGCATTCGAGGCTCAGCTGCACAAGGTTGCGAACCTGATCGATGAGATAGAGTATGAGCGTGCTGCGGAATCGGCCAGGATTTTACTGGAAACGATCATCAAGAGTAACGAGGACTGAGCATGCACGACAACGTGAAGGCGCGGATCCTGATCGTCGACGATGAAAAGATGAACCTCAGGGTTCTGGCCGATCTACTGAAATCCGAATACATCCCGGTGCTGGCACCAAGCGGTGAGCAGGCACTCCGGCACGCCTTCGGCGACACTCCGCCGGATCTCATCCTCCTCGACGTAATCATGCCGGAGATGGGAGGCTACGAGGTGATCAAGGAACTAAAGAACAACGGCAGGACCAACAATATTCCCGTCATTTTCGTCACCGCCCTCAGCTCCATCAAGGATGAAGAGCTGGGCCTCAAACTCGGGGCGGTGGATTATATCACCAAGCCGTTTTCGCCGCCGATCGTCAAGATGCGTATCCGCAACCACCTGCGCATCGTCCATCAATATAAGCTCCTCGACAAGCTGGCGCATATCGACGGGCTGACGGAAATCTCCAACCGGCGAAGGTTCGAGGAGATTTTCGAAAAGGAATGGGGTCGGTCGTATCGCAACCGCACGCCCCTGTCATTGGGGATGGTGGATGTGGATTTCTTCAAGCAGTACAACGATAATTACGGCCATGCCATGGGGGATCTGGCCCTGCAGAAAATCGCCAAAACCCTGAGCGCGGTCGTTACCCGGTCGGCGGATTTCGTCGGTCGCTACGGCGGGGAGGAGTTTGTCATTGTGCTTCCCGAAACCGGCGGCGACGGGGCCCGGACCGTGGCGGAGCAGGTCCTGCAAAAGGTGGCGAACCTCAACATCCCCCACCTCTATTCGCAGGCCGCGGACCATGTCACCGTGAGCATCGGCATAGCCACCGACCTTATGGAAGTCAATACCTCGCCGGAGATGCTTCTGGAAACCGCGGACCGTAATCTTTACCGTGCCAAGAACAGTGGCCGCAACCAGGTGATCGGCAGCTTGATCGCCGCGAACATTACGGAAAACTAACCTCTATTTCCCTCTCCATTCTCGCTACGCTCCCGGTCGCAGGCGCAAACCGCACTGACCAGGGTTCGCAGTTTGCAAGGATCTTTTCTGCCTGGCGCCTCCTCGACGCCTGAATTGACATCGAGGGCGAAGGGTTGCACCGCCCGCGCGGCCGCAGCCGCATTTTCCGGAGTGAGCCCGCCGGCCAGAATCAGGGGCCGCTGCAATTCGAACCGCTCGATGCGCTCCCAGTCGAAGACCTTGCCGGTCCCCCCCTGCCGCCCTTTCACATAGGTGTCGAGAAGGAAAGCGGCGACGTGTTCCTCATACGGCCGGAAATCGGCGGCACAGGTATCGGGGCCGACCCGAAAGGCCTTGATCAACCTGGCGGGAGAAGACGATTGACGCCATCGCCGGCAATATTCCGGAGTCTCACTCCCATGCAGCTGCACCCAGAAGAGGCCGCAGAGATCGACGATCTCCCGGATCGCGCTCGGGTCCTCGTCCATGAACACCCCGACGCAGTTGATAAAGGGCGGCAGCTCGCGGATGATTTCACGGGCTGATTCCGGAGCGATATAGCGCGGGCTTTTCTTGACGAAAATAAAGCCCAGAGCATCGACGCCGCAATCGATGGCGGCCAGGGCGTCGGCCTTACGGGTCATCCCACATACCTTGATACGCGTCCGGCTACCCATCCTGGCTCCTGAGTTCTCGCAGGAGATTACCGGAGCTGCCTGCGCGCATCAGCGACTCACCTATCAGGGCGGCGGTAAAACCGGCGTCGGCCAGCCGCTTGATGTCGCCGCCGTCCCGCAGACCCGATTCGCTGACCGAGGCGACTTCGGGGGGCATGAGCTTCTTGAGCCGCAGCGAGGTGCCGACATCGACGGAAAAATCCTTCAGATTCCGGTTATTGACGCCTATGAGCGTGCTTTTGGCGCGCAGCGCCAGCTCCAGTTCGCCCTCGTCATGCACCTCCACCAGCACATCCATGCCGTACTCGCTTGCCTGGGCCTGAAAATCCCGCAGTTGCGGTTCATCGAGGATCGCGACTATGAGCAGGATGGCATCGGCGCCGTGCCGGTGCGCCTCTTCGATCTGCAGAGGGTCGATGATGAAATCCTTGCGCAGCACCGGCAAGCCGACCGCTCGGCGAACCTGCATCAGGTAGCTCAAGCTGCCCTGGAAGAATTCCACATCGGTCAGCACCGATATAGCCTGGGCGCCGCACCGCTGGTAGTTTTCGGCAATGCGCACCGGATCGAAATCGTGGGCGATCACCCCTTTGGAAGGCGAGGCCTTCTTAACCTCGGCGATAATCGAGACCCCTTCATAGTCGAGAAGCGCCCGGGCAAATCCCCGGGGCGCCGCCACATCTTCTTCCCGAAACTCGGGTGGCAGCACGATGCCGCCACGCTTTAGCGCAGCAACCTCTTCGAGCTTTTTTGCTACAATCGTATCTAAAATCATCCTGCGTTCCCGTACTGATTAGCTGCTCTTGGCAGGTGCCCAAGACCCCTGGAATCCCATCGGTCTGCGAGGCAAAACAGGTTTATCACCCTTGGCAGAAAGCTACCAGCTGATCGAGCTTTTCCAGAGCCTTTCCCGAATCCACCAGTTCTCTCGCCATTTCCACGCCATCTTTTAAATTGGCCACCTTGTCGGCTGCCAGCAGCGCCCCACCGCCGTTGAGCAACACCATATCCCGTTTCGGTCCGGCCTCACCGCTCAGCACGGCGCGCACCTGGGCGGCGGCTTCGGCGGCGGTGGCGCCTCCGCGGATCGTTTCCAGTCCGGCCCGATCCAAGCCAAGTTCCTCGGGCTCCACGGTGTAGGTTTTCACTTCTCCGCCACTACCTTCGGCAATATGGGTGGTGCCGGTGATGGTCATCTCGTCAAGATTGCCTTCGCCCCAGACCACCAGGGTCTTTTTCATGCCGAGACGGACCAGAACCTGGGCGAGAGTCGCGGTCAGTTGCCGATCGAATACCCCGGTGAGCTGGACGTTGGCTCCAGCCGGGTTGGTCATCGGGCCCAGGATATTGAAAATCGTCCGGATACCGATTTCGCGGCGGGGACCGATGGCATGTTTCATGGCCCCGTGCAGCATCGGCGCAAAGAGAAACCCGATGCCGACCGTCTTGATGCACTCGGAGACCTTGTCTGCAGGCATACCGAGATCGACCCCGAGGGCCTCGAGCACGTCGGCGCTGCCGCAATGCGAAGGACCGACCGGTTGCCGTGCTTGGCCACCGGAATCCCCGCGGCGGCAACCACAAACGAGGTGGTGGTGGAAACATTGAAGGTGCCGGAGCCATCGCCGCCAGTACCGACAGATATCCATCAGCAACTCGCCCGAAGTCGGTATCGACGCCGGTATCGACAAAAGTCGCCTTTTGCCGCATGACCCGCACGGCGCCCACTGATCTCGTCGATGGTCTCCCCCTTCATGCGCAGGGCGGTGATAAAGGAGCCGATCTGGGCGCCGGTGGCCTCCCCTTCCATGATCTGGTTCATCACCTGCTGCATCTCTTCTCGGTCAAGGTCCCTGCCTGTCGACTACCCGGCTGATCGCCTCCCGTATATCCATGTCCTTTAATCCCTTGTATTGCCTCTGCTCTCAATTTTACCTCACCCGATTGCCACCCATATCTGGTGCGACTGCGAAAGGTTATCGCCCCAGCAGCTCTCATAACCGGCATCCATGAAATTTTTCAACAGCGGACTCCGTCCGGGGTCATAATGGATTCCGGATGAAACTGGACCCCCTCCACCGGCAATTCCCTATGGCGGAACCCCATCAGCTCTCCCTGGTCGGTACGGCGGTCATCTCAGGCATGCGGGCAGGGTGGCGTCGTCCACCACCAGCGAATGGTATCGCATCCCCTCGAAGGGGTTGGGCAGGCCGGTGAACACGCCTCTGCCGTCATGGTGCATGGGGCTGGTCTTGCCATGCATAATCCGCGCAGCCCGTATGGTTTCGCCGCCAAAAGCCTCTCCCATGGACTGATGCCCGAGGCAGACCCCTAATACCGGCATCTTGCCGGCTAAAATAGCGAATGGCCGCAATGGAAATACCCGCCTCTTCCGGGGTGCAGGGACCCGGGAGATCAGCAGCCTGCGGGGGGACTGCGGCGGCAATTGCCTCGACGGTGATCTTGTCGTTGCGGTAGACTCGTATCTCTTCGGTAAGGCCTTCCGCACGCAGGTTGCCGGCAATGGTCTGGACAATATTGTAGGTAAACGAATCATAATTATCAATGATCACAATCATACTTAAAGCCCTTTTTCCGCCAGCTCCACCGCCCGACGCAGCCCCATGGACTTATTGATGGTTTCCTCGAATTCCTTCAGCGGATCGGAATCCGCCACGATGCCGGCCCCCGCCTGTATCCAGAGGTTATTTCCCTGCATAATAAAGGTGCGGATGGTAATGCAGAAATCCATGTTTCCCGAAAATCCGAAATACCCCACAGCGCCGGCATAGGGGCCCCGTTTGTCCGGTTCGAGTTCCTCGATGATCTCCATGGCGCTATCTTCGGGGCGCCGCTTACGGTCCCCGCCGGGAAACAGGCCGACATCACGTCAAACTGATCCTTGTCTTCGGCAATAATGCCATGCACGCCCGAGACGATATGCATGACATGACTGTAGCGTTCGATCACCAGCAGGTCGCGCACCTCCACCTGGCCGCCTTTAGCCACCCGGCCGACATCGTTGCGGCCGAGATCAACCAGCATCAGGTGCTCCGCCCGCTCTTTGGGGTCGGCCAGCAGTTCGCGCTCCAGGGCCCGGTCTTCCTCTTCGGTGTCGCCGCGTTTTCGGGTGCCGGCGATCGGCCGCAATTCAATGTTATCGCCGTCCTTGCGCACCAGGATCTCCGGCGAACAGCCGATCTGGATGACATCGCCTGCTGCAGATAAAAGAGATAGGGGCTGGGGTTGATATGACGAAGCGCGCGGTAGATTAACGTCGGCGGCAACTCGGTAACGGTATGAAACCGCTGGGACAGCACCACCTGGATGATATCGCCGGCCAGGATATATTCCTTGGCCCGCTCCACCATCTCGCAAAAGCGGCTCTTTTCCATATTGGCGGTAAAACTGTGGGCGGGAGCTTCCGCGGTGTCGGGGACGGCCGCAAATTCCGGCGGCACCGGCAGCCGCAGTCGGCGGATCACCTCCTCGATGGCAGAGATAGCCGCGCCATACAGCTCCGCCGCCGAATCGCCTTGCTCTTTTTTCACCCAGCAGACCACAGTCACTTTTTGTTTGAGGCTGTCGTAGACCAGGACGATCCGCGGAATCATGAACGAAGAGTCGGGCAGGCCATGGTCGGGCCGGTCGTCCGGCAGCTCTTCCATAAAGCGGACCATGTCGTAGCCGAGAAAGCCGACCGCACCGCCGCAAAACCTGGGCAGGCCTTCATACTCCGCCGCTTCCATCTCACCGACAAGATCGCGCAGCGCCTGCAGCGGATTGGCCGAGACCTCCCGCACCGTCATGCCCGCGCGGCCGGCCTCACTGATGGTCACCTTATCGCCAGCGGAGACGAAGGTGAGCAGCGGATCGAAACCGATAAAGGAATACCGGCCCCATTTCTCGCCCCCCTCCATGCTCTCGAAAAGAAAGATATGACGATGTTCCCCTGCCACCTTGGCGAACAGGGTGAGCGGGGTGTCCATATCGGCTATGATTTCGCCATAGACCGGAATCAGGCTCGAGGTTTCCAGCAAATCGGCAAACCTCTCTGGATCGGGATGATACGTTCGTTGTGACATTGAATTCGGCAATAGTTGAAAAAGGCTTCGGGAGCGCGCTGCAGCGATGGAAAGAAAGTTAGAACACGGCCCCCTCCAAGCCCCTGGTGTATTTTGTCTCCGTTTACCAGGAGCCTACCCAGGGATTACACAACATACCAGGGAGTTACCTCGATTGTCCAGCATCTTGCATCGGGGAACAAAAAAAGCCGCGAAATCAAAAGATTCCGCGGCTGTCGGACAACCGTGCCAAAGAGCCGGATCAAGCCGGCGCGCGCAATTCGAAAAGGGGAAAAATCAGGCAAGGGGCTGCATTTTGTTGACCCGCTTCGCCAGGCGCGAAATTTTGCGGGAAGCGGTCTTGCGATGAATGGTCCCTTTGGAGGCGGTTTTGGCAATAACGGAGATTGCCTTCTGCAGGGCGGCTTTCGCATCTTCCTCGGCGCCGGCGGTGACAGCCTCGTTCACCTTGCGCACCTCCGTTTTCATCTGCGATTTGTTCATCCGGTTACGCAGACGACGAGCCTGGGACTGACGATTCCTCTTTTCAGCTGATTTGTGATTGGCCACGAATGTATTCCTCCTGTTATCTCGTATATTCCGACCGGATACCCGGTTTGGTCTTCCCTATCATACCCGACCGTGCGGGCTGCTCTCTCAAGCCAGATCCATAAAAAAGGATATTTTATAATATACAAAAATCTCCACGTCAACCGCAATCATGGAGCGCTTCGCAAAAACCCCTGCCGCCACGAGCTGTAATAATTGACACGTCCACTGCCACTGGGGTATTCTCTGTGTAGAATTTTCTCACTGCACTGAGTCTCAAGTTCTCTTTGCATATCACCCAACATGTAAGCATTACGACATAAAAATGGGTTTTCCAAAAGTTGTCTTCCGGATCGTCGAAAATAGAAGCTGTCCTCTCTACGAGTACGGCGACTCCTTCAATCTTACCGGCATTTCCATCCCGATTGCCAATAATAAAGAAAATACCTTCATCACCACCGCCATCGTCAACTATCCGGAGAACAAGAAAGTCTGCAAAATTCTCAATGGCGATCTCAGCAAATTGATCATTCAATATGAGCGCGGCGACAAGATCCCGGTCTGTCTGATCAGTTGCAGCGGCTGTACCGGCTCGATCAAGCTCGAGCATTCCCGAAACGATGAAATACAGGCAACGAGCAAGGATCTGCAGCTCTCCAACGAGATCGGCTCGATGGCCCATGTTCTCAGCGATTTTGCCTTTTTCAAATATATCGACGAGAAGAACTTTGATACGGTAATCCGTTTCTTTCAACTGATCAAGTACGACAAGGGCGACATCGTCATCCGCAAGGGAGATCCCGGCGGCAGGTTCTATATCGTGGTTTCCGGCAAGGTCAATGTCCTCAACGACGCCGGCATCATCATCTCCGTGCTCGGCAAAGGCGACGTTTTCGGGGAGATGAGTCTTATCTGCAACGATACCGCCAACGCCACCATCCAAGTGCTTGAACCCACTTCGATGATCTATATCGACCAGCCGAATTTCAAAAAAATCCTGGACCGCTACCCCGCCATTCAGCTGTTCTTCTCCCGGCTCATGGCCCAGCGCCTCAGGGCATCGAACAGGATCCGGGCCGAGGATCTCTCCTCGGGGATGATCGGCAACCTCTCCGAAATCCCGCCCGAGGCCCTGTTTCAAACGCTGAACGCCAATTCCAAGACAGGCATCCTCACCATCACCGAACTGAGCAGGGGCACCGCCCGGTTTTCCTTCCGCCAGGGCTCGCTGATCAAGGCGAAATACGACAAGTTTGTCGGCGATTCCGCCTTTTATCAGGTATTGAAGGAGCAGTCGGGCAGGTTCCGGTTCACCCCCGGCATCCCTCCCGAGGATTTCGAGATCCCGGAGATCGGTTTTTTCATGAAACTGCTGATGGAAGGCATGCGGCAACTCGACGAAGGGCGAGGCAAAAAGATCAATTGATCGCTGCCGGGCAGCGCCAGCGATCTCTACTCCAGCCGTCCCAGATAGTTGAAAGTCGAGAGTTTGGGCAGGCGCCCCTTGCCGACCAGGCGGTCCGCCACCTCCTGCAGTTCCTTTTTGCCCGCCGGCCCGCCCGAGAGATCGACCACCACAAAATCGAGCCCCATGGCTTTGAGTTCCGGCAAATAGGGCAGCAGCGAAAATGGCCGTCGGGGCCGGGTCTGGCTCACGCCGTCTTTTTTGGTGATGACAAACGGCTCGTTCTTGGGGCTGAGCACAGGCCGGTCATAGGGAAAGAAGGGCGCGGCAATCCGGGAAGTGAAAAGCGGCGGTCGCCCGTAGACGGTAAGACCCAATCGCAAAACTCTCCCGCCTCCCCCTTTTCTGCCGGTGCCGGTCGAGACTGCCTGCCGCTTATATCCGGCAACCGCCTCCTGCAGACCGGCCCGATCGGCCTCGACAGCCAGCTGGGCCGATTCGAAACCGGCCGCTTCCACCATCTTCAGCGACTGGCTGTTGAGCAGATTCAAGGTATAATCCCCGCTCAAAAACACCCGTTCTCCTTCAAAAAGCCTGAGCTGACTGCAGTGGCCGAGCTGAAAGGAGCGGAACCCGCCGCGCGCGAGCAAGGTGATCTGTTTGCGCAGCCAGCCCCAGTCGCGATCGAGCACTATCGGCGGCAGCGACCAAGTCAGCCGGCGGACTTGTTTGCCCAGAGCGCTTTTGAGCTGCCCCGCCTGGCTCACGTTCTGCCTCTCGAGCGTCACCACGAAGCGGTCTGGCTGCACCGGCAGCCGGGAAGCGGTAAGCAGCCTCGCCGAATCGGTCTTGAGCCACCACTCCATTCCCACTCTGCCCCTGTCGCGTCTGGCGCCCGGCGCCGGCTGCCTGGCAGGCCGCTTACCGCCGGCCCTGCTGCCCTTCTCCTCGCCGATGTCGCCAAGTTGCCGCCGTATCTCGCTTACCCATCGGCGAATCCGGCTCTGCTGCCGCTCCAGATCCTTTTTCACCGCTCCGGTGGCCAATTCGTCTGCGCCGCCCCCCGTTCTTTTACCAGCCACATCGACCTTGTAGACATCGATCTGCCGCCAGCCCGCGCCAAGCTTCCGAGGCAGGCCGAGCACCACTTCGGCGCCCGCCTCCGCTCTGTCGCAAGGATTTGCTTTTATCAGGAGGGTTTTCAAGCTGAAGGCAATTCGTTCTCCGGACGGCTCCAGATGCAGGCGAAGCCTCTCGCCGACCGCAACCGGCTCCTTTACGGTCAATTGCAGTCCCTCGGGGTGTTTGCCTCCATGGGGTCCGGCAACCCTGCCCAGATGCAGGCCGAGATTGCCTGAGTGCGAAGGCGTGATCGCCTCTTGCGGATGCGGGGAAAAGAAATAGCCCGGAGAGGTCTTGCGGCTCATGGCCTGGGCAAGCAGGTGTTCCGCCTCGCGCCGCGCCTCCTCGTAGCCGTCTGGCGAAGCGTCGAGGACCAGGCGATAGGCCCCGACTACCTTTTCCACATAGCGGGCCGAGCGCAGCCGCCCCTCGATTTTGAGCGAAGTCACCCCCGCATCCCGCAGTTCCCGAACCGCGTCGAGGCCGCCGAGATCGTTCATGGAAAAGAGATAGCCTCCCCGGCCGCCCCGCCCCTTGCGCCCGCCCGCCTCAACGGTGTAGGCTCGCCGGCAGGGCTGAACGCAGCGACCGCGCAGGCCGCTCTTGCCGCCAAGATAGGAAGAAAACAGACAGAGCCCGGAATAGGAAAAGCACATGGCGCCATGCACGAACACCTCGATTTCCACATCGGTGCCCGCGCGGATGGCGCGGATCTCGGCAAGCGTCAACTCCCGGGCTAGAACGACCCGCGCACAGCCCAAACGCCCCAGCTCTTCCACTCCGGCCAGGTTGTGGGTGGCCGTGAGCGTTGAGCCATGCAGCTTCGAGCGCCGGAAAATGACTGCGCAGAAGATGCATCAGTCCCAGGTCCTGGACGATCAGAGCGTGCGGCCGGAGGTATTCCAGCCGGGCGAGCAGCTCGAGGGATTCGGTAAGTTCCCGCTCGAGAAGCAGGCTGTTGGCGGCCACATAGAGCTTTTTATTCCGCTCGTGGGCAGTACCGGATCATCGCCCCGATCTCTTCCAGGCGCAGGTCGCGGGAAAGATTTCTGGCATTGAGACCCGGGGCGCCGACATAGACCGCATCGGCACCGGCATCCAGGGCCGCAAAAAAATTCTCGATGTTCCCGGCAGGCGCGAGAAGTTCCATGACTACGACTCAATCAACTCTCGATAACCACTTCGTTCCGCCCTGTTCTCTGAAGCATGACCTGAATCCGCTCATCGGGCAGAACGGCGGGCTCATGCCGGAGAAATCGGGTTGGATAGGCAGTTCCCTGCCGCCCCTATCCACCAGGACGGCAAGCTGAATCGGTGGGACGTCCGTAATCCATCAGGGCATCCATCGCCGCACGAATGGTCCGGCCGGTAAAAATGACATCATCCACCAGGACAGATTGGAATTCTCGACATCAAAGGAGATATTCGTTCTTTCACCAGCGGGTTCTGGCGATCAGGCTCCAGTCGTCCCGATAGAGATTGATATCAAGACTGCCGAAGTCGACACCGAGCCCTGGCTGCTGTTGCGAAAAAATTTCCTATCC
Source organism: uncultured delta proteobacterium (assembly GCA_963745265.1). Lineage (GTDB taxonomy): Bacteria > Desulfobacterota > Desulfobulbia > Desulfobulbales > Desulfocapsaceae > Desulfopila. Next base: position 85,364 of record CAVUXQ010000027.1, read on the forward strand.
GTCGGCCAGGATACACTCCGCAGGTATGGATACCGACGATGGCCAGTCGCTGCCAACTGGTTTTTCTCAAGGATCTGCAGAGCTATTCTCTCTTGGGCCAGCTCCATATCCTGAGACGTCATGATAATTCGTTTTTGCAACTCACCTCTCACCCGCTCCCAGAAAAATTCGATCCCCATTCGTCCACCCGATTGATCGCCTCCGGAAAGGCCTCACATTCGTTGGCAAAGACTTTGTCGGCAATGGTCATCGGCATCATCGTCATAGTCGATATCACACACTTCTGCAAAATGATCGGCCCCTGATCGTAGAATTCGTCGGCAAAATGGACCGTGCAGCCGCTCACCATGCAGCCACGGTCCTTGACGGCCCGGTGCACTGGTGGCCGTAAAACCCGTCGCCGCAAAACGACGGGATCAAGCGACGGATGGATATTGATCACCGATCTGGCCAGTTCTAGGCGGCGGTTCATAGAGCTTCAGATAACCGGCAAGACAAATGATATCGATATCATAATCTTCAAGAATGGCGTTGGTCGCCTCGTTTCCGACCGCATGAAAGGCCGGATAGCCATACTTTTTCGCCTTTTCTCAGTCCCAAGCGCCGGCGACATTGGAAACCACCACCTGAATCTCGGCCGGCAAGTCCCGGTTATGGATCCGCTCATGAAAATTGTCGAGCGTTCTGCCGCTGCCGGACAGCAGGACCGCCATTTTCAACATCGTTATTCTCCTGTGAAATAGGCTATTGGTCTTCGACATCGACCTTTCCAGCCACTCGGAGATCGTGGTATCATAGTCTGAGGTCAGAGCGAAAACCTTGGTCGCCAGATGGAACCTGGTCTTAAGCGTGGTGTTGCCGGATCCTTGATTTCTTCTATGACCTGGGATAATCGGCCGGATCGACGATCACGGTCACATCCTGGAAATTTTTCGCCGATGCCCTCAGTAGCGTGGGCCCGCCGATATCGATATTTTCAATGGCGTCGGCCAGGCTGCAGTCCGGATCGGCCACGGTTTTTTCAAAGGCATAGAGGTTGACGGCAACCAGATCGATATTCTTCAAGCCATGCTCGGCGCACTGCTTGCTGATGGTCGGCATTGGCCCGTTGATTGAGAATGCCGCCATGCACCTTGGGATGCAGGGTTTTAACCCTGCCGTCGAGCATCTCGGGAAATCCGGTGAACTCGGAGACATCGACCACCTTGATACCGGCCTCGCGGATTTTTTTCGCGGTTCCGCCGGTGGACAGGATCTCGATTCCCAGATCGGCCAGTTCACTGGCAAAGCCCTCGATCCCGGATTTGTCCGTCAGGCTGATCAGTGCTCGCTCAATTTTGCTCATTCTTCCCTCCTAATCATCTTTTCGAGTAAACGATCGTATTTTTCGCCGGTCGCGTTTATCCGGTTTTCTCACCGGCGCCATCCGGTCCATGTTCATCAAGCGACGTTGTTCGCGCTGCAGCTCCCGCTCCCGGATGCTCTCCTCCGACTCTTCATAGAGCTGCCGCGCCTCGACCGCCGGTCGGCGACGGACGCAAACAGCCAACACCGTCACCCGAAACACCAAAATCCCGCGCCCGATAACCAGCTCGTCGCCCACCTGCACTTTCCTGGCGGGCTTGACCCGACCTCCGTTCAAATGCACCTTGCCGCCGCTTACAGCCTGCGCAGCCTGGGAGCGGGTTTTAAAAAAGCGGGCGGCCCATAACCATTTGTCGAGGCGAACATCATCCGCTGCGTCATTTTTTTGTTGCATATGCCGACCTGCCGGAAAAGAACACGACAGCCTCAAATTGGCCGTATTGTAACTTCACAGGTTACACCGATTGCTGAAGAAACGCTTGAAAAACCTTCATCTCCAGACTTCCACCAAAAGAATATTGTCGTCGCTGGGGAAAAAGGGTATGTAGTGACTTTATAAACACCTCAATCCTATGCAACCTCTGCGACGAGAATAGTATGCATATTCATGTTGTCGGAATCAAGAATATCCAGACACCGGTGACGGTTCTGGAAAAAAGCGGGGGCGTACAGCATACCATTGCCACCATCAGCATGCAGGCCGGTCTGCCCAGTTCCTATCAGGGCAGTTGTGTCGAAACCTTCACCAGGGTTCTCAATCGCTCCCTGGATACCCTCAGCGTAGAGAGTTTCAACCAGATCCTGGCGGATGTGCAGGCATCGCTCAACAGCCGCAGCGCCCGGATGGAAATGACCTTCCCTTATTTTATCGAAAAAAAAGCGCCGGTTACCGATACCCGAAGTATGATGGAATACAGCTGTACGTTCTCAGGCGGCATCGGCGAAGGCGAAGATTTCGTGCTCAGCGTGCAGGTGCCGGTAACCACGCTCTGCCCCTGCTCCAAAGAAATCAGCCAGGCCGGCGCCCATAACCAGCGGGCGGAGGTTTGCCTGAGTGTGCAGATGAAGAAATTCCTCTGGATCGAAGACCTTATCGCTCTGGTGGAGCGATCGGCCTCATGCGAGTTATATGCCCTGCTCAAGCGTCCGGACGAGAAATACGTAACCGAACGGGCATTCAACAACCCGATGTTCGTGGAGGACGTGGTGCGCAGGGTGGCGGAATTAGCTCTTGACCACCCGAATATAGGCTGGTTTTCAGCCGGGGTGGAGAGCTTTGAGTCCATCCATAAGCACAGCGCCTACGCCTACGTCGACAGCAACGAGATCCGGCCTTAAACAGCGCCCCGGTACCTCTTCCCTGCCTGCAGCGCCAGCGGGGAAGAGCATCGAACTATTTTCGCAGCCACCAGAGGATCAGCGACAGAATGCCGCTGACCACAATACACGAGGTGATTGGCAGGTAGAGCCGGAATCCCTCGCGCCGGATGATGATATCGCCCGGCAGCCGGCCCAGGGGTATTTTAGAGAGCCACGGCCACAACAGCCCCACGATGACAAGCACGATACCAAGGATAATGATGTTTCTGGCCATGTGACAACTCCTATCCCTCTTGCCCTAGCAGCCTGACAATATAAACGTTCACCTATCAATAATCGACCCCCGGCTGCGGCTCTATATCCTTGCGATAGGCATGCTTGATCTCATGCACTTCGCTGACCGTATCCGCCGCTTCGACGATCTGCGGGTGGGCGTCGCGACCGGTCAGAATCAGATGCAAGTCGGGTGGTCGCTGATAGAGAATGCGGAGCACCTGCTCCAGATCGATCAGGTTCAATTTCAGGGCATTATTGATTTCATCGAGAATGAGCATCTGGAACCGACCAGACGCCATTTTCTCATCGACCAGCTTGAGGGCGTCCTGGGCATTCTCACGATGCTCGGAGAATGGGTAGGGATTGCCCTGGATGCCGCAGAACCCCTTGCCGGTGGAGGTCAGCTCGACCAGGCCTCCCAGCAACTTCACCCCATCCCACTCCCCGGAATAGAGGTCGCCCTTCATAAATTGGATGATGCAGACCTTCATGTCGTGACCGGCGGCTCGAAGCGCCATGCCCATGGCGCTGGTGGTTTTTCCCTTGCCGTTGCCGGTGATGACGACGACTAGCCCCTGCCGTTTCTTCGGTTCCAGCTTGCTGATTTCCATGCCAACAGACCTCCTTGCTTTTTCCGGCATTCCAGAATCTTAGAGAACCGTCATTTATGAAATCCCTGAAATTTCTTTCTTATCGAAGCCGACTCCTTCTCTCCATCGAGTATGCGCTGCAGCGTCCGCAATTCCGCTGTCGCCCCTCGCAGCTCCCCCTGCAGTTTCTCTCGCTCGGCGGATGAGGCCGCCGCTTCCAGGTCCTTCTGCAAACCCTCCACCTTCTGCCGGGCTCGATACAAATCCCGAGCGATGGCTCGAATCGTCATTGTTGTATATGCTCCTTGCCCGGCAACAGGTCCGCTGCGCCAGGTGAATTGCTGCAAATATTCGCCCTCAACCTCAAGGCGCCTTGCACGCGGTCTTATCCATCAATTCACCACCCGGCGAGGCGAACCGGCTTTGAAGGCTTGAATGTTTTCCACCGTCTGATCGATGATGCGTTGCCGGGCCTCCCTGCTGCCCCAGGCAATGTGCGGGGTGACGATCAGATTCGGCAGATCGGGCGCCAACAGCGGGTTACCCTCTCGCGGCGGCTCGGCACGCAGCACATCGACAGCCGCTCCGCCGATGGTTCCAGCCCTGAGCGCCTTGGCCAACGCCTCTTCATCGACGATGCCGCCGCGGGCCGCATTGATCACAAAGGCGGTGGGTTTCATTTTCGCCAGCGCCTCCCTGTCGATCAAGCCTCTGGTATGATCGTTGAGCGGACAATGCAGCGTCAGCACGTCCACCTGCGGCAGAATTTCGGCCAAAGGCGGCCGATCGCCTTCGCTCGCTCCCGGTCGCCTCGCCACCAGCACCCGCATGCCGAAGGCCTCGGCGATGCGGGCAACACCCTTGCCCAGATTGCCGAAACCGACAATGCCAAGCGTCTTGCCCGCCAGCTCGCAAATCGGGTAGTCGAGAAAGCAGAATTGCCGGGCCTGCTGCCAGCGCCCCGCCTGCACCGCCTTGGTATACTGTGGCAAACTGGTCGCCAGAGCGAGAATGAGGCTGAACACATGCTGGACCACGGAATCGGTGCCGTACCCTTGACAGTTGCAGACCGTTACCCCTCGTTCGGCTGCGGCTTGCAAATCGATGACGTCGGTACCGGTGGCAACGAGGCAGATCAGGCGCAGATCCGGACTCGCCCCCAGAATCTCCCGAGTCATCCGCACCTTATTGACAATAGCCACCTCGGCTCCCTGCAATCGGCCAAGAGTTTCGGCCGGAGCGGTGGCCGCATGGATCTCCAATTCGCCCACCGCTGCCTTTAACTCCTCAAGTCTGCAGTTCTCCAGTCCTTCGGCATCGAGAAATACGGCCTTCATCCAGCTTACTCCTCCAGTTTGTTTGTCAGTGTCCATTCAGAAATGAGATATTTTTTTCATGAATCGAGGCGCACGTGGAAATTTAACCGGAGGCATATACTGAATATTCCGATGATTAAATTTTTATGTGCAACGATGAGTCAGGGAAAAATAGCCATTTCTGGATGGACACTTATTAACATTCGCCTAAATCATCAAATCCCCGATATTCATCGGCAAAGAGTCGCTTCCCCCGTTCGAGGAACTGCTGAAAATCCCAGGCGTCGGTGGTCAGCAGATGCGCGTATTTCGGTTTGACCACATAGGCAAACACCTCCAAGGCGCACCCATCGTCGCCTCTATTGACCACCACCGTTTCCCGGCTGTACATCTCTCCCTCGAACAGATCGAGTCGCTCGAGAGCCGCCGGCGAGAGGTCGAGATAGACAACCCCCTCGACTCTGCCCCCTTTTTTTGCAATCATCCCCGGATACGGTTGGTCGCGCACCGTATAACGCTGATAATTGCAGAGCGCTGTCTGGAAAGATGCAAATGTCCCTCCGGATACCTTTCGCATGATTTCCGGATCCATCAGCGTGCCATAGGTGAAGAGGTGCATACGATCGCCTTTACTTTAACATAGCAATTTGCTTTCTTTTTTCATAGACAACATCGGTATGCGTCTGCCCTGCTCCGCAGATACAGCCCCACCGCCGTCTACCACCTTTGATTGTTCAATTCAACACTCGGCTCGGCGCCACCGGTTCGCCAAGGGTTGATTCAGGAAAAATTTTCTATTATTATCCAACGAAAAGAGCAACAATTTACGTATCAACCTGGGAGTTCCTTATTTTAAAACATCTCAACCATGGTAAGATGATCATACCTTCGCGCCAATCCCGCAGTCGTTCCACCCGCGGCATTCCGTGCCCCCCAGGCATCTTCCTTTCCCTGCTGTTGCTCCTCTCGCTCTTACTGCCCTCGGCCTGCACTAAACACCGGGTCGCCTATTTGTCCGACAACGGCTTATCGAAAAACGATACCGCCGTCCAACGCGCCCTGCGCGCCTTCTATAGCCGCTGGCGGGGCACCCCGTATCGCGAAGGCGGACTCTCGCACCGGTCGATCGACTGCTCGGGCCTCACCATGCTCGCTTATGAGAGAATCTTCGGTATCAAGCTGCCACGGACGGCTGCCGACCAAGCCGACTCGGGAACACCCATTCCCGCGCATTTCCTGCGTCCGGGGGACCTGGTTTTCTTTAAGACCGGGGTATTTCAAAAGCACGTGGGCATATACCTTGGCGACAACCGGTTCATCCACGCCTCGAGCTCCAACGGGGTGGAGATCTCCAGCCTCAAGAGCCACTATTGGCGGCGGGACTACTGGAAGGCCACCAGGCCGCTTTCGGCGTTAGCCGCCAACCCCTAGGATTTTTCAGGTTCCGCGCCACCCTCTCACTCTGCGCGCGCAATCCTCGACTGCAGGTCATGCTGGTCGATAGCCGCCTTCATCATGCGGAATAACTCCCGGTAATGACTTTTGTTCCGCGTTCTGACAAAACCGTGCACCACTTTGCGGATCTCGCTTTCATCGAGTTGCGGATAGCGGCTCATCACCTCCTCGATCTCCGGGCTGCGCCAGTTCATATCCCAGTCGATATGTTCTTGCAGACAGTACTGATAATCGTGCAGCGCCTCGTTGATCATGGCATCGCGCAATCGCTCCGCCTCGTGAAACTGTTTCTGGCTCTTGAGGTGCGAGCCTTTTTTTTCCGCCAGAAACGTATAGATCGACTCAAGATCTTCTTCGCGCATCACCTTGGCGAGGTATTTGATCTGCCGTTTCCTCGCTCCTGCCTTCAGCCCCCGGCAGGCGAGGATTTCATGTTTGAGAATATCGCTTGCGGGCAGCTTGCCAAGGTCGCGATCCGAGAATTCGGCCAACTCCGCCGCCGCCTGCTCCGTCTGCTTGAATTGCCTTTTCTTCTCTGATTTACTTATATATTCCGTCATATTTCGTCCTGCCGCAGTTTCACCAAAGTCGGTTCGAACTCTTCCGGGGCATTGTAGCCGAGCACGGTGCAAAGTGTGGCGGCAACATTGGCCAGACCGGGCTGTTGGACGCCGGTCAGGGCGAATCGATTTTTACCGCTATAGTCCTTGATGATAAACGGCACCGGATTTTTAGTATGGGCCACCATCGGCGAATGCTTGCCGTCTTTCTCGGTCCACATGCAGTCGGCATTGCCGTGATCCGCAGTGATCAGCGCGATGCCTCCGGCTTTCCCGATTTCTTTGAGCAACCGGCCCAGGCACAGATCGACGGTTTCAACGGCGATCCGAACCGCCGCCGGCACCCCTGTATGCCCGACCATATCGCCATTGGCATAATTGAGGCGAATGAACTTCGAGGCGCCGCTCCGCACTTGGGTGATCACTTTGTCGGTAATTGCCGCAGCCTGCATCCATGGCCGCTGATCGAACGGCACCCGATCGGAGGGCACCTCCTCATATTTTTCCAGGTCTTTATTGATATAGCCGGACCGGTTGCCGTTCCAGAAATAGGTCACATGCCCGAACTTCTGGGTCTCCGAGATCGCGTAGGAAGTGACCCCGGCAGCACAGAGATAGGCGCTCACCGTTCTCTCGATATCGGGAGGTTCAACCAGGTAGTTGGCTGGAATTCCTGCGTCGCCGTCATATTGCATGATACCGGCATAAAAGACATCCGGGCGCCGCACGCGATCGAACTCGGATAACTCCTCTTGCTCGAAAGCACGGGAAATCTCGATGGCGCGATCGCCGCGAAAATTAAAGAACACCACGCCATCGCCGTCCTCGATGGTGCCGACCGGCCGGCCGGCCTCGGCCACCACGAAACTCGCCATGTACTGATCCGTAATACCTGGATCCTCTTCATAGTAGGTGCGCACCGCTTCCGAGGCGAGCGCAAACTGCCGACCCTGGCCCAGGACGTGCGCCCGCCAGCCGTTTTCCACAATGCTCCAGTCGGCATTGTACCGATCCATGGTGGTAACCATCCTGCCGCCACCCGAAGCGATGCGGTAATCCCGGCCATCGGTTGAGAGCGCGGCAAGCTTCTCTTCCAGCGGCAGGATATAGTCGAGCGCACTCTTCTCCCCGACATCCCGGCCATCGATCAGGGCATGCACCCGCACCCGCTGCACGCCCCTCTCGGCGCAGGCATCGAGCAGAGTGAACAGCTGATTGATATGGCTGTGCACGTTGCCATCGGAGACCAGACCGATAAAATGCAGGGTGCCCTTCTCGGCCCGCTCCATCAGCTCGGCCCAGGCCTTGCTCTCAAACGCCTTGCCGGATGCCAGGGCTTCGTTGACCAGCTTCGCCCCCTGGGAGAAGACCCTGCCGGCGCCTAGTGCATTGTGTCCGACCTCCGAATTGCCCATATCCCCGTCGGTGGGCAGCCCGACCGCCTTGCCGTGCGCCTTCAGACGGACTTGCAGCGGCTCGCGGAGCAATTCGTCGAGCACCGGTGTGTACCCGACGAATACGCCATCGCGCTCGTCGTGGCTGCCGAACCCCATTCCGTCCATGATGATCAACACCACGGGACCGGGGAATGGGGTGTACTGGGAAAGAGGATGCAGTTGTAAAGATGTCATGGTTACTCCATCAAGGTAAAAAGGGGTGTTTCCCCGCTCAGGATTCGTCAGCCATGCCGGCGCTTCTGCCGCCGACGGCGAACTGGCTGTCACAACTACCACAACCATGCATATTCATGCAACATTCGTTGATAAAGAAACAGAGACAGGCGGGGAACTCACGGCGCGCCGTTCCTCTCCAGCTCAATGCGTCTTAAAGTATAAGCATATCCGAGATGATTTGACAGGCAAGGCACTCGCACTCCCCCCGTGGAGTGCCTGGCGTATAATTTCGGGTGGAAAAAGCAATCTGCCTGACCAATATTTCAATGCAAACAAAGCCACATAAACAAATAGTTACCGATTGCTACACCCAAAATACAACTGTAAGAATGGGTGTGTATAAGGTATTTTAAGGAAAATTTTCCGCTTTTTTTCGTTTATCTATGGTGTGAATTCTGCTATGTTCAGTCCGGAATAAGGGCAATCCAAAGCGGGAAAACGCAGCAAAGAACAGAGAGAGTTCCCGCGGATCAAACGGCCCGCTCATCTGTGATCACCCAACAAGACAGCGATATTACGTTACAAAAACGCCAACTTACATTCGCACGCATGCCAATGGAAACTGAGTTCACGGATCACCATCTAACGGTACATGTCCATCCGGACAACCGAGCGCTGTTTGCCACCGTCCTGCAATCGGGGATGCTGGTCACGGCCCGATCCGGAGAAACCATTGGCGCCTTTTTGCGCGGCCTGCCCGGATTCACCACGCAATATATCGTCGAAGAGATCCAGACCATTTTCCTAAACGGCACCGCCACCGACGACCTGGAAACCCCGCTCACCGGCAAGGCGCCGGTGCTGGCCGTCTCCGCTGCCATGCCGGGCCTTGCCGGCGCCATTTTCCGCAAGAACAGTCTGCACGCCGCCCTGCGCACCACCACGCAGACCGAGAGCGTAACGCAGCACAACGGACACACCGTAGTCACCTTGAAATTGTTCAACGCGATTGCCAGAGATCATGGCGCCCAACTGCTGCAAGGCGGTGTGCGCTTGAAAGCGAGCAATCTCGCAACGTTTTTTCTCTCGCGCGCAAGCCTTTTGCCCCTGCTCCAAGAGATTTCACTCGATGACAGAACGGTTTCGGCGGATGAACTCCTCGCCGCCCTGCCCGCCCTCGACAACATTCATTTTACGGTGGTGGCGACATGACGACCATTCCTCCGCCAAAAGACATGTTGGGCCGTGCCGGTCTCATCTCCGTTGACGCCGCCAGAGACATCCTGCTCGAGCGACTTGCGGGCAGCGATCTTCAGACCGAGACCATCTCCATCGAAGAGGCGCTCGACCGGGTGCTGGCCAAGCCGGTAACATCCCCGGAAGACCTGCCGCCCCATCCCCGGTCGGTGATGGACGGATATGCCGTGCGCGCCGCCGATACCTTCGGCGCCAGCGAATCCCTGCCCAGCTACCTGGAGGTTACCGGCAACGTTGTCATGGGGGAATTCCCGACCAGCGAAGTGGTACGCGGGTGCTGTCACCGCATCGCCACAGGCGGCTTTCTTCCCGCTGGCGCCGATGCGGTGGTCATGCTCGAGCATAGCGTACCCGTGGACGACACCCTGGTGGAGATCGTCAAGGGCGTCGGCGTCGGCACCAACCTTATCGGCACCGGCGAGGATATCAAACAAGGTGCCTCGGCCCTGCCGGCCGGACAGCGACTACGCCCCCAGGATCTCGGCTTACTCGCCGGACTCGGCATCGACAGGGTGGAGGTGTACAGGCAGGTGCGGGTGGCCACCCTCTCCACCGGAGACGAGATCGTCCCCTACACCGAGACACCGCCTCCGGGCAAGATCAGAAATATCAATTCCATCGTGCTGGCCGGCCTGATCCGCCAAGCCGGGGCCGTCCCGCACGACCTGGGGATAATCTCCGACGAACGTTCGGTCTTTCTTCCGGCCATGGCCCGCGCGGTGCAGGAGAACGATATCGTCATTTTTTCGGGCGGCAGTTCGGTCGGCGTCCGCGATCTCGGCGAAGAGGCCATCACCTCGCTCGGCCCGCCGGGCATCCTGGTGCATGGCGTGGCTTTGAAACCCGGCAAACCGGTGCTGATCGGTCTTAGCGACACCACCCCGGTGATCGGCCTGCCAGGCCACCCGGTCTCGACCATGATTTGTTTCGACCTGTTTGTCCGGCCGGCTATTGAAGCACTATCCGGGGTAAAGCAAGAAATCCCGGTGCCGCCGCCGTCCACGCTCGCCACGCTGAGCCGCAACCTCAATTCCGCCGCCGGCAGAAGAGATCTGGTACGGGTCCAGCTGATCGAGCGGGATAATCAGCTTATCGCCGAGCCGATACTGGGAAAATCCGGCGCTATCTCGACTCTCTCCCGCGCGCACGGCTATTTCGTGATCGATGAGGCAACTCAGGGAGTTACCCAAGGTTCAACTGTTAAGGTCTTTTTCTACAGATGACGATGCGCAATATATATGTCAGCAACACCCCCCTTCCCCAGGCTCGTGAAAAATGGTTCTCGGCCCTGGCCCGGCATGGATTTTTCTCCCGCTCGCTCGCCGAAACCGTCCCCGTCGACCAGTGCCTGGGGCGCTTTACGGCCGAACCGGTCTTCGCCGTTCGTTCCTCGCCGGCCCACAACGCATCGGCCATGGACGGCATCGCCGTCCACTTCGCCGCTCTCGCCTCCGCCAGCGAAGCCTCACCGGTAATACTGTCGAAAGACCACTATCAACCGGTCAATACCGGCAACGCCATTCCCGAACAATTCAATGCGGTGGTGATGATCGAAGACGTGCACCAGCTCGATGACGGCTCGGTGCAGCTCCACATGCCGGCAACTCCCTGGCAGCATATCCGCACCATCGGCGAAGATATCGTCTCCACCGAGCTGATCCTGCCACAGGGCCACCAGATCCGGCCCATCGACCAGGGCGCCATGCTGGCGACCGGGGTGACCGAGGTGGCGGTGCAGCGCCGTCCCAAGGCGCTCGTCATCCCCACCGGCAGCGAACTCATCAATCCTCAAGATACACCCCAGCCGGGCGATATCATCGAATTCAACTCCCGGATTCTGGCCAGCTACCTCGAGCAATGGGGCGCGGACGCCAGCCGCCGGCAACCGGTAAAGGATGATCCCGAGCTACTCCGCACTGCCCTTCTGGAAGCCGCCGCGGAAAACGACTTCGTGGTCCTCAATGCCGGGGCTTCGGCCGGAACCAGAGATTTCAGCTCCCATGTCCTTCATGAGGTCGGCGAGGTGGTGGTCCATGGAGTGGCGATCAAGCCGGGCAAACCGGTGATCCTGGCGCTTATCGGCGACACGCCGGTGATCGGACTGCCCGGATATCCGGTCTCGGCGGTGCTCACCATGCGGGTCTTCCTTAAAGAATTGATGTGCACCCTGCTCGGTCGCGACCTCGACAACCACGGTACCACCGAAGCGGTCATGTCCCGGCCGGTGCCGTCGTCCATGGGGGTGGACGAATTCGTCCGGGTCACGCTGGGCAGGTCGGCGGCACCCTGATGGCCACACCGTCCGGCAAAGGAGCCGGGGCCGTCATGTCGCTGGTGCGGGCGGACGGTATTCTGACCATCCCGACAGGGAGCGAAGGGAGTCGGCGCCGGAGAACAGGTGGAGATCGAACTGCTTCGCTCCCAGGCGGAAATGGACAATACCCTGGTTTTCATCGGCAGCCATGACAACATCCTGGATCTGCTGGCCAATCAGCTGCACAACAGCGCACCATCATCCGCATCTCCTCGGCCCACGTTGGCTCCATGGGCGGCATCATGGCCATCCGCCGAGGGGAAGCCCATCTCGCCGGCAGCCATCTGCTTGATGAAGAAACCGGGGAATACAATATCTCCTTTATCAAGCGGCTTCTCCGGAATGCCGCTTCAACTCATCAATCTCTGTTATCGCCAGCAGGGGCTGATCGTGGCCAAAAACAATCCGAAAAATATTAAATGGTTTGCCGATATGGCGTCACGGGACTTTCCTTTATCAATCGCCAGGGCGGTGCGGGAACCCGTCTATTGACAGACAAAATTTTCCGGAACCGCATATCGAGCGCAGACATCCAGGGCTACGACCATGAGGAGTACACCCACATGAGCGTGGCGGCAGCGGTTGCCTGCGGCAGCGTCGATGCCGGCATGGGCATTCTGGCGGCGGCGAAGGCACTGAAGCTTGATTTTATGCCCGTCGCCGAAGAACGATACGACCTGATAGTACCCGAGCAATTTCTCGATGATACAAAGGTTGACTAGGTACTGGAATTGATCGGATCCGGCGGCGAATTCCATAAAAAAATTCTTGCCCTGGGAGGCTACGATCTCAGGGACTGCGGCAAGGTCTAGATGTGCAATAGTAAAAAAAGGATGCTTCGCAGTGAGATACATCGACTCTCCTGCCCTGGCGCTACCACACACCAATTATTTCAATATAGGAGAAGTCATATGGATGACAAAATTTTTCGCGTCAATATGACCGCCCTCACAACCAAGGTAGAAGAGGTTCCCGCAGGCCTGGGCGGGCCATGGCGGACGCGGCCTGACCTCTACCATCGTCGCCGCCGAGGTTCGACCCACCTGCCATCCCCTGGGAGCGCAAAAACAAGCTGGTCATCGCCCCCGGCCTTCTCTCCGGCACTCCCGCAGCAAATTCCGGCCGCATTTCCGTTGGAGCCAAAAGCCCCCTCACCGGCACCATCAAGGAGTCCAATGCCGGAGGCACGTCCGCCCAGATCCTGGCCCGTTGCGGCTGCAAGGCGATGATCCTCGAAGGCAAGCCGCAAGGATGACAAATGGTACAGTCTCTCTGTCACCCCGAATGGAGTCACGATCAGTGACGAAACCGAACTGATCGGCAAAGGCAATTTCGAAGTGGTGGAAGCTCTTGAAAAACGCCTCGCCAAAAAACAGGGAGTCATCTCCATCGGACCGGCCGGCGAGATGAAGATGGCTCGGCCAATGTGTCGATAAAGGACCCCGACGGTCAGCATCCGGTCCGCGGCCGCGGCGGCCTGGGTGCGGTGATGGGCTCCAAACAAATCAAGTTCATCACCATCGATCCCGAAAGACCGTAAGATGGAAATCGCCGATCAGGAAACTTCAAAGCCGCCAACAAGGTCTTCGCCAAAGCGCTGATCGATCAATCCGATAAGCCAGGCGACTGGCCCAGTACGGCACCAACGTGCTCGTCAACATCATCAACGAGGCGGGAGGACTGCCGACCAGGAACTTCACCGCCGGCCAGTTTGAGGGACATGATAAGATCTCCGGCGAAACCATGTACGACAGGATCAGGAACGCGGCGGCAAGCCAAGCACGGCTGCCATCCCGGATGCGTGATCCAGTGTTCGCAGATCTACAACGACCCCAAGGGACAATATAAGACCTCCGGGTTCGAATATGAATCCATCTGGGCCATGGGTGCCGACTGCTGCGTTGACAATCTCGATCAGATCGCCGAAGCGGATCTCTGATGGACGATATCGGCATCGACTCCATCGAGACCTCCGTGGCCATGGGTGTCGCCATGGAGGCTGGCGTGCTGGAATTCGGCGACGGCGCCGGGATCTGCCGAATCCTGAACGAAGATGTCGGCAAAGGCACCGGGCTTGGCAGGATCATCGGCGGCGGCGCCGGGTCTGTCGGTCGATCCTTCGGTGTCACCCGGGTGCCGGTGGTGAAAAACCAGGCCATCCCGGCCTACGATCCCCGGGCCATCAAGGGCATCGGCATAACCTATGCCACCTCCACCATGGGCGCCGACCACACCATGGGATATTCCGTCGCCACCAACATTCTTAACGTCGGCGGCTAGGTGGATCCGCTGACCAAGGAAGGACAGGTGGAACTCTCCCGAAACCTGCAGATCGCCACCGCGGCGATCGATTCCACCGGCATGTGTCTCTTCATCGCCTTTGCCGCTCTTGACGAGCGAGACATGTCTGCCGGCCTTGATCGACCTGATCAATGCCCGGTTCGGAATCGGCCTCACCGGCGATGACGTAATCAACCTTGGTAAATACGATCCTGAAGACGGAGACGGGCTTCAACCAGGCGGCCGGCTTCACCAACGTCGACGACAGGCTGCCCGAATTTTTCTACAACGAGAGCCCTGCCGCCGCATAATGTGGTCTGGGATTTCAGCGGCGAGGAAATCGATTCTTTCTGGAATTTCTAAATGAAGATCACAGTAAAACTCTTCGCCTATTTTCGAGACGACCGTTTCAAGGAGCAAGGCAAGCAATTGCCTGCTCCCACAGCGGTGGGCCAAATCGTCGACGACCTGGGCATCGACCGTGAAGAAGTCGGAGTGCTGATGATCAACTCACGGCACTGCGAGTTCGAAACGCAGCTCAAGGACGGCGACATCCTGGCCATCTTTCCGGTGGTCGGCGGCGGCTGAGCCAGCCGCCGCTCCCACCCAGTCTCGTCAATACGCTTTTCCCCTTTCGTTTCCCGGTGCACGGTTTTCCCGTCACCGGGAAACGAATCCAGAGGTATGCCGGTGCAAATCGGACGTCTTCACCTAAGTCCCTGTCTCGCAAGCAACCGTCACTTACGTCGATGTCGCTGTGCCGAGGTGGCGCATGTAAAGGTGTAATCGCTTACAGCTCATTGGCTTGGCTAGCTTTTGGTTGACCCGGTGAACGGTTACCAATCCCCAGTCTATTGCTCTTATAAACCTTCGGTCATCTCCCGAACTTCTATGCCGTGATCCATCATGATCTGGTGAATAAGCTTGATAGCCAGTTTCCTGGGCAGGTAGCGCTCATGATCCACAGCAATATTCCAGACGTTGGCGGTGAAACTGGCCGCCTCCAGGTCTTTTTGGTGTCTTTGCTCATCACGCTTTTTTCTGCTTTTCTCTAACGATACTATTTTCATATTCCCCCTGCGGCGCTGCAAATCATCGGCTGCTTAAGAAGAGTGTATTTGCCGACGTCTCGGCACCACATAGCAAAATTGCAAAATGTGTGCCGATTTTTCAGCCCCTTTATTGTCTTCACTCCCTATTTATAGTCTAATTAGTTTTCATCAAAAAACTAGGGGTTTGCCTCGAGATCAAGGCATACGCAATTTTTTACCGCAGTCATATGCCCCAATTTTGACTTACCAGACCGGTCCGAAATAGCCTCGATCAACTCCTCACCACGTACTACCCGTCGGCGCAATTGTCACCGTTCACCAGGTGTAACCGTTCACCGGGTCAACCAAAGACTGGCCAAACCAATGACTGTAAGCGTTTACCACCAGGTTAAGCAAATGTTGACCGCCCCAATGCACCGTAAACGTTCACCCTTTAGGACGGCTGGATGTTATTGACAAGCAGGAAGCCCCGAGCTAATAATTCCCACCAAAGGGAAGTCTGTCGGAAAATGTCATATTTTCGTAACCGTTCACCAGGTTAACCAAAGGGTGCTGGTGAACGTTTACAACGCTTAGGCATTTTTTTTCGCCCCGGACACTGTTGTCATAGAGCAAGAGAGGGGCGGCGGCTTTTATCAAAGGGGATTACGCCCCAACAAAGGAGAAATTTATGAACAAAACTCGTAGAATAACAAAGAGTGTGTTGACCGTGGCGATTGGCTTATTCGCCCTGACCTTTCTAGCCACACCGTCAATGGCCAAAAACGAGGGCAAGGTTGTCATTTTTCATGCCGGCTCTCTCGCCATACCGTTAAAGCAGATGACTGCGGCCTTTAACAAGAAGTATCCCGATGTCGAGGTGCAGAGAGAAGCCGGTGGTTCCCGGACCTGCGCCAGGAAGATCACCGATCTGAAAAAGCGCGCCGATATCATGGCATCCGCCGATTATTCCGTTATCGACAACCTGTTGATGCCCAAATACGCCTCCTGGGATGTGCACTTCGCCACCAACGAGATGGCCATCATGTATCGCCCGGATTCGAAATACGCCAAGCAAATCAACGGCAAAAACTGGTACGAAATTCTCCTTAAAAACGGGGTGCAGTATGGCCATTCCGATCCGAATTCCGATCCGTGTGGCTATCGGAGCCAGCTTGTCTGGCAATTGGCCGAAAAATATTACAAACAACCCAAACTCTATTCCGAGCTTCGTGCGCATTGCCCCGAGCAGAACGTGCGCCCCAAGGAAACCGACCTGATCGCCCTTCTTGAAGCGGGACAGCTGGATTATCTTTTC
Source organism: uncultured delta proteobacterium (assembly GCA_963745265.1). Lineage (GTDB taxonomy): Bacteria > Desulfobacterota > Desulfobulbia > Desulfobulbales > Desulfocapsaceae > Desulfopila. The sequence continues at coordinate 102,059 of CAVUXQ010000027.1, forward strand.
ATTTATAAATCGGTGGCTGAACAGCATCATATGCCGTTTGTCACCTTGCCGGCGCAAGTCAACCTCGGCTCCCCCGCTTATGCGGATTTCTACAAAGATTCCTCGATCAAGATTTCCGGGAAAAAGCCCGGATCCTTCGTTGTAAAGAACGGAGCGCCCATGGTCTACGGCATCACCATCCCGACAAATGCCCCCCACCCCGAATGGGCCGTCAAATTCCTGGCTTTCGTCCTGGGCCCCGAAGGTCGTGCCATCATGGAGAAAAACGGTCAGCATGCAATCCATCCGGCAACTGTAACCGGAAACGCCACTCAGATGCCGGCGGCTATCACAGCTGTGATTAAATGAAAATTTTCCGGCTTCTTATCTCCACCCTGAGCGGGATACTGGTTGTAGTTATCGTACTCCCGCTCGCCAGGATGATTTTCACCGCGAATCCGGAGATATTACGATCCACGATATGCGATCCCGAGGTCGTCCGCTCCATTCTGCTGACGCTGCGCGCCGCCCTCTGGGCGACCTCGGCCTGCCTGCTCTTCGGCGTTCCTCTCGCCTATGTCCTGGCCCGCTGGAATTTCCCCGGGAAGACCCTTGTTCAGGGAATTATCGACTTGCCGATCATGATCCCCCATACCGCAGCGGGTATCGCCCTTCTGATGGTGTATGGCCGTGAATTTTTTCTGGGGAGGATGTTTGCCCATATCGGCATCAGCTTTACCGGCACCACCGCCGGAATTTGCCTGGCCATGGCGTTCGTCTCCCTGCCGTTTCTGGTAAACGCGGCCCGGGACGGATTTGCGGCGGTCGATCCGCGTTTGGAAAACGTGGCAAGAACGCTTGGTGCTTCGCCATGGCAGACCTTTTTCAGGGTCAGCCTGGCGCTGAGCTGGAGATCGATTCTTTCGGGGGCTATCCTGATGTGGGCACGGGGCATCGCCGAGTTCGGCGCAGTGATCGTATTGACTTATCACCCGATGGTTGCCCCCATTCTGATCTGGGAACGTTTTGAGAGTTACGGGCTGAAATACGCGAGCCCCGTAGCCGTAATTTTAATTCTGCTGTGTCTCGTTATCTTTTCCGCACTGCGGTGGCTTGCAGGACACAAAAGGGAAGTTTAAATGCTGAAGATCGAGGATATCGACGTACGGCTTGGCGATTTTCGGCTCAACAAGATTTCCCTGCACGTCAAGCCCGGCACCTACATGGCGTTGCTTGGCCCCACAGGTACAGGAAAAACCGTCCTTCTCGAAACCATCGCGGGTGTATACCAGCCCCACAGCGGCCGCGTTTTCATCAATGGCAAGGATGTCACTTCCGTGGCGCCGGAAAAGAGAAATCTGGGAATTGTCTATCAGGACTACGCGCTCTTTCCTCATCTCACCGTATTTCACAATATCGCTTTTGGATTGCGCATGAGAGGTATGGTGAAACCACAGATCGAAGCGGCGGTAAGCGAGATGGCCGGTTTCCTGGAAATCGCCCACCTGCTCAACCGCCACCCTCGCCGACTTTCCGGTGGCGAGCGTCAACGCGTGGCCCTGGCGCGGGCGCTGGTGATGAAACCCCATGCGCTGTTGCTCGATGAACCGCTAAGCGCCCTCGACCGAGCCACCCGCAATCGCATCCAGAATGAGCTCAAGAGGATTCATGCCGAGCTTGGAGTCACGATTATCCATATCACCCATAATCTTTCCGAGGCTTTTTTCCTGGCCGACCGACTGGCGGTAATGAAAAATGGGCGGATTCTGCAGGAAGGCCCGCCCGATGAAGTCTGCACTCGCGTAAAAGACCGCTGTGTCGCGGAACTGGTGGGCATCGAGAATCTGATTGCGGCGACGGTTGAAGACAAGCAACTGATGACGCCGCTGGGAGCGATGGATCTGGGGAATTTTCCGACCGGAAGGGACAAGCTGCCCGATAAAATCTGCCTGACCCTGCCCGGCTGGGCCGTCGAGCTGTTTCCCGCGGGAAAACCGCAAGACTATATCTGGCGCGGAGACCTGCGGGTTAGCTTCGTCAATCAGACCAGCAGCAACGGAATAATCGAGGTCGCCCTGGTTCATGAAGGCGGGGAAACCTTGAAAACCTACCTTTCGCGGCGCGAGGCGCGCTCCTGTCCCGCACTCCTTGAAGCCGGCGCTCTCATGCCGATCGGTCTTCTGGGCAAAGGCATCCATTGGGTGCCGGATGCAACGGCAGAGAATAGAGATTGAGGCAAGCCACCCATATGCACCAATGGGTCTCACAATCTCCGAGTTTGCCAGCACAAACCCCTTGCCGGTAATCGTATTCTCCACCACATCATGCCCTCATCCTGATGGGTATCGACAAAGGTACCGATAAACCCGGTCTCACGTAGCGACACGCTCTCCAGCCGATCACCGGGCCGGATACTGCCTTCATAGCGCATCAGGGCCAGCCGCGCGGAAGTGCCGGGACCGGTCGTACTGCGGCAGATGACTCCGGGGTGGACATAGTGCCGATAAACCAGCTGATCGACACCGCCAGGGCCAACGAACTGCATGGCGGCCATCGTGGCGGGAACGGCATGTTTTTGGGTATTGACGCTCATAATTGGTCTCCTGTCACGAGGATGAGGTTTGCGATTTTAACAATCTAATCAACACGCAGATCGTCATCACCAAGACGATGGAGACACACCCCAGAGCCGGGTAAACCCAGGTGATGCCAAAGCCGCTTTCCACGACCTGGACCCCCTTGACGGCCAAGGCGCCCACTCCGAAAGTCAGGATGAATTTCATGCCGAACGCCGAATGACGCCAGCGAGGCGGTGTCAGCCGGGAAACCAGGGTGTTCTCGATGGGCTGCATTCCCAGTAAGAAGAAGAAGTAGACCAGCGCCACAGCCACCAAGGGCAGGTCGACGGCCCAAGCCATGGCAAAGGCCGCCGGAATAGTGATCAGGTGGAATACGAGGTAGCTGTACTGCAAGGAAAATCGTTCGGCCACCCGGCCGCCCATATATTGGGCCGCCACGCCAACCAGAAAAATGGCCGAGGCGATTATGGTGGCCACCAGGTTGGTGGAAAAGCCGGCCGGGATGTGCTGGGTAAGCCAATGGAAAATGCCCTGATCGCGCAGCTCGAAATAGGTTGGCAGAATCACCGAGGCTCCCCGGTAGGCGATGCCGCCCAGCATCATGGCGATCAGCAGGACGAAAAAGCCCTGTCCGCCATCGCTCTCGGAAGGCTTGGCCGAATGGTGGGCTGCAGCCGGCAGAGGCAAAACCGCCATGATGATCAGACCGGCCAGGTTGACACCGCCCAGCACGATATAGGCGGCTCGCGGACCCCAACGCCAGGTCACTACGCCGGCCACCAGCGGCGCCGAGGCCAGCCCCATGTTGCCGAACATGCCGTTGATGCCCATGGCGTAGCTGATCCGTTTGATCTGTGTGGATATCAAGCCCAGGCCGGCCGGATGATAGATACCGGAAAACAAACCCAAGCCTGCCAGGGCAAGGACCAAGCCAGTGGGCGAGTCGATCCACAATGCAGCAGCCAAGCCGCAAAGACCGGCGCCGGCATAGTAGATCGCCATTAGGTGTTTGGCGCCGAAACGATCGGCGGCCAGCCCCCACGGCATGGCGGAAAGTCCGAAGAGCAGGTACATCCAGAACGACATGCCAAGCACATCCGCCAGCGGCAGGTTCAAACGGGCGGCCAGTGGCAATACCACCGCAGGAAAAATCAACATGTTGAAGTGGCTGAGGAAATGCCCCATACAAGTGGTCGCCAAGACATTACGTTCTTTAGCCGTCATCGATTGCAGTTACCTCCGGTAATTTTTTCGAGTTCACCTGGATCTAAAAAAAATGCTCGAATCCGACAGACTCCTGGTGAACGTTTACGGCGAACCTGTCTTAATCTTCCTTCATTATGTTGATTATTCTTTCATCGAGGCATGATCGCAGAAAGCTGTTCATGGGTTTCTGTTGACCTGTCGTATAGAAATCCAACATGAGATTATTAAATTCCAACTGACGTTTTGCGGGAAGATTGATGGCCGGGTATCCTGCGCTTAGCAAGATTCCATTCATCATAAACCGCCCCATGCGTTTGTTGACGTCATAAAAAAATTGGCCTCTGGCCATGGTGAGGAAAACATGGATGGCCCGATCATAGATGTCAATAATTTGTTGTGATTCATTGATGAGCGACTCATATAATGACGGAAGATCCTCGGCGTTCGGCGGCATATAATCCGTTCCGGCAATGGTAACCGAACCGGTACGAAACTCGCCCCAGGCAAGTGCTTCGTTTTTACCGGCGATTGCGTGTAATTCACAAGCCCTCTGCGCGGATATGGAGAATTCCCCTTGCTCCACCCAGTGAAAGAGAGTGCGCCAGGCATTTGCCTGATTCAAGGCTATCTCCTGATCGGCAACTTTATGTCCACCGACAGTTATGCCATCTAGCAACGTCTGAATTTCCGGCAAGGTGAACGGTATGCCTTCTAGATTTACCGCATCGTAAACCAGTTCGGAGAGTTGACGTTTTGCCAACATTAATGCTCGCTCTTTATTGGGTGGCATATGCCATATTGTATCTTGTGTCACTCGCATTTCTCCTTAAAGCGTTCCCTCTCTTCTCTATGCCTGGGACCCATTGGCCTGGGCAACAACTACTGGCTTGCCCGGTGAACGGTTACGCTAAAACAAATCCCGCTATCATCTTCGTTGGCCAACTCGACAGACCTGCTGCAAGACGAAGCGGCTTCGCGGCAGACAAATCATAAGATTTTGCCTGCATCCTTTTACAAACTCATACTTTTACAGTAACAAAAAAACAAGCCGGCCAAGCGGTTTATCATAAACCCTAAGCCGACGGTGGCCCAATAGCAAAACAAACTGCGGACTTCGATCTTGGCGGGTTGTTTGCCTGAAGTATAAGATTGCGAAGGTTCAAGCCCATATGTCTTTGCCGATTTTTGCGCCAATCGGAGGTCAATCCTTGCGGGAGGGCCATGTTGAAAAGCTAGCCCCAACAAGCGATCACTTCCCGCCTCTCACTCGCCGAGAGCATCCTGCATTTTCTCGGCCGCGGCGCAACGGTCGAAAGGGGATTTGTAAAGGTCCTGCAGAACCAGGCAGGCGCCACCAAGCGACCAGTCGATATCCTGCCACTGATGGACGATGATTTCCGTTCTGGCAAAAATTTCCGGAGCGGCAAACTTTTCAATTACGTCTCGCATGGCTGAGAACACCATATCTCCGGATCGGACACCGTTGCCGGTGATAATGATCTTTGCGGGGTTGAATATCTGCATCATTCCGGCAAGGGCATGGCCAAGGTATTTGCCGGCAGTGGCAAACACTTCCCGGAGCACCTGGTTGCCGGCCTGCGCCTGCGTGAGGACTTCTTCGTAGGTCAGCGATTCCGGCGCATCACAAGCCCAGGCACCCTCTTCTGCAAGATCTCTGGCGGTGTTGAGTATTCCAAAATTGCTGACATATGCCTCGTAGCATCCTTTTTTTCCACAACGGCATGGATTTCCATCGGGAACCACCACAAAGTGACCGATTTCACCGGCAAAGCCGTTGGATCCCCTGTACAGCTCCCCATCGATAACGACGCCCATGCCGAAGCCGTCCTCGATGGTTACCACGATAAAATTGTTGATGCCCTTGCCCTCCCCGCTCCAGAGTTGAGAGAGTGCCACCGTATTGGTGTCGTTGTCGACGTAGGTATCGATTGCAAACCTGTCTTGGATCAGCGTTTTCAAGGCGGTGGCGCCGCGTTGGTACAGGGGGCTCCAGTAGCTGACGCCTTCCCTGCTGTCGACAAGTCCGGGAATGCCGATGCCGATGCCGGCGATCTGCTTGGGAGACAGACCGGCCTCGGTAATGCAGTGGCGAATGGCCTCCTCGATCAGATCGGCGACAAATTCCACCGGCCTTTTGCTGGTGCGTACCGGCATGACCACCGAACTTTTGACGCTGGCGAGGATGTCCGTCACAACGCAACCGATACGAAAGGCGGATATCTTGACTCCCACCACATACGCCGCATCCGAATTGATGGCCAATAGTATCCGGTTCCTACCGCGAGCCGTTGATCCTTCGACTTCTTTTTCATAGATCAGACCGCCGGCAATCATCCGGGCCGTTATATTGGTCACGGTGGCCCTGCTGTGGCCGATGATCTCGGCAATCTCGGTTCGCGAAATGGCTCCGGCGATACGGATCGTGTTCAATATATGATACTGGCTCAGCGTTTTTATAGGTTCCGGACGTACTGGCATCGCAAGATAATCCTCGTCTTTATAGGTGGTTGAAACAAGAGTGGATCGGGAAATATCCACCAGGACTCCAACCGGGTAGTGATAAAAGGTAGACTCCGAGCAGACTACCGGCCCATAGCCTATGCAAGTCAGACCGATCATGTCCACATGGGGCGCCGATGAACGTATACGATTATCAGATATTACTTGAATTTCCCAGCGAGCATCATTTAATTCAAATAGTAAACTATTTACAGGGAAATACAAGAAGGGATGCGCGCGCAAAAATACTTACCACCATAATATCAGCATATTATAAAGATTTCGCCAAATAGCCCTCCAATAATTATTTTAATGAGTAAAAAAATAAATTGACAAAAGCGAGCAATGGGAGAAAAATCCAACCAATCCTCTATGCGGCACGTTTTGCCCACATCGCATGTTTGAGGAGGTCATCAACGAGAGAAGGGAAAGAGGCCATACGACAAACCGGCAGAGCAACCATGGAATGCAGGATGCCAGGAGCTTGGCGGTAACGATTATCGGCCGCGAAATCCTCCTCTTCCTCATCTACCTACAACGCTCAGGAGGGAAAAATGGTGTCTGAATCAAAGTTCATCGAACGAGAACGAATCGGTCAACAGCAACTTTGTCGCAAGATCACCCGGCTGGCGTGCCTATTCGCCTCAGCAGCCCTGGTCACCGCTCTGACAACGCCGGGCAATGTTCAGGCTGCGGTTTCCGCCAACTCATTTACCCCCGATTTTAGCACCATGGCCCAATTGAAGGATCTGGCCGCAAAAGGAAAGGGGAAAATCGGGGTGGTCCTTCCGGAAACGACCACTTCAGCCCGCTATACCTCCTTTGATGAGCCCTATCTCAAACAAGCGTTCGCCAAGGCCGGCTTGAAGTCCGATCAGTACATCATCACCAATGCCCAGGGGAGCGAAGCCAATCAGTTGACGCAAGCCCAGTCGATGATTGCCCAGGGTGCGACGGTATTGCTGGTGGACCCGATTTCCTCCGGCGGTGGCGCGGCAATCGAGAGTTATGCGAACGACCACGGCATACCCGTAATCGATTATGACCGCATAACACTGGGTGGAAGCCGCGATTACTATGTGAGTTTTGACAATGTCGCCGTCGGCAAGCTGATCGGCAAAGGCATGGAACAATGCCTGGGCGACTGGCAGGTGAAAGATCCGCAGATTCTGGTAATGAGCGGTGCGCCGACCGACAACAATGCCACCTTGTTTCGGCAAGGGTACATGAGCGTATTGCAACCGAAATTTGCTTCCGGAACCTACAAAAAGGTCGGCCAACCGGCAGGAACCTGGAATCCGTCCGTTGCCCAAACGACCTTCCAGCAACAATTCACCGCCCATTCCGAGATGAACGCCGTGGTGACTCCAAATGACGACAATGCCAATGCGGTCATCTCGTATCTCAAAAACTTGAAAGTTCCGCCCAAGACATTCCCGACCACCGGCCAGGACGCCACCCTGACCGGAATGCAGAATGTGCTGACGGGGTATCAGTGCGGTTCGGTCTATAAGCCCATCTACCTCGAAGCGCAGGCCGCCGCTGCATTGGCCATCTATCTGCGGGCAGGCGTCGAGCCCCCGAAATCACTGGTCAACGGTTCCACCAAAGACGGCAAAAGCGGCAAGGAGGTGCCATCCGTTCTGGCTTCGGCTATTTGGGTAACACCGGAGAATATGGCGAAGACCGTGATAAAAGACGGATTTGTCAAAGCCTCCGCGCTTTGCGCCGGAGAAGGCATGGCAAAGGCTTGCAAAGATGCGGGTATTTCACAATAAGGGGCAAAACTCTCATGACTGCTGAACCAAAAAATATCCACTCTCAAGACACGCCCTTACTGCGTATTCGCGGATTGGAAAAACACTTTGGTGCGGTACAGGCCCTGGCGGGTGTCGACCTCGATGTCCCGATGGGGCAAGTGACTGCCCTGGTCGGCGACAATGGCGCCGGCAAATCGGTATTGGTGAAGACGATCGCCGGAATACATGAAGCCGATGGCGGTGAAATCCTCTGGGAAGGGCAGCCGGTGCGGATTCGCAACCCGAGGGATTCTGCGGAACTGGGAATCGAAGTGGTCTACCAGGATCTGGCCCTGTGCGATAACCTCGATATCGTAGAGAATATGTTTCTGGGCCGGGAGCGGTTGAGCGGGAACATGCTCGATGAAAACGAGATGGAACGCGTAGCGGCCGACACCTTGTCGAGCCTTCGAGTCACGACGCTGCGTTCCATCCGGCTGCCGGTCGCATCGCTCTCTGGTGGCCAGCGTCAATCGATCGCCGTTGCCAAGGCGGTGATGTGGAATTCCAAGCTGGTTATCCTGGATGAACCAACGGCCGCACTCGGGGTCGCGCAGACCGGCCAGGTGCTCTCGCTTGTTCGGCGACTGGCCGATAAAGGGCTGGCCGTGTTGATTATCTCCCATAACCTCAACGACGTATTTGCGGTCTCGGATCGCATTGCGGTATTGCGATTGGGGGAAATGGTCGGCCAGGCGCCTGTCGGCGAATTCGACACCCAACGCGTTGTGGAACTCATGACAACCGGTGGGTCCGATCATGTGGTCTGCGCTGAAGATGATCCGCCGGCGGCACCCTCGATAGCCGCCGAAAACGCCCGTCAGGCAGCAACGGAACAGTCTAGTAAAAGCGGGCCGGCGCGTGCGGCGGTTGTCTCCAGCGGAGAAGAGCAAACCCTGGGAAGTTACATCCGCACAACCTGGTCGAAGATTACAGCCGGGCAAAGCGGCGTGTTGCCGGTTCTGCTGGGGCTGATCCTCATTGCCGCTATTTTCCAGAGCCAGAATGACAAGTTCCTTTCCGCAGGCAATCTGGTCAACCTGTTGGTGCAGGGGTCGGTTTTCATGCTGATCGGGATGGGGGAAGTTTTCGTCCTGATACTAGGAGAGATCGACCTCTCCCTCGGCTTTGTCGCCGGCATCGGGGCCACGGTAGCAACCTTGCTGGTGCAACCGTCGGTTGGCTGGCCCTGGTGGGCCGCAGTTGCAGCCGCACTGGTTGCCACCGGCGGTTTGGGTGCAATACAGGGGGTGCTGATCACCAAGTTGCGTTTGCCGTCTTTTGTGGTGACGCTTGCCGGGCTCCTCGGCTTTGAAGGAGTTATGATCGAGTTACTCGGCTCGGGTGGAACGATTCCGATCCGGAGTCGAATCATAAACGATTTTGCCAACGGAACGCTGTCCCCCGCTGTCGGATGGATCGTCACTGCCATCATACTGGCTATCTACGCCTTTACCACTCTTCGGCGTGACCGCCTGCGGCATGCCAGCGGACTTGTTGCGCCCCCTCTCGGGCTGACCTGGTTGAAGATCGGTGCGGCAGTGCTGGCAGGGATCTTGCTGGTGCGATCAGCAATTTCAACCGTGGCGTACCGCGCTTCCCCTTAATGGGATGCCCTGGGTGATTCCCATCGTTTTCGCGGTATTGGTGCTGTGGTCATTTGTTTTAGGCCGTCTGCGTTTCGGTCGCTATCTGTTTGCCATCGGCGGCAATGCCGAAGCAGCCCGTCGCGCCGGAATTAATCTGGCTCGCATCCGGATGATGGCATTCACGCTGGCAGCGGCAACCGCGGGGATCGGTGGCATCATTTACGCCTCCCGGCTCCGCTCGATTTCAACGAGTTTTGATGGCGGAACCATTGTCTTGTATGTGGTGGCCACCGCAGTAATCGGCGGCACCAGCTTGTTTGGCGGCCGCGGCCATCCACTGCATTCGGTGCTCGGCGGGGTGGTCATCGCAGCGATTGTCAACGGCATGGCATTGCTTGGTCTGCCGGCAGCCGTTCAGTTGATGGCGACGGCTCTTGTGTTGCTGGCTGCAATCACGGTGGATGTGGTGGTGCGCCGACGCGGAGAAACCACGCGCTGAAGCTAACACTGGAGCTCCATCCGCATACAGTATTTGGGAGAACGTCTCTGTGAAGCAGCGGCCCTGCCATGCCGGAGCACCGAACGTTGGTGGTTTAGGCGTGGCAGGCCATTATGATCCAGCCATATGGCTGGACGGATGGTAACCAATAACATGATACTTGCCGGAGATATCGGCGGGACGAAAACCCGCCTTGGCTGCTTTTCAAAAAAATGTGGCCCGGACGATCCCATCGTCAGAAAAACCTATTCCAGTCAGGATTTTCCCGGTCTCGAGCATATCGTCAAGGCCTTCATGAAAGAGCACGGTATCAGTGCCGGGCGAGCCTGTTTCGGTGTGGCCGGCCCCATCAAAGGGGGCAGAGCGGCCATTACCAACCTCTCCTGGACTATCGATGCCTCGGTTCTCCGACACGAGACGAAAATAGAGGACGTTCTGCTGCTCAACGACCTCGAGGCCATGGCCTATGCCGTGCCCCACCTCGATGCTTCCATGCTGGAATTCATCAATCCGGGCATCCCTGTTCCCAAATGCACGAAAGCGCTGGTAGCACCGGGCACGGGACTGGGAGAGGTGTTCCTGACCTGGGACGGTACCCGTTACCGCGCCAACAGCTCGGAAGGCGGACATGCCGATTTCGGACCACGGACCGATCTGGAAGTCGCCCTCTTGAACTATCTGCGAACCACTTTTGAGCACGTAAGCTACGAAAGGGTCTGCTCCGGCATCGGCATCCCCAAGCTCTATGCATTCTTACGGGATACGAAAAGATTTTCGGAGCCTCCGGACCTGGCAGAGAGGCTAGCCGGCGTTGCGGACCAGACACCGGTTATCGTGGATGCCGGCCTCACTCATTCCGAAAAATACCCTATCTGCAAAGCGGTGCTGGAACTGTTTACCTCCATCCTCGGCGCTGAGGCAGGCAATCTGGCTTTGAAAGTCTCCTGTTATGGTGGAATGTATATAGGCGGCGGCATTCCGCCACGGATTGCCGAATATATCCGGCATCCGATGTTTCTTGAGGCGTTCAACGCAAAGGGAAGACTCAAACCAATGATTGCCGATATGCCCATTTACCTGGTGACCCATAAGGATACCGCCCTTATGGGCGCAGCCTGCTACGGCCTCGGACTATAGGTGAACGTCCGGCAACCGTTCACCAGGCAAACCCAGAGTGCCCATACCAATGCGCTGTAAGCGTTTACCAATTCTATTATTTGAAAGGATTCATGATCAGCACCGGGCAGTCGGCTTTTTGCAGGACATGTTCCGCGACATTGCCAAGTATGATTTTCTCCAAACCTTTGGCCTTATGGGTACCGAGTATGATCAGATCGGCATGCTTGTTCTCCGCGAATTCAACAATACGCTCCACCGGTTTGCCGTAAACAACCTCACCGCTGCAATCGGGGCAAATACCCTTGGTGTCGTTGACCAGACCGGCCATATTCTCTTGGGCCGTAGCCGATTCCTTTTCCTGATATTCTTGGGCGAAAGGCGCGCCTATCATTGCGTCTTCCGGATAGTCGGAAATAACATGGACGAAGTCGATAGTCGCATGCAGATGCTGAGCCATATACCAGGCATATTCAATGAGTTTCTTCGAACTCTTGGTAAAATCGACGGGGACTACGATTTTCTCGGTTTTTTTCATTGTCTTCACTCTCCATTGTTAGCCAGCTTGTTATCCCATACCTACATGTTCCGGTCTTTGCATGGCACTCCTTGAAAGCCACTGAAAAGGTTTGCATACCTAAAAACACCCCCTTCGAGATGAATCAATATAAGCTGCCAAGTATTCCGTGGTTTCATTAATATGTAAGCATTTCCTTAGATAGAGTAAAGACATTTGGTAGAACATTACATCATTGTAATCTTGAGAAAAAATCAGATGACCCGACTGCCTGCACCCAGATGGGACGATGGCGCACGTTTCTTGGTACTTATTTCTCTCTTATGTAGAGCCATGCACCAAAGTAGCCTGCCAAAACAGATAAGGTTGTCAATACTATGTTCTTAATTGACGATATATCCTCACCCATTATTGCGGACGCAAAATTCACTAAGACAGTTACCACTACCAAGTACGTTGTTACGAGATTATAGTGTGTACATCTCCCTATTTTTGCACACAGATATCCTGCAAAGATTGTAATGGATATGCCGCAAACGAGGTTTATCAAATGCAAGGGAGAGAATATCCCCTGAGATGAATACATAGAGGCGATTTCTTTTTGAGATAGCCCCAAAGATGAAAGAACAATGCCATAAATAAACCCCAATATAACTGATATAATGATCGTCCCAAAAATATCTACGGCACATGCTACTATTACCGCTTTCTTAGGAGATCCTTTTTCATTTTTTCTATCTGCTATTTTTGATTTTGGAGGCGAATATGGGTTATTGTCGTGAGATTCCATTAACCTTTCTCTCATTTTTAATTGCGTATTGGTGGTTTTGGCGGCGCCCCCGTTGGGCCGTATGATGTGGTTAGCCTAAGGCTATCATCCTTGCCATGCGAAACATGGCAACATAATAAAAGATTGGGTGATTTTTGCCAAGGATGGATAAGCTGACGCCTGAACTGCGTTAACCGACTACACGCTCTACGTGTTTAGAGCATTCTGGAAGATGCACACACCTGGGACATCATTCACCCCAGACAGGGCGAGTGAGCGGATGACATTGCAGCCTGATCGTGGCAGGAGGGGTGCTGGAGCACGTTTACAGTCCATTGGCCTGGCCAGTCTTCGGTTGCCCCGGTGGCCGGTTGCGGTTTTGATACGAACCGACCTGGAAGGAACGCGAGAGCGTTATGTATTGCCAATAAACAGTTATGGTCGTAATTTTTTCAAACCAGGTTTCTTCGTTTTTAATTTGGCCAGCCGGAGAAGCGTTGGATGATCCAAAATTAATTTATTCAGTTTCTCGTCAGAAAGAGAGGCATCAACCCTTTTGCGCACATTTTCAAAACTTATTACTTGAATACCTCTCTGATCCAAGTAGGCTAAAATAGCCCTTACATGAATATCGACATCCCCATCTGGCTCTTCTATTTTTTGTTGAACGATTGCCTGGTCTTCAACTTCCGCCTCGGAATCCACTTCTCGTATTCTTTCTATCAAAGAGGCCCAGGGAAGAGCTCCTGGGACAGAAAAATCAATATGTTGAATAGTCTGTAATCGTGGATGGATAGCACATTCGTTTAATTTTATAGGAATAATATTTTTCCCGTTACCTAGTGCGTATGCCCATTCAAAAGTAACGTAAGATGATTCGGCAGAATTGTTACTTAAGGCAACAATGATAAGGCTGGATTCAGCAATTCCTCTTTCGATTCCTTGACGCCAATCGGCACCAGCTCGCAGATTGTCTCTGTCTCTCCAAACCTTTATTCCAGCTTCTCCTAACTTCAGGGTCATAAGTTCCGCAAAGTGGTGATCTTTCGTTGAATAGCTAAGAAAAACTGTTGTCGTCATAATTATCCGTTATGCATAGTAAATCTTAAGGGCGTCCCAACCATTCCACTTGACAAAGGGCCTTTTAATGGGCGCCCATCGACAATCAAGAGCACATAGACGTTATGCCCCATCACTCGGTAAACGATACGGTACGGCTTGAAGTAAAGTTGCCGAAAGTCCCGCAGCCCAAAAGCAATCAATACTTGAGGGTGAACTCCTCGGTCAGGATTTTCAGACGAGTTGTCGAACGCCTTTTCTATACGTTCGAGAACGTAATCGGCTTTGCTTCTTGAATCGCGTAATACAATGTAGTCATAAACATCTTCCAGATCACGCCCAGCATCATCAGTCAACAGTACTGAGAAATACATCAATAGGACTCCCGCCCTTTTCGAAAGCGCTTGATGACATCAGCAGCGAGCTGAACCCTTCCCTCTTCGATCTGACGGGTGCCGAGCGCCAGGATTTTCAATAGTCCCATGGTTTCTTGCGCTTGCTCAGAACTTTCGATGTCCTGTACTACCGCCTTGGCCTCACCGTTTTGGGTGATGATCACGGGTTCCTGCAGTTTGCCTATGTCGCGAACGATCTCAGAGGCATGCGCCTTCAAATAACTTATCGGATTGATTTGACGGGAAAGTGGCATAGGTGACCGCCTGCGTTGTGTAGAACCAAATATAGTTCTCAAATAGGTCATCTGCCAAATTCTTTTTGCTGCGGTCAACAAAAAATATGACTAATTTGGCGGTAACAGGAAACGATGAGAGGGACGGATGAAAGAGCCCTTAACATGTAAACTTAAATGAGTGCAAACCCTTCACTCTTGGCAATCCCGCCTCCTCAGATTACGGATTCGCTAACGGCAACAATTGAAATATTCAACCGGCGAGCCAACGAACTCATGCTCTAGGAGTCTGTCGGATTATAGGCATTTTTGCTCAGATCGAGGCAAACTCGAAAAAATTACCGGAGGCATATACTGAATATCTCGGAGTCTCACTCCGTTCGCTTACCGGAGGATAATTTTTTCGCGTTTAACGAAGATATGGGGAAAAAGGGCATAATCCGACAGGCTCCTAGATAGGCCATAGCCCGTCAGCCCGCTCGAAGTCTGCGCTTGCCTTCGCCAACCTGGGCACTGGTGAACATTTACAGTCATTGGTTTGGACGTTGTTTGGTTGAACTGGTGAACGGTTACGGATTAATCCAAGATTTTCTCCTTGGAAGATAGTCATTGATATCGAAAAGTAATGATGATTTCGAAGAAATCTGTTGAGTTTTCATTAGGGCATGTTGAATAATCCTATCTGATGTCAAAGGTATCAACATGATAGTTTTTCGGGGTGAATAGAACCTTGATAGGAGCATGAAACACCATGAATGTCCTCCTTGTCTCTGCCAATACCGAAACCATCAACATGCCCACCTTGCCCATGGGCCTGGGCCTTGTTGCCGCCGCTGCCCAGAAAGCAGGCCATCAAGTCAGATTTGTTGATCTCATGATTGAGGATAACCCTGAGGCAGCCCTTTCCACTGCCATCGCTGAAAACCGTCCAGACGCTATCGGAATCTCGATACGCAACATAGACAACCAGGAAAGCGTCAACCCCTGTTTTCTCCTGGAGGCTGCTCGCTCCGTGGTGGCCGAGTGCAAGGCGCTATCCCCGGCCCCTGTAATTCTGGGTGGTGCCGGCTACAGCATGTTCCCGGAGAGCGCCCTGGAGTTCCTCGGCGCCGATATGGGGATTCAGGGAGAAGGCGAAGCTCCCTTCGTCAACCTCCTCGAGATCCTCGCAGCCAATGGGGACCCCTCGGAAATTCCAGGCCTCTTCCTGCGCGGCAGAGGGTGTCGAGTCACCCGGGCCTATGTTTCCAACCTCGACGACTGGCCTTTCCCGGACACCGCGATTTTCGATGCTGAAAAGTTTAAAGACCCTTCCTATTATCTCCCCTTCCAGACCCGGCGAGGTTGTCCTTTACGGTGTAGCTACTGCGCAACGAGTTCCATCGAAGGAACACGGGTCCGGATGCGGGGAATCGACGCCGTAGTGAAGGAACTCGCCCGTTGGCGGGACGCCGGCTTTCGAAGAATCTTCTTTGTGGACAATACCTACAACTTGCCGCCAAGCTACGCTCGAAAGCTCTGCGACCGTCTCATCGAAGCAGATCTCGGACTCGACTGGCGGGCGATAATTTACCCTGGCCGTACTGATCCCGCTCTTATCCAGTCCATGGCGCGGGCTGGCTGCACCGAGGTCTCCCTGGGATTTGAAAGCGGTCATCCTCAGGTACTCGACTGGATAGGCAAGCGTTTCGATCCCGATGATGTGCGGCGAACCGCGAAAATGTTTGAAGACGTCGGCATTCGCCGGATGGGCTTTCTGCTCCTCGGCGGTCCGAAAGAGACCAAGAAAACGGTATTGGAGAGCCTCCGCTTCGCCGATAGCCTCAATCTTGAAGCAATGAAAATCACCGTAGGAATACGCATTTATCCGTATACCCGTCTTGCCAGCGAAGCACGAGCCGAGGGCATAATCGACCCAGGGGATAATCTTTTGCACCCTCGATTCTATATCCGCCGCGGAATCGAGCCCTGGCTGCGCCAGACCGTCGCTGAATGGGCCAGGAATCGGCCAACCTGGAAAGCGTGAATGAGGTGTTGTGGGACACTCAGGACACAAAGGGGACATCTTTGGATAGAGAATGCAAGGATTTTCAAGGAGAGCGAATCGTGGCGCTGACCGGCGCCGTGCGCCGATAAAGCAAACGAAGTTTGGTTTATCGGTGTGCGGTGGCCGTTCAAGAACCTGGTTCTGGCGCGAAGTGCCAAGCCAAGTTCTTGACGAAGCCAGCACCGCGATTCACGGCGACGGAGTCGCCGTAAAAACACCGCCTTCACCAATTCATCTGGTGAAAGGCCCGGTTGGAAGTAATTATATTAATTCTCATTTCTTGAAATCAAAACTTACCCAATTTTTTATTCAGCAATTATAAACTTTAAATTCCTAAAGTGCCCCCTATTCCCTCAAAGGATTTCGCAGGGGCACGTCTGGGGAAACCTGCTTACGCGGACACATGAACTCACCAGAAGGCACAATTACCTGGAGCCCTGTGACGTGCTCGCCTTCAAAGACGAACTCATATATCACGTCGGAGTAGCGGGAGAGACGGAATTTGAGGTCTTTGTAGGGAATGAGTTTATCGTCAGGCATTCCGCTTATGACACGGCAGAGAGTTCCGTCCTCCACTAAGACAATCTCGAAGGCGAAGCCATCCGGACTCTCGTAAATACCTGCAATCTGCGATATGAGCTCGGCCGACACGGTCTGGGGACGGCGTGTAAAGATGGTATCTGCTTCATCGAGAGAAAGGCTCGCCCTATCGACCTCACCTTGAGGATTGGTGAGGAAATTGACAGACCACTTGCCATCCTGCTCATCATCCGGCGTGTCGAAGCGATCGTAATGATAGTGGAGGAGTGGAAGCCGAATCTTGTGGAAATCGAGATAGAGTTCGTTGTCAAGGGTAGTGACTTTGAGCAGGCCGTAAGCCGGATGCTCGTACTCAGCCACGTATTCTCTGAGCGCATGGGAAGGCTGAGTGCCTGGCACGCGATCCCCGCCCACTTTGGCCCTAGCCTGGATACCTGCCTCCTTGCTTTTCTTCATGATCGCCAACCATCGCTCACTCCATGGCGTTTCTTCCATCCCCAGCAGGCGCTCGTATATATTGTATCCGACGATGTTGGATAGAACTGAACAGTGGTCGCCGATGACGAAAACAATTACGCCTGCCTTTTCCAGAGGCAGGTATGATACCTGTGAGTAGCAGCCGCCGATCGCACCGCCATGGAAGGTCAAGAGGCGACCTCGATACGATCCGCTCACGCGCCCCATCCCGTAAGCGCAGTTGAGTAGCTCCCAGAAACCGCGCGCCTCGCTTTCGGTGTTGGGTAAGGCCATGGATGGCTCTAAGGTGGTCTTGAGTACATTTAGAGGGAGGACTTGCCGGCCCTGGTGCTTGCCATTATTCATTAGGGCAATCAGCCAGTGAGACATCTCATCAATACTGGAGATAATGCCCCCCGCAGGAGCAATCCCAGCCTGGTCCTCGTAGTGAGGGATCTGGTAGATCTCAGTGCTGTCACGCTTCTCAGTGAAAGGCACGGCATGGTCCTCTACCAGTACCATCTCGGGTACGGAGTAGATCGTGTGGGGCATGCCCAGGGGATCCAGGATCCTCTCTCGAACAAAATCCTCCCAGGTTTTACCGGAAAGAATCTGGATCAAGTAGCCCACGGCTGCATACATCAGATTGTTATAAAGGTGGATCTGCCGCATGGGCACTCGAGGTTCCATAAGCCTTACCCGATCGAACAACTCCTTACGGGTGAAGTCCGACTTGTACCAGATCATATCGTGCCTGGTAATGCCGGTGCGGTGGGCTAACATGTCCCGTAGCGTGATGTTGCTGTTGAGGTGGTCATTGAAGAACCGGATAGCTGGCACGGCATCTCGAACCGGATAGTCCCATGTCAGCTTTCCTTCCTCTACCAGCATACCCGCGGCCACTGCCGTGAACAACTTGGTATTCGAAGCAATCTGAAACAGGGTACTGGGCGTGAATGGGAGCTTGTTCCCATAGTCCCGATAGCCATATCCTTTGGCGAAGACGAGTTCGTCGTTCATGACGACACCAACACCGACCGCCGGAACATTCCAGTCCTGGAGGATCTGGCCCATGTAGGCGTCCAAGCCGTGCAATTCCTTAATCATTCCCAACTCCCTGGTAAATGCGTTTTCGTTGGAGAATCCAGGACCTCAGTTTAGACACGATCTAACCTTCGCAAGGGGTGTTGCTCTAATGCAGTTTCTTGTTCTCGTTCTTATCGTAGGAACGACGCTAATCAGCCGCGCGGCTTTTTGCGATGGTTAATTAGCCTTGTTAGACTTCCCCCAATTATAAACAATTGCACCTTCTTTGCAGACATCAACGCAAGTCCCGCAGAGAATACATTCAGCGTTCTCCATCATATTCAGATTAACCATATTCTCTACCGGAAGACTCATCGGGCATTGTTCCGTGCATGTGCAACAATGCTTACATACATCAGGATTCGACTTTAATTGCAGGGACGTCAAATGAAAAATATTTCGTATCTTTCGGCCTGCGATCATAAAAGGGGCCATCCAACACAAATGGTGGCAGAATGATCTTTTCCCGATAACAAAAGCAGGAAAAACAATGAGCAAAAAAAGGACAATATTGTAGGTTATAAAGCTCTGCAAATCGGATACGGAAAGGCCATGTGTTGTTTGATAAAAAAAATCTATGTGTTTATAACCACCTGCCTTGAGAGCAAACAAGACAATAATCGAAATCCATGGTACCCATACAATCCATTTGATAAAATCACCTTTTGTTATTTTCTTATCTCTGGCGAGAAAAATCGACTCCTGGCAACCAGCAGCGGGACATACCCATCCGCAATATGCTCTCCCCACAAATAGAGCGCTAATGAACATCAGCAAAAAAATAACAAAACTACCGTTAACTACGCCTATAGAGCTTGCCCGAACGATGAGCACGGGGGAGAGATAATAAAAGGTGGCTGGGAAAAGGAAGAAAGAACACAAGATTATGCCTTTTCGTATTTTCTGCCTCTTTTTCATTTAATTCCTATAGATATAAAAAATATAACCGCGGTGTTGATCGGCGCCGTGCGCCGATCAAACAGACGCAGTTTGGTTGATCGGTGAGGTGTCCGGTCAAGCACCGCGATTCATGGCGGCGAAGCCGCCATGAACGGCAAGCTCACAGGCCCGTGCTGTATGCGGGTCCTTGTGGATCGACTCGTTGTGCAGAGCTCTTCATTCTTCTCCTTGCCACTGTTAAGGGCAAACTTCGTTCCTTCCCGACATCGCTGATATTGTGTCTTTCTTGGCTTCTTTACTTCGCGCCTGCTCGAGATGCTCCGCGTTATTCCAAATCGCCAAATTAGCGTCATCTGCCGTGGCATTCGTCTCGGGATATATGGATTTCCGTAAATCAATAATGAGCTTGCCCAAGTTACCACTCGTTGATGATTTGGTGCTGGCATCCCAGGCCCCTTTGAGCCAATCTACGTAAGCTTTGATTGCATCATCTGGACCGTACAGACACAAAAGGGTGGCTATCTCCTTCTGTTCAGCTAGGTTCTGTGAAGTCTCAGGGTCCCTGATCATGATATTGTATTGTTCACTGTAGTTCCTCGCCTTTTTCCAAGCTGGGGATTGTTCAAGACGATCAAACAGGGCGAACCGTTTTGTAATGCAAGTTACTAAACGCGAATAGATTTCTTGTCTCGTTTTGCGTATCTCCGCCTCCTTTTCCTTGTGCTTTTGATACGTGTAGCCGGCCAGAAGAGTTATTGCGCTGATGATAGCAACTATCAGTGGGACTAGCTTCTCGAATCCTTGCATGTCCATGTTCTCCTCCTATGCCCAACCAATAAGGATTGAAACTATCCGCGCAGCGGTCGTATTCAATCCTTATTGGTTATACTTTTTCAATGAAAAATATCAGGGCCTTTTCCGACAGAACCCTACCTTTATGCCTATGTTCCGGGCCATCTGGAATGAGGATACCATCGCCTTCACTGTAGACTGCTTCGGAATCTATGTACTCGAATTGCCATTTGGCCACTTAGAAGATACCCGCAATGCCCCTTTTCACACCAGTGCGACTGTAACTCTCGTGAGTACTCAACAAGCCGAATACGTTGACCATTATGATCAACGTATTTTTGCCTTACACCAGGCATTGGTGACTCCCATGGAATCTCATTAAATCGAATTTGGTATGGAATGCTCATTTTGAGTACCCGCGAAGTATAATCGCGCTGCTGATCGGCGCCGTGCGCCAATCAAACAGACGCAGTCCGATTGATCGGTGTGCGGCGTCCGGTCAAGTACCGCGATTCTCGGCGGCGAAGCCGCCGAGAACGTTGTATCAGCCGCGCAGGTTTTGGGCGTCGGCTATATGCTCTTGTTGAGCGCTCTTACACGCTCTCTTGCACATTCTGAAAACGAACCCTTCCCCCCTGCCCCATCAGAGCCCACGGATGAGCCCCTTCAGTAAAGCCCCGGAACCAACCGATAGCGCACGCGTCGCACATAGTTGCGATAGCCTGGCAACTCGTCCTGTAGAGTCTGATCTTCCAGCGCCGTTCTAATCACCGCTATGATTAGCGCCACCGCCGCCGGAATAAGTGTCCACATCGAGTTTAAGGCCAGCACAATGCCCAACAGTGGCAAAATGTTTCCAGCATAGCCTGGATTGTCGCACAATCCGATAGGGGCCGCTGTCGCACACCACATGCCCTCGATCCGCCTGAATACGCACCACGCTGGAGAAAAAGCGGTTCTCTATCAATGCCCACGCAGCGAAAGCGTATCCGAGCGAGATCAATAGGAAGCCGAGCCCGATGAGCCACAACGGAAATTCGGGTGACCAGCCAAAGCGATGATCCAGCCCGGCCACAATGACCAGCGGGAAACTCACACTCAGCGCCATCAACGGCGCAAGTACTTTGTCCCAAGCTTTTGCGCTTTGAGCCTTCTCCATATTTTGTCGTTCGGCCATCAGCCCCGGATGCCGCCGTTCCGCCCAAATGCGCCCCCCTAGGCCAGCGGCAACAATCAACAGGGAATAGCCCCACGCCTGCCACCAATCGAAATCCCCTCCGCACACCAAGAGAACCAGTGGTATGAAGAGATACACTACAACTAACCTGATCCACTGGCGAGGGGATGCTGCTTGAGCCACCTTTGGCTCAGCTTCATTCGATGACATGCCATTCCCTCAAATCAAATGGCCTTTTTTGAGCGCCCAACCAAGAGCGTTTTATCAATAGTCCCGCCTACGAGTGAACCCCGATGTTCCTCAACTGATCCGCAATAGCAATTTGCCGTAAGCTGGCAGGCGAAAAGCGGGATTGTTGGGAAAATGTTGTTGAAATGAGCTGCGGGCTTGCAGAAATGCCTAACCCTATGGAGTTAGTTCATAACACCTTGGAACGTCATTGTAAACCTAAAGAAGGCCAAAGTATCTGCGGGATGAGGAAAGCAGGCGGGCTGGAGTTCCATCATTTTGCGTTGATGGGGAAGCATCGATTGGTCTCTTCCTCCCTTACCTGGGTCTACGGGTTGTGGCAACACACTCCGCCGCAATGCCGTACTGGCAGTGGGTTTGCGGGGGAGGTCGAAAATTGGCGTGTGCCTACAAAATTAAGCCTCTTTTTTGGCCGGCTTTATGCCGAAAACCTTTGCTGGTAGCGGGATTTCGAGCTTTTTCAGGATTTCCCGGCAGTCTTTTCGGGCCTCATTAATTTGAAAAAAAGTGTACTGCGAACTCTTGAATTCGGTGGCTTGAAGCTTGGCGAGACTGTTGCTGATCCGGAACCAGTTCTCCCCGCACTTGATCTCCGCCGCTCGCTGCAGCAAGAGCGCGAGAACGCAGATCTTGACATGCGTTTCGATACGCCGCGGAGCCCAGTGAGACATCGGCATCATTTGTATTTGCGTACGTTTCAGCGACCGGAAGCACCGTTCGATGAGAAGAAGGCTCTTATACCCAAGGGCAGCATCCTCAAGGCTGATCGTATCGTCATTTGTCTCGAGCACCCACTTGCCGTCATAACGCGACGCTTCTTTGATCGCCGCACGATCAATGCGAAGCTTGCCCGTTTTGGTGGTAGTGAGATACCGCTTGAACCGCTTGGAGGCAAGCAGCTGGACAGCCCATCCGGCAGAGGCAGAGTGATCACGATGATGGGCAAGATCCTCCTCGAGCATGCGGACGAGATCTTCGCGATGCAGGCGCTGGCGCTCGGCCTCTTTCGGGTTGTAACAGAGGATATAGCGCCGGCGACGCTCACCGTCGCCGATAATGACCTCTTTGGCTTGCAGGTTGTCTGTGATGAGCGTATAGCGACCACGATGCGAGAGCACCTCTTTTTTGATCTCGGCGACCGTGGACATTCGGGTAGCAAGCAGGTATTTGCCACAAGCCCTGGCCAGTTCCTCCCGGTTGTCGGCAGAGTTCATGCCGCTGTCGGCCACGAATAGAGCACGGTTCAGCTGCCAGCCTCGAAGGTCTCTTTTTATACGTTCGATTGGAGTGACATCGGTAGTGTTGCCGGGGAAAACCCAGCTTTTCACCGGCAATCCTTCCCGAGTTACCGCCAGGGCGACGACTACTTGGGGCGCCCAGAACCCTTCTTTCGCATGGCCGTACTGGCGAAGAGCGGGACTTTCTTCATGGGAGTCGTCTGCGTAGTCGATGGCAAAGGATGCAGTCGTCGTGTCATAGAAGATGAGATCGACCGAGAGATTGAAAAGGTTGGTGGTCTGGAAGAAGACTGCCTCCTCAACCTCAGCGATATGGGCATGAAGAAAATCCATTGCTTCATACATCTGCCGCAGTTTCAGGCCGTCGCAACCGGGAAGGTAGGCCTTTTCCAGCCACCGGTCCCAGACGCCGAGCTTTGATTCCGGATCACACAGCCGGTTGGCGGTCATGGCGAGCAGTGCCTGGTCGTAGGCAACGCTGTATTTTCCTTTTTCCAGTAATGCCTTCAGCGTCTTGCCGATACCCAAGCGTTCCCAGAGGGTTTGGATGACCAGCAGCGTCCCAGACGGTCCGGTTCAAGCAGGCTTGACGCTTTTTTTACCGAGCCGGTCGGCGGAGCCCAGCTTGGCGGCTAGGCCGGTGGCAAAACAGGCGGTCAGCAGGTAGCCGCCGGTGGGGGGGCCTATCAATCCAACATCTCCCCGGCGCAAAAGATGCCGGGAAACCAGCGGAGCGCATTTACCTGCTGCTTTTGGTACATTTTTGTCATTTAAAATATCACTTGATATTTGAATAACGTGTGATATTTTAATGCGGAGGAGGATCACAATGCCAAGAAGATTGACACGCAAAGATATGCAGCAACAAACACGGGAGCGGCTGCTCGCCGCGGCGCAGGAGGTCATCGTCCGCAAGGGGATAAACGATGCCTCCATTCGGGATATTGCCGAGACCGCCGGCTACTCGCTGGGCGCGTTCTATTCCAATTTCGACAGCAAGGAGAAGATGCTGGAGGAGTTAGTGGACGTGCATATGCGCGAAGAGATCGGTGTATTCAGACAAATTCTTGCCGAAACAAAAAGCAACAAGAAGGTAGAGTTGTTGGACAAAATTTCCGCGTGGTTGAAGCAGATGCAGCAAAACCCGAACCTGTGCGCCCTTGACTTTGAATTAGAGATGTATGCAAGCCGTACCCCGCCGTTCAAAAAAACATTCGACACGGCCAAGGTACTAAGGTTGCAGGAACTTGCCGCTTGTTTACGGACCCTGTTCGCCTATCATGAGCTTGAGCCGAAAATAGATTTTTTCCAAATGGCGATAGGCTTTGCCGCCCTGTGGAACGGTTTTTTCCTAATGGGGACCGTGCCCGGGGCGAAACCCGTCGATGAGGTGATTTTTCTTTTTCTCAAGGCGTTCCTGGACAATGCAACGCCTGCACGCGCGACCAAATGAGGCCATCCGAAACGTCTAGAGTGGAGCATCCTATGATCACCCCGAAAAAACACCTCGCCGGCGCGACAGCCCGGCTTGTTCTCCTGACCGTTGCGGCAATGCTGGCGCTCAGCGCCTGCGAGAAAAAGGAACAGGTCGCCGAGATCCGGCCTGTCCGCTCCGTGATCATCGAAAAACATGAGGTCGGAGACCCTATCGTCCTCACCGGGCAGCTGCGCGCCCGCGACGAAATCAGCCTGGCCTTTCGGCTGTCAGGCAAACTGATCGCGCGGTCGGCCGACGTCGGCGATACCGTCAGGGCCGGGCAAATCGTCGCCAAGCTCGATTCCGAAGCCGAGAAAAATGCGGAAAACGCGGCCCAGGCCGATTACGCTGCCGCCCGGGCCGTGCTCGAACAGGCGGAATCCGCGGAGAAACGCCTGCGCAACCTGCTTGAAGAACGAGCCGTTTCCCGAACAGAATATGAAGTGGCCCTGCGCCAATTAAAAACAGCCCAAGCCCAGGTGCACGCCGCCAAGGCCAAACTGGACTCCGCCAAGGACCAGCTGGGGTACACGACATTGAGAGCCGAAGCCGACGGCATCATCACCGCGAAAGGCGCGGAACCGGGCGAGGTGGTGGGGGCCGGGCGGATGATCCTGCTTCTCGCGCGGCAAAACGGCCGGGACGCCGTCTTCGATATGCCGGCCCAGGTTATCCGGGCCGGTCTCTCCACGCAACAGCAGGTCGAGGTCTGGCTGGCCGACAACCCGGACATCAAAACCTCCGGCTTGATACGCGAGGTGTCGCCGCAGGCGGACCCGGCCACCCGTACCTACCGGGTCAAGGTCGAACTCCACGACGCCCCGGCCGGGATGTTCCTGGGCTCGACGGTGGTGGGACGGTTACTGCTGCAGGCCGGCACCCAGATTGAAATCCCCTCGTCGGCCCTGAACATGACGCAGGGCAAGCCCGCCGTATGGATCGTCGATCCGCGCGATGCAACCGTTCATCTCAGGCGGGTCACCGTGACGCGGTACACCCAGGATTCGGTGATCATCGCCGATGGGCTAAAGACCGGGGAACGGGTCGTGACGGCTGGTGTCCAGGTACTCTACGAAGGTCAGAAAGTCAGGTTGCTGGGTGATCGCTCATGAAATCGCTGAATCTCTCGGAATGGGCGATCCGCCACAAACCGCTGGTGGTCTATTTCATGCTGATGAGCGTTGTGGCCGGTTGCTACGCCTATCTTCACCTCGGGCGCAACGAGGATCCCGAGTTCACCATCAAGACCATGGTCGTGCAGACCATGTGGCCGGGCGCCACCCAGGAAGAAACGATGCAGCAGGTCACCGATCGCATCGAGAAGAAACTGCAGGAAACTCCCTACCTGGATTACCTGAAAAGCTACACCACCGCCGGGAAGTCGACGGTGTTCGTGACCCTCCGCGACACCATCGCCAAAAAGGAAGTCGCCGATGTCTGGTACCAGGTGCGCAAGAAGATCGGCGATATCAAACACACGCTGCCCCAAGGGGTCGTCGGCCCGTTCTTCGACGACGAATTCGGCGATACCTACGGCATTATCTACGCCTTCACCGCCGACGGCTTCACCCACCGGGAGCTGCGGGACTACGTGGAGAAGGCCCGCTCCCGAATTCTCGAGGTGCCGGACATCTCCAAGGTCGAGGTCCTGGGAGCGCAGGACGAGCGCATCTATGTGGAGTTTTCCACCCATCGCCTGGCTCAGCTGGGACTCGACCGCAGGGCCCTTCTGAAGGCGCTGGAAGGACAGAACGCGGTCATTCCTTCGGGCGTTATCGAGACCAACAACGAAAGGGTTCTCGTCCAGGTCTCAGGCAAGTTCCAGTCCGAGGCCGATCTGCGGCAGATCAATTTTTCCGTGGGTTCGCACATGCTGCGGCTGAGCGATATCGCGACGATCAAGCGCGGCTACGCCGATCCGCCCCAGCCGATGTTTCGGGTAAACGGCAAGGATGCCATCGGCCTGGCCTGCTCCATGCGAAGCCGCGGCGACATCCTGGCGCTGGAGAAAAACCTCGACAGCGCCTTTGCCCGGATCAAGGCGGACCTGCCCATCGGCATCGAAACCTACCTGGTCGCCAATCAGCCGCAAGTCGTGCACCACGCCGTGGGCGATTTCATGGAGGCGTTGTTGGAGGCCATCGCCATCGTCCTCGGCATCAGTTTTCTGAGCCTGGGGATGCGGGCCGGCATGGTCGTGGCCTGTTCGATCCCGCTTGTTCTGGCAACCGTCTTCATCGCCATGCAGATCTTCGGCATCGACCTGCAGCGCATCTCCCTCGGCGCGCTGATCATTGCCCTGGGGCTTCTCGTCGACGACGCCATGATCACCGTAGAGAGCATGGTGACAAAGCTCGAAGAGGGCTGGAGCACGGTGCGGGCGGCAACCTTTGCCTATACTTCCACCGCCTTTCCGATGCTGACCGGCACCCTGGTGACCATGTTCGGCTTCGTGCCTGTGGGGTTTGCCAAAAGCTCGGCCGGCGAATACACCTTTTCGCTGTTCGCCGTGGTCAGCATCGCTCTTCTCGTTTCCTGGTTCGTGGCGGTGATCTTTGCCCCCGTGATCGGCACGATGTTCCTCTCGCCCCATAAACAAGTGAAGAAGGCGGAAGGCGGGCGCATCATGGGCCGCTTCCGGCGTCTACTGCTGTTCAGCATGCGCCACGCCAAGACGACCATGGCCATCACCTTTGCCATATTCATTCTCGCTCTTCTGCTCATTCCGCTTATTCCCAGCCAGTTCTTCCCTTCCTCGGACCGGCCTGAACTCATCGTCGACATGAACCTGCCGCAGGGCGCCTCGATCTACGCCACGGATCGGGCATCCCAAAAGCTTGATGCGCTCCTCAAGAACGATCCGGATATCGACCATTGGAGTTCGTACGTCGGTCAGGGCGCCGTCCGGTTTTATCTGCCGCTCAACGTGCAGCTGCAGAACGATTTCTTTGCGGAGACGGTCGTGGTCACCAAGAGTCTTGAGGCGCGCGAACGGGTGCGCAAGCGCCTGGAGGCGGCAGTGCAGGTCCGGTTCCCGGAGGTCGTGTGCCGGATCTTTCCCCTAGAACTCGGCCCCCCCGTGGGCTGGCCGGTGCAGTACCGGGTGAGCGGCGAGGATCCCGTGAAGGTCCGCGACTACAGCTACAGGATTGCGAAGATCATGGGACACAGCCCCGAGCTGCAGAAAATCAACTACAACTGGATGGAGCCGATCCGTAAGCTCCGCATCCAGGTCAACCAGGACCAGGCCAGGATTCTCGGCCTCAGTTCCACCGCCGTGGCCCAGTCCATCTACGCGGTGGTCTCGGGTATCACCACGACCAAGGTGCGGGACAACATCTACCTCATCGATGTGGTGGTGCGGGCGCAGGAGGCCGAGCGCATGTCGCTCGACACCATCCGCGGCCTGGAGGTGCCTCTGCCGAACGGCAAGACGGTGCCGCTGACCGAACTGGCCTCGGTGGATTATGAGCAGGATCTGCCGCTCGTCTGGCGTCGCGACCGTTTGCCGACACTCACCGTGCAGGCCGACGTGACGAACGGGATTCTGCCGGCCGCCGCCGTCCAGCACCTCAAGGGGCAGATCGACGAGATCAGAAAACAGCTGCCTCCCGGCTACAGGATCGTTGACGGCGGCACCGTCGAGGAGAGCACCAAATCCGAGGCGTCGGTCGGAGCGGTCTTCCCGCTCATGCTCGTCCTCATGATGACGGTGCTGATGATCCAGTTGCAGAACTTCAGCCACCTCTTTCTCGTATTGAGCGTTGCGCCGCTAGGCGTGGTCGGCGTCGTCCTGGCGCTCTTGGTGATGCACCAGCCCATGGGATTCGTGGCGCTTCTTGGCGTCGTCGCCCTGATCGGCATGATCATCCGCAACTCGGTGATCCTCGTGCATCAAATCGAGGTGGAAGAACGTGAGGGGCGCAGCCGCTGGGAGGCGGTGGTCGAGGCGACCATGCTGCGGTTCCGGCCGATAATGCTCACCGCCGCGGCCGCCATTCTCGGCATGATCCCCATCGCGCCCACGGTGTTCTGGGGGCCCATGGCCAATGCCATCATGGGGGGTCTGGCCGTGGCCACTCTCTTGACCCTGATCTTTCTGCCATCGCTCTACATCACCTGGTTCAGGATAAAAGAGGACCAAGCGGGCGGCACCAAGGAGGCCCATTCATGAAGAGCCGATATCTTGCCGCCTGCGTCCTGGCCCTTCTCCTCTCCGGCTGCAGCTGGCTGGCCCCGAAATACCAGCGTCCGGCAGTCGATCTGCCGCAGAGCTGGACGGCGAAGAACCAGCCGGAAACCCACCAGCAGAAACCTCTGAAGAATTGGTGGCGGCAATACCATGACCCCGTGCTGCCCAAGCTGATCGGAGAGTCGCTGGTGAACAACGGCGACCTCGCGCTGGCCGTCGCCAGGCTGCAGCAGGCCCGGGCGCAATACGACTATGCCGTCGGCAACCAATTCCCCCTGATTGGCGCGGCCGGTCTTGCCTCACGCACCAGGCTTGACGGCGGCAACAGTCCGATATTGCCGGACAAGCCCGGGCATTCTGCCTTTATCGGCGGGGTAGTGTCCTATGAGCTGGATCTTTGGGGAAAACTGGCGAGCGCAAGCCGTGCGGCCAAGGCAACGCTTCTGGCTGCCGATTATAACCAGGATGCCGTCAGGCTCTCCGTAGCGGCGGCAACGGCGCAGCTGTATTTCACTCTCCTAGCTCTCGATGCGGATATCGAAATTACCCGGGATGCCATCCGCTCACGCGAGGAATCTTATAATCTCGTGAAAAAGCAGTATGACTGCGAAGCCGTCAACGGCCTGGTCCTGCGCCAGTCCGAAGCGGAGCTGGAGGCAACCCGAGCCCAACTCCCCAACCTGATCGAGCAGAAAGGCAAGGCGGAAAGCTCGCTCTCGATCTTGATGGGACGCTCGCCGCGGGAAATTGTGGAGGGTGGTGTGGCCCGGGGATCCGACATAGGCAGGCTGCCCGTGCCGCCCGTAACCCCGGACGCCTTGCCGTCGGCGCTGCTCGAGCGCCGGCCGGATATTGCGGCCGCAGAAGAAGCGCTCATCGCCGGCAATTTCAATATCGGCGTTGCCAGAGCCGCCTATTTCCCGACAATTTCGCTTTCCTCCCTGCTGGGCGTAGCCGACGTCGACATCGAAAATATCTACAGCGGCACTCTGCGCACCTGGCAGATGGGGGCTGGACTGGCCGGTCCCGTCTTCGACTTCGGTAGAACCACGGCCGGTGTCGACCTGGCCACCGCCAAAAACCAGGAACTGCTGGCCTCCTACAAGAACGGTGTCCGCTCCGCCTTCAAGGAGGTCAAGGACGCGCTTTCGGCACAGGAAAATTCACTGCAGCAAGAGCAGGCCCAGGCTCAGGAGGAAAAAGCGGTCAGGGAAGCCCTGCGCCTGGCCAATCTCCGCTATACAGCCGGGTATTCCAGCTATATCGAGGTGCTCGACGCCGAGCGCAACCACTACGCCGCCCAGATCGGCCTGATCGCGGCAAAACTCAAGCGGCTGAACGCCTCGGTCGATCTCTACAAGGCGGTGGGCGGCGGCTGGGCAAGGAGCGAGCGCAACGACTAGCCTGGACCGGCCGTGATCACCCGCTTTTCTGGACCGTGCCTGCCTCTTCTCTCAGGCGACATCAGAACGCCGGCAGACTTCCTGCAGCGTGAGTACCCTGCGGCGGACGCAGCTCTTCGAGATCCGTGACATAGGCCCGTCTGTCGTGGGACTCACCCTTATCGATGAACTCGTGAACGATTGCCATCACCGGCATAATCGAGGCCGGATCAACAACCATCTCCACCTTGAGCTCGGCTACGGGCCGGACGGCATATTCCGCGCCCCGATATCTTTGGACGCGTTTCTTAAACAACGTCCCCTCGCTGTTCGCTAACTTCAGGGTCATAAGTTCCGCAAAGTGGTGATCCTTCGTTGAATAGCTAAGAAAAACTGTTGTCGTCATAATTATCCGTCTAGGAGCCTGTCGGATTATAGGCATTTTTGCTCAGATCGAGGCAAACTCGAAAAAATTACCGGAGGCATATACTGAATATCTCGGAGTCTCACTCCGTTCGCTTACCGGAGGATAATTTTTTCGAGTTTAACGAAGATATGGGGAAAAAGGGCATAATCCGACAGGCTCCTAGTGGATGGTGATGTTAGCAATTATAACTGATGTCCAAAACATCCGGATCATTTCTGATGCCACCGCATGGGTTTTGTTGATGAGTCTCGAATCACCAGACCCTTTGCCTCAAGGTCCAACTGTACAGTCTTAACCCACCACATTGACTTTTCGCCATTTGGCCAAAGGTTTTGAGGAAGATAAGGCAGCACGGCTCTCCCCATTTCCGCCTGGGTGATTCCAGGTCCCTTTTTGGGCAGTATTTTCAGCAAGATTTGGCGCATAGCCCTGTATTTCTCGGCATTCACATTGCCCTTGTATCCTGGCACATTGACGTTCTGAACTGCCATCATCTCGGTTTTGGACATATCTCCCTCCTGACGGCTAACGTGAAATTACCGGTTTACCCCGTGGATTTTGTCGTTGTAATGAATTTTGCATCGTATCAATCAATTCTTGAGGGTGAACTCCTCGTTCAGGATTTTCAGACAAGCTGTCGAACGCCTTTTCGATACGTTCTAAAACGTAATGCTTTGCTTCTTGATTCGTGTAATTCAATGTAGTCATAACTATCTTCCAGATCACGCGCAGCATCATCAGTGTCCTGTACAACCTTATAGTGGAAGAAGAGCAAATGACGGCCCCCATGACCGGCACACACAAAGTATCATTAGCTGAGAGATCATAGCATGTAACTTCCCCTACAGACTCAACGGGTTACTCCGGCGCCAGCAGCATCTTACGCTTACGCCCGGACACGGCCTCCATGTCCTCCGTCTGGGCGAGAATATTGAGGCATAAAGCCCATGGCGCCCCGAGGATGGCGATCGCCCAATACTCGATAGACTCCTGAGCGGCTTGCTGGAAGATTCTGTAAAAAAACTGCGCGCAGCGACCACCCGCGGCGATATCCGTGCCCACGAGCTTGAGCACGTCCGCGGTGGTCATTTCGCTGACGTCTTCGAGTTCGATCACGGTATCGGCGACCCGGGCCATGACTCTGGCGATAAACCGTAAGAACTGGGTCACATCTTTGACCGAGCTGGGCCATGGCGTCGCACCCACCGAAAGTTGGGCGCTGCTACTCTCCGCATCGACCGCCATGTTGACGGAGAATGTCGTGAGGTTGACCGAAGCCTGCATAATGTCCCAATCTGTTTGAGGGGGTGTCACACCACCCTTGACGATCATTAACGATACCGGCGCGATCGCCCCAAACCAATTGACCCAGGAGTTGAACCCGACGAGCAGGTCCTTGATGCCCGAGTACCACTGCTGCTGACTCTGAGAGCTTCCGCCGCCACTGGCATCCTTTCCAGCCTTATAGAGCCAGTAGAACGAATTCAGCACATAGACAACGAACTTCAGGCAGGTGGCGGCCAGGGCCACATCGTCCATGGCGCCTGCCTGAGGTGCGGGGAGCCGACTCGTGCTCGCAAAGTGAAGATCGTCGACGCTGCTGATGGTCCTTCCTTCGTATCTGTAAATAGTGATCCAGGTGATGACGGCGATCGGAAAAAATACAGCGTCGTGTGCGCTTAACTTCACCTCGCTTCCCGAAGCGGTTCCGAGCCCGAAGAGCATAAAAAGATCGGCAAGGAGCGGGATTTTGAGGGTGAGAAAATCCCCCTGCTGGAGCATCTGCTGCAGGTAGGTGAAGTCCTGGTTGCCCAGGTTCTGCATAAGCTCGTAAAAGGGTGACATTGCATCGGACTCGAGCTCGGTCATGAGCGGCCCCAACCCCTCGGCAAAGTTCGTATAGGTTGCCTGGGGGTTCATAATGTCTTGGATGAACTGGTTCAAGAATGCATTGATCGTATCCTCCGTCACATTGGCCGTTGCGCTCTCGAGGCTGCCCAAAAGCGCAGTCATTTCGTTTTCGAGATCGCTAGTCGGGGCCGGGGCCATATTGAAACTTATGGGAATCAAGGAGTCGACCACCGCGATTGCCCTGCAAACCGCGCTGAGCACGACGCCGAGGATCTTGTTTACGATGGGATTGCGGAGGATCGAATCGACCACGTCATCCGCGATCTCGGTGGGTACGTTCGACGTGCTCAGCTTTTCAAAGTTCTGCGTCACCGTGTTTTCAGGGCCCACGACCACCCTGCCCTCGTTGGCCACCACGATATTCGAGGGCACCTTCATGCTCTGTGCCTGGGGGGAATTCGGATCAAACAGCTGCTGGAAAAAGCTGTAATAGCTGTCCTTGAGCTCGAGAATCTCTTTAAAGTGGATGAAGAACGAGATCAGGGCGATGATGGCCATGATAAACTGGTACATGAACGACGACTCGATCACGGTGATGATTACGTTCTCCACTACACTGGCGTACTCTTCAACCGTGCTCACCACTTCGTTCAGGTCCTGCTCCACGCCATTAACGTTTTTCATGATGTCGGCGCTCACCGTGACCGCGATGCCCTCCGCGGTGTCGATGGTTACGGTCACACCTTTTTTGAGATCATCGTATGCCTCGTCCTCCACGTGCTGAAGCCAGTTGAAGGCATCATGCAGGGCGTGGGAGATCGATGAGAAGATGCCGCCGAGTTGCCCTGGCGAACCCTGGGGGCCGCTGAGCGTGCACGCGACGGTTCCTGCGGCATAACCAAAAACCGTGGTCACCGTGGAACGAGCAGGGTCGGCCGCAAGCGGCGTCACGGCCGTGAGAGGATCTACCTGCTGGCCGGACCGGAGGCCTCCCCCGGTGAGCTGGGGCGCTGCCGCAAGCATGTTCGCCGAGGATTGGTTGAGGTACGTAGCGAGGCTGTTGAGATTGTCATTGCTCGGATCGTAATTCCCCTTGGTTTGCCAGCCATACTGCGGGTCGTTCCGGGTGCCGCCGATGGTCGAGCCGGAGACATAGACCGTGGTGTCGGGGGTGGTCCCGTCAGGGTTGACCGCGCCGAGTTGGGTGCTCCCGTCGGTGCTCATGCGCTGCTGTGCCTGGGTGGCCAGGTTGATCGAGACCCAATCGTAGCCGGGCTCCGAACTCGAGAGCATGGCCGCGTCCGAGGAAGGTGCGAGCCCACTCGTATCGATCAGGCGGGCATAGATCACCTGCGCAAGCACATCGGCCTTGACGGCCACACTCAGCCGACCGGTCCCCGGATCGGGATCACCGATGAACGAGGTATAGCGATCGATATCGTAGTAGAGGTTGCTCACCTCGTCGATAACGGTGGTCGGAGAGTCGGCGCGCACCTCGATCTGAATACCCTTGTTCACCTCATAGGACAGCGAGGTGATTTTGCCATAGGCGTTCGCGGGTGCAATGTCGGCCTGGTAGTGGTCGCCGCTTTGCTGCAATCCCGGCCCGGCCGGCACGGTCTGGGTCGCGATCTGTCGTGATCGCCACGACTTGTCCACCGGGTTATTGAAGACGTTGAAGCAACCGTACACCTCGTTTTCGTTGTTCTGAACCTTCTTGACGACGACATGCTGCGCGTCGTGGGAGAAACGGTTGGGCGCGTAGACCGCCTGGAACCCGCTCCCCAACCACACCGCCTGGCTCAAGTTCGTGTCGTCGGTTCCGAACGCAAGCGCCGTGTTCAACAGCACGTTGTCGGTAAGGGTAACGAACTGGCCGCAGAGGGGTGAACCGGCCGCAAAAGCGCGAATCGCCGCATTCGGGTCGGTCGTTGAGGGGATGGGGATAGCGCTGGTGGTTGGAAAGGCTTCCGGGTTGCCATCGGCGTTGTACTGCGCGTAGATCGGCGGGCCGTAGGGTGTATCGGCCAGGGGCTTGCGGCGCTGACGCAGCATGAACAGGTTGCCGTTCGCATCGAGGGCAAAGTAACGGAACCCGCCGAACTTGCTTACGCCACCGCTCAAGGTAACGATCTGGCCGACACCCGCATCAGGGAGCGCCAGGGCGTAGTAACCGTTCAGGACTGCCTGCACACCCGCGCTCGCGCTCCAGACCGAGATTCCAAACAACACGATGCCGCGGTCCTGGAGGAACCCGAGTTTGACGTGGTTGGTCAGGGGCAAAGACTCGTTGGGATCCTTGGTGGTGTAAGAGAACAGGTGGTGAACGTTCTGGAGCGTGGTGAAGTCGTACGAGTTTTCGTCTGTGAGCGCGGCGTTCGCTTCGGTCTTTTCGATGTCGGGGGGCGCGCTTAAGGACCAGCCCATTGCCGTCTGGTCCGGCCCGACAGTTTGTTGGGGGCCATGTCTTGCACCCTCGCTTGTCACTCGGTAGGTGGTGTACACCTGCTTCGTTGTCGAACCGTCCTGCGTGCTGACGGACTCCGTGAGGACGACCTCGGTGAGTGGGGTGTCCGCTGTTGGCGTCCCGCCGATGTGAACCACCCGCGCCTTCGATGGATAATTTTCGATCGAGGTGTTGATCACATTGAGCTTTCCCGGCACGGAATCATCCAACGAAACGACCCACAGGGTGTAATACCCTCCCCCTGCTCCAGCGCCGTAGATGACGAGGTGCTCGTAGGCCTGCGAAGGATCATAGCTCCCGTCGCCCAGAAAGCCCGAGTTGCTGTACTTGTCGATAAGAAAGTAATCGGTTTCGCCTGCGGGCAGGAACAGGTTGTTAGCCAGATTATGCGACCAGACCACGGGATAGTCCATGGGCTGCACGTAGGGCGGCGTCAACTCAAAGGAGGACTGCCCGATGAACACCAGGTTTGAGAAACCCTTCTGCTCAACGAACACGAAATAGGTGCCGCCACCCAGCACCTGGTTCCCGGACTGCCGGAACTGGTTGGTGCGCACGCCCGTGAGGCAATGCACCTTGATCGGGTCGGCCAGCCAATCTGCTTCGTTCCTACTATTGGTGTTCCCGGTCAGGATGACATGCCGCTCGAGCCCGTCGGTCCGGGCGCCGTCGGTACGCGCAGACCACGGGTGGTAGTAGTGGACGAGCTGCCAGTTGGCTCCGTCCTTTTCGAGCTGGATCAGCTCGCTGGGGCCGTAGTGGAAACCGCGATCGAGAAACTGGGCCTCGGTGGGGTTGCCCGCGTCGAGTTGGCTCTGAAGCTGAAGCCGCCCGCGGGCGCCTTCGACGATCCCGTGGGTGGACTGTTCCTGGGGGGAAATCACAGGACGGGCGTAGATCGGGTCCTGGTTCAGCTCGGTTCCGTAGACGAGCTGCGTGGCCTTGGAAACCGCTGTCTGGTCCTCCACGGTGAGCCCCACCTTCCCAGGATCCACCTTCAGTTTGGGATCTGTCTTGCCCCAGGCCGTGGGAACCATGCTGGAGCCCACCAAGGCCGCCAGGGCCTCGACCTCGGCGGCTTTGAGGAACTGACGGCGGCTCATGATCAGATCAAAGGCAGCCAGTTCCTTTTTCTCGACTGCCTCGTTTCCGATCAAGCGATGCAGATTGCACGCCAGCTGTTCACGAAGCTGTACGATCCTCTTTTTCATAGCCCCCCCCTTTTGCAGCTTCCTTTGAGCCACACTTGTGTATGCTGGCATTGAAATAACATAAGGGTACGGTCTTGCTCTTTGACCTTTGAATCGTAAACGTTCACCAGCACCCCATCTTGGCACGATCAGACCGTCAAGCATAGTTAGGCTATAGCCCGCCAGCCAGCTCGGAGTCTGCGCTTACCTGCACCAACCTGGGGCACTGGTGGACGGTTACAGTTCGTTGGTTTGGCCACCGTTTGGTTGACTTGGTGAACGGTTACAAATATTCAACCGGCGAGCCAACGAACTCATGCTCTCGCCCAATCCACGCACTGCCCAATAACACAAGAGGCTACACGCGCGTGCAACCTCTCGGAATTTTCATTCTCGCCAGACGTCCTCTTCGCAGTGATCGAATACGACGGTCCCCTCTTGGTCTTATGGCAACGATGTGTGATATGCCATATCTGCCCAGGTAAATAGTGCCTCTTGGCTCTTGCCATAACATGTTGTGGCCTAACTTGAAAATCACCGGTTTATCCAGTGCATTTTGTGGTTGGAATTACCTGTCTTGTCCCCAGAAATCCCGGCGGGTGAGCGTTGGGCAAGACCCTTCCAATTAAGGTTCAGCGAGGGGATTTGGATTTTGAAATTGGGGTGCGGTAACGGAACTGCAACCCCAGTCCCCAGGTTTGCTCATGTGGGCAACTCCGCAAGGAAATGGCTGTATCCCCGTGTGGATTCATCGATCCGATTTTCGATCCAAACCGAATCCCAGAATGTTCCTCAGGATCGACCAACGTGGCGCGGGATTTGCGTGCGGCAGCCTGTCGATCCAATATTCTTTCTGGCGCTGCTCGAATCCGTCCACTTTCTTGAGGGCCAGCCAGTAATTCACAAATGCGGTAAACTCCTGCGCGTCGGGTGGCATGAGGTAAGCGAAGAGATAAGGGGTTCCCGCTCCCTCAGGCGCCACGGCAATCAGATTAGGATGGGCGACCGCAAGGGCCTTGGCCTGGTCCAGCCCCCAAATGGCTGCGTCGATCTTGGAAAAGTCTGGAACCTCGTTATAACGGTGGACAATTACGACTTCGGCGTTGGGAAACGTCCTTTTCAAAAGCGGTATGAGAATGGGATCATCGAAGGTGCCAATCCTCAACCCCTGCCTTTTGAGTATCTCCGAACGGCTTTTAAAGCCGTGAGCCCGGTCGCGCGGCATGAAAAGGGCAATCGGACTCTGAAAGTACGGCGTCGAAACTTTTAGATGAAGCAGGCGATTGGCTGTCACAAAGATTCCCGCCATTGCAATGTCGAAGCGTCCGGCTTCGAGATCGGACACCAAATACTGCCACTGGAAGGGAATAAAGGTGAGCCGAACGTTGAGGTCCTTGGCAAGCTGATAGGCATAGGCAACATCGTAACCGACCAGCTGGTTTGCGGAATTCCGATAGCAAAATGGAATAATGCCGTCATTGTACCCCACTCGAAGCTCTCCCGATCGCTGGATGCGTGCCAGAACCTTTGCCCCCGGTAGAAGCGACTGCGACGCGGCAGGTGGGTCCACCGATACCGAAACTCCATCGGTGAGAGCGGGTTCGAGAGAAAAAGACAGATACGGGTCGCTCGAATGGCTCAGCATCCAGGCATCGAAGCCCCGAGCGAGGGCGACACACAGGACAAGAAACGCAGCCGGCAGAATAAGCACGACGAAAAGCCGTCGCAGACGAATACGGACCTTTCCGTAATAGGCGAGGACGACGCCGAAGTTCAGAAAGGCAAACCCTGCAACGGACACGACAACTTGACCATAGCGCGTCAGGGTAATCAGGCTCACGTATAAATCGGTGGTGCTGGAAGGAAGCCCCAGCCAATTCGCAAGAAAAGCCACCGAGTTTATCGACGAGGTCGGCGAGCCTACGCCCGAAACCAACGTTATCAACGGGAGAAACGCCATCTGGCGTACACGTGGCGCGATGCCGAAGTAGAAGAGCGCGAACACGATGAAGAGATAAACAAAGTAGTTTCCGAGTTGGCCCAGCGGATAAGCAACCGAAATGTTGGTCTGGATAATATTTTCCATATCGGACTCGTCGACACCGTTGGACTTTGCGAGCCGTTCGGTGGCCGAAAAGATGTAGGGAAGCGCGGAAACCGAAAGTGATGTAGCGACCACAATCAGGAATGCTGAACGTAGGTCGCGGAGCACAACTGCATGCTTGACAGGGACAAAACAGGAGATACATGCCGGCAGGATCCAGAAGGCGAGTACCAGGCACCCGGCAACGAACAAGAATAAATAGAGGCCGAGCTCCTCCAGCCCTCGGAGCCTTATGGTACCTGAAAGGTCCGCAAACAACGCGAAGACTGCAAACGGGGCAAACCGCACCACCGCATTCCAGAATTTGAGTCCGGCCAGGCGTATGGATGTAACTACTGACAACAGTGGCTTTTTCTCCGGCACATACTGAAGAGCGATACCAAAGAAAATGCAGAAGAGAACCACTGCCGGCACATAGTTCTTTGACAAGGCGGCGAAAAAATCACTGGGAATCAGCAGTTCCAGAAGCTCAGGTCCCCCGTTCCCCTTCAGATTCGCCTCCAAACTGGTCGGCATAGGGTGGGGAATGCCAAAGGAAAGGACGATGAGGACCGCGAAGGTCACAATCCACAATCCCGCGTAGAATTTCCATCCCGATTTAAACATCTTCAAGGCTTGCGTTGGAGTCATGCTTCCCAAGCCGTGGAGAAGTGAGCAAATGAGATAGGGATAAACCGCCACCTCGAGCATGAGAACGTAGACCCTGCCGATCGGACGTAAAAGGTGTGCGTAATCTCCCAGGAAAAGGCCGGTAAGGATTCCCAACAGCCCGCCCAGCACAACAGGCCACACGGAAAGGGTGGTGGGAGACATGCTTTTAGATGACGTATCCATGATGGTCACCTTTCAGGGCCCTATTGAGCTTAATCGGCTAAGAGGCACCTACTTCTCAGGGGGCATTTGTACCAGATATCCCTTTGTTGTCCCCTTGACACGGGAAGGCCATGTATAGGTTGGGCGGAATCCCGACTACACCGAGTATCCTGCTTAAGAGCAGCCTCAGCCCGTTGTTTTGATGCGCGCGATGTTGCGTATGCGTGGCGTGGTGAGGCCACAATGGCAGGGGGTGCTGTCGAACACTGCGCCGTCACCTGCCGCGAGCCGCAACATCTGAGTGCCGGTGTGGGGCCGGGACTGCCCGTTGTCGTCCATTCCGCAAAGATGCGTCACCACAATGCGTCCAAATTCCCCGCTCTGCACCGGTACTCCAGAATCATCGACAACCTCAGCCAGAACGTGCCCTTGGGCGAGATGAAAGTCCCCCTGGAATCTCTCACAAGAAATCGCGAAAAGGCCAAATTCCGAAGAACCATAGAGGTTGCTGACGGATTCGACACCTTGCTTCCGCGCCAATATCCGGTTCTCGTCTCCGAAGGTCCCACTCGATCCGATCCACCACCGGACGCCCAGACGCGAAAGCAGATCCGGGTCCCCGTCAAGAAGATTAGCCAGACCGACCGCTTTGCCGCGCGTAGTGCGCGCTGGGAGAATCAACGTATTAAAATCGAAGAGTTCCATCTGAGCGGTGGTGGAGAACAGCTCCTCCGGATGATGACTACGGTCGTAAACGACACCGCCAATTCCTCGGAGCGCCGCGTTGTAGATAGGACCGGTCATGTGAGATTGGCTGTATCCGTTGAAAACGATCGGGGTTTTCATCGGCGCCTGCCGAACGAGCATACGCGACACGGAAGCCACGAAGGCAGCCCAATCGCTCTCGCTCCAGAAATTGACCGTAGGCCGGCCGCTGGTCCCACTCGTCCAGCGGCACAACAGCAAGTCCGAGGGCCGTTTGTCCGGGAGCAGATTAGCCGGCCGCAATGCTCGCAGCTCCTCTTTCGCCAAGATAGGGATGCGAGCCAGATCGGCCATGGTTTCGATCTTGGACTCATCGACGTCGAACGTCGCGAGCCGGTCGCGCCAAAATGGAACTTCGGTGCGCATGAAGGCGATCTGTCGGCGTAACGCCTCGAGTAGAAGTGCATTCCGGGCGTCGGAAGCCATTTGGTCGAGTTTAGGGTCATCCAGTTTCATCAGACCTCCTTAACCTGCTACGACGCGATCCGACAATCGAGCCTGGCCCGGTATTCCCACGGTTCGTCATCTGCCAACGGCTGGACTGTACGGCTCTTTTCGTACGTAGCAGTAATTGGTTATATACTGTGAACGGTCAATAATTGCGAATGCCTTCGACGCCCTCCACCTTTGAGAGAGGGTTACGGTGTCGGCGTCGGTGAAGTTAGTGCCAACCAGCACCGCCCGATTCCACGAGGTACTCTGCAGCACAGCATTCGACCCGCCGAAGTCAGCCCCCGCCAGGTAGGCGTCGTTGAACTTCGCGCTGGTCATGGTGGCATTGCTCGCATCCGCGGTGCCGCCCGCGATGGTGTAGAAGTTTACGTTGTTGGCGATCACTCCGGTGAGATCCGCGCCCGCAAGGCTGGCATTGCGC
Organism: uncultured delta proteobacterium; assembly: GCA_963745265.1. Lineage (GTDB taxonomy): Bacteria > Desulfobacterota > Desulfobulbia > Desulfobulbales > Desulfocapsaceae > Desulfopila. Next base: position 142,346 of record CAVUXQ010000027.1, read on the forward strand.
ATGAAAGCACCGGTCAGGTTGGCAGGGCTGCCGACCCAGGGATCTGCGCCGGAGGCAGGTTCAGGATGAGACTCGGATTGCTTATCAGTGTCGGCTCTCTCAAGGGCGGCGGGTTTTGTGGTGAGGCGATGTTCCGAGTCCTTCATCTCTTCCCTCCTCTGGTGTCGGCAAGATTGGTAAACCTCTCTGGAAATGTTCCCCCGCTGTTGCCGTTGGGCACGCCCCAGCTAACCCTTAGCCAGTCGGTTGATCACGGCGCGCTGGAATTCCTTGGTTTCTGTCCCTGCCATCACGCGCGGAGCCGCCGCACGCAGGCTCGATTTGATGCCACGCACGACCGATGCATCCACTGCAGCGAGCGACGCTGCCAGCTCTCTGCCCCGATCTGGCGCTTGCCCGTCTGGCACCGTCTCGTCGACGATGCCAATTCTGGCGGCTTCCGTCGCGATCAGAATTTCATTGCGAAGAAGGAAAAGAAGTGCCCCCGAATAACCAAGGCGCGCCGGTAAGCGCCGCGTGCCGCCCCCACCCGGCATGGCATCGTAAGCAAGGTGGCCGTCACTGATCTTTGCACTTTCACCAGCCACGATCAGGTCGCAGGCCAGCGCCAGTTCGAGTCCGCCAAGCCGGCACTGGCCCTCCACACATGCAATCGATAAGAGTGGAAGCGCCTCCAATCGATCCAGCACGCGATTCATGCGGTCGACGACCTGGCGGAAGAGCACAGGATCTGCAAAACAAGACGCCAGCAGCTCGCGGTCGAGGCCGGTACTGAAAACCGAAGGATGGCCGACAACAAGGAGACATACCATCAGCTGGTCGGACTCACATTCCAATTTGGTGAGGGATTGCTCCATCGCCTGAATTGTAGCGAGATCAATACCATTATCTTGTTCGGGACGATTCAATTCCCAGGCAACGAATCGGTTGCTGTGAGTTACTTGCATGGTGGCCCCTATTAAACTATCTAATTCCCATCCGAAAACCCTACTTCTATGAAATGACAAATAAATTCTGAAAAATTGCCGACATTTATTATCCCAGCCTGGTATTATTCTCTCAGTAATTATACGGAAATACAAGCCGATAAGTGCAATTCACGGTGACTGAATGAGGCAAAAACGAAACCAGTAGCGAACCATATTTGAAGTTATCGGCAAAAATCCGGGTCCTAAGGAACTTGAACAGATGGCGCTGGTCCTTGATGTAAACCCAGAGATACTTGATCTGCCTTTGCCTATCTCATCAAAGGAAAAGAACGGATACCGGCAGAAAAGGTATGACAGCCGAACAGGGTTACGGTGTGCCATTCTCGTAACCGTTCACCAGGGTAGCCAAACAGTGGCCATACCAATGAACTGTAAGCATTCACCAGTGCTCCAGGTTGGTGCAGTAGCGCGATCCGAGCTGCTGACGCGCTATAGCCTAACTATGCACGCCAGTCAGATCGTACCAAGATAGGGTGCTGGTGAACGTTTACTCTCCAACAAGTTGTTTTTTGCGGCTCTTTTTGGCGAATCAGAAGTATTTATCCCAGGGCAACCAGGGCAACCCTTCTCGCAACCCTTTGCGTATGCGTTGGGCAGAGCCTTGCTGATAGCCGTAAACCCTCAAACCAAAGATATGCAGCATTATGCTTACCGCCCTTGTTGTGCTTGTTTCCAGATCGTACTTCTTCGCCAGATAGCTTCGGTATACGGTTTCTATTTCTTTGAGTTTTTCAGAAGCTGACCTAAAAAGCAGATTGCCTTCAGCGGCGAATTCGAGCTGGGTTTTGATCAGAAAACAGCTGCAGTACTCGCTCGACATCGTTTCCTCTATGAGTTTTTCGAAAAGCTGGCAGATCCCTGCGTCGACATCTTCGGCACTGTCCAATACCCGGCAAATCTCGGTGATGGATTTCCGTGCGTATCTCTCGAGTGCATTGTGAAAGAGTTCTTCCTTGCTGCCAAAGGCCAGGTAGAGACTGCCTGGATTCAGTCCGGTTATTTCGGTTACCTGCTGAATTGAAGAACCACTGAAACCATTTTTCCAAAAAACCTCGATCGCGTTGTTGATGACTTCGTCGCGATCGAATTGTGCCCTTGTTCCGGCCATAGCCACATCACCTCGTCAATTGATAAAAGCACCTCGGATCCTGTGGTTACTATAATGCATTATCTTGAATAGTCATTCAAGATAATGCATTGACAGCCTCCATAGGCCTGCTTAGCTTGAATGTACATTCAAGATAGAGGACATTCCAGTGGTTTGTCACATCTGAATGGTTATTCCACAATATCAAAGGAGTACACAATGTCACTCAGCGCACAACTATCCGAACGAAGAGAGTATTCCCGGCAAAACCTTCCTCAAGATGTTCAAGCAAAAATGATGCAGACCACCGAAGCACTCATCGAGTCGGGAATTGCGGACAAGGCACCTAAAGTGGGGCAGCGACTGCCCCCTTTCCATTTGCCCAATCAACTCGGAAAGACGATACATCTCGATACGTTACTAGAAAAAGGCCCTGTTGTTGTCACCTTCTATCGCGGAGGTTGGTGCCCATATTGCAACCTGGAGTTGCGAGCCTACCAAAAGGTCCTCGATCAGATCAGCGCAACTGGAGCGACCCTTGTTGCCATTACCCCTGAGTTACCGGATGCCTCGCTATCTACAATCGAAAAAAACGAATTGGGCTTCGAGGTGCTTTCAGACAGTAACGCCGCTTACGCCAGGGAGCTGGGTTTGGCCTTTTCCTTGCCGGAAACTTTGCGCAGCATATATGCGAATTTCGGTGTCGATCTTGAAAAGAGTAATGGTGAGGGGCAATTTGACCTGCCGCTGCCGGCGACCTTCATCGTTGGCCGCGACGGCATCATTGTCAGCGCTTTTGTTCAGGCCGATTACACCTTACGCAAAGAACCCGAAGAAGTAGTGGCTGAGCTCGAGGCCTACCTCAACAGGTGAACTGATCGCAATAACCCACCAAAAAAGGAGTCGAAATCGTCAATCGATAGGTGTATCGCGTCCCGTGAGGCGGTCGGTCGGTGTGCGGTCGGTCGGGTCGTGACTGCGGGGTCAGGTCTTGAAATATCACATACTTATGGTTCAAGACCTGACCCCGCATATTTGTGCTAATTGTTTTTTCTCTTTTTAGGGTTGTTAGATTTTGCAATTCCGACCTCGAGTTCATAAAGAGTAATTGAAGGAATAAAGATATCCTTTGGGGATTTTGACAGTAAGTTTTCAGCCACTTTGCCCATGCCTTTGAAAAAATAAATAAGTGCATTTGTGTCTAGGAGATACAATTTAAAAGTCCTCCCTCGGAGAGTCATGTTGGTATTTGATCTTATTTCTTCAATTGTCGGGAAATCGTCTTTCCAGCAACCTGCCAACTTGACGATATCTTGAGGCCATTCAGTTGATATCTTTTCTTCAATAACGCTGGCAACCCATTTGCTAACAGATAGGTGGCATGCCTTGGCGGCTTTTTTCATCTTGTTTTCAGTATCATTGTCCAAATAAATAGTTACTTGTCCCATAGCAGCCCCTCGAATAATCAGATTATCTTATACTTGCAAGTATAATTGTTGACGAACCTGCTGTCTAGCCATCAACGTGCAATGGCAGGTTGATTTCTGCGGGGTGCAATGTGTGCTGCGCTCCCACAAAATAACTTATGCTCTGTTGATGGAATTGTGGTTAATTTTTAGCAAAAAAAGGGGTGGTGGTTTTGGCAATGTTTTTTTGTGAGATGGCCCACTGCAATATAGGTAGACCTTATGCAACATTGCACTTGGCTCCGCTTCAAGAGTGATAACTTTCCTAATAAACAAAAAACGTGGTCTGTCCCCCATTTCCATGAGGCATCCCACCTCAAGACCATACCTTTTTCCAATCCGAGAATTCTGAGGGACGCAATTGGTAACGAGCAAAATTCCCCTCATGCAGATTGATAAGCTCTGTCTCGACCACTTCTACAAAGCGAGCCTTATCGTTGATAGGGATCTCTTTTCCAGCCATCTTGGCTATCCAGTTCGCTGCCCTTCGCTTGTCCATGCAATCACGCACCACCTTAGCTACGAATTTTTTTATCTGCTGCCGATACTGCAACCTGAAAGGATCGGGTTCGCCCATGGACTGCCGGATAGCTGAGTACCTCTTGCAGGATCGTCCATAAGCCCAGACAAAAACATCACGGAGGAGCTCAACTTTATTCAACTCATAAACAGCCACAGTGCCGTCAATGTAGGCCTGATTCGGCACATCGAGAAAGGAGAGGGACAGAGGTTTCGACGAATCAACGGGATATTGGCGGCAAGGCGCGAAACACGTTTGTTAACATCCAAAAACGGCTGAAGATATGGCAGATGTACCATTGTAAAAAAGGCTTGTTCGAAAGGGTCCTCAATTTTTGATGTAAAGGTAAGGATTTGCCCGAAACATTCATCAATCAGTTGAGGTACTTCTAAGGGATGATACACACTCCCGCCGATCTTTACCGGAGTGGTTCTTAATCGACCGCATGCCTGTGGATCTGGCAAAAGGTTGTTGGACAGCAAGGCATGCAGATTGAGAATAGTATATCTATTGAAACCTACTTCAGCTGCCTGCTCAACCAAAAGTTCAATGGCATCCTTATGGTTCAGGAGCATCTGTGTTTCCATCGCATTTTGCCTTCCGCTGCTTCACCTTGCTCAAGAAGTCGTTCTGTTTCTAATAGCGAATAGGTATTTCCTTCCAATCGGCTGGAGTTCCAGGAGAGGTCGATCAGTAATCGATTGAATATCTGCTGTGCATAGGTTCCGGCTAATTGCTGATCATCCGACGAGCGTCCCATCTCGTGAAGCCTATGCCGAATGTCCTCAGTAAGATAGAATGTCTGGTTTGGTTGGTAAGCATCTAGAAAGGCGCGATTGTACCCCACCGGATTCCGACTCTGGATTGGTGCACGAATAGCCCTTTTTATCTTTTCACCTTCGGCGGATAAAGGGATGTACGGTTCACCCGAAAAAGCCGCTACAAGAGGAGGAATTACGACATTGAGGGTATTAGGCACTCGATAGCGACTAGCTCGACCTCTCCCCTCTGCAATGAGACGCCGCTGTTCGACAAGCAGTGATAGACGTCGCTGCAAGGTTCGACGAGGTATCCTCCCCTCTAGTGCCGAATTAATTTCTTCAATTCCACCACCATTCGGAAAGCAACTCACGGCTTCTACTATACTATCGAGGTCTTTTTGAGAGATTTGTTTTGGCATGGTAAAATTATTATGGCGCAATTTTCGAAACCGCGCCATAATAATTTGCTTTTCTGGCGCAATTAAGTGACGAGCGCACATTTTCTGCGTGGCTTCTGAATCTCATTGTAGCCACCAAATTGCCATTTCAAATCAAATGAGGAAAATTTCAGCCTGGTTTCGAGGCGATGGCGCTCCTCACCTTTTCAGCCAACTCCATTTTGGTAAACGGCTTCTGGATAAAGAAGACACCCTGCTCCAGGATGCCCTGATGGGCGATAACGTTTTTCGTATATCCCGAGGTGAATAGACAGGCCAATTGCGGATAGAGCAGCTGCAGCCTGTCGGCCATTTCCCGTCCGTTCATCTCGGGCATGACGACATCGGTTATCAGCAGGGAGAGGTCGGCGCCGTGTTCTTCGGCCAGCTGCATGGCTTCATCCGGTGTTCCCGCGCACAGCACATCGTAGCCCAGCTGACGAAGCATTTTCTCAAACAGTTTCAGGGTAACATCCTCATCTTCCACCCAAGTACACGTTCTCCATGGCCGCGCGGGGAAGCCATCTGGCTCTCTTTAGCCTCCTCTATCGGCTGGCTGGTATGCGGCGGTGAGGTAGATTTTGAAACGTCGTGCCCTTGCCCGGTTCGCTGTAGACATTGATAAACCCGTCATTCTGCTTGACGATACCATAGACCGTGGCCAGACCGAGCCCCGTGCCCTTCCCGGCTCTCTTGGTGGTAAAAAACGGCTCGAAGATTTTTCCCAGGGTCTCTTTGTCCATGCCGCAGCCGTCGTCGCTAACGGCCAACATCACGTAGTCGCCGGGAACAAACCCGGCGTGCTCGGTGCAATAGGGCTGCATCAAGCTCATCGTTATCCGTTTCGATGGTGATCTTGCCGGCGCCGCCGATAGCATCCCGGGCATTGACGCACAGATTGGCCAGGATTTGGTCGATCTGAGACGGATCCATCTTGACCGGCCAGAGCCTCTGCCCGGGATGCCAGACCAGCTCGATATCCTCGCCGATGAGGCGCCCCAGCATCTTGAGCATGCCTTCCACCGTCTCGTTCGAGGTCGAGGACCTCGGATCGATAGTCTGCTTGCGGGCAAAGGCCAGCAGCTGGCCGGGTTAGTTCCGCCGAACGATTGCCGCCTTGAGGATCTCGCTGAAGATGGTCGCGAATCGGGTCGACCGGGTCGACACTGCTCCAGCGCCAACTCCGTATAGCCCGAGAATCACTCCCAGCATGTTGTTGTAATCGTGGGCGACCCCACCGGCCAGTCGACCAACGGACTCCATCTTCTGGGCCTGGCGCAGCTGTTCTTCCAGCCTCTTATGTTCGGTAAGATCGTTGATCGAAATCAGCACTCGGGAAAGCGACGCCTCGGAGCCAGGGACAACCGTGCCATGGAGGGTCACACTCCGCTCGTCACTCGATAAGGTTTTGATGGTGAGATCGTTTTTGGTGAAATTGCCGTCCTTCCACAATGCCGCTATCTCCTTTTCCCGGAAATAGGCATGTGAACCGGATGCAAAGCCGTTGTTGAGTTCGGCGATAAGGTGTTCTTTCGTTTCGGCACGAAAGAGGGTAACGTCGCACGGTTGACATCGACCAATATGGTCTGTTTGTGCACTCCGCTTCGGTTTGGATGCGTCTTCAGGTAATGCCCGATATCGGCGATACCGCTTGCCTGCAGAGCGTCAAGTCGTGTTTTCACGCCTGAAAAATCCGCCAGTGCGATCGAAGTGGGGTTGCTTTCAAACAGACTCCGGAAGCGTTCCTCGTTTTCCAGTATCTGTTTTTCGGCGTTTCGCCGCGCGGTGATATCCCTGAAAACCAGTACCACACCATAGAGGGTTCCCTTGTCATCGCGTATGGGTGCGCCGCTATTGTCAATGGGGATCTCCGTGCCGTTTTTGTTGATCAGGATGGTGTGGTTGGCCAGCCCCACGATCTTTCCGGTCTGTAGCACCTTGGCGACCGGATTTTCAATCTCCCTGCGGGTCTCTTCGTTTATGATGCGGAAAACGGTACCGAGCGGCCGGTGCATCGTTTGCTCCGTGCTCAGCCGAGCGCCTGTTCCGCAACCAGGTTCATAAAGGTGATATGCGCCTTCTCATCCGTGGTGACGACCCCTTCGCCGATTGAAGAAAGGGTGATGCAGGTAATTCCTTTGCATGGAAGGTTGTGTTCGAGTTCCTGCAGCTCACTGTTGCGCAGCTGGAGCTCCTTTCTCGAAAGCGTCAATCTGCGCACCATGGTTTCAAAAGCCTGTTGCAGGATATGAACCTCGGTATAGAGCGGAGGTTTTTTAAAGTCCTCGAACAGTTCCATATTGTCGAGTTCGATTTGCCTAACGCAGGTCAGGAGGTGGTCCAGCGGCCTGGTGATAATTTTTGAAAATGCCACCGTTACACCGATGCCCAGGATCAGAACGGCCAGCCCCGCCCCGACCAGCGTCCGAACGAGCAGATATACAGGGCTGCGGATAGCGTGGACAGAGACGATTCCGGCAATTCCCAGCGGGCAGGGCGCGAGGCGGCTGACCTAGGAGCAGCGAACCGGAGGCGGCGGGAATGTCGGACCAGTGGCGCCAGTGGTGGCTGGCAACCCTGAAGTCGAGCTTCCGGATCGGTCCGGGAAGGTGCCGCCGTCCAGATGCCGCTATCCTGCGTTTGGGCGAGGAGGGAAACGAACCCGGTCTGTCCTATTTTGACTTTTCCCAGCAGCGTGTGCTGCAGTGTATCCAGATCGATTGCGGCGACGAGGAATTCGCCCGGTACCGGCCGGTTATGCTTGAGAAACGGGTGCTTGATGAACAGGACGGCCTGGGAAGAGCCGGAGAGTTGCGGCAGTCGGAGAACAAAATAGGCTGGGGTCGGCTGTTCGAGTAGCGGCCTGACGGTGTCGGCGACGAATCCGTCGTCCCGTCCCCCAAGCGTGTTCGAGCCGTCGTAGAGGATGTGGCCGTGATCGGTGAGCAGAACGCTTTTGAACCAGGGCTTGGTCGAACGTATCCGCGAAAAAAATGTCCGCACGCCTGGGCTGGTGAGCACTGCAAGTTCGGGGTTGCTGAAAAAGACATCGATAATCCGGCTGAGACGCCCAGACGTCAAGGTTGCTCTGTCTCAGTTCGATAAATCGTTCCAGGTTGCCGGAACTTGCAGCAGTGCCTGGGACAGTTCTCGGCTGGCGTTGTCCTTTAATATGTTGGTGGAATTCCAGATCGTGAAGGCTGTAAGCACGCTGACAAGCAAAAATATAATGGCAATGGTGAAAACAACCAGATGGGTCCTGATCGAATACTTGCCGGGGTTCCTCAATAACGATTGCATACTTAATTGTTGGCAGGTTCGGGAGTCGAGGTGACGAAAAGGGTGAATTCACCCAGAGTAAGGCCGATGTAATCCTTCCAGTTCCGGTTGATCGCCGAATCGGGGGATTGCCTCTCTTTATCGAAGAAACGCCGAACCGCCTCCTGCAGCGCCTTGTCTTTTTTGCGGAAACACCAGCCGTATGTCGTGGTCTTCCCCACCGGGAAGGCGACGTGGGCATGGGGGGCGAAATTGTTGACCGCCCAGAGCGCGCCGTCCGCGCCGGTTATGGCAAAATCGGCCTTTCCGGCCTGCACGGCAAGAATCGCCTCTTTCTGCGGCATATAGTCAAAGGTGATCGGATTATTTTTAAAAATTCCCCGGTTCTGGCTCTCCAGCCAGGTGTGAAAGGAGGTGCCTCTCATCACCGCGGCCCTTTTTCCCGCCAGAGCCGATATATCGGTATATTGGTTGCGATCCTTCTCACTTACGATAATGGTGTTTCTAGAGATAAACAGCGGCACAAACGCCATTTTTTTCTTGCGCCAGCCGGTTTCCACCAGGTCGTTGGGATAGAGGTCGCATTTGCCGGAGGCCAATGGTTCCGGAGTGTATTCGCCGTCCTGGATAACGACGCCCTGGCTGTTGACGAATTGATCGTCCCATTTATCAAAGTGGATAAAGGACACATGGATATCCTTTCCGAGAAAGGCGGCCAGCGCCATGGCATTACGGCGGTAAAGTTCCTGGCCGGAGCCGGCCAGACAGAATCGTATTTCCCCGGTTGTCTTGATTTCCTGCAACGATCTGGCCGATGCAAGTGAAAACAAACCGATCGCCAGCCACAGGCACAGAGCAGAGATGGCGACAACGGGAGCAGAGGAAGTGCGTCGCAAAGAGACCCTCCATGGAACAAATAGAGGAGATAAGGCGGGTGATAAGGTGATAGGTGATAAGAAATCGCCTTTTCAGACGACCCTGGGAATTGGACCTTCCAGGCCCAAACTCTTTGTCAGTATATGACTACACTATCCGATCAACGTCAGGATGACAACATCTTCAGACACATTCACTGTTGTCTCTCCGTGGTCTGACCGAGCTAATTAACCGAATTATCGTTATAAATATCCCAATAATGCATGTTTTCAGCGCTTAAACCGGCCATTCGAGGCGCGAAACCACCTGTTATATGAGATGATCGGCTCACGAAGTTCGCTGACCGCTCCTCGATTCACAATCCTGCGCCCGAGACGCTTTCAACCCAAGCAACTCTTTGACCCGTGGTTACGAACTTTTCACCGCCTACCGCAACACTCGTTGACCATTTTTCATCCCGCTCTTTCCCCTGATACAGCAACAATTCATGCAACCAGCCCCTATGGCTCTCGCCAAACAGCCTGTCGGATTATCTCCTTCTTCCCCATATCTTCGTTAAACTCGAAAAAATTATCCTCGGAATATTCAGTATATGCCTCCGGTAATTTTTTCGAGTTTGCCTCGATCTGAGCAAAAATGCCTATAATCCGACAGGCTCCTAGAGAGTCCTGATCAGCGACAGATGCCAATTCCGCCAGCTTTTGTCGGTTGATGATGGCATAACGTTCCCGGGGTTTCTGGATTTCTTGAAAGCCACAATCCGGCCATT
>CAVUXQ010000028.1:0-18068 GCA_963745265.1 uncultured delta proteobacterium
TCCTGAGAGGGTAGAATCGGCTATTCACAGAGATATTGGCAGAAATGGAGCAATTGGCAACTCAGGATTACCAAATAATCTCAAAATGGTGAGAATGCGTGCCTCTAACTGTGGTAGATATGGTCTTGACCATGCAACGGTTTGGCCACTAAGCGCACTCCTAGAGCGGCGCAGACACGGTTAACGGTTTCAAAGCGTGGATGAGCTTTGGGCCGGAGTGCCTTGTAAAGCGCCTCCCTGGTAATCCCTGCCGCTTTGGCGACTTCGCTCATGCCACGGGCGCGGGCGGCAACGCCAAGGGCGTGGGCAAGCTCGGAGGCGTCGCCATCCTCAATGACCATGGTCAGGTAGGCTGCGATATCTTCTTCATTGTTCAGCTGGCTAGCCATGTCGAATTCAGGCAATGTAGAAATATGCATTTTTTTCTCGTTCATGGCTTACTCCTCGATGGTGGCAGCTATTGCTGCAGCTTTTTTGATGTCAGCGGATTGACTGGACTTGTCCCCACCGCCAAGCATCACAATCAGTGTTTGGCCCCGCTGTAGGTAATACATCCGCCAGCCGGGACCGAAATGCTCACGCATTTCATAAAGACCGTTACCGATCGACTTCACGTCGCCGAGGTTGCCTTGTTGCGCTTTGTCCAGTCTTCTGGCTAGGCGAAGGCGGGTGGTGTTATCCTTTAAGCCGGCAAACCAACTCTCGAAGGCAGGAGTGAGTTTGATCGTGTACATATCCACACTGTAATCGATCGACTACAGAAGGCAAGAGAATTCTCTAGGTTTCTCTATTGAATCTCAGATTTGAACCGCCAATCTTAAAAGATGGTAAGGATCTTCAGTTTTACATGTTTCCTGAATATTGGAAATCACTCGCTGGCAAGCGTGTTCTGCCGATCTTCGACGATATTTCCATCCTTTAACACCGTAACGCCGGCACCTACCTGTTTTGCTCTCTGCCTGGCTTTCATGGCTGCCCGCTTCATAGCGATTTCCGCTGCCACCAGATCGGGGTCGCGTTTTGTTTTCTTTTCGCTGGCCTCCAGTGACTTCTCGCTCATGAGTTTACTCCTTCTTCAATGAGAACAGGTTCACCGGCAGAATTGTCATAAAGCGCCCATTCATCAACTACCGGTTTATAAAGATTTTCAAAATTAAGCAGCCCAGCGGCGAAGCGCCGCCTAATAATCGGCTCAGGGATATTGTGCCCACCCTCGCGGACCCGCTGCCGAACGCGGGCAATGGCTAGTTCGGGTGAAGCCAGTCGGAGAAAGAATAGTTTGATGATGTAACCTCCCGCCTGCCAGCCCGGAATAAGCCCGACGTATCCTCGACCGCTCAAGGTAGTTTCAAAGGCAAAACTCTCGCCTTTCAGGACATGATTATAGATTTCCTCCAACATCAACCGTCCGGCCCTGAAAGCGGCCCGTTCAGGCTGGAATGGGGCGAGCCCAGCCGCAATGAGGTCAGCGTTGACGAAGGTAGGGCAACCAGCTTCTTTCGGGAGAAATTCCTCGGCAAAAGTGGTCTTGCCTGCACCATTAGGACCGGCTATTATAATGATTTTCCGCTCGAATCTGCTGGCCACTTCCTTTCCTCCATGTCCATCTCGTAGCTGCTCATGTCATCGATCACTAACCGAACATTCAATGGCTTATAAGTGCAGTGTACCTAATTTGCCATGATGACGAAACATTTGCTTTTTAATTGCCTAGATGGGCGAACAGGGGGAGATGTCCCCACGGATTCGAGATATCTACTGGCAAGTATAATTTCAGAAACAAGTTCTGATATTGAGATGCTTCCTGATTACTACGGTCAATGAGGCAGCTGAACAGCTTTCCCGCGACTAGATCCATGGCCCTGGAGGGATCCACTTTTCGGCTGAGGGTGTGCCTTGATAAATCGTGGATGCAAGTGGTGCCAGAAATGCTTCTACCGATGAGACGATATCATGAAATGAGTCAGGGATATGATCCTGCAGGAGGCGTTGCCGAAAAGCCGCCCATTGGATCTGCTTGGCATCTATGAACGTTTTCAAACGCTTCGACCTTGGCAGGCACCGCTGTTTCTCGGCGCTCGAAAGTGAGTCGGATTGCCTCGGCAAGCTTCGCGCCGGCAAAATCGAACTGGCGGGAGAGAAGCCAGATGTCGTAAAAATCTTTCATGCGGCTATTTAAGACGCCGAGCTTCACCATGGCTTCGAACTTTTCGGCAATGGCGCTTTCTCGACTGTAACAGAGGAGTCGAGCCGTGGGAAAATCCAGCATGGTCGGCAAATCCGATTCCTCTGGTCCTGGATAGATAATGTCACCAAATCCGATATCGACCTGCAGAGTGACTCTGGCCGAATCCAGATTCCCACGGAACCGAATTCTGATCCCTTCGTAATCACGCGTCTTCGGTGATTTGTTCAGATTGGATTGAGTCAGGGGCGAATGTCAGTCCATCCGGCTCCACACTCACGGCCATGATATCCCGAATTTGCGAGACGATATTGGTCTCGTCGTTGCTCGTTCTTCCCAGCATGTCGATATCCATCGTCGGTCGGAATTCAGGAGAACGCCAGGCCCTCAACATCAAGGCTCCTTTGAGAATGAAGCGATCAGCATGGGCAGATCGGGACAGGCGGAACAAAAACCGTTCCATGGCATAGTACTGGAGCAGCTCATTAAACGGTCTCTTATCATTCCTGGCCCGATTGAGAAGTCGTTGTCGAACCGATGCCGCTACATTCCTGACGGGCTTCACAAGCCCGCCTCCAGATAGGGACGCATCACCTTTTCAACCCGGCAGATTTTCGCATACTTGAGTAGTTCTCCGATATTGAACTTCATGTGAGCCTTATAGAGTTTCAGGGCTCTAGTACCACATCCATGCCGATTTTGTTGCGAAACTTGAAACAGTCGGCGAGCGTTTTTTCCGGATTGTAAATTTTGACGGGTACTCCGTCGATTTGCTTCTTCAATTCCAGCGCGATATGCCGGATCGGAGAAGCGGTGAACAATGAGTGGCGGATAATCAAGCGATGGCTGACGTGAATCCCTTGGAACCGCCACGGAAACCCTATGCGGAATCTGTGTGGTGATTCGTGGTATGCAAGTGCGGAGACAAGGCAGATAACAGCATTCGGAAAACGCAGGCCGACCGTTACCAGGTCGGGGTCACTAATAGGCGGAAGTCCACCAGGCGGTAAACCCCTCTGCTAACTTGTTCAATCACCCCTTTGTCTCTAAGGGAATAGAGCATGTAGCGGGTAATTCCGCACTTAATCGCCTCGCTCATTCGCAGTTGGCCACCACATGAGCGGAAAATGTCTTCTGGCTTTTCTTTCATTCCTGGCTCCAGACAAAACGACTCCACTTGTTAATAAGTGGTAACACTATGTCTGATTTGCGGCCGGAAAATCAAGGGGGGATTCAAGAGCAGGTTTCAGGAGGCCACTTTTTTAGATTGGGTCTTCCTCCCCGTATGATCTCCCGATGAAGTTGAGATACCTATTGGCAGTTCCCCAGGAAAAAACCATAAAAAAAATAGCGAGGGCTATGGGACTGAATATTGAGCAACTAACCGATTGAATCAATCAAGCCGGGATCGAGGGGTAACAGGCAACAGCAAAAGGTTTTCGCCACGGTTTCCGGGTGGCAATGATAATGGGTGGTATGGCTTTTCACACGCTTCAGCATATCATACGGGCGCTAGCTACCGGAAACAACAGCCATCTACCTGCAGGTCAGAGGGCAAGAGGCTCATGAGCTGCAAATGCAATATTGGCAAAGAGCAAAGAAGGGCTGGAAAGAATGAATATTTCAACACCATATAAGGCAAGTACTATTTGAGTCGCACGGTCAGAAATGGAGTAAATATTCAGTAGTTACTCTGCCTGAAGCGACGGTGGTATAGATTCTCAGTTCCTGCGCCCTGAGTTACAGCCAAAATTCTCAAGAACGATTACCTGTTGTGAGAAACCGTATATCGGTAAAACTGAGAAAAGAGATGAATGCTACCCGGGTGGGTTAGTGGACTGCAGGAACCGCCCCATGCCTGGGACTCCTCCTCCCCCCCCTTTGGGGGGGATAAGAGGGGGGGAGTGTGGTATAGATAGTATTTTCCCGAATAGTATCAACCACACCCCCGCAACCTCTTATCATGTCCAACGTATTTGATATCGATCAATCCGGCAAGCAAGAATATCCGGTTCGCTGTCCCTGCTGCGCAACCACTCTCGTTATCCGCCATGGTACCTACCCAAGAGCCCATCCGGAACAACCTGGCCAGGTTGCGGTTCAACGGTATCTCTGCAAGTCGCCAGAGTGTTCCAGGAAGACCTTTTCCATATTGTCGTTTCCCTTCCTACCGATTATCCGCCACTTTTGTCTGAAACTTTTAATCTGTCATTTGCTCCACAATGTGGACAACAATAGCCAAGCGACCACCGCCAGGTGCCTGCAGGTGCCTCGGGGAGTCATTAAACGGCTGAGCATTTTCTGCATCCGTTTCGTCCCCTGGCTCAAGCACGAACAGGAGATCGCCGACTGGGGTCCCGATCCTACCGCCAATTCAGCGGCACGCTGGTCGGATTTCACCCGGGATTTTTCGCAGGTCTTTTACCCGAAAAGGTGGGCGACACCCTGGCCAACACAATACATACCTAGCTGTTTTTAAAGAGATATGTTGTCATGACCTGGATTTTAACCTGAACCCAGGAGGTAAACATGACAGCACCTGACAAAACAGATCTTGCCGTCTGGCGATACGGCATAATCAGCCCACTTCTTCATCGAGATGAGGATGAAGGGACCCTTGGAGACGCCCTCCAGACGCTGAGCGTCCGGTCCTACCGCAAGCTGGACGGGAGAAGTGTCTCCTATTCGCCGGAGACCTTAAGGAAATGGCTGTATCGCTATCAACATGGAGGGTTGCCTGGCCTTGGCGATAGGGGAAAAAAAGAACCGGGGCACCCACGCTTCGGTATCCTTGCAGCAGGCCGAACGTCTTGCGGCGCTTCGCCATGAGCACCCCCGGTGGACTCTGGCACGCATGCTCAACCAGCTGATCGCAGAGAAGCTTTGGGACATGGTCCATCCCTCCAGAGCCACGTTCTACCGTTTTGCCGATACCATGAATCTGCATCGGGATCCCCATCTGGTGACGCACACGCCGGCCCGGCCCTTCGCCTACCAGGAGTTCGGCCAGCTGTGGATGGCCGACTTTCTCCACGGCCCTAAGATCCGGGTCCAAGGCAAAAAGCGCAAAACCTACCTGCATGCGATTATCGATGACTCCAGCCGCTACGTGGTGCGCGCCGGTTTTTTCACCGCCGAAGATACCGAGGTGTTGATGAAGGAGTTGATGATAGCCGTACGACAGCACGGCGTTCCAATCCGTTTCTACACCGACAACGGCGCCTGCTATGCCAGTCGGCACCTCAAGTTCGTCTGCGCCAATCTCGGTATCCACCTCATCCATACCCCTCCAGGCAAGCCCCGTGGTCGCGGCAAGGTCGAACGCTACTTCCGCACGGTCCGAGACGGGTTCCTCGAGGGGGAGAAACCGCCGGCCCACACCCTTGACGGTCTCAACGAAGCCTTCAAGAAGTGGCTTTCCCTCTACCATAACCACATCCACAGCTCTCTTGGCGTCTCCCCGAAACACAAACGGTTGAGCAACCCAAGTGCCTGCAAAATGCTGCCGGAGCCAATAGATATCGAACCGTTATTCCGCATGAAGAGACGCTGCCGAGTCTATCTCAACAACACCATTCGCTTCAAGAAGCGCAGCTTCGAAGTGCTGGACGCACTTCCCGGCCAGCGGCTCGATGTCTGGTTTATGCCATGGGAGCCGGAACGTATCTGGTATGGCCCCGACATGAAACCGGCAAAACCGGTCGATCCAATCCATAACGCGCGCACAACCAGGAGATAATCCATGTTAGACAATAGCACCCGGGAACAACTTCCGATCAATGACTTCTTCGGCTGGAAGTACCATCCCTTTGCCGATACCTATCTCCAGCGTCGATTGTGGATTCCCTCGCGGGACCACAAACAGCTGGGCACTATCAAACGGCTGCTGCATACCGGCAAGAGCATGGCTCTTTGCGGCCCATCGGGCGCCGGCAAAACCACTCTGGTCCATGCCCTGATGGCTGATCTGGATAAAAACAGTTACCGGCCGGTGCTCATCCCCTACGCCGGACATCCCAGAAACGGTCTGACCAGAATCCTGGCTGAAGCTCTTGGCGTGGATACCAAAGGCCGGGGTGTACCCCTGATCACTCGGGTTCAGCAGTATCTCGAAGCCATGAACACCGGTGCCACACCCTGTCATCCGGTGATCATCATCGATGATGCACAACTGGTGGAAAACGAGTCCCTTTGGGATCTCTGCTCTCTTTTGTTCCAAACTGCCAGGCAGACTGTGGCTGCCTCCCTGATCCTGGTCGGCGATGAAGTTCTGGCAAAACGACTCGAACTCGATAGCCTGCGTCCGATCAAGGCGCGGCTGACCACCGTCATGAAACTCCAGCCAATGAACGAGCAGGAGACCAAACTGTTTATTGAAAACCGTCTGAAGAACGGCGAGGCGCCTCCAGATCTTTTTGCGGATGAAGCTGTTGCGATCATCGCCGCCCATACCCGGGGAAATCGACGAAACGTTATGAATATCGCCACAATGGCCTTGGAAGAGGCCTATTATCGACACGAGAAAACCATTACCGCAGAGACGCTCTACGACGCGGACTGGTTCAACGAATCCGAGTGAAACGGAGGCGTCTGCGAGGGGACTCCGGCGCCAAGGGATAACTCGGTGCGGTAGACTGCTGTCTACAACCCAACCGGCCGGGAGGGGCGACCCTTCCGGCCATTCCCATTTAGGGCAATATCAGGTAAAAATACTTGAGATTTTAGTGGGATCATTTTTTGAGAATCTACAACTTGGTTCGGTCCGCCCCCGTTCCTTGATGCAAACATTGCCGGTGGTCAAGCTCACGTAGAACACCTTGTACAGGCCGGTATTGAGGGAGGTCGCCACCTTGCGGCAGATACTGGTCTTTCCGCTGCCGATCTCACCGGTGACCAGGCCGATCCCTCTGAGTTGGAGCAGATAGTTGAGCCGTGCCTCCAGTTCAGCCGCGGCCTGGGAGGCGAAGAGTTTAGTCGGCTCGATATCTTTTTCGAAAGGATGACGGGTCAGGCCGAAAGCTTTTCTATACATGACCTTCCTCCTTGTCGTCCCGGGTGATTTGGCAGAAATTCACCGGATGGTTGGGTGATTTGTCCGGTTCACTCGTCTGTTCAGCGCTTGTTGCCGGCTCGACCGTTGCAAGGGTGCTGGAGGGGCGGTCGCGCTTGACGAAGCAGTTGGCGTAGACGTCGACCAGCTTGGCTTTTTGGATAAAGCGCCCGTTGTGTCGGACCTCGACTGTCTCTGCCTGGGCTGCAGGATTGTAACGCAGGGTTACTGTTTCCCCGACCAGGGAGGCCTCGATTTCGTAGACCCGACCGTTGAGACTGATGGTTCGGTCCTTCTGGACCTTGCGCTTGGCCTCGAACAGGAAGAGGTCTTCAATATCGATGCCGGGTTCAAGATAGCGGACCCGCTCCGCCGATCTGGCCCAACGGTCGAGCGGTGTCTCCCCCAGCATGCGGTGGGGTGAACGGTGGTACTCCATCTCGACATAGCGCCACAACGCCCGGTTGAGGGACGCCAGGTCGGCCAAATCAGCCTCGGTCAGCAGAGGGAGGAACTGCAGCCGTACCGAGCGGAACCACCTTTCAATTTTTCCTTTTGCTTCAGCGTGATAGGGACGTGCATGAATCAGTGTTATGCCCAGTTTGGCGCAGACCAGTGACAAATGGTGCGAGCGAAAGGCCGAACCATTGTCGACAAAAAGTTGTTGAGGGCGGCCGCGACGGAGAACGGCCTGCTTGAGCACCTCCAGGAAATCCGCAGTGTTTTCCGACTTGGCGAAGGCCGCATAGGGCACCACCCGGGTGGCGTCATCGATAAAGGCGATGAGATAGGTTTTGCCCTTCCGGCCGCCGGCGGTTTTGATCGCCGGCCCATGCATCACGTCGCTCATGAACAGCTCACCGGCGTACTGATAGGAGAAACGGCGATGGTCCTTGCTTGCGGCCGGTTGTTTCCTGGTCAGGCCGTGCCGGACCAACAGCTTGTAGACCGTCGACTTCGGCAAGCGGAGGTCGTCGGCCACTCCTCCTGACTCCTTGGCTTTTTTAATCACCAGGGGCACCGTGAGTTCGGGATTTTCCTCCTTGATCGCCAACAGGACATCCTGGACCTGCTGGGGCAATCTTCTGGCCTTGCCCCGATCCTCCCTGCCTTTGGGCAACAGGCCGTCAAAGCCATCCTTGCGGTATTTTTTCAGCCACGAACGGATGGTCTCCTCCGCCACCCTGGTACGTTTGGAGCCGGGAATGGTGTAGGAGAGTGCCGCCTTCTTCCTGATCTGGGCATACAGCCCTTTGCTGCCCGGTTCCAGGTGAACGAAATCGGAGATCACCCCATAACGAAACAGAGCCACCTGCTGTTGTAGTTGTTCTTTGTCCATCAAAGCCTCCCTTACTGGTTAAGGTTATGGCGGCTTTTTACCTGGTTACCCGGCCATTGCCAGCCCCCATCGATTGTTGGCGGCAGATCCGCGACAATACCGCCCGCCGGGGCGGGGGCCAAATCCGACAATCGGCGGCAGAGAAGCAAGTTGAGCCTCGGCGATCTCTCGCAATCCGACCAGCACCCGGGTAGTGGCGTATTTCTGCCGGAATGCGTGGAGTTCCGGGGCACAACCGGTGGCCAGCAGCCCGGTCAGAATGGTCAGAATCTGCCGGACATAGCCCATCCTTCGCCGGAGCCACCGCAAGGCGCCGGGCAGATCGATATCCGGCCGAAGCATCTCGGCCGCTGCCTCCTGGCTGCCACAGCCTTGAGCAATATTGACGGCCTGTTCGACTTCGTCTAAGGTTCCCGGCATGCGGCTGGCAAAGAAGTCCGGCAGCAGGCTGATCGACTGCCTCTCGGTCGGACAGTACCAGCGGGGCACCAGGCAAAATTCCGGAAACTTTCTTGGATAGGTGCCATGTTTGGCCATACCGCAGCCTCCCTCGGGATGGAAGGGGCAACTATCGAGCTTGGCGTTCTCCCACGCCCGTTGCTCCCGGTATTCGGTAATGCTTAACTCTATGGGATATCGTATCTGCATATGAAAAAAACCGGTCGTAACCAGTCCTGCCCCTGCGGCAGTGGCAAGAAATATAAAAAGTGCTGCGCCAATGCGCCCCAGCCCCCGACGGGGGGCAGGTTTTATTACTCGGATTTGGATCAATTATCAAACCAAGTTCCGGAGCTGCTCGATCAGGGCAAGTTTGATGAGGCCGAAAAGGTGTGCGAGCAACTGCAGCAGCAGTATCCTGAGCAGATCGATGGCTTGCATCGCTATGCCGAACTGTACGAGGCGAAAGGGATGAAGCGGCAGGCGGCAGAGTATTATCGCCGGGCAGCCGCCTTTGCAATACTTGACGGCGGCTTTGCCGAGCAGACAGTGGAGACATTCAAGAGGAAGGCAGAGAAACTGGCAGGTTGACGAACAGCTGGGGTTTTCAGTTTATGCTACCGTTTCCTGAAAACCACCGGTGGGAAGATCAGGTAATTTTTGACGGTATTTTGTTGTTTATTTAGACTGACAACAACTGTCATGTTTTTTATGATTTCCTAAACTTTTTTTAGGTGTTTGAGTAGTTATTTTTTTATAACATTTCTAAATAATTTTCTTAGGTTATTCCGTCGACATTGTAAGATTGATTTTATATTTACTTCGTAGCCAAGAAACGCTTTTTTCCTATCAAGAAGAGGTTCATCGGAAAATAGATCATTATTTGATTTTAGGATATTAATTACAGTTATGATACTCCTTAATGTTGATGTGTCATAATTTTGCAAATCTTTCAACCTTATGAAAAAGCTATAATCAGAAATTAAAGCAAAAGCTTTTTCCCCTAGTTCGAGATCCGAATGACTACTCGCATTCCAATAGGCAAATAGGTCAACTGCAAAACTAAAAGTTTTCAATTCGGGAGGTTCGGCTTGGACCTGATTGTCATTATTGCACCATTCAGCATTTGCAACACTTGTGCAAATACATATTAGCAACACTAAAAAGCAACAACAAAAATACTTTTTATTGATTAACATAATGTATTTTATATTTATGTTTTAAGGATAGAGTCCTAGAGTATATGACCCAAAAATATTTTCCCAATTTGTTTTACTGATTACTTGTGGCCCGTGCTCTTGCAATCTAAACGCCTCTTCTGAATACATCATAAAAAGTTTTTGAGCAACTTGCGTTGTGCCAACGTCACCATGTATGCCCACGGCACTCGCAACTTGACCTACAGTACCAACCGGGCTGCCAGTGAGTCCTATACCAGTTTCTGGGCCATAAAGGCTTTCATAAGTTTGTTGACACAATTCTATTCGACGTTTAGCTATATTATTCTTTACATATGATTCAAATTTCCTCCAATAATATTCTTCGACACGAATATCATGCATATTAAGCATTTCAAATTGGCGTTCAGTTTCTTTTGAATATTTAATAAATAAGTATTTTTCAACGGGATGATCTTTTCCAAATAGCCTATCCATTCCACCAAACTGATTTAGATATTCATAAAGAGTTACAAGACCTACCGAATCACACCACAATGTCGGGTTATTTTCAACATAAGCATAAAAATTTATCCCCCCAGCCAATCCAATAGGATCAGCAGAAACATACCGCCCAGTCTCCGGATCATAATACCGGTGAAAATTATAATCCAACCCCGTCTCGGCGTCAAAGTACTGTCCCGGAAACCGCAAGTTATTGATCACCTTGTCAACTGCAACCCTCGCCTTGCCGAAAGCGTCGTAGCTGGCCTGCCAAACGATCTCCCCGTCGCTGTCGGTAAGCACCTGGGGAGTACCCAAGTTATCGTTATGGTAGAAATAGTGCTTGCCCTTGCGACTGAGCATGATGGGGTCCGAAGACCAGTTGCTGCCAGGCTTGTAGGCATAGGAGGTAAGCAACTTGCCGTTGCCATCGAATTCCGCAACCAGGCCCGCAGGGCTATAAGCGTACCAGGTCCGTTTGCCGTTGACTTCCTTGCCGACGCGCTGGCCAAAGGGATCATAAAAGTACTGGGCAGTCACACCTTTGCTGCTGATTTCAGCCAGGCGGTTTTCCAGGTTGTAGTGCAGGGTGGTGGTTGTGGCGCCACGAGTGATGCTGGTGGTGCTGCCGTTTTTATCGTAACCGTAGCTGGTGCCGTCCGCCGCGGTAAGCAGAGAGTTCTGGTAGCTGTATGTTTTGTCGGGCAGGCTGGAGAGGCGGTTGCCTATGGGGTCGTAGCTGAACTTTTCCGCTAGTTTCCCGTTGTTTTTTACTTCCGTCAGTCGGCTCAGGCTGTCATAGCCGTAGTCGGTGGTCTGTTGGGGTGTTTTTCGCTGAGTGATATTGCCGATACCGTTGTAACTGTAGTCAAGATCGAGCACCTTTGTGCTGTCGATGGTGTCCTGGCGGGTAGTGAGACGCATCAGGCCGTCGTAGTGGTTGAGCCGGGTGCCGGTGGGAAGGGCGACGCCCCGGGGACGCAGCCAGCGGTAGGCGCCGTAGTTGAAGCTGCCGACTCCATCGATATTAATGGCCGAGATCCGGTTGATGGCGTTATAGCGGTAGTGGGCGGTGAGACCGTCCGGGCCGGTGAAGCTCTTCATCAGGCCGTTCTGGTAATAGGTGGTGCTATCGCTGGCGGTGAAGGTGCCGTAGTCGGTTTTCTCGGCGATCAGGCGGCCCAGCATGTCGTAGCTATAGCTGCCCTTGGTGAGGCCGTCGTCGTAGCCGGTGAGATGGCCCTGTTTATCGTAGCTGAAGTGGACGATCTTGGCGGGGGGATCGATAGGCGTCTTCTTGACCATATAGCCAGCCAGTCTGCCGGTGGTATCGCTATAGATATAGACGACCTGATGGCCGAGGCTATCGGTCTCGGTGGCAAGGCGTCCGGCCGCATCGTAGGTATACCTTAGCGTGGCGCCCGAAGGGCGCACTTCTTTTATCTTGCGGCCGAGCAGGTCGTAGGCATAGGTGGTATTGCCACCGGTTGCGTCGGTTACGGTTACAAGGTTGCCCAGTTGATCGTACTTGTAGCGGGTCACTCCGTCCGCCGGGTCGGTTTCGGCCACCAGGCGGTCGAGGTTGTCGTATTTTCGCTGGGTGATACCGCCCTGCGCGTCGGTTTCGGCGATCAGCCGGCCGGCCTTATCGTAGCTCATGGTGGTAACGGCAATCTTCTTACCGTCGATATCGCTCTGGCGTATTACTCGGCCCCGCGTGTCGTAGCGGAACATTCGGGTGAAGGTCGGGTAGGTGATCTGCACCGGCTTGTTGCTAAAGGTCTTGGGGCAGGTGCCGCAGTCGTCAAAGCCCCGGTAGGTCACCTCGATCGTATTGCCCGCTCCGTCGATCACCTTGTTCACCAGGCCGGTGGCCGCATCGTGGAAATAGATGGTGTATTTGCCTTCCTGGTCGATCCTTTTGGTCAGCCGGTTGTCCAGGTCGTAGCTGTATTTGGCGATGCCGCCCAGGGCGTCTTGTACGCTGGTGACATTGTCCTGATAATCGTAGGTGAGGCTGGTGGCGCCACCGGCATTGTCTTTTCTTGAGATCGGCCGATCTGCGGCGTCATAGGTGTAGCTTATAGTCCGGCCGCCGGGATAATGGACCGCCAAGAGATGCCCCTTGCTATCGTAGTCCATGGTGGCGACGAGCCCCACCGGGTTGGTGACCTTTATCACATCACCCAGGTAATCGTACTGATACCGGGTGGTGTCGCCGAGAGCGTCGGTGGCCGTGACGGGGTTGCCCTTCTCGTCATAGCTGAAGGTGGTGACCACCGGCGTGCCGTTTTTATAGGTGGTGATGGTGAGCGGATCGCCGTCCTTGTCGTAGCTGATATCGGTCATCTGCTCGTCGAAGGTCTCGGCGGCTTTGCGGATTCTGGTGACCAGCCCTTGCTGGTTATAGCGATAGAGGGTGATCCGGTCCAGTTCGTCGGTTTTCTTGACGAGTTCGTTGTGGCTGTCGTACTGGTAGCTTTTGGTGCTGCCGTCGGAGAATTCCTCCTTGATCAGGTTGTCGCGGCTATCGTATTTTTCTACGATCTGCTCGCCCAGCTCGTCGGTTATGGTGTGCTTGCCCTGCTCCAGATCCACCTGGCGGACGGTGCGGCCATTGCGCACCACCCGGGTGGTCTCGCCGTCTTTGTCGAACCAGATCTCCTCCACCGTGCCCATGGAGCTGCTCACCTTGGCGTACCAGCTGTCGCCTTTTTGCCGGTAGGAAAAATAATGGCCGCCTCCCTGGCGGGAGAGCACGCTGCGCACCGCCCCGTCAGGATAATAGGTGATGAAGAACTTTCTGCCGGCTTCATCGGCCTTGGCGGTCAGCCGGCCGGCGTTACTGTAGCTGTAGCGCATATGGTGGCCGAGCACGTCGGTCACCTCGGCCAGCTCGTCGCCCTGCCAGCGGTAGCGCACCTCCCGCTTATGGTTGTCGCTGATGGCGGCAACCTTGCCGTTGGTGTCGTACTGGAAATGGTAGACAGGATTACCATCCCGATCGTCGATGGTTATCAGCCTGCCGTTTTGGTAGCTGTAGCGGCTCAGCACCCCGCGCCGGCTACCGGCCGCCACCATCTTGCCGGCTTGGTTGTAGAGCACATAGTGGCCCCGTTTGTCCTGCCAGCGAAAACCGCTTTGCGTCTGCTCGATGGTAGAGGTCTTGTAGTGAAAGAGGCCGTCCTTGCCTTGGTGGTAGGTGTACCCGTTTTTGTGCAAGACCCCGGTTGCCTGCTCGGTGATATCGAGCCGGAGATAGGTGTGTTCGAACTGCCATTTGCCCTGGGCGTAAAATCTGTGGATTGCAAGGGTTCCACCGGGCACCTTGACGCGCATATCGAGCAGGTCGTCCTGGTACTGCCGGCTGAAGAGGTTCACATACGAGTGGACCAGGGAGCATTGCTTGCTGCCGCATACCCCGTTTCCTTGATCGCCCGCGCCATTGGCGTATTTTTGGCAGAGTTGCGCTTCCAGGCCTGGCGTTCCTTCGGAAAACCCCTTATCGCCATTTGGATCGTACGAGGCCTGCTGCACCGGCGACTGGCTGCTGTCGTCCGTACTCTGCGTCGTCTGGGAGGTGTCTTTCTTGTCCGCTTTTGGCTTATTGACCTGGGTGCCGTTGACCTGGGCGCTGCCGAAATCGCTGGAACTCAGGCCGAGGTCGGCTTGGGAGGGGGTTGCCGGGGAGAAGATAAACAGCAGGGTGAACAAACAGATCGCAATAGATGCCGTAGCCTTGTTTTTCATGCCTAAATTTTTTGATAGGTATAAACGATTTGATAATACAGCTGACACCTCGACTCCTAGTCAATTAGAGACTTATAGTCAAGGATAATTAAAGGATTAGTATATCGTTATCGCAGCAGCTTTTATTGATGGGCTCTGAACCCGGTTGGATTCCAGATCACTTAGAGGTACGAATAATACTATAAATTTATTGAGTTGCCGATTGAACTGGATGCCAGGTTGAAACAGGAATCGGATAGAACAAGTCAGTTCGAGTCGATTAAACGACTGCATGGAAAGGCTGGCTCATCGGAATCAGTACCACGATGCAGGCATGTCAGAAGTGGTATGTCTTTGGGCAAAACCAATGCTTACAACTGGTACGATAGAGTTCCGGAATTATTCCCACCTGCTCTCCAATCGATGTATCTTTACTATAATATCGACCCGTTAGCCAGCATCGTCATTGCCGATTCACTTTCATCATTGATATGGCTACCTAACGAAATGCCGAACACCAAGAAAAATCTCCGAAAATTTGTTGCCCTTGATCCAGTGCTCGGTTAGCATGTCGGTTATTTGCAGCCAGCTGCACGTTTATGAAAATGAAAAACATTGTTAGAGTGCAGGGTGAGTGAAGCTGTTAACAATAAAACACTAATGACCATGAGAAGAAATCCCGTTGGATCTTATTTTTCGAGAAGAGCAGTACGAGCCTTTGCAGGCTGCGGACTTCTGCTGGTGTTTTGCCTGATGGCCGTGCGGCCAATTCAGGCAAAGGAGGTCTATACCGGCAAGGGGACGGATATTTTCAAGGCTGATAGCAGTGAAATCAAGAATCAAAAATTGTTGGATGAAATTCTGGCTAAACTGAAAAATGCAAAAGGCAAGTTTACCTTGGAGATTTCTCTGCATGGTGTGCACTATGCTGTCCCCGGCGAAAAAGGATTCGATTTTGAAAAAGAACGCGCGGATATATTGAAAAAGTATTTCCAGAAGAATTTGCCCGGTATCCCGATTAAGGCTGCCGGAAGGACGGCAAGTGCCACCGTCCCCGAGCAATTGCTGAAAGGAAAGTACAAGAGCAACTTGCCAACTTACGACACTATCAGTTTTATAATTACAAGTCCTGAAACAATGGGTGATGATGATTCCAACACTGAAGGGCAATCAAATTATGTCTACCTGAAAAAATGGCAAATCGAACTCCGCAAACGCTATAAAAAAGCCATTCAAAAGAGTTGGGCGCTGTGCCAGGAGGAGAGGCCATCGAATCGATGCATTGAGCATGATTGCGATCCCGATACGCATACGGATTTAGAGTTTTCTCTCTGCTTGTTGCGAGATGAACGATGTTTTATTGAAAACGGGGACGGCGGCGACAGCCCGGATATCAATTCTATTCCACTTGTAGAGTATGATTTAAAGAGGATCAAAAAGCTGCGCGAGGTCACACCTGAAATCTATGCAATCGCCAAGGAGATTATGCGCCACGAGCCAAAAGAAAAGCCTATTCATTTCAATATCAGTATACTCGATAAGGAAATTCAGCGGAACATTTTGGCAATTAAATATATAAAGAGAGGACTGAAAATTATTAAAGCCGGCATCAAGCATGTGGCTATTTATGGAAGGAGTCATCCTTCAGATGCATCCGGGATGATGAGTGCCTACTATGACTGGTGGCAAAATGATGAGGCATATTCCCAATATTATAGATATAAATTCCGTGGAGAGACGATTGACAAGGTCCGGAAGCTGCACAATTTTATTCGCAGACATCTAAAAATGCCTGCAATTGAAAGGAATGAGGATTTTCCTCTTTGCGTATGGACACATACTCTCATCCTGAAATCACATAATTTTTCTCTTGATTTTATTAAACATCGAGCATCAAATACATACAGTACCTAGACGACAAAAATACGGCATAAGTGATATACCTTTAGAATAGGGGGGGGAATGGTGAATAATACACGAATTGGCCAATGGGAATTCAGTAGTCTTAAAAAGGCGACTCTATCGAGAAGAGCAAGGTCAGAGCACGTTTTTTGTAGCACTGACGGCTGTGGTATTTATTGCTTTTTTGGCGTTTCTAGCAAATATCGGCCAAGCTATACATGATAAGATGCTGACACAGGCTGTCGCCGATGCCGCAGTTTTATCAGCCGGCGATGTGCAAGCCATAGGCATGAACGAGATTGCCGACTTGAATGCGGAAATCAAAAAGCTGAGAACAGAACGAAAGCAAGACTTTAGAGAAACCAAACATTTTGTTATTGGTTCTGGATGGGCAACCTGGGGTTATTATCAAACGCAGATAGATTATCTGCGCGGCCTTCAAGACAAGGCCAATCATGCCTTTGCAACGATGGCCCACGAGGCGGCAGAGAAAATTGTAGATATGCATAATGAGAACTATAAAAAGCTTTACTCTGCATCGACATCGACAACAAGGAGAAGCTTCAAAGCGGCTGAAAAATGGAAAGTGGAAGAGGTTATGGGGGGTACATATCCTCAAAAACAACTCTTGAAAAAAGAGGGTAATTTGAAAATATTTCTATATATTTCCTGAATTCCATAGGAACTGATAACTACGCCCCCGGCTATTCCAATATTGATTCCGGAAGCATCTTCACAAACGAGATCTCACTTATTTCAACCGGATCACAGCTTATTGGTTCAGATGAAATACTGAGTAACTTTGAGATATTATCCATGATGCTATTCCCTATTGATTACGGTGAGCTGGAAGTGTTATACGAACTCTGGCGCCATCAGCAGGCAATTCTTTTGGCAATCTGCTTCCGATTCTTCGATTATGTGATTGATCAATAGCCTAGACTGATACCTGACTTAGATTATCAGCTTTGACTACTGCTGGTGGATATTCATCCCTATCTTTACCTTTTTCAGTCGGCACATTTTTTAAATTCAGTTTTCTTCTATTTTTTACACCTGCACGATCTACAACGCCCGTTACAACGCCCACCTCGTCTGCATGTTCACCAACTTCTCTTACATCGTCTCCATTTAGAAATTCTCCCATCTCAACACATTCTTCGTCCTCCTTATTTTTATTCTCATTTAAATATTGTAAGGTTTTAATTTCCCGATCTCGGGCATATAGTCGCGGTAGCCGAATCGGACCAGCTTGGTGTCCGAATCATAGAGGCCGCCGGCGAAGCCGAAGGGGATGGCGAAGGGGATGGCGAATGATGGGTTGCTCGCCACTGATTGATTATATTGCCGAAGGAATCATATTCAAGCTCTTGACCGGATTGCCCGAGGCGTCAGTGACAAGACCGAGGGAGCCGACCTGGTCGTAAGCGAGATAGTAGGTGGAATTGTTGGCGGTCGTCGCCGGGCGGTCTGCCACCAACGTACTGGAAACGCGCCAGCAGATTGTCGTTACCGTCATAGACGGCCAGCAAGATGGTTCGGCCGGCCCAGAGGTATTTTCTGACTATGGTGCCATTCACCTTTTAAGCGATGCAGCGGCCCAGCGGGTCGTGGACATAGGAAATTCAGGGGACAGCATGCACATCTCTTAAAAAGCAAAGGTCCAATTGACAACCACTCAATATCTCACCCCGAACTCCCAATGAGATCGATCCTTACCTGTTGTCGTTCCCCAGGCCAAACCATCCCTCCTCAAGCCGGACT
>CAVUXQ010000029.1:0-32437 GCA_963745265.1 uncultured delta proteobacterium
AAGAAAATATTCCTTGTACTGTGGGCCTGCTCATTGTGGTGGGGGCTATCGCCGGGATCAAGGTCCTGCAGATTCGCAAAATGATCGATCAGGGCGCCCACTTCGTGCCACCGCCGGTGAAGGTTACAGCCTCTCAGGTCCAACAGGAAAGCTGGGATTCACTGCTCACCGCCGTCGGTTCTCTGGTAGCAGTGCAGGGGGTAACCGTGAGCGCCGAGTTGCCGGGCAAGGTGGTGCGTATCGCTTTCGAACCCGGTTCCCGGGTTAAGACCGGAGACCTGCTGGTGCAGCAGGACATCAGCTCGGAGCGGGCCCAGTTGCCCGGCGCCGAAGCCGGCGTGGTTCTGGCCAAGAAAAACCTCGAACGCGCCGATCGGCTGCTGGCGCAAAAAGTGATTCCCAAGTCCGAACATGACGCGGCCGTGGCCTCGTACCGGCAGGCCGAGGCGCAGGCCGACAATATCCGTGCAGCCATCGACAAGAAAAGCGTGCAAGCCCCCTTCGCCGGGAGGCTCGGCATTCGACTGGTCAATCTGGGCCAATATCTCAAGGAGGGCGACAAGATTGTCTCCCTGCAGTCACTGCGTCCGATGTACGTCAATTTTCAGTTGCCGCAGCAGCAACTCGGCAATGTGCGTCCGGGACTGCCGGTACGTGTTGCCACCGATGCTCTGCCGGGTGAGGTGGTCGAGGGCCAAATCACCACCATCAACCCCGATGTCGACCCCGCCACCCGCAATATCAGCGTGCAGGCGACTGTGGCCAATACCACCGAACGTCTTCGGCCCGGCATGTTCGTTCAGGTTTCCGTGGTTCTGCCGAGGCTGCAGCGTGTGCTGGCCATCCCGGCCACGGCTGTCCTCTATGCACCGTACAGCGATTCCGTTTTTGTCGTCGAGGAGAAAAAGGACGAAAAAACCGGCAAAACGGAAAAGGTTCTTCGTCAGCAGTTCGTGCGGCTGGGAGCGAAACAAGGCGATTTTATAGCGGTGACTAAGGGGCTGGAAAAGGGGCAGGCAATTGTCAGTACCGGTGTTTTTAAGCTGCGCAACGGCCAGTCGGTGCTGATCGATAACACGCTGCAGCCCGATTTTAGCCTGCGTCCAACGCCGGAGAATAACTAGCCATCTCGTTCGAAGTTGAGAACCTCCACGTCTAAAGGGAACAAGCGATGCGCTTTACCGACCTCTTTATCCGCCGGCCGGTTCTCGCCCTGGTGCTCAATCTGGTGATCGTGATCGCCGGGCTGCAGGCAATTCGTTCGCTCAATGTCCGTCAATATCCGCGCAGTGAAAATGCCACCGTCACCGTCACCACGGTTTATGTGGGCGCCAGCGCCGAACTGGTGCGTGGATTTGTCACCACTCCGCTGGAACGGGCGATCGCCGCCGCCGACGGCATCGATTATATCGAATCGGAGAGCAAGCTGGGGCTTTCCACCATCAACGTCCGCCTCAAGCTCAATTATGATGCCACCAAGGCCCTGGCGGAAATCAGCTCCAAGGTCGACCAGGTGCGCAACGACCTGCCGCCTGAAGCCGAAGTGCCGACCATCGATATCGTCTCCGCCGACAGCAAGTTCGCCTCGGCGTATCTGAGCTTTACCTCGAGCGTCCTGCGCCAGAACGAGATCACCGACTACCTGGTGCGGGTGGTGCAGCCACGCCTGTCTGCACTGGCCGGGGTCCAGCGGGCCGAGATCCTCGGGGCACGGACCTTCGCCATGCGCATCTGGCTGCAGCCCGAACGTATGGCTGCCTACAATATCAGTCCGGTTCAAGTTCGGCGGGCGCTGGCCGCCAGCAACTATCTTTCCGCCCTGGGGCGGACCAAGGGGGCGCTGATCCAGGTCAATCTCACCGCCAATACCAACCTGCGCACCGTGGAGGATTTCAAGCAACTGGTGGTTCGGCAGCAGGGCGGCGCTATCATCCGATTGGGGGATATCGCCCAGGTGGCGCTCGGCGCCGAGGATTATGACAGCGAAGTGCATTTCTCCGGGCAGACCGCGGTATTTATCGGCGTCTGGCCGTTGCCCAATGCCAACTCGGTGGATGTGATCAGACGGGTGACTGACGAGATGCAGTCGATAAAAAAAGAGCTGCCCTCGGGGCTTTCCGCCCGGGTCGCCTACGATGCTACCAATTACATTGTCAATGCCATCCATGAGGTACTGAAAACTCTTGGAGACACCCTGCTCATTGTGGTGATCGTCATCTTCCTGTTCCTTGGGTCTTTCCGCTCTGTCTTGATTCCGGTGGTGGCCATTCCCCTGTCGTTGATCGGCGCCGTCTTTCTTATGCAGGTCTTTGGTTTTACGGTCAACTTGCTGACCTTGCTGGCGGTGGTTCTTTCGGTCGGTCTGGTGGTCGATGATGCCATTGTGGTGGTGGAGAATGTCGAACGGCATATCGGCGCTGGGAGAAAAACCGTTACGGGCAGCTCTCCTCGGGGCCCGCGAGCTGGTAGGGCCTATCGTCGCCATGACCGTTACCCTGGCGGCGGTTTACGCCCCGATCGGTCTGCAGGGGGGCTGACCGGCTCGCTTTTCCGGGAGTTTGCCTTTACTCTAGCCGGCGCCGTTACCATTTCCGGTATCGTCGCTCTGACGCTATCGCCGATGATGTCGGCGAAGCTGCTCAAGCCGGGCCTTGAGGAACATGGTCTCGCGGGAAAAATATCGCGCGATTTCACCAAAATACGAGAAATTTACGGTCGCATGCTAGACCGCGACGCTCCGGGTCAGGCCGGCAGTGTACCTGGTTTGGATCGTGGTGAGTCTCTTGACCATTCCGATGTTAACATGTCTCCCAAGGAGCTTGCCCCGACCGAGGACCAAGGAGTGATTTTTGGTATTATCGACGCCGCGGCCAATTCCACCCTCGATCAGAACAGTCGCTACGCGGCAGCGGTAAACCGGGTGTTTTTCAGCGTCCCGGAGACCCGTTTTACCTTCCAGGCCACCTTCCCCAATTCCGGTTTCAGTGGCATGGTGGTCAAACCCTGGGCGGAGCGGCAGCGGACCATTCAGCAGATTTTGCCGGAGGTCCAGCAAAAACTGCAGGGAGTGACTGGAGTCAGGTCTTCCCGGTCGTACCGCCGGCTCTGCCGGGCGGTGGTCAGTTTCCGGTGGAATTCGTCATTGCTTCGACGGCTGACGAGCAGAGTATTCTCGATTTTGCCAGGCAGCTGCAGCTGAAGGCGATTGGTAGCGGCATGTTCGCCTTTCCGCCGCTAATCGATGTCAAGATCGACCAGCCGCAAACCGAGTTTATCATCGATCGCGACAAGGTGGCGGATCTCGGCCTCAATCTCCAGGATGTGGGGGCGGATGTCGGTTCGATGGTCGGTGGCGCCTACGTCAACCGGTTCGATATTGCCGGCCGCAGCTATAAAGTGATACCGCAAATCCAGCGGGTCGATCGGCTCAACCCGTCGCAATTGAAAAATATCTATATTACCGGGCCCGCAGGTGGACTGGTGTCGCTTGCCACTGTCGCCACCATCGAGAACACGGTGGTGCCGCGCTCGCTCAATCGCATGCAGCAGCTCAACGCCGTCAAGCTAAGCGGCGTTGCGGTGCGGCCGCTCAACGAAGCCCTGGGCTTTCTGGAAACGGAAGCGGCGAAAATATTGCCGAAAGGATATGTACTCAATTATACGGGAGAATCACGGCAGTTGCGGGTTGAGGGCAATCGATTTCTGCCAACCTTCATGCTGGCCGTGGTCCTCATCTTTCTGGTGCTGGCGGCTCAGTTCAACAGCTTTCGCGACCCGTTTGTCATTCTGGCTGGTTCCGTGCCGCTGGCCATGTTCGGGGCTTTACTCTTTACCTTCCTGAAGATGCCGGACCCGAACGTTCCCTTCTGGACCCATGGCTGGACGACTACCCTCAACATCTATTCCCAGGTCGGGTTGGTCACCCTGGTCGGACTGGTGTCGAAAAACGGGATCCTGATAGTCGAGTTCGCCAATCGGCTGCAGGAGCAGGGCCACGACAAACTCGAGGCGGTGCAGCAGGCGGCCATGACCCGACTGCGTCCGATCCTGATGACGAGTGTCGCCACCATTGCCGGTCATTTCCCGCTGACCCTGGTCAGCGGCGCCGGCGCCGCTGCCAGGAACTCCATCGGTCTGGTCTTGGTGGGCGGCATGGCTATTGGCACCATCTTCACCCTTTTTGTCGTCCCCTCCATCTATATGCTGGTGGCTCGCGATCATTCCGTCGACCGGGAAAACGAAGCGGATGTTGCCGTGCAGGGTGAAGGGATGTAAAATCCGATGATGCGTTACATCCACTCTCAAGTTCCGAGGATTCGCCGCGGGATGTCTAGTAGGGCGATCCAGGTAAAGGAATAGAATGAGATCAGGAACATCCATACCGTGAACAGACTCAGCCAGCGTCGGCTGAGGACGGCCCGGTTCTGCCCGGCGAGAATCGCCAGCATGGCGAAGATGGGGAAGAGATAACGGCCTTGGGTCTGGAAGTCGGCTGTCCAGCTATGGTAGAGCGAGGCGCCGATCAGGGCGAAGGAGACCATCATCATGGTCAGGGCGATAAACCTGTTGCATTTCCCTCCTCTGACCAGGATTGAACCGAGGAAAAAGCTCAGAAGTACAAAACCGGACCATCGCACCACGTCATAATACCTCTCGGGTGCCGAGATGGTGAAATATCCGTATTCCCCGAAAGCGGAACGAAAGGTGTTCTCAAACCAGCGATCCCTGATGACCAGCTGCTTGAGCGGAACACCCCTGCCCTTCATGTTGAGGTAGCTGTGCTGTTTTGCCAGCGGCGTCTCGGGGTTGTAAAGCGGCTTCGCGAGTTGTATCTGCATGGCGGTGATCTTGGCGGCTCTGTCGGGTCCGTTCATCCAGTAATCGGCCCCCTTTTTGCCGGCGACGAGTGTCGCGCCGATGAGCATGAGCAGGATCACTCGTTTGAGCCAGAGCGTTTTCTGTTTCCGGTCTGGCAACTGAATAAATTGGATGGCAGCGACAAATAGAAGGAAGGCGATATAGGGCCAGTAATTTTTCTTGACCAGCAACAGAACTCCCAAGCCGAGCCCGAGGAGCACGGCCTGGGCCAGCCGATGCAAGCCGGAGGACTTGTTGAGGTAATTATGGAAGGTACTCTCCGGAAGCACCAGTTGGCAACCGGCGAAAAACGAGGCGGTCAGGGCCAGGGCATCCGAGTTGCAATAGCTATATAGATACCAGATCTGCGGTGAGACCAATAGGGGCAGGGCCATGATGCGAGCCGGGATCACCCGCATGGTGTAGAGCAGTATCAGGCTGAGCAGGAAGACGTTGAGCAGGCGAAACGAGAGATAGTGGCTGAGGTAGAACGGCTTTATAATCTCGGCGAACTTGCCGCAGAACGGATAAAAAATTTCATTGGTGTTCAGGCGCGAGGAGCCATATGGACTGTAGCTGTTTCGGATGGCTGGATCACTCACCGCCGGCGGTAGCCAGTGGTCCACATAATACTCGCAGGCAGCAACATGCACGAATTCGTCGGGGTGGGCATTCTGTCTGCTGATAACGGCCATCACTACAACCAGGCTGAGGATGGCGGCCAGGCATATCGGCACAAAGCGAAATTCACTGACCAGATGCGAGGCCCCTTGGCAGAGAATGAAAATGATCACACCGGCGCCGGCCAATCGCACCACAACAGGGAACAGGCTGTAAGATACCGGCTGTACAACCGGTTTCAGGAGAAAATTCGGATCCCTGCCGGTGGAGGTCACCACGAGTTTCCCGCCAGTAAAGGAAGACGCGCCGATCTCTGCCAGTGGCTTGAGTTGCGCCAGTCCGCTTTGAGTTATAAGGTTGATATCCTTAAGACCTTTCTGGCGCATCAGGATCTGCTCCACCACTGCTTTTCCGGGATATTCCATCGGGTCGATGCGTAGCAGCGATATACGGCGGAGGTCGGTCAGGAAGAAATTGTAGTTGCTGCGGCCGGGTTTGACTCGCACGCACGCCATGTGCTTCTCGGAAAAAAGCTGACCGCTCTTGGCCCAATATATCTTGAACCAGGTTGGTTGTGTCACCTGTATCTTCAGGTCGACATGGGCTTGGGCGAAAAAGCAAAAATAGTAGATAGTGCAAAACACAGCCCAGAGGAGGAGAGGAAACCAGATTCGGCTGGCGCCCTTGGGGAAAATTGTCATATCCGTTACCGGCCCAAAGCTCGTTTGAGGAGGCGAAAAAGCCGTCTGCACTGCCGCTCGCGGCGGACAATGAGCCAGAAAAAGGGTCGGGAGAAGTAGTGGAGGGCTGTGAAAACAAGCAAACAGCGTACGTCCGGCCCGGTGCCGAAGTTACCGAGAGGTACCAACCGTGAAAGCAGGTACATGCGGCTGACGCGCAATGATTCGTTGCCTGTAAGGTCGAAATTGTTGTTCAAGATTTTTTTCATATTCCTCCATTATACCGACCTGGTGGACAGAAGGTGTGGAAGTTGCTTGTTCCGTGATCGCTTACAGGCCATCGGATGGTTGGGCAGTGCAAGCTCGCGCGGGGGAGGGAGGCAGCGGTGATAGATATATCATTATAAAATAGAGCCGGTTACCGACTTGCACCCCCTTTAGCTTAAATGGGGAATCCTAGCTGAACTGCGGTATTGATGCAAGATCTTTCGTCGACGCCTGTGCGCCGGCAAAAGTTGCAGTTGCGGGGAGGCTAGGCCGGGGATCCGATTTTCATATTTTCGATCCCGGTCGCCCCACGCAGTCCGATCCTTTCGTTTGGGCAAGGGGTGGCTTGAAGGGCGCGTCTGCCAAGTACCTGATAGACATGGTCTGTTTCACCGCTGCTTTTCATGACCGGAGTGTCCGACTTGCGAAATGTGTACATGCCCTCAAGGAGCGAACGCGTCGTTTGGGAGACATAGATCCTGTCTCCCGGACAGATCGATTCAAGGCGGGCGGCCAGGTTTACCCCGCAGCCGAGTACTGTGTAATCGCAGAACTCTTCGGAGCCGATGGTGCCCGCCACAACCTCGTCGGTATTGATGCCGATGCCCAGCTTGATATCCACACCGAGCTTTTCCTGCCATTTCTTTTTCAGGCCTTCCATCATCGCCTGCATTTCCAGGGCTGATTCGACAGCCTTTTCAGCGTGGTTGTCAATGTGCAGGGGATGGCCCCAGACAACCATGATGCAGTCGCCGATCAGTTTGTCCACCGTTCCTCCGTTGGTCCTGACGATTCGGATGAAGGTGCCGAAACAGTCTCTGAGGATGGCGATGACCTGCTCCGGGGTGATTCGTTCGCACAGGGTGGTAAACCCCCGCAGGTCGGCGAACATGACGGTGACGGTGGTCCGTATCCCGTCCTGACGGATCAGGTCCGGGTTACTCAACAGAATATCCGCCACCTCGGGTTCCACATAGCAGCCCAGGATTTTCCTGACGCCGATTTTTTCCTGGAGTTGGAACGCGCATTCCCAGCAGGTAACCCGGATGATTGAAATGATGCCCCCCAGAAGCGGTGCGATCAGAGGGAGCTTGAGTGAAAAGCTGGTGGCGTAGGAATGCAGCAGCACCCCATAAAAAAACCAGATGATAGCCGTATACACAAGCCCTTTGACCACCCCCTCTTCGAGGATGGTGATGCCGGGGAAGAGGGTATGAAACATTATGACCAGAAGCATGAAGCCAGCGGGCAGCGCGCTGTAGGTGGTCTTTGGGTCCAGGAAGAGCAGCAGGGAGTCCAACTCGTTGAAAAT
This sequence comes from uncultured delta proteobacterium, assembly GCA_963745265.1. GTDB lineage: Bacteria > Desulfobacterota > Desulfobulbia > Desulfobulbales > Desulfocapsaceae > Desulfopila. Next base: position 7,738 of record CAVUXQ010000029.1, read on the forward strand.
AGATAGATATTGAAGGAGACAAAGAGTCAGGCCGACCAGAGAATAGGTCAACAGAAACATTTTCAGGCGCGCATATTTATTTTTCTGCTGAAAATGCATGGGTGAGCACCCGCGGGGCGAAATTTTGTTGGGCAATTCCGGGGGGATTTTCCCCGCTGGAATGGTGAAAAGAGGGCAAGATCAATAGTTGATCGCGCATCTTCTTGAAATTGGATTTAAATGTAAGAGACGAACTTAATCCTCTAGAAAGTTATGTTCAATAGGAAAAGGGAGAAGAAAGCAAAAAAAACGCTCTGCCCCGCGGATCTCGGTGCAAGAAGCGGGGCTGGTGATACCGGGCGTTACATGGAGGGATCGTCGGGGGAAGGGGATTGTCAAATGAGTCCGGCGGATTTCCAGAACGGTTTGCGGTTCAGTGCCTCGATCAGGTATTCTTCCCAAAATTCATTGGTGTGGCGATCACCGAATTTTCGCTCGTACTCTTCTCGGATAAGACGTTGCATGTTCTTGCTGGTCATCCGCCACTCGAGCGCCAGGTCGTAGCGTTGCTCAGGGGTCATTTCCATCCCTCCTTCTGGTTTGGTTCAGTGGCGGGAAGGATACCGTTCTTTTCTTACAAAAATCTTAAAAGGCCGGTGAATTCAGATAAAAAATGAAGATGACAGACAAAATTTCTGGACTGGAGCGACAGGTTTATCGGGTGGCAGGGGTTTTGGGGCGGTTGAATGGTTAAATTTGTCATTGTACCTTGGCAGCTTGTATGCTTTACATTTATTATTTGAAAGTTATCGAGCAACGTTAACATCTTGCCGTCGCTTACAAGGCAAGTCCATAACAGAGAGCAAACGAGGAGAAGTCGGTGCAAGACGATATAGGAGAGCGGCTGCTCAGCGCCCTGAGGGATCCGCAAAAATCAAAGAGTTACGAGAGCTTTCTCAAGGCCATGGAACTTACCAAGGCCTATGCCGGTTCCGGTTCCGTCACCCATTTCAGCGCCGTTGCCAGGACCTTTTACGATCTGTTTGAAATGTTTGAAACGGGACGGGACCCTCGGCAAAAGTAGTGCCGGCCATTGGTTGGAAAGGCTCAGACAGGCGGTTGTTGCCGTCGGAGATAGTCGTCCAGGTTGACGTTGCCGCTGTCATAGAGCGTGATGACATGCTCTAGGTAGTGGATGTTTTGCTCGATAAAATCCGTGTAGAGGTTTCTGTCGAGGTGCCACCAAACCCGGAAGTGAGTGCGCATGGCCATACACGTATCGTTGAGGACCCGGTGGAGACGCTTCTCGATGACCTGGTGATAGAATGCCGTGGTCTGCCGCATCAGATCGATAGCGGAGGGGTATCTGTGAATGCCGGCAGCCTGTTGTTCGATGTAGAGGTGCGGCAGGGCTTCGAGGTAGTAACGATCCGCCATCTGGGCCAGGATGTCGGCTGTGCCGAGGACGTGTCCCGCCAGCTGGATGGCTTTTGAGGCAAAGCGCTGGGAGTTGGGATCGAGGGTGAGGTTGGTGCAGTTGATGATGGTAGCGGCCTGGTCAATCAGGGAGGGGAGTTGATTGCGTTCTACCATGTACTGTCGGACATTGGCGATCGATCGTTGTTCATGGTTCTTGACGTGAGCGGCGCCGACCGGTTCCGTATCCTTGTCGGTGAGCAGCATGCCGGTATCGTGAAAGTAGGCGCACACCAGGGTGAGTTTGAGCAACTCTGCGGGCATGGTGACCGATTGGCAGGCGAGACCGTGCAGCAGGCGGACTGTCGCCAGTGAGACCGCGAAAGTGTGTCGCAGGTTGTGATAATGTCCGTAGTTGCTGTGGTATCCCCTGTACCGGCCGTGGAAGATGGCCGTGATGTCACGGTGGAGTCGAGCGATGAAGAGGCTGTTGTCCTCATTTGTCAACGCATTGAAAACGCGTATTATTCCAGTGGGTGATTTCCCGTCGTCGGTTCCCTCGAAAATCTCCATCAGCCGGATGTTGGAGAGTTGCGTGGCGCTGCCGTCGGCGTCGGATCGTCCCTGCTCCTCGTGCGGCGGAGGCGTGTTTGCCTGGTCGTTGATCATGTGATAATCGTATCCGTTCGACACGGGCAACGCAAGTGTGATGGGATTTACCAGTGATTTTAAGGAGTGCGACAAGTCGCGAACATCGCTCACAGAATTTACTAAATCCCGGTATGGTCTGGATTTTACCGGGAATCAAATGATATTATGAAAGACAGGTGTTCCAGCTGACAACGCGAGGTAACCATGACCGAAGAAATCAATCCGCCGGCCATAGCGGCTCGAGCAATGGAAGATGGAGACAGAACGGATACCATCCTGATTGTTGACGACGACGAGTTGGTCCGGGTGACGCTCAATGTTCTCGTCTCTTCTCTTGGATATCATTGCCTCACCGCAACCGGGGGCAAGGACGCGCTACAGGTTCTCGGCTCCGAGCCGGTTGATCTCGTTCTCACCGATATCGTCATGCCCGGCATGGACGGTTTGGAACTTCTGGCCCGTGTCAAGGAAGCGCATCCCCGCGTTGATGTGGTCATGGCCACCGGCTATAGCGATCGGGCGAGCTATGCCGAAGTTATCGCGGCCGGGGCTATGGATTTCATTAAAAAACCCATAGATCAGGCGGAGCTTGAAGCCAAGCTCTCCCGAGCTTTCCGTGAGCGGGACATGATCCGGCGACTGGAACAGCTGTCACTGAGCGACGGGCTCACCGCGTTGTGGAACAGACGGGCCTTCGAGCAACGCTTCACCCTCGAGGTGGAACGCGCCAACCGACAGGGGTATCAGCTCTTTTTGGCCATTGTCGATATAGACGGCTTCAAGGAATTCAACGATACGTTCGGGCATCAGGAAGGGGATCAGGTGCTGATCAGCCTGGCACGTATTCTCGAGGAATGCACTCGCACCAATGTAGATATGTGCTTTCGCCTGGGTGGCGACGAATTCGGGGTGCTGCTTCCCCAGACCAACGGCAGCCAGGCCACGGAAATCGTCCAGCGTATTCTGCTCCGTTACATCGAAGCGTCATTTGGCAAGACCACACTTTCCATCGGCGTGGTCTCCTGCCGGCGCAACATGGATATGCCCGCGTCCGAGGATGAGCAGCGCATGAAAAAACGGGCAGACCAGGCGATGTATGATGCCAAGAATAGTGGCAAGAATTGTGTGGTCTGCCGAATTTAGGCGCTTCCAGGAGTCCTCGAAAGAGCTCTACCCGTCCAATGAGTCCTTATGAAACGAGCGATCCGGTTCTACCGGGTAGTTGCCGTCAAAACATGCCAGACAGAAATGCTCTCTGGGAAGCCCTGTAGCTTCCACCAACCCATCGAGGCTCAGGTAATGCAGCGAATCGAGGCCGAGGTACTTGGCGATCTCCTCGACGGTTTTGCAATTGGCGATGAGCTGTGATTCGGAAGGAAAATCAATACCATAAAAGCAGGCGTGGCGGGTCGGCGGACAGCTGACCACCATGTGCACCTCTTTGGCGCCGGCCTCCCGCAGGGCCCGGACTCGGCTCTTGCCGGTAGTGCCGCGGATGATCGAGTCTTCGACAATGATCACCCGTTTGCCCTTGAGAAACCCGCGAACCGGGTTGAGTTTCACCTTGACGTTGAAGTCGCGCATCGACTGGGTGGGTTGGATGAAGGTGCGGCCGACGTAATGGTTACGGATTACGCCCATTTCCAGCGGGATGCCCGACTCCTGCGAATAGCCGAGCGCGGCGTAATTGCCCGAATCGGGAAAGGGCATAACGAAATCCGCATCGATCTTGGCTTCCCGGGCCAGAATTTGTCCCATCCTTTTACGGACGCCGTAGACGTTTGTGCCGAAAATATCGGAGTCCGGACGGGCGAAATAGACCTGTTCGAAGATGCAGAAATGGGGATTCTGTTTGGGCCAGGGGTAGAGAGATCGCATCACTCCGCCGGCAAAGATCAGGATTTCTCCGGGTTCCACATCGCGAAGATATTCGGCATCCACCAGATCCAGAGCGCAGGTCTCTGAGGCGACGATATATCCCCCGTTGCCCAGCTTGCCGACGCAAAGGGGACGGAAACCGTCGGGGTCACGCACCGCAACCATGGTATCCTGGGTCATCAGCAGCATGGAATAGGCGCCTTTCATGGTGGTGAAAGTGCGGCGAAGGGCATCTTCTAGTCCGTGTTGAGTGGCGCGGGCCATCAGGTGGAGAACCACCTCGCTGTCCATGGTCGTCTGGAAGATGGATCCTTGCTCTTCGAGTTGCCGGCGCAAGGCGATGCTGTTGGTGAGGTTGCCGTTGTGGGCCACGGCAAGAGTGGTGCCCTTGTGGGTAACCATCAGCGGCTGGGTGTTGACGACGTTGGAGGCCCCGGTGGTCGAATAGCGAACATGGCCGATGGACATGTCGCCCTCGAGTCCCTCCAGGATCTGCTCGGAGAAGACTTCCGGCACCAGGCCCATATTCTTGTGTATCTTTACCTTATTGCCGTCCGAGGTGACGATGCCGGCGCTTTCTTGGCCACGGTGCTGGAGGGCGTAGAGGCCGAAATAGGTAAGCTTTGCGGAGTCGTGGTGACTATAGATGCCGCAGACGCCGCATTCGTGCGTCGGTTTGAGGGGCGGAAAGGGTACAATCGATGTTGCCATGGGGTATTCCATTGGTATTTTAGCGCATCGCAACGTATCCCGGTCGTCTGCCGACGGGGGATACCTGCAGAGGACGGGCTGAAAAGGGGAAAGGCACAAAGAAGATGGTATCTTTGTGCCTTTTGTTCCAGCGCCAAAGCTCAATTTTTATAGTATGTACGTCCGAAATTCAACTAGAAAGTGCAATTCCCCTTTCTTTTTCGACAGAAACGAGACCATTTACCAGGTTTGAAGGATTGCGGTTTCCACATGGAGGCCGCAACCCTCGCTCACGCAGGTGGCGTGTGCGAAGGCGCGGCGATGGCCAGGACCAGCTCAGTCAGCTTCACCAGATCTACCAGGTCGAGTTGCTCCTCGGTGGTGTGCACCTTGTTCATGCCGGTGGCCAGAATAGCCGTGGGCAAGCCGTAGCCATTGAAGATATTGGCATCGCTGCCGCCGCCCGCAACAATGAAATCGAGCGGTTTGCCAAGTTGTTCGCCCGCGGAGCGCACCCGGCGCACCACCGGGCTGTCGGCGCAAAGACGCATGGCCGGATATTCGGGTTCGATCTCGATGTGAACCGAGGGCGTGCGGGGATTGTTCGGATAGGGGTTTTGCCACCCGCTGATGGTCTGGCGAAAAGCCGTTTCGATCTCCTTGGTGTACTGCGCCAGTTTTTCGGGAGAATGGCTGCGTACCTCGCCCTCGATGTCGACCGATGGCGGGATGATGTTGCTGGCCACGCCGCCGGAGATCAAGCCGAAATTGGCGGTGGATTCGTCGTCGAGCCGACCGAGACGGACGGCGGTGGTGGCGAGAGCCGCAAGCTGAATGGCGCTGATGCCGTCTTCAGGATGCAAGCCGGCGTGGGCGGATGCGCCTTCGACCTTGATGCGGATCTTGTTGGCGGTGGGGGCTCCGATGATGACGGTATCGATGCCGCTGGAATCCAGAGCGTATCCGTAAGGGGCTTGCAATTGGCGATAGTCGAGATTCTTGGCGCCTAAAAGGCCGATCTCCTCGCAGGTGGTCAGCACGATTTCAATGAGTCCGTGGCCGAGCTCGTTTTCGCGGAGGATGGTCATGAGTTCGAGCAGGGCGGCGATGCCTGACTTGTCATCGCTGCCGAGCACGGTTTCGCCGCGGCTGGTGAAGATGTTGCCGTTGCGGGCCACCTGCACGCCGTCGCCGGGCTCGACCGTATCCATATGGCAAGAGAAGAAAACCCCTTCGATATCGGGCCGGGTGGGCTCGAAGCGGACGATCAGATTGCCGCAATCGGCTCCGGTCCCGGTTCGGGAATCATCTTCGAAGATCCAGTCTGCCCCCAGTTGGGCGAATCGCTCTCTGAGGTAGTCGCAGACCGGTTTTTCCCGGCGGGAGGGGCTGCTGATCTCGCAAAGGGTGGTGAAGGTTTGCGCCAGCCGCTCTCTATCTATATATCGGTGCATGGTGGGTTTGGTTTGCAAAAGTATGTCATTTCTGCAGAAGCGCCACGGCATGGCAGCCGATTCCTTCGCCTCTGCCGGTAAAGCCCATCTTTTCGGTGGTGGTGGCCTTGAGGCCAACCGCCTCCGGGGCGATGTCGCAGGCTCGTGCCAGAACGGTGCGCATGGCCGGCAGATGGGGAGCGAGTTTCGGGGCCTGGCAGATAACGGTAATATCGACATTGGCGATGCGGTATCCATGCCCGACCACCAGCCGCATCACTTTTTCGAGCAGGGTTATTGAAGAGATGCCCGCGTAGGTGGCGTCACTGTCCGGGAAATGGCTGCCGATATCGCCTTCGCCAATCGCTCCGAGCAGTGCGTCACAGAGGGCATGGGTGAGCACGTCAGCGTCTGAATGACCGGCGAGACCGAGATGAAAGGGTACGGTGACGCCGCCCAGGACCAGCTTGCGGCCCTCCACCAGCCGGTGGGCGTCGAAACCGTGGCCGATGCGAAGCTGTGGAAGTGATGACGGTTGCATGATTTTCTCAGCGAGGATCAGGTCCTCCGGACGGGTGATTTTGATATTGGTGGCCTCCCCCTCGACCAGGGTGACGGGAATGCCGGCGATCTCGAGCAGCATCGACTCATCGGTTACCTGGCGGTCACCGGCTGCCGCAAATGCCTGCTGCAACAGATGCAGACGGGCAGCCTGGGGGGTTTGCGCATGCCAGAGCCCGCGGCGGTCGACGGTTGCCGCCACCCGGTCGTCACAGCCTTTCTTTTTGAGCGTGTCCTTGACCTGCACGGCGGCAATGGCCGCACCGTCCTGCCAGGCCGCCCGGCAGCATCGCTCGATAAGCTCGGCGCTGATCAGCGGCCGTGCCCCGTCGTGGACCAGAACGATATCCGTGTCGGGCGCAAGCAGCTGCAGGCCGGCCATCACCGAGTCCTGTCGTCGCCTGCCGCCGGCGGTGACGGTGAGCGATTCGCCGGTGAGTCCGTGTTCCGCGAGCAAGGTCTTGGTTTTGGCGAGCCAGTCCGCCGGCACGACCACGATGGTTCGCCCGATGGCTGGATGATTGAAAAAGGCCCGCACGGTGTGCACCAATATGGGCGCGCCGGCAATGTGATGATACTGTTTGGGGTGGTCGAGCTGCATCCGGGTGCCGCTTCCGGCGGCGGGGATGATGGCGGCGGCGGATATGGTCATGGGGTCAGTGGCGGTACCCGTTGGCAGGAAAAAATAAGGGGTCGGTATGTTGGTGGATACTGCAAAATAAAAAAACGGAGTGGGCTATAAGCCGAATTCTGTACCCGCAAGGGGCCATGATCATTTAACTGGGATGCTGGTCGCTCGGCACCTCCTGCAACCTACCCGGAGATCTCGGACGGGCCGCCCTCAAACGTCTCCCTATTTGGTCTTGCTCCGGATGGGGTTTACCCTGCCTCCCATGTCACCATGGGAGCGGTGAGCTCTTACCTCGCCTTTTCACCCTTACCCGCATTGCGCGGGCGGTATGTTTTCTGTGGCACTTTCCCCCGGTCGCCCGGGTTCGTGTTACGAACCATCCTGCCCTGTGGAGTTCGGACTTTCCTCTCCGGCCAAAAGACCGGAGCGATCATGCACCCACTCCAACCTCTACTGTAGTGACAAAGCCGAAAAGATGGAAGATAAATTTTGAAAAGGCCGAGGGGTTACCCAACCTTAAGCTTCCACGGCCGGTCTGCGCCGCCTCGTGTTGCAAGGCTCGGTCGGAAGTCTGGAAAGCGCCGGTTCCCCATGGGCGTGCTTGCCGGACTTCCGTCTTCGGGCGGTCGTTTCAAGCCCCATGCAAGTCCGCGGCCGCTATTCGGCCGGCGGCTGATGGTAGATGATCCGCTGACAGGCCGGGCAATCGAGAATCTTGTCGCCCTTGAGCAGTATATTGTATTTCTGCGGCGGGATGGACATGAAACATCCCTGGCAGACGCCATCCAGGACATTGGCTACCGCCAGTCCATTGCGGCGCTCACGAAGCATCTCGTATTTTTTCAACATGCGGGCGTCGACCTGCCGCGCCTGTTTCTGCCTGGTGCCGTCTTTTTCCTTTTTGCCCTTGTTGATGTCTTCAATGGCGGTGCGCACTTTCTTTTTTTCTTCCTCGACCAGCTCTTTTTCTCCCTTGAGCAGGTTCTTTTCTTCCTCGGCCTGGGAGATGAGCTTTTCCACCTCTTCCATGATGGAGACGACCTTTTCCTCGTTTTCCTTCACGCTCTTCTTGCCGTCCTCGATCTCCTTGAGCAGGGCGGTTTGCTCGCGTCCGGTCTGAACCTGCATCATTTTGGATTGGCGGTCTTTGACGTGCTCCATCTGATCGGAGGCTTCGGTCTCGAGCTCACGCTTTTGCTTTTCCAGCTCCTGGATTTTCTCGGTAAGCTCGGTAATGGACTGCTCCCGGTGGGCCAAGGCGGTGATGCGCTCATCGAGACCGTTCTGTTCCGTTTTGATTTCGTTGTCGATTTTGTCGATCTCCAGATCGATGTTCTGGAGGCAGATGAGCTGCTCTATGAGTTCGTTCAAGATGCTTCTCCTGTCTTGGGTTTCTTATGGATAGAGTTTTTTCTGGTCAGATAGGCAAAGGGGTGCCTCTCTGTCGTCGTTTGCAAAATATCAAGGGTCCAGTTGTGAACGCGCCGAAGCCGTTCGAGTTTTTCGGCGAGCAGACGGACCGCGGCCTGCTCGGTTGCGTAATGGGTGCCGTCGATGATGCAGAAGCCGTTCTCCTCGGCCCAGCGGGCGACGTTGTGCTTGACCTCCGCCGTGAGGTAGACGTCCGCGCCCTTGGCCATGGCGGTTGCAGCGAAATCCGAACCGCTGCCGCCGCAGACGGCCACCGTGCGCACCGTCTCCGGCAGTGGGCCGGCGACCTGGATTGCCGGCAGGTCGAGCGCATCGAGAACCGTGCGGATGAAATCCGTTGCGGCAAGCGGTTGCGAAAAATGGCCGATGCGACCCAGGCCGAGGCGGGGATCGGTGGCGCCGGGCGCGGGAGCGAGCGGGCTGAGATCGGTCAGCCCCAGGGATGCAGCCAGGATGTCGCTCACGCCGGCGGCGGCGCTGTCGAGATTGGTATGGCAGGCAATGATCGCGATGCGGTGGGATAAGGCTTTTTCGAGGAGTTTGCCTTCGGGTGAGGCGGTGTCGATACGGGCGAGCGGATGGAAAATGACCGGGTGATGGGTGAGGAGGGTATCGGCTCCCCTGGAGATGGCTTCGTCGAGCAGGGCGTTGGTCGGGTCCAGACCTATCAGTACTGAGTTTGCCTGCTGCTTGCGGCTTCCCACCAGGAGGCCGACGTTGTCCCAGTCTTCCGCCAGGCTGAAAGGCGCCTCATCATCGAGGCTGGCGATGATGTCCTCGATCAGTATCTTCATTCAAGCATTCGCATTCTATCGGTTCGACAATAAAAAAAGGTACAATCCCGTTGGGTTGTACCTTTGTTGTTCATCTCGTTTGTGCCGGCGGTTCTGGCCGAAACGACGCTGGTAGTAGAGGGTTGATGGCACCCCTCCTTTATGTTGTGTCGGTATGTTGCGAACCTTCAAGGAACCGTAGTCGATAACATTTTCTTCTCGTTGGTGGGCGCAGTAGGACTCGAACCTACGACCGACCGGTTATGAGCCGGTGGCTCTAGCCAACTGAGCTATGCGCCCTTCTAACAATGAAACATATTATCTAAAATGAGAATGTGGGAAAAGTCAAGAAAAAATTTGAAAATTCGCAAAATAATACGTTTAGTATCAGCATCAGGCACCGGTCATCGGGGAGGTGCACTGCTGGCGAAAAACAAAAGGGTAGCTACTATATAATCGACACTGACATTTGCGTTTCATCACGGTAGTCTTGACGGGCTTGGGAGCCGGTCGGAGTAGAGCGAGTGCACCCTGCCGCCCACCTGATGGGAATGCAGGCCAATGCATTAAAAGAAAATACACAAACAAGACGAGGATACCTCTTGATATATACCAATCTCCTGCTCTTTCTGGTGGCCATTTTCCTGTTCAGCATCGGGTCCGTTCCAGAGACCACGCTGCTCCCTCCCTGGCTGGCGGCGTTGCTGTTTATTCTGGCCGTGCTGGGTTTCGACAGGGTTTGCCGCCGTGTCTACAGGAGATCTTCCACCCTTGGCGCAGCCGGCTATTTCCAGGCTGAAAAAAAACTTTCCATTCTCTCCCTGGCTTTCTTCGGCGCTTCCCTCTATCTCTGCGACGTCAAATACTACCTCTCGGTTCTCTCGTTTCATAACCGATTGCCGACGTTGATGAACGTTGCCGGTCTCGGTGTTTTCCTGCTCTTTCTCTCGCTCATGTGGCGGGCGGGCAGAAGAAATTACGAATACGTCTTCGATCGTCGCTATACAAGCTTTGGCTTCATTTTATCCAACATCAAGGCTAATCTGCCTATATTCCTGCCCTGGGTCATCCTCTCGGTGCTCTTCGACCTTTTGGCGCTGCTGCCCCTGCCGGGGTTGCACAGGCTGCTGATTTCGCAATGGGGGGATCTCTTTTTCTTCGTCCTGTTTCTCGGCTTCGTGGTTGTGTTCTTTCCGCCACTGGTGCGAAGACTCTGGGGGTGCCGGCCGCTGCCGGACGGCGAACTCAAGCGCAAGCTGGTCGAGTTTTGCAAACGGCAGGATTTTACCGCCGAGCTCTATATCTGGCCCCTGTTCGAAGGCAGGGTGCTCACCGCCGGGGTCATGGGAATCGTCCCCGGTTTGCGCTATATCCTGCTTACGCCGGCCATTATCGAGACCATGAACATGGAGGAACTCGAGTCGGTGATGGCCCACGAGATCGGTCATGTCAAGCGCCACCACCTCTTGCTCTATATTGTTCTTATCGGTGGCTTCAGCGTTTTTGCCGGTCTTTTCATGCAGCCCTTCGGCCTTTTTTTCATTTCCAGGCAGTTTGTCGTCGATCAGATGATCGCTCATGGAATCAACCCGAAAAGCCTGCTGAGCGTGAGCGAGAGCGTGGGGCTGCTGCTGTTTCTGGTGCTGTATTTTCGCTTTCTTTTCGGGTATTACATCCGCAACTTCGAGCGGCAGGCCGATCTGCATGCGCTGAAGGTGATCGGCAACGGTCGGGCGCTTATTTCGGCTTTTGAGAAGATCGCCCGGATGGGCGGCAATAGCCGGGACGAAAAAAACTGGCACCACTTCGGTATCGGCGAGCGGATCGACTGTCTGGAGCGGGCCGAGCAGTCGGCTCGGGTGGTCGCCGGCCATGACCGCAAGGTGCGCTACAGCCTGCTGGCATATGTCGGGGCCCTGGCGCTTTCGCTGCTCCTGGTCTCGCAGGTGCCCACCGCAACACTCGGTCGTCAGTTTCAGGTGCGGTACACGGAGGGGGTGCTGCTCAATAAAGCGAAGAATGAGCCGAACAGCGCGGTATGGCAGCAAATGATCGGCGAGCTGCTGCTGAAGCGAAAGCAGGAAGCAAAGGCTCTGGCGGCCTACCGCAAGGCGTATTTTTTAAATCCGAGCAACCCTTACCTGATGAACAACCTGGCCTGGCTGCTGCTGACCAGCCACGACCTCTCATTGCGGGAGCCGGAAAAGGCGCTGACCCTGGCCCAGGCGGCTGCTGCCGTTCTCCCCAAGGGCTATGTCCTCGATACCCTGGCCACCGCCTATTGGGCCAACGGTCAGGTGAAGCAGGCTGTGGAAACAGAAAAAAAGGCCATGGCAACCGATCCGCAAGAGCAGTCCTATTACCAGAGCCAGGCGGCGCTGTTTTTGAAAGAGAGCTATGCCGAATCGGTCTCGCGGGAGCGGCGCGAGCAAGAACAAACCAAGTCCACGGAGGGATGAGACGATGGCACGTATTGGCGCGCATCAGTCCGTGGCCGGCGGACTCCATCGGTCTTTCGAGCGCATCGACAAGGTGGGCGGCGAAGCATTGCAGATCTTTACCCGCAATCAGCGGCAGTGGCAGCCCGCGCCGTTGGGCGATGAGGAGTGCCGCCTGTTTCGCCAGGCCCACGCCGAGCACGCTCAGCTGCCGGTTGCCTCTCACGCCTCCTACCTGTTGAATCTGGCCAGCCAGAAGCCGGAGCTGCAGGATAAATCCGTTGCCGCGCTTATCCAGGAGTTCGAGCGCTGCCAGCTGCTCGGCATCCCGTATGTGGTCCTTCACCCGGGCTCTCACGGCGGGGATGGGGTGGAAGCAGGGCTTGCGCGGTTCGTGGCGGCGATGGACCGGGTGCTGGCGACCGGTTATGAAAAGGTGATGCTGTTGATTGAGACCACCGCCGGTCAGGGAACGGGGTTGGGCAGTACCTTTGCGGAGCTTGCTTTCATCCGCAATCGTTCGAAATATCCCGAGCGGGTAGGTGTGTGCGTCGATACCTGCCATATCTTCGCCGCCGGCTACGATCTGCGAACACCGGAGAGCTATGCGGCGACCATAGCCGAACTCGATCGGGAGGTTGGTCTTGCCGAGGTGAAGTTCTTTCATCTCAACGATTCGAAGAAAGAGCTGGGCAGCCGGGTGGACCGTCACGAGCATATCGGTCAGGGGCGAATCGGCCTGGACGGCTTTCGGCATCTGGTCAACGATCCGCGGTTTGTCCGGTTGCCGATGACCCTCGAGACCCCGAAAGGAGACGACCTGGCCGAAGATATTCTCAATATCAAGACGCTGCGCGATCTGATGGTTTGATGAAAATCGGAGTGAAGTCAAGCGAGTGAACGTGAGCGGCAGCGCAAGGGACTTGCCAAACCGCCCGGAACAGGGAACAATAGGAGGAGTACAGTCAGCCACTATTGTTATAAAATGGATATCTTATGAAACTGCTTAGCAGCGACGCGCTTCTCGATCTGCTCGTTCGCCACCGGATGTTGACGCCGGAGCAGCGTCAATTCATTACCCTCGAAAAGGGGAAACAGCGGCAGAAACTCCTCAAGCGCGCCCAGAAAGACAAGGTCGCCGAGAAGATCAATCCCGACCTGGTCGATATCATCGTCTCCATGAATATGAGCATCGCCGGCCGAGATGATCTGGTACTCGATGAGGAGACGATCATGCGGGCGGTGAGCAAGGAGTACGGGCTGCCTTTCAAGAAGCTCGATCCCCTCGAGCTCGATATGGATGTCGTCACCAAGACGATTCCCCGCAACTTCGCCATCCGGCAGCTCATTTTGCCCATAGGCATGCAGGAAGGCATGCTGGAGGTGGCCGTCTACCACCCGGACTGCCAGACGGCGCTCGGCGATATCGAACAGGCCAACCAGGTGAAAGTCGTCCCCTGTGTGGCCACTAAATCCGACATCATGCGGATCATCGCCGAGTTCTTCGGTTTTCAGAAGTCGATCAGCGCCGCCGAGGATCAATACGGGGTGGGGGTTGCCGGCGGAGGTTCCGTGGACATCGGCAACCTCGAGCGCTATGTGAAGATCAGCTCCACCAAGGAGCTGACCTCCTCCGACCAGCATATCAAGAACGCCGTCAACCACATTTTCAGCTACGCGCTGGACCAGCGGGCCAGCGACATCCACATCGAGCCCAAGCGCAACACCAGTCTCATCCGCTTTCGTATCGACGGGGCGCTGCACACCATCTACAAACTGCCCAAGGCGGTGCATTCGGCCATCACCTCGCGGGTGAAGTTTCTGGCCCGGCTCGATATCGCCGAAAAGCGTCGGCCGCAGGATGGAAGGATCAAGATCGGCAGCAAGGGCAAGAGCGATGTCGAGATCAGGGTGTCGACGGTGCCGGTGTCATTTGGCGAGAAAACGGTGCTGCGTATCCTCGACCCCGACGTGCTGTTCCAGGATATTACCCATCTCGGCTTTTCGCGGCGCGATCTCTCGGTCTATGAATCGTTTATCACTGCCCCCCATGGCATCGTCCTGGTCACCGGCCCCACCGGCAGCGGTAAATCCACCACCCTCTATTCCACCCTGAAAAAGATCGCCACGCCGCAAAAGAACATTATCACCGTGGAGGACCCGGTGGAGATGGTGCACGAGGAGTTTAACCAGATCTCGGTGCAGCCACTGATCGAGGTGACCTTTTCCACCATTTTGCGCAATATCCTGCGCCAGGACCCCGATATCATCATGATCGGCGAGATCCGCGACCATGAAACGGCGGCCCACGCGGTGCAAGCGGCGATGACCGGCCATCTGGTCTTCTCGACGCTGCATACCAACGACGCGGTCTCTTCCATCGTCAGGTTGCAGGACCTGGGGCTCCAGCCGTTCATGGTGGCCTCGACCCTCTTGGGCTGCATGGCGCAGCGACTGGTGCGCACGATCTGCCCAGAGTGCCGGCAAAGTTATGAGGTGGACAGCAAAGAGTTGACCCGGCTGGGTTTTCCGGTTGCCGAGTCGGGACCGGTGAGTTTGAGCCGCGGTGAGGGTTGTCGCCTCTGCCGCGGTACAGGGTACCGAGGGCGGTGCGGCGTCTTCGAGATTTTTCCGCTTTCGGGGGAAATCAAGAAGGTGATGACCGCCGGGGGCTCGAGCATGGAGATGCGGCGGCTTGCAATCCGGGAAGGGATGACTACATTACGCGAGGACGCCTGGAGCAAGGTGCGCGCCGGTATCACCACGTTGGAGGAGGCCATACGAGTCACCTCGGAGTAAAAGCGGTGAAATGTCCCGTGGCGGACCGGAAGGCAGAAATCAGAAGACAGAAAACAGAAGTCGGAGTAAGATGGCGCTTCGTTTGGGGAATCCTAGGAGCCTGTCGGATTATAGGCATTTTTGCTCAGATCGAGGCAAACTCAAAAAAATTACCGGAGGCATATACGAAATATTCCGAGGATAATTTTTTCGAGTTTAACGAAGATATGGGGAAAAAGGGCATAATCCGACAGGCTCCTAGTGAGTCCATAGGGCGGGGCGTGCAACAAGAAGAGCGGTGATATGGGCATAAAGATAGTCTGTCAAAACAAGAAAGCCTTTCACGATTATCATATCGAGTCGAAATTCGAAGCCGGTATGGTGCTCTCCGGGCCAGAGGTGAAATCGCTTCGGGCCGGCAAGGCCAACCTGCGCGACGGCTACGTGCAGATCGATGACCGTGGGGAGCTGCAGATGCTCAACGTCCACATCTCACAGTACTCTTACGCCACGCATAACCCGAACGAGCCGCTACGCGCCCGCAAGTTGATGATGCACAAACGGGAAATAAAAAAGCTGATAGGCAAGCTGCAGGAAAAAGGTCTTGCCCTCATCCCGCTGAAGATTTATTTTAATGACAAGGGGAAAGCCAAGGTCGAACTCGGGCTGGCCCGCGGCAAGAAGATGTACGACAAACGGGCCGCCATCAAGAAACGTGAGAGCGACCGCGATCTCCAGCGCGTCATGCGCCGGAACACAGCCAATTGAGATGTAAACTATCCAGCAGCACCCTGAGAACCCCGGAAGCGGGTCGGCCGGCATCGCGATGTCGGGTCCCAATGGCCTGTACGGGAAGTGTTGGAGTGCTGCTGTGTTGTGTAGAGTTCCCGATAAGAGCGGCTTGCCGCCGGTCATCGGGGACGTAAGACGATCTTTTACAATATGGGGGCGAAACGGCTTCGACGGGGATGTGTAAGCTCATCGTTGCATGCCGAGCTTCTGTCTGCTCGTAAAACCGACGGAACCTAAATTATAATCGCCGACGATTATAACTTCGCAGTAGCAGCTTAATAACCTGTTCACTGCCGTCCACCAGTCTTTGCCCGTAAGACTGGAACTGGGCGCCGACTCAACGGGCTGGCCTTCGCTGATGGTGTCTGTACGTCAGCTGGTGAGAACTTCATAGACTAGCGTAGTGACCGCTCTGTTTCCGCGGCAAGTCATACGCGAATTCCAAGCCGGAAACTAAGCATGTAGATACGGGAGGGGAGCATTTGCGGACGCGGGTTCGACTCCCGCCGCCTCCACCAAATTATTGATATCATTGGGAATGTCGGAGATTCCCAGTGCAGAGACCCATCTTTATCCACTCCTGTTATCCACAAGATAGCAGACAGAGAGGCGTGAAGATGGGTCTTGTCGTTTCCGCACCTACCTACCTGTACCAGAGTCCTTCCGGGTACATCTTTCGTTTACGCATACCAAATGACCTGAGACGCATTGTCGGCAAGTGCGAGTTCAGGTATTCTCTCCGTACCGGTGCGCTTCGAGTGGCGAAGCATCGGGCACGAAGTATCGCATCTTATATTCATCAGTTATTCACGAGGGTTCGCAGCAGCATGGCTGAGTTTACGCAGGAGAAGATCCAGGAAATGGTCAAGAAGTACATTCGGGAAACCTTGGCTAGGAGCCTGTCGGATTATGCCCTTTTTCCCCATATCTTCGTTAAACTCGAAAAAATTATCCTCGGAATATTCAGTATATGCCTCCGGTAATTTTTTCGAGTTTGCCTCGATCTGAGAAAAAATGCCTATAATCCGACAGGCTCCTAGCGACGAGAAATGCCGGGCAATGTCAGGACCCACAACCAGCGGCACGACCACCCTGGAGGGGATGAACCTGCTTGAGTCCTCGGATATGAAAGCCGACGAGGCACGATCCATCTTCACTTCGGTCAACAGGTGGCTCCAGAATCAGGACCATTCCGACATCGCCCTTGTCATGCGATAGGCGGGATAGGACAAAAAAATAGGGGACCAGGCAGAGTAATTGGCAAGAGCAGACCGGGTCTATGGCAGGGATAATTTCATCTGCCGTCAAGGCTGCGGTGCAATCTTTTGGTTGGGTTCGGCAAGGTTACGTTGCCATAGGCACAATATCGGTGCTCTGTCTCCATGCAGACAGGTAACTCAGCATTTTTTGGGTATGTGGGCTGCCAGCGCCCTCAAAATCGGGCAATTCAGTCTCTTTGTTTCGGTAAATCAGAGAACCGGCGGTTTCCCATCCCTCTTTCGCTTTGGGCATGGGGCGTTAGAGGGTGGTATAATTACAACATACCTTGAGATCGGACCGGCACTGCCGATATCATGCTCTCAGCGGGTCCCTCGTCTTTTATCCGGCCGTCGTTAACGGAGCGGCGTTGCTTTCGGGCCGTTGATCCCTTGATGGAACTGCACCCATCAGAGATCCTTGCTTTCATCGTCAGGGTGCAGAAATATCAATATTTTACGCCGTAATCCTTGCCGGCAACCTGCCGGCAAGGCAATGTCAGGAATAGCACTCTTGGAAACGTCAAAGATCCTTTGTGAAACACGGTGGGTTACAATCGGACGTTTGAGCAATCGCATGCAGAAAAAGAGATGAAAAAACAGGAAATCAGGGTCAAGAAAAAAAAACCGCCCGGGGAAGCCGGGCAAAGACCATAGAAATGGAGTCAGCCTTGGGCATCAAGATGTTCAATATCGTTCGTCAATTCGACATGGCCTATATCAAATTCAAGAGCCAATGGGGCGAGCTTGACGGGATACCGGAAGAGGAGGCCCTGGTTCTGAGAGACAACGCCTTGGATGCCGTCCGGGCGTTTTCCGATTTTATGAGCCGGTTCAGCGGACAGGTGGATTTTAAGTGCTACCCTCCGAAAGGTCTGGGGAAGAAGGTGGTACGAATCTAGCTCCAGAATCATCATCGATGCGAGCGGAAGTTGAAGCCGGGGCCGAGAATGGGCCTTAAAGATATGCTCGTCGGAGGAGTTGGCCTCAGCTGGAGCGGCTCTATGGAATTTATCTGGGTAATTGGTTTCTTGCGTCTGCTTCAGATATGTGCTTTTGCCTTGCTTCCAGTATCGTAGGTGTTATAAGTTGGCGAATGAATTTGGATAGTGCTTGTGTTTTTTGCATGCTCCAGCAGTTGAGGTGAAACGATGAGCCAGCAAGCCGAAAGTTTTCCACAACGGGTCAAGGAGGTTCGGAAGCAGCTGAATTTATCCCAGGAAAAGTTGGCTGATGAACTGTGGGGAAGTAAAAGCAGAGGGAGAGTAGACCCATGAATAAGAAACAACTCTCCGAGCGAGATATCTGTACCAAATTCATCACTCCCGCGTTGGAGCAGGCGGGGTGGGATGTCACGACACAAATTCGGGAAGAGTTTCCTCTCACCAAAGGCCGCATCATCGTACGTGGCAAGCTCCATACCCGCGCCAAACATAAAAGGGCTGACTATGTGTTGTTCTACAAGCCCAATATCCCGATTGCCGTCATAGAAGCCAAGGACAACAACCACTCCGTTGGCGATGGCATGCAGCAGGGGCTGGACTATGCCGAGATGCTGCAGGTTCCTTTTGTGTTCAGCTCTAATGGAGATGGTTTTCTGTTCCACAACAAGATTGCCACCGACGGTATCATCGAGCGGGAACTGGCGCTTGACCAATTCCCGGCCGCAGAAACCCTCTGGCAATGGTGGGCTGCCCACCGTGGCCTGGATGATCGGCAGAGCAATCCTTGTCACCCAGGACTATTACAGCGACGGCGGCGACAAGACGCCGCGCTATTACCAACTGCTTGCGATCAACAAAACTATTGAGGCCATTGCCCGGGGTCAAAACCGTATCCTGCTGGTGATGGCAACCGGCACCGGCAAGACCTTTACCGCCTTCCAGATCATCTGGCGGCTGTGGAAATCCAAGGCCAAGAAAGCGCATATTGTTCCTTGCCGACCGCAATATCCTGGTTGATCAGACCATGACCAACGACTTCAAGCCGTTCGGTCCGGCCATGACCAAGATCCAGAAACGGCAGGCTAATAAATCCTACGAGATCTACCTGTCGCTCTATCAAGCGGTCACCGGCAACGAGGAAGAGAAAAATATCTACAAGCAGTTCAGTCCCGAGTTCTTTGACCTGATAGTAATCGATGAGTGTCATCGCGGCAGCGCGGCAGCCGATTCGGCCTGGCGCGAAATTCTGGAGTATTTCACAGCCGCCACCCAGATAGGCCTCACCGCGACCCCGAAGGAGACCCGCGAGGTGTCGAATATCGACTACTTCGGCGACCCCATCTATACCTACTCGCTTCGAGAGGGGATTAACGATGGTTTTCTTGCCCCCTATAAGGTCGTGCGCATCGACCTCGACAAGGACTTGGCCGGCTGGCGACCCGACTCGGGTATGGTGGATAAATACGGCAACGAGATCGAAGACCGTATCTACAACCAGAAGGATTTCGATAAAACCCTGGTGTTGGAGAAACGCACCGAGCTGGTCGCCCATAAGATCAGTGAATTCCTGCGCCGGACCAACCGCTTCGACAAAACCATCGTTTTTTGCGAAAATATCGATCACGCCGAGCGTATGCGTCAGGCCCTGGTCAATGAGAACAGCGATCTGGCCGCGCAAAAACAGCAAATATGTCATGCGTATTACGGGCGATAACGACGAGGGCAAAGCAGAACTCGACAACTTCATCTTCCCCGAGTCAAGATACCCGGTCATTGCCACCACCTCCAAGCTGATGACCACCGGTGTCGATGCCCAGACCTGCAAGCTGATTGTCCTTGACCAGCGCATCCAGTCCATGACCGAATTCAAGCAGATCATCGGCCGCGGCACCCGGATAAACGAGGACTATGGCAAGTACTACTTCACAATCATCGACTTCAAAAAGGCCACCGAACTCTTTGCCGATCCGGATTTTGATGGTGATCCCGTGCAAATCTATGTCCCCGGCATAAGTGACTCTCCCGTCCCGCCCGACCTGCCGGATGAGGACAGTCCCGACCTTACCCAGGGGCGGCCGAAGGAGTCGATTGGACCGGGGTTACCGTCAGCTGAGCCGGAACCAGAGCGGGGAGTGCGGCGTTATGTGGTCGAAGGTGTCGAGGTAACGGTAGCTGCCGAGCGGGTGCAATATTTTGATGCCGCCGGCAGCTTGATCACCGAATCTTTGAAAGACTACACCCGAAAGACCCTGGCCAAAGAATTCATCTCGCTGGACGATTTTCTGCGTCGCTGGAGCAAAGCCGATAAAAAACAGGCCATCATCGACGAGCTGGCGGAAGAAGGTATCTTTTTCGAGGCCCTGGCCGAGGAAGTAGGGCGCAATTGCGACCCCTTTGATCTGGTCTGCCACGTAGCTTGGGATATGCCGCCGCTCACCCGCAGGGAACGGGCGGAACAGGTTAAGAAGCGTAATTATTTCAGCAAATACGGTGACCAGGCTCGCCGGGTGCTGGAAGCCCTGCTGGACAAGTATGCCGATGAAGGGATAGCCCAGATCGAACAAACGCAGATTCTTACCATCTCGCCGTTTACCGAGCTTGGCACGCCCATTGAAATCATCCGTTCTTTTGGCGGGCTGGGGCCGTACCAGCAGGCCGTACACGATTTAGAGCAAGCGCTGTACAGCGCATATTGATACCTTTGGAGACAAGCAAAAGATGTCCATCACGACCCTGATAAAGACCATCCAAGACATCATGCGTAAAGATGTCGGTGTTGATGGTGATGCCCAACGCATCAGCCAGATTGTCTGGTTATTGTTCCTGAAAATATTTGACGACAAGGAGGACGAGTGGCAGATAACGGTGCCCGGCTACAAATCTCCGTTGCAGAGTCGGTATCGCTGGTCCAATTGGGCAAAGAATCCTGAAGGCGAGACCGGTGAGGATCTCATTGATTTCATCAATAACAACCTGTTCCCGGCCCTGAAAAAACTGGCTATTACCGCTGGGGTTTCACCCTATGGCAAGGTGGTGGGCTCGGTGTTTGAGGATGCCTACAACTACATGAAGTCGGGGCATCTCCTGCGCCAGGTTATCAATACCATTGAAGAGAATGTCGATTTCAACAAGTCCGACGACCGCCACCTGTTCAACGATATCTATGAAAAGATTCTCGCCGACCTGCAATCAGCAGGCAATGCCGGTGAATATTATACTCCCAGGGCGGTAACTCGTTTTATGGTGGATATGATCGATCCCCGGCTCGGGGAAAAAATATGGGATCCGGCCTGCGGCACCGGCGGTTTTCTCACCTGTGCCATCGAACATCTCGAGCGCCAGGTGAAGACCCAGGAAGATAAAGCCATCCTGCAGAACAGTATCCATGGCGTGGAGAAAAAGCCCCTGCCGCATATGCTGGCCATGACCAACATGATGCTGCACGGTATTGATGTGCCGACCAATATTCGTCACGACAATACCCTGGCCAGGCAGCTGCAAAGTTATACTCCTAAGGATCGTGTCGACATCATCATCACCAATCCGCCTTTCGGCGGCATGGAAGAAGACGGCATCGAGTCCAATTTCCTGAAAAAATATCAGACTCGGGAAACTGCCGACCTGTTCATGGCCCTCATCATGCACCTCTTAAAGCGTGACACCGGCCGGGCGGCGGTCGTGCTGCCCGATGGTTTTCTTTTTGGCGAAGGTGTCAAAACCACCCTCAAACGCGAACTTCTGGAAGAGTTCAATCTGCACACCATCGTCCGCTTGCCCAAGGGTGTCTTCAGCCCCTACACCAGCATCAATACCAATATCCTTTTTTTCGAAAAAGGCGGCCCGACCAGGGAGATCTGGTTCTTCGAGCACCCGTATCCTGAGGGCTACAAGTCCTATTCCCGCTCCAAGCCGTTGACCATAGGCGAGTTTGACCTGGAAAAGGCTTGGTGGGGTGGAGCCGATCGCAAAGGCCGCAAGAAGACCGAGCAGGCCTGGAAAGTGTCGGCCAAGGAGCTAATCGCACGCAACTACAACCTGGACTGCAAGAATCCGTATGAAGTGGAGGTGAACCATCGCGATCCGGAAGAGCTGATGGCCGAATATCAGCAGATCGTCCTCCAGCTTGAAGCGGCCCAACAGGCCTTGAAAGCCGAATTGATGGCATGCCTGGGGGGGGAAGTCATGACCGATAAAACCGTCTCCCTGACCGTGCCGCCCGAGGGTTACGCCAATTGGCTGGCGGAGCTGAAAAGCCGCATCCACAGTGCCCAGCAGCGGGCGACGCTGGCGGTCAACCGCGAACTGGTGATGCTCTACTGGCAGATCGGCCGGGATATCCTGGCCCGGCAGGCCGAACAGGGCTGGGGTACCAAGGTCATCGATCGGTTGTCCCACGACCTGCGCAACGCATTTCCGGAGATGAAGGGCTTTTCGCCGCGTAATCTCAAATACATGCGGGCCTTTGCCGAGGCCTGGCCCGATGCAGAAATTGTGCAAGAGGCGCTTGCACAATTACCCTGGTATCACCAGCTCGCTTTGCTCGACAAGCTGAAAACAGCTGATGAGCGCCGCTGGTACGCACAAAAGGCCATCGACAACAACTGGTCTCGCAACGTTCTTGTGATGCAGATCGAATCCCGTCTGCTGGAGCGACAGGGCAAGGCGGTCACCAATTTCGAACAGCGGTTGCCCAAGCCCCAATCCGACCTTGCCCGGGAGTCTCTCAAAGACCCGTACCGTTTCGATTTCCTCGGTTTGACCGATGAAGCACAGGAGCGTGAAGTCGAATCGTCTCTGGTGCAGCACGTCACCCAGTTCCTGCTGGAGCTGGGTGCTGGCTTCGCGTTTGTGGGCCGTCAGGTGTTGCTCGATGTGGGCGGCGACGAGTTTTTCATCGACCTACTTTTTTACCACCTAAAGCTGCGTTGTTATGTGGTAATCGAACTCAAAGCCGGCAAGTTCAAGCCGGAACACTTGGGCCAGTTGGGCTTTTACCTCACCGCCGTGGATCGGCAGGTGAAGACCGATCAGGACAACCCCACCATTGGACTGCTGCTGTGCAAAAGCAAAAACAAGGTGGTGGCGGAATACGCCCTGGGTGACAAGACCCAACCCATGGGTATTTCCGAATACAAGCTGCTGGAGTCTCTGCCCGAGCCGTTGCAGACCAACCTGCCCAGCATCGAGCAGATCGAGAAGGAACTGGAGGGCGGCGATGAGTAGGCCACATACCAACGATTCCCAGGCAAATAATTTTTCCGTAGGCGAACCTAAGGAAGATGTAGTTATTCGAAATTCTCGATTAACTGCCGCCGAGGGCGAGCTGACCCCCGAGCAGGTTATGAGAAAATTCGGAATTCCCGAATTTTCCACCAAGCTGACCGAGGTGGTGAAACACTTCGTCGAGGCCGAAGCGAGGCCGAATTGAAGCAAATCGAGGCGACGCGCAAGAAGGGGGACAAGAAATGACCGAGGCCACGCGCAACCTGCTGGAACAGCACTTCGACACCGCCTTTGCCGCGCCTGACGGTATCGCCAGGTTGCGCGAGTTGATCTTGACGCTGGCCATGCAGGGAAAGTTGGTTGAGCAGGATTCGAATGACCCGCCAGCTTCGGAGCTATTGAAGGAGATCGAGGCCGAAAAACAGCGGTTGGTGAAGGCTGGTAAGATCAAAAAGCCCAAGCCCCTGCCGCCGATCAAACAGGAGGAAGTGCCCTACGAACTGCCGCAGGGGTGGGAGTGGGTGAGGCTTGGTGACAATTGGGATCGTATAACCGCGCGGTAACATGACCGAAGTATGTCAATGGCAGGTTTCCATCGCATCGAGTAATATCCAAAAATGCATGCCGGACGGACTCGATCTTGAGGAGCGCTCATGTAATCGCACTTCGAGAAAGAGTATACCGATATCGGTTCTTGAGAGTTGGCGATCTACTATGGAACACGACTGATTGGTACCATTGGCCGAGCATCGTCTTGTTCCGCAAGAGCTTGAAAGTGTTGAAATAGTAGCCGACTCACATGTGACAGTTGTTCGTCCAAATGAAGTAAGTCCCCATATTCCTTTGGTGTTACCTTAAAAGCCCTTCATTTCAAGAGCAGATTGAAGACTCAGTTCGGGGACGACAAAAGCATTGAGCCGACACCTCAACGGTCATCAGAGCATTTGATTTCCTCTCCCCCCTCTCCCCGAACAACACCGCATCGTCGCCCGCATCGACCAGTTGATGGCCCGTTGCGATGAGCTGGAAAAGCTGCGCAAACAGCGGGAGGAGAAGCGGCTGGCCGTCCACGCCGCCGCCATCAAGCAACTGCTCGACGCGCCGGAAGGCTCGGCCTGGGACTTTATCCAGCAGCACTTCGGCGAACTCTACACCGTCAAGGAAAACGTCGCCGAACTGCGCAAGGCCATCCTCCAACTCGCCGTCATGGGCCGCCTCGTCCCCCAGGACGCGAACGACCCGCCCGCCAGCGAACTGCTGAAAGAAATCGAAGCCGAAAAACAGCAGTTGGTGAAGGCAGGAAAAATCAAAAAGCCCAAACCCCTGCCGCCCATCAAGCCGGAGGAAGTGCCCTACGAACTGCCCCAGGGGTGGGAATGGGTGAGGTTGGATGATCTTGCCGAAATCGTTAATGGAGATCACGGAAAGGACTAACTCAATGGAGAAGAGTAATTGCCTGAGAATTCCTTGGATCAATACAGGTCATATCGAACCTGACGGCTCATTAACCCGTCGTGACATGAACTTTATCACCAGGGAGAAATATGAAATTCTCAATAGAGGAAAAATTCAGCATGGTGACTTTTTATTAACTGAGGGCGGTGATTGGGTAAAGTTGGACGAACCATATTTGGAAGGTGACATTGCTCTGTCGTTGATGAAAATTCGCCCCTATTCGAATTTCCGCTCGCTATGTGGTTATCAGAATGACATTGGCTTAATAGTTAGAAGTCATATATTGAGATTTGCTAATGCTTCTGCACAACCAAATCTATCCGTCAATAGTGTACGGCTTTATCCTGTACCCTCTTCCCTCCCTCCCTGAA
>CAVUXQ010000030.1:0-37678 GCA_963745265.1 uncultured delta proteobacterium
CAGTGGATTAGACAGAATCTGCCTTTTACATACTAGACGGAATCTATGTTTATTGTGCTAGGCAGAATCCGTCTAGCATTGATGGTTATTGGGAGGTGACAAGCTCAAGAGGCCTCGAACAAGTCAGTAACTCAAGCTATATAAAAGGGTATAACAAATACGGAAATGGATGGCAATCAACAAAGCGTATTGCGTCATGGTTTTGGGGAGTTAGCAGGAAAGAATGGCGTAAATAGGCAATCTTGCAAAAGATGATGGAGCATAGACGCGATACCCGGCCTTGAGTTGAAGTGGGTGGATTGGAAGACGCTGTCCTAAGGATCGAATAGGAAAGAAGCTGGCTTTGACTGACGCATCCGGGATCCATCGAGAGTGCCAAAACGAGAGGTCTGTCGTGATAGACAGAAAAAATCGAAGTGCGGCCATGGCGGCCAAAGGCGGAAAATCATAGGGAGGTACTGTTCAAAGCTTTGAAAACAGACTGACCGATGCGTCCGACAGTATATGGTTTCATAACATATTCCGCCACTCCGAGAAGGCGGGCTTCCTCGATCGGTGCCGGTTGGGAATAGCCGCTGGCTATTATGGCTTTTTGATCGGGGCGAAAGCTGAGTATCTGCTTAAACGTTTCAAGGCCGTCAATTCCTGGGGCCATGAGCATGTCGAGCATGATGAGATCAGCTGAGTTGCGCTTGAGATACGCAATCGCTTCCTCGCCGCTTGCCACGCAAAAAGTGGTATAGCCAAGATGTTTGAGGATGTCCGAGGCGATCTGGCGTTGCTGCTCCGAATCGTCGACCACCAGAATTTTCTCTCCGTTGCCATGAAAGTTCTTTTGGTCCCAGTCGGTATGGAAGGGTTTGGAGGTGGCTCGTGACCCTGTGGGAAAGAAAAGTTGAAAGGTCGTTCCTTCTCCTTCACGGCTCGACACCGTGATGTAGCCCTTATGGTCTTCCACCGTGCCCCAGACCACTGCCATTCCAAGGCCCGTGCCGCTGCGCCCCATCACTTTGCTGGAATAAAATGGTTCGAAAATTCTATTTATGTATTTTTGGGCTATGCCGACGCCGTTGTCGGTGATGGTAAGACGGATGTATGGGCCTTTGCGCCACTGGCTAAAATCGGCGGGACGGGAATCGAGGAAGATTTCGTCGAGGGTGATGGTGATGCGGCCTACGTCGGGAATGGCCTCCACGGCGTTTGATACCAGGTTCATCATCGTCTTGGAGAGATGAATAGGGGAGCCGGTCATCAAAAAGCGGTGATCCTGGCGCTCGAAATGGATGTTCACTTCAGGGCGCTTGCTGAGAAGATCATGACACTCGGGGCTGTCAAGATACTCGTCGATGAGCTGTTGCAGGTCAATTTCCTCAGAAACCTTGACGCCTCGTCGGGCCAGAGTCAGCAGGTCCTGAACGATGGCGGCGGCTTTTTTCCCCGAGGCTCTGATGGTTTCGATGGGCTTTTGCAGACTCGACCCTTCGGGGAGGCTCATCAGAAGAAGATCGGGGTAGGAGACGATGCCGGAGAGGATGTTGTTGAGGTCATGCGCAACGCCGCCTGCCAGTGTGCCGATTGCCTCCATCTTCTGGGCGTGCGCCAATCGTGCCTGGGCCTCCCGGCGCTCTTCAATCTCGATGATGAGCTGCTTGTTGGCCGCTTTCAGCTCCTTCGTCCTGGTGTCCACTAGCTTTTCGAGGTGGTTGCGGTATTCGGCCAGTTCGGCATCGCGCTTTTCGATCTGGGAGAGCATGGAATTGAAGCCGTCGAACAACACTCCGATCTCGTCGTTATACTGTTTGGATACGCGGATTTCGAAATTCTGCTTGTCGGTTACCTCCCGCATGGAGCTGGCGAGTCGGGTTACCGGACCGATTATCGACTGGTTCAGGCGCGAACAGATAATCATGCCGACTGTAAGCAGCAGCAGACTAAAACAGGAAATAATCAACAGAAAATATTGCAGCTGCCGCCCCAGTTGGGTGAGGTCGGTGCGGACGACGATATGACCGATGGTTTTATGCGCCAGCTTGATCGGAAGAACAAGATCGAAATAGTGCGCGGTAAAATGCGGCTCCGGCGTGTCGTGACTGCTGTCAAGTTGCTGGGGAAGGAGGAAATTGATCGAATTTTCACCGGGTATGTTTCTGATGTAGGTGGCGAATACCTTGCCTTGCGCATCGTAGATGGCTGAGGCGATAATATCTCTTTCCGCCTTGAGCGCGGCCAAAATTTCATGGGCGGTATCCTCGTCGCGAAAGCTGAGGGCGGCAGTGCTGTTGGCGCCTACAATCTCGGCGAGTACACTGGTATTTTTTACCAATCGGGTTCGGTAGCTGTAGTTTTTCTCAAGGCAGACGCCTGTGGCCATTAACAGGATAAGGAGGCCGGAGGTCAGCAGGACAATCGCCGAGAGTTTTCGGTTGATGGGCCAGTCGTCGTATCGTAGAGAGAATGCTTGCATCTGTTATTATTTGATGATTCGTGCAAGGCTGAGCAGTTTGGAACTGACGGTGAGCCCGGCTTTCAGGGTAGCCTTCCGATTGATTTCGACTTGTATTTTCTCTTTTATCTTCAATAGATTCACCATGCCGCCCTGCTCGGGAAATCCTTGGGTGTCCGAGACTGTCAGGACCGGCAAGTGGTCGAGCTGCTTGCGTATCTTTCCCCAATCGTGCATGGCTTCGGCGCTGATGAAAAGGATTTCGCATGGATGAGCATGCAGCTCGTTGAGACTGGCATAGTTTCGGACCTGTAGCGGTCGGTTATTCTTTTTTTCTCCGGCAACGGCCTGGTTCAGGGCGTCACCGAAGGGGTTGGGGCCGTAGACTCCGATGATAAATGGGGCGGAGTTGTTGCGATGCTGGGCTCGGCCAATTGATGAAACGGGTGAGGTTAAAGAGAAACACCGCCTTGACATGGTATTCGGGAACCTGAAGAGTACCCGAAACGCAGGTGATCGTGCTCGATAGAACCAGCATCGTTATCAACAGCATGCACCGTATTGCGCAGGTGGGCCGGTGTGTTTCGCAGGTGTATATTGCCATGACAAGGTCGGTTCGTTCCCAATCAGAAGGTAAAATTTGCTTTCAACCAGTATTGGGTGGGCACTCGTGAAGCGACTGCGTCGGAGAGGCTTGTAAAAATTCCTGGTGGCTGTCGTCGAACAGGTTACTGCCGCCCAGGCTGAGCTTGAGGTCGTTGCCAACCTGCCAGGTGAGTTGCAGATCGAAGCGGACGTAAGGGTCGATTTGTCCGTGGCCCAGTTCACTGACATAATAGAGAGCCGAATCCAGAGAGAGGTTGTGGGCAAGATCGTAGTAGGCGCGGAGTTGGATCTGATGCCGGGGTGCGGAGGATTCGCTGTCCATCTGCGATTGGTCCGCTACCGAGTCTTTGGATTCGAGGTCGAGGTCGAGGTCGAGAAAGGTGTAAGCGCCGATGAGTTTGAGATTATCAGCTGCCTGCCAGGTTATTTGCGTCTCCAGGCCGTAGCTTATGCCGTGCATGGCGTTGCCGAAAGAGAGGGGAAGCACCAGGTGCGGCGGTTGGGGGGCGTTCTCGAAAAAGGGGGTGCCGGTGTCTATCGATCGGAGGTCGTCGTACACCTGGTAATAGGTAGCCAGGTCGATGGAGAGGTTGTCGCCGATTCGCTGGCGATAACCGAGTTCGTAGGCGGTCAATTTCTCCGATTCGAAATACTTGCTTCCCGTAAGCCGGAGCTGCGAGAGGTTTCCTGACTGATCGACCATGGTCGCCAGGTTGATGGTGATGTCGCGCTCAGACCGTGAGGGCGTGCGCACCGCCCGGGACACAGCGGCCCAGACCAATTGGGTTGGGGTCGGTTTGAACCGGAGGCGAATGCTTGGCTGGGCATCGAAACCCGAAGAGGTGTAATGTTCGAACTTTGAGCCGATGGTGAGCCAGGTGGTATCCGGCCACAGGTTGATATCGTCTTGGAAAAAGGCGCTGTAAAGTGTGTTGGTTTGGCTCGAGGGGGTAAAAGAGGTGAGGTAGGTGCCTTGAATATCATCGCTCGTCCATCGCAAATCGGCACCCCAGACGAGATCGTGGCGGCCGGCGGGGTCCCAGTGATGCTTGAAATCGATATCAACCGTATCGCGGTCCTCGGCGGCGATGTACAAATCCCTCGAGGTGTGGTCGATATACATCTGCAGGTCCGTGCTCGAGGTTTTGCCGAAATCGTGCCGCCAGCTCGAGAGGATATGGCCGCCCGAGTATTTCTCGGTCTGCGCGGTGACTCGTTGGTAGGGCGGGGTGAGGTAGCCGGTAAGACTGGAGGTGAGGTCGGCGTGCCCGGTGTAGACTTCTCCCTGCAGCGACACGGTGTCACGGCCGGACGTGTTGCTGTCGACCCGGAAACCGGTACGGCCGGTCTGCCAGGCGTCGTGCGCGTCACCGCCATCGAGGCCGTCGAATTTGGCGCGATTGAATCCCTTGGCATACACCCGATACGTGGTGTGATCGTTGATTCGGCTACCGTATCGGGTGGAAATCATCGGTTGGTTGTTGGTGCCGATGACCGTGGATACCAGGCCACCCTGGGTATCGGCGCTGTTTTTGGTGATGATGTTGATGACCCCGTTGACGGCATTGGCGCCCCACACCGTCGCTCCGGGACCGCGGATGACCTCGATGCGGTCGATGTCGGGCAGGATGGTGTCGATGGTGTTCCAGAAGACCCCGGAATAGAGAGGGGTGTACATCGAACGTCCGTCGATCAGGACAAGCAACTTGGATTCGAAATATTCATTGAAGCCGCGCGCCCCTATGGCCCAGCGGGAGGCGTCGATCTGGGCGACATCCAGGCCGGGGACCATGCGCAGAAGATCCGGGATGGTGTGCGCGCCTGAGCGCTGAATGTCTTCCTGGGTGATGACCGTTACCGCCGCCGCGACATCGAAAAGCGATTCGGATTTTTTGGATACAGAGGTTACGCGGGTCTGGAGCAGCTGCTCGATGGAGAGGCCCTTGAGGTAGTTGATTGTAACGTTTCCGCTTCGGCCGGCGGCAGAGAGCGTGTCGGCCCGCGACAAGGGGCACCGGATAAGCGGCAACAGCAGGGTAAGGATGAGGAGGACCTCGGTTGCAAGGTATCTGCGGTAGGGGAGCGGCGAAGCGATTGCTGCGTGTGGTGCTGAAGGTGACATAACCTGCGTGTACCGATTGGAGTTATCATGTTGCTACGTAAATCGGCAAACATAAAATGTTCAACAGTGCTTGTCAATCGCGCCGTATGAGCTTATGTGGTCAAAAAAAACGTCATTGCCCCATCGGTATGTGCCTAGCCTCCTATTATTATTTTCTTTTGTGGCAGGTCGCTGTTGTTCTGCTTTTTTTCAGCGTCAGCTCAAAATGAGATGCGGCGCTGAGGCTGTCATGCCGAGGACACTCAAGCATGACTTGTAAATATGGCAGTATCAATCGCGACTTACATCTTTGGGTCGGTGGATAATTTGTTCATATGTCCTCAAAAAGATTACGGCGGAAGCGCTTGAGTGTACTTAATATGTCTAGGAGTCTGTCGGATTATGCCCTTTTTCCCCATATCTTCGTTAAACCCGAAAAAATTATCCTCAGAATATTTAGTATATGCCTCCGGTAATTTTTTCGAGTTTGCCTCGATCTGAGCAAAAATGCCTATAATCCGACAGGCTCCTAGGAACGCAGAGTCGCGCTTTTTATTCTTATTAATCTCACCGGAATGATCACACCGTAGCAGATAGTGGATGTCGTAGGGATTCGGCGGCGTGCTGCCGTGCACAACCAGCTGTCAACTAGGAGCCCCGCGCAGTCAGCCGACAGAGTGCCGGCGGCGGGGGCGTTTGCCATCCTGGCCTGCCACCGAATGCGTACAGGTTTTTGTGATTCCTCGGTGCGATCCATTTCCGGCAAAGGGCCGCGCGTCCGTCCCGTGCTATCAGAAAAGAGAGACGAGATTCTATAAGAATTTGCCCCTCTTACTTGAATTCCAAATAAATCTGTGCAGATAATAAGATTACGCTACAACTTGAGAATCGTTTTCTTCGTTTACCTTGCAAAAGGAGGGCATGATGCCAGCGCCAAGCAACAACAGCACGCTCCATAACCACATCACCGCCGTCAAAAAGGGTGATCTCCCGTTCGAAAATGCCTTCCAGTGCGTCAGCCGGATGATCCTCGACCGGGATATAGAAAAGGTAGTGGTCAACGGCAAGACTACCTTCGATTTCAAGATATTTCGGGAAGGCAAGAAACACATCATCGGCATGTATGACGAGATCAACTCGTTTGTTTCCTTTGTCAAAGGATGCGGCCCAGGGCGGCTCCTCGTAGGAGATGGCGTTTGTTCTGGTCGGAGAGCCGGGCAACGGCAAGACCTTTCTGGTTGAGTATCTCTGTTCGATGTACCGGGATTTTCTCGCCGAACCGCGTAACCGCAAATATACCTTCCGGTTCAATGGCCTCGATAAACTCGGCAGTTACGGCAATATCAAGAGCATCGAGTCGCAGACCTATGAAGACCCGATGATCCTGGCCATGAACCTCTACGAGACCAAAGACGAATCCCAGGCCTACCTGGCCAGACGCTATCGACTCTCCGATGCCCAAATTGAGGAGTGGTATGACAATTATCGGCCGCTCGGCGCCTGCTTCGCCTATATCTGGAATGATATCCGGGACATTCACCGACGGCAATCTCGACGAGATGCTGAAATGCATCGAAATCGTCCCGGTTCCGCTCACCGAGAGCCTCGGTACGGTAACCGGAAAATATCCGGCCAAGGACAAAATCACCTCCTCGGCAGTGGACTTGCTCGGTGAGGAATCGATCCAGCGGCTCTTGCATATCACCGATACCAACAATCCGTTCCGTTTCGATCTGCGCCGGGGGGCGCTTGCCAGGGTGGCCGGCGGCGGCATCCATTTCAGCGACGAGATCTACAAAAACAAAAAGGATCTGGTTCAGGTATATCTCGGTGTCATCCAGAACCGGACCATCGAGATCGACGGCTACAAGTGGCCCATCGATACGTTGATCATCGCCACCAGCAACAACTCGGAATTCAACAGGTTTCTCGCGGAGAAGGAAGAGGCGCCGATCATCGACCGTTGCCGTATCTGTTATGTGTCTCATAACACCAATTACAAACTGCAGAAGGAGTTGACATCGATACGCCATCGGCAACGAGGCGAAAACGACCCTGACCGGCGACACGATGCATCAGGATCCGAACCTCAATTATGCCGCTTCCATTGCGGTGGTGCTTGACCCGTCTGCCCCGTTCGGAAAAACTGACACCGATCGAGACCATGAAGCTTGCCGCCGGTGAGGTTGCCGGAGAAAAGAGTATCAAGACCCTCTCTGAGGTGATTGACACCCTGAATCAGGACCCCGATATCACAAAACGTTTCGGTCAGAAAGGACTGGGTCAGCGAAATCTCGGGCGATCCATGCAGCTGATGCTGGAAAGCTCGGGAGACCAACGAGGGCCGATGCATGTTTGCATACGATATTTTCAGGTCACTGGAACGGGTCATTCTCGATTATGTTCCGGAGGCCAATGATCGTGCCAAGTTTCTCGATGATCTGAAGACCGCCCGTGGCCTCTATCGGGAGCGGATCATGACGGAGATGTTCAATGCCTATATGGATGAACCGCTGGCGATCAGCAAGGATGTGATGCATTACGTCAATATGATCATCGGCATCGATGCGGAAAATCTCGGTGCCGACAAGATGTGGAAGTACAAAAACCCGCAGACCGGAGAACTCCAGGCCCTAAAGATCGATGAGCGCTATATCGATTCCGTCGAGGATCGCCTGGGGTTGAAGACCAGGGAGCAGAAGGAATCCTTCAGAACCTCGATCCGCAAGATCTATGGCCAGAAGATGTCGGTGGATCCCAACTATGATTTCATGGACAACCTGGAGCTTGTCAAGGCGGTGACCGATGTCCGTCTCAAATCCGATATCGCCGGAGCCGGCAGCCTGATCGGCGCTCTGGCCAACAGGACCAATGAAGAGAATCAGAAACTCTATGACCGGATGATCGATACCATGCTCAACAAGTTGGGCTATTGCACCACTTGTGCTCAGAAGACCATCGAGTATTTCTGCACCCAGGTGGACGAGAACTGAGCGGACTCCGAAGCGGGCTGAGGCAGCAAGTGCAGAGGCACCATGAAAACGATGAAGAAACTCCATGAACAATGTATCGGCCATCTAAGCAGCTGAAGAAGAGGGATTGACCGAGCGAGCAGGAGCGGATGATTCGGCGTGAGTTGGATCTTGGCTGCAAAACAGGAGATGTGGCACTCTGTCACGCAACTCCCGACTCCGTTCGGCCGCTGTAATATCTACGGTTACAACGACCTCGACGATGCTCCAGGAGACACGTCGCCGGAGCGGCCCTATATCACCTGTCCCGTACCCATTCCGTCGATGAGCTGATGGAACGTGACAGACAGCGGGAAAAGGATGGTTTCCCCGTAAGATCCGGATGGGAAAGATGATCAAACCGAGCAGCGACGGGGCGAGCAAGGTGGTCGTTGTTCCAACCACCGTTGAGGAAAAACTTCTCCACGATCAGGTCCGTATTAACGAGGAAGGTGAAGGCGAGGGAGAGGGTGAGGATGAAGGTGGAAGGTGGTTCCGGAGAAGGAGAAGAAGGCGAGGTCATCGGCGAGCAGCCGGTAAGGGAGGAGCAGGGCGGTCAAGGCGGAGCCGGCCAGGGGAGGGCGGCGGCCACGAGATCGAATCCAATGCCTATGAGATGGGCCGCATCCTCACAGAGCAGTTCAAGCTTCCCAACCTGCGAGACAAGGGCAAGAAGACGTTCCTTTACCAAATATACCTACGACCTCACCGACAAGAACCGGGGTTTCGGTCAGGTCCTGGACAAAAAGGCGACGCTGAGACGGATCATCCAGACCAATATCGGTCTGGGGACGGATTCAGGCAAGGCGAGCATGTGGATACCCATGATCTCCTGATATCCCCCGACGATCGGATCTATCGAATACTCTCCAAGGAAAAGGATTACGAATCCCAGGCGGTGGTTTTCTTTGTTCGGGACTATTCGGGTTCCATGAGCGGAAAACCCACGGAACTGGTGGTGGCCCAGCATGTTCTCATCTACTCCTGGCTCACCTATCAGTATGAAAAACAGGTTCAGACCAGATTCATCCTCCACGATACCGAGGCAAAAGAGGTTGATGATTTTCATACCTATTACAACTTCGGGTGGCCGGTGGAACCCAGGTGGCCTCAGCTTACGCTGGTGAACAAGATCGTCGAGGAGGAAAACCTTGAGCCGCGATTACAACATCTATGTTTTTCACGGAACCGACGGCGACGACTGGGATACAACGGGTAAGGAGACGATACCCGAGCTGAAGAAAATGCTGATCTATGCCAGTCGAGTCGGGATCACCATTGCCGAAAACGGCTATGGAATCAGCGGCGGCAGTGAAGTGGAGAAATATATCCAGCAAATCTGGCTTGTTCGAGAAAAACGGCTCTTCTGCGCATGGACGTGATGTCGAAGGAAAGCGACGAAGGACGGTTGATTGAAGGAATCAAAAAATTAATCTCTAATAGTCTTCTAAGGAATTCCGAGCAGCATATCGGGATCACAACTAAATGGAACTGATCAGTCAGCATGCAAAAAAAATCATGGAAGGGTGCAAGGAGCGGGCGCGGGAAGCCGGGCTGAGTTTCCAGGACGAAAGCCTTGAGTATATTGTCACGAACCGTGATATGCTCGAGCTTTCGCCGAAGAACATGATTCCCACTCTCTATGATTATTGGGTGCAGGATGTCGAGGTCTCAAGGAGCAGGGGCGTTACGAACTCTATCCCTCCAATCCGTACGAGACGGTGATCAACACCCGGCCGGCCAATATCGTTTTACAATGATAACAATCCCGACTGGCTCAACGTGATGATCTTCTATCATGTTATCGGCCATATCGACTTTTTCCAGAACAACCTCTATTTCCGTCACACCTGGGATTACGATTTTGCCAGCAAGCGCGCTCACGACAAGCGGCTGATTGCCAAGTTGCGTTCGGAAAAGGGGCGTTGGGTCGACTACGTCATCGAGTTTTCCCGAGCAATTGATAATCTGGTGGGATATTTCGACCTGCTCGCGGATTACGACACGCGTGAAGAGGCCGTCGCCGTCAGACTCTGCTCGATTACTATTTCGATATCTTCCTGCAGCGGATGAAAAACAGTACGGTCACCAATTATGTCAAGGAGATCAGAGCGGTATAACGATCTTATGCGGAGAAGATCCGAAGAACGGCGAGGCACGTATTTCTAGAGGATGTCAAGGGCCGGTATACCGAATTCGAATCCCTCTATCGCAAAAAGATGACCAGGAGAACAAGCGGAGCGGACAAGATGGATATCTTTCAGTTTCTCATGGAAAATTCCGAATTCCTAAAGAGAGAGGAAAATCGCTGGATGATCACGGTGATGGAGGTTATTCGCTCCACTTCCCTCTATTTCCAGCCGCAGATTCGCACCAAGATTCTCAATGAAGGCTGGGCGAGTTACTGGCATGAAGAGCTTTTCCTGCGCGATGACAGGATCAGCGGGCATGAAGTCGATTTTGCCATCGTCAATGCCAAGGTAACCTCTATGCCCCGGGTCGGCCTCAACCCCTATGCCCTTGGCATGCGGCTGTTCTCCTATCTTGAGGAGATGGCGAATAAGGGCCAGATGTCGCTCGATTTCAGACTGGTGCAGCGACAGGCATCTGCGCAAGAAATACGATACGGCAGTATGACCGGCCGGGATTTTATCTTCTCAGTCCGGGAAAATTATTCGGATTCGATGTTCGTCAACAGCTTTATCGATCAGGATTTCGTCGATTTGCACAAACTTTTTGTCGCCGGCAAACGACTCAACAAGGAGCGAATGACCTGGCAGTATTATGTGAAGAGCCGTAAAGCCGAAGAGTACAAAAATATGGTGGCTGATTCCCTTTACCACCCGCCCTCGATGAGGGTCGGCATCAATGAGACGGGGACCCTGATCCTCAATCACCTCTTTGAGGGGAGACCCCTGGTGCGTGATTACATCGACAACACCATGATGGGGCTGGAGTATCTTTGGGGGGATTCGGTCTGTCTCGATACCTCCGAACCGGTGCCCGTCAAGAGCGAGGCGCAGCCGACGCCCACGAAGCAGGAGAATCCGCCCAGGCAATATGTCTGGAAGCGATTCCGTTACACCATGAAAGAACGCAAGCTCTTCCGGGAGCTGGTGGAATAACGGCCCACATGCCGGTGGGCTGAGGTCTGCCGGACTATTATAAAAAAGGTGATTCATGCGTGAACTTACCAATGCCTTCAAAAATCTGAAAAGCCTCGAAGGGAGCTGGGAGCGGCGGCCGCTCATCTCCTTTGCCGAATTCCTGCAGGAGGTGGTGAACCATCCGGAGCGCTACATCCGCGATGTCTATCAGGTCTATGTCGACATGATCAGTACCTTTATCTGCGAGGGTGAGGACGAATACAGTGATGATCCCGAGTCGATCAATTACCTCAATTACAACTGCAAC
Organism: uncultured delta proteobacterium; assembly: GCA_963745265.1. Lineage (GTDB taxonomy): Bacteria > Desulfobacterota > Desulfobulbia > Desulfobulbales > Desulfocapsaceae > Desulfopila. Next base: position 11,576 of record CAVUXQ010000030.1, read on the forward strand.
AATCTGTTCGTCGAAGGGAGCGACCGGCCATTTTTTGCCGACCGGCTCTTCGCCAACCGGTTGATGCGACATGTGGATTCGGTGTCGGTCGGCGCCCAGCAAAACAAAATCTATATCTTCGAGGGACCGCACGGCAGCGGAAAATCGACCTTTCTCAACAATTTGCTGCGAAAGTTCGAGGAATATGCCAATACCCCCGAAGGGTCGCGCTATGAAGTGGTCTGGCGTCTGCAGCCCGAACATCTGGTCGGTGGAGCGCATTCGCTCTCCTCGCTCACCGAAAAACTGGCCTGGGCGTTCGAGAACGACGGTAAGACGGAGATAGCGTCCGAACTCAAGGATGCCTGGCCCAGGGAGGGGCAGATTCCCGACCGGTTCGACGTTCCGTGCCCGAGCCATGACAATCCGTTGCTGCTCATCCCCAAGGACGTGCGCCGCCAGTTTCTCGACGACCTCTTCGAAAACGACGAGTTCAAATGGCGCCTTTTCACCGAAAAGAAATATGAATGGGTCTTTCGGGATGCGCCGTGCACTATCTGTTCAACCATCTATCAGGGATTGTTGAAAAAATATCATGATCCGCGAACGAGTGATGGATATTCGTCCATGCCCGGCCCTATATCCATCAAACAGGCGGCTCGGCGATGGGATATCCGTTTTCAACCCCGGCGATAAACCGCTTCAGACACAATGTGATCCGCAATGAGATGATCCAGCGCAACCTCAACACCCTGTTCGCCGGCACTCAGCAGGTCAACTACCTCTACTCCCGTTATGCCAAGACCAATAACGGCATTTATGCCTTGATGGATGTCAAATCCCACAACACCGAGCGGCTGATGGAACTGCACAATATCATCAGCGATGGTGTGCACAAGGTAGAGGATATTGAGGAGCATGTCAATTCCCTGCTCTTTGCCCTGATGAATCCCGAGGATAAGAAGATCCTCAACGACCTGCAGGCCTTCTCCGACCGCATCGAGTATATCAAAATTCCCTACATCCTCGATCTGAAGACCGAAGTCGAGATCTACCGGGAGATTTTCGGCAGACATATCGATGAGAGTTTCCTGCCGCGGGTTCTGCATAATTTTGCCCGGGTGATCATCGCCACCCGGCTGCAGACCAAGTCGGAGTCGATGTTGGAGTGGATCGGCAAGCCGGAAAAATACGAGCTCTATTGCGACAAGAACCTGCAGCTGTTGAAGATGGAGATCTACACCGGCCATATCCCCAAATGGCTGCAGGAGGAGGATCTGAAAAATTTCACCGCCAAACGTAGCACAGAAGATCATCGCCGAGTCTGAAAAAGACGGCTGGAAGGGCCTGTCAGGACGTGATTCGATCAGGATGTTCAACGAGTTTTACTCCACCTATCCCGAGACGACAAACTGATCGACATGTCGCATGCTCTGCCAATTTTTCAAGAAATATTGCAAGCAGGACAGGGATATTTTGCCCATGGGTTTTCTGGACTCTCTGCTGAAAATGTATAACTACTCCGTTCTGCAGGAGGTGAAGGAATCGCTCTACTACTACAACGAGGAGCAGATTTCCAGGGAAATACAGAACTATATGTTTGCGGTGAATTTTGATATGGGCAGCACGGAGCGGTGCATATTCACCGGAGAAAAGCTGGAAATAACCGAGGGCTTCTTCCGCCGCCTGGAGAGCCGCCTGCTGGTTTCGGATGCTGATGCCAAAACCTTTCGCAACAACGTGCAGAAAGCCTACACCACCAGCGCTTTGACACAGGAGATTCTTCGAGATTCCATGAAGATCACGGATACTTCACTCTACACGCATCTCTATGAGCGGTATGTGCACAACCTCAAGGAACGGGTGCTGGAGCCGTTTCTGCAAAACGAGAATTTCCGCATGGCGATCCGCGATTTCGATAGCGAGGATTTCCGCACCTATGACCGGAAAATCCAGGAAGACGTGGTCTATATGATCGAAAACCTGGCACGCAAATATCGCTATTCCCGCCAGGGCGCCAAGGAGATCTGTATTTACGTCATTGACAATGATCTGCCTAAATCCTTCGCGGGGCGGTGAGCTGACGTTCGCCAGTGCCCCATCCGGACGGCTTTTGCGCAACCTGCTTGAACGGTTACGGTGGGGAGAGCAACCATCCCATCAAATCGGGGGAGAGAAATCAGCGCAGGGCTTAAGATTCGCTCTGCGCAAGCTCTCTTGCGCCGCATGGATATGCCGGGCCACCAGGCTTTCGATGCCTGGCAGCAGTCCCAGTCCTTGTTCCACCACCTCCACCCGCAAACCTTTCTTCTTCAGCCTAGTGCTCCAGGAATGGGGAGCCTCGCCGATCATGTCCCGCTGAAAGTGCCTGCCTGCCACCAGGAGGAAGGGAATGAGCAGGACCTCCCGGAAACCGGCGGCTGCAATTGCCTCTTCCACCCCGTCGGTAACCGGCCAATTTCCGATCACTCCGACAAAGACCCGCGACCCGAACCGCTGTCGCAGGATGTGCTCCAGGGCCGGCCAGGCGGTCCATACCGGATGCCGGGTGCCGTGGCCGATGAGGAGCACGGCCCGCTCGGGATGTGGCTCGATGACCGGTGCGAGCAGCGAGGCCATGGCGAGAAAATCATCGTAGGAAGAGAGCAGCGGCATGCCGATTGCGCAATCGACTCCGGCCACCTCCTCGACCTCTCGGTGCAACCGATGAAATTCCTGCCCGGCCAATAGGTGGAGTGACTGGACAATGGCGCTGGTGTGACCGTCCCGCGCCAACTCCGCCAGGATTTCGTCAGGCCGGCGCACCGGCGCCTGCTTCTCATCGCGCAGGCGCTCGCCCACTTTTCCGGAGGTATAGCCCCAGTGAATTTCCCGGTTGGGAAAGCAGGATTGGAGCTTGGCCTCGAGGGAGTCATAGGTGGATCTGGCCGGAGAAGAGGTGCCGAAGGCCGTGAGAATAATCGGGACGGGCATGTTCGAATTCCTTTTGGATTGCGATAAATATGCAGCGGCTTGAGGGGTTGTCTGATCAAGGTACCCGCGGTCGATCTGATTTTCCAGCGGAAATGGCAGCCTGCGCCGTTTTTTCAACAGGATTTCTTGGCAAATCGATTGGGATGACAGATGATTGTCATAACAAAAAAAATCACTACTGATGAGTGGCTTTAGCGTTCGATCCAATTGTGCGTGAGGACACGGGTGGCGTGATATGCTGTTGACACTTTGTTAGAAATCAATTAAGAAATTATTTAATTATATAATTATTTAATTAATAAGTGGCTTTGGGGTGCCATGGAGCACGGAAACACGAAATCCTAGGAGGAGGATCAGAGATGATGAAGAGACTTTCGGTGATAGCCCTGGCCGGAATGTTGGCTGCGCCAACAGCTGCATTGGCGAGCGGCGGTACCACTGTGCAGGATCTGGAGCGCAAAATTGAAGAGCTGAGCAAACAGTTGAATCAATTGAAAGCCCAGGTTACCGAGCAGAAGGAGAAAAACGACGATCTGAGTTCGGAAGTAAGCGACCTCAGTGACAAAAGCGAGGCCTGGGATCTTGCCGCCCGAGTAAAACTCTATGGCGATTTCCGTACCCGGCTCGATTACTACCATGCCAGCACGGTGTTTAACCGGAGCCTCGACAACGATACGCTTTGGACCAACCGCCTGCGCCTCAATATGCGGGTGAAAGCCACGGAAAACGTGGAATTCAAGGGGCGGCTGGCAATGTACAAAACCTGGGGCAACCAGTCTGCTTTTACAGACGATTCAGGGGCGATGTGGCCGGTATTCGATGGCAACGTCACCCGGACGCCAGCCGAGAGCAGTGCTCTTTATGTGGACCGTGCATTCGTCAACTGGAACAATATCGGTGGATTGCCAATGTGGTTTTCCATCGGTCGTCGCCCCACCACTGATGGTCCTCCGGCAGAGATCCGCATGGGCAACGACGAGCGTATGGGCACCCCGATGGCTTTCATGGACTGGCCCTTCGATGGCCTGAGCCTCGGCTATGGCTGGAACTGGGCGGATGACGACATGGGAGTGAGCAAGTTGCGCTTCTGCTATGGGCGCGGATTCGAGGCCGGGTTGGAGAATACCGCTTCCAATAGCATCGACGACATGGATTTTGCCGGTTTCAGCTGGGATATCATGCAAAAAGGCAACCGCTTTGCCTATGTGCAGACCTTCATGGCCTTTAATGTGGTCAATTATCCGAATTTCCAGGATACGCTCACCAATTCGGCCTTTGGGACCTTGAGCGGTCTGGGAGACAGGCAAAACCTCGGCAACATCTGGCATACCTCGGCGCTGTATGAAGACAAGATCGGCGATCTCAATTACTTCGTTGCGGGGGGCTATTCCAGAACGCTGCCGGATTCGGCCGGGATGTTCAACGATTATGCAGCCATGGCCCAGGGTCTTGCCGGACCCAATACCGACAACGAAAACGGCTACAGTCTCTATGCCGGGGTACGCTACGATATGGACGATATCGGTCTGAAGCTGGGAGCGGAGTTCAACTATGGCTCCCAGTACTGGCTGGCCATGTCACCCGGACACGACGACATCTATCAGTCGAAACTGGCGACCCGGGGCCAGGTGTACGAGATCTACGGCCTGTACGACCTGCCGACCGGGGAAGCAATTTCCAAGTATGCCAAGACCTTTGTTCGTATCGGCTATCAGCATTACGAATACGACTATTCAGGCTCCGGCGATTGGAATTCCATGCCCTACGATCTTGACAGCGCCGCCGATCAGGCCTCCCTGGCGTTGCTGGGTCTGGACCCGGTGGATCGTGCCGACCAGGTGTATCTCACCTTCGAGGCGTATTTTTAAGAGTGCTTTGCGACCGCGATTGCAAGCAGAAGGTCGCATCAAGAGGAGGGAAGTGTCCGGGTTCGGGCGCTTCCCTTTTTTTTTAACCTTGCCGGTACTTATAGTTTGTTTTACCCTTTTGGAAGCGATATATCGGTCGAGACTTGGCAGGCTGGGGAACGTTTACAGTTCACCTGCTTGGCCAGTCTTTGGTTGACCCGGTGAACGGTTACAACAAAAGGAGATGATGTGAAACGAGCTATCGACGCAACGCCATTGACCTACAGTTTTGGCGCAGAGGGGGTGTGTCCCAGTCGCGGCATGGTGTTCAATCGACTGCACGGGCACGGCGAGAGCCCCTTTGCTTCCCTTAATATCAGTTTGTCGGTGGGGGATCGTCTCGAGACGGTGATGGCCAACCGCCGTCTGGTCAAGGAACGAACGGGGGTTGCACGACTACTATCGGCACGGCAGGTTCATGGCGACCGGGTTTATGTGTTGAGAAAAGAGCTGGAGAGCGATCTGGAAGTCGACGGTTTCGACAGCCTGATCACCGACAGGGTGGGTGTCGGTCTTGTCATCCAGCACGCGGATTGCCAGGCGGTGCTGCTCCATGATGCCGGGGGCGGGGCGATAGGGGCGGTGCATTGCGGCTGGCGCGGCAGCGTGGCCAATCTGCTCGCCAAGAGCGTCGACGCCATGGGCCGCGAGTTCGGCACCCGGCCGGAGCGGCTGCAGGCGGTGATCAGCCCCTCGCTGGGGCCGTGTTGCGCCGAATTCGTCAACCATGAGCGGGAATTGCCCCCTGAATTTCGTGAATTCATGGTGGGCGAGAGCCATTTCGATTTCTGGCGGATCAGCCGCCGGCAGCTCACGGAAGCAGGTGTGCGGCCGGAAAACATCCGTTTGCCGACAATCTGCACTAGCTGTTCACCCGACTATTTTTCCTATAGGAGGGCCTGTCGAGACGGGGATGGGACTACCGGCAGAAACTGTTCGTTGATAGCGCTGATCGAAGATTGACGGGTATCACGAGTGGAGGTGGGTTGTCGACACGTCGGTGGACGCCGGCAAGTGCCGGGTAACGGAGAGTGATCAATGCATGTGCTCCTGATTGAAGACGAGAAGAAGATTGCCGGTTTTATCGAAAAAGGCCTGCGGGAAGCCGGATTCGCCGTGGACGTCCGATACGACGGGCCCAGCGGACTGGAACTGGCCCTGGAAAGCGTGTACGACGCGGCAGTGGTCGATATCATGCTCCCCGGTGGTGTGGACGGTCTGCAGATAATCGAGAAGATGCGCAGAGCCGATATCAACACCCCGGTGCTCATTTTGAGCGCCAGGCAGTCGGTGGACGACCGCATCCATGGGCTGCAACGCGGCGGTGACGACTATATGGTCAAGCCGTTCTCTTTCAGCGAGCTGCTGGCCCGCATCCAGGCGCTGATCCGAAGAGACAAAAAGAGTACCCAGCCCACCATCCTGCAGGTCGGCGACTTGGAGATGGATCTGCTGCGGCATGAAGTGAGCCGGGCGGGGGAGAAAATCGATCTGCCGGCTAAAGAGTATGCCCTGCTCGAACTCATGCTTCGCAATACCGGGGTGGTGCTGTCTAAAACTACCATCCTCGAGCGGGTGTACGAGTACAATTTCGACCCCCAGACCAACGTGGTCGATGTGCTGGTGTGCAGGCTGCGCAACAAGGTCGACAAGGATTTCGAGCTGAAGATGATCCATACGGTTCGGGGCATGGGATATGTTCTGCGGACTGACCAGGCGTGATTTCGCCCTGGATCGGCTGAAGGCGGGATGGCCGTTTTTCCTTATTTCCTGGCTCACGCTCGTCCTCCTGGTCGGTGTGCTCACCATCGGTTTGCGCCGCCACCTGGTTCGGGCGGAGCTCCGCGCCGCCACGAGAGAACTCAGCGATTATCTGGAGCAGAACAACCCCTCTCGACTGGGTGTCGCGCCGGGATCCCCGAATGACTACAAGCGGTTGGGGGGGCTTGCCTTTATCCTGGTAAGCCGGGGCAGTGAGCGACTGTTGCTGGCCAGGGAGGACATCCCTTCATCGCTGTTCCGGGAACTTCTGCGACTCAACAGCGCGAGCACCGGAGCTTGGATTCGGCTCGCGGACAACACCACCAAGACGGTCTGGTCCATTGTTTCGCGCAAGCTGCCGAGCGGCGCCGTTATCCAGGGCGGCAAGGAGAGCGGCGAATCCTACCGGCTCTATCGGCAAATTATCCAGATGTCGGTGAGCGCCGTGGCGCTTGGCTTTGTCTTTGCCTGGATAGCCGCCCTCCTTGGCGTCAGGCGGATGGTGGCCCCGCTTGGCCGACTGCGGCGCGAGCTCGAGCACCTTATCGAGGGAGGAGGAGAGAAGCTGCTGCCGGAGGGCGAGCGCGGGGATGAGCGCGATCTGCTCTACCGCCAGGTCAATCGGTTGATACGACAGAACAGAAGGCTGATCGGCGAGATGCAGGCATCGCTCGACAATGTTGCCCACGACCTGCGCACTCCCCTTACCAGGCTCCGTTCGGTGGCCGAATTCGGACTCCAGGAAGGCAGCGACAGCATCCGGCTCCGGGAATCGCTGGCCGACTGTCTCGAGGAATCCGAACGGGTGCTGGCGATTTTAAAGACCATGATGAGCGTGGCCGAGGCCGAGGCCGGAACCATGCGCCTCGACTGCGAAGCCATCGATCTGCGCGCTAGCGTCGAAGAGATGATCACCCTTTACGAATATGTGGCCGAGGAGCGGCGGATCACCGTTCGCTCAGAGATTGCTGAAGATCTATGGATTCATGCCGACCGCATGCGCATCGCCCAGGTATGGGCCAATCTGCTGGATAACGGGGTGAAATACGGTCGGGAGGGAGGATGGCTCACCGTTGAGGCCGCCCTGCGCGGCGATATGGTCGAGGTTCGTTTTACGGACAATGGGATGGGCATTTCGGACCACGAGCGGGAACGGATCTGGGAGCGACTCTATCGGGGCGACCGCAGCCGGTCGCGGCAGGGGCTCGGCCTGGGGCTCAATTTCGTCAAGGCCGTGGTGGAGGCGCATGGCGGCGGCGTCGGCGTCGAGAGTGTTTTGCACGAGGGGAGCAGTTTTATCATAGCCTTGCCTCGGGCTCAGGCGTTTATGGCCAACGTCGGAAAAGAGAAGTCGCAGACCAGCGGCGCGTGATCCGAGAGGCGAACGTCGGGGATATAAAAGTTATTGATCTGGATTCCCGGGCTGTGGAGGATGAAATCGAGCTGCCGCCAGGGGGAATGGCTGGGATGGGACGGCACGCCGAGTACGTTGGCGCTCTTGAGGTGGGTGGCGCTGAGGAAGAGCTGGAGCTCGCGGGCGCCGAAAAAGGTATTGAAATCTCCGGCGACGATGACCTCCTTGTCGGTCTCCGCCACCAGGGTGTGCAGGTATTCCAGTTGGTGTTGGCGGTGTCGGTACTTGAGCGAGAGATGGACCAGGAAGATGACCGCCTCGTCGAGTTCGGTTTTGATGATGAGGCGCTTTACCCCCTCCCGGAAATAGTGGAAGGTGTTGCCGTGGATTTTCTTCTTGGTTAGGAGCGCGTTGGATTGCTGGTTGAGAATCGGCACCTTCTGGGCCAGCGAACTGCGGCTGTATTTTGTCGCCACCACGCAGTTGTAGCCGATGGCGTCGGCGATGGCCTGGGCCTGGCAGGTTTTGCCGCTGCGGTAGGAGCCGGAATCGACCTCGATCAGCGCCACGATCTCCGGGTCGATAGTCTTGATGAAATCGATGATACGCTGCAGGTTGCCCTCGGTTCTTCTGAAAAATCCGATGTAGGGAATGGGCATGTGGTAGCCATGTTGGTGGCCGGTGGCATATCGTATATTATAGAGAAGCATTCGCATGATCGAAGGTTCGTGGCCGCGTTGCCGAGTTGAGGTTTTATTATGGTGGACGATGTGGTAGCTTCAGGACCGGTTGGGAAAAACGCAAACGCTTTTCATATAATAACCATTTTTTTGTCTCAGGTAAGGATTTACATATGACCGTAATCACAATAGGAACCCGCAAAAGCAAACTGGCGATGTGGCAGACCCTCGCCGTGGCCAAAGCTCTGGAGGCCGGGGGGATGCAGACCAGGATCGATACCATGGAAACCATCGGCGACAAGGTGCTCGATACCTCCATCGCCAAAATCGGCAGCAAGGGCGTGTTCACCGAGGAGCTGGAGCAACAACTCGCCGTCGGGGCTATCGATATCGCGGTCCACAGCGCCAAGGATATGCAGTCCAACCTGCCCAAGGAGTTCGAACTGATCGCCTTTACGGCAAGGGAAAAGGTCAACGATGTGCTGATCAGCGATGACAAAACCATCGATCTCGCCGATCCCGGCCAAGCGATCCGCATCGGCACCTCTTCCGTGCGGCGGGTGGCTCTGTTGCGCCACTACTATCCTCACGTGCAGACCGTAGAGATGCGGGGCAACCTGCAGACCAGAATACAGAAGATGCGCGACGGAGCCTGCGAGGCGCTGATGCTGGCCTATGCCGGGGTGACCCGCATGGAATACGATGATATGATCGTCAAGGTGTTCCCCGAGACCGAGTTCATTCCCCCGGTGGGCCAGGGCTGTATCGCCATCGAGGCCGCCAGGGGGCTCGACCTGGAGAAGCGCGAAAAGATTCGGGAGTGCCTGAACAATAAAGAGAGCGAGTCTTGCCTTCTGGCAGAGCGCGCTTATCTCAAACGGCTTGAAGGTGGTTGCTCGATCCCGGCCTTCGGGCTCGCGGTTCTGCGCGAGGCGGAAATCGTTCTCAACGTCGGCCTGGCCAGTCTCGACGGCGCTACCGTTCTGCGCCGGGAGATGCGGGGGCCACGGGCCGAGGCCGAACTTCTTGGCGATGCGGCCGCGGAGTATATCCTGGAAAATGGCGGGCGGGAAATGCTGGAGGAGATCCGCCGCCGGCAAGGCGCCGAGTAAAACGGCGCCTCCCCGCCGGGCAATCGAGCGGCGAAATTATCCTTTTCTTTTGGCTTTCATCTCCCGGACCAGCTCCCGCAGATAGTCGAGCCAGGCTTCGAACCCCTCGCCGGTGGTGCTCGAGAGTTCCATCACCCGCAGTCGGGGGTTGATGTGCAGGGCCTCGCGGGTGGCTTCCGGCACGGGGAAATCGAAATAGGGCAACAGATCGGTCTTGGTGATCAGGAAGGTGTGGGCGGTGGTGAAGGTCTTGGGGTATTTGGCGGGTTTGTCCGGACCTTCCGGCACCGACACCAGTACTACCCGCTCGTGCTCGCCCAGATCAAAGGTGGCCGGGCAGACCAGATTGCCGACGTTTTCAATGAACAGCAGGTCGACCGGCTCGTAGCCGGGCTCTTTTTCCAGCCGGTGAAATCCCCGGTGAGTCATGGCTGCATCGAGGTGGCAGGCGCCACCCGTGGTCAGCTGGACCACCGGCACTGCTTTGGCGCGGATTCTCTCGGCGTCCCGCTCCGTTTCCGGATCTCCCTCGATCACGCCGATTTTGATCTCGTTTTTCAAGGCCTCGATGGTGTGTTCGAGCAGGGTGGTCTTGCCGGACCCGGGGCTGGAGATGAGGTTTAAGGCCACGGCGCCGATCTCGTCGAAATGCTCCCTGTTGACTTTGGCCATGGCATCGTTGGCGGCAAACAGGCTGGTACGGACATCCACCGTCTTCGTGGCGGTTTCCGCATGCCGGTGTTCGTGGTGATGATCGTGGTCGTGGATATGGCCGTGCTCGCTGGGACCAGGGCAACCGCATGTGTCACACATTTTCTTTTCCTTCTTTATAATAACGTAGTTATTCCATTTGGACTTGTTTCAATATGAGCTCATCGCCTCCGGAGGGAATGAGAAAAAGGTCGCCGCAGGCGGCGCAATTCTCCGGCCGTTCCCCGGCGCTCTCAACGCTGTGTCCGCAGGCGGTGCAGGTGTAGGTCACCGGCGGGACGTCCACGTCCAGCTCGGCACCGTCAAACATGGGGGATTCGGCGGAGAGGATCTCGAATCCGAAGCGGAAGGAGTCTTCCACCACGCCGGAAAGCGGACCGATCTCCATGGTCACCCTCAGGATCCTGGTAGCGCCGTTTTCCGCGGCCAACTCGGTCAACTGCTGAAACAGTCCCTGGACCAGCGACATCTCATGCATAATTCGTCACCTCTTAGGCGCTTTTCCTGGTGGCTTCGACTCCCAGGTCGGCCAATCGCTCGAGGATCATCCCGGCGACCTCGAGCTTGCGGCCCTCGGCGATTTCGGAGAGCTCGATGCTCTCGGTCAACTCTTTGGGGATAATCGTGTAGAATTCGACCCGTTCTGGCGCCGCGTCCCGCAGCTTGCAGACCTCCAGGATCTCCAGCATGCCGAGTTGATGCGGCGACATCCTGGTCTGAAAATTGCCGGCCTTCACATCGGCGAGCTCGAAAAAGTGAAACGAACCGGGTTCTCCCTCGATGTCGACAACATCGACAACCAGCACGGGATCGCAGGTTTCCAGGAAGGGGGCCATGTAGATGCCGGCGGTGCCGATATCCTGAATCTCGACAGTATCGGGAAAGCTGTAGTTCTGTTCCAGGTACTGGATCACATGGACACCGAACCCCTCGTCGCGCAGGAGCAGGTTGCCAATCCCGGCGATACCTATTTTTTTCTTCTGGCTTGTCATGTTTGTCGGTATGTCCTTTTGAAAAGCGATGGAACGGGCCGACGGCGGGTCGACATATTCCGGTTTGGTTGCGTAATCGTTCACCAGCTCAACAGATACGCGGCAACGGTTCCCCGTGCAGTGGGGTGACCACCCGGGAGCCGCCCACCGGGGTGTTGATCACCACCCGTCCCGCCTTGCCGCCGGTCATCGTGCCGATGATCGCCGCCTCGGCTCCTTCCGGGGTTGCACGCATGATCCGAAGCGCCTGCTCCGCCTTGTCGGGGCTGACCACCGCCAGGCATTTGCCCTCGTTGGCGAGATAGAGCGGTTCCAGCCCGAGCATCTCGCAGGCGGCACGCACCGTCGGCCGGACCGGCAGGGCTTCGTCGCTGAGGGTGATGCCGACACCGCTGCTGGCCGCAATTTCGTTAAGCGAGGTGGCGACCCCGCCGCGGGTGGGGTCGCGCAAGGTGCGTACCGCGCCTGGCAGCTCGGCGATGAGCTTTTGGACCAGGCGGTGCAGGGGCATGGTGTCGCTTTTCAGGTCGCCTTCCATGGCGATGCCGGCCCGCCGGGTCATGATGGTGATGCCATGATCGCCGAGGGTGCCGGAGAGCAGAACGACATCGCCCACCCGGCCGTTTGCCGACGAGATATCGATATGGTCGGCCACCACGCCAATGCCCGAGGTGTTGATAAAGACCTTGTCGCCCTTGCCGCGGGGAACCACCTTGGTGTCGCCAGTCACCACCGGCACCCCGGCTTTCCGGCTGGCCTCGCTGATGGAGACGATGATCCGCTCGAGATCCTCAAAGGGCATGCCTTCCTCGAGAATGAGACCGAGACTGAGACAGAGTGGCCGGGCCCCGCGCATGGCCAGGTCGTTGATGGTGCCGTGGACCGCCAGCTTGCCGATGTCGCCGCCCGGGAAAAAGAGAGGGTCGACCACATAGGAGTCGGTGGTGAAGGCCAGCCGCCCCGGCTGGTTCTCGATAATGGCGCTGTCTTCGAGGCTGTGCAGGGTCGGATTGTCCAGATACTTGAGAAACAAGCCCCCGATCAGCTCCTGACTGGCCAAGCCGCCGCTCCCATGGTCAAGAAGAATTTTTTTGTCACCCATGAAAAATACTCACCTCGAAAAAGCCGAAGAACCTCTGGCTTTGTTCTAAATTAACAACAAGTGCGCTGAATTACCCTAGGAGGGCGCGCCGCAGGTCCTTATCCCTAATCCATACCGTATTTATAAAATGCTGCGCACGTCCCTTCGCTCGACACCATGCACGGCCCCACCGGGTTAGCCGGGGTGCAGCGACCACCAAAGAGCGGGCACTCGCGCGGCGTGCAGATGCCTTTGAGAATCTCGCCGCATTTGCAGCCTTTGGCTTCTTGCGCCTCGGGCAGTGTGATATCAAGCCGCGCCTGGGCGTCGAACGCTTTGTATTTCTCGCGTATTTTCAGGCCGCTCCCCGGGATGACCCCAAGACCGCGCCACTCCATGTCGGTGGGCTCGAAGATCTCGTCAACCATCTGCCGGGCGCGGGCGTTGCCCTCCCAGGTGACCACCCGTGGGTAGATGTTTTCCACTTTGATGTCGCCCCTGCCCACCTGGCGGGCCAGCAAGATCAGAGCTTTTAAGAGATCGGCGGTCTCAAAGCCAGCCACCACGCAGGCCAGGCCGTATTTTCTCGCCAGCGGCTCATAGGCGCCGGCTCCGATGATGGAGGAGACGTGGCCGGGGCAGAGCAGGCCGTCGATTTTGAGCTCGGGGTCGTCGAGCAGGGCGATGAGCGGCGGTGGCATGACCTTCTGGGTGGAAAAGACGGCGAAATTGGCAACGCCTTGGGTATGGGCGGCCATGATGGTGGCGGCGATGCCGGGGGTGGTAGTCTCGAAACCCACGCCGAGAAAAACCACCAGTTCCTCGGGATGTTTTCTGGCGATGTCCAGGGCGTCCATGGGCGAGTAGACGATATCGATCTTGGCGCCACGGGCGCTGGCCGCAGCGAGGGAGCCGCTGGTGCCGGGTACACGAAAGAGATCGCCGAAGATCGCTACCCGCACGCCGGCTCTATCGGCCATGGCGATGAAGGCGTCCATGTGCGAAGCCGAGGTGACGCAAACCGGACAACCGGGACCGGAGATCAGTTCCATGCCTTCGGGCAGGATGGACCTGAGGCCGTTGCGGAAGATCGCCATAGTGTGCGAGCCGCATACCTCCATCACCCTGAGCGGCTTGGTGATCGAGCGCCGCAGTTCGTCCACCAGGGGGCGCACCAGGGCCTGGTCCCGATATTCATCGAGGTGTTTCATTGCTCGTACCCTTCGTCTCTCAGCAGTTCTTCCGGCATGGATTCGGCAAGTTTTCTAAGTAATTCCAAATTCTTTTTTGCCTCCTCCTCGACCAGGGAGTGGATGGCGAAACCGGCGTGCACGATGACGTAATCGCCCACGTTGGGCCAGTGGTCGACGATATCGAGCCGGACTTCCTTGCTGATTCCATCGGCATCGACGGTGGCGATCTGGTTGCCGGTGAAATCGTCGGGATCGCCTTCAACTCTGGTGACCCTCATGGGGATTGCGAGACACATGCTGCAGACCTCCTATTATCGTCTGACCAAGAGCGATGCCGCCATCGTTTATTGGCAGCGATTCGCCTGTAAAAACTTCGAGGTTGATCCTCGGTATCGTGTGTAGCAGCCCTTCGAGCAGCAGCCGGTTCTGCATACAGCCTCCTGCCAGGACCACCTGGCGGACTCCGGTCCGATCCGCCAGCCGGCGGAGCAGTTCGGTGAGTACGGCCAGCAGCTGGCAGTGGAACTGCAGAGCAACCTCGCCAGGCGTGGCGCCGACCGCCAGGGCCGCGAGGGCCAGTGTAACAAATTCCGTCGAACTAATCTCCCACTTTTCGCCCTTTTTGCACAACAGAGCTGGTCTCTCGAGCTGGGAGAATTGCGGTATCCGATCCAGCCAGTTAGCGTCCGCCCGGGCACGTGCCAGCCATTCGAATTCAATAGCGGCCTGGCCTTCGTAGCTGATGTGCTGGCGGACATCGAGCAGGGCTGCCATGGCGTCGAACAGCCGACCGCAGCTGGAAGTAAGCGGGGAGTTGAATCCCTTGGCAAGCATGGCGTTTATGGTAGAGCGCCGATGTGTATCGATAGCGGCGATGCCGGCGGGAAGGCGCTCTTCGGGCCAGGGGGCGCCGCCGGCCGCGGCAAAGAGGGCGGCCATGCCCATCCGCCACGGCTGGGTGGCGGCGGCATCGCCACCGGGAAGCGGGAGTTGTTCGAGATGTGCAAGGCGTTTGAAGCGTGTGAGTTCGGCGAGGAGCACCTCGCCGCCCCAGATGGTTCCGTCGGGGCCATAGCCGGTACCGTCGAGGACAACAGCCAGCACCGGCTCCGAAAGGCCATGCTCGGCCATGACCGCCACCGCATGGGCATGGTGGTGCTGGACCCGGTAAAGGGGCAGGCCAAGTTCGGCAGCGTAGTGGCTGCTCATATAGTCCGGGTGCAGGTCGCACACGGCTATCTGCGGCTCGATTCGCAGAACTCGTTGCAGATGCTCGATCGATTCGGTGTAAAACTCGTACGATTCGAGGTTGAACAGGTCGCCGATATGTTGGCTGGGGAAAACGCTGGTGTCGCGGCCAAGGCAGAAGGTGGACTTGAGTCCGGCGCCACAGCCGAGTACCGGCGGCAGATGCCAGGGGATTTCCACCGGCTGCGGCACGTAGCCCCGCGCTCGCCGAAAAATCTGCGGCCGACCGGAGGTGATCCGGGTGACCGAGTCGTCGATGCGGGTGACAATGTCGCGATTATGCAGCAGGAAGAAATCGGCGATATGGCCCAGGCGCCGCAACGCATCTTCGTTGGCGGTGCAGATCGGGGCGCCGCTCGCATTGCCGGACGTCATCACCAGGGCTTCCGGGCATCCCGGTTGTCTGAAGAGCAGGTGGTGGAGCGGAGTATAAGGCAACATCACTCCCAACTCGCCGCATCCCGGTGCGAGATTATCCGCCAGGGCGAAGTCGATCCGTTTGCGCAGCAGCACGATGGGATGGATGGTCGAGCGGAGCAGCTCCTCCTCCTCTCGGCCCACCGGGCAAAAGCGGCGGATCGAAGTCATGTTCGGCAGCATGACCGCCAGTGGTTTGTCGGGTCGGTTTTTCCGTGCGCGCAGCAAATCCACCGCGGCGCGATTTCTGGCGTCGACACTCAAATGGAAGCCGCCCAGTCCGCGAAGGGCGACTACCTGGCCGGCGGAGAGCGCCACGGCCGCTTCGGCGAGAGGGACGACTCCCTCGATGCGACGACCGGAGCGCTCGTGCCAGAAAAGCCGCGGACCGCAATCAGAGCAGGCATTGGGTTGGGCGTGAAAGCGGCGGTTGGCAGGATCGGTGTATTCCCGAGTGCAGACTTTGCACATGGGAAAGGCTTTCATCGAGGTCTTCGGCCGGTCGTAGGGGATGCTTTCGACGATGGTAAAGCGGGGGCCGCAGTTGGTGCAATTGATAAAAGGGTAACGGTAGCGGTGGTCCGCCGGATTGAGCAATTCTTTGAGGCAATCGTCGCACAAGGCGATGTCGGGGGGGATGACCGCTCGAGGTGCTTCTCCCTCGGCACTGGTCAGGATGGTAAAGACGCCCGGGACTACCGGTTCGTGAAGGGGCTGTTGTTTTATATCGGTGATGCGGGCCAGCGGCGGCGCTTCGCTCTTGATTGCCGCCAGAAACGCCGCGAGCCTCTCGCTCCGGGCGGCGGCCCGGATATGGACTCCATCGCCGGTGTTGCTCACCGTGCCGGATATCCCAAAGCGAGAGGCCAGGTTGTAGACGAAGGGGCGAAACCCCACACCCTGGACAGTGCCCCGGATGAGGATCTCGCACCCTTCGTGCCGATGTTTATTTATGAACGAACTTGTCACCGGTAAATACAGAGGAAATAATCCCCTCCGATTGGTTCACGTCGTTCCAGATGGCCATATAGACGTGAACGAGAGCAAAGATCATGAACCACCACATGAGCAGGTGATGTATAGAGCGACCGACCTGTTGGCTGCCGAATACCGCGACCCCCCAGCTTTGCCAAAACGACACCTCGGGGAACAGCATGTAGAAGCCGCTGAGGATCATGAAAAGCGCCACGATGAACGTAATCAGGTAGGTGATCCCCGCCAAAACGTTGTGCCCGAGGCGCTCGTCGTGGTCCTTGGAAACGTATCCATAGTAGAGGATGGTGCGTCCAAGATTTTTGATGTTGCGCGGAGTGACCGGCAGGATATCCCATATCCTCTCCTGGGCATTGCCGAAGATATAGAGGAAGAGACGAATGCAGATCGCAGCGGCAAACACGTACCCCGCGATAAAGTGGATAAAGCGCATGTTCGCCATCGGAAAGCCCTGACTTCCCTCTATCATGGTGTTGGTCCAGGGCCCATGGATGTAAAAGCCGGTTACGACCAGCGTCACGATGGAGAGGGCGAACATCCAGTGAAAGAGCCGGAACAGAATGCTCCAGCAGTGTTTCTTTTTATATGTTGCCATTATGTACCTCCTACGGCTGTGGCCGGAAAGTTCAGGTTTGGTGTCAATTTCGGAGCGTTGTAATTACAGCACCTTTACTTTCACCGCTTCTTTACCTTCCGGGTCGAGCATATGAACCGCGCAGGCGATACAGGGATCGAAGGAATGCACGGTACGCAGGACTTCGAGCGGCCGCTCGGGATCGGCGATCGGGTTGCCGACCAGAGAGGCCTCGTAAGGGCCGGCCTGATCCTGTTGGTCGCGGGGGCCGGCGTTCCAGGTGGATGGCACCACCGCCTGGTAATTCTTGATCTTGCCGTCCTCGATAACGATCCAGTGGGAGAGCAGGCCGCGGGGCGCCTCATGGGTGCCGACACCTTTAATCTCGCCTTTGGGGAAGACCGGCGGATTGAAAATTTCCAGATCGCCGTTGCCGATATTGTCGACCAGCAGCTGCCAGTGCTTGAGGCAGAGGTCGGCCATAATGCCGGCGCGCACCGCCCGGGCGGCATGGCGACCGATGGTGGAGTGGAGTATCTCCGGTCCGACCTTGACTCCGGCGATGGCGCTGACGCGGGAGAGCATGTCGTCGACCGCCGTCATGATCCGTTTGTCTCCCTGGGCGTAGCCGACCATCATCTGGGCCAGCGGGCCGACCTGCATGACCTTGCCCTGGAAGCGCGGGGCCTTGAGCCAGGAGTACTTGCCGTCATCCTGGAAGTCGGTGTATTTGGGATCGGTGCTCTCTTCCCACGGATGCTTGGACCAGTCGCCGTCATACCAGCCATGGGCGACGCATTCCTGCACGTTCTGCTTGAAGTAGGTGTCATTGAGGCCGACAATCGGTTTGACGGTGGTGAGGTCGCCGCCCATGACGGTGCCCCCGGGCAGATCGGATTTGGTGCCCGCCGCATCGAGGTACATGTCGGGGGCCGCCAGGTAATTGGTGACCCCGGCGCCGTAGGGCAGCCAATCTTTGTAGAGGGCGCCCACCGCGGCCACGTCGGTCTGATAGACATTTTTGATAAAGCCCTGGACCTCGGTGATCAGCTGATTGATGTAATAGAGCCGCTCCATGGTGAGACCGGTCTCGTTTTCCGGGTTGAGGTTGGTGGTGACGCCGCCGACCACCAGGTTTTGGACATGCGGATTCTTGCCGCCGATTATGCCGAGCGCCATGGTTGCCTTGCGCTGGTAATCGAGGGCTTCGAGATAGTGGGAAACCGCCATCAGATTGGCCTCCGGCGGCAGCTTCATGGCCGGATGGCCCCAGTAGGCGTTATTGAAGGGGCCGAGCTGGCCGCTGGCCACCAGGGCTTTTACCTTCTCCTTGACGGCCTTGAAGCGCTTGACGCTGTTGCCAGGCCAATCCGAGAGGCTCTGGGCGAGCTTGGCGGTTGCGGTGGGGTCGGCGTCGAGGGCGGAGACCACGTCTACCCAGTCGAGAGCGGAGAGGGCATAGAAGTGAACGATATGGTCGTGCAGGCAGTGGATGGACATAACCATGTTGCGGACCAGCTGGGCATTGAGCGGGATCTCGAGTTCCAAGGCGTTCTCCACCGCACGAACCGAAGCCAGGCCGTGCACGGTGGTGCAGACGCCGCAGATACGCTGGACGAACAGCCAGGCGTCGCGGGGATCGCGGCCTTTGAGGATGTTTTCGATACCGCGGTACATCTGGCCCGAGGACCATGCCTTGTTGATTTTGCCGCCGTCCGCCTCGACATCTATCCGTAGGTGCCCCTCGATCCTGGTGACCGGATCAACGGTAATTCGCTGAGCCATGTGTAAGACCTCCATAAAATATTGATATACCGGGTACGCGGTGCAGGTGCGCCGTACACGCGGGCGTACCGGTATGAAATTTCCGGTAACGCTGCTGCCTGGGGAGGTGCTCCCCGGCAGGTTACTGCTCGCTGTCGCCTTTGCCTTTGATCAGCCTCTTGCCCACTCCGACCGCGGCATGAATGCCGATTGCGGCCGCAGTGACACCAAGTACCTTCTCGCCGATGCTGTCGGCGTCGGCGACGATGCCGGTACCGGGCATCTTGACGTAGGGCAGGCGCTCGTAGAACGGGGTCATGGTATCCCAGAAGGCGGGTTCGGTGCAGCCGATGCAGCCGTGGCCGACGCTGACCGGCCAGACGCCCACGTCGTTGAACCGGGCGGTGGGGCAGTTGGAGAAGGTTTCCGGGCCTTTGCAGCCGACCTTGTAGAGACAGTAACCGAGCTTGTGGTTCTCATCGCCGAACCGCTCGACGAATCGGCCTTCGTCGAAATGGGCGCGCCGCTCGCACTGGTCGTGGATCCGACGGCCGTAACCGAAGGTCGGACGTCCCAGACTGTCGAGTTTAGGCAGCCGTTTGAAGGTCAGGTAGTGGAGGACGGTGCCAAGGAAATTGACAGGGTTCGGTGGGCAGCCGGCAATATTGACTATCGGTTTGTCTTTCACCAGGTCCCGTACGCCGACTGCGCCTGTCGGGTTGGGAGACGCTGCCTGGATGCCGCCGTAGCAAGCGCAGTTGCCGATGGCGATGACCGCGGTTGCACTGGCGGAGAGCTCGGCCAGGATTTCCATGGCGGTCCTGCCGGCGATCTTGCAGTAGATACCGTTGTCCTTGGTAGGAATTCCGCCCTCGACCACCAGGAGATAGGGGTGGTTCTTCAAGGTGTCCTGCAGGTTGTGCTCCGCCTGATGACCGGCGGCGGCCATTACGGTCTCATGGTAATCGAGCGAAATGATATCGAGGATCAGCCGGGCGATATCGGGGTGGGACGCGCGAAGCAGGGTTTCGGTGCAGCCGGTGCATTCCTGAAAATGAAGCCAGATCACTCTCGGCCGTTCGGCGGAGGTGGCTGCTTCCACCATTTTCGGGATCATGGCATCGGAGAGTCCAAGGGCGGCAGCAACAAGTGTGCATCCCTTGAGGAAGCCTCGCCGATTGAGCTTCGGGTCCAGAGTTGAATTTATCGTATCTGCCATATCAACCTCCTCTTTCTTTAACAACAATTTTGCGCGGAGCGCAGGTGCGCCGACAACCCGGTTGCCGGTTAAAGAAAAGACCTGTGTCATGTCCTCCCCGTTGGGCGTAATGACGGATGTCATGACAGCCCTGCAAGAGTCGCGGTCAGTGCACAGCTCCCCCGAGGGATCGGGATCTCACGGAGCCAGGCCGGTCGGTTTCACATGCGCCGTACAACCGACAAACCATTGAAAATCCGGGAAAGGACAGTGTTACAATAATGAAGCAATCACCGAAGTACATAGAAATTATCGTCTACAAATGCAAATAAAATGCGTGGGTTGCGCATAAGTAATATTTTTAAAAAAGATAAATATTACTTATATGTTAGAGAATGCTTAATGTGATCGGTATGTTACGGTGTGGTGCTAAAAACAGGAGGGAATGAGGATCACCATTGTTAGGCTGGGCAAATTGTTCGAGAAAGGCCATTACTTTTTCAAGCCGAAGACGCCTCTTTTCGATCTTTTGGCAAAAGCAGGTTTGTTGCCTTTTTCCGAGCCGTTTTTGCTCTTGCGCTGATGTTGCGAGTTGTGCGAAGTGTGCGTGTCGAGCAGGAGGTCTTCGGGCACCGGTTCGCCACCGATCGTTTCACTGTAGCAGTGATAGAAGAGAGAGCTGCGCTTGAAATAACTTTTCTTGCGCAGCCACTTTGGCCAGGAACCATCCTCCTGCCGGTGCTGGATCAGCAGGGAGAGGCTGGTCAGCAGGGTGGTGATATCCTGGCGCAGGGAGCGCCGGAGATTAAGCGATACGCCGAGATCACTGTCGATTTCGGCGCGCAATCGCTTGCTGAGATGATAGAGCACCGATCCTTTAAAAGACTGGGAATACAGGTTGTATCTCGATTCTGCCCAGGGGATGAGCAGCAGGCCGAGGAGAAAATAGTCGGGTTGTCGGGAAACCTGGTTATCAACTGCCAGGGTGTTGATACGGTCGATCACCGTGAAAATCTCAGCCAACCACTGACTGCAGCTCTGTTTGCCAGGAACGGGGGAGTAGAGAGCGTTCTCGTAAATCTGAAAGAGTTCGGCAAAGATGCCGGATTCAAGCGCCAGCGCGTACCAGGCCGCGGCGGAGCCGCCGTAAACATCTTTCAAGGTTTCGTCTCGCAACCTCGATGGCGGGCAGAGCCGCAATTTGTGGTGGTTGGCACAAATGGCTTGCCAGGTGTATTCCTCGATGGCAAATCCGGCACGGGCGGCGTGCCGGATGGCTCGCAGCATGCGTACCGGATCGCGGTTAATCCGTTTTTCAGGATCGCCGATGATACGGATAATAGTGTCGTCGAGGTCGCGCACGCCGTCGACATAGTCGATGATGGTCTGGTTCTCGATCTCGTAGAACAACGAGTTGATGGTGAGATCGCGGCGCTGGGCGTCCTCATCGAGGGTGCCGTAGGTGTTGTTGGGGGCGAGTACCGCCTCGGGACCGTCGAGATCGTGTTCGCTGAGCGAGCGCAGGGTGGAAACTTCGATCACCTTGCCCTTTTTGAAGAAGACCTGGACCAGACGAAAACGCCGACCTATGGTGTTGCTGTTGGGGAAGAGTTTTCTGATCTGGCCCGGTCGGGCTTCGGTGCTGATGTCGTAATCTTTCGGGGACTTGCCCAGGTAAAGATCGCGCACCCCGCCGCCAACAAGGTACGCGGAAAACCCTGCCTTGTTGAGTTTGCGCAGGGTGAACATCGCGTCCGGGTCGATCATCTCCAGGGTAATGGGATGTTCATTCGGAGGGATGACCCTGGCGGTATGGGGGGTGCGTACGGTATCTGGTTCGAGAGTTTCCTCGAAAGCTTCCATATCGGATGTGATGCGGATTAAAGGGTTGGCGAAAATCCCCTGCCTTCCTTGTAGACCGACTCCGCTTCTCTCTTGAACTGTTTGAAAATCTCGGCTACCGGCAGGATGTTGTTCAGTTTGTAGGTATTCTGGCCAGCAAAGACCAGTCCTTCCTCGATATTGCCTGCCTTGGCGAGCAGGAGTCGCTCGCTGATACAGTAGTGATGATCACATTTTTTGAGGCAGAAATGGGCGCATTTTTTGGTGGAGACGTCTTCGCCTTGGTTTTTGGCGGCGACAAACGGGGTGTTGATGGCCCGACCCGGCATGCCCACCGGTGAGGAAGTAAGGACGATGTCGTCCTTTTGGGCATCGAGGTAAGCCTGCTTGAATTCCGGGGCCACATCGCACTCTTCGCTTAAGACGAAACGGGATGCGATCTGGACACCATCGGCCCCGTACTTATCCATCATCTCCGCCATCTCAAAGCCATTGGTTATGCCGCCCGCGGCGATCAGCGGAATCTTTTTCACCACGTCCCGGATCGGCGCGAATATCTCGCGCAGCGGCTTTTTGGTGCCGAGATGCCCGCCGGCCTCTGCGGCCTCGACGATAACGGCGGCGGCGCCCAGTTTCTCGGCGAGTTTGGCAAGCGAGGGCGAAGAGACGATCATGACGATGGGCAGATCGTGTTCTCGTCCTATTTTAAATATGTCGCGGGAAAATCCCGCTCCGGTAATGATGAGGTCGATACCGGCCTCGATCGAACACATCACCAGATTATAGAAATTTTTCATGGCGTACATGATGTTGACGCCAACAACGCCCTTGGTCATGCTTTTTGCTTTAAGGATGTCTTCCCGGAGGTCGTCGGTGGGCAGGGCGGAGCCGCCGATTACCCCGATGCCGCCGCAGTCGGCGACCGGTGCGGCCAGGGCCGAGGTAGAGACCCGGATGGACATGCCTCCCTGGATAAGGGGGAACGGCACGGTAAATTTACCAATAGTGAGAGATGGTAATTTCATGTACGACAACACTCCTTGCAGATAATATGGTGAAAGCAGAGTCGGATAATGCCCGTCTTGTCAAATTTTGTCAAGTAATGTAATTCCCCGCAGGTACGTCAATATGGTCCGGCGCCACAGCGATGGCAAAGGGTTTTCTGCTTACCGGGAGGGTTTTACAGCATTTTTCGGTGGTGCTTGACAAAGTTAGAAAATTGCGTTTAATTTTGTTCTTTTTTGATGTGCTATCACTCTAATCATTCCCATCTCGAATTGCTGGAGGACTTGAAGTGAAAGTCAAAGCCTTGAACGGCTTTAAGGATATATTGCCTACTGACGTAACGCTCTGGCAGCGTTTGGAATCCACGGCCAGGGACATCTTCTCCCGGTTTCAGTTTTCCGAGATTCGTCTGCCCGTCCTGGAAAAGACCGAACTCTTTGCCCGCTCCATAGGCGAGACCACCGACATTGTCGAAAAGGAGATGTATACCTTCGTCGACAAGGGGGTGACCATGCGCCCGGAAGCCACCGCCTCGCTCATCCGGGCCTATATAGAACATAGCCTCTGGGTGCAAAAGCCCGTGCAGCGTCTGTTCACCATCGGGCCGATGTTTCGGCATGAACGCCCGCAGAAGGGGCGGCTTCGCCAATTCCATCAGCTCGATGTCGAGGTGCTGGGAGCCGAAAGCCCCAGGGTCGATGCGGAGATGATGGCCATGGGGGCCTTGCTGCTCGAGAAGCTTGGAATTTCGGTGAGCCTGGAGGTCAACTCCCTGGGATGCCCGGAATGCCGGCCGGTATTTCGGCAGCGACTGCTGGATTTTCTCGCAGAGCGCATGGACCTGCTCTGCGATGATTGCCGTCGCCGCAGCGTCACCAATCCTCTGCGGGTCCTGGACTGCAAAAATCCCGACTGCCGACGCCAGGTGGCCGAGGCTCCCTCGATGCTCGAGAGCCTCTGCCCCGACTGCGGCGCCCACTTCGACGGAGTCAGGCAGGGACTTGCGCAACTCGGCGTTGAGTACCAGCTCAACAAGTTCATGGTGCGTGGCCTCGATTACTATTGCCGTACCACTTTCGAGTTTACTACCACCGACCTCGGGGCCCAGTCCGCGGTTGGCGGCGGCGGCCGCTACGACGGCCTGGTAGAACAGCTGGGCGGGCCGAAGAAGGTGCCGGGCATCGGCTTTGCCATGGGACTCGAGCGTCTGGTTCTGCTCCTCCAACAGCAGCAAGCCACTGGCGACACATCCGGTGAGATCGATCTCTTCGTTGCCGGGCTGGGCGAACAGGCGGTCGAGGTGTGCTTTGCTCTGGTGCATTCGCTGCGCAAAGGTGGTATCAGGGTCGGTATGGATCACGAAGGCCGTAGCCTGAAAAGTCAGATGAAACAGGCCGACAAGGCCGGCGCCGCCCACGTGCTGATCGTCGGCGACAATGAGCTGACCAGCGGAAACGGGGTGCTCAGGAACATGGCCAACCAGGAGCAGCGGGAAGTGGCACTGAATGCCGAAGCCGTGCTCAAGGCGCTGGTATAACTTTACTCTATAGATAACAAAATGGAATCAATGGGAAAATTGGTCCGTACGCATTCCTGTAATGCGCTCGGCAAGGCAAATGTCGGGGAAGAGGTCATCCTCATGGGCTGGGTTTTGCGCAGGCGAGACCACGGCGGCGTCATTTTCATCGATCTTCGTGATCGGGAGGGGCTTACCCAGGTAGTGTTCAATCCGGAAGTGAACCCGGAAGTACATGCCAAGGCGCATCAGCTGCGCAGCGAGTGGGTCCTGGCGGTGCGGGGCAGGGTGGATGCGCGGCCGGCCGACATGGCCAATCCCAAACTGGTTACCGGCGAGATCGAGGTGCTGGTGGAGGAGCTGCGCATCCTCAACACAAGTGAGACCCCGCCGTTTCCGCTCGATGAGGATACCGAGGTTTCCGACAACCTGCGATTGCAGTACCGTTATCTCGATCTCCGTCGCCCGGAGATGGCCGCAAACCTCATCATGCGTCATCAGGCCGTGCAGTCCATCCGCAACTACCTGAACGACCACGGTTTTCTCGACATCGAAACGCCGATGCTGACCCGCTCCACTCCGGAAGGCGCCCGCGACTACCTGGTGCCCAGCCGGGTCAATGCCGGTAAATTCTACGCCCTGCCGCAGTCGCCGCAGCTCTTCAAGCAGCTGTTGATGATGGCCGGCATGGACCGGTATTATCAGATCGTCAAATGTTTCCGTGACGAGGACCTTCGGGCCGACCGTCAGCCGGAATTCACCCAGATCGATATGGAGCTCTCCTTTGTCGACGAGGAGCAGGTGATCGCGGTGACCGAGGGCATGATTGCCGACACTGTTCAAGGACACCCTGGGGCTCGATGTCACGCCGCCATTCCTGCGTATGACCTATGACGAGGCCATGGACCGGTTCGGCACCGATCGAGCCGGACACCCGTTTTGGCCTCGAGCTGATCGATCTCACCGAAATCGCCAAGACCTGCAGCTTCAAGGTCTTTCGCTCCATGGCCGATGGCGGCGGTATTGTTCGGGCCATCAACGCCAAGGGATGCGCCACCTTTTCCCGTAAGGACCTCGATGATCTCACCGAATATGTCGTCCAGATTCGGCGCCAAGGGGCTGGCCTGGGTCAAGGTGAAAGCCGACGGCGAGTGGCAGTCGCCCATCGCCAAATTCTTCACCGAGGAGGAGACGGGCCGCCATCGCTGCCGCGCTCGATGCCGAGGAGGGCGACCTGCTCTTTTTCGGGGCCGACAAACCGGCCGTGGTCTGTCAGGTGCTCTGCCGAGCTGCGGCTTGAACTGGCCCGCGGCTCGATCTGATCGAAAGAAGATCATTTAGATTTTCTCTGGGTCACCGATTTTCCCCTGTTGGAATACGATGAGAAGGAAAAACGCTACCAGGCCCTGCACCATCCTTTCACCGCGCCCGTGAAGAGGATCTGCGATCTGTTGGAGACCGACCCGGAAACGTTTACAGCCGGGCCTATGACTCGTGCTCAACGGCACCGAAATCGGCGGCGGCTCCATCCGTATCCACAGACGGAAGTCCAGACAAGGTGTTCAGTGCCCTTGGCATCAGCCGGGAGGAGGCGGAGGAAAAATTCGGCTTCCTGCTCCGGGCCCTGGAACTCGGGGCGCCGCCGCATGGCGGCATCGCTTTTGGTCTCGACCGGCTGATGATGATAATTACCGGCAGCAGTTCCATCCGGGACGTCATCGCCTTCCCAAAACCCAGAAAGCAACCTGCCCGCTGACCGAAGCCCCCTCGGTAAGCTCGGAAGCAGCTGACGGAACTTTATCT
>CAVUXQ010000031.1:0-59141 GCA_963745265.1 uncultured delta proteobacterium
GTGAATTTCCCCTTCTAATTATCTGATATAATTACGAGCAACATACTATTAATACTGGACAACCTCTCTCCGACCCGGTACAATCCGCAAAATTGTATCCATTACGAGCGGGGCATGTTGAACTTATCACAAGTAGCCGTCCGGCCAGTATTACCTTCAGAAGAAGCTGCATTCCAGGGATTGATGCAACAATATCATTACCTTGGGTATTTACCAAAAATCGGCAACACCATCTGGTACGTGGCCACCATCAACAATGATTGGCTTGGCCTTCTCAGCTTTTCCGCTGCAGCCCTGAAATGTAGCGCCCGTGATCGCTGGATCGGTTGGGGGCACCGTCTGCAGTACGACCGGCTCAACCTGGTGGCCAACAACTCGCGCTTCCTGATACTACCCAACTGCCACTTCAAAAATCTTGCCACCAAGATTCTCTCTCTGCCGGAAAAGAATCCAGAGAGACTGGCAAGAGCATTTCGGCTTCCCGTTATTGATACTGGAAACCTTTGTCGATCCCTCTCGTTTTGTCGGTACTATCTATCACGCAGCGAACTGGAAACTAGTCGGTAAAACCAGGGGATATCAACGTGTCCGTGGTGGTTACAGCAGTAAGCCTCACTCCTCGAAACTTGTCTTCGTCCAACCCCTGCAGCGCAATGCCCGACTGGTGTTATCCGGTTCCCCATTACCTCAACAGTATGTGACAGGAACACCACGAATGAAACTTACAGCCGAACAAATGCGCTCTCTGCCTGATTTCTTTAAATCCATTCATGATCCTCGCCGCGCCCAGGGGCGCCGCCACCGTGTTCATGTTGTACTTGCCATCGCCGCCGGGGCGGTTCTCTGCGGCATGCGCGGCTATAAAGCAATTTCCGATTGGGCTCAGGCGTTATCTCCTACAGCTCGTGCCAGATTTGGCTGCTACTTCAGCCACAGAAAAAACAGTGTTCCCAGCGAAAGCACTATACGTAACGTCATGATCCGAGTAGACCCCGTAGAGGTGGATCGCGCGCTTCAACAGTGGAACGCCCAATACGGCGCAATCGATGAAAGCCTGGCCATCGACGGTAAAACCATGCGTAATGCCATTGACGAGAATGGAAGACAAATCCATATTATGGGCGTCGTCGGGCACCAGAGCAAGCAAAGCTACACCCAAAAAAAGTCGGCACGCTACCCGTAAAAGGACGCGATAAAGAAAAACAAACAAACGAAATCAAAATCGCCATCCCCCTCCTCGACTCTCTGGATATCCGCGGCAAAACCATCACTGCCGACGCCCTATTGACCCAGCGCGACATCGCTGACTACATCGTCAGCCGAAGAAAAGCGCATTACCATTTCACTGCCAAGAACAACCAGAGGAAGCTTTTCGAAGAAATCT
The DNA here is from genome assembly GCA_963745265.1 of uncultured delta proteobacterium. Lineage (GTDB taxonomy): Bacteria > Desulfobacterota > Desulfobulbia > Desulfobulbales > Desulfocapsaceae > Desulfopila. Next base: position 1,385 of record CAVUXQ010000031.1, read on the forward strand.
CTTCATTTTTCGAAAATACCTATTGGGAACCTGACCATACAACCCAGGACAAGCCTGATCACGGCCGCGAAGAAACCAGGAAAATCTGGGTTACCACAGAACTCAATGAACATCTGAACTTTCCGCATGTTGGTCAAGCTTTCAAGGTTGAACGAATCATTCGTGACCGAAAAACTGGTGAGCAAACCGTGGTTGGCGCATACGGCATTACAAGCAAAACTCCTCAATTGGCCACTGCCGAACAGGTCTTGCAAGATAATCGTCAGCACTGGACTATCGAAAACAGCTGCCACTACATCCTTGACTGGACTTTTGATGAGGATCGCAGCAGAATCTCAAAAGGTTATGGTCCGGAGAATATGACACGCTTAAGACGATTCGCCATCGGCCTCCTCAAAAGCAAGGGGGTACGCAATGTAGCGCAAAAAATGCGCCAACTCAGCTTTTCACCGCGAATGGTTTTCGATTACCTGAGGATATCTGGCAATACCCACTGTTCTTCCTCGGTTTGAGGTTTAGAATAAATTTACCGTGGCAAGGCAGGAGCTCCGCCCGTCTTTTTTCCAACCACTGTTCTTTGGTCATGATCTGGCATTTCGGGCAGTGTCGGTTGCGGCAGGAGTTGTAGCAGTTCCTGATGCTGCCGCAATGATCGCAGACTTCCTGGTGGCCGCCATCGCCAGCCGCTGTTCCTCGCTCATGGCGTGGGTTTGTCGATACTGCTCCGCGTAGAGACGCAAGACATCCGCTACTTCGAATTCGGGCTTCATCATTGCACCTCCGTCTGCCGGAAATCAAGGGGGCTGACCAGTTGCTCCATCCGGTGCTTGGAGGTGTGCAGATAGACGCAGGTGGTTTTTACCGAGGCGTGGCCGAGCCAACGTTTGAGTATGAAAATATCCACACCCTGCTCCAGGATTTTTTGAGAGCGCAAAAGAGCACATTGCAGCTGGCCCATTCCAGTTGCTTTACCTGAATGCAATGGAGCAGATAGTCCTGGATTTGATCAGTACTGAGATTTTCGGGCGTTTGGTGGTGGAAACCCGCAATATCGCTCACCGCGTGGAGATAGGATTCTTTTGTTTTCGGTGCGACCCGTTGCAGATCGAGATAATCGGCGAAGTTGGTCCGGCAGTTTGCTTTCATGACGCTACCTCCGTTGTTTTTTATCGGAAACCACCATGGTTCCCGTTACTAAGAGATAGTGTAACGAAAGCAGAGGATTTGTTTAAGCGCTTGATAAATGGTGGAAATCAGAAGAGGATGGGGAATGCAGGGTTTTTTTTCCGCGTAGCGGTTTAGTTCAACACCGAGCTCAGCAGCAGCCAGGGCTACCCCATACCCTGAAAAAGATGATTAATTGCAAGCTACATTTTCATTTCAAAAACACCACAGCCCTAACTGTCAGTTGAAGCTACATGTTGGGAACTTTTAATCGGCATAGTCTCCCATCGAGCCTCAATGGTGTCGGCTGATAGATCTGCCCCACACTCCCATTCAATAAAATATTTGCCATTATAAATTCGTTTGAACTCATCTAAATTTTTCAGCGGTGCAAAAGCTTCAGCTTCAAGATATGGTTTAACATCAAACAGACCTGCGGGACCCTCTTCGGTTTTGATGTACAATATATAATTATCTTTTGGTGTAATCTCTAAAATAATCATTGATCTAACCCTCTAATTGGGAAAGGTTTTTTACCATTAACAGCAAGTTGCCAATCTGCAAGCAGATCCTCTTGGTGTATTTCGATCCATGCAACAACCAACTTGTGCTTTTTGTTGGGAATTTCACCAGCCAAGACAGTTCCATCAGAAATGGAATATACAGCAAACTGTCCCTGATATTCAGCGTGAATGTGAGGCAATTTATGTTTTTCAATATCATAGAAAAACATCCGGATAAGGATACCGTAGAACATGGAGATTGTTGGCATGAAAATTTTACCTCTCTTTATGGCGGAGCCCAACAAAGAGCGTTTTATCAATAGTCCTGCCCACGGATTTCCTCAATACGTGTTTGATCTCCATGATCGCCGCTCCCCGAATAGTGGTAACGAAAAAAGCGGGATTGTTGATAAAATGTTGTTGGACTAAGCCGCAGGGTGGGATGAGCTTCTAACCTCTATGGAATTATTTTATAACACCTTGGAACTTCATTGTAAACCACAACAAGGCAAGGGAGTGGATGCCGGCGGGGATGTGGTTGGGTGCTGCTACTTGCCAAGGGGCGATGGCAGTCGTCTTTCTTGGTTGACGTTTCAATCATGTCTTTCGAATCTTGCGGTTTCGGCCCTGAATTTGCATTTTTATGGGTAATTTGGACTCACCTCTGATGCTGTCGCAATGATCGCAGACTTCCTGGTGGCTGCCTAACTGTGAGGTATGGCAGGAGGCCATGATGGCCGCCATCGCCAGCCGCTGTTCCTCGCTCATGGCGTGGGTTTGTCGATACTGCTCCGCGTAGAGACGGGAGATATCCGCTACTCCGAATTTGGGCTTTATCATTGCACCTCCGTCTATAGGGAATCAAGGGGGCTGACCAGTTGCTCCATACGGTGCTTGGAGGTGTGGAGATAGACGCAGGTGGTTTTTGCCGAGGCGTGGCCGAGCCAACGTTTGAGTATGAAAATATCCACACCCTGCTCCAGGGCATGAGAGGCACAGTTTTGCAACCTATCTACTGGAAAGTGGTCATGATATACGGACTATTCAGGAACTGCTTGGCCATGCCGACGTGTCCACTACCATGATTTACACCCATGTGCTTAATCGCGGAGGAAGTGGGGTGGTCAGCCCGCTGGATTCGTTGGCATAGGCCATAGCCAAACGTGGGCTGGCCGCAATTGGCTCCTAGCTGGATTCTGCTGGGCTGGCATGGATGAGGAGCATTCCGGTTTCACCGGTATTTCTGGCTTTGAGATCGTATGAGCCGGTGAGCGACTGGATGGTGAATCCGGCTGAGCGAAATTCCTCCAACCATGCTTTTTGATTGCGGGCGCTCAGAAAAAGGGTGTGCTCGTAGTCCTTATTGAACTGAGCGTTTGCCATCGGACGGATTCGATAGCGTTCCGTTATCTCAACGCGTTGTGGGGCGGGGTGGAGGCTGAGCAGGGTTTCCTTGATGATCTTGCCTCCCTGGGGCCGGTCGAACATTTTGAATTGAAAGCTGGGGGCGCCTGCCCGGGTAGTTAACTCTTCGGTCGGGATATGGACTTGGGCCAGAAGGTGGCCTTGGGGGAGTAGGTGGCGGCGGCAGGCGCGCAGGCAGGATTGCAGCTCGGATGGGTCGATAAACAGGTTCAGCGTATTGTAGGCGATGACGATTGCCTCGAAGCGGGTGGAAAAGGCGAGTTGCCGCATATCCATGCCGAGGTAGTGGATCGTGGGTGGGGAGGCTTGACGGGCCTTTTGCAGCATCGGTTCGCAGAGGTCGATGCCGGTCACCCGATGGCCTGCGGCCGAGAGCAGGCGGCTGAGGCGGCCGGTGCCGCAACCCAGTTCGAGAATCCTGCGGTTTTCGGGCAGATGTGCCTGGTAAAAGCCGAGATCGCCGCTGAATCCGCCCAACTCCAGGTCATAGAATTCGCTGTAGTGTTCCTCCGTCAGAGGGTGGAACACGTCTTGGGGCTCTTGGTCGTAACTGTCGTAAATCTGCACGGTAGGCATTGCTGGAGGTTCGCCTTTTTTCCCATTGCCTCTTTGGCGAGCTGATTTACTGTATGCATCCCGAGTCGGATCAGCCCGATTCTTGTCTCCTCCGTACTATAACAGAAAACTTCTTTTCGACATCCCGGCTCTTGCTGCGATAGCCAATTTTCTCCGTTGTGGGGGGGGGGCGCAGCTGCGATACGGCCGCATGGCAGCAAAGCGAGGAGCGGGCATTACTTCCGTGATTATCGAAAGTAACGCAACATACGAGGGGTGTGGTGAGAAGGACATACGCAGGGACTTCCCTCCTGCTCGCCTTATCTTGCAAAAAAAATCAAAAAATCCCTTGCAATGCAAAATTCGAGAAGGTATGATTGCCGGTAATTGAGTAGTAATGATTATCAATATTAAATAAGAGAGATTAACAAGGAGGTAGACCAATGCAGAAATATGTATGTTCGGTATGTGGATATGTTCATAACGGTGCAATGGCCCCCGATCAGTGCCCGCAGTGTGGGGCCACCGCGGCAAAATTCAAGGAGCAGGGCGATGAGATAATGGCTTGGGCAGACGGTCATGTGATCGGGGTTGTCGAGGGTGTCGATCCGGAAATCATCGAGGGGCTGAAAATGAACTTCACTGGCGAGTGCACCGAGGTCGGCATGTATCTGGCGATGAGCCGTCAGGCAGACCGCGAGGGCTATCCGGAAGTGGCCGAGGCCTACAAACGTATCGCCTGGGAAGAGGCGGAGCATGCCGCCAAGTTTGCCGAGATGCTGGGTGAAGTGGTGGCTGCCGACACCAAAGCGAACCTCGAAGCCCGGGTCAACGCCGAGTATGGCGCCTGCGAGGGTAAGAAGCAGCTGGCGGTACGTGCCAAAGAACTCAACCTCGATGCCATCCACGACACCGTCCATGAGATGTGCAAAGACGAGGCTCGCCATGGCCAGGCTTTTGCCGGTCTGCTGAAACGGTATTTCTAAATCGGTGAGAATATTTTTTGCGGAGAGAATGCTGCACCTTCTCTCCGCATGATATCCCGGAGCGGCTTTCCCCTTGCCGTTCCGGGATTTTTTTGTTCCCGACTATCCTTTACGGCAACCGCTTATCCAATTCCGAGGAGAGCCGGTCGAGGTGCACCTGTTCTTCTTTCGCCATTTTCTTGAAAAAGGCGCGCAATTCCGGTTCGTCGTGTCGTCGGGCCAAGCGGTTGTAGAGGTCGTAGGCTTGGGATTCAAAGCCCATCGCCACCTGCAGAATCGACACTTCGTCCACGACCTGGTCTCCGAATTCTTCCAGGAATTCCTCGGCGTCAATTCCGCCTTCGATGATTACCTCGTCCGTTGTCCTGGCGATTTCGCTCCTCGCCTGGTCGGGATACTGGGCCATGAGTTTGGCCATATGGCCGTCCTCGAGCCTGGCCATGGAGGTCAGCAGGTCCCGGCATTTCTCGTCTTCGGTCCGTACCGCCAGCAGCAGATAGAACTGTTGCAGTCCCTTTTCCATGGCGTAGGCCATGGCGAAAACCGAGGAGAAGTTGCCTTCGGTGAAATACTCGAGGCCCAGGGACTCCGAGCCGGTCGCCTGCAATCCCTCCCACCTGCTGATGCCCCCTGCCATATTGCGGACGTTCTTGAAGTTGCCGGCTTTGAGAATCTGGTAGGCGGCCCGGCTGCGCACTCCGCTGTGGCAGTAGACGATGGTCTCCAGCCCGGGGTCGATCTCCGCGAGACGCTCAGGCAATTCTTTCAGCGGGATGAGGATGGAGCCCGGGAGGTGGCCCTTGAGGTACTCTTTGGGCTGACGAACATCGAGCAGTTGAAAGGTACCCGGCGCGTGGGTTTTTACATATTCACGGGTCTGCTCGGTAGTGATGTTTTTCGTACGGTTGAAAATAGACATCCAGTTCATGATCCGTGACCTCCCTGGTGGTGGGGTTGGAAGTGCGGCCGAGAAAAACCCCCGGTGACGAAAACTTCGGGAGGCCCTCTTCTTGTATTGTATTCTCGTGAAACGGTGTAAGGAAGGGTAGTGCTTTGGCGCGAAAAAAACTACATGCGCAGCAGGCCCGCTTCCTTGGGCGTATCCGAATAGCCGTCGATATGTATAAGCCAGTAGTTCGCGGGATTGGCTTCGATCTCGGCACGTCGTGAATCCGGCAGCCAATGGCTGTCGTCCGGCAGGTTGTAAAAATTGGAATCGATGCCGATAAAGCCGTCGAGAAAGTGGGCGAGCACATGCAGCACCTTGCTGGGGTAGCCATGTTCGAGGCCCTTCAGATCGTTGATGCTGGCGACGCCGGCCTGCAGTAACTCGGCTACCAGGGAATTGACGCTGGCGCGATTCTTGCCTTCGGCTTTTGCCAGAACCTCGAAAAAATCGGCATCGAGCCCGGATCGGCTTTCCTCTTCGATAACCTTGATGCAGTCGTATATGACCAGGCTGGTCAGGTCGAAGAATTTTCGGACATGACGGCGGCAAACGTCAAAGGTTTCACCGGCTGCCAGTACTTTATGTTGGGCGATTCTTTCCATTCGCGTTCCTGCTGTAGTGATGCTGGATTGCAAACCGAATTGAAAGATAGAACTGTTAAGGTTTGCCCTCGGGTGAAGGCTCTTCCGAACACAATATCACTATCTCCTTGCATTTTCTCTATATCTTAATGGAGAGAGCAATCGATTACAAGAGGAGATGCGATCGTTTGCAGGCCACTGTTGACAATAGTTTGTAAATAGTAATAGTTATCAAAAGGTTGAACTTTTTGATGGCAGGGGTTTTTCCTCGCCGCATTTGCCATGGACAGGTGATGAAACGTATATTGGTAATTGATATCGGGCGTTGCAGCGAATGCCTCGGTTGCCTGGAGGAGGCTCCGGAGGCTTTTCGATACAATGAGGTTACCGGTTGCCTGGAGGTGATCGATCTGGAAAACTATCCGGAAGAAAAAGTCCGCGAGGCGATCAAAAACTGTCCCAAGGACTGCATTTTCTGGGAGGAGACCGGTTAAGTCAACAGAAACGAAAAGGGGAGGGGACGAACGTGAAAGCGGAGCACATCAAACGGCTGATACTGCTAGGCCTCGTGCTGTTGGCGGTGGGGGCTTTTCTCCACTGGGATCTCGGTCGCTATCTGACGCTTGACTATCTCAAGGCTTCCCAGGCTCGGTTCCAGAGCCTGTATGCGGCCCATCCCATGGCCGTGATCGGCGCCTATGTGCTCGCCTATATACTGGTGGCGGCCCTGTCGCTTCCCGGTGCGGCGGTTATGACCCTGGCCGGCGGCGGCTTTTTCGGGCTGTTGATCGGCACCCTGGCGGTGTCGGTGGCCTCGACCACCGGTGCCACCCTGGCTTGCCTGGTGTCGCGCACCCTGCTGCGCGATTGGGTCCAGAACAGATTCGGGGATAAGCTGCAGGTGATCAATGACGGCATCAGTCGGGAAGGAGGGTTCTACCTTTTTACCGTTCGGCTCATCCCGATCTTTCCTTTTTTTGTGATCAATCTGGTAATGGGGCTTACCCCGATGCGGCTCGTTACCTTCTTCTGGGTCTCCCAGCTCGGTATGCTGCCCGGCACCGTGGTGTTTGTCAATGCCGGTAGGGAGCTGGCGAAAATCGATTCCCTGTCGGGGATTCTCTCGCCGACGCTGTTGCTCTCGTTTCTGCTCCTTGGCTTGTTTCCGATCCTCGTCAAGAAAATTATGCAGTACCTCAGGCCTCGTTTAGTGCCCACACCACAACAGGAGAATGAGGATGGCAAAATTTGATTACGATATCGCGGTACTAGGTGGTGGGGCCGCCGGCCTGACCGTGGCTTCGGGCGCCGGACAGCTGGGGGCCCGAACCCTGTTGCTGGAGAAGGAGCCGCAATTGGGAGGCGACTGCCTGCATTTCGGGTGCGTGCCGAGCAAGACCCTGATTAAAAGCGCCGACGTCTATCAGGCAATCAAATGCGCCGAACGCTACGGTCTGCCGCCGGTGTCGCCGGGGCCGGTGGATTTTTCCCGAGTCGCCGCCCGTATCCGCGAGGTGATCGAGCGTATCCAGCATCATGATTCGGTCGAGCGGTTCAATGGTCTGGGTGTGGAAGTGGCCTTCGGCGGTGGCCGTTTTCTCGATGAACATACCATGGAGCTGGACGGTCGTCGGATTACCGCCGGCAAGTGGGTCATCGCCACCGGCAGTACCGCCGCGGTTCCCGAGATCGAGGGGTTGGCGGAGACGCCCTCTCTCACCAATCGCGAAATATTTTCCCTTGATCGGCTGCCCGATTCATTAATCGTTCTGGGCGGTGGCCCTATCGCCATGGAGATGGCCCAGGCCTTTTGTCGACTTGGCTCCAAGGTAACGGTGGTGCAACGCAGCGAGCAGATCCTCAGTCGCGAAGACCGCGACATGGCCGACCTGGTTATGGCGAGCCTGGCGGCGGAAGGGGTGGTCTTTCACCTCGGTTGCCGGATATGCTCGGTGCGCGATCTCGGGGAGAATCGAGAGGTAACCGTGGTTGACGCCACCGGCAACGAGCAGCGTCTTACGGGGTCGGAGATTCTGGTGGCTATGGGCAGGGCGGTGAATGTGGCCGGATTCGATCTGGAAAAGACCGGGGTGCAATGTGGTCGGCGGGGTATCGAGGTCGACAGCCGCCTGCGCACCAGCCAAAAACATATCTACGCCGCCGGTGATGTCATCGGCGGCTACCAGTTCACCCATGCCGCCGGCTATGAAGGCGGCGTCGTGCTTGGCAACGCAATTCTCCATCTGCCGAGGAAGGTCGATTACACCTGGATGCCCTGGTGCACCTACACAAACCCCGAGTTGGCCTCCATCGGTTTAAACGAGAAGCGTGCCCGGGATGCGGGCCTTGAGTTCAAGGTCTATAAAGAGGAATTTCGCGACAACGACCGAGCCCAGGCCGAAGGGGCGGCGACCGGCTGCGTTAAGTTGCTGCTCGGCTCTCGCGGGAAGCCTTTGGGAGTACAGATCGCCGGCCCGAGAGCCGGTGATCTGCTTGCGGAATGGATCGCGGTGGCCCACGGCGGGGTGAAGCTCTCAACCCTCGCCGGGGCCACCCACCCCTATCCGACCCTGGGGGAGATCAACAAGCGGGTAGCCGGTTCGATCTTTGCCCCCAAACTTTTTTCGGACAAGGTGCGGAGCGCCCTGAAATTTATCTTCCGCTATCAGGGCAGCAGTATTTAAGTCGTCCGCTTAGAACTTGAAGCGGAAGCCGCCCAGTACGGCGTTGATGCTGTCGAAATCGGTGCCGGTGCGATCCAGGTTGTAGTTCCGGTAGGCAAGGTAGAGTTCGGTATGCCAATCGGTGATTTTCTGTACCGCCATCACGCCATAGGTGTCGGCATCGTCGTCATTCATGCCCATATCCTGGTATTTGCCGTAGTCGACGGCGAAAGCGGTGGTGCCGACGGAGAACAGGTGGGCGATATAGCCGATTTTAGTGTAAACGTAGCTGGCATCGTTTCTGCCCGCCGTCTTGTAAGACAGATTACCGGCGGCCACGGTCACGTTGAATCCGCTATCCAGCAACATGGAGACCGATCCGGATACCTGATTGTCTTTGCTGGCCGAATCGCCGAAACTCACATAGGATATCGCTCCGGATACCTTTGCCGGTCCCATTTTGTTGCTGTACCGCAGGGCGGTGTCCCAGTCGTCATTCCCGTTTTCGAAGACGGTGGAGGCGGCCACGTTGAAGCCGTAGAAGTCGGGGGTGTCATAGCGGACGCGATCCTGACGGCTGTCGCCATCGAGGTTGTTAAAGACGTTGCTGACACTGACATCGGAGAGGGCGCTTGTCGTGCTGTCGTAAAAACGAATGCCGCCGGCCATTGCTTGGACTTGGACATAGGATGCGAGGGCGGTGCCGGAGAGGTCGATCTCGGTGGAATAATCGGATGCCGTCGAACCGTGGCCCAGGGTCAGCTTGCCGTAGATGTCTGACATCAGGTAGGCATCCAGGAAACGTTTATCGAAACTGTCGTTGCTTGTGTTGGTTTCATCCTGCCAGACGACGTTACTGGGGTTGGACTGGTATTCCCATTCCATATGAAGGCCGGCGGTGAAATGCTCGCTCGCCTTGGCCTGGGCTTTCACGCCGATGCGGGTGGAGCTGTTGTCATTGTCGACACTGTAGAAGTTATCGTCGTTGCCGTCATTGGCATACAGGATTCCCCGGTCGACCTGGCCGTAGAGATCTACGTTGAACTTGTCCGTCTTGTAGACCTGGACGGCGGAGGCCGGATGGGGGGCGGCCAGCATCGCGGGAACAGCGCAAAGGGATAGCAGGCCAATGATCTTGTGGTAACGTGCACATTTCATCTCTCTCTCCTTCTTGTTGATTGACACCCGCAATGTGTTTTGTGGGCGGTTGAACCTTCGACTCCTCTTGCGCTCGACATGCTTCCCGGCGGCGTGGATTCCCCCTGGCCGGCCTAGAAAATCTGGGCATACGTGGAGGTTTTATGGAGTCGCTTAAAAGATATGGAGTTTCGGAAAACAACGGGATAAACCGTTAGTTGATTCTAGCGTGCCGAATATGATTCGGCAAATAATTTGTCAGGCGTGTTGGTTATTATTTCGTTTCGGTATTGTTTGAAAAGAGTATGACTGTATGCTGTCTATCTTCTTCTGCTCCTTCGCTCCGCGGGACGCCGCGAAAGGAACCGATCGACGCCCGTGGCAAATGGTGGCAAATTGTCCGTCCGTCTGGTAAGTTTGACAAGGAACCTGCGCTCGCCGTTGTTGACAGTGCTTGGCGGTGATTGGCTGTATAGCCGGATTGTTACATAACCTGGCGTCACATTCGTCCTGATGTCATCGATACCCCCTGCAACCATGGATAAACCCTTCGAACTCGTCACATCCTTTACTCCGGCAGGCGACCAGCCCCGGGCCATCGAGCTTTTGGCCGATGGCGTTGCGGCCGGCGTCAAAAGCCAGGTGCTGCTCGGTGTGACCGGATCGGGCAAGACCTTTACCATGGCCGCAGTGGTGGCCCAGGTGCAGCGGCCGACCCTGGTGCTTGCTCCCAACAAGACCCTGGCAGCTCAGCTGTTCACCGAGTTCAAGGAACTCTTTCCCCATAACGCGGTGGAATATTTCGTCTCCTACTACGATTATTATCAGCCGGAAGCCTATATTCCGCAGTCCGACACCTATATCGAAAAGGACTCCTCCATCAACGACGCCATCGACAAGCTGCGGCACTCGGCCACCCGGTCGCTGCTCACCCGCCGAGACGTGTTGATCGTCGCCTCGGTCTCCTGTATCTATGGCCTCGGTTCCCCGGAGGAGTACCGCAACATGCATCTTTTTTTGCGTCGCGGCGAGGATTTTGCGCCTGAAGCGGTGCAGCGACGGCTGGTCTACATGCTCTATGAGCGCAACGATATTTCCTTTCATCGGGGCACCTTCCGGGTGCGGGGCGATGTGATCGACATCTTCCCGGTACATGAGGAGGAGCGCGCCATCCGCCTGGAGTTTTTCGGCGACACCGTGGAGTCGATCCAGGTGATCGATCCGCTGCGTGGAGCAGTGCTGGAGGGACTCCCCGAATATACGGTCTTTCCCGGTAGTCACTTCGTCACCTCCAAAGACCGGTTGCAGATTGCCAACCGCACCATCAAGGAAGAATTGCAGGAGCGGCTGGCCTGGCTGCACAGCCGCAACCGGCTGGTGGAGGCCCAGCGGCTCGAGCAGCGGACCATGTTCGATCTGGAGATGATCCAGGAACTTGGCTACTGTAACGGCATCGAGAACTATAGCCGGCATCTCACCGGTAAGCCGGCCGGCGAGCCGCCGCCGAACTTGCTCGATTATTTTCCGGAGGATTTTCTACTCTTTATCGACGAGAGCCATATCGCCATCGGCCAGCTCAACGGCATGTATAACGGCGACCGCTCGCGCAAGACCACCCTGGTGGATTTCGGCTTCCGGCTGCCGTCGGCGCTCGACAACCGCCCGCTGCGGTTTGCTGAATTCAAGCAGCGGGTGAATCAGGTTGTCTACGTTTCGGCCACGCCGGGCAACTATGAGCTGGATGAGGCCGAAGGCCGGGTGGTGGAGCAGGTGATCCGGCCCACCGGCCTGCTCGACCCGCGCATCGAGGTGCGCCCGGCCACCAGCCAGGTGGACGATCTGCTCGAGGAGATCCGCCTTCGCAGCGAGCGGGGCGAGGCGGTGCTGGTCACGACGCTCACCAAGCGCATGGCCGAGGATCTGACCGATTATTATGCAAAACTCGGTGTTCAAGTGCGCTATCTCCACTCCGATATCAAGACCCTTGAGCGGGTGGAGCTGATCCGCGATCTGCGAAACGGTGACTACAACGTCTTGGTGGGCATCAACCTGTTGCGAGAGGGACTCGATATCCCGGAGGTTTCCCTGGTCGCCATTCTCGATGCCGACAAGGAAGGGTTTTTGCGCTCGGAGCGCTCGCTGATCCAGACCTGCGGCCGGGCGGCGAGAAACGAGGGGGGGCTGGTGATCATGTACGCCGACGAGGTTACCGGCTCCATGCGGCTCACCATCGAGGAGACCGAGCGGCGCCGCGCCTTGCAGGAGGAATTCAACCGGGAGCATGGCATTGTGCCCCGCACCATTATCAGCACGGTGAAAGACACCATGCAGCAGCACCTGCAAAACTCCGGCTATATCGCCGAGGATCGGCAGCAGGCCGTACTGGAGACCGCTGAAGACCTCTCGCTCTACAGTTCGGTGGCCGAGTTGGAAAAAGAGATCGCCAAGCTCGAAAAAGAAATGCAGGCCGCCGCCCGGGAACTGGCCTTCGAGGAAGCGGCAGTGCTTCGCGACCGGATCAAGAACCTGCGCAAACTGGAAATCGAGCTGGGATGACGGAAGGAATGCTCAACCGAATCGCCCAACGGGTGCTGCCGACCGTGCTCGGTTTGCTCAGCCGGCTGTGGTTTGCCACTTGCCGGGTGCGGGTGCACGGTTGGGAGAATTTTACCTCAACCTATCATGGCGGTACGCCGTTGATCGCCACCTTCTGGCATTATTCGCTGCTTGTGGTGTTTTTGCAAATGAGAAAATATTCGGGAGTGGCGATGGTGAGTTCAAGTCGCGACGGAGAATATATTGCCCGGCTGGCCCACCACTTCAAATTTTCCACGGTGCGAGGATCCAGCAACCGAAAAGGGGTTCAGGCTTTAAAGGACCTGATAAAGGCAACCCGTTCGGGCAAGAATACCGCCATGGTCGCCGACGGCTCTCAGGGCCCGGCGCTGGTGGCCCAGCCGGGCTCGATTCTGCTGGCTTCGCGCACCGGGGTGCCGATTGTGCCCATGGCCTGGTCGGCATCGCGCTATCTGGCTATCCGTTCCTGGGACCGGACGGCGTTTCCTAAACCCTTCTCCAAGGTGGATTTTATTGTCGGGGAACCGCTGACGGTGCCGCCGGGCATCAAGGGGGACGGTATCGAGGAGTACCGGCTGTTGCTCGAACAGCGGCTCACCCGGCTCTATACACAGGCCTGGCGGCTGCACGGACGCACCGAGCATTGAGGGGAGGGGAGGCTTCGAGCAGAACTGCCGGCAAGCACATGTGGGCATTTCGACGAACGAGTACTATTTGCAAATAATGAGTGAGAGCATGCATGAAAGTAAGGCGATAGTTGTGGCGGGTCTGGCCGGCGGATCCGGCAAGAGCGTGGTTTGCGTGGGGCTCGCCGCGGCGCTCGCCCGCCGTGGTAAGCGGGTTGTGCCGTTTAAGAAGGGGCCGGATTATATCGACGCGGGCTGGCTGCAGCTCGCCGCCGGCGAAAAATGCTACAACCTCGACCCGTATCTGGTTTCGGCCCAAAGGATCAAGGCGTCGTTTGCCGCCCACGCCGCCGGGGCGGATATCGTCCTGCTCGAGGGCAACCGGGGGCTGTACGACGGGGTGAACGCGGAGGGGGGTTACTCCACGGCGGAGCTGGCAATCCTGCTCGATTTGCCGGTGCTGCTGGTGGTCAACTGCACCAAAACCACTCGGACGGTCGCCGCCATGGTGCTGGGCTGCATGCGGCTGGATGAGCGGATCGATATCCGCGGAGTGGTGCTCAACCAGATCGCCACCGAGCGTCAGCGGCGGCTGATCACCGAGGCGGTGGAGCGATACACGGGGGTGCCGGTGGTCGGTTCCATCCCCAGGATGACCCGCGACATCTTTCCCATGCGGCATCTGGGCATGATCCCTTACCGGGAGTACGATGACAGCGACGGGGCTCTGTCGTTTCTGGCGGAAACGGTGACTTCGGGTCTCGATCTGGATCGGGTGCAAACCCTGATGAAGCCGCTTGCACTGCCGATTCCGGCCGAGGCGCCGAGTGCGGTCCCACCCGGCGACAGGGTGCGGATCGGTATCCTGCAGGATGCCGCCTTCCAGTTCTACTATCCCGAAAATCTCGAGGCCCTGCAGCGGGCCGGGGCCGAGTTGGTCAGCCTCGATGCCTTGCACGATCCGGAACTGCCGGAGTTGGACGGGCTCTATATTGGCGGCGGCTTTCCGGAAACCAGCGCCAAGGCCCTGGCCGCCAACGAGAGCTTCCGGCGTTCGGTGAAAAAGGCCGCCGAGGCCGGTCTGCCCATCTACGCCGAGTGCGGCGGCCTCATCTATCTCGGCAGCTCGATTGTCTTGGATGGCGAGGAATATCCCCTAACCGATGTTTTCCCCATACGGTTCGGTATGTCGAAAAAACCCCAGGCCCATGGCTATTCCACCTTCAGGGTAGACCGGGAGAATCCCTTCTATCCGGTGGGAACCCAGGTGAAGGGCCACGAATTTCGCTATTCGACGGTGCTGGAGTGGGGAGGGCACAGCGATACCCTGACTCTTGCCATGGAGCGCGGCAAGGGATTTATCGAGGGCCGGGACGGGCTGTCGGTCAATAACGTCCTGGCGCTCTACACCCACGTCCACGCCGAGGGCACACCGGAATGGGCCGGGGCCATGGTGGCGCGGTGCAGGGTGTATAAAAAAGGGGAACTGAGCCCCTTTTTTCACGTTTCGAGGTCCGGAGGGGAAAGCTAGTGCGGAAAGCCCGCCGCCATCAATGGGTGGGAGGGTTGCCCAGAACCTTGCGATAGATCATTTCCTGATCCTCCTCGGAGGGCGCCGGCTCGACCCAGTGGATGAACGACTCGGTCACCCGCATGAAATCGCCGTTGTCCTTCTTGCACGCGTCGCAGATGCTCTCGGCCATGTCCCGGTACATGATGATTTTGGAGGCGGGATCGCCTTTTATGTCGACCGCGGCCATTTTGCGGCAGCCGCAGTCGAGGCGAATGACTACCACACCGATGCCCTCGGGGCTGCCTTCCAGAATGCCCTGGATCATTGCCAATTCGCGCTGTTGAGCTTGTAGCTTCTTCTTGCTTGTTTTACCCGATTTTGTTTTTGCCATGCTCTATTATATTGTACGGAAGGTCGACGTGCGACCTGAAGTAAATGAAAAATCCGGTGAAGCCGGATAGTTGCCTGCGAATCAATGGATCGATGGAGTGCAAGGAGACCGCTTAGCGATCACACCGGCAGAATAAATGGAAAACCTCGCCGCGGTCAACTTTTTTTCTTGACGGACAATGGACCTCTTTTCCTTTCACCATCCACCGTTGTTCATACCCGAAAAAATAAGTTAATTTTCTGAAAAAACTGTATTTTTTTGGAAAATAGTAGTAGATTGTTTTTCCTTGACAAATATCTGGCCGTACATTATTGGATAGTACACGGGACCACTGGTTCAATCGAGTATGCGGAGTGCGTTTATAACGTACGAAGAATACTTTTCTAATTCTCTATTCATGGAGGTGTATTATGTTTGAAGTAGTCGTAGACAAAGACAAATGTTCCGGCGACGAAGAATGTGTATCTGCTTGTCCTGCACAGGTTTTCGAGATGGTGGACGGCAAAGCCGATCCGGTCGAGATGGACGAATGCCTGGGCTGCGAAACCTGCGTTGAGGTTTGCCCCGAAGGTGCCATCACCGTTACCGAGATCTGATTTACACATCGTTTCTCGTATCATGACAAGCCCATCCTCCTCCCGGAGGGTGGGCTTGTCGTGTTTCCGGACAGGCGGAAAGTGGAGCCGCCGGCTCGATGCCGCTACTTGTACTTATTTTCAAGAAATATCAGTTGGATATGTTGTTACCGTGAAAGAAAATATGCTGTCTCGGTTCAAACCGGGCGTCAAGCGAAAGACCCATCTTCTGCTGGCAGCTCTGCTGTGGAGCGTGGTGGGGGTGATCCTGATGATTCGGGCCGCCTTCTGGCTCGTGCACGCCCACCTGACGGTGCTGGCGGTGCCGGCGGTGGTGCTGGGCTCTTTAAAATCCCATTTCGTTCTCGATAAAACGGCCATAAAGAGTATAAATCGGATCCTGCTCCTGGAAGACGGCACCTGCCTCGGCGCGGTCTACTCCATGAAGACCTGGCTGTTGGTGATGGTGATGATGACCATGGGCATTCTGCTCCGTCACTCGGCGCTTCCCAGGCCATGGCTGGGAATCCTCTATGCCACCATCGGCTGGGGGCTCTTCTGGTCGAGCCGGTTAGGATGGAGGGCCTGGCAGCAGAAGTATGACCGGAATTTTTAAAAGCAAATGACAAACGAGAACTCCTCAGCAAACAGAATTACCATCGATGTCCGAGCGTTGCGTCATAACTATCGGCTGATATCCGCTTCGGTGCCGGATGCGGTCGAGGTCATGGCCATGGTCAAGGGCGATGGCTATGGCCACGGCATGATCGAGGCGGCCAGGGCTTTCGCGGCTGCCGGTTGCCGGGTGTTCGGGGTGGCCGAATTGTGCGAGGGCGTGCGACTTCGCCGCTCCGGGATCGAAGGGGATATCTATGTGATGGTCGGCTTTCTGCCGGAGCAGGTCGAGGTGTTCTTCAGCCACGATCTGACCCCGGTGGTCTACTCGCGGCAAATCATCGAACTCGTTTCCGCCGCCGCCGTGCGGCTCAACCGCTCCATCGGGCTGCACTTGAAAATCGATACCGGTATGGGGCGGCTTGGCGTTTTGCCCGATGAGATCGAAGCCTTCGCCGCGCTGATCGAAAAGCTTCCCAACGTCTATCTGGCCGGGGTGCTGAGCCATTTCGCGCAGGCGGACAATGCGCAATCACCGGAGACGGGTAAGGCCTTCGCGGCTTTCACCGCCGCCTGCGACCGATTGGCGGGGCGCTTTTCGGGGCTGCGCCACATTGCCAATTCCGGAGCGGTGCTTAACTTTCCCGAGACGTTGGGAAATATGGTCAGAGCCGGGTATCGCCCTCTACGGCTATTCGCCGGACGGCAGCCGCGAAGGCGCGTTGGTCGGGAGCGAGTACCTCCGCCCCGCCATGCGGTATGCAACCCGAATCGCCATGGTGAAAACGGTGCCGGCCGGAACCGGCATCAGCTACGGCCATACGTACGTCACCACCCGGTCGACCCGGCTGGCCGCGTTGCCGGTGGGCTACGAAGACGGCTATCCGCGCGCCCTCTCCAATAAGGGAGAGGTCCTGATCCATGGGCACAAGGTTCCGATCCGCGGCCGGATCTGCATGAACCTCTGCATGGCGGATATCACCGACCTGGAAGGGGTGAAAGAGGGCGATGAGGCGGTGCTCATGGGCGAGCAGGGCGGGGCCGTGATCACCGCCGACGATATCGCCGCCAAGATCGGCACCATCAGCTACGAAATCGTCTGCATGCTTGGCAGCAACAATCAGAGATCCTATACATCATAGTGTTTTACTTCATAGAGCGTTTATCATGATCCGTGCACGAGTAAGAGAAGTTCTGGAAGACTGCTTCCAGCAAGGGGTGGCGGCCGGCAACTGGTCGGAGGCCGGCGCCGGCAAATACACCGTGGAGTTGCCCAAACGCAAGGGACAGGGTGACTTTTCGACCAATTTCGCCTTGGTATTGGCCGGCGTCGAAAAGCGCAAACCCCGGGAAATCGCCGAGATTTTGGCCGGCATGCTGGCGGGCGAGACCGAACTTGTCGAGCGGGTCGAGGTCGCTGGTCCCGGCTTTGTCAATATCTTCATCCAGCCGGGTGTCTGGCGGCAGGTGATCGCGGAGGTGTTGGCCGACGGCGACGCCTTCGGGCGCAGCGATGCCGGCGCCGGCCGTAAGGTGATGGTGGAGTTCGTCAGCGCCAATCCCACCGGGCCGCTCAGCATCGGCCATGGTCGCCAGGCGATTTTGGGCGACAGCATCGCCCGTCTGCTGGAGGTTTCCGGTCATGACGTCTATCGCGAATACTACTACAACGACGCCGGTCGGCAGATGCGGGTATTGGGGGAATCAACCCGGGCTCGCTACCTGGAGCGGCTCGGACTTCCCTTTACCTTTCCCGAAGACGGCTATCAGGGCGAATATATTGTCGATATCAGCCAGGCCCTGATCGATGAGCGCGGCGACTCCCTGAAGGACGAGCGCGGATGTCACTCCCTTTAAAGAAAAGGCCGAGCAGCTCATCTTCCAGGATATATCCTCGACCCTTACCCGCATGGGGGTGGCGTTCGACAACTATTTCAACGAGCGCTCCCTCTACGAAGACGGCCATATCGACGAGGTGGTCTCCCTGCTGCGGGAGAAGGGGCTGGTGTACGAGAAGGATGACGCCACCTGGTTCAAGACCACCGAGTTTGGCCAGGAGCAGGATCGGGTGATCATCAAGAGCAGCGGCGAGCCGACCTACAGGCTGCCGGACATTGCCTACCACCGCGAAAAATTCCGACGTAATTTCGACTGGATGGTCGATATTTTCGGCTCCGATCACATTGCCACGGTGCCGGACGTGCTGGCCGGGGTCCGGGCTCTGGGCTATGATGATTCCAAGGTAACCGTGGTGCTGCACCAGTTCGTTACCCTGACCCGGGAGGGCAAGCAGGTCAAGATGTCGACCCGCAAGGCCAATTTCGTTACCGTCGACGAACTGATCGACGAGGTCGGGGTGGATGCGGTCCGCTTCTTTTTCATGATGCGCAAGGCCGACAGTCAGCTGGAGTTCGATCTCGATCTGGCCACCAAGGAGAGCCAGGAAAACCCGGTCTATTACGTCCAGTACGGCCATGCCCGGATGTGTTCCATCGCCGAGCAGGCCGCCGGCAAAGGCGTGGCCGCCGCCGATTCGCCGAAATCGATCAGCAGCTGCTCAAGGAAGCCGAAGAGATGGAGCTGCTCAGAACCATGCTCCCGTTTTCCGGCCATGATCGAAAACGCGGCCCTGGAACTGGCCCCCCATAAGGTGATCTTCTATCTGCTCGATCTGGCCGGTCAGTTCCACAGCTATTACAACAAGCACAAGGTGCTTACCGAGGATATCGCCTTGAGTCGGGCCCGCCTCTGTCTGGTCGCGGCGCTGCGGCAGGTGGTGAAAAACGGCCTGACTTTCGTCGGGCTCGGGGCCCCTGAGAGGATGTAGTCCGCGCGGAGTCGACTATGGCGGCGAAACGAAAGCCGGCGGCAAAAAAGATTAAATTCGAACTGACCAGAAGCGGCATCGCCGGCATCGGGGTGGTGGTATTCTGCATCTTCCTCTGGATGTTTCTGCTTGGGGTTTGGACCGGTCAGTCCCTGCTGGTGCATTCCTTTCATCCCGAAAAGTCATTGGCCCGGCAGACGGCCGCCGGCCAACAGGTGGTGGTCAAGCCCCTGGTGATCGAGGCGGGAGTTAACAAAAAATTAAAGAAGACGAATTGACGGGCAAAACACCAGGGATATGGCGGGGACCGGGCCGCTATCATCCGGGCGTGACATAGCTTTTCTTTGATATTTCTATCGTTATATGTCATGCTACTGGGTTGCTGGAACCTTCGATGGCCGCAATGACATCTCCGGAAGGGCTTTGTTACGCCCACAGCGCCCGATTGATTCGCCGACGGTCTACGGATCGTTGGGTATGAAGGCGAAACGCTTACCCCGAAACTGCGCGACCTACACTTTGACCGACTACACAAGACAGAGTGACTATACATTATGATTGAAGCTACACTGAAAAAGGTTTTCGGCAGCAAAAATGACCGGATACTCAAACGGATCAAACCCATTGTCAACAGGATCAATGAGTTGGAAAGCACCGTCCAGCCCTGGACGATGTCGCCCTCGTCTGCCAGGACAGCCGAATTCAGGCAGCGCCTGGCCAACGGTGAGGAACTCGACGGCCTGCTGCCCGAAGCGTTTGCCGTGGTGCGTGAAGGTGCCCGGAGGGTATTGGGCGAGCGCCATTACGACGTTCAGCTGATCGGCGGGGTGATTCTCCACGAAGGCAAGATCGCCGAGATGAAGACCGGTGAGGGAAAGACACTCACCTCGACCCTGGCGGTCTATCTCAATGGACTCACCGGCAAGGGCGTGCATGTGGTCACGGTCAACGATTACCTGGCGGGCCGTGATGCCGAATGGATGGGCCAGGTGTATCGCTTCCTCGGATATGACGGTGGGCAAGATCGTCCACGATATGGATGATGAGGATCGGCGGGAGGCGTATGCGGCCGATGTCACCTACGGTACCAACAACGAGTTCGGATTCGATTATCTGCGCGACAATATGAAGTTTGAGCTCAGCGAGTTCTGTCAGCGCGGTTTCAATTTCGCCATTGTCGACGAGGTCGACTCGATCCTGATCGACGAGGCGAGGACTCCGCTGATCATCTCCGGGCCGGCGGACATCTCCACCGATATGTACAACAGCGTCGACCGGATAATCGGCCAAATTCAAGGCCGAAGAACATTATACTGATCGACGAGAAAGCCCGGCAGGTATCCCTCACCGAGGAGGGCGTCGCCCTGGGCGAGGATCTGCTCAAAGTCGAGAATCTCTATGATCCCAGCAATATCGAGCAGCTTCATCACCTCAGCCAGGCTTTGAAGGCCCATGTGCTGTTCAAACGGGACGTCGACTATATCGTCAAGGAAGGCCAGGTCGTCATCGTCGATGAATTCACCGGCCGCACCATGGAGGGACGACGCTACAGCGATGGGTTGCACCAGGCCCTGGAGGCCAAGGAAGAGGTCAAGATCGAGAGGGAAAACCAGACCCTTGCCTCGATCACCTTCCAGAACTATTTCCGGATGTATGACAAGTTGTCCGGCATGACCGGTACCGCCGATACCGAAGCGGCCGGAGTTCAAGAGGATCTACGATCTCGACGTGGTGGTCATGCCGACCAATCGGCCGATGGTCCGGATGGATTACGCCGACGTCATCTACAAGAACGAGGCAGCGAAATACCGGGCTGTGGTCAAGGAGATCAAGGAGATGCACGAAAGCGGCCGCCCGGTGCTGGTCGGGACCATCTCCATCGATGTCTCGGAAAAGATCCACGACATGCTGAAAAAGGAGAAGATCGAGCACGAGGTGCTCAATGCCAAACAGCATGACCGCGAGGCCGAGATCATTGCCCAGGCCGGTCAGCTCGGCAGGGTGACCATCGCCACCAACATGGCTGGTCGCGGTACCGATATCAAGCTCGGCGAAGGGGTGGTGGAGGCCGGAGGGCTGCATATTCTCGGCACCTCCCGGCATGAGTCTCGACGTATCGACAATCAGTTGCGGGGCCGTTCGGGGCGTCAGGGCGATCCGGGCTCTTCGCGTTTTTTCCTCTCCCTCGAAGATGATCTGCTGCGTATCTTCGGCTCGGAGAAGATCGGCGGCATCATGGATCGTCTGGGAATGGAGGAAGACGAACCCATCGAGCACAGGATGATCTCCAAGGCGATCGAAAATGCCCAGCGCAAGGTGGAGGGGCATAACTTCGACATTCGTAAGCATCTGCTCGAATATGACGATGTCATGAACAAGCAGCGCGAGATCATTTACCAGCAACGGCGCGAAGTGCTCGAGGGTGACGATGTCGCCGGGGTCATCCAGGACATGATCGAGGATGTGGTGGACGAGGCGGTCGACAGCGTTTGTGAGGATCGGGTCGATCCCCTGGAATGGGATTGGGACGGGTACCATGATCGGATGCTCGAACAGTTCAACATCGATTCGCGGGTCGGCGAAGAGGAACGCTCCGAGCTGAACCGGGAGGCTCTCCAGGAGAAGATCACGGAGCTGGTACAGAAGGCCTACGCCGCCCAGGAAGAGCGCAACGGCGCCGACAACATGCGCCAGCTGGAAAAGATCCTGCTGCTGCAGATCGTCGACAACAGCTGGAAAGACCACCTCTTGTCCATGGATCACTTGAAAGAGGGCATCGGTTTGCGCGGCTACGGACAGAAGGATCCGCTCAACGAGTATAAGCGGGAGGGTTTCGATCTGTTCAACAAATTGATGATATCCATTCGCGACCAGACGGTCTCCAGCCTGATGCGGGTTCGAATAATGCAGGAAGATGATGTCGAGCGACTCGAAGAGGAGCGCCGCCGTCGCCAGGAGCAGGAGATGAAGATGAACCGGCTGGGCGGGGGCGAGAGCGGCGAGGAGGGTGCCGGCACCATTCGGCGTGACGGGGATAAAATCGGCAGAAATGCTCCCTGCCCCTGCGGCTCCGGCAAAAAGTACAAGAAGTGCTGCGGACGGACCAACTAACTGAAAAGTCGCGGATTATATAGAAGACAAAGGGGCGGCTCGGCTTACCGAGTCGCCCCTTTTCTTTTCTTTTTTTGCCTTGTCTGGGTTACCGCAGAGCCGTTCCGAACTGTTTTTTCTCAAGACACATGTTCTTCAGCTCTACATCACCGGGAATGACGATCTCCGGGTCCAGTTCGAAATCCAGAGTTCTGCTACGTCCCCGATAGCGAACGGAATTGAGGATCAGCTTCATGGTCTCCCGTCGGGCCAGATGTTTGTTGTCGGATCGGATGACCCACCACTTCGAATGCTTGGTGTGGGTTTTCTGGAGCAGCACCCGTTTCTTTTCGGTGAATTCGTCCCAGAGTTCCTGGGCCTGCAGGTCCACCTCGCTGAGTTTCCACTGGCGCAGGGGATCGTTGCGGCGCCGCTCGAAGCGTTTGGCCTGCTCCTGTTTGGAGACCGAGAAGTAGAGTTTCAAGAGGATGGTCCGGCCGGCATCGAGAATAAAATTTTCTTCGTAACTGTTTACCTTCTTTAAAAATCTCCGATACTGGTCGGTGGAGCAAAATCCCATTACCGGCTCGACCATCGCCCGGTTGTACCAGCTCCTGTCGAACAAGACGATCTCTCCGGCATGGGGAAATTGCTCGATATAGCGTTTGATGTGCAGTTCCGTGCGCTGGGTGGGGTTGGGCTTGCCGAGCGCCACCACCCTGTAGCGCTTTTCATTCATGTAGCGGGTGACCCGGCGAATGGTGCCGCCTTTTCCGGAAGCGTCCCGGCCGTCGAAGAGGATGATCATCTTTTTGCCGGTATTCTCAAGGTGTACCTGCATCTTGATCAGCTCGGCCTGATAGGGCTTGAGCTCTTCGGCGTAATAGTATTTCAAGAGAGCGGACTCGACGAGTTCTTCTTTGTGTCTATCGCTGAGCAGCTTGGCGATCGCGCGGCTCAAATCCGAAGGTGGGCCCTTCTTGAGGTTGGCATCCAGGTTTTCGGCCAGTTCTCGGATGATTTCCGAGAGGTCGTGGGATTTTTTTCCTTGTTTGGAAGAAGTCGGTTTGTCTTTATTGCGGGTCATGAATGAAAAAAAACTTCAATATGAGGAATTTGTGAGAGAACGGTTAGGAAAGGATTATGTGTATTCTATTAATTTTATAGCAAAAACTGTGGAAAGGCAATCGAATTTCCGCAAGAAGCGGAGCCTGCGGCGCTCTTCTAATTGAGCTTTTTTCCCAATCTGAACATTGTAACATAGATCGGTGGCAGTCCCGCCTCCATGATCGACCGCGCCACCAGCTCGACATCGTAGGCGATGCGGAAGTGGTTGACTTCCACCGTGCGCGCGCCGATGGTGATTACGGCGCAACCGGCGTTGGGATTGCCGTCGAACATCCGTCCCACCGATCCGGGATTGATGAAATGGGTATGCCCGAACCGGTGGTGATAGGGGCTGTGGGAGTGGCCGGTAACGATTACCCGATAGGGATAAGCCTGTGCCAGTTCGGTAAAGCGGGTTGCGGGCGAGTCGGCGAACAGCAGTTCGTGGGGGGCTGCAGGACTGCCGTGAAAAATGCCGATGCTGCCGGACATCGGATCCGCGTGCCGCTCGGACCAGGGAAGGGGCAGGGTCGCCGATATCGTAAGCGAGCGCAAATAGTCGCGGCTGGCGGCGGTGAGGGCCTCGGCGGTGCTGGTATACATGATGCGTTTTTCCGCCTTGGAGGGCTTTTTGAAGGTTTTTCCCTTGAGCAGCTTGATCACCTTCTTGTCGGTATTGCCGAGGATGGAGATGGCCTCATGGCTGGCCAGCCAGTCGATGGTTTCGTTGGGGAAAGGGGCGTAGACCACCGTATCGCCGCAGTTGATTATGGCATCGAAAGCAGTGCCGCTGAAATAGCGTTCGATAGCCTGCAGGGCAGGAAAATTACCGTGGATATCGGCAAGCAGCAGGATACGCAAATGGGTGGCGGGTTGGCTCTGCATGGCACCGTGATGAAAAGATTCTCATTAAAGCAGTGGCCCGACCAGCAGCACCACGTTTTCCTTGAACCGTTCCAACGGACCGCGGGCGGCAAACTTTTTCAGGTCGAGGTCGTGGGCCGATTCCATATAGTGGAGCTGGAGGTCGCGCAGTCTGACGGCAGATTTTCTGATCGTAGAGGAGCAGCGTCGTCTCGAAGTTGAGCCAGAAACTGCGCATGTCGAGATTGACCGATCCGAACAGGGCGAACTCGCCATCTACCGTAATGGTTTTAGAGTGGAGAAAGCCGCCGATAAAGAGTTTTAAGCGTACACCGGCCTCGATCAGGTCTTCGAAACGGGCTCGAGTTGCGTAGGCGGCAAGTTTCGAATCGTTCTTGGCGGGCAGGATGATGGTGACTGCCACTCCGCGCAAAGCGGCCGATTGCAGCGCGGTGAGCAGGGCGTCGTCGGGAATGAAATAGGGGGTGGTGAGGATCAGTTCCTTTCTGGCGCCGTAAATGGTGGTCAGCAGCAGGCTGTGGATGGCGTCGGCGGTAAAGCCGGGCCCGGAGGGGACAAGCTGGACAGCAGCCGTACCGATCGGCTCGATGCTGCGGATGTCGGCGAACCTGCGCACGGCGTCGATGTCGGCATCGAGCGAGCCGAGGTTGTTGATCTTGGTAACTTCGGATTCCAGGAACCAGTCGCTGATGAATGTTCCCGCCAGGCTTTCCACCACCGGGCCCTGGAGCCGTATCATGACATCGATCCAATTCCCCACCCCGGCTTCCTGTCTGAATATATAGGGGTCCGCCATGTTCTGGCTGCCGGTATAGGCGATTTGTCCGTCGATCACCACGATTTTGCGGTGGTTACGAATATCGATTCGGGCAAAGAAGGCCTTGATGATACCGGCCGGCAATGACTCCCTGACTCGTATTCCGGCCTTGCGCATGACCGCAACTGTCGGGCTTTTCATGAAATTGCGGCTGCCGATGGCATCGAGGAGCACCCGGCAGGTGACGCCCCGGTGGGTCGCCCGCAGCAGGGCGTCGATGACCCGGTCGACCTGGCCTCCCTCTTCCCAGATATAGAACTGCAGGTGGCAGGTGGATTTGGCCCGGTCGATATCCCTGATGATCGAGCCGATGATCTTCTCCGGTGTTTCGATAATCTCCAGATGATTACCGGCCATGGCGGGCAGACCGGTGAGGCGCCGGGCCAGGAGGTGCAGCGGCTGACATTCGGTGTTAAGCTGGTCCCACTGGACGGGAGAACGGTCGTGCAGGGTCTGCAACCAGTGGAGGTAATGGTTGTAGGATTTTTTGATTCGCTCCGAACGGCGCTCCGGAATGCGGTTTTCCCCAAAGAGCAGATAAATAAAACCACCGGCAAAGGGAAAGAGGAGGATGACCACCAGCCAGGCCAGCGAGACCCCGTAGGAACGCTTGCGCATGATCACACGAACGGACAGGCCGATACGGATGGCGAGGTCGGTAAGCAGAAAAACAGTGGAGATAAGGTGATAACTCCAGTGGACGTTGCCAGCGTTCATATCGACCTGATATCGCAAGGGGGGAGGCGGTCGCCTCGCCGGGCTTGCGCGGCATGGTGGCCGGGCCGGTAAACGGCTGCGGGAGCAAAAGCGGTATTGAAGAGAGATCCTTCCATGAATAATGTAACTTCAATAAGATGCGAGCCGGTCTCAATGGCGTTTCGGCGTCGGTAAACGCGCATTGCTTCCGTGGCAACGTGTTGCTCAATATCTTGAGAGGTTGCCCGGGTCCGGCGGAGTATGAAAAATGAACCGAAATTTGCGAAACGAAAAAAAGGTCTCGTTTCGGAGCGGACACTAGGGTAGCATATTCAGATAGATAGATGCTAGATTGTAGTGAATTATTTGGTGGGTGGCAAGCAAAATGACATCTGCCCCCTTCTCCGGTGGCGAAGGCAGCCGGTCAACCCGTTTGCCAGCTGCCGCTCCACCGGAACCAGTTTATTATAACCAAAAAGGATGCATAAACGACTATGGGCGTGAAAGGGTTTCTGACTTCGGCGGTTGCCGCCGGCATACGCTATGCCGACCGGCTTGATCTCGGCCTCATCTACAGCGAAACTCCCGCAGTGACCGCAGGGGTCTTTACCACCAATCAGGTGAAGGCCGCGCCGGTCGTACTGGATATCGAACGACTGAGGCAGGGCAGGGCCCAGGCGATCCTGGTCAACAGCGGTTGCGCCAACGCCTGCACCGGCAAACAGGGCATGGAGGCGGCCCGTAGAACCAGTGATCTGCTGGCGACAACTCTGGGTATTCCCACCGAGATGGTGCAGGTGGCCTCCACCGGGGTGATTGGCGAGCAGCTGCCGGTCGAGGTGTTTGAGAACAGCATGCGAGCGTTGGCGGACGGGATGGGCCCCGACAATTTCGACCGGGTGGCTCGGGCGATCATGACCACCGACACCGTGCCCAAGGCTGTTTCCCGCTCGCTCACCATTGGGGATACGGAGGTTCGGCTGATGGGCATGGCCAAGGGCGCCGGCATGATCATGCCGAACATGGCCACCATGCTCGCCTTTGTGATTACCGACGTGCAGATCGGCTTTCCGGAGCTGCATAAGGCGCTGGTCGAGAGCGTGGAGCGCACTTTCAACCGGATCACCGTCGACGGCGACACCAGCACCAACGACATGGTGCTGGTCATGGCCAACGGCGCGGCCGACAATCCCTGGATCGATGAAGATTCGACCGCTGAGCTGGAAGCTTTTCAAGACTGCCTGGAGACCGTTTTGAAAGAGTTGGCGCTGATGATCGTCAGCGACGGCGAGGGGGCAACCAAGTGTATCACCATCAGAGTGTGTGGAGCCCGAGAGGAAGAGGAAGCGGAACAGATGGCCCGCACTGTGGCCAATTCCAACCTGGTCAAAACCGCCTTCTTCGGTGAAGACGCCAACTGGGGCAGGATCATCGCCGCCATGGGACGATCCGGGGTTCGTTTTAATCCGGACAACGTCGATATCGCCTTTAACGACGTGGTGATCGTCCGCGACGGACTGGCGACCGGCAAGCAAGCCGAGGAGAGGGCCGCCCGGGTACTCAAGGAGAAAAATTTTACCGTCTGCATCGATTTGAAGGAAGGCAATGGCTGCGAGGAGATATATACATGTGATTTTTCGATTGATTACGTGAAGATAAATGCCGACTACCGGAGTTGAGGGAGGAGCGATGCAAAAGAACAGGGTCTATATGTTGCCGCCGGACTTTGACGTCGAGGCTTTGCCGCAAGAGTGGGATTTGCGCTATGAGGTAAAGAGGGAAGAGCAGGAGACGGGGGAAAAGCTCTACCTCGATACGTATGATTGGCGACTGCTTGGCAAAGGGTTGGAACTCAGCCGCACGGGAACGAAATACACCCTGGCGGACGGATTCGGAGAGCACCATTGGCTGGCGAAAGGGCCGACCACCGAATATCCCGGTTGGCGGGATTTTGCCGAAGGGGAATTTCGCGATCGTTTACACTCGGCGATTGGTGAGCGCGCCCTGCTCGTGCAATTCTCTCTGAGCTCGAGCAGACAGCACTATGCACTGCTCGATAAGCAGGGGCAGCCGGTCCTGCGGCTGACCAGGATCAAGGGCGCTATTACCGCCCGTGATCAGAAGCACGTCCTCTATCCCGTGCTCCTGGTGCAGCCGTTGCAAGGGCAGAAAAAGGAGGCTAAAGCCGTATGCAACCTGCTGCGGGCCGATGGGTTTGAAGAGTGTGCAACCGGCACCGTGCTGGTCGAGCAGGTACTTGCCATGTGCGGTATCGATCCCCACGAGACCGCTCCGAAATTTGTCGCCACCCTGCGGCCCGATGAAACCGTAGGAGAGGCCGCGGCGGATATCGGCCTGCATCTCAGCGCCACCATGCGCCGTAATATCTTCGGAGTTCGTGATGATATCGACGTGGAATTTTTGCATGATTTTCGTGTCGCCCTGCGACGGGCCCGATCTCTGCTCGGCCTTATGAAAAAGTGGCTGCCGGCTGAAGAGGTCGGCCGGTTTCGGGCTGAATTCAAATGGCTCGGGACGCTTACCGGGCCGCGCAGGGATCTCGACGTCTACCTCCAGAATGAGGAGGCGTATCGGCAGATGCTGCCCGAGCAGCTTCATCCTGGTCTCGAAGCCTTTTTCAGCACCTTGCGCGAGCGGCGCCGAGGCAAGCAGCTGCTTCTCGTGGAGAGTCTGGCCGATCCACGTTGCGACCGACTGCTCGAGGACTGGGAGCAGTTTTTGCGTCGGCTTCCCCAGCGGGACGACAATCCGGGAGGCGACCAGCCGTGTCGTAAGGTGGCGGAGGCGGTGATCAGAAAACGGGTGCGCAAGGTTCTTGCCAAGGGAGAGGCGATTGACGCCCAGTCGCCGGACGAAGAGTTGCACAAGCTGCGGATCGAAACCAAAAAACTCCGCTATCTCCTGGAATTTTTCCGTTCCCTGTTTCAGACGGAAATGGTCGATCGCTATCTGGATCAATTACGGAATTTGCAGAGTAACCTCGGGGATTATAACGACCTGTCGATACAGATGAGGATGCTCTCCCATCATCTGCAGGAGCTGGATTCGACAGCCGGCTCGTCCCTCAATACGGCGGCGGCCCTGGGCGGGCTGATTGTGCACCTGGGAGATGTGCAGCAGCGCACGCGCAAGAAATTCGAGAAACGATTCCGCAATTTCGCAATCCCGGAAAATCTCGAACTCGAAGAGACTATTTTTCGGTAGTCCTTATCCTCTGTGCCATAGACATGCTGCAGATATTGCGAGGATAATCATGAAAAATCTCTATCTGATACGCCACGCCAAATCGAGTTGGGACGATCCCGGCCTGGACGACATCGACAGACCCTTGAACAAGCGGGGCAAACGGGATGCTCCCCAAATGGGGGCCCGCCTGAGAGATAGCGGCGTCCGGCCAGGGATGATCTGCACGAGTCCGGCCAAACGGGCCCGGAAAACGGCGCGATACCTCGCGGACGCACTCGATTATGCCAGTGAGCGGATTGTGCAGCAGAGCGCTCTCTACACCTCGAGTATGGAGAGGCTTCTCTTTCTGGTGCGCGAGACCTCCCAGGACGTCGACACGCTCTTTTTGGTGGGACACAATCCGGTGCTTGGTGAGTTTGCCGATTTTTTCCTCGGCACCTCGCTCGGCCATCTCCCCACCTGCGGGATTATCGGTATCGCCTTTGCCGTTAGCGACTGGCGGGAAGTCGCCGCCGACGGCGGCACGCTGCTGGTTTTTGATTATCCCAAAAAGGACTCCTCTGCAAAATCCCTGTGAATATCAAGTGACATCATGTAAACTTGCGGGTTGTTCGGGTGGTGGCTCCCATCCGAATATCGGTATTCGAAGTCTTGGCTTATCTGGCCAGATATCTTGGCTATTTGCAAATTTTTACCCTCCGGTCAGCGAACGGAGTGAGACTCCGAGATATCACTTGTATGCCTGTGGTGAAAATTTGTGAATGGTTCGATTGTCAACCAAATCCTTGGTTTTCAGCTGGAAACTCAACGTTCACGAGTACCCCCAATCTTGGCACGAGAGACGTGATGGAAAAGGAAATCCCCCAGTGCCGGAAGTGCATCCATTTCTTTATTACCCACAATCCGGCGCAGCCCTATGGTTGCCGGGCGCTGGGCTTTAAGAGCAAACGCAACCCAGCCACCGTGGTGTACGAGATATCCGGCATCATCTGTCAACTCTATACGCCCAAGCAGGGCGACAAGGGCGGCGGTCGGAAGGCGTAGCCAAGGATGTTCGCCTGCCGGAATCGATCCCGATGCAGGAGCAGGCCGAGGGGAAAACTGTTTTTTTCCTGGCCAACATAGCAATATTGCATATAATTCAGTAAAGCCACTACCGGCTTGAACGCGCAAGAATGCATTTTTCGGAATTTGGTAATCAATTGACGGGCAAGGCGGGTATCCTGTCGCTGATGGACGATCTGGGCAAGGCCCTGGCCGCCGGAGGCGAGGACCTGATTATGATGGGCGGCGGCAATCCCGGCCATGTGAATGCATTTCAGGATGTATTGCGCCGCCGGCTGGTGGAGATCTGCGGAGAGAGAACGGATTTCCGGCGTCTGATCGGAGCGTACGATCCTCCCCAGGGGGAATCGCGGTTTATCGCTGGCCTTGCCCGACTCTTCAATCGCGAGTACGGTTGGTCGCTCGGCCCGGAAAACATCTGTTTGACTAATGGCAGCCAAACAGCGTTTTTCATGCTCTTCAACCTCTTCGGCGGCAGGTATGGTGACGGTTCCACGAAGAAAATCTGTCTGCCGCTGGCGCCGGAGTATATCGGATATGCCGATATCGGGTTGTGCGACAATTTTTTTGTTTCCAACAGACCGCGGATCGATTTCGTGGAGGAGGGCTTCTTCAAGTACCGGGTCGACTTTGATAGCCTTGAAATAGGACCTGATATCGGGGCAATATGTATTTCACGGCCAACCAACCCGACCGGTAACGTGGTCACGGACGAGGAGGTGGCCCACCTCGATGCTCTGGCCAGGGAACACGACGTGCCGCTTATTGTCGACAATGCCTACGGGGTACCGTTCCCGGCCATGGTCTACGGGCGGGCCACTCCGCATTGGAATGAGAACATGGTGGTGTGTTTTTCCCTTTCCAAGCTGGGGTTGCCGGCGGTCCGGACCGGCATCATCGTCGCTCGGTCGGAGATAATCAGGGCCTTGGCCAGTATCAATGCGATCATGTCGCTGTCTCCCGGCAGTTTCGGGGCGGTGCTTACCCAGAGTCTGGTAGAGAGCGGTGAGATCATTACCTTGAGCAATACCCTGATCAGGCCGTTTTACCGGCGGAAGATGGAGCGGGCCGTGGAGGTCGTTCGTCGGGAGTTTGCCGGCTTGCCCTGTCGGATGCACAAGCCGGAAGGAGCCATGTTTCTCTGGCTCTGGTTTGACGAACTGCCGATAACCAGCCTTGAGCTCTACGCACGGCTGAAAAAGCGAGGGGTTATTATCGTTTCCGGCCACTATTTTTACCCAGGACTCGAGGGAGAGTGGCGGCACAAGCAGGAGTGCATTCGGGTAACCTACTCCCAGGACGACGAGGATGTCGCCCGAGGTCTGGCTATAATTGCCGATGAGGTGCGCAAGGCCTACGGGAGATGATGGGGGTGCACATAAAAGTGGTTCGGTTTGCCCGTATGGTGTGCACCTGCAAAGAGATTGCGGAACGTTCACGGAGGTTACGGGCACGGGGAGAGAGCAAGTGAGGAAAAAGCGTTGGGCAGTGAGTTGGGCAATTTGGGGAGTGCTGCTGGCGTGGAGCGCCACCGCGGGCGCATCGTGTCTTACGGGCAATTGCGTCAATGGCACCGGCGTTTTCCTGTTCAAGGGCGGCAGGAAATATCAGGGGCATTTCAGCCATGGCCGCCCTTCTGGCGCCGGCAGAATGGCATACCCCAATGGCATGGTTTATGAGGGACAATTCGTGGGTGGTGGATTCAACGGACATGGAACCTTGACCGGGGCGGACGGTCGCCGCTATGTCGGCCAGTTCAAAGACAATGTCATCGATGGATATGGTAAACTCCAATCCCCCGACGGCATGCAATATAGCGGCGATTTCCGGCTCGGCAGATACCATGGCAGAGGTACGTTGATCTATCCGGATGGTCGGAGATATGAGGGAGAATTCCGTAACAATGTGATCTACGGCCAGGGGAAGCTGATCTATGCGGACGGTTCCTGGTACAAGGGACGGTTCGTCAACGGCAAGCCGGACGGCAAAGGCACGCGCCTCTTCGCCGATGGAAGCAGGTACCAGGGGATGTTTCTCAAGGGAAAGCGCGAGGGGTTGGGAACCTTGGTCGAGCCCGATGGAAGCCGATATGAAGGCACCTTCAAAGCTGACAAACGTACCGGTCACGGCACCCAGGTATTTGCGGACGGTCGGAAGTACGAGGGGGATTTCGCCGGCGGCCTTCCAGAAGGCAAGGGGGTGCTCGACTCCAAGGACGGCGGCCGTTACCAGGGCACGTTTCATAACGGGAAAAGAGATGGTTACGGCACCTATACGGCGGCCGATGGGAGCGTGTATACCGGCGAGTTCCATAACGGTCGTATAGAAGGCGAGGGGCATATACGGTATGCCGACGGTAAGGAATTTGCCGGAGCCTTTGTCGCCGGCAAACCGGTGCGGCCGGTTGTCGCTTCGGCCGCCGCGACCGCCGCCGCTCCAGCGGTGAAGGCAGACGTGAACGCCGCTGGCAAATTGGCCGGGACGAAGGTGAGAAAGGGGGCGGAGTCGGGAGTACGCAACGCTGGAGCCTCTACCCCGGTTCTCGGCAAATACACCAACTATATCTTGTATGACGGCAAGATCTGCCGGGATACGCAGGCGAAAGAACCGGTAAACGGCACCATCAAGATTTTGCTGCCCGACGGCAGTATCTATGCCGGCAAGGTGGTCGCCGGACTGATGGAAGGCCGGGGAAGGTTGCAGTTTGCCAACGGCGATACTTACGAAGGCGATTTCAGCGCCAGTAAGTTTCAAGGTCACGGCACCTACGCCTATGAGGACGGACGACGGTACACGGGCCTCTTCAGCCATGGCGTGAAGCAGGGTCAAGGCACATTGCGCTATCCCGATGGGACCAGCTACACGGGTCAATTCAAAAACGACAAATTTTCCGGGAAAGGCACCTATCGTTTTGCCGAAGGCAGCGTCTATGTCGGAGAGTTCGCCAATGGCCGTTTCAACGGTCAGGGCAAGCTGACTTATAGCGATTCCTCGGTGTATGAGGGCGAGTTTAAGGATGACCTGCCCGATGGCCGTGGCACGCTTGTTTCAGCCGACGGCAGCCGTTTCGAGGGAAAATTTCGTGCGGGAAAAAGAAATGGCCAGGGTACCCTGCGACTCAGCGATGGGCGAACGTTCAGCGGTAGGTTTGTCGACGACAAGTTGGTGAGCAAAAGGTGAGAAATCAAGGCTTAGCCTGGGTGAGAGATGAGAAGCGGCGTGAGTTGGCGTTATAAGACGGTATTGTTCGAACTGAGAAAGGAAGGAATCCTCGGCAGCGCCTATCTCGATGAAATGGAGATTGAAGAGGCGCTGAACACCTACGGCGAGGACGGCTGGGAACTGATCTCGATGCTGGATACCAGGGACGGGGTCATAGCCGTCTTCAAACAGCGGCAGCCGCTGGGCGGCCGACCGCCCGCAGCATCCCTTTCGGAGAGCGAGCCGTTGGTCCAGGCGGAACCTTCGGACGAGCTGGAGGTATCGGCTCTCCCCGAGCCCGGAGAAGTTGTGCCGACCAGAGTGGAGGAAGTCGAGGCCGAAGAGCGTGTTGCCGCTGAAGAACAAACTTCAAAGTCGGAACCCGAAGAGGAGAATTCCGGGATCGGCTCGATACGGATAGAGTAGTCGGGGATGGAGGTCGATGTTGCTTGAAGAAGGCAGATTCGCAGGGGATGTGGGAAAAAATTGCCCACATTTGTGCTGCCGTCGCGCAATATTTACCCACTTGCCGATTGCCATGGTTTCCCAGTGCCAGGGGTTCGATACGAAAAGAAAGTGAATACGGGGATATAGCCTATTTTTTCTCTTCTGGCATTATTCTTGATATATAGAAGGCAAGCATTTCAAATTTCTCCTATCCCCCCCTAACGAAAAGCGCCTCGCATGCCAGTGCCGAGGCGCTTTTCGTTTCTTTATCTCACCATGTCGGGCGTGAGGTTTTCTTCTCCCGGCACGTCTTTCTCCAGCCTGCTTTTTTTTGCAACCTTTTACCGGGGCGCACACTATCCTATTCGGTGACGGCAAACGTTTACATGAAATGCAAGGCGGTGCCGATCTGAAAGACCAGAGTAGCCAGCAGAAAAGCCAGCACGGTGTTGAATGCCATGGAAAACGCCGCCCACTTCCAGGAAGATTCCTTGGCGATACAGACCACCGTGACAAAGCAGGGGGAATAAAACATGATGAATACCAGCGCCGCCACCGCTACCACCCGGTTCCAGTTCGGGTCTTTTCGCAGCCGCTGCCCGAGTGGCTGCGCATTATCGGTGGCTACTTCTCCCATGGAATAGGCGGTGCCCAGGGTGGAGACAATGACCTCTTTGGCGGCGAAACCGCCGATCAGGGCGATATCGGTACGCCAGTCAAATCCTGCCAGTCTGGAAAACGATTCCAGAGAGCGGCCGAGACGGCCGGCAAAGGAGTGCTTGAGGGCTTCCTCCGCCCGGAGGCTGTCGAGGGTGGCCAGCCGGGTGGCCAGTTGGCGGCCTGCCTCGGATCGTGAGGCAGGGTCGGCCTGCAGTTCGGCGGCCACCTGGCTGGGGGCGGCGGCGATGATGTCCTGCCGCTGCTGGGAAAATTCCGCCACGCGTTTTGCGGGCAAGCCGGGGTAGGTCATCATTGCCCAGAGCAGGATGGAAATGCCGAGGATCACCGTGCCCGCCTTCTTGACATACTGCCAGGTCCGCTCCCAGGTGTGGATGATGAGTCCCCGTAGGGTGGGAAACCGGTAGGGCGGCAGTTCCATGACAAAGGGGGTCGGCTCCCCACGGAGCACGGTGGCCCGAAGAAATTTGGCCGCCAGCAGTGCTACCACCCAGGCCAGCATGGTAAAGAAGAACATGTAACGGGCCTGGTGGTTCGCTGAAAAAGGCGCCGATCAAAAGGGCCAACACCGGCAGTTTGGCGCCGCAGTTCATGAAAGGAACGGTGAGCAGGGTGGCCATACGCTCTTTGGGCGAGCGCAGAGTCCGGGTGGCCATGACGCCGGGGACGGCGCAGCCGCCGGCGATGCCGCCGGAGACGATAAAAGGCATGACCGAGGAACCGTGGAGGCCGAAGATCCGGAAAATCCGGTCCATCATAAAGGCTACCCGGGCCAGGTAACCGGAATCCTCGAGGATGGCGATGCCGAAGAACATGAACATGATCGAGCGGCACAAACCCCAGAACCCCGCCGACGCCGTCGATGATCCCGGAAATGAGCATCGATTTCAGCGGGCCATCGGGCATGGAGTGTTGGACTGACGCCTCCCAGCCAGCCGAATCCGTTTTCCAGCCAGTTGACCGGACCGGTCGCTCCAGGAAAAGGTGAATTGGTAGAGGACGAACAGCACGGCCATCATGAACACCGGCCCGAGCAACCGGTTGGTCAGCACCTTGTCTATTTTATCTGATGTATAGAGCCGGTCGGTATCGAATTTATGCGTGACGACTCCCTGGCGGATGATGGACTTGATGTACCCGTAGCGGTGATCGGCAATAATCGCCTCCGGATAGACATCCAGGGTCTTGATGGTGTGCCTGCTGAGCTTATCCACCACCGCTTCGAGTTCCTGGGCCGCCTGGGGGTTGGTCTCCCTTCCTTTCTCCACCAGCTGGTCGTCGTTTTCAAGGTATTTGATCGCCGTGTATCTGGGCGGGTAGATTTCGGTGAGATGGTCGTGGGTTTGGATGGCGCCGAGCAATTCGCTTATGGCCGCGTCGATATCTTCGCCGTAGGTAATGTCGCGCGGGGTCCAGGTTGTCTGGTTATCGGCGGCGACGCTCAAGGCGGCGTCCATCAGCTCATTTTTGCCATAACCCGTGCGGGCGATGATCGGCACCACGGGAACCCCCAGGAGTTCGGAGAGCTTTTCGGCCTTGATTTCAATACCGCGGTCCTTGGCGACATCCATCATGTTCAGCGCCACTACCAGGGGGACGCCTAGTTCCAGAAATTGACAGGTGAGGTAGAGGTTACGTTCAAGATTTGAGGCATCGACGATATTGATGACCACTCCAGGCCGTTCGCTGACCAGGTAATCCCGAGCGACCAACTCTTCCATCGAGTACGCGGTCATGGAGTAGATTCCAGGAAGATCGGTAATGGTAATTTTCCTGCCGGCGTGGATTGTGGTCCCTTCCTTGTGATCGACGGTAATGCCCGGATAGTTGCCCACATGCTGGCGGGCACCGGTTATCTGGTTGAAAAGTGTTGTTTTCCCTGCGTTCGGATTGCCCGCGAGGGCCATGGAAAATTGCATAGAGAATCCTGGCAGTCAAAAAGAGAAAAATGACATGAATTGCGGCCTGCACGTTCCCCTGGGCGCTCTGCACAGCGAACATACGCGCTTCGATGGGATGCATAGCTGGTGAGGCCGGAGTCCGTGGGCTTTGAAACGGCGGTTTGTGGTGTTGTGGTTATTTCTCTTTGCAATCGATGGAAGTGCAGTCGGAACAGCCACAGTCGCAGGGAATTTTCGCGTTGGGGTCCAGGGCAGCCCGCCACTGGCGGAAGAATTTTCGACCGATGAAAAGGGCGCAAAGGGCAATGATGGCCCAGAGAATGATGTTTTGCAGCATGGTGATACCTCAGTCCCTACATGTTAGACGTGCCTAAAAACAAGCGTGTAAAAAATCCCGGCGGCGCCGGGTTGGAAGAAAAATCTAATACTCTGAAACCAATATGTTTTCAGAAATTGTACGATCGAGACAGATGGTGCCGCCATGGATCTTGAGCAGACACTGCTCGCCGTGTCCCGGACAGATAAGTTCCGCCTCGGTGCCGGGAAAAAGCCCCATGGCCGCCATCCTGGCGCAAAGCCTCCGGTCGCCGGTGACTTTGCAGATCTTTACCCTGCCAGTGCCGCCGCGCTGCGACAGCGGCATGACCTCCGCACCGCCATGACAACCACGCAGCCGCTTTCGGACCCTTCGAGCAAAACAACAGTATTTTCGACCTAAATGTTTCACCTTACGCCGTGCCCCCTCAAGCAGATTTTCTCTTTTAGGTAATCCAAACTATGAGAAGAGTCAATACCTTTTTCAAAGGCGTGAAAACAATTTAGGGGTGGCTTACTCCTCCTTGACTTCGACTAAAATATGGTCGGCCTCGTTGTTGCGCAGGGTCAGGGTGCCTCCCATGACCCTGAGCGCCACCGGGTCGTTGAGCGGAGCCCGGCCCTGGATAGTGATCGCTGTTCCCGGGACCAACCCCATCTCCCTGATTCGACGGCCAAGTTCGCCGCTAACCTTCACCATCCGGATGACACCGGATTGGTGCTTTTTCATTTGCCGCAGATTGATTACCGCCATGGCGTCATCCTTAAGACCATGATGCATTAATGTTTCGTAGAGAACTGTCGGATGTGTGTGATTTTCCGTTTGGTTGCAACGTTTTTTTAAAAAGTGATGCTATTCATATATTTGATATTCTAAGCATTACTTTTCGAAAACAACGACGCCGGGGGAGAAAAAGACAAAATCCGACAGTTTTCCAATGCCCTATTTCCGCTCGTGTTTTGCCCAGGAGTCGCGTAGTGTGACGACCCGATTGAAGACCGGACGGGCGACGCTGGAATCGATCGGATCGGCGCAGAAATACCCGTTGCGTTCGAACTGCACCTGGGAGCCGGGCTCGAGTTCCGCCAGGGCGGGCTCCACCTTGGCGTGCTCGATCACCACCTTCGACTCGGGATTGAGGAACTGTTTGAAGTCGACGTCTTTGGCCCCGTCGGGGTGCTCGACAGTGAACAGCCGGTCATAGAGTCGGACGGTGCAGTCGATTGCGGCATCGGCGGCGACCCAGTGGATGGTTCCCTTGACCTTTCTGCCGTCGGGGGCCATGCCGCCCTTGCTTGCGGGGTCGTAGGTGCAGTGGATAGCGGTGATTTCCCCGGTCGTTTCATCTTTTTCGCAGGACACGCCGGTCACCAGATAGCCGTAGCGCAGGCGGACTTCACGGCCGGGTCCCAACCGGTGGAATTTGCGGGAGGGGTTCTCCATGAAGTCGGCCCGCTCGATATAGAGTTCCCGGCCGAACGGCAGCGGGCGGCTGCCCATCTCCGGATTCTGCGGGTGGTTCTGGGCGATGATGGTCTCCTGCAGGTCTTCCGGGTAGTTGTCGATTATCAGCTTGACCGGATCGAGCACACCCATGACCCGGGGAGCGGTGGGATTGAGATCGTCGCGAATGGCATTTTCCAACACGCCCATGTCGATCCAGCTCTCCCGTTTGCCGATGCCGATGGTGCGGCAGAATTTGCGGATCGAAGAGGGCGTGTACCCGCGTCGCCTCAGGCCCGAGACGGTAAGCATGCGCGGGTCGTCCCAGCCGTCCACATATTTTTCGTTCACGAGTTGCAGCAATTTGCGCTTGCTCATCACGGTGTAGGTGAGATTGAGACGGGCGAACTCGATCTGCTGCGGATGGCACGGGGTTTCGAGGATATCGAGCACCCAGTCGTAGAGGGGTCTGTGGTCCTCGAACTCGAGGGTGCACAGGGAATGGGTGATGCCTTCGATCGCATCGGAGAGGCAATGGGTGTAATCGTACATGGGGTAGATGCACCAGGTGTCGCCGGTCCGGTGATGGCTGGCCTTGAGAATCCTGTAGATAACGGGATCGCGCATGTTGAGGTTGGGCGAGGCCATGTCGATCTTGGCGCGCAGCACGTGGCTGCCCTCGGCGAATTCACCTTTTCGCATGCGCTGAAACAAGTCGAGATTGTCCTCGATGGTGCGGTTGCGCCAGGGACTCTCTTTACCGGGTTCGGTGAGCGTGCCGCGATACTGCCGAATCTCTTCCGCTGAAAGCTCGCAGACATAGGCCTTGCCCTTTTTTATGAGCTGGACGGCGTATTCAAACAGCTGCTCGAAATAGTCGGAGGCGAAATAGAGGTGGTCGCCCCAGTCGAAACCGAGCCAGTGGACGTCACGTTTGATCGATTCGACGTAGGCGCTTTCCTCCTTGGAAGGGTTGGTGTCGTCGAAACGCAGGTGACAGCGCGAGCGGTTTTCCCTGGCGATGCCAAAATTGAGACAGATGGATTTGGCATGGCCGATATGCAGAAAGCCGTTCGGCTCCGGCGGAAAGCGGGTGATCGTGGTTTCGTGCTTGCCGCTGTTGAGATCATCGGCGACGATCTGCCGGATGAAGTCGAGGGGTTTGTCGTCGATATATTCTTTGGGTTCCATAATGTGCAGTCTGATTGAGGTTGCTGGTATGCGGCGTTCTAGGAGCCTGTCGTTTCGGGATAGAGGCCGGCAACATTTTGCAGACGCCGAACCACCTTTTCCCTGCCGATGGTGACCACGATATCGAACATGGAGGGACCCGCCAGCTGACCGGTGACCACCGTGCGCATGCCGTTGATTATGACGCCCGGCTTGACGTCCAACTCATCGGCCAACTCCCTTGCCACACGTTCGGTCGCCTCGAGGCTGAAGTCCTCGAGTTGCTCATACCTCTCGGCCAGCATGGGCAGCCACTGCTTGAGTCCCTCGTTTTTCAAGACATTTTTCTTCAGCGGCTTTTCTTCGATAGCGTAGTCGTCGGCGAAATAGGCGCGTCCCAGACTGGTAAAATCCTTTAGGGTGTGGAAGCGGTCCCGGATCAGCTCCAGGGTGTGGTGATACCACTGCTTGCGCTCTCCCGCATAAGCCTCGTCCCAGAGGTTTTCGGCGATCAGCTCCTTTTTCACCAGCAGGCCGAGTTCATCGATGTCCATGGTGCGCAGGTAGTGCTCGTTGATGGAGATCGCCTTGGGGTCGGTGAAAAATTTCGGGTCGCCTTTTTTGTAATTGAAGATCGAGCTCGATCTGTTGATTCGCTCGAGCGTGAATTTTTCGATGAGTTCCTCTCGCGAGAAGATCTCCTGGTCGTTGCCGGGCGACCAGCCCAGCAGGACCAGAAAATTATTGAGCGCCCAGGGGATAAAGCCGTGATCCCGATAGAACTGCACGGCGACGATCTCGCCGTGACTGCGCTTGGAAATTTTGGCCTTTTTGGTGTCGAGGGTCAGCGGCATATGAGCGAATACCGGCACCGGCGCCCCCAGGGCCTCGTAGAGCAGGATCTGGCGGATGGTGTTGGTCATGTGATCCTGGCCGCGGATGATGTGGGTGATGCGATCGCGGATGTCGTCAACCACGTTGCACAGCAGATAGAGCGGCTGGGCGTTGGAACGGACGATGACGAAGTCGTCCACCTCTTTGTAGTCGCACGCAATGCGTCCGAGAATCCGGTCGTCGTATCCGAGCAGACCTTCCCGGTCCGGTACCTTGAACCGAATGACATACGGCAGGCCGGCAGCTTCCTTTGCCGCTATCTCATCAGGACCGAGTTCCCGGCAGGTTCGGTCGTAACCCAAAGCGCGCTTGGCCGCCAGCGCCGCCTCGCGCTTGGCGTCGAGTTCCTCCTTGGTGCAGAAACACTTGTAAGCTTTCCCCTCCGCCAGCAGCCGATCGGCGGCAGCCCGATGTTCGTGGCTGAATTCCGTCTGAAAGTATGGGCCTTCATCAAAATCGATACCCAGCCATTGGAGGCCGTCCAGGATCCCCTGGATCGATTCCCTGGTGGATCGTTCCGTATCGGTATCTTCGATGCGAAGAATCAGCTTGCCCCCGGTTTTTTTGGCGTACAGCCAGTTATACAGCGCCGTTCGGGCGCCGCCGATATGAAGGTAGCCGGTGGGGCTGGGTGGAAAACGTAGTCGTGTTTCAGTCATGAAAAGTTGCTCCTGTTGGGTATATCTCGTCGGCAGAGCCGGTGCAAAAGACTGCGCTCGGGCTCGGCCGGTTTGCCTCGGAATCTGGTAGCATATGAAATTCAGCCGCTTTTGCGGTAATCGTCCACCGCGGTACCTGCTGGTCGGCTGAGTTGATTGCCCCAAGCAGCCCCCAAGGCTGTAGCCCTTCTCTATTGGATATGGACAGACACCAGCCTTATCATGCCGGGATAGGATGTTGAAAAACGTTTACATAGCAAATAATAAAGACTTACTCGATGGCGGTAAACAGCTATTTTTTCTCTCGCAGGTTGTTTGGTCTATT
This sequence comes from uncultured delta proteobacterium, assembly GCA_963745265.1. Classification (GTDB taxonomy): domain Bacteria; phylum Desulfobacterota; class Desulfobulbia; order Desulfobulbales; family Desulfocapsaceae; genus Desulfopila. The sequence continues at coordinate 42,373 of CAVUXQ010000031.1, forward strand.
TTTTCCTCTGTTTGTGGTGTTTCAATCGAGGCGGTTGTATCGATTCGTCACGTCGGCGCGGTTCGGCGACCGACGGTGTGCATGCTATATATACACAATGAGATCAATGTTCAATATCGATTCCCCGAAATCATGGAGTGTGCTGGTGAACGTTTACCGGATTTTTTATTGTTCGATGCCTAAGTAGCCGGTATAGTTCCCTCGCTTGCCGATTTTCAACAGGAAAATGCGGTTCGCTGCGGACTCCGGGGAGCTGACGATGCCATGGGGCATCCGTGAGCCCCTGTCTACAGGAGGTGACAGGAGAAGGGCTCGGTATTATAGGTATTGATCACATTGTCTGCGTCGCGACCAAGCGGTGCCTTGAAATTACAGCGCATTCTTCCTATCTTGTTGTTCACGACGTGTTCTGGCGGCGATATCGCTCAGCCAATCCGTCGGAAGCCATCCGGCCGGATGGTCGTGCTCAGTGGAGCAGAGAAATGCCGACAACACAAGAACGAGGCGCGTGGATTTCGGCGCAAGGATATTTTATAGGAGGGGAACTGGTTTGAACATGGAAGAAAAGGCGGCAGAGAGCGGCGGCTCTCCGGGAAGCGGTTGTACTTGCGGCGAGGGAAAGGTGCCCGATATGCATGGAAAATGCGTCATGCCTCAAGTGACGTTTTCGGCATTTGTGATGTCACTCAACACCTCAGTGCTGTACCACCTCGGAGAAATCAAAGACCCGGCGACTGGCAAATCCGAGGTTAATTATGAACTGGCTCGGCATGCAATCGATACCTTGGTCATGCTGCAGGACAAAACTCGGGGCAACCTCAACCGGGACGAGGAAGAAATGCTCAAAAACATCGTTTACGATGTGAAGCTGCGCTTTGTAAAGGCGGTGAGATGAACCCAGAGCAGGAAGATGTCTTGCGATTGCGTGCCCCGGCCAAGATCAATCTGCTGCTGCGGGTCCTTGGTCGGCGAACGGACGGGTATCATGACCTCGAAACCTGGATGCAGAAGCTCGACCTCTATGACGACATCAGTCTGCAACTGACCGAGCAACCAGGTATCAGCTTGCACTGTGACAGTGATGCGGTACCGCTTGACGAGACCAATCTCGCCTGCAGGGCCGCGGCTCGCTTTTTCTCCGCGAGTCGGCGTCTTTACAAAAGAGGGGTGGAAATCACCCTTGCCAAGAACATACCCGCCGCCGCCGGACTGGGCGGGGGGAGCAGCGACGCCGGAACGGTGTTGCGCGGGTTGAACCGCTTGGCCGGCGAAGAATTCAGCACGGCGCAGTTGGTTGATCTGGCCCGCCCTTTAGGCGCCGACGTGCCATATTTCGCGGTGGAGCACCAGGCAGTACTGGCCACCGGCATAGGCGACATCATGCAACCGGTGAGGTCGCTTGCGGATTGTACCTTCATTTTGCTTAATCCCGGATTCGCGGTATCTACCAGGTGGGTGTTTGAAAATTTTGCGTTGACAACAGATTGCGAAGATTCTATATTGCCTGGTTCTCGGAAACACAAGCCCGACTCCCTGACAATTGCACAGATGCATAATGACCTGGAGTCGGTTACCAGCAGGAAGTTTCCGGAAATTGGGCAAATGAAGAGACAGCTGCTTGAAGCAGGCGCTGCCGGGGCGATGATGTCCGGGAGCGGGCCAACGGTGTTCGGTGTTTTTCCGGACGAGGCATCCGAGCGAGTTGATGTTCGCGATGCGGTGGCGAAGTTGCGTCAGGAGTGCCAAGGAAGTCTGTTTGTAGCTCGATCAAGTGTTGGGGCGTGGCCAAGCGGTCAAGGCACCGGGTTTTGATCCCGGCATTCGGAGGTTCGAATCCTCCCGCCCCAGCCATTCCCGACTTCCAGGCAATTCAACACAGGGCAGCTTGAAAAATCAGCCTCCTCTGCCGGTGATGCGTGAGGCAGAAGTCGGCCAGCAGGCCGGTGGCCAAACGTTTCGGCGGGTTTTGCCGGGAGCGCTGGATGTTGGATGAGAGTTGAGTTTTTCCAAGAGCCCAATGCTATTTAAAGAAAAGTTATCATGCCAAAAGCACTGAAAATTGTTACCGGCAATGCGCATCCGGTAATGGCTGAAGAGATTGCGGGTCATCTCGGATTGCCCCTCACCGATTCTGATGTCAGAAAATTCAGCGACGGTGAGATCTTTGTCGAGGTGAAGGAAAATGTGCGGGGGGCGGATGTCTTTGTCATTCAGCCGACCTGCAGGCCGGTAAACGACAACCTGATGGAACTGGTGATCATGGTCGATGCGCTGCGTCGCGCTTCCGCCAGACGGATTACCGCGGTGGTTCCGTATTATGGTTATGCCCGGCAGGACCGCAAGAATGCTCCAAGGGTGCCGATTTCCGCCAAGGTGGTTGCCGAGATGTTCATGGCCGTGGGGGTACGCAGGGTGCTGTGTATGGACCTGCATGCCGGGCAGATTCAGGGATTTTTCAACATTCCCGTGGATAATCTCTATGCGGCGCCGGTGATTCTGAAATATATCAAAGATGCGTTTGATGACGTGATCATGGTATCGCCCGATGCCGGTGGAGTGGAACGTACGCGCGCTTTCGCCAAACGCCTCAATACCGGTTTGGCCATCATCGACAAGCGTCGCGACCGCCCGAACGAGTGCGAAGCGATGCACGTGATCGGCGACGTCCGCGGGAAGACCGCCATCATGATGGACGACATGGTGGATACGGCCGGGACACTGTGCAATGGCGCGGCGACCTTGCTCAAAAACGGGGCGAAAGAGGTCCATGCCTGTTGTAGTCACCCGGTCCTCTCCGGTCCGGCGGTGGAGCGTCTTACCGCTTCGGAAATCAAGTCGCTTGTGGTGACCAACTCCATCCCGTTGCAGCCGGCTGCCAGCGCCTGCGACAAGATCAAGGTGCTCTCGGTCTCCAAGCTCTTGGCGGATGCCATTTACAGAATACATAACGAAGATTCGGTCAGCTCTCTTTTTGTCTAATGCCGACGCTGACGTCTTCATAAACAGTTGAACGATTACGAACAATTCTAATACATGCTCGGACGCCCCGACTGTACGGCCATCATGCTAGACGGCAGGCGAACGAAGGAGGAACTATGCTTCAGGTAGAAATGTCCGCATCCACGAGAACCGTGACCGGGAAAGGGGCAATGCGCCGTCTGCGCAGCGAGGGTATGACGCCGGCGGTCATCTACGGCATGGGTCAGAATGCCCAGCCGCTGCAAATGGATACCAAGGAGCTGACAGCGCAACTGCTTGAAATCGTAAGGCGTAATGCCGTGGTAACCATGAAGATCGATGACAGTTCTCAGAAGCACGTGGTTGTCAAGGAAGTGCAAGCCGATCCGGTTACCGATACCCTGATTCACGCTGATTTTTGTGAAATAGATCTGGAGAAACGCAAACGCTTTCAGGTGCCCCTGGTCTACAAGGGAACAGCCAAAGGGGTCGATCTCGGCGGCAGTCTGGCCGTTCATGCCGACACCGTTGTGCTTGAAGGAAAACCCCTGGATATCCCGGATGAGTGTACCCTTGACGTCACCAAGCTCAATATCGGTGATGCGCTCACCTTCGGAGATATCGCCGTCCCCGAGACGTTGACCCTGGTTTCCGCCGCGGGTAAGACCTGCGTTGAGATCATGGGGAAAAGATAAGACCGGGCACTTCCGGTTGGTCGAATCGGTGGTCATAGCCGTTTCGGCGCGAAATCTGTTAGCAAAAGAGTTGCAGAGGTCCGGAGAGGGTATGCCCTTCTCCGGACCTTTGTCATTTATGCCTTATGTGAAACATGTCGAGCCAGGACTTTCTCATCGTTGGCCTGGGCAATCCGGGCCGCCAGTACGAAACAACCCGTCATAATGTCGGATTCATGGTGGTGGACGAACTTGCCGGGCGCTGGGGGCAACCTGTAGTCACCGCCAAATGGGACGCCGTTTCCTGCAAACTGTCGCGGTGGGGCTCGCGGCTGACCATGATCAAGCCGCAGACCTTTATGAATCGTAGCGGCAGGGCTGTGGTGGAAGCTGTCAACTTTTTCAAGATTCCTCTGGAAAACATACTCGTCATCCATGACGACCTCGATATGCATCCCGGTCGCCTGAAGCTGGTCCTGGGGGGAGGTGCTGGAGGCCATAACGGTATCCGCTCGCTCTGTGGGGCGCTCCCTTCGAGTTCCTTTTATCGGTTGAAGATCGGCATCGGCAGGCCAGGCCAGGGTGGGGTGCATGGAGATTTTCCAGTCGATAGATATGTTCTATCCGGCATGAGCGACGATGAACTCTCTCTACTCGAAAAGCGATATGACATCATCGAGGAGGGAGTGCGGCGGTTTATCGTCGACGGTCCGGCCAAGGCTATGAACCTCATTAACAGCGTCAAATAGTATCGCCGGGAAAAACGGCACTCGCTGATCCATCCTCCCATCCTTGTACTCTCCCCTCATTGAGTGTGGAGGTCAAGATCCTCTACGAGGATGCTTTGGTTTCCCCCGTCAAAAGGGAGCGAGGAGTGGAGGCCATCATCTGGAGGATTGCTGCATGCCCTTGTTGCGTCTCATTTGGCAATGAGCGACAAAACTCCGGCTTGTCCTGTGGTTGCGGGCCAGAGAGAGAATTTTCTGCAAAAGTAAGGGCATGATTGTGCTAGATATGGTATAGTGGCTTCCGTGCGATGCGGTTTCCAGATCCGTTCGGCATTGGGTTCCCATACCGTTCTACGGTTCGCACAATAACTTGAAACGTCAGATGGGCGGCTTCCTCTGTGTCCGGGCGAGATGCCGATAACCTGCAGCAGGAAGCCAAAGATGACGATTTTACCCGATTGCCTGCCCTCCCGGTCATCCCGGAAAGCGGGTGGCAATCAGGTCCATATTTGAACGGCACCTCCGGAAATGTATCCGTGTGCGAGAGTGTAGGCTCCAACCTGGCTTTTAACTAGTTTCCATCCGAAAAGTAGGGATTTGGTTCGAGATCGAGGCATTCGAAAATTTTTACCGCAGGCATATGTGTGATATTCCGAGGATAAAAATTTTCGAATAACGAAGATATCGGGCCAAATAACAGTTTTCGGATGGGAACTAACTAGAAGGCTGCCGGGAATGCACCCGTTCGTTCATGTAACCGGGTGAGGTGATGAGATATCAGATCCCGGAACGCCGCCCGGTGCTTTCGGGTAGTCGTGTCGCATGCCGTGATTTCGAACGGTTATTCTCATAATTCAAGGCAGCCCGGTGTCTTCCGACAGAGGAGAAAGTAGTGTTTGCTGAAGGTGATATGGCTGTGTATCCGGCCCATGGCGTTGGTGTTATTAAAGCTATTGAGACCCAATCCATAGCGGGAATCGACCAGACGTTTTATGTTTTGGAGATACTCGAGAATGGGATGACGATCATGATTCCGACTGCCAGCAGCGACAATGTAGGTCTTAGAGCTATCGTCAGCAAGCGGCAAGTCGACGAAGTCATCGATATTTTAGAGGACAGATCGACCGAGATCGGTACCCAGACGTGGAACAGGCGGTACCGGGATTATATGGAGAAGATCAAAACCGGGTCCGTCTACGAGGTAGCTGAGGTGCTTCGCGACCTCTTTTTGCTCAGTGTCGACAAGGACCTCTCCTACGGGGAGAAGAAAATGCTCGATACGGCCAAAAGCTTGCTGGTCAAGGAGTTGTCGCTGGCTCAGGATGTTGACGAGGCAATGGTGCTCGAACGAATTGATACCATTTTTGCCTGATCGGTCGAAAAAATTCAGGTGGTAACCTCTGCTGCTGGATTGCGGACCGCCCCCCTGAAAAAGGAAAAGAGCAGCATGACCGGTGTGCTGCAAACGTTGAAAGAACCGCACGAGCATGGATAGGGTAGAGTACCGGATGGGGGGCTGCCAAGGCAATGGAAGGGAAATCCATATTCCCGTCACCCCAATGCATGCCGGATTTCGCCTTGATCACCTGCTGGCTGCCTGCTTAGTCGGGATATCCAGATCCCGTCTCACCTCCTCGATTCGAGCCGGGGATATCGTCGTCGACGGTCAGCCGCGAAAGAACAGCTATAAGCTCAAACCAGGCGAGGTCGTCACCGGTTGCCTAGCGCCACTCCCGAGTCTCTCGGTTACCGCCGAGGAGATAGCTTTCCCAATACTTTATGAAGATTCGTCGCTTCTGGTGCTTTCTAAACCGCCGGGGCTGGTAGTGCACCCGGGAAACGGCAATGTCGGCGGCACCCTGGTGAACGGTTTGGTACATCACTGCGACACGATCGCCGGCATCGGGGATGAGATCCGGCCTGGGATCGTGCATCGGCTCGACAAGGACACCTCCGGCATCATGGCGGTGGCCAAGACCGAGACGGCACATCGCAGACTTGTGGAGGCCTTCAGCGCCAGAGAGGTGGAAAAGGTGTACTATGCATTGGTGCACGGTATTCCTGGCACAGTCGAGGGGAGGGTGGTGGCGCCCATCGGCCGGCATCCAGTGCATCGCCAGAAGATGGCCGTGCAGGAGACCTCCGGGCGCTACGCCGCCAGCAGTTGGCGGTTGGAACGCACCTTCGGCCAACGGTTCAGTTTGCTCAAGGTCCGGATCGAGACCGGTCGTACACACCAGATTCGAGTGCACATGGCGCATCTGGGGCATCCGGTAGCCGGGGACGACGTCTATGGGCCGAACCGCGACAATTCCGGGTTTGTCCGCCAGATGCTGCATGCCTGGCGGTTGTCGTTGGGTCACCCGGAAAGCGGCGATCGCCTGGAATTCGAGGCCCCGCTCTGGGAAGATTTTGCCGAAGTTGTAAAGAGGCTGGCAGACCAATTCCCCCTGCGAGTCGATAGCTGCCAATGAATATCGCGGTCACGGGAAGCGTCGGCTCGGGTAAGAGCGCCGTGGCGACCATGCTGGCAAACCTGCTCCCTGCTTCCTCCCTCGATACCGATGCCGTGTGTAGGCGCCAATTGCAACCGGGTCAAGCGGGGTTGCTGGCTTTGCGGAAGCGATGGCCCCAGAGGTTTTTCACCGCCGAGGGTGAACTCGATAGAGTGGCGCTCAGGGAAGCTGTATTTTCGGATGCAGACATTCGCAGGAGCTTGGAGGATATACTGCACCCACTGGCGCGGCAGGAGGTGCGGACCCGCCTGCAGGCTGATGTCGGCTCCGGAACGCACCTGCTCGTTGAAATTCCACTGCTTTTTGAAGTGGGCTGGCAGGACGAGTTCGATCGGGTTGTCGCAGTGTATGCGCCGGTCTCCGTTTGTGTGAGGCGAACCTCGGCTCGGGACGGTGTTTCGCCGCGACAGGCGGAGGCCATTCTCGGCGCCCAGATGTCTCCCGAAGAAAAGGCGCATCGTGCTGATTTCGTAGTAGATAATTCCGGCTTGTGGACTGCAACGGCTGCCCAGGTTTGCTGTTTGGCTCGTCAACTCCAACGGCTTGGTATGGAATAGGAAAAGCCAGGTTCTTACCGGCGTAAAAAACTTGACAGTACCGTCTTGAGTTCGTATAAAAGAGGAAGTGGTGTGAGAGAAAGAAACCCTGCCTCCAGACAAGTCTATTATTAAATCTGTATTACAATCTGGTTAGTCCGAATCCATCTGCAGGCGAGGAAACCTCCTCCCGGTTTGAGATGCGCCGGGAAATTCCAACGCGGGCAAATGTGCCTCGAAATTGTGATATTTCGGTACGAACTGATGCAGGACGTCGCGGCGGGCCTTGAAAAAAGTAGCCGTGTCTGGATACCCTTGCGCAGGTAGGGGCGAACTCTGAAATCCTCAGAATATTATTGGTTCGGCGAGAACCAAGTCAATAATTCCACTCTATCGCCAATCTTCTATACGCAATACGACACGAAAATCAAATGACATAATGCCACTTGGCAGTGCGGGTGAATATTCCGTATTCCTTTGGCAGTATCCTTTTGTCCCATCCAAATCGTGCATGTAGGTGTGTTGTGTCCGTGTGTTTGCGGAGAGAGCATGGTGTGAGAGTGTGATTGATCGTACTACGTGATGATCCTGCCTCAAGTTCCCATAGGAGAAACGAATTAATGAATCTGGCGGAATTGAAGATTATGAAAATCGGGGAGCTGGTCAAGCTCGCCCGAGAATTGAAAGTCGAAGGCTTCAGCTCGATGCGCAAGCAGGAGTTGATTTTCGCCTTGCTGCAGGCCCAGGCCGACAAAGACGGCAAGATGCGCGGCAGCGGTGTCCTGGAAATTCTGCCTGACGGCTTTGGGTTTCTCCGTGCCCCTGATTACAACTATCTTCCCGGTCCTGATGACATCTATGTCTCGCCTTCACAGATCCGTCGTCTGAACCTGCGTACCGGCGATGTTATCGATGGACTGGTTCGTGCCCCAAAGGAAGGGGAGCGGTATTTTGCCCTGCTCAAGGTGGAGAGCGTCAACTTCGATCCTCCCGAAGCCTCCAAGCAGAAGACCCTGTTCGCCAACCTTACCCCGTTGCATCCCAACGAGAAATTTGATCTTGAGTGGCAACCTGACAACTATTCAATGCGGGTCATGGATATGTTCGCGCCCATCGGCAAGGGACAGCGCGGTTTGATCGTGGCCCCGCCCAGGACGGGTAAGACCGTGCTCATGCAAAAGATAGCCAACTCGATCGTGCGCAATCACAAGGAGGTTTACCTCATTGTGCTCCTGATCGACGAGCGACCTGAGGAGGTGACCGAAATGACCAGATCGGTACGCACCGCCGAGGTTGTCAGCTCTACCTTCGACGAGCCGCCTCAGCGACATATTCAGGTCGCGGAGATGGTCATCGAGAAGGCGAAGCGACTGGTGGAACACAAAAAGGACGTGGTGATTCTTCTCGACAGCATTACCAGGCTTGCCCGAGCCTATAATACGGTCACCCCCGCCAGCGGCAAGATTCTCTCCGGCGGTGTGGAAGCCAATGCCCTGCATCGACCGAAGCGCTTTTTCGGGGCGGCCCGAAATATCGAGGAGGGAGGCAGTCTCACCATCCTGGCCACCGCTCTTATCGAAACCGGCAGTAGGATGGACGAGGTTATCTTCGAGGAATTCAAAGGTACCGGCAACATGGAGTTGATCCTTGATCGCAAGATGGCGGATAAAAGGATATTTCCGGCCATCGATATCAAACGTTCGGGCACCAGGAAGGAGGACTTGCTTCTCAAGCCGGAGGTGCTCAATCGCATCTGGATCCTCAGAAAACTCCTCAACTCGATGAATCCTGCCGATTGCATGGATTTTCTGACCGATAAACTCAAACACCAGAAGACCAACAAAGATTTTCTCGACTCGATGAACGGCTGACGAGCGTCGGCCTGCTCCCCTCTTGAGGCGCAAAACACGATGTGGGGGCATGTGAGAGTTTTTACAATTTTTGTTGAAATAATGGCCCACCTCGGTATAATGCTCACCTTGTGTCTGAAATATCACAGCTTATATTGTAATTCGAACATACCGCTGATGCGTTGGAGGAATCGGAAATCATGAAAAGCGATATACATCCGAAATATAACACGATTAAAGCAACATGCGCTTGTGGCGCCGAGTTTGAACTGGGTTCGGTAATGGATGAAATCAAGGTTGAGATCTGCTCAGCCTGTCACCCGTTCTTCACCGGCAAGCAGAAACTGGTGGATACCGCTGGACGTATCGAGAAATTCAAACAGCGCTACGCCAAGCATTTCGCTGAGCAGGAAAAGAAAAACGGCTGATTCGTTCCGCTGCCATTAGACCCTTCGGGGTATCTCTGTTTGTTCCGGTCCACAGTGATGGTTGCCCATGGCTGTGGACTTTTTTCTTCTTCCAACCCCGAACAGGGTCGATTCGGCCCGTTATCTCTCGTCTGGTATGGGGCAAACGGGGAAGAGGGTGTCATGGCTTGGTCGCTATTCGGCGATCAGGTTCTTCTTTGGTTTCCAAAAGCAGTCATGTCCGTTGGGTTTCCCCCGAAAGCGTGTGAATGCAATGGTTCATGTTCCTGTACTGATTTGGCATACCCGCGCGTAGTTTTTTCCCTTTTACGAGGTTGCAATGTTTGGCAAGTTTGAAGATCTTGAGGAAAAGTTGTCCCGGCTCGAGGGGCGGTTGTCCGATCCGGAACTTGTAAACAACCAGAAAGAATATCAGAGGGTTGTGCGGGAACATTCCCATTTGAACAAGCTCCATGAACTTCACAGGCGGTATCGACGGGTGCAGGCGGACATCGTGGATAACCAGTCGCTGATGCGCGACGAGAGTGAAGATCCGGAATTGCGTGAAATGGCTCGAGGCGAACTGGAGGAACTGGCGGAGGAGGAACAACGGCTTTCGGACAAAATCAAGATTCTGCTTTTGCCCAAAGACCCCAATGACGAGAAGAATATCTTTCTGGAAATCCGTGCCGGCACCGGCGGTGACGAAGCGGCGCTGTTTGTCGGCGACCTGTTTCGCATGTATTGCCGCTACGCCGAAACCATGGGGTGGAAGGTCGAGACCATCAGCTCGAATCCTCTTGGTATAGGCGGGTTCAAGGAAATTATCGCCATGATCAGTGGCGAACAGGTCTATTCGAAACTCAAATACGAAAGCGGTGTGCACCGGGTGCAGCGCGTGCCGGAGACGGAGGCCCAGGGCCGAATCCACACCTCGGCGGTGACTGTGGCCATTCTTCCCGAGGCGGCAGAAGTGGAACTCGACATCGATATGAACGATTTGAAGATCGATGTGTACCGCTCCTCCGGGCCCGGGGGACAGAGCGTGAATACAACCGACTCCGCGGTGCGCATCACTCACCTGCCCACCGGTCTGGTGGTTATCTGTCAAGATGAAAAATCCCAGCATAAGAACAAGGCCAAGGCCTTGACTGTGTTGCGGGCCCGATTGCTCGACCAAATGGAACAGGAGCGGCGGGACAAAATTTCTCAGGACAGAAAAAGCCAGGTGGGTTCGGGTGATCGGAGCGAGCGGATCCGTACCTATAACTTTCCCCAGGGCCGTCTCACCGATCATCGGATCAATCTGACCCTCTATAAGCTTGAATCCATTATGAACGGCAAGCTCGATGATGTCATTTATCCGCTGATATCCCATGATCAGGCCGAGAAACTGAAAAAAATCCAATAGCACGCCATGGCAAGGCAGGGGGAGCGCAGTCTGCGACCACTATGCGCATAGCTGAACTTATCGAGCGTGGAATTGCCGTCCTGACGGAGGCGAAGGTCCCGGACTGTAGCAGCGATGTGTCCCTGCTGCTCGGCCACTGTTTGAACAAAAGCCGGACGCAATTGCTGGTCGCCTGCGGGGAGGAAGCACCCGCCGAGGCCGTCGAGTGCTTCTTCCGCCTGCTGGCCCGCCGGGCCCGTCGGGAGCCTGTGGCCTATATCCTGGGCGAACAGGAGTTCTGGTCTCGATCCTTTCTGGTCAATTCGGCGGTGCTGATCCCTCGGCCGGAAACCGAATTCATGCTGGAAATGGTGCTGAAGCGACTCCAGGGACGGCCCCTGGTCGCCGGCGGAGTGCTTGATCTCTGCTGCGGCAGCGGCGTGATCGGTATTATCCTTGCGCTGGAACTCCGCCGCAAGGTGACTGCCGTCGATATCTCCGCCGCGGCTCTCACGGTGTCCCGGCAAAATTGTCGCCGTCACAGGGTGCAGCCACTGGTCAATCTGGTCCGTTCGGATCTGCTGGAGGGGATTTCCGCGGATGCCGGTCTGTCGCTGATCGTTACCAACCCCCCATATGTCAGCCGTTACGCCTTGCAGTGCGAAGTGGAGCCGGAGGTGGGACGGTACGAGCCGGACCAGGCCCTGGACGGCGGCGAGCGTGGGCTCGATGTGATTTGTCGGATTCGTGACGATCTGCCTCGGGTGCTTGCCCGGGGAGGTCAAGTTTTCATGGAGATCGGCTCCGATCAGGGAGCGGAGGTCGAGGCGCTGTTTCGCCGGCGAGCCCTCGATCTGCCTAATTTTGAATATGTCGAGATAATAAAAGACTATGCAGGACACGATCGGGTGCTGCATGGTGTACTGGAAGCGTAAGGAAAGCCCAAGGCATGGAAAAACTGATAATTGAGGGGGGCAGGCCGCTTCGCGGTGAAGTGCGTATCAGCGGCGCCAAAAACGCGGCCCTGCCGCTTATTGCCGCTACGCTGCTGGCTCCCGGCACCCATGTGCTGCGCAATGTTCCGGACCTTCGGGATACTCGGACGATGCTTCGCCTGCTCGCCAACCTGGGTGTTCAGCACCAAAGAGATGGCGATGTGCTCACCATCGACAGCACCGATCTCATCTCGGGCGAGGCCCCATACGATCTGGTGAAAACCATGCGTGCCTCGGTTCTGGTACTGGGGCCGTTGCTGGCCCGCCTGGGACGGACCAAAGTCTCGCTGCCGGGAGGCTGCGCCATCGGCGCCCGGCCAATCAACTTTCATATCAAGGGGCTCGAACAGCTGGGCGCCACCTGCCTGCTCGAAGGCGGCTATGTCGAGGCCTCCGTGGCTGACCGACTGCAGGGGAGCGTCATTCATTTCGATGTCCCCTCGGTGACCGGCACCGAAAACCTGTTGATGGCGGCGACCTTGGCGCAAGGCACCACGGTGCTGAGAAATGCCGCCAGAGAACCCGAAGTCGGCAATCTCGTCGATATGCTGATTTCCATGGGGGCCAGGATCGACGGCAAGGATACCGACCGACTGACCGTCCACGGCGTGGAGCGCCTTACCTCCGCTGATTGCAGCATTATCCCGGATCGGATCGAGGCGGGAACGTACCTCATCGCCATTGCCGCCAGCGGCGGCGAGGGGACGGTAACCCACTGCAATCCGGCCCATTTGCCGGCGCTTCTGGAAAAACTTCGAGCCACCGGCCTACGTATCGAGCAGACCGATCGTCATATTACCATCCGTCAGCCCAACGGCGGTCAGGTCGGCCCGCTCAGGAGCGCCGATATCACCACCATGCCCTATCCGGGTTATCCCACCGACCTGCAGGCCCAGTTCATGGCCTTGATGACCCTTTGCTCCGGTGTCAGTGTTATCCAGGAGACCATCTTTGAAAACCGCTTCATGCACGTCGCCGAGCTGCTGCGCCTGGGGGCCGATATCCGGATCGACGGCCACAGTGCCGTCATCAACGGTCAATCGATGCATGGTCTTTCCGGGGCGCGGGTCATGGCCACCGATCTTCGCGCCAGCTCCTCGCTGGTTATCGCCGGACTCGCCGCCAGCGGCCGTACTGAAATCTCCCGCATCTACCATCTAGAGCGCGGGTACGAAAATCTGGTGGAGAAACTCTCCGGTCTGGGGGGCAGCGTCTGGAAAGAACAGGAAGGGTAACAATAACGGGTTGTTGATGACTGAGAAAAAACGCACACTGATAGGCCTGCTCAAAAGGAAGCCGGAGCTGGTGGCTTTTCTGGGATTGGTGTTTTTTATCGGCTTTTCCATCTTTGTCGGCTCGAAGCTGCATACCCGCTTCAAGGAAGAAAAAGTGTTGCCGCCTGTAAAGAAAACGAGCTTGAAGGTGAAAATAACCGGCTCGGACAAGGAGGCAAAAAGCGGCAAATCGAAGCAGAAGATACAGAGTCAGACGTTTTTTCTGCACCCTTCCGCTGCCGAGATCCTCTCCATGGTCAAGCAGCTTTCTGTCTCCAAGCTGCCGGTGATAAAAAAGAAATACAGTGACCTGAGGGTGTTGTGGCCCGTGTATTTCTTTGAGGTGCAAAAACGCGAGGGCGATAAGGCTACCGTGCTGTGCGATGGTTCGAAGAACGGTTTCGGGGTCACGATCAAAACCGTGGTCGACATCGGTACCTACCCACAAATCCTGAGTGTCAAGCGGGGAAAGAAGATATGGCTGGCCGGCAAGATAGCCGGAGTGGACGGTGCCGGCACGGGAACGATCTTCTTGAAGACGGAGGCCATACGCTTTGAAAGCGAACCTCCTGAGTTTGTGCGGCGAGCCGAGAAAAAGAAATAATTGCAGTCGAAATATCGTGGCCCGCAATCTCTTAAGAAGGCAGGGGCAGGGAGACATTGAAGCAGGCGCCGCCATACTTGCCGCGCGTAACGGTAATGGTTCCCGTGTGCTCATCCGCGATCTGTAGCGCGATCGCCAGACCCAGCCCGGTGCCATCCGCTCGGGTCGTGTAGAACGGCTCGAAAATCTTCTCCCGGTCCGCATCATTGACCCCCGGACCGTTGTCGCTCACGGATATCTGCAGGGTATCGCTCCCGTCGGCGCTCCGGATCTCGCGAACGTCGAATTCGATAATCTCCTCTCCCGGCGGGCAGAAAGCCATACTGTTGTGGATCAGATGGTTGAAAAGCGTGAACATCTGCTTCTGGTCAGCCCAGATATCGATGCCTTCATCGAAGAGTATCTGCAAACATGCCGACGACGGCCAGTTCGGATTGGCTCTGCAGACCTGGAACACCTCGTCGAGGCAACTCTTGAGTGAAAACCATTCCCTGTTCGCCGTTTCCGGCCTGGAAAATTTCAGAAAGTCGGAGACGGTGACGATCATCCTCTCCGATTCGCGCCGGATAATTTCCGCCAGTTCGTAATTCGCCAGATTTTCGCTTCCCTTTTGGGAGAACTCTGCCGCCAGCATCTGGGCCGAACCGGAGATGGCAGTGAGCGGGTTGCGGAAATCGTGGGCTATACCGGCGCTCATCATGCCGATGGCGGCCATTTTTTCCGCCTGGCGCATCTGTCGCTCCAGTTTTTCGATTTCGCCGATGTCCTGCAAGGTGATGATCTTGTGCCGTTTCCGGGCAAGAGGCGGTGTTTCGTCCGGCTGCTTGAGATCCACGTGGGAGTAACCCACCCGGATCTGTTTGCCATCAAAGCGCTGAAAGTCTGCAGACTGGCGCATGCGGGGAGCCGAGAGGTTGAAGCTTGGAAAATGTTTGTCGAATTTCTTGCTTACCAGTGAATTGGCCGGATAACCGGTAATCCGTTCACAGGCATTGTTGGCGGAGGTGATGATGCCCGATGGATCGACGGTGATGATGCCGGTGGCGATATTGTCGAAAATCTGCTTGTAGAGGACCGCCAAGCGGTCATAGTTTCGAAGGGAATCGGTAAGTGCGGCCTCTGTTGTCCTGATCCGCATGCCGAACATGGCGCTCAGGATCGCTGCCAAAAAAAAGGTCAAACCCTGCACGGAAAAGAGATTGAGGCTGAGCATCGCGTCATGGTTTCCCTCAAAGCCCATCCGGATAAGATATAGGGGGAGGTGGCCCCAAAATTCCAGCATCAGGATGGTGCCGTACTCAAGAGTGGAGGCGGCGGCTGCCACTAGTCCGCCTTTACGGGGAAGGATGAGGCCGCCGGCAATGATGGGAAAGAAATAAACTGAAGTGAATCCGGACAGGGAAACCCCTGTACAGTAGACCAGCACGGTGGCGAACAGGGTATCGAGCAGATTCTGGATAAAGGCGAATTTGCGCAGGTTCTCCTGGGTGGCAAGCAGGTAGAAGGCGGAGGCGATGGTCGTCAGGTACACTCCCAGAAGCAGGATGATCAGCAGGTTGGTCGGCATGAAGACGACCTTGATGCTGTATTCCTGAAAGAAGAAATTGAGGCCCAGCAGGAGGGTGTAAAGCACGATCCTCAAGAGCAGCATCCAGAGGAGTTGCTGACTGAGAATCTGGGTTACGGAAGCTGACGAGCGTTGTTTACGTCGCAGAAGCGAGAAAAAGTCCATATTTCGTCAATCGATGCCGTATTTCTTGGTTTTGTACCTGAGCGAACGAAAACTGATCTGCAGCAGATCAGCGGCGCGCATTTTAGAATTACCCGTCTTTTTCAAGGCATGCACGATAAGTCGCCTCTCCAGGTTGGTGATGACCTTCTCGAGGCCCAGATCGAAGAGTTCCTCCTCACTGCTGATGGCTGTAAACGAATGCAGGGTGTCATCCACCGCCTGCTTCTCTTTTGCGGCAGTGCTTCCCGGCAGGGTCAGGTTTTCCGGCAGGATGATGTTGGTGTTCTCCAAAGCGACGCCGCGTTCGATGATGTTCTCCAACTCCCTGACATTGCCTGGAAAATTGTAGTTCATCAATACCTCCATGGCGTATGAGGAGATCTCCTGGACCTCCTTGCCGAGCAGACTGGAATACTTCTTTAAGAAATGGTCCACAAGGAGGGGCACGTCGTTTTTGCGCTCCCTTAGCGGCGGCACTCTGAGCGGGACGACGGCAAGGCGATAAAACAGGTCTTCGCGGAATCGCCCGGCGGCGATCTCTTTTTCAAGGATGCGGTTGGTGGCCGCGATAATTCTGCACATTGATCCGTTGTAACGGTGCTGCCGACCGGCATAAATTCCCGCTCCTGCAGGACCCGTAGCAGTTTGGTCTGGATGATCGGGGTCAGTTCCCCGATCTCATCGAGAAAGGCGGTGCCGCTGTCCGCCTGCTGAAAGAGCCCGCTTGTCGCAGATGGCTCCGGTAAAGATCCCTTGACATGACCGAAAAGTTCGCTTTCGATCAGATGCCTCGGGGATGGCACTGCAGGTAATAGGGAACGAAGGGGTTTCCGGCCACTTTGCTGTGGCCGGTGGATAGCCTGGGCAACCAACTCCTTGCCGGTCCCAGATTCTCCATAAATGAGGACATTGGCCGGGTGTCGGGGCGACTCTTTGATCAGGTCGAAAATCTTCTGTCATTTCCGGGCTTTGGCCGATGATGTCGGGAAAAGTTCGGCTGCAGAATCAGCCTGCCTCCATCTCTTTGCGGGTAGTTGCCGATTTGATATCCGTTTGATTTCATCCACCTTAAACGGTTTGCTGATATAGTCAAACGCGCCGTTTT